>NZ_JAFBCK010000001.1:6480000-7681387 GCF_016907695.1 Actinokineospora baliensis | reverse complement strand
GATCCGGGTCGTCACCCCTGCCGCACCTGAGTTGTCGGCGGGGATCATCTGCTTCGACGTCGACACAGTGCAGCCCCAGGCGGTGGTGGCGGCACTGGCGGCGAAGGGCGTCTCTGCCTCGGTCACTCCATACAACGAGCGGCACGTGCGCGTAGGGCCGAGCATCGTCACGTCCGATGAGGACGTGGACGCGCTCTTAGCCGCTCTGCGTGGTTAGGGCCACGGCTCACTTACGCGCGACTACGACATCCCGCACGATCGCCTGGTCGACCCGGTGGGAGAAGCCCAGGTACGGCCCCTCGTCGAGTGGTGTCAGCCCCGCGGATGCCAATGCGTCAACCAGTGCCTCCCGCGGAACCACATTGGTGTTCCACGACAGCACTACGGTCCCGCCCGCGCGCAGCAACGACGCCCAGCCCGGTAGTGCCGCCTGGACCAGCTCTAGAGGGCCGCGGTGGAGTCCGCCGCCCGCGCGGCTGCCGTGCTGCACGCCGTAAGGGGCGTCAGCCACGATCACGTCGAAAGTGGACGCGCGGTGGAACTTCGCCGCCTCTGTGGTGTCGGCGTTGACGTAGTCGAGGCTGAGGGCGTCCCCGGCCTTGTAGCTCTCCTTGTCGATCCCGACCGATGCGGTCAACCGGCGCGCGATGACCTTGCCCTCGCGGCGGACGCGGGTGACCTCGGCGGTGTGCTTGAGCCGCTTGCGCTTGAGCCAGGTCTGCAGGAACGTCGAGTACGCGTCGAAGTCCTTCATGTCCAGGTCGATCCCGGCGGTGTCGTACCCGTACATCAGCGCCTGGTTGAGCGTCGTCCCCCGCCCGCACAGGGGGTCCAGCACGCGGAGCCTGCGGTCGAGCATCTCCCCGGCGAACTCCGATGACGCCACGGCGAGGTTGAGCATCAGCTTGGTGAAGTGCTCGTTGGTCTTGCCCGAGTACTTCTGGATGGTGATCAGGTCGTCGTCGAACCGGTCCAGCCCGGCCAGTTCCACCGGTGCGAGCAGGTCGTCCCGCCGCTCGAACAGCGCGTAGGCGGAGGACAGGTTCGCGAGGTAGCGGACGTCGCGGTCGTCGAGGCCTTCGGCGTCGAAGCCGAGGTAGGGGACCCCGCCGATGCGCACCGGCTCGATCCCGCCGATCCGCCCGCCGAGCACCCGGTCGCCGAACACGGCCAGTTCGGCGGCCATCAGGTCCACCGACGAGTCGGCGTAGACGCGGTTGAGGGCGGGCCGCACGAGCAGCGCGTAGGTGGGCATGGGCTCCCGATCGGGGCGGAGATGGGCAGGTCAGAGCAGGGTACGGCGTTCAGTCACCGACAACTCAAGTCGTCCTTGACAAGAAAAGTTGTCGGTGAGAGGGTTGTCCCATGTTCGACGTAGCGGTGATCGACGACCCGGCGGCTGCCGAGGTCACGCTGGACCCGGTGCGCTCAGCCCTGCTGGCCGCGCTCGCGGAGCCCGGTTCGGCCAGTTCGCTGGCCGAGGTGGTCGGGCTGCCCCGGCAGAAGGTCAACTACCACCTCCGCGCCCTCGAGAAGCACGGCTTGGTCGAGCTCGTCGAGGAGCGGCGCAAGGGCAACTGCACGGAGCGCGTTCTCAGGGCCACCGCGGCCTCTTACGTGATCTCGCCTGCTGCGCTCTCCGCGGTGGCCCCCGATCCGTCGAAGTCGCCGGACCAGCTCTCCGCGCGGTGGCTGCTCGCCTTGGCCGCGCGTTTGGTGCGGGAGTTGGGTCAGCTCATCGCCGGCGCGACGGCGGCGAAGCAGCGGCTGGCGACCTATGCCAGCGATGCCGAGATCACCTTCGCCACGGCGGCCGACCGGGCCGCCTTCGCGGGCGAACTGCAGGACGTGGTCGCCGACCTCGTCCGCAAGTACCACACCGAGGACGCGCCCAACGGCCGCAAGCACCGCTTCATCGTCGCGTTGCACCCCAGTCCCAAGCCCCAGCACGACCGCTGAACCGCAGCACCCCCAGAACCCGGAAGGAACCCCAGCCATGTCGAAGCAGTTCGAGATCCGCCGCGAGATCGTCGTCGAGGCCACCCCGGAGCAGGTCTTCAACGCCATCACCGAGAACAACGGTTCCTGGCTGTTCCCGATGCCGTGGCCCGGCTCGGACGGATCCGTCGACGAGTCCGGTAGTCGCATCACGGTGTGGGACCCGCCGCACCAGGCGTCGGTCCGCACCGACGGGCCGGACGGCTGGTTCAACGCCCTCGAGCACATCATCGAGGCGCGCGACGGCGGCACCACCGTGCTCCGGTACGTCCACAGCGGCATCTTCACCGACGACTGGGACACCCAGTACGACGGCGCGGGCAAGCACACCGACTTCTACCTCCACTCCCTCGGGCAGTACGTCAAGTTCTTCCCGGGGCAGGCCGCGACCTACGTGGCTGCGGACGGCCCAGAAGCGTCCACCGCGCAGGGCTCGGTGGACGTGGTGCGCCGCGCTCTCGGCGTCACCGCCGTCGGCGACCGGATCAAGGTGGACGTGCCCGGCCTCGACCCGGTCGACGTCGAGGTCGACTACCTGGAGGGTCAGTTCATCGGCCTCCGCTCCGGTGACGCGCTCTACCGCTTCTACTGCCGCGAGCCGTGGGGCGCGCCGGTGTCGCTCGCGCACCACCTGTTCGGTGCCGCCGACGCGGACAAGACCACCGAGGCGTGGCAGAACTGGCTGAACGGTGTGTTCGCCTGATCCTCCGCGAGTCCTAGGACCCATTCACGGCAGAAACGCCCCGGGCGCGAACCCGGGGCGTTTTCCTGTCCGCCCACATCGGCGAAACCGGACCGAAGACCGGCGGATGGCCTGGGAAAGTGCTGATTACAATGTGCTACTTCCATCGATCTCGGGAACAGCTCCACCACACCAGCGCCGCGTAGACGAGCAGCACCGGCACGATGAGTCCTAGGACCAGCTGCCAGAGGTCGCCGCCGCTCACGGGATCCACAACGAGGTCGACCGGATGACCAGGCTCGGCGCGCCCGGTTCACCCGGCAGCGGCAGCGCCAGCAGGTCGGTGACCACCTCGACCAGGTCCGTGCCGTCCTTCATCCACACCACCCCGTCGGCGACGAGGCGGTTCGCCAGCACGTGGTGGCGGTCGAAGACGAACACCGCGTCGGTGAACCGCTCCTCGGTGTGCGTCGCGGCGACGGCGACCAGTTCGTCGTTCTCGCCGAGCAGGTGGAATCGCCACTGCCGTTCGCGCAGTGCCACCAAGGCGCCCAGTTCCGGGAAACGCCGCAGCGCTTCCGCTTCCGTGATGGGGTCGCGGGTACCGGTCATCACCAACTCCGTGTCCTGTGATCTACAATCAGAAACCGATTCACCGCCAGTCTCGTGCCGTCCCGCCGGGTTCCGCGACGCGTTTGCGATACGAGCATCCGGCGATTTCGTCGTCCGGTCGGTCACCGTTGGTTGTCTCCGGCCTGTCAACAAAGGGGTAGAAGCATGGCGAGGACGCCCAAAGGCGTCGCGTTGGGCAACGTGCTGCGCCGCACCAGGGAAGCCAGTGACCTGACCCTCCGCGAGGTGGCCAAGTCGCTCGACCGGGACGCGCCGACGCTGTCGCGCTACGAGAACGGGAACCGGACTCCCAGGCCCGAACTGGTTTCCCGCATGTTCGCCACCTACGGGGTGGACGGTGCGCGCCACGATGAGCTGATGACCCTCGCGTACCGGCTGGACGATCCACAGTGGTTCGCGGCCACCGAGATCGAGCGGCAGCAGCAGGCGGCGGCCTATGTGGAGTGCGAGCGGAGTGCCAGTGGCATCGTGCAAGTTTCGCCATTGGTCTTGCCGGAGCTGTTGCAGACCCCGGCGGTTCTTAGGTCGATCCCGCGCAGCGACCACGAGGTTGAGACCACGTTGCGGCGCCAAGAGGTTCTTACCGGCGACAGGCCCACTAGGTACACCGCGCTGATAGGGGTGTCCGCTCTGCATCAGCACATAGGTGGCAAAGAGGCTGCCGTGGAGCAGTTGGATTACCTAGTGGCGATGACCCGTCGCCCACATATAGAGCTCCGGATAACCCCGGCAGGGCTCGGATGGCACCCCGGGTTGGACGGTCCCTTCACCGTCATCGACTCCAAGCGCATAGGACCGGTGGTCTTCGTCGCGACCAAGACGTCCACGCTGTGGCTCCACCGGCCGGTGGACGTGGGCATCTACCAAGAGGCGGTCGGGTTCATCCGGGATGTCTCCTTCGCCCCGGATGACAGCGCCCGCATCATCGAAGGGTTGGCCACACGCCTCCGAGAGGGCCTATAGGACTCACAGGGAACTGCCGGCTTTCTCGTAGGTCGGCCACAGCGTCCGTGTCGAAGATATCCGGCTATGAGACGCGGGTGGCTCGTCAACGGGCTCTTGGCTGTGGTCCTGGTCGGGGTAGGGCTCGGCGGGTACTACTTCTTCTTCGACTCCGGCACCGAACCGGCTGCCGCCGCGACCACGCGGACGGCGGCGGTCACGGCCAGGGACGTCACCGAGACGGTGACGGCGTCCGGTGCGGTGCAGAGCGGCTACACGGGGACGGCGTCCTTCGGCAGCTCCGGCACCGTCGCCACGGTCAACGTCAAGGTCGGCGACGTGGTGACCAAGGGGCAGACCCTCGGCACCCTGGACACGTCCCAGGCCAAGCTGCAGCTGACCATCGCCCAGAACAACCTCAGCCAGGCGGTCACCAACCGGGACACCGCCGAGGCGGAGGGCAAGGACACCGACCAGCTCGACAACCAGGTCACCCAGGCGGTGCTGTCGAGGGACCAGGCCAAGGCCACCCTCGCCGGGATGACCCTGGCCGCGCCGGGCGACGGCACGGTCACCGCGGTGAACGTGGCCGTCGGCGGCAAGGCGGGGTCGGGCGGGTCCGGGGCGAGTTCGAGCAGCACGACGGCCTCCGGCGACTTCGTCGTCACCGACCTGAAGAACCTCACCCTGCACGCGGACGTGGCCGAGAGCGACGTCAGCAAGCTCAAGGTGGGCCAGGCCGCGACCGTCACCGTCAACGCGCTGCCCAACCAGCCCATCCAGGCGGCGGTGGTCGCGATCGACCTGCTCCCGACGACCGCGAGCAACGTCGTGCAGTACGGCACCACGTTGTCGTTGACCAGCCCGCCCGCGAACCTCAAGCCGGGCCAGTCGGCCAGCGTCACCATCACCGTCGCGAACGCCGCGAACGCGTTGGCGGTCCCCTCGGCCGCAGTGCAGACCGTGGGCAACGCGAGCTCGGTCACCGTCATGGAGAACGGGCAGGAGGTGCGCAAGACGGTGGAGTTGGGCGTCAAGGGCGATACCTATGTGCAGGTTCTGTCGGGCCTTACGGAGAACGAGCAGGTAGTGCTACCGCAGGTCGCTACCAGCACACAGAGCAACAATCGCAACGCGGGCGGCCTTGGTGGTGCCGGTGGTGGCTTTGGTGGCACAGGCGGCGGCGCGAGGCCGGGCGGTACCGGTGGAACCGGGCCGGGCCGGTGACCGCGCCCGTCATCGAGGTCCGCGACCTACGCAAGACCTACGGCTCGGGTGACACCGCCGTACACGCGCTAAGAGGCCTCGATCTCACCGTCGCTCGTGGGGAGTACCTGGCCATCATGGGTGCTTCCGGCTCCGGCAAGTCCACCCTGCTCAACATCCTCGGGTGCCTCGACCTGCCCACCTCGGGCAGCTACCTGATCGACGGCATCGACACCTCCGAGTTCGGCGAGGCCCAGCTCGGGCTGATGCGCAACCGCAAGATCGGGTTCGTCTTCCAGTCCTTCAACCTGATCCCGCGCACCTCCGCGCTGGCCAACGTCGAGCTGCCGCTGGTCTACGCCGGGGTTCGGCGGGCACAGCGGCGGGCGCGGGCGATGGCGGCGCTGCGCATGGTCGGCCTCGCCGACCGCGCCCACCACCGGCCCAACGAACTCTCCGGCGGCCAGCAGCAGCGGGTCGCGATCGCCCGCGCCCTGGTCACCGCGCCCGCGATCGTGCTGGCCGACGAGCCGACCGGCAACCTCGACACCCGCAGCAGCCAGGACGTCATGGGCATCCTGGACCAGCTCAACGCCGGTGGCCGCACCGTCGTGCTGATCACGCACGAGGACGACGTCGCCGCGCACGCCGACCGGGTGGTCCGGGTGGTCGACGGCCGGATCGCGCAGGGGGTGCCCGCGTGAGGTTCACCGAGGTCCTGGCCTTCGCCGTGCGCGGCGTCACGGCCAACAAGCTCCGCTCGGCGCTGACCACGCTCGGCATCATGATCGGCGTCGCCTCGGTCATCCTGCTGATCGCGGTCGGCAACGGCGCCTCCCAGTCGGTGCAGCAGAGCATCGCGGGCCTGGGCACCAACGTGCTGACCGTGTCACCGCAACGCGCCCAGGCGGGCTCGTCGACCAAGCCGTTGACCACCGCCGACGCCAAGGCGCTCGCGGACCCGGTCGAGGCCCCCGCGGTGAAGTCGGCCTCGCCGGTCACCTCGACCTCGGCGACCGCCGCGCACGGCTCGGTCAGCTACAGCATCTCCCAGTTCCTGGGCACCGACCCGGCCTACTTCGGCACCACGAACAGCTCGGTCGCCCAGGGCGCCCTGTTCACCGACGACGACCTCGCGCAGGGCCGCAAGGTCGTCGTCATCGGCGCCACGGTCGCCACCCAGCTGTTCCCCACCGGCAACCCGGTCGGGGAATCCGTCCTGGTCAACAACATCCCGTTCACCGTGGTGGGCGTCCTGGCGACCAAGGGCTCCAGCGGCCTGCAGGACGCCGACGACACCGCCGTCGCCCCGCTGAGCACCGTGCAGAACGCGCTCACCGGCTACGGCAGCCTGTCGCAGATCGTCGTGCAGGCCACCAACGCCGACACCATCAGCGCGGCCCAGGCCCAGGTCACCACCATCCTCGACGGCAGGCACAAGATCGGGTTCGGCCAGCAGGCCGACTACCGGATCCTGAGCCAGGAGCAGCTGCTCACCGCGCGCACCGCGACCACGGACACCTTCACCGTGCTGCTGGCCTCGGTCGCGGCGATCTCGCTGCTGGTCGGCGGGATCGGGGTCACCAACATCATGCTGGTCACGGTCACCGAGCGGATCCGCGAGATCGGCATCCGCAAGGCCGTCGGCGCCAGGCGCGGCGCCATCCTGGGCCAGTTCCTGCTGGAGGCGACCATGCTCAGCCTCTTCGGCGGCGCGCTCGGGGTCGCGGCCGGGTTCATCGGCGCCCGGTTCACCATCGCGGGCATCACGCCGGTGATCGTGCCGTCCTCGGTGCTGCTGGCCTTCGCCGTCTCGGCCGTGATCGGCCTGTTCTTCGGCAGCTACCCGGCGAGCCGGGCCGCTCGCCTGCGTCCCATCGAAGCACTGCGACACGAATAGGGGATAGGCCTTGACCACACCAGAGCAGGACCCGCTGTTGAACCAGCCGGTCGGCGGTGACATCGACAAGGAGCTGCGCGCGGCGGGCAAGGGCGTCAGCAAGGTCACCATCGGGCTCGCGGTGGCCGTGCTCGTGGCGCTCGCCTTCGGCGGCGGCGCCCTCGTGCACAAGGCGCTGGCCTCTCCCGCGACCGCCGCACCCGCGGCCGGGCAGGGGCGGGGCGGTGGCTACGGCGGCCCGGGCGGTGGCGGTTTCCCCGGCGGCGGCTACGGCGGGCAGGGCGTCCCCGGGCAGGGCGGCCAAGGCGTACCCGGGCAGGGGCGGGGCGGCACGGTCGGGACCGTCGACCACGTCGAGGGCTCCACCGTGTACGTCAAGACGCAGGACGGTAAGCTCGTCAAGGTGTCCACATCGGACTCCACCACGGTCGACCTGGTCACCAAGGGCGCGCTCACCGACCTCGCCGCTGGCGACCCGGTCGTGGTCCAGGGGCAGCAGGCCGAGGACGGCTCGGTGACCGCGCGGGCGCTGACGCGCAGGCAGGCGGCGGGGTGACCCCGGCGTCGTTGCTGGTCGTCGAGGACGACGACGGCATCCGCGACCTGCTGGCCACCAGCCTGCGGTTCGCGGGGTTCACCGTGGCCACCGCCGCGACCGGCACCGACGCGCTGAGCCAGGCCGAGCGGCTGCGACCGGACCTGCTGGTGCTGGACGTGATGCTGCCCGACCGGGACGGCTTCGACGTGCTGCGGAGGTTGCGCGCGGGTGGGCACGGGGTGCCGGTGCTGTTCCTGACCGCCCGCGACGCCAACAAGGACAAGGTCACCGGCCTGACCATCGGTGGCGACGACTACGTGACCAAGCCGTTCAGCCTGGAAGAGGTCATCGCCAGGGTCACCGCGATCCTGCGTCGCACCCGCCCCTCCGAGGCGGCGCCGGAGCGGTTGGCGGTGGGGGATCTCGAACTCGACGTAGACAGCCACGAGGTGCGTAAGGCAGGCAAGTCGGTCGAGCTGTCTCCGACGGAGTTCAAGCTCTTGCACTACCTGCTGCGCAACGTGGGCCGGGTGGTGTCGAAGGCGCAGATCCTCGACCAGGTGTGGAACTACGACTTCAACGGTGAGGCCGGGGTCGTCGAGTCCTACATCTCGTACCTGCGTCGCAAGGTCGACGACGGCGATCCTCGTCTTATCCACACCGTGCGCGGGTTCGGCTATGTGCTGCGGGCACCGTGAGAGGCCTCGGCCGCATCGGTGAGGCCTTCGGGCGGCTGCCTCTACGCGTGTACCTGGTGTTGGTGGTCGTAGTGCTCGCCGCGGCGGGCCTACTCGGCACGTGGGCGATCGGCGCGCAGGTCATGCAGAACTACCTGCTGGGCCAGATCGACTCCCGGCTGGACCGGATGAGCGGTCTGGCCCAGCGCCAGCTCATCACCGGTGTCGACCCGAGCCGCTCGAACCGCGGCCCGGCGTGGGCGCAGTGGGAGGTGGTGCTGGTGCGCCACCCGGACGGCCAGGTCATCGACGTGGGCCCGCGCCGCGACAGCGACGTCCGCCCGGCGCTGCCCGCGTTCGGTTCGGTCGACCCCGGCAGCTACCTGACCGTCGACTCCGAGGGCGACGCCTCGCCGAGGTGGCGGGTGCTCGTCCGGCCGCTCGGCGAGGACGAGGTGGTCGTCGCCACCAGCCAGGCCGATGTCGACACGGCCGTCGACGACCTCCGGCGGACGTTCCTGCTGATCAGCCTCGGCGCGCTGGTGCTGCTGGCGGCGACCGGGTACGCGCTGGTCCGGGGTGGTCTGCGGCCGCTGGAGGAGGTGGAGGGCACCGCGGAGGCGATCGCCGCCGGTGACCTGTCGCGCCGGGTGCCGGTGCGGCGGCCGGGCAGCGAGGTCGGCAGGTTGGCGGTGTCGTTGAACGGGATGCTGGGCCAGATCGAGCAGGCGTTCCACGCGCGTGCCCGGTCGGAAGAGGCCGCTCGGATCTCCGAGGGGCGCATGCGCCGGTTCGTCGCCGATGCCAGCCATGAACTGCGCACGCCTCTTACCTCCATCCGTGGCTATGCGGAGCTCTATCGCCAAGGCGCGGCTGCCGACGTCGGCGAAGTGATGTCCCGTATCGAGGGGCAGGCAGAGCGGATGAGTGCCCTAGTGGCGGATCTGCTGCTGTTGGCGAGCCTGGACCGGCAGCGGCCATTGGAACTCGCACCTGTTGACCTGACTGTCATCGCCGTTGACGCTGTGCACGATGCACGCGTTGTCTCACCCGACAGGTCTATAGCGCTGAAGTTGGACATCGGCGATGAAGAGGCTGTGGTCTTGGGTGACACCCAGCGGCTGCGGCAGGTGGCGTCCAACCTTGTCAGCAACGCTCTCCGGCACACGGCAGGAGCTGTGGAGGTCCGTGTCCGGCTGACCGGGCGCACGGCGATGTTCGAGGTTGCCGACGAGGGGCCGGGGATGACCCCGGAGCAGGCGGAGCGCGTCTTCGAGCGGTTCTACCGGGCTGACCCCTCGCGGACCCAGGAAAGCGGCGGCACCGGGCTGGGGTTGGCGATCGTGGATGCCTTGGTCTTCGCCCATGGTGGCTCGATAGCCGTGCAGTCGACCCCAGCTGCGGGCACGACGTTCTCCGTAGCGCTACCGCGACTCGTAGACGCGTAGATCCTCCGGCGCCACACTCGCCCATAGAGGCTCGTTGAGGTCTAGGTCGGCTAGGGCGGCTGGCGCAAGGTCTGCGGACAAGGAGCCCAAGTGCACGCGGGTCGTGTGCGCGTGCTGCTCCACAGCGGTAACAGTGACCTGCCAGGCGTTGGCGCCCTGCGGACGGGTATGGCCGAGGCGGAGAGCCGTTGGGGCGAAAGCAACATTGACGGCACCGGAAGCGGCGGTCGTGGTTGTAAGAGCGTCGCCGTCGTCGAGGGTGACTTCGGTGCCTTTGGCGTTGCCGCGCAAGAGGTTGAGACCGACCAGGTGAGCGATGTAGTCGGTCTTGGGGTGCTGGGCCACTTCGCGGGGGACGCCGGTTTGGGTCACGCGGCCGTCCTCGATGACCACTAGGCGGTCGCCCAAGGCCATGGCGTCCACCGGGTCGTGGGTCACCAAGACCGTGCTACCGGGGAAGTTCTTTAGGTGGCGGGCCAGCTCCGCGCGCACTCGGAGTCGAGTGCCGGCATCCAGCGCGGCGAGGGGCTCGTCGAGTAGCAACAGCTCCGGGCCGGTCGCCAAGGCCCGAGCGAGCGCGACGCGTTGGGCTTGACCGCCGGACAGCGCTGACGGCCGGTCACCCGCGCGATCGGCCAAGCCCACGGTGTCCAACCACGTCGACGCGCGGGATCGGGCCTCGTGCCGGGGTGTACCGCGGGCGCGCAACCCGAAGGCGACGTTTTCCAGGACGGACATGTGTTGGAACAAGAGGTAGTCCTGGAACACCATGCCGACCGGGCGTTGCTGCGGTGGCACGAACTCGCGCGGCGGAGCATCCCAGACGTGTTGGCCTAGCCGGATGTGCCCGTCACGCAACGGCAGTAGGCCCGCCAGCGCGCGTAGTGCGGTTGTCTTGCCCGCGCCATTGGGACCCAGCACGACCACTACCTCGCCGGGCTCGACAATGAGCGGTAGGTCCAGGCCAGCGCGGTCCACGCGTAGTAGCGCGTCGAGGTTCATCCGCCCACCCACCGATCACGCAGGCTGGCCAAAACAGCCACTGACACCGCCAACAGCACTACGCTCAACACGATCGCTGCCTGCGGATCAGTCTCCAGTGCCAGGTAGACGGCCAATGGCATCGTTGTTGTCTCGCCTGGGAAGTTACCCGCGAACGTGATCGTCGCGCCGAACTCGCCTAGAGCACGAGCCCAGCACAACACCGTGCCCGCCACTACACCCGGCATCACCGAAGGCAGCGTCACCCGGCGGAACGTGAGCCAGCGGGACGCGCCTAGCGTCGCCGCTGCCTCTTCGATCCGCGGGTCCGCTGCCCGCAGCGCGCCTTCTACCGAGATCACCAGGAACGGCATGGCTACGAACGCTTCCGCCACGACCACCCCGGCGGTGGTGAACGGCAAGGACACTCCGAACCAACTGTCCAACAGTTCGCCTATAGGCCCACGCCTGCCAAGCACCAACAGCAGAGCGACACCGCCTACGACTGGCGGTAGGACCAATGGCACGGTCACCAGTGCGCGGATCCAACGCCGGCCTGGGAGTTCCCCGCGAGCGAGCACCCACGCAAGGGGAACTCCCAGCACCACACACACGACCGTCGCCAAGCTCGCGCACACCAACGACAACCGCAGCGCCTCACCCACCCCGGCGCTGAACAGCCGGGTGGGCAGCTCCGCCCAGGGGGTCCGCACGAGCAGACCCACCAACGGCAGCACCAAGAAGGCCAGCCCGACGAGGGCGGGCACGACAAGAACGGCGGGGAGCCTCCCCCGACTCACCCGCCGTCCGTTCACGGGGCCGTGAACCCGGCGTTCGTGAGCGCGGTCTTGCCGCGGTCGGACAGGACGAAGTCGACGAACGCCTTCGCGTCCGCGGAGTTCGGGGCCTTGCCCAGCACGGCGATCGGGTAGTCGTTCACCGCGGCGGTGGCCTCGGGGAAGTCGATGCCCTCCACCTCGGCACCGGCGGCCTTGACATCGGTGCGGTAGACCAGCGCCGCGTCGACCTCGCCCAGCCGCACCTTCGTCAACGCCGCCTTGACGTCCTGCTCCAGGGTGTCCGGCGCACCGGTGACCCCGGCCGCCGCCAGCGCCTTCTTGGCCGCCGCCCCGCACGGCACCTGCTCCGCGCACAGGGCGATCTTGCGGCTCGCGTCCCCGAAGTCGGCCAGGCCGGTGATCTTGCCGGGGTTGCCCTTGGGGACGGCGATCTCCAGTTGGTTGCGGGTGAAGGTGACTGGCGAGAGCGCGTCGGTCACCTGCTGCATGTTGGCCGGGGCCGCGGAGGCGAACACGTCGGCTGGTGCGCCCTGGTTGATCTGCTGGGCCAGCGCCGAGCTGCCCGCGAAGTTGAAGGCGACCTTGACGCCGGGGTTGGCGGCCTCGAAGTCCTTGCCGATCGCGGTGAACACCTCGGTCAGCGAGGCGGCGGCGAACACGGTGACCGTCCTGGTGGGCTCCTGGCCCTGGCTCGACGAACAGCCGGTTAAGACCAGCAGTACCGCGAGGAGAAGGGCGCGCATCCAGACCTCCAGGGACGAGTAACCGCGGATTCGGGTCGATCGGCAGTCTAGCCCCGCGGATGCGGCGGTGGCGCTGCTCGGTGGCAGCGGGTAACCGCCCGTTTGCACCTCGGCACCACCGCACTGGGGGCTGCCCGGGCGGGGGTCGTGGGTGAGAGTGGAGCTCCACCGACACCGGGAGGCGGCATGGCCAGCGGGTTCCAACGGGCGAAGATCACCGGGGTGTTCGCCGCGATGGACCACGACCACGACGGGGCGCTGACCGAGGCCGACTTCGTCGCGCTCACCGACCGCTGGTGCCTGCTGCGCGGCGCGGCGGCGGGCTCGCCGGAGCACCACCGGCTGGCCACCATCATGCTCGGCTGGTGGCACACCCTGCGGGCCGCCGCTGGCACCGACCAGGTCACCGTGCACGACGTGCTCGGCGTCGTCGACCAGCTGCACAGCGCCCCGGAGGCCGTCACCGAAACCGCCAACGCCCTCTTCGACGCCGTCGACGAGGACCGCGACGGCCGCATCACCCCCGCCGAACACCACCGCCTGGTCGAAGCCTGGAACGGCCGCCCCACCGAGTTGGGTGACGTCTTCCGATTACTCGACACCGACGGCAACGGCACCCTCTCCCGCGAAGAGTTCACCGCCCTGTGGACCGAGTTCTGGGCAGGCGACGACCGGACCGCTCCCGGCACCTGGCTGTTCGGCCCCGTGCCGGGGGCATGAACCGCTACGGGGTGACGGCCAGGCGCGGGGTGAAGCCTGCGGCGATGATGGCGGTGCTGGTGGGTGGGGTCAGGACGTCGAGTGGGGTGCTCGGGAGGGGGCGGGTGGTGGTGTAGCCCGCGGGGGTCCAGAGGTGCAGGCGACCGTGGGCCACCAGCCAGGGCGAGCCGTCCGCCATGACGAAGGTGCCGGTGGGTGGGTCGGCCAGGGTGTGGGTTTGGCGGCGGCCGTCGAGCAGGGCGCGTTCGGTGTGCAGCACTGCGTCCATGTCGTCGGCGCCGGGCGGTTGGGTGTCCTGTGTGGACGACCAGAGTTCGCGGTACCGCAGGTAGTCCTGGCGTCTGCACTCGGCGCAGGGGCGGTGACCGGCCGCGAGGGCGACGGCCTCGTCGAGGAAGAACAGCTCGGTGTACTTACCGGGCGCCATGACCGGTCGGCGGCGGCCGCGGAAGGTCAGCTCGCAGGTGATCCAGCGGCGGACCTGGGAGCGGCGCACGATCGTCCCCGCGGCGTCGTGCAGCACGCCGCGGTTGCCCATCAGCGTGCCGCGGTGCGGGGTCTCGACGAGATCGCCGGTGGGGGTCACCCGGTTGCGCCTGGCCACGGCTACTCGGCCGCGTGCGAGCGGTACTCGCGGATCTCGTCCGCGCGGATCAAGCCGTCCTCGATCGCCCTGGCCAGCAGCGCGGTCTTGGTCGGCGCCGGGCGGCCGAGCTTGGCGTACTTGACCCTGGCGCGGTCGATGTACTGCCGGACCGTCGCCTCGCTCAACCCCATCCGGCGCGCCACCGACGCCTTGGACATCGACTGGAACCACAGCAGCAGCGCCGTTCGCTCCTGGGCCGACAGGTGCGGCGCCTCCGACAGCAGCGCCCCCGCCACCGACGGGGTCACGTACGGCCGGTCCGTGGCGACCGCGACGATCGTGTCGACGCAGTGCCCGCCCGCCTCGTGCTTGGACAGGAACGCCGAAGCCCCCGCCTCGAGCACCGCCAGGATCGTGTCCGGGTCGTCCATCCCCGAGTACACCACCACCCGCCGCCCGGCGGTGCACAGCTCCGCGACCCGGTCCACCACCACGGTTTCACCCAGGTGCAGGTCCAGCAGCAGCACATCGGCCGCCCCAGCGGGTCCCGCGAGCACCTCGTCGACATCGGCGCCGCTGCCCACGACCACCGCCCGCTGCCCGGGGTCGGCGTTGATCCACGTGGTGACCCCGTCCACGACCACCGGGTGGTCCTCGATGATCCCCACGGTCACCGGCAGGCCGGTCATCGGTCCCCCTCCCGCTCACGATCGAACCGCACTGAGCAGCCCCCGAATCGCATTCTACGGCGGGGGGACTGACGGAAAGGGGTGCGCGCGGGGGTGGCCTGTGGACAACTCGGGCTCGTCGCGGTGTTCGCCTGGCCTGCTGCGATGGGCGGCCAGCAGGCCAGGCGCGAGGTCTGCTCGCTTCGGCCGCGGTAGGGCACGGATCGGAGCCGGGTGGCGTGCGACCCGCCGCTCTGGGCGCCCAACCGTCACCCCTGCCTCAGCCACCGGTCCACCTCGTCTCCAGCCACAGCTGGTCGCCGTCGCGGTCGTGGGTCAGGTCGACGCCGCGGGGTTGGGACAGGCGGACCGGCGGGGCGTCGGCGACCACCGCGACCGCCACCTCCTGCTGGCTGGCCACCACCGTCACCCTGGCCACCGACCTGGCCGCGCTCAACCCCAGGATCGGCGCCTCGGTCAACGCCCGGCGCAGGTCGACCGGCAGCTGCGGGACCGTGCCGACCACCGACAGCGACACCTGCACCCCGCGCCGCTCGGCGACATCCGCCCCGGCGCGCAGCTCGTGCAGCAGCGGATCCGGCACGTCGTCGGTCTCGGCCATCAGCCTGCGCAACCGCGCCGCCCCCGCCGCGGCCCGCCGCCGGATCGCCGGGTCTGCCGGGTCCGCGCCCGCAGCGAGCTCGGCCAACAACGTGGCCGTGGCCCGGTGCAACTCCCGGTACCGCTGCGCCCGGTCCTCCGCCACCGCCTCGGCGGCCGCCCTTCGCGCCGTCGCCTCGGTCCTCGCCGCCGAGTCCCGCGCGGCCCACCCGGCCGCCGTGCGCAGCCCGTGCCCGCCGAAGTTGTAGCCCAGCTGCAGGGTGAACGCGCCGAGCAGCACCATGATCGCCCGCGAGACGTGCTGGCTGGACCCGGCGTCCACCGCGACCATGCTGACGACCAGCAGGGCGGTGTCGGCCACCAGGAACGCCACCAGGTGCGCCGCCCGGTGCCGCCAGAACACGATCACCGCCACCCACCCCACCGCCCCCCAAGCCCAATTCGGCGGCAAGATCACCTGCGCCGGCGCCGCCAACACGAGCAACACGTCCACCGCCAGCGCCGCCACCCCCAACGGCCAAGCCCACCGCCGGGAACCCCCGCGCAGCAACAACACCGCCCCGGCCACCCCCACCACCAGGTACAACACCCACCCGACGGCCGCAGCCCACTGCCTGGTGTAAACCCCCCAATTCGCCACCGTGACGACGGAGTCGTACCCCAGGTGCCAAAACCCCGCGATCACCACCGCCGCCACGGTCGCCCCCCGCGCATACCGCTCAGCAACAACAACACTCGGCTCAGCGGTCACGGGGTGGGCTCCGGGGTGGCGGGCCAGCGGAGGGTCACTGTGGTGCCGGTGGGGCCGGAGGTGATGTCGGCGTCGCCGTTGGTGGAGCGCATTCGGCCTTGGATTCCCTCTCGGACGCCGTAGCGGTGGCGGGGGACGGTGGTGGGGTCGAAGCCGGGGCCGGTGTCGGTGATGGTGACCAGGACCGAGGCGCAGTCGGTGGTCAGGGACAGGTGGGCCCGGTCGACGCGGGTGTGCCTGGCGACGTTGGCCAGGGCTTGGGCGGCGGCTTCGGCGAACGCGGCGGCGACGTGCACGGGGACCTTGCAGGGGACAAGGTCCACCACCACCTCCACTTGGGCCCGGTCGGCCACCGCCCGCAGTTCGTGGCGCAGGTCGACGTCGATGTCCGGTTCGCCCGCGTCGATCGCGCCCTCGACGATGGCCAGGTCGGCCGCGGCGCGGGCGCGCAGTGCCGCCGAGGTCGCGGTGATGCCGTCGGTGCCGATCGTGGTCAGCGTCGCGAGGACCGTGTCGTGCAGTTCCCGTTTGTGCGCCCGCTCGTCGGCCCGCCGCGCGCGCAGCACGGCCGCCGCCCGTTCGGTGGCGCGCAACTCGTCGAGCGCGTCGTCGGCGACCCGGGCGGCGCGGCGCAGCACCGTCATCAGCGCGGCCGTCGCGGCGATCTGGATCAGGTGGATGCCCAGCGTGCCCAGCGCCCCGCCCTCCTGCCAGGCGCCCAGCGCGTGCGTCAGCGCGACCAGCAGCCCGGCGGGCACGGCCAGCCGGGGCCGCCAGGCGATGCTGGCCACCACGATCGTCATCGAGGTCAGCCCGTCCACCCAGCTCGCCCCGCCCAACCGCAGCTCCGGCGCCACCAGCCACGGCTGCAGCAGGCACAACGCGGTGGTCAGGGCGATGTCGACCAGCATGACCCAGCCCAGGACACCGTGCCGGACGGTGATCAGCGCGAACACCGCCGACCACAGCACGCTCACCGCCACCGCGACCAGCACCACGGGCAGCGACACCGGCGGCGCCAGCCCTGCGACCGCGGCCACCCCGCCGAGGACCGCCACCGCACCCCGCATCGACGCACCCGCTAGCGCGGTCACCCGGTCCAGCGCGGCCTGCGCGTCCTCGGTCACGGGGGCTGCCACGCAGGTTTGATCGACCAGCCCGCCGCCGCCGTTTCGCCCCCGGCAGTATCCGCCGAACGGCTGACAGCCGAAGACCGGTCGTTCGCCCGGGCCGGGCGGTGCTGGCTGGACGGATTCGGACAGGGGAGGGCGGGCGTGGTCGCGGGGGCGTTGATCATCGGCGGGTTCGCCGCTGCGTTTGCGTGCCGCGCGGGTTCGGACCGGTCGTTCGCCCGCGGCCAGACCGGGCTGTACCGGCTGGACGGATTCGGGCAGGTGAGGGCGGGTGCTGTGGTGGGAGTCGCTGCCGTCTCGCCCCTGGCGGTGTCCGCCGAACGCCGCACCGGGACCTCGGAAGTCGTGGCCACCGGGTACGAGCTGCTGATCATCAGCGGGCCCGCGGCCGCGTGCCGTGCGGGTGTGGTTGAGGTGCGCGTCGCTGGTTCGGTCCTGGTGGTGCCCGCCGAACGGCCAAGAGCCGAAGACCGGTCGTTCGCGGGCGGCCGGGTGTCGGCACCGTTCGGCTTGGCGGTGTCGGCTGAACGGCTGACAGCCGAAGACGGGTCGTTCGCGGGCACCCGGGTCGGGCTGTACTGGCCCGATGGGGTCGGACTGGGGAAGGCGGGTGCGGTGGCCGGGTTCGAGGCGTTGATCATCGGCAGGCTCGCCGCCGCGGTCGCGTGCCATGGGCGGGTGGTGCTCGCCAGGCGGTTCGCCGCTGTGGCAAGGGATCGCGGCCTGGTCAACGGTCTGTGGTGGCTGATCGCGGCGCTGCGCGGGGTGGCCGGGGTGGTGGGGCTGGTCGCGGTGTTGCGCGGGTTGGTCGAGGCGGTCGAGAGCGGGGAACCGCGCCCGGTGGTGCTGCGCACGATCGCCGTCATCGAGGCCTCCGCCGCTAGGTGAGCAGGAGCTTGCCGATGCGCCGCGACGTGCCGTAGAGGCCTGCCGCGGTCAGGGCGAGCAGCACCGCCACGTGGCCGAGCACCGCCGGGCCCAGCACGCCGACGGAGAACCCCCTGGCCAGTTCCACGCCGTGGTAGAGCGGGGACAGTTCGGCGAGGACCCGCAGCGGCAGCGGGTAGACCTCGACGGAGAAGAAGGTGCCGGAGAACAGGAACATCGGCACCACGAGGAGGTGGATGTACTCGAACTGCGCCGACGACCGCAGCACCGTCGCGCACACCATGCCGATCGCGGCGAACGCCATCGACACCAGCAACGCGACCGGCACCAGCAGCAGCGCCCACGGCGTGGTGACCAGCCCCATCACGGCCATCACGGTGAAGAACGCCACCGCGTACAGGCCGCTGCGCAACACCGTCCAGGACAACTCGCCCAGCGCGACGTCGTAGGTGCCCAGCGGCGTGGCCAACACGGAGTCGTAGAGGCCGTCGAAGCGCAGCTTGTAGAACATGCTCATCGTCTCGGACACGGCGCCGTTCATCGCGGAGGCGACCAACAGCGCGGGGGCCACGAAAGCGACGTAGCTCAGCTGCACCCCGCCCGGCCCGGTCACCACCGGCACCAGCGCCCCGAACCCGATCTGGAACGCCAGGACGTAGAACAACGGCTCGAAGATCCCCGACAGCAACACCATCCACGCCCGCGCGTACAACAACGCCGACCGCTCCACCAGCCGCCGGGCCAACCCCACGTAGCTGCCCGACGGCAGAACCCGCTGCAACACGGCAACCCGCCGCCGGTTGTCCACAACAGACACTCAGACCACCAGCCTGCGTTGGAAGCGGCGGCGTCCCGTGGCGACTCCCAGGCCCAGCAGTCCGATCAGCACCGCCAGGTGTCCCAGTGCGGGCCACACCCCGAGCCCGCCGAGCGCCGCACCGCGGGCGAGCTCGTTGCCGTGCCACAGCGGGGAGATCCAGGCGAGCGGTCGCACGGCTTCTGGGAGGCGGTCGAGGGGGAAGAAGGTGCCCGCGAACAGGGTCATCGGCATGACGACGAAGCGGTTCAGGGCGGCGAAGACGTGGCCGTCGCCCTTGGTGGTGGCGGCGAAGGCCATGATCGGGGTGGCGCAGGCCGCGCCAGCCAGGACCGCGATCGGTGCCACCAGCAGCGCTCCCGGTCCCGTCCACCCGCCCAGCAGCGCGGTGACCGCCAGGTACAGCACCGCGCCGAGGACGAGCCGGGCGGTGATCCACAGGAGTTCCGCGGTGAACAGCTGCCCCGGGCTGATCGGCGACGAGGCGACCGCCCAGTAGTCCTGTTTCCACTTGAAACCGGACAGGATCGGCAACCCGGCCTCGGCGACCGCGATCGTGATCAGGCCGCTCACGAGGATCGTCGGTGCCACGTAAGCCAAGTACGGCGCGCCACCGGTGAGCGGGCCCGGGCGCACCTGCGAGCCGAACCCCACCCCCATGGCGGTGAGGAACAGGACCGGTTGCAGGCCGGAGGACAGCAGGCTCGCCGTCCAGTGCCGCCGGTACCAGGTCCACTGGCCTTCCAGGCGCAGCCACACCGCGCGCCACGGCCGGACGACGACGCCGGTGGCCGCCGCGGTGGGGCGGTCGACGGTGGTGGTCACCTAGTCCACCAGCGTTCGGCCGGTGAGCCGGAGGAACACGTCCTCCAGGGTGGAGCGGCGCACCAGGGTCGAGGTGGGCCGCACGCCGCGGTCGTGGGCGCGGGTGGTGGCCGCGTCGCCGTCGGTGGTGTAGAGCAGGAGGCGGTCGGGCAGGACCTCGACGCGGTCGGCCAGGTCGCGCACGGCGTCCACGGCCGCGTGCTGCTCGCCGGGGGCGAAGCGCAGTTCCAGCACCTCGCGGGTGGCGTACCTGGCGATCAGCTCGGCTGGCGAGCCCTCCGCGACGATCTTGCCGCCGTCCATGACCACCAGCCGGTCGCACAGCTGCTCGGCCTCGTCCATGTAGTGCGTCGTGATGATCAGCGTGACGCCGCGCTGCTTGAGCGCGAACAGCTTCTCCCACAGCAGGTGCCGCGCCTGCGGGTCCAGGCCGGTGGTCGGCTCGTCGAGCAGCAGCACCTCCGGGTCGTTGACCAGCGCGCGGGCGATGGTCAACCGGCGCTTCATCCCGCCGGA
This sequence comes from Actinokineospora baliensis, assembly GCF_016907695.1. Taxonomy (NCBI): domain Bacteria; kingdom Bacillati; phylum Actinomycetota; class Actinomycetes; order Pseudonocardiales; family Pseudonocardiaceae; genus Actinokineospora; species Actinokineospora baliensis. The sequence goes on along the minus strand of NZ_JAFBCK010000001.1, from coordinate 7,661,314 downwards.
GAGCGGTTCCACGTCGTCGTCGGCGCGGTCGGCGAGCCGGGCGAACTCGATCAGCTCGACCGCCTTGGCCCGCACCTGCGCTCGGGTGAGGCCGAAGTAGCGGCCGTAGACGTGCAGGTTCTGCCGGACGGTGAGCTCGCGGTCGAGGTTGTCCTGTTGGGGCACAACACCGATGCGGGCCCGGATCGCCGGGCCGTGCGTGTCCGGGTCCATGCCCAGCACCCGCAGGTCGCCGCCGGTGCGCGGGGACATGCACGACACCATGCGCATGGTCGAGGACTTGCCTGCGCCATTGGGCCCGAGGAAGCCGAAAGCCTCTCCGGGGCGCACCTGGAAATCAATTCCGCGGACCGCCTCGAAATCGGCGAAGCGCTTCACCAGTCCGCTCCCGGAGATGATCGGTGGCCGGACCTGCGTTCCCACGAACACCATCCCCATCGGTTTGCGGTGACCGTCCCGACACTACCAGCGACCGACTCACCCGGGCGAGGGTCGGATAGTCACCCACTGTTCCCGGACGTCGTACGCCGCCGGGGTCTGCCTTGCCATGTCTGTCCTCTGTGGACTCAAGGGCCACCCGTGCGGGTGATCTGGTCCACCGTGGACGAACATCTGTTCGACGGTCGGGTTAGGGTGTCGGCCATGTACGACAACCGCCCCCCAGACATGGCCGTCCGCTACCGCGTGAGCAACATCGGTGAGCGGGTGGCCATCCTGCCCGCCACCTGCAAGGTCGGCACCCACTCGCTGGCGCGGGTCGGCTACCGCGCGCAGGCCAGCGAGCAGGAGGGCGTCGTGCGCGTCTCCTGCAACGCCTGCAACGAGAACGTCGACGTCGACCACTTCTGGGCGCTGACCCTCGTCGGCGTCCCCCCGGCCCGCGTCGAGCTCGACGACCAGCCCTACGCCGACGTGGTGCCGGTGATGTTCGACCCCAGGGGCAGGGCCGCCCGCTCGTCCTGACCCCGGCGCGCGACCTGGTAGACAGGCCGGGTGCTGAACGGGAAACTCGCCCTGGTCACCGGGGTCAGCAGACGGGCGGGCATCGGGTACGCGATCGCCAGCGGTCTCGCCGGGGCGGGCGCGGACCTGTTCCTGCACCACCACGCCGCCGCGGACCGGCCGTGGAGCCCCGACCCGGATGGCCCGGAGGTGCTCGCGGCCGAGCTGTCCGCCGCCCACCTCGGCCTCGACCTCACCGCACCCGGCGCCCCGGAGCGCCTGGTCGCCGCCGCCCCTGGACACGTCGACATCCTGGTGTGCAACCACGCGCTCAACGGTGCCGACGGCCCGCTGGGCACCCTCGACGCGGACACCCTCGACGCGCACTGGGCGGTCAACACCCGGTCCACCCTCCTGCTGGTCCAGGCGTTCGCCGCCCAGCACGACGGCCGCGCGGGCGGTCGGGTGGTGCTGATGACCTCCGGCCAGGCCCTGGGGCCGATGCCGGACGAGATCGCGTACGCCACCAGCAAGGCGGCCCTGGCGGGCATCACCCCGACGCTGGCCGACCACCTCGCGGACCGGGGTATCACCGTGAACGCGGTGAACCCCGGCCCGGTCGACACCGGCTGGCCCAGCCCCGAGCAGCGCGCCGACCTGCTGGCGCGCTTCCCGGCCGGGCGCTGGGGGCGGCCGCAGGACCCGGCCAGGCTGATCACCTGGCTGGCCGGGCCGGACGCGGCGTGGGTCACCGGCCAAGTGATCAACTCCGAGGGCGGCTTCCGCAGGCACCAGCACGGCTAGCCCTTGCGCACCAGGAACGGGCCGATCGCCAGGAAGTCGATCTCGGTCTTGCGGAAGGTGGCCAGCGCGTCACCCGGGGTGCAGATGATCGGTTCCTGGTCGTTGAACGAGGTGTTCAACACCATCGGCACCCCGGTCAGCGCCGCGAACTCGGTGATGATCCGGTGGAACCGCGGGTTGGTCTCCCGGTGCACGGCCTGGATCCGGCAGGTGTTGTCCACGTGCAGCACCGCGCCCATCCGCGCGTACTTGTCCGGTCGCGCCGGGTAGGCCATCAGCATGTAGTCGCCCGCGCTGGTGGGTTTGGCGACCTCGAACCACTCGTCCACCGCCTCGGCGAGCACGCTGGGCGCCAGCGGCCGGAAGTACTCCCGGTGCTTCACCTTGTGGTTGAGCACCTCCCGCATCGCCCGTTCGCGGGGGTCCCCGATGATGCTGCGGTTGCCCAGCGCGCGCGGACCCAGTTCCATCGCACCCTGGAACAGGCCGATGACCTTGCCACCGGCCACCAACCGCGCGACCTCGGCCTCGAAGTGCTCCGGCTGGGACACCACGAGGTCGGGGTGGCGCGAAAGCTCGTCCGCGATCGCCGAATCCGAGAACGACGGCCCCCAATAGGCGTGCGGCATTTCCGGCGACCGCGACTGCCCCAGCACGTGGTTCCACACGTGCAATGCCGCGCCGACCGAAAGGCCGCCGTCGTGGGCCGCGGGCTGCACGTAGAGTTCGGTGAACGGGGACCGCTCGAACGCGATCTGGTTCGCCACGCAATTGAGCGCGACGCCGCCCGCCAGGCACAGGCGCGACGAGCCGGTGAGCTGGTGCAGGTGGTTGGTCATGTGCAGCACCAACTCGTTCGTCTTCTCCTGCAACGCAGCGGCGACGTCCTGGTGCACCTGGTCGAGGGACGCGCCGCGCGAGCGGGGTTCGACGCCGAGGAGCTCGACCAGTCCGCCGGTGTTCGCCGACGGCGGGTAGTAGAGGATGTCGGCGAAGCGCAGGAGGTCGTGGGCCATGTCGAAGCCGCCGTCCTGGGTGGTCCAGGCCAGGCGGTCGAAAGCGGCGGCGAAGCGGGTCGGGTCTCCGTAGGCGGCCAGGCCCATCACCTTCGCCGCGTCGTACACGCCGAATCCCAAGTAGACGGACACCAGCTCCCACAGGTAACCGATGGACGCCGGGTACCGGACGCTCTGGACGTGGTCGAGCGTGGTGCCCCGCGCGCGGTAGAAGCGGGTGGAGAACGCGTCGTCGCCCAGGGCGTCGACCACCAGGACGGCGGCGTCGTCGAAGGACGAGGCGAAATAGGCCGACGCCGCGTGCGCGGTGTGGTGGGCCACCCAGTGGAACTCGCCGGTGAAGCCGAGTTCGCCGAACCGGCGCGGGATGTCGGGCAGCTTGCCCAGGAACCGCTTCTGGTCCGCCCGGTCGGCCCACGGCGACGGCAGCCCGAGCCGTAGCACCTCGGCGATGACGTCCGGGTCCGCCGCGACCGTGACGTGGTCGACCTCGGCGAGCGTGATGCCCGCTGTGGCCAGGCAGAAGTCGATGGCCTCGCGCGGCAGCTCGTCCGGGTTGTCCGAGCGGGCCTCCTTGCCGTGCTTGACCCGGTTGAACCGCTCCTCCTCGGCCGCGGCGAGCACGACCCCGTCGCGGACCAGGCAGGCCGACGACTCGTGGTAGACCGAGTTGACCCCGAGGATGTACATGGCGATCCCTTCCCCTCAGACCAGCGGCTGGTAGTCGGAGTGCGGGAAGTAGTCCTCCCCGGCCCCGGTGCGGCGCACGTCCCAGGTGGCGCAGTGCAGCGACCCGCCGTACTCGAACACGTTGCGGAACGGGACCGGGAACACCTCGAAGTCCAGTGTGTACAGCAGTTCCTGCAGCGGCTTCTCCTGCTGCTCGCAGATGACCTTGCCGGGGCCGATGCTGAGCACGTTCATCGACAGCCACTTCGACGACTGGCAGAACTCGGGCATGTCGTCGTTGCCGGTGGTCGGTTCCGGCGCCTCGACCAGCTCCCAGTCGTTGGCCAGGAACAGCTTCTCCTCGCCCTCGCGCAGCGGTCGGTCCGGGTTGGTCAGCACCAGGCCCGGCCGCAGCGGCACGAACGTGCAGTCGATGTGCGAGGGGAAGAAGTCCAGCGGGAAGTGCACCGGCCGGATCCGGAACCCCTTGGGCTCCAGGTGCCGCTTGAGCCAGGCGATGCCAGCCCGGTTGGTGGTCATCGACTCCTGCACCACGATGTCGCGGCCGAAGCGGCTCATGTCCGCCGCGTCGAAGACGACCTCGTCCTGGGTGATGCAGAACTCGAAGGAGTGCATGCGCGCGTGCCGTTCGGCCAGCGGGACGTCCCAGAACTCCTCGCGGTACATCCGGTCGGCCATCGACGGCTTCGGCGCGGTCGTCCACACCACCGCCGGGTCGGCGTTCCAGTACTCGTACACCAGGTCCCGGTAGGGCTGGTACTCGAAGTAGCGGGCCCGCCGCGACATCGGCGCCTCGATGATCTCGTTGCCGATGGTGATCATCACGTCCCGCGGGCACACCGCGCAGTACTGGTTGGCCGAGGTGAAGTCGGGGGTGCGCACCGGCTGGGCGAAGTCGTGCGGCGAGGGCCTGCGCACCCGCACGCCCTCGGACTCCAGCAGCGACACCAGCCCGGCCAGCTCCTCGTTGGCGCGGTCGACGGCCTCGGCCGACTTGGGCCCGGTCGGGAACGGCGTGCCGGGCGCGGCGTTGCGGATCTGCGGCCGGTTGCCCGGCTCGCTCGGCTCGAAGTTCGCCCCGTCGGCCGACCCGACCACGATCTCCTCCAGCGGGTCCCACTCGTTCCACGAGTTGACCACTTCGGACACTTGCTGCATGCGGCGCCTGCTTTCGGTGTGGGATCGGTTAGTCGTAGGCCTTTGCGAAGAGGTTGACCACATAAGGGCCGAACTCGCAGGGTTCGTAGCGCGGGGGGTTGTCCGCGTCGACGCACTGCGGCAGGGGGGCGACCACGGCGTCGAAGCGCGGTTCGAAGAAGAACGGGATGGAGTAGCGGTCGCTGGTACCCGGGATCTGCACCCGGTGCCAGGTCGCCTGGTAGCGGTCGTTGGTCCAGCGCTGCATCATCAACCCGATGTTGACCAGGAACGTGCCGGGGATGTGCGGTGCCGCGATCCACTCGCCGCGCGCGTTGCGGACCTCCAGCCCGCCGACACCGTCCTGTTGCAACACGGCGAGGAACCCGTAGTCCACGTGCGCGCCGAAGCCCAGTTCGGTCTGGTCGATGGTGAACCCGTCGGGTGCGTGCGGGTGCGCCTCCTGGCTGAACGGCGGGTAGTGCACCATCCGCAGGTCGCTGAGCTCGGCGCCCTCGAACCGGGCGAAGAAGTGCTCGTCGAGGCCGAGGCTCAGCGCCATCCCGGCGGCGATGCGCGCGCTCAACGCCCACATCTGGTCCCAGGAGCGCATCATCACCGTCCGGAACCACGGCAGCTCGGCGGGCCACTGCTCGGGGTCGTCGAGCGGGTGCTGGTCGCGCACCGCCCGCACAGTGGCGGCGCTGGTGGCGTCGCGGCCCCACTTCGGTTGCAGGTCAAGGCATTCGTGCCAGTCGGTCTTGCCTGCGGTGACCTCGCCGCCCAGCGGCACGAAGCCGCGGAACTGGTCGGTCGTGCCGCCGAGGCGGATCTTCATCTTCGCGGCCAGCGGGAGGTCGAAGAACGCCTTGGCCGCGGCGAACATCTCGGCGCTGTCGGCGGCGTCGACGCCGTGGTCGGCGACGTAGAAGAACCCGATGTCGCGGCAGGCGGCCCCGATCTCGTCCACCACCCGGCGCAGCGCGGCCGGGTCGGGGTCGGGGGTGACCAGCGCGCCGATGTCGATCACCGGGACCCGGGTGAACGCGGTGTGGTTGTCCACGGCTTGGCTCATCGGGTGTCTCCTGGGGTGGGCAGCCGGTCCACGGCGAGGTCCTGGTCGGCCAGCGCGGTCAGCAGCGTCAGGTAGTGCTCGCACCAGCGGCGCGCGGTGGCCTCGTCGAACGAGTCGGCCAGGTAGTCGCAGTCGAACCGGATGCCGGTGCCGGTCTCGATGCCGTCGATGCGGAAGTCGACCAGCGCGAAGTGCGCCGGGACCGGTTCGAACCGCCCGGTGAGCCCCGCGAAGTCCGGCACCGGGATCGAGCGGTCGAGGTTGAACACCGTGCGCAGCGGCGCCGGGTAGTCGCTTCCCGGGTGCAGGCGCGCGAAGGGCACGTCCTGGTGCTCGAAGGCCGCCAGCACGCTCGCGCGGACCTGCCCGAGGTACTCGCCCACGGTGAGCCCCGGGGTCAGGGTGCTGCGGATCGGCAGGAAGTGCGCGCAGTAGCCGACGATCGACCCGCTCCCGGGGAACCCGCGCCCGGCCTGCGGGACACCGATCACGATGTCGTCCTGGCCGGTGACCTGGTGGGTGAGCAGCCCGTACCCGGCGAGTAGCGCCATGAACAGCGTCGCCTTGGCGGCTTTCCCGGCTTCCTTGACGGTCTCGACGCGGTCGAGTTCGAAGGTGATCCGTTCGCCCCGCCGGGACGTCGACGGCGTCTTCGTCGGGAACGCGGTGTTCGGGAACCCGTCGGCGAACCGCTCGGCCCAGTACCGCTCCTGTGTGGACAGATTGCGTTCCTGTTCGAGGAAGTCCCGGTACTGCAACGGTTCGGGCAACTCCGCCTGCTTGCCGGAGTACGCCGAAGCCAGCTCCTGCAGGATCACCGCCATCGACCACCCATCGCAGACTGAGTGGTGGGCCACCACCGCCAGGTGCCGTCCATCGAGCACTGCGATCCGCAGCAACGGCCCGGTGCCCAGGTCGAACGGCTCGATGCGGTCCCACCAGCCGAGGTCGGCCACCTCCACCGGCACGTCGACCGAGGGCAGCACCACGGCGCCGGAGTCGCGGAACACCGTCCGCAGCGCCTGGTGCCGGGAAGTCACCACGCGCACCGCGGCCCGCAGCGCGTCCAGGTCCGGTTCGCCGCTGAGCAGGATGTCCTCGGCGACCGTCCACGACGGCAGCGCTAGCACGGCCCGCTGCTCGTCCCCGACCGGGGTGACCGAGTCGGGTAGGAACCCGCCGTCGCGCATCCCGGCCACGGCCTCCCGCACCGCGGTGACGATCGCGTCGACGTCGTCGTCGGTGTGAGCGGTCGACAGGAAGCAGGTCCGGCCTTCCCACAGGTAGATGCCCCTGGTGAGCAGGTGGAAGTGGAAGACCTCGATCTCCAGCGGCTGGTGGGCGTAGCTGGCGTTGCCCTTCCAGGCGAAGCGGAACACCGAGGCGAACCGCAGCACCCGGATCGGTACCGCCTCCGCCTGGAAGAACGCGTTCAGCGTGTCGGCCAGGTGCTCGGCCCGCCCGGTCAGCCGCCGCTGCAGCTCGGGCCCGTGGTCGCGCAGGTGCCGCAGCACGGCCCGGGTGCTGGCCATGGCATAGGGGTGCATCTCGAACGTGCTGCCGATGTAGGTCTTGGGGCTGTTGGGGTCCGCTCCCGGCCCGTCGACCCAGTCACCGCCGTCGACCTGGTCTAGGAACTCGGCCCCACCCGCGACGATGCTCACCGGCAGGCCACCGCCGACGACCTTGCCGTAGGTGGCGATGTCGGCCCGCACCCCGAAGTGCGCCTGGGCGCCGCCTGGGTGCACCCGGAACCCGGTGATCACCTCGTCGAAGATCAGCGGGATGCCGAGCCGGGTGGTCAACGCCCGCAGGTCGCGCAGGAACGCCTCCGGCTGCAACGTCGGGTTGCGGCTCTGCACCGGTTCGACCAGCACACCCGCCAGTTCGTCCGCGTGCGCCTCTATGGCCTGCAACGCCGATGCTGCGCCATAGGTGAGCACGAGTGCGTCAGCGGCCGCGCCTGGTGCGATGCCGGGTGCCATAGGGACGGACTGCTCGGGGTCGCCCAAGACGTCCGGTAGCGCAAGAACCCGGTCGTCCTGACCGTGGTAAGAGCCGGAGAACATCGCGAATCGGGTCCTGCCGGTCTTAGCTTGCGCGATTCGCAGTGCACCACGCACGGCATCGCTACCGGTCACCGCGAAGAACATCCGCTCCATGCCGGTCAACTCGCGCACGAGCTGGGCGACCTCGTCCGCGAGGTCGGTGATCGGCCCGAGTTGCAGGCCCAAGCCGATCCGCTCGGTGACGGCCGCGGTGACGAACTCCGGGTCGTGGCCGAACAGCAGCACCCCGACGCCCATCGCGATGTCGATGTACGAGTTGCCGTCGATGTCGTGGAACCGGGCGCCGTGGCCGCGGTCGGCGATGATCGGGTACGACACCGACCTGGTCTCCGGCCGCACCGAGCGCATCCTGGTGTCGGCCCGGATGCCCCGGTGGTCGGCCGCCCGCGCCAGCGAGCCCGCCGTGCGCTTCTTGTGCGTGGCCAGCAGCTCGTCGAGGTGCTGCTGTTGCCGTTCGGTCAGCTCGCGCGCCGGTGCGGGGGCCTGTTTCGGGGGTGCCTTCTTGGGTGCGGCCGCGGGAGGGGGAGCCTGATTGCCGCGGCCGAGGAGGTCGAGCTGGCGCGACATGATGTCCAGCTGGGCCGCCAGGAGCGCCTTGACGTCGTCGGCGGGCGCGGGTGCGACCGGCACGACCGGAACCGCCGGTGTGGGCAGTGGGGGCTGCTCGACGGCGGGCGCGATCTCGGCCAGGTGGGCGGCGACGGCTTCGACGGTGTCCAGTTCGTCGAACAGCTGCCCGACGGTCAACGTGACCCCGTACCGGTCGATGATGTCCTGGATCAGCTTGGCGATCAGCAGCGAGTCGGCGCCCAGGTCGACGAACGTGGTGCGCGGCGGCAGCTCCGCGAGCTCCAGGCCCGCGCTGAGCCGGTCCCGCAGGTCGTCGAGGATCCGGTCGCGCTGGTCGGTGTGCACTTCTCCGCCCTCCTGCCGGGGTACCGCGGTCGGTGCGCTGGGCTTCTCGGTGAACCAGTGCCGCTCGCGCTGGAACGGGTAGGTCGGCACGGGGACGCGGCGGTGCGGGTACGGCTCGTCGAAGGTCGCCCAGTCGAAGTCGACCCCGGCCGCGTAGAGCTCGGCGACGCTCTGCAGGACCTGCTTCCAGTCGTCGCGGCCCTCCCAGAGCGAGGACAGCCAGCGCACCTGCGGTCCTTGCCAGCTCTGCCTGCCCAGCAGTTGCAGCACCGGTTGCGGCCCTACCTCGAGCACCACCTGGCACCCTTCGCCCGCCAGCGTGGCCATGCCGTCGGCGAACAGCACCGGCTCCCGGGTGTGCCTGCGCCAGTGCTCAGCGTCGACCGAGTCCACTATGCCCCCGGTCACGTTGGAGATCATCCGGACGGTCGGCTCCCTATAGGCGAACTGTTCGGCGGCTCTGACAAGTTCCGGCAGCACGGTCTCGACGAGCGGCGAGTGCGGCGCGTGCGGGATCTTCAAGGGCCGACCGTCCAGCCCGGCCGCCTTGACCGCGACCAGCGCTTCGGCGACCGCGTCGGCGGCCCCGGCGATCAGGGTCTCCCGAGGTCCGTTGACCCCGGCCACCCCGACCTGACCGGTGAGCAACGGCTCGACCTCGGCACGCGGAGCCAGAACGGCGGCTGTGGCGCCGCCGGACGTGGCCTCCTCGATCAGTCGGGCCCGGCGGGTGAGCAGACCCAGCGCGTCTTCCAGGTCGAGGAACCCGGCGACACAAGCCGCAGCGAACTCGCCGGTGCTGTGGCCCATGACGACGTGCGGACGAACCCCCCACGCTGACCACAGCTGCGTCAGCGCGTACTCCAACGCGAAGATCGCCGGTTGCGCGTAAGAGGTGCGGTCAATGAGCCCGGTCGTGTCGGAATAGAGGATGTCCAGCAGGGGGATGTCGTAAGAGCGCAGGATCTCGTCGCAGCGGATCAACGCGTCGCGGAAGACCGGGTGGGTGTCGAACAGCCCCTTACCCATGCCCGCGTACTGCGACCCCTGCCCGGTGAACAGGAACGCCACCCGCGGCGGCTGGTCGACCACCCCGCTCGCCGTGGGCCTACCTTCCGCGAACCGGGTCAGCGCTTTCACAGCCTCCGCGCCGGTGGACGCAGTGATCGCCAGTCGGTGGGGGAACTTGGTGCGCCCAGTCGCTGTGGTGTGGAAGTAGTCCGCGACCTCGTCAACGCGCTCTAGTGCGTTCGCGTGGCGAGCAGCTAGGTCGCGCAAGGCCTCAGGGGAGCGCGCTGACAACGGTAGGACGTGCCTGGGCCGCTTAGGGCCATCTGCGACAGTTGGAGTGGGTGCGGCGGTCAAGACAACATGTGCGTTGGTGCCGCTGAAGCCGAACGAACTCACCCCGGCGGCTGTCGCCCCCTCCGGCCACGGCGTCACCTCGGTCGGCACGGCCACCGCGTCCCACGAGATGTGCGGGTTCGGCTCGTGGAAGTTCCGGTTCGGTGGGATCTCGCCATGGCTCAGGGCCAAGACAGCCTTGATCAGGCCAGCGGCCCCGGCAGCCGCCTCAAGGTGACCGATGTTGGTCTTCGCCGCACCCAACAACACGGGGGTGGACCTGCCCGCGAACACCGCGCTCAACGCGCCAACCTCAACCGGGTCACCCAACTGCGTCCCGGTGCCGTGCGTCTCGACGTAACCGACGGCAGACGGGTCCACCCGGGCATCGGCAAGAGCCGCCCGGATGACCTCTTGCTGCGCAAGCCCGTTCGGGGCGGTAAGACCGTTGGTTCGCCCGTCTTGGTTGACCGCACTACCCCGGATAACCGCACGGATCGGGTCACCAGCGGCTACAGCGTCCTCGAGCCGCTTAAGGACAACGATCCCAGCACCCTCACCCCGCCCGTACCCGTCGGCAGCAGCATCGAACGTCTTACACCTGCCGTCAGCCGCGAGCGCGTTGCCGTCAGCGAAAGCCGCGAACGCGTCCGGCGACACCATCAAGCTCACCCCACCCGCCAGCGCCATGTCACACTCGCCCCGCCGCAGGCTCGCGATCGCGAGGTGCACGGCGACAAGAGCCGACGAACACGCCGTGTCCAACGCCAAGTTCGGACCGCGCAGACCCAGCAGGTAGGAGAGACGACCGCTCGCCACACTCAACGCGTTGCCGGTGAGGTCATGCATCTGGACCGGCCCGCCCGCCTTCGCGCGCATCACCGGCAGGTACTCGGCCTCCGAGATACCGACGAACACCCCGGTGCGGCTGCCCGCCAGGGACCGTGGATCGTGCCCGGAGTCCTCAAGAGCCTCCCAGGCGACTTCGAGCAACAGGCGCTGCTGCGGGTCTATGTGCCGAGCCTCGCGCGGGGAGATCCCGAAGAACGCAGGATCGAACCCAGCGATGTCATCGAGGAACCCACCCCGCTCAGTCCCGTTGTCCCACCGACCAGCGGGCACGACCGAGATCGCCTCACCCCCCGACCGCAACAACTCCCAATAAGCCCCCGAACCCCCCGCTCCAGGAAACCGACATCCAAGGCCAGTAACCGCTAGTGCCGCCTCCCCAGGATTAACCGTGGTTGTGGCGGTGGGGTGGGGACGTGGGTGTTGGGTGGGTGAACGTGGTTGGGTTTCGTCACGGTCCCCTGAGGTGGCGGTTTGTGGGGGCGGAGGGAGAGAAGGAAGTAGGTGCGTGGTTAGGGCGGTGGGGGTGGGGTGGTCGAAGGCGATGGTGGGGCTGAGGGGGACGTTGAGGTCGCGTTGGAGGCGGTTGCGCAGCTCCACGACCATGAGGGAATCCATGCCCAGGTCGGTGAAGGCCGAGTCGGGGTCGATGCGGTAGCCGGGGGGTAGGCCCAGCAGGTGAGTTAGATGCTGGGTCAGGTGCTGGAGCAGGGCCGCTGGGGTGTCCAGTTGGAGTTTGGCGCGCTGAGGTTCCACAGTGGACTGTTCCGTGGTGCGCATGACGGCTATTTGGGCCAGGGGTGCGCCTAGGAGGGTGAGGGCGGCTGCGGTGCCTTCAGCGGGTGGGATCAGGGCTTGGCCTGCCAGGCGTTCGGTGCGGGCGGCCATGCCGATCTCCGCCCACGGGCCCCAGTTGATCGACAAACCGGCCCGGCCCTCGGCGCGGCGGCGGGCGGCGAGACCGTCGAGGAAAGCGTTTGCGGCGGCGTAGTTGCCCTGGCCGCCGTCGTCGAGCAGGGCGGCGACCGAGGAGTACGCGACGAAGAAGTCCAGTTCGCCCGCCAGTTCGTGCAGGTGCCAGGCCGCGTCGGCCTTCGGTGCCAAGACGGCGTCGAACCGCTCGGCGCTCTGGTGGGCGAGGATCCCGTCGTCCAGCACACCGGCGGCGTGGACGATCCCGTGCAGCGGGCCGTGTTCGGCGATGATCCGCTCGACCGTGCCCCGATCGGAGAGATCGCCGGACCGCACGTGCACCCGAGCGCTGATCTCCGCGATCGCCGCCTGTTGCTCAGGAGTTGGCTCACCGCGGCTGGTGAGGACGATGGTCCCGGCGCCGTGCTCGGCCAGTTCCCTGGCCGTCCGCAGGCCCAGTGCGCCCAGGCCGCCGGTGACCAGGTAGGTCCCGTCCGCGCGCGGCCGAACCGGTCGGTCGAAGGTGAGCACGACCTTGCCGATGTGCCGGGCGCGCTGCATGAACGTGTACGCGGCGACGGCCTCGGTGCGGGGGAACAGCGTGGTGGGCAGCGGCCGCAGCGTGCCGTTGGCGAACCCGGCGGACACCTCGGCGAACAGCCGGGGGATCAGCGCCGGGTCGGCCTCGCCGTCGTCGCCCAGGTCGAACGGGAAGTACGCCACCGGCAGGTCGTCGCGCAGGTCCAGCTTGCCCATCTCGACGAACCGGCCGCCCTCGGCCAGCACGGACACGCTCGCGTCGATGAACTCCCCGGTCAAGCTGTTGAGCACCACGTCGACCGGTGCGATGGCCTCCGCGAAGGTCGTGGACCGCGAGTCGAACACCTGCTCGACGCCCAGCGCCCGCACTGCGTCCTGTTTGGACTCACTCGCCGTCGCGACCACCTCGGCCCCGATGGCCTGCGCGATCTGCACCGCCGCCTGGCCGACCCCGCCGGACGCGGCGTGGATCAGCACCCGCTCACCCGGCCTCAGCCCGGCGAGCGTGGTCAGCGCGTACTGGGCGGTGAGGAACGCGAGCGGGATCGTGGCGCCCTCGGCCATGGTGAGCCCCGCGGGCAGGGGCGCGGTGTACTCGGTGGAGACGGTCACGTAGTCGGCGAAGCCACCCTCGACCATCGCGATCACTCGGTCACCTGCGGCAAACGAGGTCACCTCTTCGCCGACCGCGACCACAGTCCCCGCGCACTCGAAGCCGAGCGGTACGTCTGCGGCGCGGGCGGCGTAGTTCATCATGCCCAGCGACACCAACACATCCCGGAAGTTCAACCCCGCCGCGGCGACCTCGATCTCGACCTCGCCCGGGCCGGGCGCACGGCGTGTTAGGGGAGTTGAACGCAGGTTCTCCGGCGACCCGTAGGCGTCCAGCGTCAACCGGGCGGGCGCGCCGGAGGTGTCCACTGTGGTCTTACGAAGAACCGGGATGTGGTTGACACCGTTGCGGACGGCGCTGTGCGGGTGCGAGGTGTTGAGGTGGCTCTCGTCGAACACGTCGACGTCGATGGTGGTGGTGTGCACCTCGGGGTGCTCGGCGACGATGGCGCGGGTGAGGCCCCAGAGCGCGGTGTGCGCGGGGTCGGGGATGTCGCCGGGCGCCACCACGTATGCGTTGCGGGTGATCACGTAAAGCCGAGGCGGCTTCGGCTGCCGGGTGAGGTTGTGGACGAGTGCGAGCAGTTCGGTGGTCAGGTGGTGCGCGGCGGCTGCGGGTTCGGGCAAGGATCGTGCGATGTGGACAACGGAATCCGCGCTGTCGAATGAAGAGGCAGGCTCGCTGGGGACGGGCTCCCAGCGGACCTCCCGCAGCCACTCGGTCCAGGCGTGGGTCAGCGCGGGTGCTGGGCGGTCCTCGAACCCGACGGCTTGGGCGACCAGAGCACCCTCGGCGTCGATCAGGTTGATGTCCCAACGGTCCCCGTGCCGCACGGCGTGTACCCAGCGCGCCCGGTTGTCGGCGTCCGCGCTGATCCACAGCCGCCGGACCGCGAACGGCACCCGGGCGCCCTCGGCGGTGGCCAACGCCTCGGTGGCTTGGAACATCGCGTCGAGGAGTCCGGGGTGCGCGGGAGCGACCTTCCGCGTGCCGGATGGCCTGGTCACGGCCGCCACGACCTCGTCGTCACCGGTGTGCGCCTCGGTCAGCCAGCGGAACCTCGGCCCCAGTTCGATGCCGTTGCCCGCCAGCCGCTCGTACAGCGCATCCACGTCAACCCGGGTGGTCGCCCTGGCGCGCACCTCCACCAGCGGCTCGGGCTCGTCGGGCGCGGCGCGACCGAGGGTCCCCACCGCGTGGACCGGGGCGGGCTCGTCGCCGTCCGGCACGCTGACCAGCTGGAAGTCGCTGCCGGTCACCTCGATCTGGACGGTCCTCGGGAGCACCAGCGGCTCCGGGAACACCACGTTCTCCAACACGACCTCGCCAGCGCCGAGCACGTCCGCCGCACTCGCGACCATCGCCAGGTGCGCGGCCGCGGGCGACACAACACGGCCGCCCACCTGGTGCTCCGCGAACAGGTCCGCCGCCGCCAGTTCGGTCTGGAACACCGTCGACCGGTGGCTGGGCAGCCGCAGCCGCACGTCCAGCAACGGCCGGACCCGGTCCTTGGCCGGCGCGGCGTCGATCCAGTACCGGTCGCGCTGGAAGGGGTAACCGGGGATCGTGGTCTTCCCGGCACTGTCCACAGCGGACCAAGTGATCGCGGTGCCGCGCAGGTGCAGCGCGGCGGCGGTGGTCAGCGGCTCCACCCAGTCGAGGTCGGGTCGCAGGCTCGGCAGGAACACCGCGTCCGGCGCACTGACCTGCGCCGACGCGAGCAGCACCGGCTTCGGCCCGATCTCCACGAAGATCCCCGCGCCCGCCGCGCCGACCGCATCGGCGAACCTGACCGGTTCCAGCGCGTGCCGCACCCAGTACTCCGGGTCCGCCAAGTCCTCGGCGACCGCGCCGGTCAGGTCGGACACGATGGTGGTCTTCGGTTCGGTGAAGGTGATCCGCCTCGCCGCGGCCCGCAGCCCGTCGGCGATCGGGGCCATCAACGGCGAGTGGAACGCGTGCGACACCGGGAGGTACTTGCCCTGCAGCCCGAGCTCGTCGAGCGCGGCGGCGACCTGCTCACGATCACCAGACAGCACGACCTCACCCGGAGCGTTGACCGCGGCCACCGCGACCAGCGGGAACCGCGCCACCGTGGTGGAAACCGCGTCCTCGCCAGCGCGGACCGCGACCATCACACCAGCAGGTTGGGCCTGCATCAACCGCGCCCGCTCGGTGACGAACGCCAGCCCGTCGGCCAGGCTGAACGCCCCCGCCACACAGGCCGCCACGATCCCGCCCACGCTGTGCCCGAGCACCACGTCCGGCCGCACACCCCAGGACTCCCACATCGCGGCCAAGGCGTACTCGACGACGAACAACGCGGGCTGCGTGGTCGCCGTCCGGTCCAGATCCCGCCCCTCAAACAACGGTGGCTCGCCTAGGATCTCCGCGCACTCCAACACCGCCCGCCGAAACACCGGTTCGCCCTCGAACAGCTCCCGCCCCATGCCCGCGTACTGCGACCCCTGCCCGGAGAACAAGAACGCAACCCTCGACGGCCCCTGGTGACTCGGCACATGCCCTGTAGGTGCACCAGCACGCAACTGCCCGGCCAACTCGGCACTGGTGGCGCCGACCACCGCCACCCGGTGCTCGTAGTGGTCACGGCCTGTGTTGGCGGTGAAGCAAACATCCGCAACCGGCGGCCCGGTGTCGAGGAACGCCGCCATCCCGCTGACCGCATCGGCAAGCGCCTGCTCAGTTCGGCCTGACAGGACCAGCACCCTGGGGCGATCCTGAGTGTCCACTGTGGCGCGGGGTGGGGCTGCCGCGAGGATGATGTGGGAGTTGGTGCCGCTCATGCCGAACGAGCTGACCCCGGCGATCTGGCGTTCGTCCCACGGCGTCGGCTCGGTGGGCACCTGGAACGGCAGCCGGGCCCAGTCCACGTGCGGGGTGGGGGTCGTGAAGTGCACGTTCGGCGGGATCGTGCCGTGTCGCAGGGCCAACACCGCCTTGATCACGCCTGCGATGCCCGCCGCGCCTTCGGCGTGACCGATGTTGCTCTTCACCGCACCCAGCACCACCGGGTGCTCGTTCGCGCCGAACACCGTGCCCAGCGCGCTGACCTCGATCGGATCGCCCAGTGCGGTTCCGGTGCCGTGGGCCTCGATGAATCCGATCTCGGCGGGCGAGAGCTCGGCGTCGCGTAGCGCGTCGCGGATCAGCGAGACCTGCGCGCCCTCGTTCGGCACCGTGAACCCGCTCGCGGGGCCGTCGTGGTTGACCGCTGATCCTCGGATCACGGCCAGCACGGTGTCGTTGTCGCGTTCCGCGTCGGACAGGCGCTTGAGCACGATCATCCCGCACCCCTCGCTGCGGCCGAAGCCGTCGGCGGCGGCGTCGAAGGTCTTGCACCTCCCGTCCGGTGACAGTGCCCGGGTCCTGGCCAGTGACAACGAGGTCGTCGGGGCCAGCCGCAGGTGCACACCGCCCGCCAACGCGTGGTCGCACTCGCCCCGCCGCAGTGCGCTCACCGCCTGGTGGATCGCGACCAGCGAACTCGAGCACCCCGTGTCGACAGCGATGTTGGGGCCCTGGAAGCCGAACACGTGCGAGATCCGACCGGACGCGAAGCAGAACCCGGTGCCGGTCGCGTCGTAGTGCTCCAGTTCGCCCGCGCCTTCGACCAGCCGCGCGTAGTCGTTCTCCGCGACGCCGACGAACACGCCGGTTCGAGTGCGGCGCAAAGACTTCGGTGGGATCGCGGCATCCTCCAGGGCGTGTTGGGTCACCTCCAGGAGCAGTCGGTGCTGCGGGTCCAGCCGCGCGGCCTCCTTGGGGGAGATGCCGAAGAACAGCGGGTCGAACTGGTCGACGCCGGAGACGAACCCGCCGTGGCGGGCGTAGAGGGAACCCGGGGTGTCCGGATCGGGGTCGTAGTAGGCGTCGACGTCCCATCGGTCCGGCGGGATCTCGGTGATCGCGTCTACCCCGTCGCGCAACAGCTCCCAGAAGGCGGCCACCGAGTCGGCGCCGGGGAACCGGCACGCCATGCCGACCACCGCGATCGGCTCACGAGCGCGGGCCAGCCTGCCCTCGAGCTGGTCGATCACCCGCACCGACCGGCGCAGCGCGGTGACCAACTCCTCGGTTGCGGACACCTCGGCGTTCCTCCCTCAGTCCTCGTCCACGTGCGTGCTGAAACTCCGGCTGATCCGCGCCACCAGATCGGCGGCGGACACGTCCTCCTCCTCGGCCATCTCTTGTGGACTCAGTTCGAGTTCGTCCGCCAAGTAGGGGATGAGGTCGTCGAGGGTCGAGTGCTTGAAGACGACCGTGGGCGGGATGGACAGCTCCAGCGCCCTCGTCAGCCGGGAGTGGAACTCCACCGCCATCAGCGAATCCATGCCCATGCTGAAGAACCCCTGCTGCCCGCTCAGCCGCGTGCGCGCACCCAGCACGTCCCGCAGGATCAGCTCGACCTGCTCACCCAGGTAGCCCACCTTGTCCTTGGCCGCACCGATCTCCCCGCGCAGCGACGGACTCGCTTGTTGCGGCACAGGCTCGACACCGAAGAAGCCGGGTGCCAAGCCCGTCGTCGTGCTGAGGGCCGCCCAGTCGGCGTTGACCACCGCCACCGACTCGCCGCTCAGTACCAGTCGGGCACCCCGATCCGGGTCGATGACGAGCAATCCAGACCGTTCGTGGACTTCATCCGCAGCCATGCCGATGTCCGACCACGGTCCCCACTGGATGGCGGCACCGGGCAACCCGGCGGCCCTGCGGTGCGCCATGAGGCCGTCGAGGAACGCGTTCGCGGCGGCATACCCACCGGAGGCGAACGTCGGGAGGAACGTCGAGATGGAGGAGAAGGCGATGAAGAAGTCCAGATCGGTGGCCTTCTGGTGCAGGTGCCACGCGCCGTCGACCTTCGGCGCCAGCACAGCGTGGAACCGCTCGGCGCTCTGCTGCGCCAGGATCGCGTCATCCACCACGCCAGCGGCGTGCACGATGCCCTGGAATGGCCCGTGCGCCTCGATCAGGGCTTCCACCGCGTTCGGATCGCTGATGTCGGCGCAGTGGACCCGCACGTCGGCCGCGATGTCGGCGATCTTCGCCCGCTGGGCGCTCGTCGGCTCGCGGCGGCTGGTGAGCACGATCGTGCCCGCACCGCCTCCGGCGAGCTCCTCGGCTGTGCGCAATCCGAGGCCGCCCAGCCCGCCTGTGACCAGGTAGGTGCCGTCCCGCTTCAGTTCGACCGAGCTGGCCGCGGGCGCGGGGGTGAGCCTGGGGTGGTGGTGGACGCCGTTGCGGATGACGGTGAAGGGGGCGCTGGTCGGCGAGTCGACATCGTCGGTGTCGACGGCGGTGAGGTGTAGTTCGGGGTACTCCGCGGCGATGGTGTGGAGAAGGCCCCAGACAGCGGTGTGCGAAGGATCTGTTGTCTCTTGTGGACTCAGTGCGTGTGCGTGCCGAGTGACCACGTGCAGTCGAGGCGGCTCGGAGCGAGCGACGATGTCCTGGACCATTGCCAGGAGGTCGGTCGCGAGACGGTGGGCGTGCGTGGCGGGATCACCGGTGGCGGGTTCCGGTTCGAAGCGGACGTTGTCCACAGTATCCACAGGGGGCTGTGGATTGGCTTGCTCCCAGGTGACCCGGTGGAGCCACTGGTTGTCCGAAGTGGATTCAGGTGCGAACCAGTGCCGCTCGCGCTGGAACGGGTAGCCGGGCAGGTCGATCCGCTGCTGTGGGGACTCGTGGTAGGCGGCCCAGTCGATGGGGTGGCCGCGGACGTAGAGCTCGGCCAGGGCCGTGGCGGGCTCCTCCCATTCGCGCGTTCGGCGTGCACTCGGCAGCCACGCGCGTTCGGGTAGCAGGCCGTGGCCGAGAGCCGACAGCACCGGTTGTGGGCCGATCTCCAGGAACACGTGGTTGTCGGCCAGTGCTCGCACACCGTCGGCGAACAACACCGGTTCCAGCGCGTGCCGCACCCAGTAGTCCGGGCCCGTCGAGGTGATCGGCTGACCGGTCACATTGGACACCAGCGGGACCTTCGGGGCAGAGAAGGTGATGCCGCGCAACACTTCGGTGAACTCGTCCACGATCGGCCGCATCAGCGGGGAGTGGAAAGCGTGGGAGACACGCAGGTCACGTCCGGTCACCCCGTGCTCGGCCAAGCGTTCGACGGCACCGCCCACCTGCACCCCGTCCCCGGAGATGACGATCTCCTGGGGCCCGTTCACCGCCGCGACGCTCACCAGCGGGTACTCGGCGATGGCCGCCTCGATCACCTCACGGGTGCCGCGCAGCGACACCATCCGGCCGCCCTCGGGCAGGGCCTGCATCAGCCGTCCCCTGGCGACGACCAGGCGGAGCGCGTCTTCCAGCGAGAACATCCCGGCGACGCAAGCAGCGACCAACTCACCTACGCTGTGGCCGAGCAACGCCGTCGGGCGCACGCCCCACGAGGACCACATCCGGGCGAGGGCGTACTCGTAGGCGAACAGCGCGGGCTGGGCGTATTCGGTGCGGGCGAGTTCCTCTTCGCTGACCTCGCCGTCGAGCAGTTCGGTGAGACCGCGGCCGAGCAGGGGCCGGACGACCTCGTCGCACTCGCGGATGATGTCGCCGAAGACCGTGCTGCCGCGCATCAACCACCCGCCCATCCTCGGGTGCTGCGCGCCCTGCCCGGTGAACACGAACGCGACCTTCGGCGGGGTCTGACCAGCGCGACCGGTCTTGATCGTCACCTCGCCGTCCGAAGTCACGACCACCGCCGCCCGGTGCTCGAAGTGGCTGCGCGCGGTGTTGGCCGTGTAGGCAGACCCGATCGTGGCGTGCTCGGCCAGCTGCCGCTGAGCGGCCCGCAAGGCGGACTCCGAGGCTGCCGACACGGTCACCACCGCGGCCGACCGGTTTGTGTTGGCAGGCATGGGGGCCGTCTCCCCGCCCGCCAGCACGATGTGGCAGTTGGAGCCGCTGAAGCCGAACGAGCTGACCCCTGCCACCCGGCGACCCTGCGGCCACTCCTCGGCGGCCGTCGGCACCCGCAGAGGGAGTGACCAGTCCACGAACTCGCTGGGCTCGTCGAAGTGCAGGTTCGGCGGGACCAGGCCGTGCTGGACGGACAGCACGGCCTTGATCACACCCGCGATGCCCGCTGCGGACTCCAAGTGACCCAGGTTCGACTTCACCGCCCCCAGCACGAGAGGGCGCTCCCGCTCTCCGAAGACAGCGCCCAGTGCTCCAGCCTCGATCGGGTCTCCCAGGGCAGTACCCGTGCCGTGGGTTTCTATGTAGCCGACCTCTATAGGCGAGACACCCGCGTCGCGCAGCGCCTCCCGGATGACGGCCTGTTGGGAGGGGCCGTGCGGAACGGTTAGACCGCTACGCCTGCCGTCTTGGTTGGTCGCGCTGCCCAGCACCACCGCGAGGATGTTGTCCCCGTCGCGTTCGGCGTCCGACAGCCTCTTAAGAACAACCATGCCGCAGCCCTCGGCCCGCACATAGCCGTTCGCCGCAGCGGAGAACGGCTTGCAACGGCCGTCAGGGGCCATCATCCGGGCCTTGGACAGGCTGATGGTCTCGTGTGGGGTGAGGATCTGGTTGACCCCACCGGCCACGGCCACATCGCACGTGCCCGCCCGCAGGTCGCGTACCGCGAGGTGCAGCGCGACCGCAGACGAGGAGCACGCGGTGTCTATAGACAGCGACGGACCCGTTAGGCCGAGAAAGTACGAGAGGCGCCCGCTAGCTGTGCTGGTCGTGCTACCGGAGCTGAAGTAGCCGTCGATGTTGTCTTCACCATGGAGGACCATCGCCTCGCGGTAGTCGACATTGCTGATGCCTACATAGACGCCAGTGCGCTCTGGTAGGTCCTTCACCGGCATCCCCGCGTGCTCGAACGCGCGCCAGGTGACCTCAAGCAGCATCCGTTGCTGTGGGTCGATGCTGGCGGCCTCACGGGCGGAGATCCCGAAAGCCGCGGTGTCGAACCCGGCCGGGTTGGGCACGAACCCGCCGTACCGGGTACTCATCCGACCAGGTTTGTCCGGGTCTGGGTCGTAGTAGGCGTTGATGTCCCATCGATCCGGCGGCACCTCGGTGATCGCGTCCCGACCCTCGACCAACAGCCGCCAGAACTCCGCCGGGCCCTCCGCGCCGGGGAAGCGGCAGCCGATCCCGACCACCGCCACCGGCTCCGGGGCGGTCACCTTCGCCGCTTGGAGCTCGGACTCCAGGTGCTCTATTCGCGCCAGCGCCTTACGCAGCAGTGCGTCGTAGTTGGGGCTGTTCATAAGACCCCCAGTCCGAGCTTGGCCGCCAAGAGCCGGGCAACGTCGTCGGTGTCGGTCAGGCCCAGCTCAGAGACAAGGTGGTCGGTCAGGCTCGACAGCGTCGGGTGGTCGAAGACGACCGTCTGCCCCAGGCGCTGCCCTAGCGCTGTCTGGAGGCGATTGCGCAGTTCGATCGAGCTGAGTGAGTCCAGCCCTAGCGAGAAGAAGCCCACATCCGGCCCTAGGCCGTTGTCGGTACCGATGCTGCGGACGACCTGCTCGCGTACCTCCGCTGCCAGCAGGTCACGTCGCTGCTCCTGTGGCGCGGCCTCTAGGCGATCGCGGAACGTGTTGTCGTCGTTCTTGGTCTGGAACCGCGACAGAACCGGCGGCACAGTGAGCTGGTGCTTCAAGAACCGCTGCCAGTCGATCGGTAGTACTGCTCGCACGCCATTGGTTCCGAGCAGGGATGCCAGTGCCGCCACACCTTCCTCGGTCGGGATGACACCTTCGCCAAGGGAGGTCAGCTTGTCGTTCAAGCCCGCGCGGGCGCTCATGCCGGTCTCGGCCCACGAACCCCACTGCACAGCCAGCGCGGGTAGCCCAAGTCCGCGTCGGTACTCGGCCAAGCCGTCCAGGAAAGCGTTTGCGGTGGCGTAGTTGCCCTGGCCGGGCGAGCCCAGCGCCGAGCTGATCGAGGAGAACAGGACGAAGAGGTCCAGGTTGTCGGTCAACCGGTGCAGGTGCCAGGCCGCGTCCGCTTTGGCACCCAGAACGGTCCGGAACCGTTCGGGGGTCTGCTGGGCGAGCACACCGTCGTCGAGTACCCCGGCCAGGTGGAACACACCTCGGAGATCGCTGAGGCCGTCCAGGAGCTCCTTGAGGGCCGTCTCGTCGGAGACATCAACGGCCGCGGTGCGGACCTCGGTGCCTGCGGCTCGCAGCTCGGCGATGACCTTCTCGGCGTCTGGACCAGGTGCCGAACGGCTGACCAGCACGAGGTGCCTGGCGCCTTGGCGGTGCAGCAGCCGAGCGGTCTCCAGGCCAAGACCACCTAGGCCGCCGGTGATGAGGTACATCCCATCCGGACTGAGGGTAGGACCTGTCCCGGGCGCGGTCTCGCGGCTCAGGCGGGCGACATAGCGAGTGCCGTTCTCGTAGGCGACCTGCGGCTCATCGCTCGACAGCTCATCGAGCACGACAGAGGCCGGGGTGGACTCGTCGAGGTCGATCAAGGTGAGGCCGAGGTCTGGGTGCTCCAGCGCGATAACTCTGCCTAGCCCCCATAGAGCCGTTTGGGCTGGGCTGGCCACAGCTCGAGTCCCAGCGGGTTGCGCGCCACGGGTGACTACGACGAGCTTCGAACCGCTGTCCGCCAAGTCGCGGACGACGTCGAGCAGGGGAGTGGCGAGCTCTGCTGCGTCGGTGCTCGAAGACTCGGCCGGAAGGCAATAGAGGACCGCCCGCCCCGGGGTTGCGCTCTTAGCGGCATCGCCGAGGTGGGCGAAGGCGCCCCCTGTCACCACCAGCGGTCGGTCGGTTGACACTTTTGCTGCGGGCGCCTCCTCCCACTGCGTGGTGTAGAGCCAGTCACGCCAGGCCTCTGTGCCGAGCATCGCTTGCCTAGTGGCCAGTTTCAGGAGGATGCCCTCCATGGTGAGCACTAGAGAGCCATCGGCGTCGAAGAGGTCTACGTCGCCGTGCAAGGTCTCCGGGGTTTCGCTGTCACTAGGCCGAAGCCGGGCGTGACACCAAGCGTGAGTGCCGACCTTGGCGTGCAGAGTCAACTTCTCGACACCCACCGGCACATAGGTGCGCCTGCCGTACTTCTCTGGGTAGGTGACTGTAAGAGCGAGGAAACAGGCCTCTAGCAGCACCGGATGGATTCGGTGCTTGGTCTCGCCGCGCAGAGCGGCTGGCAGCGCTATCTCCGACAGGCAGGCGGTGCCGTCCCGCCACAGCCGTTCGGTCGCCCAGAACAGCTCACCCAGGTCGATTTCCCGTTCCCGCTCACCCTGGTAGATCTCCTCGACCGGGACCTCGTTGGTGAACCGCTCGCGCAACGCAGCGAGAGGCTCCGCAGCCAGCGGTGAGTCAGGTGAACCGGTCGCGCCGGAGGCGTGCAACGTCCACTGGCGATCGCCGGGAACACGCGAGTGGATCCGCAGACCGTCAGGTAGCAGTGCGATCTGCACCTCGCGCAGGGCACCCGCGTCGGCGAAGCTCATCGCGCGGTGCACGAAGAAGTCGCGCACCACCGCGCCCGCACCGCCGAACGCCTCGTGGTGGGCGGCCAGAGCGGTCTCCAGGAACGCCACGCCGGGCATGACAATCGACTGGAACACCCGGTGGTCACCCAACCACGACAGTGTCTTCGGACCGAGCGTGGCCTGGAACCGGATGTCATCGCTGTCGGCGATGTCCAAGCGCTGACCGATGAGAGGACCGCCAGCTGTGGGTTGGTGCGTGGTTGGCGCGTCGATCCAGTGCCGCTCCCGCTGCCACGGGTACGTAGGCAACGCAACCTTGTGGTGCCCCTTGCGCTCATAGAGCGCTGCAAGGTCGATATCGACCCCAGCCGCGAACAGATCTCTTGCGCCGCGCAGCAACTGCTCTGCCCCTTGGCCCTGTCGGAGCGATGGCACAAGCAGGGCATCAGCCTCTATGTGGGACAGCAGCGTAGGTCGAGGTGACACCTCTATGAACACGTCTACGCCAGACTCGATGAGAGTGCGGACACCATCACCGAACCGGACCGTGTTGAGCACGTGGTCGACCCAGTACTCAGCAGTCGCGATCTCCGGCCCCGCGACAGCGCCGGTCGCGTTGGAGATGACCGGAATCGTTGGCTCGTGATAGGTCACCCCGCCCGCGATCGTCGCGAACTCCGCCAGCATGGGTCGCATAAGAGGCGAGTGGAACGCATGCGAGACGATGAGCTCCTTACACCGCACACCACGACGCTCCAGCTCCGCCTGGACCTGCTCGACCTGTTCGGCGCGACCTGATATCACGGTCGATCCCGGCGAGTTCACCGCCGCGATCGCTACCTCGGTGTGCTGCTCGACGAGTTCGACCACTGCCGATTCCGCAGCGGCCACCGACACCATCCGGCCCGGCTCGTCCAAGGCCTGCATGAGCCGACCCCGATGGGCCACCAGCGTGATCGCGCCGGTCAACGAGAACACCCCGGCCAGATGCGCGGCAACGAACTCGCCCACGCTGTGACCGAGCAGCGCCTCCGGTCGCACGCCCCATGACAGCCACAGCTTCGCCAAGGCGTACTCAATGGCGAACAACGCGGGCTGCGCGTGCGCGGTGTCGTTGATCGCCGTCTCGTCCGCGAGAACCGCGTGCAGGTCGAACAGTCCGGACAGAAGTGCCGCGCACTCTTCTATAGCCGCGCGGAACACCGGATGCTCTTCGTAGAGAGCCAGTCCCATACCCGCGTACTGCGATCCCTGCCCGCTGAACAGGAACGCGACCTTCGACCGACGTGGCTCCTCTATAGAGGACTCCAGAGCCTGCAGTGCGTCTGCGGTTGTTGAGACCACAGCCGCGAACCTGTGGCTGAACACCTGCCTGCCCGCCGCGGCCGTCGCGCACACATCGGACATCGCGAGGTCGGGATGCGTAGTGAGGTGCTCGGTGTACCGGGCGATGAGCTCTCGCAGTGCCTGCGCGGACTTAGCGCTCACGGTCAGCACGTGCGGGCCTGGCGCGGTGGTGACCTCTTGCTGCGGCGGCGCCTGCTCCAGCACGACGTGGCAGTTCGTCCCGCCCATGCCGAACGAACTCACCCCGGCCCGCCGGGTCGTCGCCCACTCCGGCCACGGTGTCGGCTCGGCGGAGACGAAGAACGGACCCGCCGCGAAGTCGATCTCCGGGTTGGGCCTGGTGAAGTGCACTGTCGGCGGCACCGTGCCGTGCTCGACCGCCAGCGCCGCCTTGACCAGCCCGGCGATCCCGGCGGCCTCGTCGAGGTGCCCGATGTTGGTCTTCACCGACCCCAGCACACAACTCCCCGCCGGAAGTGGACCATCGAGTTGGAACGCCGCGTTCAGCGCCGCCACCTCGATGGGATCCCCGATCGCCGTCCCCGTGCCGTGCGCCTCCACGTACCCGACCGATCCGGCGGGTACCCCGGCGTCGGCCAGGGCGTCGGCCACCACCTCGGCCTGGCGCCGCACACTAGGCGCGGTGAACCCGACCTTCACCGACCCGTCGTTGTTGACTGCGGACCCCTTGACCACCGCGATCACCCGGTCACCGTCTGATAGAGCCTTCGCCAACGGCTTAAGCAACACCACGCCGCACCCGTTGCCGAACAGCGTCCCGTCGGCCTCCGCGTCAAAGGCACGGCAATGCCCGTCGCGGGACCGGACCATGCCCTCTTCATAGAGGTACCCGCCGCGCTGCGGCACAATCACCGAAACACCGCCCGCGAGCGCCATGTCGCTCTCGCCCGACCGCAGGCTCTGGCACGCGAGGTGCACCGCCACCAACGATGTCGAGCACGCTGTCTGCACCGCAACGCTCGGCCCGCGCAGGTCGAGCTTGTAAGAGACCCGAGTCGGCAAGTAGTTGCGGTCGTTGCCCAGCTTCGCCTGGAACTGGGCCATATCCGCCTCTATGAAGGGGCCGCTCGCGCCTCGGGTGAGGTTGTTCACCAGGTACGTGCTCATGCTCGACCCGGCGAAGACCCCCACAGCGCCGTGCTCTGCGCCCGGTCGGTACCCGGCGTCTTCGAAGGCCTCCCACGCGCATTCCAGGAACAGCCGGTGCTGCGGGTCGATCGCGGCCGCCTCTTTGGCGTTGATGTCGAAGAACGCCGCGTCGAACCGGTCGATGTCGGGCAGCGCCGCGGCTGCTCGCACGTAGTCGGGGTTGTCCAGCAGAGCCGGGTCCACTTGGTCGAGTTCGTCGAGGGCACTCACGGATTCCACGCCCGCGACCAGATCCCGCCAGAACGCTGCTGTGTCGCCCGCGCCGGGAAACCTGCCCGCCATGCCGATGATCGCGATGTCCCCGCCTGCCGCGGACCGCTCGCGCGGTGCGAGCGCGGGCGCTTCCCGGTCCAAGTGGGCAGCCAACCCCCTGATGGTGGGATGGCTGAACAGGTCGACCAGGGAGAACGCGCCCCCGGTCCGCTCGGCGAGCGCGTCCCGCAGCGCGACCAGGTGCAGCGAGGTTCCGCCGATGTCGAAGAAGTTGTCCGTCGTGCTGACCTCGTCGAGCCCCAGCAGCTCCTGCCACACCTCGCTGAGCAGGCGTTCGGTGCCCGTGCGGGCGGCCACGACGGGATCGTCGGAGAGTCGCTCGAGCACCTCCGGGGGCAGCAGGGCGCGGCGGTCGGTCTTACCGCTCGCGGTGCGCGGCATCGCGTCGAGCACCTCGTACGCCTCCGGGACCAGGTACCGGGGCAGCCGGTCGGAGAGGTACCGGTGCAGTCGCCGCGGCAAGGTCCCGTCGACCGCGCTCGGGGCCAGCACGTGCGCGACCAGCCGCTCCCGCCCGGCGACCCGCTGAGCCACCACGACCGCTTCCCGGACGTCGGCGTGCGACTCGAGGACGGCCTCCACCTCACCCGGCTCGACCCGGACGCCGCCGACCTTCACCTGGTCGTCGGCACGCCCCAGGTGTTCCACCGTTCCGTCAGGGGAGATCCGGCCGATATCACCCGTGCGGTAGAGCCGCCCTGCCCCGAAGGGGTTGTCCAGAAAGCGCTCTGTGGTCAGGTCCGGGCGGTTGAGGTAGCCGCCTGCGACACCCACACCGCCGATGTAGAGCTCGCCCTCGGGCACCGGGGTGAGGTCGTCGTCGAGGACGTGCACCTCGACCCCGGCGATGGGCTTGCCGATCGGTACCGCGTCCGGCCACCCGGCGGGGTCGCCGTCGAGGGTGTGCGTCGTGGCGTCCTGGAATTCCGTGGCGCCGTAGTGGTTGTGCAGCCTGCCGCCGTCCGTGCGCTGGAAGAACGCCCGCAGCGCCGGGGTCGTGCGCAACCGCTCCCCGGTGGTCACCACGTCGCGGACGGGCAGTGCGGTAGTGCGCCCACGTGCGGCCTCGGCCAACTGGGTCAGCGTGGACACCGGGGCGAACAGCCGCTCGATTCCCTGCCGTTCAAGGAAATCCGCGAGCGCGTGCGGGTCCCGGCGGGTCTGCTCGTCGGCGACGACGAGCGTTCCGCCGAAGCACAGCGTGGAGAACACCTCGTGGAAGGAGAAGTCGAAGCTCGCCGCGCACACCTGCGCGGTACGCGCCTGGTTGCTGCCCGGCCGTTCGCGTTCGTGCCACCACAGCAGGTTGACCAGCGACCGGTGTGTCATCGGGACACCCTTGGGGCGCCCGGTCGAGCCGGAGGTGAAGATCGTGTAGACCGGGGCGTCGACGTCGGTGGCCGCGCGGCTGGGACCGTCCGGCGGCACACTGTCCATGAGCGCGTCGTCCACGAGCAGGGTGCGCGCGGGGAATGGCGCGTCCAGGCCGGGTTCGGTGATCAACACGGTGATGGCAGCGTCGTCGGCGATCGCGCGCAGCCGGGCCGCCGGGTCGGCGGTGTCCATCGGGACGTAGCACGCGCCCACCCGCATGACCCCGAGCATCGCGGCGAACAGCTCAGGACCGCGGCGCAAGTGCAGTGCCACCAAGGAACCCGACCCGACACCCGTCGCCAGTAACCAGGACGAGACCCGTTGCGCCATCCGGTCGAGGTCGGCGTAACTCACTTGGCGGTTGCCCTCGACCACCGCGACCGATTCAGCCGAACGCTGGGTGAGCACCCGGTCCACGAGTCCGTGCACTGTGATCACTGGCACAGCGGCGTTCTCGGTCATCTGCGTGCCCCCAACGACATGCGCCCGACACCTCGCGTGGACGCCTCGGCGGTCGGTCCGACAACAGCGTGCGTACAACGTCATACGGGTTATCCAGTGGGTGCGACATCGGTCGACACCGTCCACCCGGGGCGCACCAATGGTGGCGAACAACGGCCCCGGCTTTCGACTATACCCAGCCGCGCCCCCAGTTCTACTCCCTCGCGAGTGGATTGACCGGATCGCTCTCGCACCCCTGCCGCACGGGCGCCCCGTTGGGGTAGTGTCGGGAAGGGGCCGCCGGATGGGGCCCGTTGTTCGGCGCGGAGAGGATCGTGCACAGTGGACTCGACCGACTAATCCGGTAATACCGGTGTCGGGTCCGTGCCGAGACCTTGGCGTGGCAGCCAGTTCCAACTCAACGGATTTCCGCCCTGGTGGCGGGCGGTGCGGCGAGGGGGTCGAATCGGCAGTGGCCAGCGTTCACACAGTGGGTGTCGTCGGCGCGGGGGTAATGGGAAGGGGCGTCACGATCGCCCTGCGCCAGGCCGGATTCCAGGTCATTCTCCTCGACCGCGAGCCGGAAATCCTGAAAAGCGTACAACGCACGATAGCCGATGACGTGCGGCTGTACGCGCTCCTGGCGCCCGCCTCGGCGATCACCGCGGCCGAGGTCGTCGCCGGGACGGTGTTCAGCACCGACCTCGCCGACCTCGCTGCCGCCGACTTGGTGGTGGAGAACGCCACCGAGCGCTTCGAGGTCAAGGCGCCCATCTACCGGCGGCTCGGCGAGCTGCTCGCCCCGGGCACCCCGGTCGGGGTCAACACCTCGGCCATCCCGATCACCCGGTTGGGGGCGTTGACCGGGCGACCCGAAGACGTGGTCGGCACCCACTTCATGAACCCGGTGCCGCTCAAGCCCACCGTCGAGGTCATCCGGGGTCGCCGCACGTCAGCGGACACGCTGGAGCGGATGCGCGGGTTCATCACGGCCCTGGGCAAGAAGAGCGTGGTGGTCAACGACTCGCCGGGGTTCGTCACCAACCGGGTGATGATGCTGACGGTCAACGAGGCGGTGTTCCTGCTGCACGAGGGCGTGGGCACCGCCGCCGACATCGACCGGCTGTTCGTCGAGTGCTTCGGGCACACCATGGGCCCGCTGGAGACCGCGGACCTGATCGGCCTCGACACCGTGCTGCTGTCGATCGAGGTGCTCTACGACGAGTTCAAGGACGGCAAGTACCGGCCCTGCCCGCTGCTGACCGGCATGGTCGACGCCGGGCTGCACGGTCGCAAGACCGGGCGGGGGTTCTTCGACTACGGATCCGGCGCGAGCGGGTCGGGAGGGGCGAGGTAGATGGGCGCGGACAGCAAGGCGAGGATCCGGGAGTTCGTCCTGGACAACATCACCGAAACCGAACTCGCCGATGACGACGACATCTTCGAACGCGGCCTGGTGCGGTCGATGTTCGTGATGCAACTGGTGGTGTTCGTCGAGCAGGAGTTCGGCGTCCAGGTCACCGGGGACGACCTGCGGTTCGACCATTTCCGCAGCGTCGACCGGGTGGACGAACTGGTCACCCGCAAACTCGCCGCGGTGTGATGCGCGCGCTGCGGGTGCCGTTGGCACAACCCGTTCCCGGTGACCTGGCGCCCGAACTGGCGAAACGGCTGTTCTTCGTCTCCAGTGCGATCACCGAGTTCGACCTGGTGGCCGAAGGCGGGGATATCAGCGCGGTCGACCTGGTGATTTCCGGTGATGCCGAGGAATCGGCCATCGCGGTGAAAATCGGGAAAGTCGTGGCCGCCGAAGTGCTCACCCAGCGCCCGCTGCCGCCGAAGCAGGTGTGGCGCTGCCCGGTCGAGGCGACCTTCGTCGACCCGTTCCCCGAATTGCTGGCCGGTGACGCCGCCTTCGTCGCTGGCGAGGGTCAGGTGGGCTTCGGCGAACCACTGCTGTCCCTTGTGGACTACCTGGATGCCAGGTTGCTGGCGATCGCGCTCGAGTTGCCCGGCTCGCGCGAGTTCCGGTACCCGACGCTGCTGCCGACCAGCGTGCTGGACCGGTTCGGGTACTTCGGCTCGTTCCCCCAGTTCGCCATGTTCGTCACCCGGCTGCACAACGACATCGACGTCTACAACGGTTTCGTCGACCGCTACCGCGACGGCGGGCGGCTCCCGGACGACCTGTTCGCCCAGTGCGAGGACAAGACCTACTGCCTGCCGCCGACGATGTGCTACCACACCTACCACCAGTACACCGGCCGCCGGTTGCCGTCGGAGATGGTCGTCACCTCGCGGGGGAAGTCCTTCCGCTACGAGTCGCGCTACCACACCAGCATGGAACGGTTGTGGGACTTCACCATCCGCGAGATCGTGTTCCTCGGCGGGGAGGACTTCGCGACCGGGTGCCGCAACGCGGTCATGGCGCGGGCGTACGCGCTGCTGGAGGAGTTGGAGCTGGCGGGGCACTGCGAGGTGGCCAACGACCACTTCTTCGGCAACGCCGACACCGCGGGCAAGATCCTGTCCCAGCGGATGATGGAGTTGAAGTTCGAGCTCCGCGTCCCGGTGGCCGCGGACCGCGACATCGCCGTGGGTTCGTTCAACCTGCACGGCCAGTTCTTCGGCGAGTCCTTCGACATCACCGGGCCCGCGGGCGGCCCCACCGCCAGCGGCTGCGTCGGCTTCGGCCTCGAGCGCCTCGCCTACGCCTTCCTCTGCCAGCACGGCGCCGACCCGGCCGGTTGGCCCACCGCCGTCACCGACCGGATTGGGGACCCAGGTGCTGCACGGTCTCACCACTGACCAGCGCGACAGCCTCCTCGCCTTCGCCCGCTTCGTCGACGAGCGCCTCATCCCGCGCGCGGGCACCTGGGACCACCAGGAACACCTCGACGACTCGATCATCACCGACCTGGCCGCCGCGCACCTGCTCGTGCCGACGCTGCCCACCGAGGCGGGCGGGACCGGCATGGACGCGGTGACCTACGGCCTGCTGAGCGAAGAACTCGGTCGCGGCTGCGGCTCGGTCCGGAACCTGGTCGCCGTCCAGGGCATGGTCGCCCACGCCATCCTGCGGTGGGGGAGCAAGGACCTCGCCGACCGCTGGGCCCCCGCCATCGGCACCGGCTCGGTCATCGGCTCCTTCGCCCTGACCGAACCCGAAGTCGGCAGCGACGCCCGAAACGGCACCACCACCGCCCGCAAGGTGCTCGACGGGTACGAGATCACCGGCCGCAAGAAGTGGATCAGCTTCGCCCAACGCGCAGGCGTCTTCCTGGTCTTCGCCCGCCTCGACGACGACCCGGCCGCCTTCATCGTCGAGCGGGACTCCCCCGGCCTGTCGGTGTCCCCGATCACCGGCCTCCTCGGCCTGCGCGCGTCGGAACTGGGGGAGGTCCACCTGGACTCCGTGGTGGTCCCCGAGTCGAACCTCCTCAGCCACGGCAGACTGACCTTCGACCTGGTGGCCACGTCATCGCTGGACTACGGCCGCTACAGCACCGCCTGCGGTTCGGTGGGACTGGCCCAAGGCTGCCTGGACGCGAGCCTCGACTACACCCGCACCCGAACCCAGTTCGACGCGCCGCTGGCCGAACACCAACTGGTCCAGCGCTCGCTCACAGAGATGATCACCTCGGTGGAAGCCGCCCGCCTGCTCTGCCGCCAAACGGGCCAGATGCGCGCCGCGGCCCACCGCGACGCGATCCGCCAGACGTTGATCGCGAAGTACTTCGCTTCGCGGGCTGCGTTCGCTGCGGCTGCTGCGGCGGTGCAGGCGCATGGGGCTAGTGGGGTTTCGTCGGATTATCCGGTGCAGAGGTATCTGCGGGACGCGAAGATCCAGGAGATCATTGAGGGGACCTCGGAGATCCAGCAGGTTCAGATCGCGGAGCTGACGTTGGCGCGGAGCTGAGTCCTTGCCGGCTCGTCGCTTCGCGCCTTGCATCGGATCCGCGATTTTAGTGCGGGCTCGATGTGGTGGACCTGTTTTGCGTGGGGCCCCTACGACAGCCGTGGCAGGACCGCAAAGCTGGGGCCGAAAAGCGTGGCCCTGTCCGCGCAGGAACGCTACGACTGCCGCTCCCCCACACAAAACAGGTCCACCCCATCGAGCAGATGGCACCAGCGGCTCCGAGTGTCCAGTGGCTGGCAATGCTGTCGGAGTCGGGTGGCTGAGTTGGCGGGGCTGACTCGGTGGGTTGGGGTGGCACCGGCGGCTTCCGAGTGTCCAGTGGCTGAGTTCGGTGGTCGGAGTCGGGTGGTTGCCCTGGCACCTGAGCTCCGAGTGTCCAGTGGCTGGGTTGGCGGGGCTGGCTCGGTGGGCTGGGGTGGCACCTTTCGCCCGGCTGGTTGGCCACCGCCACTGGGGGTCTAGGTGTCGCACGGCCTCCTCTCTGTTTCCCCGAGCGGGCCTTCGGGGAGCGGTGGTGCTAGGTGGGTTGGCTGGTGGGGGTGTCGCGGTAGGAGTTGGCTTGGAGGGTGTAGAGGTCGGCGTAGTGGGGGTTGGTGGCTAAGAGGTGGGGGTGGGTGCCGGTTTGGAGGATGCGGCCTTGGTGCATGACGACGATGAGGTCGGCTTGGCGGGCGGAGGCTAGGCGGTGGGTGATGAGGACTACGGTGCGGCCGGATTGCAGGGTGCGGAGGGACTCGTAGACGGCGGCTTCGGCGCGGGCGTCCAGGGCGGCGGTGGGTTCGTCGCAGATGAGGATGGGGGCGTCGCGGTAGAGGGCTCTGGCTACGCTGAGGCGTTGCCACTGGCCGCCGGAGAGGTCGTGGCCGTCGCGGAACCTGGTGGTGAGCAGGGAGTCCCAGCCGTGGGTGAGGGTGGTGACCACGGCGTCGGCGCCGGAGTCACGGGCGACCTGGGCGAGGTGGCGATCGCCGGGGTCCATGCGGTGGGGCCTGCCTAATGTGACGGCGTGCCGGGCGGTGAGCGGCCAGCGGGTGGGCTCCTGCATCACGACGGCCACGTTGGCGGCCACCGAGGGGGCGTCGACGGTGGCCAGGTCCACCCCGTCCCAGGCGATGCTGCCCGTGGCGGGTTGGTAGAGCCCGGCGAGCAGCTTGGCCAGGGTCGACTTGCCTGAGCCGTTCTCGCCGACGAGGGCCACGACCTGCCCCCGCCGGATGGTCAGGTCGATGTCGTCGAGGGCGGGCCTGGTCGCCCCCGGGTAGCTGAACGACACCCCGCGCACAGCGATCACCTCCGGGTCGACGGGCGCGATTCGGCCGGTGGGCCGCTTGGTCCGGCGTTCGGTGTGGTCGAAGAAGGTGATGAGGTCGTTGATGTAGAGCGACTTCTCGAACATCCGGTTTGCGGCGAGCACCACCTGCGTCAGGGAGGCGCGCACGGTGCGGATCGCCAGGAGTGCGGCACCCGCGACAGCCAGTGGTGTGGCCCCGATGTAGAGCAGCCAACCCAGGGTGACGTACGCGAGCGTGATGCCGACACCGGACAGGGCCCGGCCGAGTAGCGCCACCCTGGTTTGCCTGGCCCCCAGCGCGATCTGGGCGTCTTCCATCACGCGGGAGTGCCGGTCGTGCTCGGCGAGCAGGAACGGCTGCGCGCCGAACACGCGCACCTCGGCGGCGGATTCCTTGTGTGCCAGCAGGTCCGTGGTCAGCGACCGCCTGCGCCTGGTCTCGATCGTGGTCGCGACGAACTCGTACTCCAGCCGGGCGGTCCGCAGGGTCGCCCAGGTCTCCGGCGCGACCGACAGCAGCAGGATGGGCAGCAGCAGCGGGTGCAGCAGGGCGGCGGTGGCCGCCGTGGCCACCAGCGAGATCACCCCGCCGACCACGACGATGGCCTGGTGGGTGGCGGAGTCGACGGCGTCCATGCCCGCGTGCCTCGAGCGCTCCAGGCCGTCGTGGAAGTCGGGTTCGTCGAAGGTGACCAGGTCGATCCGCGACATCGTCTCGGCCAGGTCCCGTTCGACGCGGTGGCGCACCTTGGGCCGCAACCGCAGCGTGGCGCCGGAGACCACCGTGTCCGCCACTCCGCGCAGCGCGTACGCCACCGCGAGCACGACCAGCGACGGCGCCGCCGCGACCAACCGATCCGGCGTCGGCCCGGCGACGAACAGCGACGTCAGCACCCCGGTGACCGCGAGCAGGCCCATCGCGGTCACCACCCCGGACACCACCTGCGCGCCGAACCCGAGCGAGACCGCCGCGCGGTCGGCCCGCCAGGCCGTGCGCGCCACGAGCCCCATCGCCGCGGGCAGCGCCCGCACCAGTTGCCACAGGCTGGCGCGGATCACCTGGTCCGCGTGGCCGAACCACACCGGGGCGGACAACTCCGCCAGCGGTGCCCCGGGTTTGCTCTTCGCCGTCGTCATCTCGTGGTCCCCCTTGGTCGTCAACGTTTCGTCGTCACCGTGCACCACCGAGGATCCGGACGGGGTATGACAGTTTCCGCTCCCAAGATCGGCTCGCTGGCGTCGGAATCCGTGCTGACCAGCCGATCCCACACCATCAGGTGAACATCTGGCCAGTGCCGGTCAGCGGGAATCCGACCCTGTCGTGGAAATGTCGTGAGTGTGGCTCGGTTGTGCGGCGAAAGCCGGGCAACGAGATCGCTACCGTCGTGGGGCCATCCGAGGTGCAGGAGGCCGCCATGGTCGAGTTCCTGAACAGCTTCTTCCAGATCGGCCTTCCCGTGATCGCCGGTCTTCTGTTCATCTTCATGTACGTTCGGCCCGCGGTGCGGCTGCTGAACCGGACCGTGTACCGGCGGTTCAAGCTGACCAGGATCTTCCGCGCGGTCTACGCAGTGGCCAAGTCCCTAGGGTTCGGTCTCACGCGTAAGGAGCTCTACCGGGCCGCGTGCATGCGGGCGGAGTCGGAGCTCCTCAACCCGCGGCCGGTCAAGCCGGACAAGTACGAGTACCGCCACCGCCACGAGTACCGCGACGCTGTGCGCGAGTATCGAGTCGACCGCAGGGACTGGTTCTCGGACCTAAAGGCGCAACTGGCACACCTCATGAAGAACGAGAACGGTGCACTGATCACGGTGCCCACTTGCTTCGACCTGGCCAAGGCCGAGCCCGACATCGTGCGCTACTTCCGGGTGCGCGTGGCGGGCAACTCCATGGTCGACGCCAAGCCGGAGGAGTTCCAGTCGACGATCCGGGTGGAGGAGGGCTTCGTGGCGCCGCTGCACCTGCTCGCGGGTTTGCTGTCGCGGTTCGACGAGGACTGGAAGAAGTCGATCGACGGCTACAGCCAGATCATGACCGGGGCCGACAACGGCCTAGAAGACCTGCGCTCGTTCCAGGCGAACCTCTTCACCTGTTGGTCGGCGTGGGGCCCTAGCGCGCCGTTCGGCACATGTGACCGCTGGATCGGCCGTAAGGTCCTGCAGTTCGGCTATGGGGACGAGAACAACTCGATCGCGTTGGTGACCCGGTCCGGTGAAGCGAGCGAGATGCCCTTACCGCGGTCGCAGGAAGGCGGCTTCAGCTCGCTCGCTGTGCGCTCGGTCGTTGTCGGTGTGCTTAAAAACGCCACTACCATCGACCCTGATGACCTCTGCGCGGCCCAACAGCCGGAAACCAGTCCTGGGCAAGGCAATCTCGTCTTGGAGGTGACCGGGCAGATCCAGCGTGCGGGCGGTAGGGCGGGCAATGCCCCACGGCGGTACTACTCCGCCTACATCTGGGCGATCCTGGTCATCTGCGGCCCAGACGGCAAGCCGGAGTCGCGGCTGGAGCCGTGGCAGAACATGCTGACTTTCTTCGAGCACGGCAACGTCGCCGATGACGTCACCTACCGCATGCTCAAGGCCCAGTTGGCCACGAAGATCCGTACATCGGTGGAGACGATCCTCGCCTCTAAGCCCGACGTGGTGCTCAGCTTCGCTTGCGCCATAGACGAATGTGGGTGCGGCAAGCCTATAGAGTTCCCGGCGCCGCTAGGGCAGTCGGTCAAGGAGACCTTGTTCGGCGATGCCTGGGTCAGCCACCTGACTACACAAGGTTGGGCTGGTCGGGTGCGTCAGTCACTGCCACCAACGCACCGCGAGACGTACGCTGCGTGCCAGTTGTCGCAGATCCTCACCTCCTACCTGACCAAGGTGGCCGCGTGACGCTCGAGTTCCGTGACCTCACCGCCGATCCGGCCGACCTAGCGCTGCTGGCGGACTTCTACCGCCACTACGTGGTGGAGTTCCCCGACCCGGACGAGCGCGAGTCCATGGCGAACATGGTCGACTACCTGCGCCGCAAGCCAGTGGGGTGGTATGGCCGCAACAACTACCACATAGTGCTTGCGATCCGCGATGGCGTCACTGTCGGCTGCTCGGTATCGGACTACCTGGCGGAGCCGAACGCTGGTGTCATCGAGTTCCTCTTAGTGACACCCCAAGCCCGGCGAGGTGGTACCGGGCGTTCACTAGTGGCCAAGACGGAGCGGCTGCTCGACAACGACGCTAAGACGAGTGGAAACGGACCTCTGGCGCACGTGGTCGCCGAGATAAACGACCCGCGCGCGCCGTCCGACGTGCCCGACAACCTCGACCCGGTGACGCGAGCGCTGATCTGGGACCGTTGGGGTTACCAGGGGCTGGACTTCCCTTACACGCAACCGCCGTTGTCTTCAGGGCAAGAGTCGGTTGCGAACCTACTGCTCATAGTGAAGTCGTTCCTGCCAGACCGGCTTGATCCCGGTGCCATACAGCTTGTCGTCCACGAGTACCTAAGATGGGCGATGCGGATCAGCGAACCGGACAGTAGCGCTGACTACCGGCGGATGGTCGACTACCTGCGCGGGTTGTCCGAGATGCGCACCCTGTCGCTCGCGGCGTACGTTGGGGTTGACCCCAGCCAGCCCCTGCACGTGCATCGGCTCACTGACGCGAACGACCCAGATCTAGCTGCTCTGCGGTCGTGCTACCGCAGGGCGTTCGGTAAGAGCCCGCTGGCGGTACCTGAGTCCGAGTTCGAACGCGCACTGACGGACGTCGGCGGCTACCACCTGTGGACGTTGCGGGGCAGCGAGGACGACGACGTCGAGGGAATGGTGTCGTTGTTCGGCTTCGAGACGGCCGGGCTGTGCGGCTACGTGGCGTTGGAAGGACGACTGCGTGGGCGCTTTCGCGCGCTTGTAGGCCGGATCGAATGCGCTCTCCTGCGCGACCGCCCCACCGCGCGTGGCTGGTACGTGGAAGTAGGGCTGCACACCGACCCGGGGCCGTTCCTGGCCGTGGGGTTCGAAGAGCTCGACGTGGACTACCGGCAGCCCGGGGTTGATGAGCTGGTGCGCTTGCTGTTCAAGCCGTTCGGTCGTAGATACGGCCCGGTGTCGCTGCCGGTCAGCGAGCTGCGGGTGACGCTGGCGGAGATCATGGACGTCGTCTACCACGCACCGTTGGCACCCGAGGTGCTGGGATCGCTGGATGGGTTGGAGTTCGCCAGGTTCCGCTGAGGATTCGTTGGAACTGTTCGCAATTGTCGTCGGTCCGCACTAGCATCGGTCGTAGGACAAGGAAGCGAGGAGTTGGCACACCGGATGCAGGACAGCGACACGCACAACGACGGTGGCGGGTTTCACGTGGACGTCGCGCTTCCCGGCCTGGAGCGGTTCGGGGAGGTTGAGATCCGCTGCGACCTGCTGCGCAAGATGGGGCTGCGGTCGCTCGTGCTGGCCGCCCCGGAGTCCGTGGAACGGTACGTGGACTGTGCTGACGTCGTGCTCGCCTGCGCGGACGTGTACTCGACCGACGTCGTCGCTGAGCTCTTGGCGCCCTATAGGGGGCGCCTGGCCAACTGGGTCACCCTCAACGACAAGATCTGGCACATGCAGCTGGGCGTGTCGGACCGGCTGGGCATCTCGTTCCCCGGTAAGCGTGGCCAGCTCAATTGCCGCATCAAGCCGCTGTTGCGTGAAGTGTTGTCCGACATCATGCCTACGCAGGCTTTCGTGCTTGGTCGTGATGAGGTGACCGAGGCGCGGGTGGCCGAGATCGGGCAGCGGTTGGGTTACCCGTTCATCGTCAAGCCCATCTGGGGCACGGGCGGCTCTTACGTCGAGATCATCGACAACGCCGAGCAGGGCTACGACCTGATCAGCACCGTCTTCGCGGAACTGGCCGAGGACAAGGACATCCACACCTTCCGCACCGACGACGGCAGGCAGTGGGACCCGCGCACCCAGCTCCTCGTGGAGGCGTTCGTGACCGGACGCGAGTTGTCCCTAGAGGCGTTCGTGCAGCACGGCAAGCTCACCGGCCTCCTTACGCAAGAGAAGTACTTCTGGGACAGCGACGGCGCCTATCGCTTCGAGACGGCGAACCTGTGCCCAACGCCGTTCCTCAGCGAGTCCGAGCACGCTGTCATCCACTCGGCGATGCAAGAGGCCGTGACCGCGCTTGGCGTGGACGACACCTTCGTGCATATCGAGTTCAAGTGGGACGGCAGCCGTGTCCACATGATCGAGCTGAACCCGCGCCTTGGCGGCGGTGCCGTTCCCCAGACACTGGACAACTGGTTCGGTATCGACACGCGCCAGATGCGCTTCCAGTTGCTCGTAGGCGAAGCGCTGCCGGAGAAGTTCGAAGGCCGGGAAGGCTTCACTCTAGGCGTGTTCGTCAACGCCCAAGAGTCAGGGACGTTCCAGGAGCTAGAGGGTCTGTCGTGGGTGCACGCCCAGCCCGAGTTCAGCTTCGAACAGAAGTACCTGCAAGAGGGGCAGCACATCCCACCGCGCGACGGTTCCAAGGCCAACCGCGTCCACTGGCTGTACTGCTATGACGCCTTCTACGACTGCCACGACGTCGACCAGATCGACCGCCTCTATGCCGAAACCCGTAAGAGGGTGCAGCTGAAGTTCGCCGAGGTCTAGCTCGACGGTCCGCGGTAGGTGCAGCCGGAGGTGCACGTCTCGCGCACGGTGATCTCCGAGAGCGGGAGGTCGCTGGCGAGGCGGGTCCACAGCCACTCCGCCAGCACCTCGCTCGTCGGGTTCTCCAAGCCGGGGATCTCGTTGAGGTAGTAGTGGTCGAGCTCGGCGACTACGGGCTTCACAGCGGCCTTGAGGTCGCCGAAGTCCATCACCCAACCCGCGGTGGGGTCGACGGGCCCGGACACAGTCACCACAACGCGGTAAGAGTGCCCGTGCAGCCGCGCGCACTTGTGGCCCTCCGGGACGTTGGGCAGCCGGTGGGCGGCCTCGAAGGTGAACTCGCGGAAGATCTCCATCAGGCGATTCCCAGGTACTTGTGGGTCTGCAGGCTCAGGTGCCACTGCGGGTGCTCCAGGCAGTACTCGACCGCGGCGCGGGTGTTGGCCTCGATGTCCGGGCCGTCCATGGGCTGGAGCAGGAAGTGGGCGAAGTCGAGGTGCTCGAACAGCTCCGGCATCGCGTCGGGCTGGGGGAAGACCAGCTTGAGGTCGTCGCCGCTGGTCAGCACCACTGGCGCGGTGGACTTGGGGGAGACGCAGATCCAGTCCAGACCGGGCGGGGCGGGGCGGGTGCCGTTGGTCTCGACCGCGACCTCGAAACCGGCCGCGTGCAATGCGTCGACCGCGGGCTTGTCCAGCTGCAGCAGGGGTTCGCCGCCGGTGCAGACGACGTACGGCCTGCTGCGCGGGTGCGCGGCGCCCGCCCAGGCCGCGGTGATCGCCGCGGCGAGTGCCTCAGCGGTGGCGAACTTGCCGCCACCCGGACCGTCGGTGCCGACGAAGTCGGTGTCGCAGAACGTGCAGGTGGCCCGGTGGCGGTCCTTCTCCCGGCCGGTCCACAGGTTGCAGCGGCTGAAGCGGCAGAACACCGAGGGCCGCCCGGCGTGTGAGCCCTCGCCTTGCAGGGTGTAGAAGATCTCCTTGATCAGGTACATCAGGCAAGCGCCGGGTCGGTGAGCCCGAGTTCGGCGAAGCCGCGGCCGCGCAGCAGGCACGAGTCGCAGGTGCCGCAGGCCTGGTCGCCGAGCGGGTCGTAGCAGCTGTGGGTGAGGCTGTAGTCCACGCCGAGGGCGAGTCCGCGCTCGATGGTCTGCGCCTTGGTCAGCGCCACCAGCGGCATGTGGATGGTGAGGTCCTGGGTGCCCTCGACCCCGGCCTTGGTGGCCAGGTTCGCCATTTTCTGGAACGCCTCGATGTATTCCGGGCGGCAATCGGGGTAACCGCTGTAATCGAGGGCGTTGACCCCGATGAAGATGTCCTGCGCGCCCAGGGTTTCGGCCCAGGCGAGGGCGAAGGACAGGAAGATGGTGTTGCGCGCGGGCACGTAGGTGATCGGGATGTCCTGGCTGACGGCCTCGGCGCTGTCGTGGTGCGGGACCTCTAGGGAGTCGTCGGTGAGCGCGGAGCCGCCGAAGACGCGCAGGTCGATGTCGGCCACTACGTGCTTGGCCGCGCCCAGGGCGGTGGCCACCCGACCCGCCGCCGCGAGCTCGACCGAGTGCCGTTGGCCATAGCGGAAGCTCAGCGCGTAGGTCTCGAAGCCGTCCGCTGCGGCGATGGCCAGGACCGTCGCCGAGTCCAACCCCCCGCTGAGCAGCACAACCGCCTTGCGCTTCGTCGCTGTCACGCTCGTCCGACCCTCTCGTCCGCCCTCGTCGTCCGGGGGTGAGCCTACTCCGGTCGGGTCAGTGGCACGGCTCACCCGGTGCCGCCGCGCCTGCCTCGGTGACCGGTGTTCACGCTGGTTAGACTGGGTCGATGCGGGCTTCGCGGGTATTCGTGACCAATCGGGAGAGCAAACACCGGCTCCCCCTGTTCCTCCCGGTGTACCAGCCGCACCGCCAGCACGGCCTGTTGGAGAGCTGGGAGGACGGTCCCCGGGTCGACGGGTGCATCGTCAACTCCTATTTCCTCTACAAGCAGCGCGACCTGCGCGAACAGGTCCTGGAACAGGGCTTACACGATTACCTCGGATTCGACGGGTTGGTCACCACCGATTCCGGTGCTTTCCAGGGGTTCACCCGCAAGCTCTACCTGGACAACCGCGACATCGTCCGGTTCCAGGACCGCATCGGCAGCGACATCCTCGCCCCGCTGGACCTGGTGACCCCGCCCGGCGACTCCCGCTCGACCGCCGAGGCCAAGCTGACCGCCACCGAGAAGCGGATCAAGCAAGCGCTGGGGATCGTCGAGCGCGGCATCCTCGCCGGGGTCACCCAGGGCGGCCGGTACATGGACCTGCGCCACCGGAGCGTGCGGACCCTGCGCGACATGGGGGTCCGCTACCTGGCCCTGGGCAGCCTGGTGCCGTTCTTCAACCGCAACCACGACATGGGGTTCGTCGGCGCTGTCGCCAAGGACGCCCGCGAGGTCATCGGCCCAGACGTGCCCATGCACCTCTATGGCGCGGGTGACCCGTGCGAGCTGCCGTTCCTCACGGCTTGCGGCGTCAACATCTTCGACTCAGCCTCTTACGGCCACTTCGCGCGTGACGGTTGGTACATGACGCCATATGGCGCCATCCGGGACCCTGGGCCGTTGCAGGCAGGGGAGTACCGCTGCGCGTGTCCGGCGTGCGCCGAGGACCCGACGGTGTTCCCGGAGGGTGAGGACCTGTTCCTGCACAACCTGTGGACGATCTGCGCCACCATGGAAGAGATCAACACCCGGCTCGACACGGACACCCTCAACGACTACCTCGAGGAGATCCTCGAGGTGCACGGCGCCTGGTTTCCCACCAGCGCCCTCGAGCGGTCCTGGCGCGAACTGGAGGGCTGAGCCATCGACCTGATGCGCTCCGTCGCCGCCGACCTGGCCGGTGACATCGTCCGGCGCTACCGCATCGAGCACGACCAGGCGGTCGACATGGTGGTCGAGTCGTTCGGCCGCAACCGCGCCCTGGTGAGCGCCATCGCGGACGCCGACTCCGTCGACAAGGTCAAGCGGCTCAGGGTCTACCGCGACGCCGCGACCGCCGCCAAGAAGGAGATCTACCACCACTTGCGGCGGTACCGGCCAGCCGAGTCCTCCGCCACCGAGGCCGTTGACCGGCTGGTGGACCTCCCGCCGGGGGCACCTGTCGCCGATGCCGTGCGGGCCGTGGTCGCGGGGCACATCTCCACTGCGGAGCGGTTGGGCGACCTCGATGGGTTCTTCGGTCAGCTCTTCGAGCACATCGGTAGCCCTGACAGCGTTCTCGACGTCGGCTGTGGCGTGCTCCCGTTGCTCTTTCCGCTCGACAACCCACCCGTGAAGGAGCTGTGGGCGGTCGACACCGATCCGGAGGCCATCCGGGCGGTGCGGGCCTATGCCCGGACCGAGCCCCGCATCCACCCCGTGCAGTGGGACCTGAACGAGGACTGGGCCGCTCTTAGCGCCCAAGGCCTTCCCGCGCGGGTAGATGTCGCGCTGGTGTTGAAGGTTCTTCCCGTGGTGGCACGACGAGCACCAAAGGCGCTGGAGGTGCTCGCGCGCACACCTGCGGACCTACTGGTGTTCAGCGGTTCCCGCACCGCAATGGCCAAGCGGCAGGACATCGAGCGCCGGGAGGCCGGGGTACTTCGCCGGTTCTTCGCCGAGTTCGGGTTCACCGAGGTAGGCGAGTTCCGCACTGAGGACGAGATCTGCCTAGTAGTCCGCCGAGGGTGACCCTAGGCTGCGGTGAACTGCGCGGCGTGCAAGCGGGCGTAGGTACCTCGGGCCGCTAAGAGGTGCTGGTGATCGCCCTGTTCCACGATCCGGCCATTCGCCAGGACCACGATCACGTCGGCGTCCCGGATGGTGGTGAGGCGGTGGGCGATGATGATGCTGGTCCTGCCGTGGCGCAGGGTGGCCATGGCGCGCTGGACGAGCACCTCGGTGCGGGTGTCCACCGAACTCGTCGCCTCGTCGAGGACCAGGACGGTGGCACGGGCCAGGAACGCCCGGGCCAGCGTGATCAGTTGCCGTTCGCCCGCGGACAGGCCACCGCCGTCTTCGTCGAGCCGGGTCTGGTAGCCCTGCGGCAGGGCGCGGATGAGCGGGTCCAGGTGCACGGCGCGGGCGGCGGCGAGGATCTCACCGGTGGTCGCGCCCGGGCGGCCGTAGCCGATGTTCTCGGCGATGGTCCCGTGGAACAGCCACGTGTCCTGCGGCACCAGGGCGATCTCGGCGCGCAGGTCGTCACGGGTCATCGTGGCGATGTCGACGCCGTCCAGGGTGATCGTGCCGCCGTCGAGGTCGTAGAACCTCGGCAGCAGGTTCACCAGGGTGGACTTGCCCGCGCCGGTCGGCCCGACGATGGCCACGGTCTGTCCTGGTCGGACGGACAGCGACAGGTGCTCGATCAGTGGCTGGTCCCGCGCGTAGCCGAACGACACGTCCCGGAACTCGACCGCGCCGGGTCCCGGCTCCCGCCGCCCCCGCGCGACCTCCGGGGCTTGCTCCTCGGCGTCGAGCAGCGCGAACACCCGCTCCGCCGACGCGACAGCCGACTGGATGCGACCCGCGAGGAAGCCCAGCGTCGTGATCGGCTGGTTGACCTGCACGGCGTACTGCAGGTAGGCCTGGATCCCGCCGATCGACAGCGCACCCGTGGTCACCAGGACCGCGCCGAGCACTGCGACAAGCAGGTAGGTGACGTTGCCGAGGAACGTCATCGCGGGCGCGATCAGCCCCGAGGTGAACTCGGCCTTGACGCCAGAGGCGCGCACGTCGGCGTTGTGCTCGGCGAACACCCGCTCGGCTTCGGCGTGGCGGCCGAACGCGGTGACCACTTCGTGGCCGGAGTACACCTCCTCGACGTGCCCGTTGAGCCTGCCTGTCGCCGTCCACTCGCGGTCGAACCCCGGCTGCGCGCGCTTGCCGATGGCCCTGGTCAGCAGCACCGCCGCGGGCATCGTCACCAGCAGGACCGCGGTCAGCGGCGATGAGATCACCAGCATCATCGTCAGCGCGCCGACGAAGTTGATGAACGACGCCAGCACCCGGAACGAGATCTGCTGCACGGTTTGCCCGACGTTGTCGATGTCATTGGTGGCCCGCGACAGCAGTTCGCCGCGCGGCCGGCTGTCGAAGTAGCGCAGCGGCAACCGGCTCAGCTTCGTGTTGGCCTGCTCGCGGAGCCGGTACGCGAGCCGCTGCGCGACTGTGGCGATGAACCGACCCTGGACGATCATGCACCCACGCCGCTGCCGCCAACAGTCCGGCCAAAGCCAGGATCCTGGTCACTGCGGCGAAATCGA
Source organism: Actinokineospora baliensis (assembly GCF_016907695.1). NCBI lineage: Bacteria > Bacillati > Actinomycetota > Actinomycetes > Pseudonocardiales > Pseudonocardiaceae > Actinokineospora > Actinokineospora baliensis. The sequence continues at coordinate 7,617,242 of NZ_JAFBCK010000001.1, read as the reverse complement.
CGCTCCCGTCGCTGATTCCGCGTACGACTGTGTCGGTGGCGGCGCCGAGCAGCGCGGGTAGGGCGATCAACATCCCTAGGCCGAGGGTCCCAGTCACTACGACCGCTACTACTCGCCCTCGGTCCGGTCCCGTGGTCCGTAGTAGCCGCACTACGGTTCCTGACGTAGTCACTCATTCTCCCCAGAATCCAGTTGTGATTGGACGATCTCTCTATAGGTCGGGCTGGACCGCACTAGCTCCGCATGAGTGCCAACGGCTTCGACCCGTCCCGCGTCCAGCACGACGATCCGGTCGGCCGAACGGATGGTGGACACGCGCTGCGCGACGATGACTAGCGTCGCGTCGCTGATCTCCCGGCAAGTGCTGCGCGTAGTGCTTCGTCGGTCGCGTTGTCCAAAGCGGAGAACGCATCGTCGAACAGGTAGATCCGGGGCTGGGCAACAAGTGCTCGCGCTATGGCGAGCCGTTGGCGCTGCCCGCCGGAGACGGTGCTGCCTCCCTGCCCAACCGGTGCGTCCAGCCCACCGGGCATGGCTTCCACGAACTCGCGCGCTTGGGCGACCTCTAGGGCATGCCACAGTTGTCTGTCAGTGGCTGATGGACACCCGTACCTCAGGTTCGACGCGATGGTGCCGGAGAACAGGTACGTCCGTTGTGGCACAAGGCCAATGGCGCTCGACAAAGCATCCCGGTCTAGCTCGCGGACGTCGGTACCGCCCACTGTGATCGAGCCGCTGTCTGCGTCTAAGAGCTTCGCCATGAGGTTGACCAACGTGCTCTATAGGCCCGACGGGAGGGCGTAGTCCTGTCGCGGGCTCTGGGACCTCGGTCGATAAGATCTCGTTGATACGCTCCGCGCTGATCTTCGCGCGGGGCAGCATCTCCACCACGTTCATCGCGGTCATCACCGACATCAGGACCTGGGTCAGATAGCCCAAGAACGCCACCAGCGGACCCAGCCGCATGTCGCCGTCGGCGATCCGCGTCCCGCCGAGCGCGACCACGGCGATCCCGGACAGGTTGATCACCAGCAGCGCCGAGCCTGCGAAGTACGCCTGCAACCGGCCCAACCGCAGCGCAACGGCCATCAGGTCGGCGTTGGCGTCGGCGAACCGGGCCTGTTCATGCCGCTCCCGGACGAACGCCCTGATCACCTGGATCCCGGTGATCTGCTCGCGCAACACCCGGTTCACCGCGTCGGTGCGGGTCTGCATGGTCCGCGAGGGGCCGGACATCCGGCGCAGCAGCAGGCCGATCACCGCCATCGCCACCGGGACGGCCACCAGCAACACCCCCGAGAGCGGCACGTCCTGCCCGAGGGCGAGTACCACGCCGCCGATGGCCAGGAAAGGGGCGCTGAGCAGGGTGGACAGGGTGGTGAACACCATCACCTGCAGCTGCCGGACGTCGTTGGTCGTGCGGGTGATCAGCGTCGGCGTCCCGAACCGGGTGAAGTCCCGCGCGGAGAACCGCTGGACCTTCGCGAAGACCGCCGCGCGCAGGTCAGCGCCCATCCCGAGTCCGACCCGCGCGCCGAGGTAGACCACGCACGCCGCGCAGGCCGCCTGGAGCACGGTCACCGCGAGCATGACGCCGCCGCGGCCGAGGATGTGGCCGGTGTCCCGGGCCAGCACCCCGTTGTCGATCACATCGGCGTTGAGCGTGGGCACGGCGAGCAGGCAGAGCGCCTGCACCAGCTGCAGAACCAGGATCAACGCCACCGTCGCGGCGTGCGGCCGCAGCAGCTGGGTCGTCACCCGGCCGACCCTAGCAGGAAAGTGCACCCAGTATAATTTTCTACCGGGATGACAAGTAGTCCTGATGTAGGGTCGAGGCGTGGACGATCAGCCGGGCCTGCGCGAACGCAAGAAAGAGGCCACCCGACGGCAACTGTCGGCCGCCGCCCTCGACCTCATCGAGGCCCACGGCTTCGACGACGCCTCCTGCGCTGCCATCGCCGCCGCGGCCAACGTGTCCAAGAAGACGCTGTTCAACTACTTCGCGCTCAAAGCCGACCTCGTCCTCGAACTCCCCAGAAAACCGCACGTCCACGAACCCGCGGCGGTCGTCCGCGCGCGCGAACCGGGGGAGACCCCGCACGGCGCGCTGCGCGCCCACCTGCTCGCAGGCCTAGCCGCCCGCCACCCGTCCACCGGCCTCAGCGACGACCCAGAAGTCCTCCGGCTCAACCGGGTAATCCGCGACAACCCGCCCCTGGCCGACCGGGCGGCGCAGTACCGCGAGGAAAGCAGGCGGCTGCTGGTGGGCGCGCTGATCGAAGAAGGCACCCCGGTCCTGACGGCCCGCCTGGTCGCCACCCAACTCCACGGCACCCTCGAAGTCCTCATAGCCGAGAACACCCGCCGAACCATGACCGGCGACCCCCCGGACCAGATCTACCCGGACGCGGTAGCCGCCACCGAGGAAGCCTTCACCCTCCTCACCCAAGGCCTTGGCGACCTGCTCCGCCGCCCGGGATGATGAGCTCTTCGGTACCGGCTGGAGCCAGGTTCCGCTCCCGGCGACCTGTGTTCCGCTAGAAGACGTCCCGGCGGACGGGCGTCCGGCCAGTCGGCGTGTCACTCAACGGCGGTGGCTGATCGCCATGAGCCATCCTCCCGGCGACGTTGCCTGCGCCGTTGCGCCCTCTTCCCCCGCGGTCAGCTCACGAGCAGACCTGGTCCACGCACTCGGCGTCCGGGCGGCAGGACGCGCGGTAGTCGCTCGGGCTGGTGCCGTGGAAGCGCTTGAAGGCCGTGCTGAAGCCGAACGCGTCGGCGTAGCCGACCTGGCGGGCTATTGCGGCGACGGTGGTGGTGGAGTCGGTGAGGAGGTCGGCGGCGAGGGTCATGCGCCAGTCGGTGAGGTAGGTCAGCGGGGGGTCGCCGACCAGTTTGGTGAACCGGGTCGCCAGGGTGGTGCGGGACACGCCCGCCTGGTCGGCCAGGGCGGCGAGGGTCCACGGGTGGTCGGGCTTGGTGTGCATCGCCCGCAGCACCGGGCCGATGGCGTCGTCGGCCATGGCCAGCAGCCAGCCGGGTGCGGCGGCGGCTTCCCGGTCGAACCAGCTGCGCAGGGTGCACACGACCAGCCAGTCCAGCAGGCGGTCCTGCGCGATCTGGGCGCCGCCGCGGGTCTGCGAGTCGACGAACGAGCGGACCGACTCGCACCCGGCGCCGTCGGGCACCACCAGCAGCGGCGGCAGGACGTCCAGCAGGCGCTGGCCCACCTTGCCCCGCACCTGGTACGTGCCGACGAACAGCACCGCGCGGTGCCCCTCGGCGACGATCGACACCGGCTCGCGCGCGATCATCGTCTCGCCCACCGGCACGGCCCGCCCGTCGGCGGTGACGTCGCCCTCCAGCGGCGCGCACAGCACCAGCGACCCCACGGCGCCGACGCGCACGCCGCCGGACACCTCCACCTGCCGCAGGTCCGCACCGCTCGCGCGGACACCGCGCAGCAGCTCGTCGAACGGGTCCATGCCGTCCACGATAGCCGCCGGACGATGACGCATGCGGTGCGTACGCCGGGCCATGGTCCACCGGCGGGCGGCTCGGTTGACTGATCGGCATGACGATCCTGGTCCTCGGCGCGACCGGCAAGACCGGCCGCCGCCTCTACCGCACCCTGCACGACGCAGGCGAGTCCGTCCGGGCCGCCTCCCGCACCAGCCCCACCCGGTTCGACTGGTCCATTCCGGACACCTGGGCGGGCGCGCTGTCCGGCGCCTCGGCGATCTACTTCGTCGCACCGGACGACCCGGCGCCGGTCGAGGCGTTCGTCGAGCAGGCCGTGTCGGCCGGTGTCGGCCGCTTCGTGGTCCTCTCCGGCCGGGGCCTCGACAGCTCGGCCGGGGACGCCTTCCCCGGCATGGCCGCGGCGGACCGGGCCGTCAGCGCGCTCGACGTCGAGTGGACCATCTTGCGCCCCAACAACTTCAACCAGAACTTCGACGAGGACCTGTGGCACGGCCCGATCGTGTCGGGCAGGCTGGGGCTGCCGACCGGTGGGATCCCGGAGCCGTTCATCGACGCCCAGGACATCGCCGACGTGGCCGCGACCGTGCTGACCCGCGGTGGCCACCACGGCAAGGCCTACGACCTGTCCGGCCCCGAGGCGCTGACCTTCGCCGACGCCGTGGAGGTCATCTCCCGCGCCGCCAACCAGCCGGTCGAGTTCGTGGAGCTCACCCCCGCCGAGTACACGGCGGAGTTGCTCGCCGCGGGCGTCCCCGCCGAGAGCGTCGCCGTGCTCGATGGGCTCTTCGCCTACCTCCGCACGGGCCAGAACTCCGCGCCCACAAGCAATGTCGAGGACTTGCTGGGCCGTCCAGCACGCACGTTCGCCGACTACGCGGCTCGGGCAGCGGGAGCCTGGTCCTAGACCACACCCGAGCCGAGCACCTTCGGGTGCTCGGCTCGGGTTGTGCCTCGCCAGGCAACAACGGCGTCGGTCTCCTCACACGTGACCTGCTGCGCATCCGCGCAGTCGCGGTTCCCCGGTGGAGCTAGGGTTGGTCATGAAGATCGTGCTGCCCGGCGGGACCGGGAATGTCGGGGGATTCCTCAGCCGCGCGCTCGCCGCCGCCGGGCACGAGGTGGTCGTGTTGAGCAGGCGGGCCGCCGACGTGGGCGGCGGGATTCGGTCGGTGGCGTGGGACGGTCGCGCGCTCGGGTCGTGGTCGTCGGAGATCGACGGGTGCGACGCGGTGATCAACCTGGCCGGGCGCAGCGTCAGTTGCCGGTACACCGAAGAGAACCTGCGGGAGATGATGGAGTCCCGTGTGGACTCAACGGCGGTGGTGGGCGAAGCGATCGCTGCCGCTTCCGCGCCGCCACGGGTGTGGCTGCAGATGAGCACCGCCACCATCTACGCCCACCGCTACGACGCCCCCAACGACGAACCGACCGGCATCATCGGAGGCGACGAACCCGACGTTCCCGCCTACTGGGCCTTCAGCGTCGAGATCGCCAAGCAGTGGGAACTCGCCCAACAACAAGCCGACACACCGTCCACCCGCAAAGTCGCGCTCCGAACCGCCATGGTCATGAGCCCCGACCCCGGCAGCGTGTTCGACGTCCTCTCCTGGATGGCCCGCCTCGCCCTCGGCGGCCCGGTAGCGGGCGGCAGGCAGTACGTCTCGTGGATCCACGCCCGGGATTTTCTCCGCGCGGTGACCTTCCTCCTCGATCATGACCACCTCGACGGTCCGGTCAACCTGGCCGCGCCCAATCCCCTTCCCCAGCGCGACTTCATCCGCGCCCTCCGCCGAACATGGCGAATGCCCGTCGGACTCCCCGCCACCAAGTGGATGGCGGAGATCGGTGCCTTCGCCCTGCGCTCCGACACCGAGCTACTCCTCAAGAGTCGCCGCGTGGTCCCGACCCGCCTCCTGGAAGCGGGCTTCACCTTCGACTACCCGACCTGGCCCGACGCCGCCACCGACCTTGTCAAGCGCGCAAGAACACAAGCACCCGTCGCGTTTGACCGATGATGGAGTGGCCGACTCCAGGCAGCACCGAAACCTGGGCGTGCGGAACGGTACTTGTCAGGCGCCTGGCCGTTCCTTGGGAGTCGAGCATCGCGTCCTTCTCGCCGACGATGGCCAACACCGGCATGGTGAGCGCGCGGAGGGCGTCGTCGGAGAAGACGGGGAGCTGCTCTCGGCGTGGCCGGAAGTGGGTGAACGTCAGCACGAGGTAGTCCGAGACCTCCGGCATCTCCCTGGCGTCGACCCCGGCCACCGCCTTGATGGATCGGCGCATGCCCCACCGGCCGAACGGCTTGTACAGCAGGGCTTTCAGCAGAACCGCGACCTTCTGCCTGCCGATCCCGGCCGGGCACAGCAACACCAACCGGTCGATCCGCTCCGCCCGTCGTGTCGCGTAGTCCAACGCCAGCCACCCACCGAGTGACGCGCCGACGACGGCGGCACTGCTGAGTCCGAAGTGGTCAAACACGTCATCGAGCCAACCGGCGTAAGCCGCCAACTCCGGCCGTGACGGCGCCGACAACCCGGGCTCCCCGATCACGTCGACGGCGTACACGCGAAAGTCCGCCGCCCACGCGGCCACGTCCCCCGCCCACATCGCCGCGTTCGCTCCCGACCCGTGCAACAACACCACCGGCGGCGCACCCTCAGGCCCACTCACGACGACGAACGTCTCCCCCTCCCGCGTCGGCACCCGCATCTGCCGCGCGGGCACCGGCCACCTCGCCAGTGCTCGCTGGTACTGCCCCAGGATCGCCAGCCTGCCCTCTTCGCTCGTGTAGATCTTGTTCATATAATGACGCTATCAACCTTATAGTGGTGCTGTCACATGCATTTAGGGAAGGTTGAGTAGTCCAGCGGCTGGCGTGAATCGGCTGTGTCCGCATGCGGGCGGCAGTACAGTCCCGGCTGGTGGTCGAGTGAGGGAGCGGGGCCTGTGAGCGGGTACGAGGTCGAGATCGGTCAACTGCGCGCCGCGGCCCAGGCAGCGGAATCAGCCGCTGACCAGGCCAGAGTCGTGGAGCCGGGTACGGGCCTGGGTGCCATCGCGGCGGCGTTGCCGGGCGGGGAGGCGGCCAAGGGTGCGCCCGCGCTGGCGTCGGCATTCAACGAGCGCGCGAAGGCGTGGGCGGGCGAGATCGGCCAGTGGGGCGACTCGGTGACCTCGGCGGCGACGGCGTACGCCGAGAACGAGGCGGCTGCGGCGGGGGCGTTCGGGGGATGACCATCGGATACGACGACGTCCGCACGTGGGACGCTGAAGCACTGGACGCGGCGGCCACCAACCTGCGTGGGCGGCGGGACAAAGTCATTGGCCTGCAAGACGAACTCGACGCCGCCAGGCGTTTGCCCGACTGGCACGGCCCGGCCGGTGAGCGCGCCCGCAGCTCCCTCGGGGACACGCGGAACAAGGCCGAGATCATGACCGCGGAACTGTCGGCGGTCGAGCGCGCACTGCAAACCGCCTCTGACGACGTCAGGACGCTGCGGACCCGGGTCGCCAACAATGACTCCCTCGCTGCCAGCTACGAGTTCGGCATCGCAGCCGACGGCACGATCGTCGACAACAAGCCCGCCGACCCGCCGCCGAGGTCGCGGATGGAGGCGGAGGACCGCGCCGAGGCGCAGCGGCACCGCGAGACGATCAGGCGGCAACTCGAGCAGGAGTCCAAGGCGATCCTGACCGCGGCGAACAACATCGACACCGCTCTGGCGCGGGTGATACGGCTCGCGCAGGACCGCCAGATCAGCGACCACGACGCCACCACGCTGGCGGGTGCCGTGCAGGGCGGCGAACTCGACGCCAAGGTGGTCGCGATGGAGCAGTCGCTGCGCGACGCCGGGCTGCTGACCGGGCCGCCCGCGTCGGGCCACTACCGGCAGTGGCTGGAGAACGCGGTGCGGCGGGGCGTGTCGGTCGAGACGATCAAGTCGATGATCACGGAGCACCACATCACGCCAGAGGACTTCGCGGTCCTCGACGGGATGGAGGAGATCCGCGAGGACCAGGACGGCGACGGGACGTACAAGTCGTACTTCCTGATGCCCACCAACGTCAGCGGTGACGACGCCGCCAAGGCCGTGCGGATGACTTACATCATGAACGCGGGCACCGATTACGGCACCGGTGGCGACTTCGCGCCGACCCCGTACGGGTCGGAAGAGTTGCGCCGGATCACCGAACGGCAGCAGCAGAACTCCTGGAGCTACAACGACGACGTCGCGTTCGTGCACGGAAACGGCGGCCGGTTGGTGACCACCCCGAACGGCATGATGATGGGCCTGGGCGGCAACCTCATCCAAGACCAGTTCAGCCAACGCGGCGGAACCACCTGGGGCGACACGTTCATGCTCAACATCGACGACCCCTCGGACCCCGCGCAGCAACTGCGCGAAGTGGCCCGATCGGGCCGAGCCTGGTACGAAGGCGACGACGGCCCGTACCCCGGCAGCCTGGACATGGATCGGTTGCTACACCACGAAGAACGCCACTCACAGCAATGGGCGCGCGAGGGCTACACAGGCTTCCTCGCCTCATACCTCTGGGAACAAGCAACCGGCGGCAACGAAACCGAAGAAGACGCAGGACTCTCCGATGGCGGCTACCGCTAAACCAACGCGCCTAGCCCGCGCGACAACCCTTCTAGCCTTGCTGATCTCATCCTGCGACACCAAGGCCCCCTTCGCCCCCTCCCTCCCCACGGCAGCAGGCTTTCGCGTAGACAACGGAATCCTCAAACTCTGGACCGGAACCCCCTGCAACAACGTCACAGGCATAACCCTCACCCTGGACTCCGGCACCCCCCAGAGCACCGACCAAACCTGGTCCACCCCCCACCCCGGCGTCTCCCTAGAACACATGCCCCTCCTAGGCGCCCCCACTCCCTCAACCCCCCTAGAAGTCCGCACCCCCCTCCCCACCACCTACGACTGGACCAAGGCCACAACCCTCACCCTCTACCTAACAGCCCCCAACACCCACGCCGCCCGCGCAGATATCCCCCAACTCCTCCGCGAATCCCCCCAACACCCACCAGACGCCTACCTCTTTGGCGCGCAGGGCTGGCTGACTCCGGCGGACGTGACCCGGGAGAATCAGAAGACATTTCTCACCATCTGCACGCCAGACCCGAAGTAACCGCACTCGCGGCGCTTTACAGCTCACCGATGCCCAGCCGATCCAACTCGGTCACGATGGCCGCGTAGGCATCTGGGTCCTCATCGACAACCCTGTCGACCACATCCAGCCAACTTCCGATGGCAAGAGCTTGCGCAAGCCGCGTGCGGAACGGGACATTGTACTCCGAACCGGAGAACAGTGGTGGGGCGCCACCCCACAGTATCGGGGCCGTTTCGTCCTTCACCTCTGGTTTGAGGCTACTTTCGATCATCTCTGCAAGTTCGGTCAGCGTTCTCATGTGTTTGGGGAGGGGCAAGTAGCCCGCATGGCCATCTGTTTGCTTCGCGATCGACTTCAGCTGATCATGAATGGTGTGCAGTCGTCGGAACAGAAGATCGGCTGCAGTTCGATCGCCGAATTCCGCTGCGGTGCGTAGCGCGTGAAGAAGGATGAACCTCTGCTCCGCAAGATCCGGGCTTGTGGCCAGAGCGATCACCTCGTCGAGCAGTTCACGTCTACGGGTAACCCTTGCGATGAAGTCGAGTGCTGTCGCCTGCTGGGTGGTGACGCTGGCTGATCGTGCCAGTCTGAGGGCGTCGTCTTCATCGCCGCGGGCGAGGAGAACACGGATCATCTCCATGCGTGGCCGCCGCTGCCGAGACGGCCGCGTGATCTCAGTCAGGGCGGATTCGAACCGGTGGAGATTCCCGGTGGTGGCGATCGCCTCGGCGAGCCTTTCCCAGGCGGCTGCGCGGATCTCGGAATCTCGCAGCGAATGAGCCACTGGCTCGGCGCGGTCGAGATCCCCGAAATCTGCCATGATGCCGATCCAGGCAGAGAGTCTGTTTTCGTCTCTCGTCGGCGAAGCCGAGCGGACAGCGTGCTCAATCTCCTCGAGCATGCGCTGTGCCCGATCAAGCTCCGAATGGTGCAGCAGCTCCGCGGCTACGAGAAGTGACTCGTGGAAAACTCCGCTGGGGAGCAGATGTGCGTGGACGGCCTGCTCGGCAATCTCGCACTGCCCTGTCTCCGCAGCGGTTACTGCGGCTACCGCAATGATGAACTGCCGCACGTCGCCAACGGCGATGTCATCGAGCGCCGCCTCGGCCTCGACCCGGAGACTATCCGCTCGGGAGTGCTCGCCACCCCTGCTGGCTGCGAGCGCGACCGCCGCGAGTCGGGCGGACCTGTACTGGATCTCATCGACAGCCCGAGCGATCGCCTCCGCGCCGTCGAGGTCGCGGGGGATCGCTGTCGCCATCAGTATCTGCCGAACAGCGTGTTCTCGGTCGTCGACGCTGGTCTGTGCGTCCGCGACAGACAGGGCCACTTCGGTGTAGCCGCTCCTCGTGAGCGTCGTGACCACCCTGGTGAGCTCCCCCGTCGACCAGGGGTCGTGTGCGGATTGTAGATCGGCGGCGGTGGCCGCGAGTTCCGCAGACTTCTTCGTGTCGCCGAGTTGTGCTGTGACGGCCGCCATCAACGCAAAAGCCAGAGCATGCCCTTCATTGTGCCGATGATCGCTAATTGCGGAGAACATGCCTTCGGTCTTCTGATGCCACAGGTTGGCGTGTTCCCGGTTCGATGTGGATAGTGCGATGAGGGTTACCGACGCGCATGCGACGACCTTTTCGCCAGCGTTGCGAATATCGTCGACTACGCGTTGGGCCCTATCGAAGTCGCCAATGTGTGCAGCCAGGTCGGTGAGTTCGTGATGTAGGAATGGTCTGATAAACTGGTTGAACGCGAATGTGATGGCCTCGGCCGCATCGAGCATGGCGGTGACCTGGCCCTGGTGGCCAAGGTGGTGCAGTTCTTTCGCGGTGCGCATGAGCGCCCGAGCGCGAAACCCGGGACTGCTGATCAACTGGATAAGAGCCTCGGCGTGGTCAACGCGTCCGAGCCTTGCCCACATCGCCGGAAGTGCTCCCGGAATCCAGTTCCCGTCCGCCTGCAAGCTGGTCCGGTGCACCGACAACCGGGACAGCGCGGTGAGATCCGGCTCTCGCGCACTGAGGAACGCCGCTTGGGCGAGTTCGATCTCCCCCAGGAGGGCGCGGTGGCTGCCTGTGACGGCGAACGCGAGTTCACGTCGCTGGGGGTCGGTGACGTGGTGCAGGAGGCGCTCTTGGTCGCCGGTGGCCGACAGCAGGGAGGCATACCCCTGCAGCAGGTACGGCGGAGTGTTTCGCGGCCACCCCTCCGACAGGTACCTGGCGGCCCACCTGCTGATCCTCTCCTGGTAAGTACGCAATTGGGGGCCAAGCATCTTCTCGGCTCGAACTCGCAACTGTTCGTGGGCCAGCAGGTAAACCGGCGGATCGCCTGGACGACGGCTGAAGCTGCGACCTGCGGCTGTGCTTAGGTCGTCCTCGACCTGCCACGGCGAGACTTCGATGAGTTCCGCCAAGTCCCGCACGGTTAGACCTCCACCCGACGCCGTCAGGAAGCCGAGGAGGTCTTGCTGGAGTTGACTGCCACTGAGCAACCTCTTGAGATCTCTGATCATCGCGTCGCGCACGGCGTGTGCCTCCGGTGACGGGGACAGGTGTTCGACCTGCGCGGATCCGCGCAGTGGATGGTCTTCTGGCACGTCATCAGGCAACTCGGGGTCCGGACGACTCGCAACGATCACTCGGACACCCCTGCGCGGGAGCAGCGCGGCGATGCTGTGGGCATCCGCTGAACCATCGACTCCACGATCTTCGTCCAGCCCGTCCACCACGAGGACAAAGTGCTCACCCCGCTCGTGGACCTGTCTCGCCACGTCGGCCAACTGCTGCCGCAGGTATGGCTCCCGCGTCGCGTCGGTGAGATCTGTGCGGGCCCGCCGCCCGGCAAGGTCGTGGAGTTGCTCCAACGCACTGTCCACGAAGCCGCGCCTGTCGTTCTGGCCCGGCAGGCGGGACGTGACGAAGAACGACACCGTGCGGACGCCTGCGGGCGGGTGCAGGACAAACCACGACAACAAGGCCGACTTGCCGGACCACGCGCTGGCGCGCCACCACAGGTACCCCTGTGCGGTCGACTCTGACGTGCAGAACTCCGCCAACATCGCCAACTCGGTGCTTCTGTCGCGCAGACTTCCGGGTGCGAGCGCCTGAACCTGGGACAGATAGGCAGACCGAACCGGCGCCCCCGCCTCCACGTAGACGTCCCCACCCGCGATGCCGATCTGCACCACGGTGCCCTCGACGCGGCCCGACACCTCATTACCCAGCGCCATCCGTCAATCATCCAGGCGCCCACAACCAGGGGATCTCACGCCTTGCGCGAATACAGGCCGCCAGAGCCTTGTCCCCAAGGCCAAGCTCGCACAGCATTCACACGGCCGCCAATTGGGGGTCCGGGGGCGAAGCCTCCCGGGCGGGCCTGGGGTTGCACCCCAGAAAAACGACGAGCGACCCAGTTCGCGCTTTCCGCGAACACAGATCGCCCAGAGTGAGTGCCCCCGGGCTGGCTCGTACAGCATCCACACGTGCCGCACTCGGGGGTCCGGGGGCGAAGCCCACCGGGCGGGTCTGGGGGTTGCACCCCAGAAGAAATGACGAGCGCCCCGGTTCGCGTATTCCGCGAACACGGTTCGCCCAAAGCGAGTGCCCCCGGCAGGATTCGAACCTGCGCTCCCGCCTCCGGAGGGCGGTGCTCTATCCCCTGAGCTACGGGGGCGGCTGTCAACGGGGTGAAGAGTAGCGCACGTGGGGGAGGGGGTGTTCGGCGGGGGTTGACCACGCGCACGAGGGAGCCGCGAAGTGGTCTGGACCTTTTGACGTTCTGGCACTAGCCTCTGGGCGATCGGTGGGGCGTCTGCGGGCGCGACGGCTAGGAGGGTGTTGTGGCCGAGGTCCGGTACGAAGCTGCGTCGAGGGTGTACCCGGGTTCGCCGCCGGTTCGGGCGGTGGATGGGCTGGACCTGTCGATCGAGGACGGGGAGTTCCTGGTGCTGGTGGGGCCCTCCGGGTCCGGCAAGTCGACGGCGCTGCGGATGTTGGCGGGGCTGGAGGACGTGGACGAGGGTGCGATCCGCATCGGCGACCGCGACGTCACCTCGGTGCCGCCTAAGGGGCGCGACATCGCGATGGTGTTCCAGTCGTACGCGCTCTACCCGCACATGACCGTCGCGCAGAACATGGGCTTCGCGCTCAAGCTGCAGGGGCTGTCCAAGCAGGTCATCGCCGAGAAGGTGACCGAGGCCGCCAAGCTGCTCGACCTGGAGAAGTACCTGGCCCGCAAGCCCAAGGCGCTCTCCGGCGGCCAGCGCCAGCGCGTGGCCATGGGTCGGGCCATCGTGCGCGACCCGGCTGTGTTCCTCATGGACGAGCCGCTGTCGAACCTCGACGCGAAGCTGCGGGTGGAGACCCGGGCCAACATCGCCGCGCTGCAGCGCCGCCTGGGCACGACCACCATCTACGTCACCCACGACCAGGTCGAGGCCATGACCATGGGCCACCGGGTCGCGGTGCTCAAGGACGGGCTGCTGCAGCAGTGCGACACCCCGCGCGCCCTCTACGACCGGCCCGCGAACGCCTTCGTCGCCGGGTTCATCGGCTCGCCGTCGATGAACCTGCGGGACGCCGTGGTCGGCAACGGCACGCTGCGGGTCGGGGAGCTCAACGTCCCGCTGACCCGCGACACCGTGGCCGCCATCGCGCAGGACAGCCTGACCTCGGTGACCGTGGGCATCCGGCCCGAGTCGCTCGGCCTGGTGCCCCAGGGCACGCCGAACGCCTTCGACCTGGTGGTCGAGTTGGTGGAGGAGTTGGGCGCGGACGCGCTGGTGCACGGCTCGGTCGCCGGTGACCCGGAGAGCCCGCGGCTGGTGCTGCGCGTCGACGGCCGGACCCCGCCGAGCCTGGGCCAGACCGTGCGCGTCGTGCTGCGCGACCCGACCGAGATCCACCTGTTCCACCCCGAGAGCGGCGACCGGCTGATATAGCGGCCCGACCCAGGAGGTTGACAGGGTCTCGACCTGCCCACGACGTCCCTGGCTGCGTTGCCGAAACGACCGAGTACGCCCAGTACGAGGCCGTTCCGGCGCCTTGCCAGGAACGCCGTGGACAGGCCGATACCCCACCAACCATCTGGGTCGAGCCGCTAGCCCCCGCAGTCTCCCTCCGGCGCGGCTGCCGCAGCCGCGCCGGAGGTGTTTTCCACCGACCCGCAGTCCTGGTGCCCCGGTCGGGGCCGGTGCGGGCGGGCCGGTCGCTGCGTCGGCCGCGTCGTCTCGGTAGGAGTGACCTCCGAGGGATCCTCCGCCACCTCCACCGGCGGCTCTGACGGCGTCGTGGACGGCGGATCGCTGGGCACCGACGATTCCGTGGGCGCCGAGGTCTCCGAGGGCGGCACCGTGGTCGTGGGGGCCGGTTCCGGCGACGGTGACGGCGGCTGCTCGGGCACCGCGACCACCGGCGCCTCCTCGACCGGCGGCGCGGGCGGGATCGGGGTGACCCCGCCGGAGTACGCGGTCAGCCAGGTCGTCACCGCGACCACGTAGTCGCCGGAGTGGTTGTAGCGGAAGATCGCGGCGCCGAGGTCGTCGACGTTGTTGAGGTCCAGCCCGCCTGAGCACAGGTAGCGCCCCGCGGCCAGGGCCGAGTCGTAGATGTTGTGCGGGCTGCGTACCCCGTCGCCGTTGCCGTCCGCGGCGTACTTGCGCCAGGTCGACGGGATGAACTGCATCGGGCCGACCGCGCGGTCCCAGGTCGTGTCCCCGTCGAGCTCGCCGCCGTCGGTGTCGGCGATGGCCGCGATGCCGGGGCCGCCGGAGAGCACCGGGCCCAGGATCTTCGGTGCGGTGTCGCCGTTGTCGTCGGCGCGCCCGCCGCCCGCGTGGCCGGATTCGACCCGGCCGATCGCCGCCAGGTGGTACCAGCGCAGCCCGCAGTCCTTCGGCGCCAGCCGCTCGGCCTTGCGGTACGCGTCGAGCATGTTGCTCGGCACTCCCGTGGAGGTGACCGGGGCCTGTGGTTCGACCCGCTCGACCGGCGTTGGCGCGGGGAGTTGGGTGACCGGGCCGACCGCGGGGAAACCGGCCACGACGCCGTCCACGGTGGCCCCCGCTTGATCGGCGGGCGCGACTTGCGGTTCGCGCACCGGCGTCATCGCGATGGGGGCCGCGGAGGCCGGGGGTTGGGCGGGTCCCGAGGCTTGGGCGGCGGCGGTGGCCAGCGACAACAGGACCAGGGCGAGGGCGGTGACCGGGCGCGCGCCCCCCGGCTGCGATGGGGTAACCACGCCTTCCCGTTTACCAGAGCGCTGACAGCACCTCGGGGAGTCCGCCAGCATGATCCCTCGTTCGAGTGGCTATCCGCGCCGATCGGGTCACAGTCGGTTGTATGTATGCGCATGCGACTATATGTTGGTCCGGCAGGCGGGGAAGGGGTGCGCGGTGGGACATGGACACGGACATGGGCACGGGGTGGCGACCAGCGCCTCCGGGCGGCTGGTCGGCAGGCTCTGGGCCGCGTTCGGCATCGCCGCGGCGATCATGGGCGTCGAGTTCGCGGTCGGTGTCGTCACCGGCTCGCTGGCGCTGATCTCCGACGCCGCGCACATGCTGACCGACGTGGTCGGGGTCGGCCTGGCGCTGGCGGCCATCGTCGCCGCGCGCCGCGCGGTCGCCAAGCCGAGCCGCACCTTCGGCCTCTACCGGGCCGAGGTCCTCGCCGCCCTCGCCAACGCGCTGCTGCTGTTCGGCGTCGCCGGGTACGTGGTCTACGAGGCCGTCGAGCGCTTCAGCGACCCGCCCGCGGTACCCGGTTTCCCCGTCCTGGTCGCCGCGCTCGCGGGCCTGGCCGCCAACGTCGTGTCGTTCTTCCTGCTGCGCGACGGCGCCGAGGAGAGCCTGAACGTGCGCGGCGCGTACCTGGAGGTCGTCGCCGACCTCATCGGTTCGGTCGGCGTCCTGGTCAGCGCCTTGATCACGCTGACGACCGGCTGGCGATGGGCTGACCCGATCATCGGCGTGGCGATCGGCCTCTGGGTCCTGCCGCGCACCTGGTCGCTGGCCCGCCGCGCGCTGCGGATCCTGTTCCAGCACGCCCCCGAGCGGGTCGACGTCGACGAGGTGGCGACCCGCCTCGGCGCGGTCACCGGTGTCGCCGAGGTGCACGACCTGCACGTGTGGACGCTGACCTCGGGCATGGAGGTCGCCTCCGCGCACCTGACCATGGCCGAGGACGCCGATCAGGGGCAGGTCCTGGCCGCCGCTCGCGAGCTGCTGCACGACGAGTACGGCCTGGAGCACGCCACCCTGCAGGTCGAGCACCGAGACGCGGCCTCGAAGTGCAGGCAGCTGTCCTGGTAGGTCAGGGCAGGTCCGGCGGCGGCCTGGAGGAGGTCACGCTCCGCAGGGTCCACGACTGGGGCTTGGCCGCGGTCGTCTGCTCGTCGAGCGCGACCGTGTCGCCGGTGCTGGAGATGGTGATGTACCGGTCGTCCTCGGTCCGCAGCGTCGTGGTCGCCCCGCCGTCCCTGGTGCCGATGTACCAGCGCTGGTCCGCGTCGTCGTCGTCGCAGCGCACCGCTTCGACGTCGTCGCCGTCGAGGTCGCCGGAGTCCGAGTCGGACTCGACGTGGGGGCTCAGGCAGGACCCCGTGTGGTGGTTCTGGATGAGGACCGCCCTGCCGTCGGTGGTCTCGATGAAGAACCAGTAGCTGAAGGTGTTGCCGCACGGGACGGTCCCGCCCGTGGTCCCCGTGTGCAGCACCGGGGTGCCGAGGGTCGCCCGCAGGCAGGACTTGCCCGACTCCACCGAGAACGGCCCGTACCGGTACACCGAGGGTGCCGCCGACGCGGGCGCCGCACCCACGACCAGAGCGGCGGCGACAAGCGCGATGTGGCCTCTCATGGCTGGGTCCTCTCAGGACTCGGTGAACGACACCGGGCGGTGGTCCGAGCCGTACTGCTGGCCCGGCCCCGGCGCGACCCGCTCGAAGACGACGGCGTCGAACCCCTTCGCCTGGTCGCTATCCGACCAGATCAGGTAGTCCAGCGTGAGGCCCCCCTTGCGCGTCGTGGCCCTCGTCGGCGCGGCGAGGCGCTGCCAGGGGTCGAGCGCGGGGCGGATGTACTTGGGTTCGGCGTTGAAGTCGCCGAGCAGCACCCAGCCGGTGGCGCCGGGCACGTCATCGTTGGCGTTCTCCGCTTTGCGGATCAGCGCGCCGATGTTGATCCCGGCGGGGGCGTTGGCATTCGCGTGCGCGGTGTAGATGACGTTGTTGTCCGCGAGCACCAATTGCAGCAGGCCGCGGTCACCGTCGTAGTAGTCCTCGCCGCGGATCGGTGGGATGTAATTCCACGACTTCACCGGCGCCTCGGTGGTGTCCACGACGAATGCGAGGTTGTTCTTGCTGTTCTGGTCCCCGGTTCCCACCGGCCGGTCGTCCGTTTCCACGAAATAGAGCTGCCTGCTGTACCTGCTCGTCCCCACTTTGACGGTCCACGCGCATTGCCGCGCCCGCCGCAACGATTTCACCGACTCAGTGCACTTCCACCTGCCCGCCGCGTCGTCAACCGCCTTGAGCGACCCGGCCTCCTGCAGCGCGACGATGTCGTGCGCGGGCACCAGGTTGGTCACCCCCCGCTGCAGGTTCGACGACACCCACACGCTGCGCCCCTGGTAGGTGGCCCCCTGCATGTTCCAACTCGCGATCGTGTACCGGGTCACGTGCTGCGCCGCGGCGGGCGCCGCACCCACGACCGGGGCCCCCAGCGCGACGGCCGCCGCCAACACCAGGTGCGGGAATCTTCGCTTCGCCATGGCCACCTCACGCGGAATCCGACTGGCCACGGACCGTCCCACCGGGACTGATCGGTCGTCAATCGGAGCACTCCGTTGGCCACCCGACCGGGCGCGGGTATCACCCGGCGGCGCGGGTTCTAGCCGGGCAGTGGCTGGGCGCCCCTGGCTTTGATCATGGTGGTGAGCAGGGTGACCTCGGCCTGCTGCCCGGAGGCGATCTTCTGGGCCAGGTTGCGCACGTACCCCAGCCGCGCGTGGTCGGCGGCGTAGGTGGCCATGGACAGGCCGCCCT
This sequence comes from Actinokineospora baliensis, assembly GCF_016907695.1. Taxonomy (NCBI): domain Bacteria; kingdom Bacillati; phylum Actinomycetota; class Actinomycetes; order Pseudonocardiales; family Pseudonocardiaceae; genus Actinokineospora; species Actinokineospora baliensis. The sequence goes on along the minus strand of NZ_JAFBCK010000001.1, from coordinate 7,599,590 downwards.
CGTGGTGGCGGAGCATGAGCTGGAGGAAGTAGACGGTGAACTCGGTGCCTTTGAGGGCGCGGAGTTTCATCAGTTCCTCGCTGGTGGCCATGCCGGGCATCAGGTCGACGCCCGAGGTGTCCGCGTGGGTGTGGGCGCCCGCCATCCAGCGCATGTGCGGCTGGTCCGGCGGCGAGAGGGTCGGTTGGCCCCACACGGTTAGCCAGCCGCTGAGTTGGCCGCTCTGGTCGAGCTGGGTGGACTCGATGTCGAACGCCAGTTGGCGGACCTCGGTGTCCTCGCTGCGGTCGCGGGCCATGCCCGCCATGGTGATCGCCTGCAGGTGGTGCACCCGCATGTCCTGGGCGAACCCGACGTCGATGGAGTCCTGGCCGGGGGCCTCTTCCGGGCTGCCGACGGAGGCGAGGGTGATCAGCATGCCCGCCGCGGCGCCGACCAGCAGGACGACGACGGCGGCGGCCACGTAAACCAGCGTCGACCGCCCCCCGGTGTGGCTGGGGGCGGTCGACGGGGTGTCCTGGTCGGTCACTGGGAGGGCTGGGCGGCCGAGGTGGTCGGAGCGGCCGGGGTCGAGGCGGCGGGGGCAGGGGTGGACGCCGGGGCCGAGGGGTCGGTGCTGGCGCCGGGGGCCTTGCCGTCCATGCCGACCGCGTCCGCGCCGGGCTTCTCGGCCACGAACGGCGGCGGGGTGGCCGGGTCGAACCCGGTCTGGTTGCTGTCGCAGCGGCCGCCGGGCTCGGGGTTCTGGTAGTTGTTGGTGCGCAACGACTTGATGAACTGGTCCAGCCGCTCGTCGTCGGCGCTGTCGAGCTTGAGCTGGTGGCCCCACGACTGCAGCGAGATCGGCCGGTCGAGACCGGGGTAGGGCGACATCAGCATGTAGGCGGTGCCCTCGACCTTGGACTTCAGCTTGTCCAGCGCGGCGCCCTGCACCTTGTCCGGGTTGTAGGCGATCCACACCGAGCCGTGCTCGAGCGCGTGCACCATGTTCTCGTTGCGCACCGCGCTCGGGTAGACGATGCCGGTGCAGTCGGCCCAGACGCCGTCGTGCGGGCCGCCGAAGGGCGGGCTCTGGTCGTAGGCGACGCGCTGGGTGGACTGGACGTGCTGGCCGGAGGCGTACTGGACCTTCACCACGCCCTGGATGGACTCCGACGGGTCCTTGTTGTCCTCGGAGGCGATGAACTTCTGCGCGTCCGACACCTGCACGAAGGCGTAGGTGAACACGCCGCCCGCCAGCAGCACGATCGCGCTGATGCCCGCGATCAGAGCCCAGGGCGGGCCCTTCTTGGTGACGACGGTCGAGCGCGCGGCCTTGACCGCGTTCTTGCCGCCACCCTTGCCGCCCTGTGGGCCCTTCTTCTGCGTTCCGCTGGCCATGCCGTCCCTCGGACCTCGAGCGCGTCGGTTCCCGACCGGGAAACCCGCACCTGGTGGGTGCGGAGGCCAAGTCTAGGGAACAGGTGTCTGGTCGGTGTCAACCGAGGTACTGGCGGTGGTCACCGGCCGGTCACCGGGATAGCGCCAGGTCCGGGGTCCGACGGGTCGAACGGCGGCGGGTTGTCCTGGTCGAAGCGGTCGGGATCGATCTGGTCGCACGAGGCACCCGGCTCCGGCGTCAGGTACTGGTTGGCCCTGGTCGCCTGGATGAACTGGTCGATGCGCTTGTCGTCGGCCTTCGCCACCTGCAGCTGCCGCCCCCAGGACTGGACCGACACGGCCTCGGCCTGGCCGGGGAACGGCGACAGGACGGTGTACGGCTTGCCGTTGACCCTCTTCTCCAGCGCCGCGACACCGTCCCCGTCGAGCTTGTCCGGGTCGTAGGTCAGCCACACGGCGCCGTGCTCGAGCGAGTGCACCAGGTTCTCGGTGCGCACCGCCTTCTTGTAGACCACGCCGTTGCACGGCGCCCACACCGCGTCGTGCGCGCCGCCCAGCGGGGGCTTGTGGTCGTAGGCGACCCGCTCGGTCGGCTTCACGTGCTGGGCGCCCTCGTACTCGATGGCCAGGACACCGTCGATCTTCTTGGTCGGGTCCTGGTTGTCCTCCGTGGGGGTGAACCCGGGGTCGGCGCTGGTACTGGTGCTGGTACCGCTGCTCGACCCCGAGGCGACCGGGCTGCCCTGCTGCTGGCTCTCGCAGCCGACGAGCGCGAGGCAGGCGGCGGCGACGGCGAGGTGGCGCGGGTACCGGATCATGCGGGTGAGTCTATGGACCCCAGGCGGCCGCCAGTACCCCGATACCTAGACTTGAGCGGTGACCCCCGCCGTGCTCGCTGACCTGGTTCGTTCCGCCGCCGTGCGGGTGCTGGGCGCGCGCGGGCTCGACACCGGGGCCGTGCCGAACGAGGTCGCCGTCACCCGTCCGCGCGACCGTGGTCGGGGTGATTACGCCACCGCCGTCGCGCTGCGTGCCGCAGGCCCGGCCGGGGTCCCGGCCCGGCTGCTGGCGCACTGGCTGGCCGACGAGCTCGCCCACCACCCCGCGGTGGCCGCCGCCGAGGTCGCCGGTGCCGGGTACGTCAACGTCGAGTTGACCGCCGAGACCCGGGCCGACGCCATCCGCCGCGCCCTCGAGGCCCGCCCGATCGCCGCGCCGGAGATCACCCTCCCGGCCACCGTCCCCACCACCACCGGCGAGCTGCCGCTGACCGACCTGACCGCCGCCGTCGGTGCCGACGCCGCCAGGTTCGCCGCGCTGAGCGGGTCCACAGTGGACGTCGATGTGCTGCGCGCGCCGACCGACGAGAACCCGTTCCACGTCGTCGTCTACGTGCACGCCATGCTCTCCGCCTTGCTGCGCAACGGGGACGCGCTCGGCGTCGTACCGACCACAGTGGACGTGCACCTGCTCGACCACCCCGACGAGGTCGACCTGGCGCGCACCATCGCCGAGTTCCCCGACGCGGTGACCGGGCCGCCCGCGCGGACCGTCCGCTACCTGCGCAGGCTCGCCGACCAGGCGTGGGAGTTCACCGAGCAGCACCGCGTGCTGCCCCAGGGCGACGCGCCGCCGCGCCGCGAGCACGACGCGCTGCTGGCGCTGTGCGCGGCCGCCCGCCGGGTACTGGCAACCGGGCTCCTGCAGCTCGGAATCACCGCACCGCAACGATTGTAGGGAACATGAGGGCACACCCGGCAGGTCCGCGGCACGCGGAGGTCCTGCCGCCGAGCACCACCGCCAGCGAGCGGCCGACCAGCGCCGCCGCGCTCGACGAGCTCGTCGCGTCGGTTTGGCCGCGCAACACCGCCCGCGGCGAGGACGGTGCCGTGCGGGTCGCGGGCGTGGACGTGCGCGAACTCGCCGAGACCTACGGCACCCCGCTGTTCGTCGTCGACGAGGACGACTTCCGCGCGCGCTGCCGCGAGCACGCCGAGGCCTTCGGCGACCCGGCGCTGGTGCACTACGCGTCCAAGGCGTTCCTGTCGGTCGAGATCGCCCGCTGGGTCGCCGACGAGGGCCTGAGCATCGACGTCTGCAGCGGCGGCGAACTGGCCGTGGCGCTGCGCGCGCAGTTCCCGCCCGCGCGGATCACCCTGCACGGCAACAACAAGTCCACCGCGGAGTTGGCGCAGGCGCTGGACGCGGGCGTCGGCACGATCGTGGTCGACTCGTTCTTCGAGATCGCCAGGCTCGACCACCTCGCCCGCGAGCGCGACGTGGTCGCCGACGTCCTCATCCGGGTGACCGTCGGCGTTGAGGCGCACACCCACGAGTTCATCGCGACCGCGCACGAAGACCAGAAGTTCGGCTTCTCCCTTGCGGGCGGTGACGCGGCCGAGGCGGCGCGGCGGGTGCTCAAGGCGGGCGGGCTGCGGCTGGTCGGCCTGCACAGCCACATCGGGTCGCAGATCTTCGACGCCGACGGTTTCGAGGTCGCCGCGCACCGGGTGATCGGCCTGCTCGCCGAACTGCACACAGAGCACGGCGCCGAGGCGCTGGCCGAGGTCACCACCGTGGACCTGGGCGGCGGCCTGGGCATCGCCTACACCGCCCTGGACGACCCGCCGCCGCCCGCCTGGCTGGCCGATCAGCTGCGCACCATCGTCACCAAGGAGTGCGAGCAGGCCGGTCTGCCGCTGCCCAAGATCGCCGTCGAGCCGGGCAGGGCCATCGTCGGTCCCGGCATGATCACCCTCTACGAGGTCGGCACCACCAAGGACGTCTCGCTCGGCCACGGCACCGGCCGCCGCTACGTCAGCGTCGACGGCGGGATGAGCGACAACATCCGCACCGCGCTCTACGACGCCCTCTACGACACCCGCCTGGTGTCGCGCTCGAGCGACGAGGGCGAACGCGGCGCGCGCGCCGTGCTGTCCCGAGTGGTGGGCAAACACTGTGAGTCCGGTGACGTTGTGGTGCGAGACTGCTGGCTGCCCGACAACCTGGCACCCGGCGACCTGCTGGCAGTGGCGGCGACGGGCGCGTACTGCTATTCGATGGCGAGCAACTACAACCGGCTGCCCCGGCCCGCCGTGGTGGCAGTGCGCGAAGGCGGGGCGCGGCTGCTGCTGCGCCGCGAGACCGTGGACGACCTGCTGCGACTGGAGACCTCTTGACCTCGGCGACGAGCGTGACAGCGAAACCGATCCGGGTGGCCCTGCTCGGCTGCGGCACCGTGGGGACCCAGATCGTGCGGCTGCTCACCGAGCAGGCCGACGACCTAGCCCCCCGGGTCGGCGCCGGGATCGAGCTGGTCGGCATCGCGGTGCGCAGGCCGAACAAGCACCGCGACGTGCCTGCCGAGCTGCTCACCACCGACGCGGCCGCCCTGGTCACCCGGCCGGACGTGGACGTGGTGGTCGAGGTCATCGGCGGCATCGAGCCGACCAGGGGCTGGCTGCTTGCCGCGCTCAACGCGGGCAAGTCGGTGGTCACCGCGAACAAGGCCCTGCTGGCCGAGCACGCCGGTGAGCTGTTCGAAGCCGCCGACCGCACCGGGGCCGACCTGTACTTCGAGGCCGCCGTCGCCGGGGCGATCCCGCTGCTGAGGCCGCTGCGCGAGTCGCTGGCCGGTGACCGGATCACCCGGGTGATGGGCATCGTCAACGGCACCACCAACTTCATCCTCTCGGCGATGGACGAGACCGGCGCGGGCTACGCCGAGACCCTCGACGAGGCGTCGCGGCTGGGTTACGCCGAGGCCGACCCCACCGCCGACGTGGACGGCTACGACGCCGCCTCCAAGGCCGCGATCCTGGCCTCGCTGGCCTTCCACACCCGCGTCACCGCCGGTGACGTCTACCGCGAGGGCATCTCGGCGGTCACCTCAGCCGACTTCGCCGCCGCCCGCGCCCTCGGCCGCACGATCAAGCTGCTGGCCATCTGCGAGCGCGTGTCGACCCCCGACGGCGAGAGCGTCGCGGTGCGGGTGCACCCGGCGATGATCCCGCGCAGCCACCCGCTGGCCGGGGTCAGCGGCGCGTTCAACGCCGTGTTCGTCGAGGCGGAGGCCGCTGGGCAGCTCATGTTCTACGGGCAGGGAGCCGGTGGTGCACCCACCGCCAGCGCCGTGCTCGGCGACCTGGTCGCGGTCGCCCGCAACCGGGTCGTCAGCGGGCGCGGACCGCGCGAGTCGGCCTACGCCGACCTGCCGGTGCGCCCGATCGCGCAGGCCTCGACCAGGTACCACATCAGCCTGGACGTCGCGGACCGCGCGGGCGTGCTCGCGGCTGTCGCCGCCGAGTTCGCCCAGCACGAGGTGAGCATCGCCGCGGTCCGCCAGGAGGGCCGGGCGAACGACGCGAGCCTGGTGATCGTCACCCACTCGGCGCCGGACGCCGCCCTGCGCTCCACTGTGGACAAGGTGGCCGGGTTGCCGTTCGTGCACGAGGTGGTCAGCGTGATGCGGGTCGAAGGCGAGGAGTCATGACCATCCCCACCGGTGCGCGGCCAGGTTGGCCGGGCATCATCGAGGCCTACCGGGACCGGATCGCGGTGCCGGACGGCGCCAAGATCGTCTCACTGGGCGAGGGCAACACCCCGTTGCTGCCCGCCCCCCACCTGTCGGAGCTCACCGGCAGCACCGTCTACCTCAAGGTCGAGGGCCACAACCCGACCGGGTCCTTCAAGGACCGCGGCATGACCGTGGCGATCACCTACGCGCTCGCCCAGGGGCTTGAGGCGGTCATCTGCGCCTCCACCGGCAACACCTCGGCCTCGGCCAGCGCCTACGCCGCCCGCGCGGGCCTCACCTCCGCGGTCCTGGTGCCCCGCGGCAAGATCGCCCAGGGCAAGCTCGCCCAGGCCGTCGCCTACGGCGCCAGGGTCCTGCAGATCGACGGCAACTTCGACGACTGCCTCGAACTGGCCCGCAAGACCGCCGCGGAGTACCCGGTCGGGCTGGTCAACTCGGTGAACCCGGTCCGGTTGATCGGGCAGAAGACCGCCGCGTGGGAGATCTGCGACGCCCTCGGCCAGGCCCCGGACATCCACTGCCTGCCGGTGGGCAACGCGGGCAACATCACCGCGTACTGGCGCGGGTACCGCGACTACGTCGACGACGGCATCACCGGGCACGCGCCGCGCATGTTCGGCTTCCAGGCCGAGGGCGCCGCGCCGATCGTGCGCGGTGAGCCGGTGCCCAACCCGGAGACCGTGGCGACCGCGATCCGCGTCGGCAGCCCGGCGTCCTGGGCGGGCGCGGTGTCGGCCCGCGACGAGTCCAACGGGCTCATCGATGCGGTGAGCGACAAGCAGATCCTCGAGGCGTACCGGCTGCTGCCGTTGCGCGAGGGCGTGTTCGTGGAGCCGGGTTCGGCGGCCAGCGTCGCGGGCCTGCTCGCCACCGCCGCCGACGGTCGGCTCCCGGAGGGGTCCGTGGTGGTCTGCACGGTCACCGGGCACGGCCTCAAGGACCCGGACACCGCGCTGGACGGCCTGGTCGAGGTCGAGCCGGTCCCGGTGGACGCATCCGCGGTCGCCGCAGCGCTGGAACTGAGGTGAGCGCGGGGGTCCGGGTCCGGGTCCCCGCCTCCTCGGCGAACCTCGGTGCGGGGTTCGACGCGCTCGGTCTGGCCCTCGGGCTCCACGACGTGGTCGAGGTCCGCCCGCACGCCGCGCCGCTGACCGTGCTGGTCAGCGGCGAGGGTGCCGCCGACGTCCCGCTCGACGGCACCCACCTGGTTGTGCGCGCGCTGCGGGCCGCCTGCGACCACCTCGGGTACGACCCCGGTGGCCTGGAACTGACCTGTGCCAACGCGATCCCGCACGCGCGCGGTCTCGGTTCCTCCGCCGCGGCGATCGTCGCGGGCATCGCGGCGGGCTACGGGCTCGCGGGCGTGGAGCTGACCGGGACCGCCCGCGAGGACGCGCTGCACCTGGCCGCGGAGTTCGAGGGGCACGCCGACAACGTCGCGGCGAGCCTGCTCGGCGGTCTCGTGGTGGCCTGGGGCGACGGGCGCCGCTTCCACGCCGCGCGGGTCGAGCCGCACGAGGACCTGCGCCCGGTGGCCATCGTGCCCGCCGAGCAGTCGGCGACCCACGTGACCAGGGGCTTGCTGCCCGAGGTCGTCCCGCACACCGACGCCGCGTTCGCCGCGGGCCGCGCCGCGCTCGCCGTGCACGCCATCGCCGATCGGCCCGACCTGCTGCTGCCCGCCACCGAGGACACGCTGCACCAGGACTACCGCGAGAAGGCGTGGCCCGACACCCTGCGGGTGGTCCGCGCGCTGCGCGCCAGCGGGGTCGCCGCGGCCGTCTCCGGTGCCGGGCCGACGGTTCTGGCGCTCACCACCGACGGCGCCCTGCCGCCGGGGGCCGATCTCACCGGGTTCACCGTGCTTCCCGTGCCGGTGGACCGATCGGGGGTCGTGGTGACCCCGCTCGGCCGACTGGCGTAACGGCGTGTGACGGTGCCACTGCGTCAACGGGGGACGGTGACGTGACTCAGATCACCGTCCCCCGGCCGGCTTCCGGGGCGACGCGCTGTGAGCCGGTTGTTGCACCTTGAGTGACTGCCGTCTACCCTCGGGGGCGTTCAGTCACCGCGCGCACGGGCGCCGGTGCAGTTCTCGGGGAGTTCTTTCCCCGGGTCGCATCATCTGCCGGGGTATCGGCTCTGTCCTGAGTTCAAGGTCCGAGTCGGGCTCGCAGATACCCGATGGCCGCGGTGGCCAACAGCTCCCTGTTTCGGCGACCGCGTTCGCGCGGTTGGCCCGGACCCGTGGCCACTTTTGGCGCGGGAGTTCGGCGCAGGGGAGATACGCCGTCTCGCGTTCCGACGACACGGCGGTCCGCTGGTCCACGTAGGAGGCGGGGACCGGTCAGGAAGGACATGTGTGAGCAATACCGATCTACTGAGCAGCGACCCGGCCGCCAAGGCGCAGGCCAACGGGGCCGCGCCCCGGCGCAGGGCGGGGCTGTCCGGCATGGTCCTCGCCGAACTGCGTGAGCTCGCGGGTCAACTGGGGATCACCGGAACGACGGGGATGCGCAAGGGCGACCTCATCGCTGCCATCAAGGAGCGGCAGGGCGGCGGTTCGGGCGGAACCGCCCAGCAGCTGCCGCTCAACGGCACCGACACCGCCGAGGTCAAGCCCAAGCGGGCGGCCAAGGCGGAGCGCACCGAGGTGGCGCCCGCACCGGCCGCCGCGGTCGAGACCGCCGCGCCGGAGGCACCCCGCCAGGGCGAAGGGGGCCGGGACAACCGCCGCCGCCGCGGTTCCAGCCGCGCCGCGGGCAGCCCGGAGCAGGCCGCAGCGGCCGCGCCGAGCACCGCCCCCGCGACCCAGGCGCCCGCCGAGCAGGCGGCCGCCCCGGTGCAGGCCGAGCAGCCGAGGCGGACCGAATCCCGCGACGACACCAGGCAGGACCGCCGCGACCGCGGTGAGCGGGGTGAGCGGGGAGACCGCCGCGACCGCAACCGGTCCGACCGGTCCGACCGCGGTGAGCGCTCCGACCGCGGTGAGCGCGGCGACCGGCAGGACCGGCCCGACCGGCAGGACCGGCCCGATCGGCAGGACCGCCAAGACCGGCAGGACCGGCAGTCCGAGGGCCGCCAGTCCGACCGGCAGGACAACCGCCCGATCGGCGACGACGAGGACGACGACGAGCGCGGCGGTCGCCGCGGTCGCCGCTTCCGCGACCGCCGCCGCCGCGGCGGCCGCGCCGAGGGCACGACCGGCGGTGGCGGCCAGAACGACACCGAGGTCCGCGACGACGACGTCCTGCTCCCGGTCGCGGGCGTGCTCGACGTGCTGGAGAACTACGCCTTCGTGCGCACCTCCGGCTACCTCGCTGGCTCCAACGACGTCTACGTCTCGCTGTCGCTGGTGCGCAAGTACGGGCTGCGCCGGGGTGACGCGATCACCGGCCTGGTCCGCCAGCCGCGTGAGGGCGAGCAGCAGCGGCAGAAGTTCAACCCGCTGGTCCGGGTGGAGTCGATCAACGGTCTCGAGCCGGACGCCGCGCGCAACCGGCCCGAGTTCACCAAGCTCACCCCGCTCTACCCGAACGAGCGGTTGCGCCTGGAGACCGAGTCGCACATCCTCACCACCCGCGTCATCGACCTGGTGATGCCGGTGGGCAAGGGGCAGCGCGCGCTCATCGTGTCCCCGCCCAAGGCGGGCAAGACCTCGGTGCTGCAGGCGATCGCCAACGCGATCACCACCAACAACCCCGAGGTCTACCTCATGGTGGTGCTCGTCGACGAGCGCCCGGAAGAGGTCACCGACATGCAGCGCTCGGTCAAGGGTGAGGTCATCGCCTCCACCTTCGACCGGCCGCCCGGCGACCACACCACCGTCGCGGAGCTGTCCATCGAGCGCGCCAAGCGCCTGGTGGAGATGGGCCACGACGTGGTGGTGCTGCTCGACTCGATCACCCGCCTCGGCCGCGCGTACAACCTCGCGGCCCCGGCGTCCGGCCGGATCCTCTCCGGTGGTGTCGACTCGACGGCGCTGTTCCCGCCCAAGCGCTTCCTCGGCGCCGCCCGCAACATCGAGGGTGGCGGGTCGCTGACCATCTTCGCCACCGCGCTGGTGGAGACCGGTTCCGCCGGTGACACGGTGATCTTCGAGGAGTTCAAGGGCACCGGCAACGCCGAGCTCAAGCTCGACCGCAAGATCGCCGACAAGCGCATCTTCCCCGCGGTCGACGTCGACCCGTCCGGCACCCGCAAGGAGGAGCTGCTGCTCTCGCCGGACGAGCTGGCGGTCACGGTGAAGCTGCGCCGGGTGCTGCACGCCCTCGACAGCCAAGCCGCCATCGAGCTCCTGCTCGACCGGCTGCGCAAGTCCCGCACCAACATCGAGTTCCTCATGCAGGTGGCCAAAACCACCCCCGGCGGCAACGACGACTAGTCGTCCCCGCTCCAGGTGACCCCGAGTCCCCGTGCGCCTGTGGCGCGCGGGGACTCGGTGCGTTCAGCGGGTTCCCGAGGCTCGCGGTGACTCGGTCGCCGTGGCGATGAGGACGACGGCCGCGGGGACGCCGATGCTGACGGCGAGGCCGGTGGGGACGGTGATGCCGTGGAGGGCCAGGCCCGCGCAGAAGACGGCGGCGGGGTAGGGCAGCGCCAGCAGCGTCCGCTGCGTGTTGGACCACCACGTCACCGAGGGGGCCAGGACCACGGTCAGGCCCGCGGCGGCGCCGAGGAGGCCGCTGGAGAGGCTGACCGTCCAGGAGGCGCCCAGCAGGAGCCCGCCGAGCGCGGTCAGACCGAGCACGGCCAGGGTGAACAGCACGGGGACCGCCAGCCACGCCACCGGCGACAGCGGTCTGCCCAGGGCCCGGAGCACCCGTCGATTCTCCGTCCGACCTGGCGATTCCCCCAGGTGGCCATCGGCGAGCGGGCCCGGGGCCGCGACGGGTGGGCGGTGTGGCGCGACGAGCGGTGGAATAGCCCGACCGTGGCCCGCGTTGTACGGGTCGTCAGCGCGTCTGGCAGACTGTCAGGTCGAGTCCGGCTCCGGTTCACCCCAGCTCAGGGGACCCGGCGGCCATTTCCACCGAGAGGCGACCACCGTGAAGAACGGCATCCACCCCGAGTACGTCAGCACCGACGTGACGTGCGGTTGCGGGAACAGCTTCACCACCCGCAGCACCAAGACCACCGGCAGCATCTTCGTCGAGGTCTGCTCCGCCTGCCACCCGTTCTACACCGGCAAGCAGAAGATCCTCGACACCGGCGGCCGGGTCGCGCGGTTCGAGGCCCGCTACGGCAAGCGGACCAAGACCGCCAAGTAGCCACGCTCACGGCGCCCGCCCGGGACTCGGGTGGGCGCCGTTCGCATGTGGCCCGTCCCACCGCACGACAGGAGACGCCGGAGTGGACGCCGGATCGCTGAGCCAGCTGCGCACCGAGTACGCCGAGTTGGAGACCGCGCTCGCCGACCCGGCGGTGCACGCCGACCAGGACCGGGCCCGCAAGCTGGGCCGCCGCTACGCCGAGCTGTCCGCGGTGGTCAAGGCCGCCCGCGAGCTCGACACCGCGCGCGCCGACCTCGAGGCGGCCAGGGAGCTGGCCGACGAGGACGCCGCGTTCGCCGCCGAGGCCGAGGAGTTGGCCGCGCGGATCCCCGTGCTGGAGACCAAGCTCACCGAGCTGCTGCTGCCGCGCGACCCGCACGACAGCGCCGACGTGCTGCTGGAGGTCAAGTCCGGCGAGGGCGGCGAGGAGTCCGCGCTGTTCGCGGGCGACCTGCTGCGGATGTACCTGCGCTACGCCGAGCGGCACGGCTGGAAGGCCGAGGTCCTCGACGGCACCGAGTCGGACCTGGGCGGCTACAAGGACGTCACGGTCGCCATCAAGAGCAAGGGCACCGACCCCGACGGCGTGTGGGCCAGGCTGAAGTTCGAGGGCGGCGTGCACCGGGTGCAGCGGGTGCCGGTCACGGAGTCGCAGGGCCGCATCCACACCTCGGCCGCGGGCGTGCTGGTCGTGCCCGAGATCGAGGACGCCGAGGACTTCGCCGAGATCCCGGACAAGGACCTGCGGGTGGACGTGTACCGCTCGTCGGGCAAGGGCGGCCAGAGCGTCAACACGACCGACTCGGCGGTGCGCATCACGCACCTGCCGACCGGGATCGTGGTGTCCTGCCAGAACGAGCGCTCGCAGCTGCAGAACAAGGCCCGCGCGATGCAGGTCCTGCGCGCCCGCCTGCTCGCCGCCGCCGAGGAGGAGGCTGCCAAGCAGGCCTCCGACGCGCGCCGCAGCCAGATCCGCACGGTCGACCGGTCGGAGCGGGTGCGCACCTACAACTTCCCGGAGAACCGCATCTCCGACCACCGCGTCGGCTACAAGGCGCACAACCTCGAGGCCGTCCTCGACGGCGACCTCGACGGGGTGCTCGACGCCTTGGCCGAGGCCGACCGCACCGAGCGCCTGGCGAGTTCGGCGGGCTGACGTGCGCCACCCCCTCCGCCTCGCCATCCGCGACGCCGAACGCATCCTGACCGCCGCGGGTGTCGACTCGCCGCGCACCGACGCCGAGCTCTTGGCGTCGCACGTGCTGGGGGTCGAGCGGGGTCGACTGGTGCTGGTGCCGCTGGTGTCGTCCGAGCAGGTCGACGAGCTGGCCGGTCTGGTCCGCCGCCGCGCGGCGCGGGAACCGTTGCAGCACTTGACGGGCACGGTCGCGATGGGGGCGATCGAGGTCTCGGTCGGACCGGGCGTGTTCGTTCCCCGCCCGGAGACGGAGTTGTTGTTCGCCTGGGCGCTGGCGGCGTTGGAGGGCGTGCACTCGCCGGTGGTCGTGGACCTGTGCACGGGTTCCGGGGTGCTGGCCCTCGCGGTCGCGCAGGCAAGGCCGGACGCCGTGGTGCACGCGGTGGACGTGGACCTGTCCGCTCTGGCCTGGGCCCGGCGCAACGCCGATGCCAGGGTGACCGCGGGCGACACCGGGATCCGGCTCCACCACGGGGATGTCACCGAGCCGGGCCTTCTGTCCGAATTGGACGGACAGGTGGACCTGGTGCTGTGCAACCCGCCCTACGTCCCCGACGGCACCGAGGTCCCGCCCGAGGTCGCCGCGCACGACCCCGCGCACGCGGTCTTCTCCGGACCGGACGGTCTCACCGTGATCCGCTCCGTCGTGTCCCTCGCCGCCCGCCTCCTGCGCCCTGGCGGCCACCTGGCGATCGAGCACGACGACACCCACGGCGAGTCTGTCCCGGCCCTGCTCGGCGCCAGGCGCGTACTGTCCACAGTGGAGTCCCATGTGGACCTGGCAGGCCGCCCCCGCTTCGCTACGGCCGCGCGCGTCGGGTGAACAGCAGCGCGCCGACCAGGACCACGGTGGTCGTGCCGGGGAACGCGATCCGAGCCAGCACGTAGGACACAGCCGACCGGTCGACCACGTCCTCGGGCAACCCGCGGTGGTAGCGCACCGCCGGGACCACCACCCGCAGCTCGTCACCGACGGAGTGGACAGCGGTCGAACTCTCCGCCAGATCGATCCCAACCAGGTCGCCGAACGGGCCGGTGACGACCACCTCCCGCAACGCGCCGTCAGCGCGGACGAACCCGGCCTCCACCACCCGCGCGGTGTACCGGGTGCCCTCCTCGCGCAACTCGGCCCGGAACCGCGCCTCATCCACCGCGGGTGCGCCGACCAAACCGAGCCAGACCACCGCACCGAGCAAAGCCGCCGCGACGCAGATCCGAACCGCTTTCACCGAGTTGTCCTCCCGCGCAAGCGATGCCCACTCGACCGGGCGATCGCGGGGCGGTGTGTTCACGGTCAGTGGAGATCGACCGCCGACGGGTGAATTCCGGGGGAGGCTCACGGACTGGTGTTGTCGACCATGGTGTTGTAGATCGGCGAGGTCTCCGACCAGCGCGCGGCGGGGGCGCTGGCGTAGAGGAAGTACTCGGTGCCGCCGACCCGCCAGTACATCGAGTGCGCCCGGCGCCTGCCCACCGCGGAGTCGTGCTCGAACTCCCAGTCCAGGGCCTGCACGTCGTGGTACGTGGTGGTGCCGAGGCTCAGGCGCTTGAAGCCGCTGTGCGCCTCGGCGAAGCGGAGTTCGTAGTCCACGTGCGCGTCGACCAGGTCCTGCGCGGACGCGGGGGCACCGCCGTAGCGGACGTAGCGGGTGGGGTCGGCCGGGTCGGTGGCCTGCATCGCGCCGGGACCGGTCGACCGGGTGATGTTCCAGCCGTTGGGGACCGTGGTGATCAGGCCGCCGGGCCCGGCGACCCGCTGGTAGCCCTCCGGGATCGGCATCGCGACCGGCGAGGGCGGGCCGGTGGTGGACGAGGCCGCGGGCGGCGTGGGCGCCTCGGTGTATATGTACACCGGATAGGCCTGGACCTGCGGTTCCTTGGGGCTGACCAGCAGCACCGCGCCGACCGCCGCGCTCACCGCCGCGTAGGCCACCACGAGTGAGGACGCCAGCCAGCGCGAGCTCAGCTGGTACCCCCGCCGAGCCCGGTGTCCCCGATGCCGATGACTGGTCGTGATCGCTCCCCTGGCGCGTTCGGTAGGGCGGACCCCCGGTATGGCGTACTGAGGGTAGCGTGCGCACCTGGGTGATCCAATGCTTCGCACATGGCAGGACATCACCGCCAAGTGGCGGCTGGTGACCGACAGCGACGACGGTGCCACCGAGTCGCTCGCCGCCCGGCAGTTCGCCGCCGCGGCGCGCACCGCGCTGCTCGCCGGACGGCTCGACGAGGCCGTCGCGGGTTTCGAGCAGGCGGCCGCTCTGCGCGCGCACCCGATGGACCAGGTGGGCATCGGCGACGTGCTGCTCGCCAGGGGCCGATGGCGCACCGCGGCGCAGCACTACCAGGCCGCCGCGGCGCTCGAACCGGACAACGTGCTCGCCGTGCTCGGCCTCTCGCAGGCGATGGTCGCCGGGCGCGCCGCCGAGGGTGCGGCCCAGGAGTTGGAGCGCCGCTTCGGCGACAGCGCGAACCCGGTGCTGCGCTACTACCTCGCCAGCACCTGGGCCTCCGTCGGCGACCAGGTCCGCTCGGCCACCGACGACGAGGTGCTCGTCATCACCAGCGAAGTCCAGTTGCACCAGTGCGAACACGCCGCGATGCGCATCCTCGAACTCGACGTCGAGGACCACGAACTGCGCAGGGGAGCCGAACGCCTGCTCGCCGAGGTCCGATCCGGACGGAAGTGGCAGTGGCGCCCGGAGGGCATCGCGGTCAGCCTGGCCGTGCTGGCGGTGTCGCTGGGCATCACGCTCGTCGCCGTGGGCGGGGTCATCGGCAGCGTCCTGGTCGTCATCGCGGGCATCGTGGCCGGGAGCGGGTTGCTCTACCTGATCGTCGTCCACTTCCGACGGCAGGCGTGGCAGGAGCGCGCGGCGGGCCTGGCCGACCGGATCACCCGCCCCGGCACCTGAGCGCCGGGGTGATCCACCGGTGGATCTGCCTGACGCGGCGGAGTCGGACACCGCTAGGCTCGCGCGGGTGACGGTCTTCGACTGTGGTGAACGCGGTCAGCGCGAGGACGGCCTCGGTGCCGCCGCCAGCGCGGTCCGCTCCGGCAGGCTCGTGGTGATCCCGACCGACACCGTGTACGGCATCGGGTGCGACGCCTTCTCCTCGACCGCGGTGGCCGGTCTGCTCGCGGCCAAGAACCGCGGCCCGGACATGCCGGTCGGGGTGCTCGTCGGCTCGTGGACCACCATCGACGGCCTGGTGCTGTCGGTGCCGCACACCGCGCGCACCCTGGTCGAGGCGTTCTGGCCGGGTGACCTGTCGATCGTGCTGCCGCACGCGCCGTCGCTGAACTGGGACCTCGGCAACACCGGGGGTACCGTGATGCTGCGGATGCCGCTGCACCCGGTGGCCATCGAGCTGCTGCGCGAGGTCGGGCCGATGGCCGTCTCCAGCGCCAACCGCTCCGGGCAGCCGCCCGCGTCCACCGCCCAGGAGGCCGTGGACCAGTTCGGCGACCTGGTCGGGATCTACCTCGACGGCGGCCCGTCCGGCGACCCGGTTCCGTCCACGATCGTGGACCTCACCGGCGACGAACCCCTGGTGCTGCGCGAGGGCGCGGTCAGCGTGGCCGCGGTCCGCGAAGCGCTGGGCACCGAGGTCCGCACCGCAAGGTAGCGCCGCAGGTGCCGATCGACCGCAGCAGAGCAACCCGCGAACCCGAGTCCGACCAGGAGAGCCGACCCGCCGTGCGCCCGCAGTCCGCCCCGATCACCAGCAGCGACCGCGCGTGAACCCCACGGGCGACTTCGCTCCAGCGGGCCTGCCGGTCCGCGAGTACCTCCTGGTCGGTCTGGTCACCGCGGTGTTGACCTTCCTGCTCACCGGTTTGGTCCGCCTCTTCGCGATCAGATTCGGCGCGGTGGCCTACCCGCGCCAGCGCGACGTGCACGTGGTCCCCATGCCCCGCCTCGGCGGCCTCGGCATGTACCTGGGTGTGTGCGGCGGGATGCTGCTGGCCCACCAGCTCCCCGTGCTGCGCCGGGCCTTCGACTACTCGTTCGACCCGACCGCGGTGCTCATCGGCGGCGGCATCATCGTGCTGATCGGAATGCTCGACGACCGGTTCGAGCTGGACTCGCTGACCAAGCTCGCGGGCCAGATCACCTGCGCCGGGATCCTGGTGCTGTACGGGATCCAGTGGGTGGTGCTGTGGGTGCCGTGGGGCGGTGACGCCGACGGGTTCGGCTCGGTGCTGATCCTCGACCAGAACCAGGGCGGCCTGCTGGCCATCCTGCTCGCGGTCACCCTGATCAACGCGATCAACTTCATCGATGGCCTCGACGGCCTCGCCGCGGGCGTCGGCATGATCGCCGCCGCCGCGACCGCGGTGTTCGCCCTGCACCTGCTCGACCTCTCCGGCGGCGACGTCGGCACCTACTCGCCCGCGCTGATCGCCGCGACGCTGGCGGGCGCGTGCCTCGGCTTCCTGCCGCACAACTTCCAGCCCGCGCGGCTGTTCATGGGCGACTCCGGCTCGATGCTCATCGGCCTGATGCTCGCCGCCGCCAGCACCACCGCGTCGGGTCGGGCCAACCCGCCGATCTGGGGCCTGTCGGACGCGATCGCGCTGTTCTCGCCGCTGCTGATCGTGGCCGCTGTGCTGTTCATCCCGGTGCTGGACCTGCTGCTCGCCGTGATCCGCCGCACCAGGCGCGGGGTCAGCCCGTTCTCCGCGGACAAGATGCACCTGCACCACCGGCTGCTGGAGATCGGCCACTCGCAGCGCCGCGCGGTGCTGTTGATCTACTTGTGGGCCTGCCTGCTCGCCTTCGGCGCGGTCGCGGTGACCATCTACGACGTGTCCGCGGTGGTCTGGGTGGTCGGCGTCGGCGTCCTGGTCGCGGTGATCATCTCCGCCATCCCTAGACTGAGGTCACGATGAGCGAGCACATCCAGGACACCGAGGACCGGGACGCGGCGGAGGCGGCCCCGGCGCCCGAGATCGATCCGCACGCCAAGTCCCTGCTGACACTGGCCAACGCCATGTTCCGCTACGCGCTGTGGCCGTCGCTGGCCACGATCGCGGTGGGCGCCGTGGTGTTCGCGTTGATCAACGGGGCGCCCGGGCTGTGGGGCGCGCTGGTCGGTGGTCTGCTCGCGGCGGCTTCTTCGTTGCTCACGCTGCTGCTCATGCGCAAGACCGCGCACCTGGGGCCGCACATAGGCATGGCGGCCTCGCTGGGCGGTTTCGTCGGCAAGTTGCTGGTCCTGATGCTGGTGATGACGGCCCTGCGCGGGGTCGACGCGTTGCACGCCGAGTCGCTCGGTATCACGATGGTGGCTGTGGTGCTCGTCGCTGCCGCGGCCGAGGCGGTCGCCTTCCGCAGGACCAAGCTGCCGACCATCATCCCGGCCGCGGAAAAATAGGCTCTTACCTGGGAACAGGCAACTAGCAGTACGCCTGTCCGGAGTGCGCGCACTGCCTGCTATCGTTCGCGTCAACGGTGGGCGGCCAGAACCGCACGCGCGCTCACCATGGCCGCTCGGGATCCCCGGGTGGCCGCCTGAAGACATGCCAAGTTCGTCAGGTACGTTACGTCCTGATCGTGAC
Source organism: Actinokineospora baliensis (assembly GCF_016907695.1). Taxonomy (NCBI): domain Bacteria; kingdom Bacillati; phylum Actinomycetota; class Actinomycetes; order Pseudonocardiales; family Pseudonocardiaceae; genus Actinokineospora; species Actinokineospora baliensis. The sequence goes on along the minus strand of NZ_JAFBCK010000001.1, from coordinate 7,581,636 downwards.
GATTCCCCCGGCGGAGTGAACGCCGGCCGGGAGAACCGGAAGGAGCCCACAGGTGGGCAGGCTGGTGCTGGCCGAGGGTGACAAGTTCGCACCCCCCGGAGTCAAGGACTTTTTCCTCCCGCCGATCTTCGGCGAAGTCACCAAGCCGATGGTGTTGATGGTCCTGTCCATCGTCATCGTCTCGGCGTTCTTCCTGATCACCTCGCGCAACCTCAAGATCGTCCCGAGCCGCTGGCAGTTCGCCGCGGAGTCGGTGTACGACTTCGGCCGCAACAACATCGCGCGCGACCAGATCGGTTCGAAGGAGTTCAAGCCCTTCGTACCCCTGATTCTCACGCTGTTCACCTTCATCCTGGTGAACAACCTGTTCGGGATCATCCCGATCATCCAGTTCCCGACGATGTCGCGCATCGGGTTCCCGCTCGCGCTCGCGCTGCTGGTGGTCTACCCGGTCTACCACTTCGTCGGCATCAAGAAGTTCGGCTTCGGCCGCTACCTGAAGAACCAGCTGCTGCCGCCCGGGGTCCCCAAGCCGGTCTACATCCTGCTGACCCCGATCGAGCTGTTCCTGAAGTTCTTCATGGACCCGATCACGCTGGCGATCCGGGTGTTCGCCGCGATGTTCGCCGGTCACCTCATCCTGCTGGTGTTCACCCTGGGTGGTGAGTACCTGCTGCTGCACGCCGCCGCGCCGCTCAAGCCGGTGTCGTTGGTCGCCTGGGCGATGGCCATCGCGATGACCTTCCTCGAGGCCTTCATCCAGGTCCTGCAGGCCTACATCTTCGCGCTGCTCGCCGCGAGCTTCATCGGTCGCGCGCTCGCCGAAGACCACTAGGGAAACTCAAGCCCCCGATCCGCGGGTGCCCGCGGACCGAGTTGGAAAGGGATACACAAGTGAGCAGTGTTCTCCTCGCTCAGGAAGTCGCGACGACCGCGGGCATCAACCCGGGTCTCGCCGCCATCGGCTACGGCCTCGGCGCGATCGGCCCCGGCATCGGCGTGGGTCTGATCTGGGCCGCGGTCATCAACGGCACCGCCCGCCAGCCGGAGGCCCAGGGCAAGCTCATGGGCATCGCCTGGACGACCTTCGTGCTCGTCGAGGTCCTCGCGCTGATCGGCCTGGTCGTCTACTTCATCGCCTCCGGCGGCTGATCCAGCTAGCCCTTCGTCTGTTAGGGAGTCGATGTGGTGAAGTCAGCCGCAGTGCTTTTCCTCGCCGAGGACAAGCCAAGCCCGGTCATGCCGCACATGGCCGAGGTCATCCTCGGTCTGGTGGCCTTCCTGCTGCTGCTGTTCGTGATCTCGAAGTTCGTCGCGCCCCGGTTCGAGAAGCTCTACACCGAGCGGACCGAGAAGATCCAGGGCGGGATCGAGAAGGCCGAGGCCGCGCAGAAGGAAGCCGAAGCCGCGCTGCAGCAGTACAAGGCGCAGCTGGCTGAGGCGCGGGCGGAGTCGGCGCGCATCCGCGACGACGCCAGGGCCGAGGCCGAGCAGATCAAGGAAGAGCTGCGCGCCCAGGCGCAGGCCGAGTCCGCGCGGATCGTCGCGCAGGGCCAGGCCCAGCTGGAGGCCCAGCGGGCCCAGATCGTCGCCGAGCTGCGCGCCGAACTGGGGCGCCAGGCCGTCGAGCTGGCCAGCCGCATCGTGGGTGAGTCCCTGGAGGACGAGGCCCGCCGCCGCGGCACGGTCGACCGGTTCCTGGCCGACCTCGACACGGTCTCCGCACCGGCGAAGCGCTAGGGGACGTCCGCGATGACCTCAACTGTGACCACCGCGCTGCACGCCGCCAGCCGGGAGGCCCTCGCGGCCGTCGAGCTGACCCTGCTCGACGTGCTGGAGGCCACCCCGGCGGGCGCGGCGGCGCTGGGCGGCGAGCTGTTCGCCGTCGTCGGGCTGCTCGACCGCGAGGTCGGCCTGCGCCGCACGCTGGCCGACTCCTCGACCGCCCCGAGTGCCAGGGCCCGCCTGGTCACCGAGCTGCTCACCGGCAAGGTGTCCGCGGACACCGTCACGGTGCTCACCACCGCGGCCTCGGCCCGCTGGTCGAGCCCCCGTGAGCTGGTCGACGGCCTGGAGTCGCTCGCGGTCACCGCCCTGCTGGTCGGGGCCGAGCGCGCGGGACGCCTCGACTCCGTCGAGGACGAGCTGTTCCGGCTCGGCCGGATCCTGGCCGACCACGGCGAGCTCGAGCAGGTGCTCAGCAACCGCACCGGTGACCCGGTCGGCAAGCTCGAGCTCATCCGCGGTCTGATCGGGTCCAAGGTGGACGCCACGACCGAGACCCTGGTGCAGAACCTGGTCGGCCGCCCCCGCGGTCGCCAGTTGGTGTCGGGTTTGGAGGCGCTGGCCGCCGAGGCGGCGAAGCGCCGGGAGCGCTCGGTGGCGCACGTGGTCTCCGCGGGCGCGCTCTCCGCCGAGCAGCAGGAGCGCCTGTCGGCGACCCTGCAGCGGATCTACTCGCGGCCCATCGCGCTGCACCTGGAGATCGACCCCACCATCGGTGGCGGTCTGGTCGTCCGGGTCGGCGACGAGGTCATCGACGGCAGCACCTCAGGACGGCTCGACGCGCTGCGTCGTCGGTTCTCCTGACCCCAACTTCCCCCGAAGCAACGAAGTGAGAGCAGGAACTTTCATGGCGGAGCTGACGATCTCGTCGGACGAGATCCGCAGTGCGATCGAAAACTACGTCTCCAGCTACTCCCCGGACGTCAACCGGGAAGAGGTCGGAACGGTTTCCGACACCGGCGACGGCATCGCCCACGTGGAGGGCCTGCCCTCGGCCATGGCCAACGAGCTGCTGGAGTTCCCCGGCGGCATCGTCGGCGTGGCGCTGAACCTCGACGCGCGCGAGCTCGGTGTGGCCATCCTCGGTGACTACGACAAGATCGAGGAGGGCCAGGAGGTCAAGCGGACCGGCAAGGTCCTCTCGGTCCCCGTCGGCGACGCGTTCCTCGGCCGGGTCATCGACCCGCTGGGCAACCCGATCGACGGCCTCGGCGACATCGCGGCCTCCGGTGAGCGCGTGCTGGAGCTGCAGGCGGCCACCGTGGTGCAGCGCCAGCCGGTCGAGGAGCCGCTGCAGACCGGCATCAAGGCCATCGACTCGATGACCCCGATCGGCCGCGGCCAGCGCCAGCTGATCATCGGCGACCGCAAGACCGGCAAGACCGCGGTCTGCGTCGACACGATCATCAACCAGAAGAAGGCCTGGGACACCGGCGACCCGAAGCAGCAGGTCCGCTGCATCTACGTCGCGGTCGGCCAGAAGGGCTCCACCATCGCGGGCGTCAAGACCGCGCTGGAGGACGCAGGCGCGCTGGAGTACACCACCATCGTCGCCGCCCCGGCTTCGGACTCCGCTGGCTTCAAGTGGCTGGCCCCCTACACCGGCTCGGCCATCGGCCAGGACTGGATGTACCAGGGCAAGCACGTCCTGATCATCTTCGACGACCTGACCAAGCAGGCCGAGGCCTACCGCGCGATCTCGCTGCTGCTGCGCCGCCCGCCGGGCCGCGAGGCCTACCCCGGCGACGTCTTCTACTTGCACTCCCGCCTGCTGGAGCGCTGCGCGAAGCTCTCCGACGAGCTCGGTGGCGGCTCGATGACCGGTCTGCCGATCATCGAGACCAAGGCGAACGACATCTCCGCCTACATCCCCACCAACGTCATCTCCATCACCGACGGCCAGTGCTTCCTGGAGTCGGACCTGTTCAACGCCGGTCAGCGCCCGGCGGTCAACGTCGGTACCTCCGTCTCCCGGGTGGGTGGCGCCGCGCAGACCAAGGCGATGAAGTCGATCTCCGGCACCCTGCGCCTCGAGCTGGCCCAGTTCCGCGAGCTGGAGGCGTTCGCGGCCTTCGCCTCCGACCTGGACGCCACCTCGAAGGCGCAGCTGGAGCGCGGCACCCGGATGATGGAGCTGCTCAAGCAGGGCCAGTACCAGCCGCTGCCGGTCGAGGAGCAGATCGTCTCGATCTACGTCGGCACCAAGGGCTTCCTTGACTCCCTCGCCGTGGCCGACGTGCGCCGCTTCGAGTCGGAGCTGCACGAGCACCTGCGCCACCGGCACGCCGGTGTGCTGGAGGAGATCCGGATCTCCGGCAAGTTCTCCCCGGAGAACGAGGAGCGCCTCGTCGCCGCCGTCACCGCGTTCAAGGACTCGTTCACCGCGGGCTCCGGCTCGGTGACCGACGCCCCGGCCAGCGCGCTCGACGCCAACGAGGTGGGCCAGGAGACCGTCAAGGTCAACAAGTCCGCCCCGGCGGAGTAGGCGGACCGCCATGGCACAGCTTCGCGAGATCCGGCAGCGGATCAAGTCGGCCCAGTCGTTCAAGAAGATCTTCAAGGCGCAGGAGCTGATCGCGACCTCGCGGATCAGCAAGGCGCAGGCCAGGGTGGCCGCGGCCAAGCCGTACGCCGATGAGATCACCTCGGTGCTCACCGCGTTGGCGACCGGCGCGACCACGCTCGACTCGCCCCTGCTGACCCCGCGCGAGAAGTACCGGCGCGCGGCGGTGCTCGTGGTGACCTCGGACCGCGGACTGTGCGGTGGCTACAACGCCAACGCGCTGCGGCGGGCCGAGGAACTGGTCACGCTGCTGCGTGAGCAGGGCAAGCAGCCGGTGGTCTACGTCATCGGCCGCAAGGGGCTCAACTTCTACAAGTTCCGCCAGCGGGACGTGAAGGCGAGCTGGACCGGCTTCTCCGAGCGGCCCTCCTACACCGACGCGGTCGCCGCCAGCGAGGCGCTCATCCAGGCCTTCCTGCACGGCGCCGACGACGTCGAGGACAAGCCCGGCGTGGACGGGGTGCTCGGCGTCGACGAGTTGCACATCGTCTACACCGAGTTCAACTCGATGCTCTCGCAGAAGCCGGTCGCGGTGCGCATCGCCCCGCTGGAGATCGAGTACATCGAGACCCCGGTGGGCCTGACCTCGTCCTACGAGTTCGAGCCGAGCGCGGAGACGCTGCTGGGCAACCTGCTCCCGAAGTACATCAACACCCGCATCTTCGCGGCACTGCTGGAGTCGGCCGCGTCCGAGTCCGCTGCCCGCCGCACGGCGATGAAGTCCGCCACGGACAACGCCGACGAGCTCGTCAAGAGCTTCACCCGTGTCGCCAACCAGGTCCGCCAGGCGCAGATCACCCAGGAGATCAGCGAGATCGTCGGTGGCGTCGAGGCGCTCGCTGCCGCAGGAAGTGATGACTAATGACTGCCATTCAGGAACCAGGCACCAAGAACGCGGTCGGTCGCGTCGTCCGGGTGATCGGCCCCGTCGTCGACGTGGAGTTCCCGCGCGGCGCGGTGCCCGAGCTCTACAACGCGCTCAAGGTCGAGGTCGAGCTCGAGTCGCTGCGCAAGACCATCACCCTCGAGGTCGCCCAGCACCTGGGTGACAACCTGGTGCGCTGCATCTCCATGGCGCCCCAGGACGGCCTGGTGCGCGGCGCGCCGGTCACCGACACCGGCGAGGCCATCTCGGTGCCGGTCGGCGACGCGGTCAAGGGCCACGTGTTCAACGCCCTCGGCGAGTGCCTGGACAAGCCGGGCCACGCCGCGGACGCCGAGCGCTGGCGCATCCACCGCCGCCCCCCGGCCTTCGACCAGCTCGAGGGCAAGACCAAGGTCCTCGAGACCGGCGTGAAGGTCATCGACCTGCTCACCCCGTACGTCGAGGGCGGCAAGATCGGTCTGTTCGGCGGCGCGGGCGTCGGCAAGACGGTGCTCATCCAGGAGATGATCACCCGTATCGCCCGCAACTTCGGTGGCACCTCGGTGTTCGCCGGTGTGGGTGAGCGCACCCGCGAGGGCACCGACCTCTTCCTCGAGATGGAGGAGATGGGCGTTCTCCCCGACACCGCGCTGGTGTTCGGCCAGATGGACGAGCCGCCGGGCACCCGCATGCGCGTCGCCCTGTCCGCGCTGACCATGGCGGAGTACTTCCGCGATGTGCAGAACCAGGACGTGCTGCTGTTCATCGACAACATCTTCCGGTTCACCCAGGCCGGTTCCGAGGTGTCGACCCTGCTGGGCCGCATGCCTTCGGCCGTGGGTTACCAGCCGACGCTGGCCGACGAGATGGGCGAGCTGCAGGAGCGCATCACCTCGACGCGCGGTCGCTCGATCACCTCGATGCAGGCGATCTACGTGCCCGCCGACGACTACACCGACCCGGCCCCGGCGACCACCTTCGCCCACCTGGACGCGACGACGGAGCTCTCCCGTCCGATCTCCCAGAAGGGCATCTACCCGGCGGTCGACCCGCTGACCTCGTCCTCCCGCATCCTCGACCCGGCCGTGGTCGGCGACGAGCACTACCGGGTGGCGCAGGAGGTCAAGCGGATCCTGCAGAAGTACAAGGAGCTGCAGGACATCATCGCCATCCTCGGCATGGACGAGCTGTCCGAAGAGGACAAGGTGACGGTGAACCGGGCCCGGCGCATCGAGCGCTTCCTGTCCCAGAACTTCTTCGTCGCGCAGAAGTTCACCGGCGAGGAGGGCTCGTTCGTCAAGGTGTCCGACACCATCGAGGCGTTCGACCGCGTCGCCAAGGGCGAGTACGACCACGTGCCGGAGCAGGCCTTCCTCTCCATCGGTGGTCTCGACGACCTGGAGCGCAAGTACCAGGCGCTCACCAAGAAGTGAGCTAGACCAAGCGAAACGGCCCGGTGTCCTCAAGGGACACCGGGCCGTTCGTCGTTCTGGTCACTGCCGCAGCAGGCTGTGCAGTTCTGTGTGGCCTTCGGGGGTGGTCAGTTGCACCGTCGTCGCGGTCGGGGGGAGGATCGCGGCGTCGGTGCCCGCGTCAATCCAGTCGCTCAGGGTGGTGCCGTTCTGGGTCTGGTAGCTCAGCTTCATCCCCGGTGCGGCGGCGAGGTAGCCCGATTCACCGGGCAGGACACAGGCACCGACGAAGCCGCCGTCGCGCCGCACCAGCTCGCAGGCCACCCAGCGGGTGATGGCGCCCGCCGCGTCGCGTTCGGCCAGGAACAGGTGGCTCATGATGAAGGTGTCCACCACTTCCACCACCACCACACTGCCCCCGGTCGGTCGGTCGGCGATGAACTGGGCCCCGGTCGGTGAGACACCCGCCAGCGGGTCGAGCAGTCCCGCCGCCGTGAGGGTTTCGTGGATGTTGTCGCCCAGCGGGGGAGCCGTGCTGCCGCCCACCCGGTAGACGTCGGCGGGCCCGGTGCGCAGGAGGCCCTCCGGGACCGGCTTGGCCTGCCGGTCGGTCCCCAGCGACCACCGCGTGCCGGGCAGCATCGTCAGGGCCTGGTCGCGCCCGGCTTTCGCCGGGTCGCCGGTGACGACGCGGATCTCCTCCGGTGGTGTGCGGTCAGGGGCTTGCCCCAGCCAGACCCCCTCGTTCTCGACCATCGGTGTCCACTGGCGCCCGGGCTTGCCCGTGGCGAATATGTACGTCCACCCGGGCGAGAGGCTCAGGTCATCGGCGCCCATCGCGATGATGTCGCGGTTGAACGGGCCGTAGATGAACGCGAATCCCCGCTTCGGCGTGCTGTAAGGCTGGGGGAAGGAGTTCACGAGGACGGGTTTGGTCCCGACCAGCAGGCCGACCACGCTGCGCTCTACGGTGCGCAGGTCGATCACCTGCCCGTCCTGGTCGTGCCCGATGCCTTCCGCGGGCTCCACCTTCTGCGCCACTACCGCGATCTTGCCGCCCTCGGTGGTGCCTGCCCAGTAGACGTGCGGTTTGTCGAGGCGGGCGCTGCCGGGTTCGTTGGGCATGCCCGCGTCGAAGGCCTTCACGGCGGCGTCGAGGTAGGCCTGGTCACCTGCCAGGTCGCCGCGGGTCCGGGCGGTCAGCATCGGGTTGGTCGCCGTGGTGATCCCCGGTGCGGCGTCGTTGTCGCTGATGACGTCCGCTGTGGCCAGGCCCGCCGCCGCGACGACGACGGCCATCGTCGCGGCCAGGGTGACCCGTCGGCGGGTTCTGCGCCGTCTGCCGCCGCGTAGGACGTCGACCGCGAAACCCGGCCGGGTGTCGAGGCCGTCGGTGGCCGCACGCAGCACGTGGGCCAGTTCTGCCGTGTCCATCTCAACCCCTCGTCATGTCGTGTTCGGTGAGCAGTTCGCGCAGTCGCGCGACGCCCCTGGCCGTCTGGCTCTTGACCGTCCCCGGCGACACCCCCAGTGCCGCCGCGGTGTCGGCCTCCGACAGGTCGTCGAAGAAGCGCAGCACCAGTACCGCCCGCATCCGCGCAGGCAGCGCCCCCAGGGCCCTGGCCACCCGGTCCCGGTCGACCACCGCGCCCTCGTGCCCGCCGATACCCGGCTCACCGGCCCGCTCCAGCGGCGCCTCGGCCACCCGGCGGGACCGCGTCCGCCACCGGTTGGCAGAGGCGTTGGCCAGCGCGGCCCGCACGTAGGGCTCCAGGTCGCCGCGGATCCGGCGGTGCTTGCCGTAGACCCGTTCCAGGACGTCCTGGAGCAGGTCTTCGGCGGCGGCCCGGTCACCGGCGCAGAGCAGGTACGCGGTGCGCAGCAGTGCGGTGGACCGGTGCGCGACGAAGTCGGCGAACTCGCTGTCCGGTCTGATCGTGCTCACCCCCTGTGTTCAACTGTTGTTCCGCCCGTTCTGACACCGGGCTGGCTGGGGTGGTTGTCAGGGTGCCGACTAGACTGGCGGACAACCGCGAGCTGTGAGGAGATACGCGTGGCTGAGATGTCGGTCCAACTGGTCGCCGTGGAACGACGCCTGTGGTCGGGCACCGGCACCTTCGTCGTCGCGCAGACCACCGAGGGCGAGATCGGGATCATGCCCGGTCACGAGCCGGTGCTGGGGCAGCTCGTGCACGGCGGCGTCGTGAAGATCGAGACCACCGACGGCGAGACGATCGTGGCCGCGGTCTACGGCGGTTTCCTCTCGGTCACCGCAGACGCGGTCAGCATCCTCGCCGAGTCCGCCGAGCTCTCCCACGAGATCGACGTCGACAAGGCCCGCGCCGAGCTGACCACCCAGGACCCCGAGCAGCGCGACCGAGCGGCGGCCAGCCTCCGCGCCGCGGGCCAGTCCGCCTGATGTCGGCCTAGCGGGCAGGGGAGCGGCCGTGGACGTGAGCTTGCTCGTCGTCGCGCTCTTGGCCGTCATCCTGCTCGTGCTGCTGTTGTTGGTGAGCCGCCGCGTCCGCCTACTGCGGGCGGGCGGCATCCACGTAGCCCTCCGCACCCGCGTCGACGAGTCCGGCAAGGGCTGGGCCTGGGGCGTAGGCCGCTACCACGGCGACGAGTTCGCCTGGTTCCGCGCGATCAGCCTGCGGGCTGGTCCCGACCAGGTGCTCCGCCGGGAGGGCCTGGAAATCGCCGCCCGCCGCGAACCAGACCACGGCGAGACGCCGAACCTGCCCGCGGGCTCCCGGGTGCTCCGGTTCGAGCCGCCTGGTGGTTTGCCGCCGGTGGAGGTGGCGATGGGCCCGGACGCGTTGACGGGCTTCCTGTCGTGGATGGAGAGCGCCCCTCCCGGTAGCCGCCTCCCGTGGGCTAGCTGACCGCCTGCAGCCGTAGCAAATGTGGACCGCTGGTCCTTTGCTCTTGGGCCTTGATGGCCGCAGTCTGCCAAGGGTCGGCCGCAGTAGGACCTCCGACCTGCCTGCGGGCTCCCGGGTACTCCGGTTCGAGCCGCCTGGTGGTCTGCCGCCGGTGGGGTGGCGATGGGTCCGGACGCGTTGATGGGGTTCCTGTCGCGGATGGAGAGCGCGCCGCCTGGTATCCGTCTCCCGTGGGCTAGCTGACCGCTGGTAGCCGGAGCACCACTGCGGCAGGACCCTCGTGGAATCGACTGAACACGATCGCCGAATGTCCACGCTTTCCGCCGCCAATGTGCGGAGTCTTCGCGGCCTCCAGTTTGATACGCCACCCGTATGAGCCGCACTTCTCTGTGTGACGGACAGCGGCATCGTTGTTACCGTGAGTGTCTGGACAGTTGCTGCTGCCCATGAGCGCGGGGGCGCATCGAGCAGACGGACGGGGTGGTGGACGTGCCGGATCGGCGGGAGTTCATGGGGTTACTGGCCAAGGTCGCGATGGGCGCGGCGGTCACGGGGGCCGACATCGCCTTGCTGGCGAATCCGGCGGTGGCGACACCTGCTCCGAACCGCGTCGGGGAGACCGAGGTGGGGCAACTGCGTGCTCTCACGCGGATGTTGTGGGCCCAAGAGCGGCAGTTGGGCGGCGGTGCGGTGCGAGAGGCGGTGATCGGGCAGCTCGGCTGGGCGCATGGGCTGTTGAACGCCGTGCGCAGCGACCAGGTTGAAGCACAGCTCCGCTCAGTTCTCGCGGATCTTCTCGCTCTCGCGGGCCGGGCATCGCATGATGTGGGGCTGTCGGGGGCGGCCTTGCGCTACCTCGGCCAATCCGTGGTTGTGGCGCAGGAGGCGGAAGATCCAGCAAGAGCCGCTTTGGCGCTCGGCCAAATCGGCAGGGTCTACAGCCAGGGTGGGGATGGGCGGCAGGCGCAGGACTCGATCGGATTGGGGTTGGTGGCCGCCGAACGTGTCCGCTCCGGTGGGCTCACCTCGTTGCTCCTGTGCAGCCAGGCGCGTGTCTATGCAGAATCCCGGGATCCGCAGAAAGCGGTCGAGTTCCTCTCGCGTGCCGAGGATGCCGTGTCCCAGGGCTCAGTAGCCGATCCCAGTGGCTTCGACGAGAACCTGCTGGCCAGTGAGCGTGGCCGGGTTCTGACCATCCTCACCGTCCACGACCGCCGCTATGCCACCGACGCGATCGACACCTTGACCGCGTCCACGCGGCGCACCGATCCCGCCCGCACCAAACGCCTCGCGTTCGGGCTCACCGAGCTGGCCACCTGTCACCTGCGCGGTGGCGACCGGGACACCGGTACCCGTTTGGGTCACCAGGTCGTCGACATGGCCGCCACCATCCGCTCGAACCGACTCGCCGAGCACCTCAAGCTCCTGCGCACAACCGCCCCGCCGGAGCTCGCGCAGCGGATCTAGCGCTCGCCGCCCGGTTTCCAGAGCACGTCCCCGCCCGGGTTCGCCACCCGCGACAGCACGAACAGCAGGTCCGACAACCGGTTCAGGTACTTGGCCGCCAACACGTTCGTCGTTTCCGGCTCGGCCTCCACCAGCGCCCACGCCCCCCGCTCAGCCCGCCGTGTCACAGTCCGGGCCGTGTGCAGCAGGGCCGCGCCTGGCGTGCCCCCGGGCAGGATGAACGAGGTCAGCTTGCCGACGCGGTCGTTGAACGAGTCGATTTCGCCTTCCAGGCGGGTCACGTACTCCTCGGTGATCCGCAGCGGCGGGTACGGCGGGTCCGGGACGATCGGGGTGCACAGGTCCGCGCCGACGTCGAACAGGTCGTTCTGGACGGTGCCCAGGACCCCGGCGATGTCCTCTGGCAGGCCGCCGAGGGCCAGGGCGACGCCGATGGCCGAGTTGGCCTCGTCGACGTCGGCGTAGGCGGTGAGGCGGGGGGAGGTCTTGCTGACACGGGTGCCGTCGCCGAGGGCGGTGGTGCCGTTGTCGCCGACCTTGGTGTAGACGCGGTTGATGCGGACCGACATGGGACCCAGCCTAGACCGCCCCGGATGTCCGGGATGCGGACAGCACAAGGCATCATTGCGCCCGTGACAGAGCACTTCCAGGTTCGCGGCGGGGCCCGGCTCGTCGGCGAGGTCGAGGTCGTCGGCGCCAAGAACAGCGTGCTCAAGCTGATGGCGGCCGCCCTGCTCGCCGAGGGCACCACCACCCTCACCAACTGCCCGGAGATCCTCGACGTCCCGCTGATGGGCGACGTGCTGCGCAGCCTCGGCTGCACCGTCGACATCGACGGCGACCTCGTGCGGATCACCACCCCCGCCGAGCTCAACCACCGCGCCGACTCCGCGTCCATGGGCAAGCTGCGCGCCTCGGTGTGCGTGCTCGGTCCGCTGGTCGGCCGGTTGAAGCACGCCGTGGTCGCGCTGCCCGGCGGTGACGCGATCGGGTCGCGGCCGCTGGACATGCACCAGAACGGGTTGCGCCAGCTCGGCGCCAGCAGCGAGATCGAGCACGGCTGCGTCGTGGCCAAGGCCGACGCCCTGCGCGGGGCGCAGATCTGGCTGGACTTCCCGAGCGTCGGCGCGACCGAGAACATCCTGATGGCCGCCGTGCTGGCCGAGGGCACCACGGTGATCGACAACGCCGCGCGCGAGCCGGAGATCGTCGACCTGTGCCTGATGCTGCAGCAGATGGGCGCGAAGGTCGAGGGCGCGGGCACCTCCACCCTCACCGTGCACGGCGTCAGCGAGCTCACCCCGACCGAGCACCGCGTGGTCGGCGACCGCATCGTCGGCGCCACCTGGGCCTTCGCCGCCGCGATGACCTGCGGCGACATCACCGTCAAGGGCGTCAACCCGCACCACCTGGACCTCGTGCTGGAGAAGCTGCGCACGGCGGGCGCCGAGGTCACCACGTTCGACGACGGCTTCCGGGTCCAGCAGGACGCCCGCGCGACCGCGGTCGACTTCATGACGCTGCCCTACCCGGGGTTCGCCACCGACCTGCAGCCGTTCGCCATCGCGCTCAGCGCGGTCGCCGACGGCACCTCGATGATCACCGAGAACCTGTTCGAGGCCCGGTTCCGGTTCGTCGAGGAGATGATCCGGTTGGGGGCCGACGCGCGCACGGACGGTCACCACGCGGTGGTGCGGGGGGTGCCCCGGCTCTCCAGCGCGCCGGTGTGGGCGTCCGACATCCGGGCGGGGGTGGGCCTGGTCCTGGCGGGGTTGTGCGCCGACGGGGTGACCGAAGTGTGGGATGTGTTCCACATCGACCGCGGCTATCCCAAGTTCGTGGAGAACATGCAGCGCCTGGGTGCGGACGTGCGGCGGGTGCTGGGCGAGCCGACGCGGGCCTGACTCACCCGTTTGGCCCAGGCAGGCCCTCCGGTCCCACCGGGTGACGCGGTCCGAACAGCGGTCCACGGGCATGGGGTGTCCGAGTACAACAAGGACCACCTGTGCGACCAACGGAAGAGGTCCTGATGCGTGTTCGGCGCGGAGTAGGTGTGTGCGCGGTGGCTGCTGCCACCGTGACGGGTGCTCTGCTGGTGCCCACGGCCGCGGCGGCGACGCCCGGCCGCGAGCTGCCCAAGGTTCCGGTGGCCAAGGGGTACGGGGGCGCGGTCGTCTCCGACACCGTGCAGTCCACCCAGGCCGGTCTGGACGTACTGCGCCGCGGTGGCACCGCTGCGGACGCGGCGGTCGCCGTGGCGGCGGTGCTCGGGGTGACCGACCCCAACATGGCCGGGATCGGTGGTGGCGGCTACCTCGTCTACTACGACGCGAAGTCCGGCAAGGTGTCCACCATCGACGGTCGCGAGACGACGCCCGCGGCCGGTGACGCGAACCTGTTCATCAACCCGGCCACCGGTCAGCCGTACGCCTTCGCCGACGCGGTGACCAGTGGCCTGTCGGTCGGCACGCCGGGCAACCTGGCGCTGTGGGAGCGGGCGCTGCAGCGGTGGGGCAAGTACGACCTAGAGGACGCGTTGCAGCCCGCGATCCGCGTCGCCGAGCGGGGTTTCCCGGTGACGCCGCAGCTGCGCAAGGAGATCGAACAGAACCAGCCGCGCTTTAAGCAGTTCAGCTCCACCGCGGCGCTGTACCTGCCCGGTGGTGCGCCGCCCGCTGTGGGCTCCACGCTGCGCAACCCGGATCTGGCTAAGACCTACCGCGAGATCGCCCGCAACGGCACGCGCGCCTTCTACGGCGGGTCCGTTGGCCGCGACGTCGCCAACGCCGCGCAGAACCCGCCTCTTGCGTCGGACGCGACGATCACGCCGCCCAAGGGCAAGCTCACGGTGGGAGACCTGCGCTCTTACCGCACTCTGGACCAGGCTCCTACGCACGTCCGGTACCGCGATGTGGACGTGTACGGGATGGCGCCTTCTTCCTCGGGTGGCACCACTGTCGGTGAGTCGCTCAACATCCTTGAGCGGTTCGATCTTAAGAAGGCTCCGCGCGACCAGGCGCTGCACTTCTACCTAGAGGCCACCAAGCTCGCCTACGCAGACCGTGGCCGGTACGTCGGTGACCCCAAGTTCGTCAACGTGCCCACCGCGCAGCTGCTGTCGGACTCTTACGCCGCCATCCGCGCGTGCCGCATCGACCCGATCCGGGCCACCCCGGCGCCGGTGGCCCCGGGCAACCCGCTCAACCCCGGTGACTGCACCCCGCCGCCGCCCTCGGCCACGCCGACCAGCGAGAACGAGGTGCACACGAACCACTTCGTGGTCGCCGACGCGCGCGGCAACGTGGTGACCTACACCAACACCCTGGAGCAGGTCGGCGGCAGCGGCATCGTCGTCCCGGGCCGCGGGTTCCTGCTCAACAACGAGCTGACCGACTTCAACTTCACCCCGACGCAGGGCACCGCGCCCGACCCGAACCTGGCCGCCGCGGGCAAGCGCCCCCGCTCCAGCATGTCGCCGACCATCGTCCTCAAGGACGGCAAGCCGTGGCTGGCCCTGGGCTCCCCGGGCGGCTCCACGATCATCACCACCGTCCTGCAGATCATCGTCAACCGCGTCGACTTCGGCCTCTCCCTCCCCGACGCCGTCGCGGCCCCCCGCGCCACCCAGCGCAACACGCCCTCGGTGACCGCTGAACCGGCCTTCATCACCGGCAACCCGCTCCTGGCCCGCTACGGCCACACCTTCACCGAACAAGCCGAGATCGGCGCCGCAGCCACCCTCGAGTTCACCGACCACGGCCAAATCCTCGCCGTAGGCGAACCCACCCGCCGCAGCGGCACGTCCGCAGGCGTAGTGCGCCCCGCCCGGTAGTCCTCACCAGCCAACGGGCCGCCCCCTGCTTCGGGGGCGGCCCGTTGTCGTGTTCAGGAGCCCAGGAGCACGTCTATCGCCACCCGCTCGTCCGCCGGGAAGACCAGGATGCGGTAGGCGTCGCCGTCGTCGGTGGGGACGGTGGTGGATTTGACGCCCGCGGCGCGGAGTTGGGCTTCTACGGCTTTGGCAGCGGTGGGTGTGGGGGCCTTGGCGACCTGGCGGAGGAGGCCGTAGTCGGGGTGGCGGTCGGGGGAGTGGAAGGCCCAGCGCAGGACCAGCCCGAGCAGCCCGATGACGAGCAGGGCGACCAGCAGCAGGTACGGGGCGGGCAGATCCATGTCCCCATCATCGCGCGTGTGAGCAAGTCCACGCGCCAAGGCGGTTACCGGCCAGTACGCTCAGGCGAAAGTGAACGGAGGTTAACCGGTGCCGTATCCCTCTGATCGCGAGCGCGACCGGCCGTGGGTCATGCGGACCTACGCGGGCCACTCCTCCGCCGCCAAGTCCAACGAGCTCTATAGGCGCAACCTGGCCAAGGGGCAGACCGGTCTCTCGGTCGCCTTCGACCTGCCTACGCAGACCGGGTACGACCCCGACCACGAGCTCGCCCGGGGCGAGGTCGGCAAGGTCGGCGTCCCGGTCAGCCACCTCGGTGACATGCGGACCCTCTTCGACGGGATCCCGCTCGGCGCCGCGAACACCTCTATGACCATCAACGCCACAGCGATGTGGCTGCTCGCCCTCTACGTCACCGTCGCCCAGGAGCAGGCTGAGGCCGAGGGCACCGACTGGCACGACGTCGTAGTGAAGCTCACCGGCACTACGCAGAACGACATCATCAAGGAGTACCTCTCCCGGGGCACCTACGTCTTCCCGCCGGGCCCTAGCCTGCGCCTGATCACGGACATGGTGGCCTTCACCGTCGCCAACGTGCCGAAGTGGAACCCCATCAACATCTGCAGCTACCACCTGCAGGAGGTTGGGGCGACCCCGGTGCAAGAGGTCGCGTACTCGATGTGCACCGCGATCGCGGTTCTTGACGCGGTGCGCGATTCGGGCCAGGTGCCGCAAGAGGAGTTCGGCGACGTCGTCGCGCGGATCTCATTCTTCGTCAACGCGGGTGTGCGGTTCATCGAAGAGATGTGCAAGATGCGCGCCTTCACCGACCTCTGGGACGAGATCTGCCGCGACCGCTATGGCATCACCAACCCCAAGCAGCGCCGGTTCCGCTATGGCGTCCAGGTCAACTCCCTAGGGCTCACTGAGGCGCAGCCGGAGAACAACGTCCAGCGGATCGTGCTGGAGATGCTCGCGGTGTCGTTGTCGCGTAAGGCGCGGGCGCGCGCGATCCAGCTGCCCGCGTGGAACGAGGCGTTGGGCCTACCGCGCCCGTGGGACCAGCAGTGGGCGCTGCGCATGCAGCAGGTGCTCGCCTTCGAGACGGACCTACTGGAGTACGAGGACATCTTCGACGGCTCTCCCGTCATCCAGGCGAAGGTGGACGAGATCCTTGAGGGTGCGCGCGCTGAGATCGACCGCGTGCAGGCCATGGGTGGCGCTGTCGCTGCTGTCGAGAGCGGTTACATGAAGACCCAGATGGTCGGCTCTCTTGCCGAGAGGCGTCGCCGCATTGAGGTTGGCGAAGAGGTGATCGTTGGCGTCAACCGGTTCGACACCACCGAGCCGAGCCCACTGCAAGCCGAGGGCGCTAAGGCCATCGAAACCGTTGACCCTGTCGCGGAGCGTGAGGCCGTTGCTGCCATCGCGGCCTGGCGTGCTTCCCGCGACGACGCGGCCGTGCAGGACTCGCTGGACGTCCTATGCGCGGCAGCGAAGACAGACGCCAACCTGATGGCAGCGACGCTCTCCTGCGCTAGGGCGGGCGTCACGACCGGAGAGTGGGCGGCCGCACTACGCGAGGTCTTCGGCGAGTACCGCGCCCCGACCGGTGTCTCCGGTGCTTCCGCTGCGGGAGAAGCGGGCGCCGAGTTGGCGAAGGTTCGCGAGTCGGTGAAGGCCACCGGTGAGGAACTGGGGGAGCGGCTGCGCATGCTGGTCGGCAAGCCCGGCCTCGACGGGCACTCCAACGGCGCCGAGCAGATCGCCGTGCGTGCCCGCGACACCGGCTTCGAGGTTGTCTACCAAGGCATCCGGCTCACCGCGGACCAGATCGTCTCCGCTGCCGTCCAAGAGGGCGTGCACGTGGTGGGGTTGTCGATCCTGTCCGGTTCGCACCTAGAGGCCGTGCCCGCGGTCGTCGAAGGACTACGAGCCGCGGGCGCGGGTGACATCCCGGTGGTGGTAGGCGGGATCATCCCGCCCGAGGACGCCGCGACCCTGCTCGCAGGCGGGGTCGCGCGGGTCTTCACGCCGAAGGACTACGAGATGACCCAGATCATGGCCGAGATCGTGCGGGTAGTGCGAGAGGCCCACGACCTCCCGGCCTAGCCGAGCAGCGTCAGCACCTCTTGCGTGCTGCTGATCGTGGCGAACCCGCCGCCGTGGAGGTTGGTGGCGGTCGCCCGGCTCAGCTCGTCGGCGGTCTGCACGCTGCCGTCGGGGCCGGTGAGGTCGAAGGTGTAGGTCGCGTCCAACGCCACGTGCACCTCGTAGCCCAGGTTGCCGCCGACCCGCGCGGTGGTCTCAACGCACATGTTGGTCTGGATACCCGCCAACACGATCCGCGTGATGCCCTTCCCGGTGAGCCACCCGTGGAGGTCGACCGCGCCGTGGAAGGCGGAGTTGACGTGCTTGGTGAACATAAGATCCGGCTCGGCGCCCTCTAGTTCCGGTTTGAACCGCGCGCCCTCGGTCCCCTGCTCTAGAGGCGAGTTCTCGATAAGAGAGTCGTGCCGCACCAGGACGAGCGGTTGTCCAGCCGCCGACCAAGCGTCGAGCAGGGTCTTGATGTTGCCCTCGGCGGCGGGGTTGTTGCGGTTGCCCAGGCGCGGGTCGTCGAAGCCGCGCTGGACGTCGATCAGGATGAGTGCGGTCATGGGGACAACCGTGCCGGGTCCGCGCGTCGATCGGGAGGTGCAGGAAAGGCGCGATGCGATACTTTCCTGCCATGCGCACGATCGGCGTCCTCCTGCTGCCGGGCACCCGGGTGTTCGACTTCGCCGTCGTCACCGAGGTCTGGTCGGTCGACCGCACCCCGCACGAGGTCGGCCCGTTCGAGGTCCGGCTCTGCGGCCCCACCACCCGCCCGGTCGGCCTGCACCCGGCGGGCTCGGTGACGCCGTCGCACGGCCTCACGGGGCTCACGGGCTGCGATCTGGTCGTCGTCCTGGGTCGGGCCGACCCGGAGGCCGACGTGCCCGCCACGGTCCGCGTAGCCCTGCGAGCGGTCCACGCCAGCGGGGTGACCGTCGCCGCTCTCTGCTCCGGCGCCTTCACCTTGGCCGCAGCCGGCCTGCTCGACGGTCGCCGCGCCACGACCCACTGGGCGCTCCTGGACGACCTGGCCAGCGCCTACCCGGACACGCTCGTCGAGCGGGACGTCCTCTACACCGAGCACGATGGCCTACTGACCTCCGCCGGAGTCGTAGGCGGACTCGACCTGTGCCTGCACCTCGTGCGCCGCGACCTAGGTATCCGCGTCGCCAACACCCTCGCTCGCAGGCTGGTCATGCCCGCGGTCCGGCAAGGCGGCCAGGCGCAGTACGTGGACGCTCCTGTCCCCATCCGCCCTGACCGCGGTGACATCGCTAGCACCGTCGACTGGGCTCTATCGGCGTTGGGCGACCCCATCGGAGTCCCCGAGTTCGCCGCGCGCACCCAGATGAGCCCTCGCGCCTTCCACCGCGCGTTCGTCGCCGCAGTGGGCGACACACCGGGCCGCTGGCTCTTACTCCAACGCCTCAGGTTGGCCCAACTGCTGCTGGAGACGACGACTCTGTCCGTCGAGCGCGTGGCCGCCCGTAGTGGCCTCGGCACGTCCGCCAACCTGCGCCGCCGCATGCGCGCCGAATTCGGCACAACGCCATCGACCTACCGACGTACTTTCGCCTCTTAGCCCTGCCGCGCTGTGGGGCTCTCCGCCTCGGCGATCCGTTCGCGGAGGCGGTCGCGGATCTCGTCCGGCGTGTAGGCGCGGCGCTGGCGTTCAGACCGGGCGATGACCGCGCCGGTGGCGGCGACGCCTACCAGCCCGGCGAGGCCCAGGAACTTCCAAACGTGTCGCATGGCCCGAGGTTACCTAGGGTTTGAGCCATGGGCTCTCTCACGCTCGACGAGGCGGTGGCGGCTACCCGCACAGGCGACCTGTGGCTCTTCCGCGGCCGCACGCCCGCTGACCGCGCGATCCAGACCTTGACCAACTCCCCGGTGAACCACGTAGGCCTCGCCGTGGTCCTCGACGACATGCCGCCGCTGATGTGGCACGCCGAGCTGGGCCGCTCCCTCCCAGACCGCTGGACCGGCACACACCAACGCGGGGTGCAGCTCCACGACCTAAGAGACGCCGTCGTCGTGTGGGCCACCAAGTACGGGCAGAAGGCTTGGCTGAGGCAGCTGCCGGAGCCGGTCAGCCGCGAACAGGAAGACGCCGTCTTGCGCACCATCGCGCGCCTGGATGGCACCCCGTTCCCCTCCACCGCCCGACTCGCGGGCCGGTGGGCCAAGGGCCGCGTACCGCGTCTGCGATGGCAGAAGCCACGCCCTGTGGAGCTGGAGAGCGCCTACTGCGCCGAGGTCGTCGCGGTCACCATGGAAGCCATGGGCCTACTTCCCGCAGGTGAACGGCCACACGCCTACGACCCCGGCCGCTTCTGGAGCGGCGACGGCATGGACCTACCGCACGGTGGCGAGATCGCTGTGGATGTGCCGCGCTAGTTGACGAGACCGGCCTCTTGCGCGAGAACCGCCGCCTGCACCCGAGAGCGGAGGTCGAGCTTGGTGAGGACCCGGGATACATGTGTCTTCACCGTGGCCTCCCCGATCCCCAGCCGCCGCGCGATCTGCTGGTTCGACAGCCCCTCGCCCACGCAGACCAAGACCTCGGACTCGCGGTCGGTCAGCTGGTCCAAACCCGGCGGCGGCACTGCCTCGCGTGGTTGAGCCGCCGCGAACGCGTGGATAAGACGCCGGGTGACGCTTGGCTCGATCACAGCGTCCCCAGCTGCCACTACACGGATCGCGTCGAGCAGTCGTGGTGCGTCCACGGACTTCAACAGGAACCCAGCGGCACCCGCTCGGAGCGCCCCGTAGACGTAAGAGTCCATGTCAAAGGTCGTCAGCACCAGCACCGCACACACGCCAGCGGACACAAGGCGACGCGTGGCCTCTATGCCGTCGACCTCGGGCATGCGGACATCCATAAGCACCACATCCGGCCTAAGAGCCGTCGCCTTGCGAACCGCGGCCGCGCCATCCCCAGCCTCTGCGACCACCTCCATGTCCGGCGCGCTGTCGAGGATCATGCCCAGGCCGGTGCGGATCGCGGCGTGGTCATCGGCCAGTAGGACCCTGATCGTCACTCTTCCTCCACCGGGAGCTCTGCACGCACGCGCCACCCACCGTCCACCGGACCCGCTACAAGGCTCCCGCGGACCGCTTCAGCGCGTTCTGACATCCCCAACAGCCCAGTCCCCGCGGGATTGGCGGCCGCGGCTGGCTTGTCACTGACCACTTCGACTACGAGGGCCCCCGGCGTGCGAACGATGCGCAGTTGAACGGAAGCCCCAGGTGCGTGCTTGATGGCGTTGGTCAAAGACTCCTGCACGATCCGGTACGCGGACAGGTCCACTGCCGCCGGGAGGTCCTCTATGTCCTCGACCTCGACTTCGACACTTAGCCCCGCCGCGTGCGCGGACCGAACGAGCCTGTCGAACTCGCGCAGCCGGGCAGGCGAGGTGAACGCCTCTTGGCCATCCTGCGATCGCAATAGGCCGATCATCGCGCGCATCTCGGTCAACGACGACACGCTGTTCTCGCGCACCGACCGCAGCACCATCCTGGTCCGCTCCGGGTCGCCGTCGCGCATGGTGAGCAGCGCCTCCGACTGGATCGCGATCGCCGACAGGTGCCCGGCGATGACGTCGTGCAGGTCGCGGGCCATGCTCGCCCGCTCCGCGTGCACCGCCGCGGCCCGGTCGAGCTCCGCGATCCGCGCCAGCTGGTCGGCCCTGGCCCGCTCGACGTCGGCGATCTCCCGCTGCCGCCGCACGTTGAGCGCCCACCACGCGGGCATCGCGGGCAGCGGGCAGGCGGCCAGGATGATCAGCAGCGCCACCCGCACCGAATCGGCCACCAGCAGCGCCGCCACGACCACCAGGCCGACGTAGCACCAGAGGATGACGATCACCGCGTTGCTGGCCCGCCGCGACCCGTACAGCACGGCGAGGTAGATCAGGTCGCCGAAGGCGAGGGCGATCGCCAGGGTCAGGCCCATCGCGATGTCGAGGCCCAGCAGCGGCAGGCCCACCGCCAGCGCCACCGCCGGTGCCCGGTGCTTGGCCAGCTGCAGCAGGCACAGCCCGCCCAGCACCGCGTACCGCACCCACATCGGCCACTTGAGCACCCCGGTGTCGGCCAGGTTCGGCGCGTCCACGGCGAAGAGGACGGCGCCGAGCAGGAAGACGAACACCACCTGCGCCAGCCGGGTGCCCCACGCTTTGACCACCGAGCCATCACAGCACACCCGCCGCGCGGCCGAGTCCGCCGAAGTGATGACCACCGGTCCGTTGTGGACGATCATGGCCGGACCACCGCCCCTGTCACGCACTGTCATTGGTCGCGGCCGACCCCCGGGCGGGCGGCGTCGCCCCTCGTCAACCCGGGGGTTGACAGCGCGCAATGGTCTAGTCCATTTTGAGGTGGTCTCGATCACCCTGCACCTGCACATGCCCCTTGGGAGGCAGCCATGACGTCCCACGCCCGGCGTGCGACCGTCGCCCTGCTGTCCGCTCTGTCGGTCACCGTCGGCCTGGTCCTGGCCTTCGCGGGCAACGCGTCCGCGGCCAACCTCGTCGCCAACCCCGGGTTCGAGGCTGGCAGCCTCTCCGGGTGGACCTGCTCCGGCGGCGGGTCCGTCACCTCCACCGACAAGCGCACCGGTGGCTACGCGCTCACCGCCGCGCCCGCCGGTTCGGACAACGCCCGCTGCTCGCAGACCGTCACGGTCAACCCGAGCTCGCGCTACACCCTGACCGCCTGGGTCAAGGGCGCCTACGTCTACCTCGGCGCCTCGGGGACCGGCACCACGGACGTCAGCACCTGGAACCCCACCGGCGGGTCCTGGGTGCAGCTGTCGACCAGCTTCAGCACCGGCGCCAACACCCGGTCGGTGACGGTGTACCTGCACGGCTGGTACGGCCAGCCCGCCTACCTGGCCGACGACGTGAGCCTCGACGGCCCCGGCACCCCGCCGACCTCGACCACGACCACCACGACGACCCGTCCCACGTCGTCGACCACCACGACGACGACCACGACCACCACGACGACGTCGACCACCACCACGACCTCGACGACGCCGACCACCACCACGACGACCACGACGAACCCGAACGTGCCGCTGCCCAAGCACGTGCTGACCGGCTACTGGCACAACTTCGACAACGGCGCGAAGCCGCTGACCATCGCGCAGGTGCCGACCACCTACGACATCATCGCGGTGTCGTTCGCCGACGCGGTGCCCGCCGTGCGCGGCCGGGTCGAGTTCAACCTGGACCCCGTGCTGTCGCAGAAGCTCGGCGGCTACACCATCGAGCAGTTCAAGGCCGACATCAAGACCGTCCAGGGCCGCGGCCAGAAGGTCATCATCTCCGTCGGCGGCGAGAAGGGCACCATCTGGGCCGGTGACACCACCTCGGCCACCGCGTTCGCCAACAGCGTCGTCGAGCTGATCCGCACCTACGGCTTCGACGGCGTCGACATCGACCTGGAGAACGGGGTCAGCGCCCAGTACATGGGCCCGGCGCTGCGCACCATCTACAACGGCGGCGGCAAGATCATCACCATGGCCCCGCAGACCATCGACGGCCAGTCGACCGGTCAGCAGTACTTCCAGCTGGCGCTGGCGGTCAAGGACATCCTGACCATCTGGAACATGCAGTACTACAACTCCGGCACCATGCTGGGCTGCGACCAGAAGGTCTACTCCCAGGGCACGGTCGACTTCCTGACCGCGCTGGCCTGCATCCAGCTGCAGGGCGGCCTGCGCCCCGACCAGGTCGGCCTCGGCCTGCCCGCGTCGCCGTCGGGTGCCGGTGGCGGCTACCAGTCGCCGCAGAACGTCAACAAGGCGCTCAACTGCCTCGCCCGCGGTACCGACTGCGGCTCGTACAAGCCGTCGACGACCTACCCGGGCATTCGGGGCGCGATGACCTGGTCGATCAACTGGGACGCCTCCAACGGGTACGCGTTCGCCAACACCGTGGCGCCGTTCCTGGACACCCTGCCGTAAAGCGGGGCTGACCGGTGAGGACGTGCGCGGCGGGGCGAGGGTGCCCGCCGCGCACGTTCTTTAGTCAGGCCAGACCGGCGTGCGCTTCTCCAAGAAGGCCGCCATGCCCTCCTTGGCCCCCTTCAGCTGAGAGGCCGACGCCATCACCTCTATAGCGAGCGCATAAGCATCCTGCTCAGGCCGATCCAACTGCGCATAGACCGTCTGCTTCCCCAACGCCTTGGACGCCTGGCTGCCTCTTGTGGCCCGCCGCATGAGGTCGTCCACCGCGTTGTCCAGCTCCTCATCCGGCACCGCCCGATTGACGAGCCCCCACTCCACCGCCGTCCTAGCGTCGATCACGTCCCCTGTCAGGGCCAGCTCCATCAACCGCTTCCGACCTATAGTCCGCGCCACCGGCACCGCAGGCGTGTGGCAGAACCAGCCCCCCTTACCGCCCGGCAGCGCAAACCCCGCCGACTCCGCGGCTACGGCCAGGTCGCAGGTAGCCACCAACTGACACCCCGCCGCCGTGGCCAACCCGTGCACCCTCGCAACCACCACCTGGGGCACGGTCTGGATGGTCCGCATGAGCTCGGTGCAGAGCCTGAGCAGGCCCCGCACCCCCAGTAGATCCCGCCCAGCCACATCCGCGAAGTCGTGGCCCGCCGAGAACACCGGCCCCTCGGCGCCCAACACGATCCCCTTGGCGTCTGATGTGCCAGCCACGCAGAAGGCGGCGAGGAGCTCGGCCAGGTGCTCAGCGGACAACGCGTTCCGCCGCTCGGGCCGGTTCATGGTGATCCGCACGATCTCGCCATCCCTGGTGACCAGGATGTGCTGGTAGTCGCCCATACCCCCGACCCTAGCCATCGAGCTTCGGAACCCGCTCCATCAACCGCCCGATCGCCTCGTCCACGGGCTCAACCTCAAGCTCCCACCACCGCAGCCGCCGTGCGACCTCCGCGACTGGGAGATTGTGCTGCATGGCCAGCCCCAGTATTTGTCCAATAGGCACCTGCTCGTTGGATGCGTGATATGCGGTGCGACCGAACTGTCTGAGCAGGTCAGTCCCTTCCTGGGCTGCGTCCCGCTGGATCCGAGTGGGGCGGACGGCCCCCAGTTCGGCCAGGCGATCCATTGTCAGCCAGAATATGAAAAGGTCTCCTCCGAAGAGGGTATACGGAAGGTGGAGCGGTGCATGAGTCCAGTCGAGCAGGAGTCTGCAAGCGCTTATTTCGCTGAAGATCTTTGCATCACGATCAGTTGGTATCCCTGGGGGGAACGAGGCGTCGAAATTGGGTCGGCTCTGTTCGAGGTGCTCTTCGAGCACTTCCTTGAGGCTTATTCTTTCTCGATGGGCCACTTGGACTGCATTGCTTAACTTGATTGCAGGAAAGTCGTAGATTGGTGCAGCAGTGACTGTCTCCAGAGACCCCTCGTACTCCGATGCATTGATCCTGTAGCCTAGCTCGATTGCTCGAACGGTGAGAGACGCTACGTCCCCGGCAAAGTTGTCCGTATTCAAGACTGCTTCGGGGGTAATAGATGCTTGTTCTGTAGCTGCAAGTATCTGCGTAAGTTTGAAATCAGAAGGTATAGCCGGTCGGACATTTCTCGGATCGATTAGCAGGTTCTCGTCAAGAAGGTGTGGCCTGTGTGCGAGGAGGCGCCACAGTAATATCCAGTTGGAAAGAGAGGGGCTACCAACCTCTAAATCGCTTGTCGTGGGATTGAACAGGGTTTCGTCGGTGGGGAAGCAGCCCGTTCTGGCCATATCCGAGCTGCCCCAACTGGAGCGGAGTTGGGTTCGGTTCGCAATAGCCGCGAGCGTGACCGCGTCCGCTACGCTGAGGTCAGCGGCGCGAATCCAGTTGAGCGTCATGAACCCGGGATTCTCGGAAACAAGATCGACAGCTGACTGGGATAGCAGTTTTTTGACCTGAGTTGACGTTCTGTCCACTGTCGAGGTGCGGTCAACTGTCAAGCGGGGGGCCCACTCGCGAGTCAGGTTCACAACGGCGCCTCTGATGGTCTCTTTGATGAGTAGGCCGTCAACGAGCATCGCTCCTCCGCGTGCGCACCACACGACCTGCCCGTTCGGTTGCGGTGTGGCATGGACCAACGGCCCTTGCGCGTCAATGCCCGCGCGTAGCGATGTCGAGCGAGGTCGGAAGATATTGGGATTCCATTCTTCGCTTCTCATGGAGTCGGTGGCAGTTGTGGTGAACTCGGCGATTCCCAGGAGGCGGTCCAGGACGTCCACGCAGGAGGGGGCGTCGGCGCCGTCGCGGAGGTAGAGGGTGACTGTGGTGCCGGGTTCCGCGCCGTGCTCCTCCGTCACTGTGATGCGGAACAGGTGGCCGGGGCCGACGATCCGTACGTGCCACTCGGGGCCGGGGCGGCCGCCGTGGCGGTCCATTCGGGTGGTGGTTACTTCGATTTCGTCGGCGAGCATGAAGTAGCTCAGGACGCCTATGCCGAAGCGGCTGTTGGGGTAGAGGTGGATGTCGCGGTCGGCCCATTCGGCTTGTTCTTCGAGGAATTCTGGGCGGTCGGCGAAGCGGATACCGGCTTGGGAGAAGACTTCGCGCAGTTCCTGGTCGCCCATGCCGATGCCGTTGTCGGAGCAGCGCAGGTAGTGCCTGCCTTGCTCGTCCACGCCCTGCTCGAACGCGATGTTGCCCGTCCACGGCCTGGCCAGGAAGTCCTGCCGCGCTTGCCGGTAGCGGCAAGCGTCCAGCGCGTTCTGGTACAGCTCGCGGATCGCCAGCGACTGGTCCCCGTAGAGTTGTTGGCCCATAAGGAGTTCACGGACCCGGGTCTCGTCGAGGCGGAACCTGGTGACGGGCACCGTGAACGCGGGCGCTCCATCCACCGAGGCGGGTTCCACGCGGTCGGCCGAGGCGCGGGCGGGCAACAGGAGCAGCGGCTGCAGGTGGGTGTCGTCTTGGGCCACTGAATGAACCGCTGCGAACACGGCGTCCGCGCGGGCGACGTGGTCGCGCAGTGCCTCCATGACCGCCTCGTGGTGGCATTCCGCGACCATGCCGACGCCGATGTGGACGGGTTCCCAGCTCAGGTAGGTGAGCGTGGTCCGCAGCAGCGGCAGCTCCACCGGGTTGGGGACGCCGAGGTGTTCGACCAGCACCGGCGACAGCGTGATCGGCTCGACGGCGAGGCAGTGTGCGACGGCCACCAGCAGGCCGAGCAACCGTTCGCGGACCATGACCCCGCCGAGGTGGCTGGTTCTCGGGCGCAGGTCCAGCCGCGCGGGGTTGCCGAGGTCGCCGGGGGACAGGCGCAGGAGGCGGGTCATGCGGTCGAGGACGTCGGTGAGGACCTTGCGGGTGGGGAGGTCGTCGAGGGTGATCGTGGTCGACGGGAGCGGGTGGGTCTCGACCCAGCGGTGGAACAGCCACCAGCCGATCTCCTCCGCGGCCGCTTGGCGGTCGCCCAGATCTCGTTGCGCCGCTCTCGCCACTAGACGACGTTCCTGTTGGCCGTCCAGGAAACGCTCGTACGACTCGCGGGCCTTCTCGCCCGTTGCCGACAAGTTGATCGGGTCGACGCAGGTGAGTGAAGCCGCGGCCCTGGCCGTTCGCGTTTGGTGCGCGAGAGGGGCCAACGACAGCAGCGCCGCCTCTAGCGGGGAGAACTCCAGCGGCTCGTGCTCCCTGATCGCGACGATCAGCGCGGAGACCTGGTCGGTCATCCGCTTCGGGAGGTCTTCGTCGCGCCAGGGGTCGCCAGCCAATGCGTGCTCGGCCTGGTTGTGCGCCGCGAACAGCTGCTCGGCCGTGGACATCGCGCCCGCCAACGCCTGGCCCGCGTCCGCGACCTTCGTCCACGCGGGGTGCAGCCGGACCAGGTCGGTCCAGTCGGCGGAGGTCGCCGGGGGGACCGATGCCTCGGCTCGACCGTGCAGGTCCCGCCAGAAGAGCAGGTCTGTGGTGACCGACGGCGGCGTCGTGGCGAGACCAGCGCACGCCTGCACCACCGCCTGGACCACCTCCCAGGACGGCGCGTTCTTCACCGTCCCGCCGAGGATCGCAGACAGCTGGCCTTCCGACAGCCCGCACCGGCTCGCCAGCGCGGGCTTGCCGCTCTCCTGCCACAGCTGCCTGAGCTTCGCGCACAACTCCGCGACGTCCGCTGCCGCCATCGGCTGACCTCCCAGCACTACGCCCGGTCAGCCGGGTCCTGCCTGGGTTCTACCGCTCGCCGCCGCGGCGCGTTCGGGGTCGCCGGTGATTCCCCCGAACGGCTCAGCGGTGGTGCTCGTGCAAGAGCAGCTGCGTGTAGGCGGCGACGGACTGGGCGTCGGTGATGTCGCCTGCTCGGATCATGGCTTCGAAGGTGGCGCGGGGGAACCAGGCGGCGCGCATGTCCTGTTCCTCGAGTTCGCGCGAGGGCGGGCCCTCGGTGAGGTCGGTGGCGAGGTAGACGTTGCCGCGTTGGCTCGACATGCCCGCGGCGACGTCGAGGGTGCCGATGTGGGTCATGGTGGCGGCGTGCAGGCCGGTCTCCTCGCGCAGCTCGCGGGCGGCGAGCTGGTCGGGGGGCAGCACCGCGCGGTCGGGGGCGGTGCCCTGCGGGAACTCCCAGCGGCGCGCCCCGAGCGGGTAGCGGAACTGCTCGACGAGCATCAGCCGCTCGCCGTCGAGGGGGATGACCAGGGCGTAGTCCGGTTTGTCGATCACCCCGTAGATGCCGGGGCTGCCGTCGTGGCGGCGGATGCGGTCTTCGCGGACGGTCATCCAGGCGTTGGCGTAGACCTGTGTCGTGTCGAGGCGTTCCACAGGGTCGATCCTGCCGTGCCCGCCGGACGGGCTAACCTGCCCGGGTGCGTCTCGTGATCGCTCGCTGCCAGGTCGACTATGCCGGACGGCTCACCGCCCACCTGCCGATGGCCAACCGGCTGTTGCTGGTCAAGGCGGACGGCTCGCTGTCGGTGCACTCCGACGACCGCGCCTACAAGCCGTTGAACTGGATGACCCCGCCGTGCTGGCTCACCGAGGAGCCCGGCGTGTGGACCGTGCAGAACAAGGCCGGTGAGAAGCTGGTCATCACCCTCGACGAGGTCATGCACGACTCGGCCCACGAACTGGGCGCCGAACCCGGCCTCGTCAAGGACGGCGTCGAGGCGCACCTGCAGGAGTTGCTCGCCGAGCACATCACCACCCTGGGCGACGGCTACACCCTCGTCCGCCGCGAGTTCCCCACCGCCATCGGCCCGGTTGACATCATGTGCCGCGACGCCGGGGGCTCGTCGGTGGCCGTCGAGATCAAACGCCGAGGCGAAATCGACGGCGTCGAGCAGCTGACCCGTTACCTCGAACTGCTCAACCGAGACCCCCTCCTAGCCCCCGTCCGCGGCGTCTTCGCGGCCCAGCTGATCAAACCCCAGGCCAGGGTCCTCGCCGAAGACCGCGGCATCCGCTGCGTAACCCTCGACTACGACACCCTCCGCGGCATCGAATCCGACGAGTTCCGCCTCTTCTGACCCGACACCGCCCGGCTGTCCACAACCCCTTGGGTTGCCCACAACTGGCCAGCCGTCCACAACGGCCGCCTGTCCACAACCGGCCAGTTGCCCACAACCCCCTGGGTTGCCCACATGCGCCCAGCTGCCCACAACCGCGGAGCCGTCCAGAGCCGTCGAGCTGTCCACAACCGCGCGGCTATCCACAACCTCGGAGTCGTCCACAACCACCCGAGCTGTCCACAGCCACGCCGCGAGCGAGCTGTTCTGTCGGTGCCGCATGGAAGGCTGTATATCGGGGGCTGCTCTGGCCGGTTTGATCTTGAGCATCCCCGGAACCGCGCGGTCACTCCGTGAAGAAGCCGACCATGGTCTGGTAGCGGGGGTCGGGGTCGCCGACCCAGCGGCCGGGGCCGACGGTGGTTTCCCAGGTTCGGTGGGCGGTGATGAGGGCGTTGACCAGGTCGGTGCCGAGGGTGGCGGCTTCGTGCAGGTCTTGGTCGGGGGTTTGGGAGCTGGCGCCGACGATGAGGCCGCGGATGTTGGCTGAGTGGCCGTAGCGGAAGTGGCCGGTGCCGAGGAGGTGGGGGTCGATGAGGGCGGCCTCGCCGTGGTTGTGGCCGGTGTGGCGGTGGCCGATCGCCTTGGCGGCGGCGTTGGGGAGGAAGGGGAGGGCTTCGTCGCCGATGGTGAGGGCGGCTAGGACGGGGTTGGGGTCCGTGCAGGGGGCGGTCGGGTCGAGGACGACGAAGGCCATGCTGGAGCGGGGGTAGCGGCCGCGCGGACCGTCGGTGTTGTGGTTGCGCCAGACGCTCTCCGCGCGGCGCCGACCGGCGGTGACCAGCAGGTCGGTGAGCCCGGCGTCGTCGAGCATGTACGCGTACGGGTTGCGGCGGTGCCTGGCGCGCACCGCGGGGGTGTCCTGAGTGGTCATGGGGGGCATTGTCCGCGAGAACCGGCGGTTCGGTACCCGTGGTGGTGCTCACCAGGCCCTATTGGTATAGACCTTACCCGTGACCACCACTGCACCCGGTCGGCTGTGGACGGCGAACTTCGCGCTGTACTTCACCGCCAGGATCGTCTCCATGCTCGGCGACATGATGATCCCGGTCGCCATGTCGGTCGCCGTGCTCGGCTTGGGCTACGGCGTGGTCGGCGTCGGGCTCGCGCTCGGCGCCTGGATGGGCGCCTTCGCCCTGTTCGTCGTCTTCGGCGGCGTGTTCGCCGACCGGTTCCACCCGCGGCCGCTCATGATCGGCGCCGACGCGGTCCGCTGCGCCGTGCAGGTGGCCCTCGCGGCGTACCTGTGGCTCGGCCACCCGCCGCTGTGGTTCATCGTCGCCGCATCGTTGCTCGGCGGCATCGCGACCGCCATGTTCCAGCCCGGCTTGACCAGCATGGTGCCGCAGGTCGCGACCGATGCGCAGCAGGCCAACGGCGTGCTCCGCGTCTCCCAGGGCCTCGCAACAATGCTCGGCCCGGCGCTGGCCGGTGTCCTGGTCGCCACCACGACCGTCGCCTGGGCCTTCGTCGTCGACGCGGCGACCTTCGCCGTCAGCGGGATCTGCCTGCTGCTGCTCAAAGTCCCCAGGTTCGAGGTGACCGACACGGCGACGACCTGGCAGAACCTGCGCGCGGGCTGGCACGAGTTCCGCTCCAGGTCCTGGCTGTGGACGGTCATCCTGATCTGGTGGGTCCTCGGCGTCCTGGTCTGGGGCCCGATCCACCCGCTCGGCGCGGCGTCGATCATCGAGGTGCACGGAACGGCGGTGTTCGGCTACGCGGAGGCGGCCTTCGGCGCGGGGAGCATCATCGGCGGGTTGATCGCAATCAAGCTCCGGCCCGCGCGCCCGCTGTTCGGCGGTGCGATCGCGATGTTCCTGTTCCCGTTGATGCCGCTGGGCGCCGCGTTGGTGCCCGCGGTGCCGGTGCTGTTCGCGCTGTACGCGGCCAGTGGTGCTGGTTGGGCGTTCTGGGGCGTGCAGTGGGCGACTTCGGTGCAGACGCAGATCCCGGCGGACCGGCTCAACCGGGTCGCGGCTTATGAGGTCGCGGGGTCCATCCTCGCGGTTCCGCTCGGGCAGGTGCTCGCGGGGCCTGCCAGCGCCCTGTTCGGGATTCATCCGCTCCTGTTCGTCGCCGCGATCGCGGGTACGGGTTGCGCTATCGCCCTTGTTGCCACCGCCCCGGTCCGGCGTCTGACCAGGGTCTAGGTCATCCCACCACTGTGGACGGAGGGCGGGGTGCGCTGATCAGTTCGGCTTCGGCTCGTCGCCTGGCGGCGACATTGCGACGCGGTCCGTGGGGTGTGGGTGTGCTCGATGGGGCGAACTTGTTTTGCGCGGGGCCCCTGCGCCAGCCGTGGCAGGACCGCAAAGCTGGGGCCGAAAAGCGTGGCCCTGTCCGCGCAGAACGCTACGACTGCCGCTCCCCCACGCAAAACAAGTCCGCCCCATCGAGCAGATGGCACCTCGGCTTCCGAGTGTCCAGTAGCTGGGTTCGGTGGTCGGAGTAGGGCGGCTGGGTTGGCAGCTGCGGCTTCCGGGAGCGATGGTCGTGAGGCTGGGATCAGTCCGTAAATCGGGCAAAAGGGACTGGAAAAGTCTTCGTTGTGCGGTGGGGGTTGGGTGGGGTCATGCTGTCGGGGTGATCACACCGAGGTGACGGGTGGTGGTTGGTGTGCGCCTTCTCGCGGATGCCGATTTGCGGCTGGACGCGGCTCCTATTGACTACATCTTGTTGGGCGTCTACTTCGTCGTTGTCCTGGGGATCGGGGCGTTGGCCCGGCGGTCGGTTTCCAGCAGTTTGGACTTCTTCTTGTCCGGGCGGTCATTGCCCGCGTGGGTTACCGGGTTGGCGTTCATCTCGGCGAACCTCGGGGCTGTCGAGATCTTCGGGATGACGGCGAACGGGGCGCAGTACGGGTTGCCCACGATGCACTACTACTGGATCGGTGCCATCCCGGCGATGGTGTTCCTCGGTCTGGTGATGATGCCGTTCTACTACGGGTCCAAAGTGCGCAGTGTGCCCGAATTCCTGTTGCGGCGGTTCGGGAAGTTCGCGCACCTGGTCAACGGGCTCAGTTTCGCCACCGCGCAGGTGCTCATCGCGGGGGTCAACCTCTTCGCGCTCGCCACCGTGGTCAACCTGTTGCTCGGGTGGCCGTTGTGGCTCAGTGTCGTTGTGGCGGCGGCGATCGTGCTCGCGTACACCTCGCTCGGTGGTCTGTCGGCGGCGGTCTACAACGAGGTGATGCAGTTCTTCGTCATCGTCGCGATGTTGTTGCCGTTGACGTTCGTGGGGCTGCACAAGGTCGGTGGGTGGCAGGGGCTGGTCGACAAGATCACCGCAGCTGATCCGGCGACGGCGGGGGAGCAGTTGTCGTCGTGGCCGGGGACGAACCTGACGGGGATCGGGAACGCGACGCTGAGTGTGTTGGGGATCGTGTTCGGGCTCGGGTTCGTGCTGTCGTTCGGTTACTGGACAACGAATTTCGCCGAGGTGCAGCGGGCGATGTCGGCCAAGAGCATGTCGGCCGCGCGTCGGACGCCGCTGATCGGGGCGTATCCGAAGACCTTCATCGCGCTGATCATCATCATCCCCGGCATGATCGCCGCGGTCCTGGTGCCCGAGTTGGCCGAGTTCAAGCGGGGGCAGGACACCGGCGTCACCTACAACAACGCGATCCTGCTGCTGATCCGCGACCTGCTGCCCAACGGCATGCTCGGCATCGCGATCACCGGTCTGCTGGCCGCTTTCATGGCGGGCATGGCCGCCAACGTCAGTTCCTTCAACACCGTCTTCACCTACGACCTCTGGCAAGCCTACGTCCGCAAGGACAAACCGGACGGGTACTACCTCAGGGTCGGGCGGGTCGTCACCGTGGTCGGCTGCGTGATCGCGATCGGCACCGCGTTCATCGCCAGCAGCTTCACCAACATCATGGACTACCTGCAGACCCTGTTCGGCTTCTTCAACGCGCCGCTGTTCGCGACGTTCATCCTCGGCATGTTCTGGAAGCGGATGACCCCGCTCGCCGGTGGGCTCGGCCTGATCGCGGGCACGGCGTCCGCGGTCACCGTCGACGTGCTGAACCGGGCCGAGGTGCTGCACCTGGCGGGCCAGGGCGCGAGTTTCGTGGCCGCCAGCGCCGCGTTCGTGGTCGACATCGCGGTCAGCGTGGCGGTGTCGCTGGTGACCAGGCCCAAGCCGGACGCCGAGCTGGTCGGGTTGGTGTGGTCGCTGACGCCGCGTGAGCGGCTGCGCCACGACGAGACCGGCGAGAACGCGGGCTGGTACCGCAAGCCCGGGGTCCTGGCCGCTGGCGTGCTGGTGCTGGCACTGGCCCTCAACATCGTCTTCTGGTGAGGAGCGACATGAGCGACAAGAAGGCGGCGGGTCTGTTCGACCTGCGCGGCGTGCTGGCGCTGCTGTTCGCCGTATACGGGTTCGTGCTGACCGTCATGGGTATCGCGTTCACCACCGACGCCGACCTGGAGAAGGCGGGCGGGATCAACGTGAACCTGTGGGTAGGCCTCGGGATGGTGGCCGTGGCCTTGCTGTTCGCACTCTGGGTACGCGTGCGACCGCTGTCCGTGCCCAACTCGGAGTCCGAAGAGGAGCCCGGCTGAGGAGTTCCTCGCACGGATCGCGGACGGAGTGGTTACCGTTGGCCCGTGCGGGGATTACTTCGACTGGTCGCGGCGGGCACGGTGCTGGTGCTCGCCGCTGGTTGCGGCGCGGATCTGTCCAAATCGAGCACCGCGCGCAGCACCGTGCCCGCCACTTCCGGGCTGGCCACCAGCACCAGCACCAGCTCGCCGTCGCCGGTCGACGCGTTCGACCCGGACAACCTGCGTGGGATCAACCCGTGCGGTCTGATGGACAACGCCGCGCTCAAGCCGCTGGGTGAGCCCGCGGAGAGCCGGTTGCGCGACTTCTCCCAGTGCTCGAACTACATGAAGGACAAGGACGGCGAGGAGCTCAACCTCACCCTGTCCATCGGCGAACCCACCATCGGCCAGCCGGAGCCCGACGCCGAGATCGAGGGGTTGCCGTTCGTCAAGTCCGAACTGGACGACAAGACGGCCTGCTTCCTCACCGCGATCACCGAGACCAACCCCAACCGCGGCATCACCGTGCAGGCGGGCCGCCGCGACAAGGGCGACCTGTGCACGCCGGGTCGGGCCCTGCTCGAGTCCGCCCTCGCCAAGATCCGCGACGACGCGCCGCGGCTGGATCTCGCGGACAACACGCTGGTCGCCGTCGATCCGTGCGGGCAGCTCGCGGACTCCGTGATCACCGCCGCCGTCGGCCCCGACACGCGCAAACGGCCCTCCGGGGCGCACGTGTGCTCGTGGAACGGCGGCGGCATGTCGCTCATGCTCACCTTCCGCATCGGCCCCCGCCCGGAGGCGATCGCCGACGCGGCCAAGAGCGTGCCGATCAACCTGGGCGGGGTCACCGGCCAGCAGCGGGCCGAGGCCGACGGCGGCCGCTGCCGCCTGGAGTGGGCGCACGCGGACTACCCGGGCGACAAGGAGCGCGCCGAGGTGGTCGCGATCGACCTGAGCCGCTACAGCGGCTCCGGCGCGGGTGAGGACCTCTGCGCGAAGGCGCAGGCGGTGGCCAAGGCGCTCATCCCGAAGCTGCCCAAGCGGTAGCGGCACGACCACTGTCCCAAGTGGATGGTGGGCGCTGCGGCGGCTGGACTGCCAGGTGTTGGCCGCGGCGTAGTCGCGGAACCCCTGGCTTGGCGGCCTCGTCGAGGGGGCGGCTGTGGTGTGGTTGTGCGGGCCGCCCTGTGGTCCGGTGAGGTGGCTGAACCCCGGCCGCTTTCGCGCACGCCGCGGTGGAGTTGTTCCGCTAAGCGACATCGGCCGCCGGTGGTCGTGCGGTCGCTGCGGCGGCACGAGTGCTCGCCGCCGGGGCTGATGTCCGTCGGGGCCCAACTGGGTGACCAGATCGCCGCTGCGGGGGCGGGCCTGGTCGAACGCGGTTTCGCTTTCCGTGCGGAACCGGTGCAGTGGCGCAGTTCACGCCGCGGGCCGCCGATGCCGTGGCATCATCAGCGCAAGATGTTACCGGCAGGTAGCAACGCGGGAGGTAGCTGTGGCGCGTGATTTCGCCGTCGTCGGCGTGGTTGGGTTGGGCACCATGGGCGCGGGGATCGCCGAGGTACTCGCGCGCAGCGGGGTCCGCGTGGTGGCCGTCGAGGTCGATCCGGCGGGCATCGAGCGCGGCCGCGGCCACATCGAGCACTCCACCGGGCGTGCGGTCGCCAAGGGCAAGCTCGACGAGGACGCGAGGGCGCGCCTGCTGGACCTGATCACCTACAGCACCGCGTTGACCGACCTGGCCGACGCCGACCTCGTCATCGAGGCGATTCCGGAATCGCTGGACCTCAAGGCGGGGTTGTTCGCCGAGTTGGACCGGATTGTGCGCCCCGAGGTTGTGCTGGCGTCCAACACCTCCTCGCTGTCGGTCACCCAGATCAGCGTCCACACAGGACGGCCGGGCAAGGTGGTCGGGCTGCACTTCTTCAACCCGGCGCCGGTGCTGCGGCTGACCGAGGTGGTCCGCACGGTGGTCACCGAGCCGGATGTGGTCACCGACGTGGTCGAGTTCGCCAGGCGGCTGGGCAAGGAACCGGTGGTCATCGGCGACCGGGCCGGGTTCATCGCCAATGCCCTGCTCTTCGGCTACCTCAACCACGCCGTGGCGATGTACGAGTCCCGCTACGCCACTCGGGAGGACCTCGACGCCGCCATGCGCTTCGGTTGCGGTTACCCGATGGGGCCGTTGGCGCTGCTGGACCTCATCGGGCTCGACACCGCGTACGAGATCCTGGAGACGATGTACGCGCAGTCCCGTAACCGATTGCACGCGCCGACTCCGGTGCTCAAGCAGATGATCACCGCGGGGCTGCTCGGCCGCAAGAGCGGGCGCGGCTTCTACACCTACGACGGGCCGGACTCGCCGACCGTGGTCGCGGACGCCCAGACGCCCACGGCCGCCGCGGGTGTTGGCGCGGCGCGCGAGGTGCGTCGCGTGGGCGTTGTGGGGACCGGGACGATGGCCACCGGGATCGTGGAAGTGTTCGCACGCAAGGGGTTTGACGTCGTGCTGCGTGCTCGGTCCGCGGAGAAGGCGGCGGCCGCGATCGGCAAGGTCGGCAAGTCGTTGGACCGCCAGGTGAACAAGGGGCGACTCTCCTCAGAGGACCGTGATGCGGTGTTGGGCCGGGTCTCGCCCGCCGTGGAGTTCGCCGAGCTCGCGGACTGCGACCTGGTGGTGGAGGCCGTCGCCGAGGAGCTGTCGGTGAAACGGGCGGTGTTCGCCGCGCTCGACGAGGTCGTCAAGCCGGGCGCGGTCCTGGCCACCACCACATCGTCGCTGCCGGTGATCGAGTGCGCCGCGGCCACCGCACGACCGGGTGACGTGATCGGGTTGCACTTCTTCAACCCGGCCCCGGTGATGAAGCTGGTCGAGGTCGTCGCCACCATCGCCACCTCCGCCGACGTCATCGCCACCGCCCACGCCGTGTGCCAGGCCGTCGGCAAGCACCCCGTGCACTGCGGCGACCGCGCCGGGTTCATCGTCAACGCCCTGTTGTTCCCGTACCTCAACGACGCGGTGAAGATGCTCGAGGCGCATTACGCCGAGGCCGACGACATCGACACGGCCATGAAGGTCGGCTGCGGCCTGCCGATGGGCCCGTTCGAGCTGCTGGACGTGGTCGGCCTCGATGTGTCGCTGGCCATCGAGCGGACCCTGTACAACGAGTTCCACGAGTCCGGTTACGCGCCTGCTCCGCTGCTGGAACACCTGGTCACCGCTGGTCGCCTCGGCCGCAAGACCGGGAAGGGCTTCCGCGACTACAGCCGGTGAGGATAATGGTGCGGTGCCCACCTACGAGTTCCGCTGCCGCGAGTGCGGCTCCACCTACGACGTCAACCGCCCCATGATCGCGGCCAACGACCCGGCCCCCTGCCCCGAAGGCCACGACGACACGGTCAAGCTGCTCACCATGGCGGGCTTGTCGGGTCGTGCTGGAGCGCCCCAGGCGGGCGGCGGCTGCTGCGGTGGCGGCTGTTGCGGCTGACCAGGCGATTCATGGCTGACCCGTGCTGAGCAGCCCCCGATATACAGCTTACCGGGGAGGGGCGATGGAACGGGGTGGGTGAGGTGCTGGCCTGTGGACAACTCGCTGTGGATGGCGGTATCGCGAGCGATGTGCGCGGCGCCGGTTTTGAGCAGCCCCCGAATCAATTCTACCGAGGTGGGCCGACGAAACGGGGCTGCGTGGGTGAGGGCTGTGGACAACTCCGGCTCGACTCAGTGGCATTGGTGTCGACCGCCTCGCGAGTTGTCCACAGGCCAGCATCTCGCCCACCCCGTTCTGTCGTCGCGCCTCGGTAGAATTGATTCGGGGGCTGCTCAGCACGGGTATCCCTGGTCAGTGCTTATGGTGCTGTCAACACCACAGGGCCGTCCTCCGTGATGGCCACCGTGTGTTCGACGTGGGCGGCTCGGCTGCCGTCGACTGTGCGGAGGGTCCAGCCGTCGGGGTCTGTGGTGAAGGGGTCGGCGCCTGCGTGGAGCATGGGCTCGATGGCGATGACCAGGCCGGGGCGTAGGCGCATACCGCGGCCGGGGCGGGCTTCGTTGGGGACGGAGGGGGACTCGTGCATCGCGCGGCCGATGCCGTGGCCGCCGAAGTCCGGGGGGATGCCGTAGCCAGCGCCGCGGGCGATGGTCGCGATGGCGTGGCCGATGTCGCCGAGGCGGTTGTCGGGGGTGGCGGCGGCGATGCCCGCGGCCAGGGCGCGTTCGGCGGTGTCGATCAGCTTGAGGTCGGCCGGGTCAGGCGTGCCGACGACGAAGGACCTCGCCGCGTCGCCGTGCCAGCCGTTGAGGTGGGCGCCGAAGTCGATGCTCACCAGGTCGCCGTCGCGCAGGGGGGTGTCGTCGGGGATGCCGTGCACGATGGCGTCGTTGACCGAGGTGCACAGCACCGCCGGGAACGGGGTCGGGGCGAAACCGGGCACGTACCCCAGGAACGACGAGCCCGCGCCCCGCGCCGCCAGCACCCCGCGCGCCACCCCGTCGAGCTCCAGCAGCGTCACCCCCACCGCCGCGGCGGCCTGGACCTGCGCCAACGCCTCGGCCACGACCTGACCCGCCACCCGCATCGCCGCCACCTCGGCGGGCGTCTTCAACTCAATCATGCGGATAACTATACCGGTATTTCTATCCCACGCTAGGATGGGCCCCATGGTGCGCCCCCCGCTCAGCGACGACGAACGCCAGCGCGGCGAACTGCTTGGTGCCGTCCTGCGCGCGGCCAGGGGGGACCGCAGCATGGTCGACATCGCCGCCGCCGCCGGGATCTCGGTGGAAACCCTGCGCAAGATCGAGCGCGGCCGAGTCCCCACCCCCGCCTTCTTCACCGTCGCCGCCATCGCGGGCGCGGTGGGGCTGCCGCTGGAGAACCTGCTCGCCCGCACCGCGCCGGAAGAAGTCGGGAAACTCACCGCATAGAAGCAGGCCCGGATCGCCTACTGGCCCTTCGCGACCAGGACGACCGTGTTCGTGCCCTTGGCCAAGTACGCCGTGGCTGACCAGCCGCCGTTGGAGAAGGCGTCGTCCAGCGCCGGGCCGGTCAGGTAAGGCCCCGCTGGCAGGTGTTCCCGCAACCCCTCCACCACCGCTGGCGCCTCAGCCTCTTCCCGCGTCCCCTGCGACACCTTCGCCACCAAGGACTCGGGCACCGTCACGATGGCGTCGATCCAGTACGTCGACGGGCCCGGTACGCGGTCGTCGCCGAGGGTGCCGGACATCCACTGGGCCGCTTCCGCCGAGGACAGGGCGGGGAAGCGCTTGGTGAGCGGCTCCAGGTCGGTGCGCAGTGCTCCGGTGCCGGACTTGGTGGGCATGGCTGGTCCCTTCTCCGGCGCTGCGGTGCCGCAGGCGGTGATCAACAGCAGCAGGGCTGCGGCGGCGAGGCGGGTCACCTGGCGCGGTTCCTTCCTGGTTCCCTCGGGTTGTCCGGCGTCGGGCCGCGGTCGCGTTCGGTGCCGAACACCATCTGGTCTCTGGGCATGGCGTCGCCGGTGAGACTCGTCGGCGGGTTGCCCAGTTCCCAGGTGACCGTCTTGGTCATGCTGCCGTGCGTGTCGAACGGCTTGGCCCAGCCTATTTCGGTGAACCGGCCGTTGCCGTTGTCGGAGGCGCCGGTGGCGATGTCGGCCTGGCCGCGATTGAAGTTGTACCGGTCCTGCCCCTCCACGGTGACGACCATGGTGACCTTGTTGCCCTCGACCTTGACGTTGCCGTGGCTCCAGATCTGGTACCCGCCGACCGCCTTCTGCCAGTTCTGCGTCTCCGGGTACTGCTGCGCGCCGCTGGGCGCGCCGGTCATCGAGAAGTCGGTGCGGCCGGACCGGATGAGCTCCTCGGCGGCCCGCGCGGCCCTGGTCACCTCGGAGTCGACACCTCGGCGGATGCCGGAGTCCTCCCGATAGGCCTTCTCGTAGTCCCATTCCTTGGGTGTGCCGGTGTTGTCCCAGTAGTGCTCGTACATCTTGGTCGCGTCCGGCATCAGCCCAGCGAGCTGCGCCGCCCGCAACTGCGCCAGCCACCTCGCCTTCGAGAGGTGGTCGGTGAGCCCGGACTCCTCGGAGTCGTAGACGAAGTCCTCGTCGAACTTGATCGTCGGCTTCTCCGGCGGACCCGTGTGGTACTTGCCGTCGGCGGTCGTGGTGATGTCGGCGTCGGCGAGGGTGGTGGCGCCGTGGTCGCTGACCTTGCCCGCCGCAGCGGTGGCCAGGGCCTGGGCGAGCCGGTCGTCGATCTCCTTCGCGGCGGACATCGCGCGGGTGACCCGTTCGGCCAGCGACTGGGCGATGCGCGGCCGGTTCTTGTCCTTGGACCCCGGGTCGCCGTCGCGGATCGAGCCGTCGGGGCCGATGCCGAACCGGTTCGCGCGCGCGACGTCCTCCAGTTCGTCGAGCTCGCGCCGCAGTTCGATCACCGCGTCAGCCGCGTCCTGCAAGGCCTTCTGCACGTGGGCGGCCTCGGCGACGGTGTGCTCGGCGCGGTCGCGCAACCCGGCGAGGGTGCCGCGCGCGCCCGTGGCGTTCTTCCCGTGCCACACCAGCGGTCCGAACGACATGTCGAGCTCGTCCTGCAAGCCCAGGATCCGCTCTTTGCGCCCCCGCACCGCCTGCGCGGCGTCTTCGAGTGCGTCCGGGTTCCACGAGCGGACGGCGGCGTACGAGGTCATTTGAAGAACCCCAGCATCCCGCCGACCAGGCTGAAGTCCTCCACGGCGGAAGCCTCGTCCTTGTCGTACCCGTCGGCCGAGGTGGTCAGGTTGCCGCTGAAGGTGGTGATGTCGGCCGACCACCCGCGCAGCCGCTGGTCCCACGCGGTGGCCAGGGCCTTGGCCTGACCGGCCGACGCGGACCCGGGCATCGCCTCGGCGACCGGTGACACCGACTCGCCCAGCCTGACCTGACCTGCCTGCTCTCCCGCCGAGCCAGCGGCTTTCGCCGCCCGGCGTAGACCTTCGACGTTGACGTCGTAGCCGTCCATGGTCCTCCCCACGCGGTGCGTGAGGCGAAAACTAGGGGTTGCCCGACCACGACCCGAGGGGTTCGCGGGCCGATCACCCGGTTGGCCGCGAACGCCCCCGGGACAGCCGAAGGGCCGCCACAGCCCGTGGCGGCCCTTCGGTGAACACGGCTCAGCCGGGCAGGATCGCGCCGATCTCGGCGCCCGCCTCCGGCCCGAAGGCGTCGGCGATGCGGGCCACCGCCTCGGCCTTGTCGTAGGTCCACTCCTGCGGCCCGTCGGCCTCCAGCACCAGCACCGCGACCATCGACCCCAGCTGCGCGCACCGGTCGAGCCCCAGGCCCTGGGTCAACCCGGCCAGGAAACCCGCCCGGAACCCGTCGCCGACGCCGGTCGGGTCGACCTTCGCCTTCTCCGGCACCGCGCCGACGTTGAGCGACGTGCCGTCCTTGGTGACGATCTCCACGCCCTTCTCGCCCAGCGTGGTGATCCGCAGCCCGACCCGGTCCATCACCTCCGCCTCCGACCAGCCGGTCTTGCGGCGCAGCAGCTCCCACTCGTAGTCGTTGCTGAACAGGTAGTCCGCGCCGGTGATGAACTGGCGGATCTGCTCGCCGTCCATCCTGGCCAGTTGCTGCGAGGGGTCCACGGCGAAGGTGTAGCCGCGCTCCCGGCTCTCCTGGGCGTGGCGCAGCATGCCCTCGGGGTCGTTCGGGCTGATCAGCACCAGGTCGAGGCCGCCGACCCGCTCGGCGATCGGGGCCAGCTCGATCTGCCTGGCCTCGGACATCGCACCCGCGTAGAACGAGGCGATCTGGCACAGCTCGTCGTCGGTGGTGCACACGAAGCGGGCGGTGTTGGCGACCTCGGACACGTGCACCCCGGAGGTGTTCACCCCGTGCCGCTCCAGCCAGGACCGGTAGTCGGCGAAGTCGTCACCCACCGCGCCGACCAGCACCGGGGAGGTCCCCAGGACCCCGAGCGCGAAGGCGATGTTGGCCCCGTTGCCGCCGCGGCGCACGACGAGGTCGTCGACGAGGAAGCTCAGCGAGATCCGGTGCAGCTGTTCGGTGACGAGTTGCTCGGCGAACCGACCGGGGAAGTGCATCAGGTGATCTGTGGCGATGCTTCCGGTGACGGCAACGGGCACGGGGCCCCTCCTGTTTCCTCGGCCCGGCGACGCCCGATCGGCGTCGAACCCGGGCTCGGCGCGGTCATGCGGATCGACCACCCACCCGGGTGGTCCTCAGGTCACCGTTGAACACTACCGCTTGGTACGCCTGGGAACCGCCGCCAACCGCGCCTACATTGCGACAAATGAGCGCACCGAGGCAGCTGCCGGACACGATGGACGAGTTGATCGCCGACTGCGCCGGGCTGCCGCCCGTGCTGACCCAGCGCCGCCCTGAGCTGCCGCTGCCCCGCCTGCCCAAGCCGTGGCGGGTCGACGAGGCCTGCCACGCCCAGGTCGCCGACCTCGACGAGTACGTCTAGCGGGATCCGGACACGCAAAAGGCCGCGACCCCTGGGGGCCGCGGCCTTTCGGTGTGGATCAGTGGAACGAGTCGCCGCAGGCGCAGCTACCGCCCGCGTTCGGGTTGTCGATGGTGAAACCCTGCTTCTCGATCGTGTCGACGAAGTCGATGGTCGCACCCTGCACGTACGGGGCGCTCATCCGGTCCACGGCGACCTTCAGGCCACCGAAGTCGCGGAACAGGTCCCCGTCGAGGGTGCGCTCGTCGAAGAACAGCTGGTAGCGCAGGCCCGCGCAGCCACCGGGCTGCACGGCGATGCGCAGGTGCATGTCGTCGCGGCCCTCCTGCTCGAGCAGGGCCTTGGCCTTCTCGGCGGCGGCGTCGGACAGTTCGACACCGTGGGTCGCCGCCTCGGTGCCAGTCTCCTGAGCGGTGGTCATCGTTCTCCCTGGGAATGGGTCCTACGCGGGCACGTACCCGGCACAACAGCGTTCGCCCGGACTTTGTTCCGGTCTACCTCACCCCATGGTGACATACCCGGGTGACATCGCGGCGGTGATGCGCTCAGCGCCACTGCTGGGCGACGTGTTCGGCCAGGTCGGAGAGGGTTCCGATGGGGTCAGCGAAGGCCGCGTCCAGGGAACCGGCGTGGTCGGCGACCGAGTGGGTTTCGGCCACGCCCACTGAGCCTGCTTGGCGGCGGCCTACGGAGACCTGGCCCGCTAGGACGACGCAGGGGACGCCGCGGTCGGCGGCGGCGCTGGCCACCGAGGTGACGAGTTTGCCGCGTAGGGACTGCCAGTCGAAGCTGCCTTCGCCGGTTATCACCAGGTCGGCGCGGTCTAGGGCGTCGTCCAGGCCGGTCGCCGCGCGGACCACTGAGGCGCCGGACAGGACGGCGGCGCCCAGGGCCATGAGGGCGAAGCCGAGACCGCCCGCGGCGCCTGCGCCGGGCTCGTCGCGGGGGTCGCGGCCGAAGCGGGTGGCTACCTCGGTGGCCCAGGCGGCCATGCGGGCCTCTAGGCGGGCTACGGCGGCTGGGTCGGCGCCCTTCTGAGGGGCGAAGGTGGCTGCGGCGCCGTGTGGGCCTAGCAGGGGGTTCTCGACGTCGGCGGCGGCGAACAACTCGGGCAAGGGGCCGTCGAGGACCTCCAGGGCGCCTCGGCCGCCGTCGGTGGTGGCGGAGCCGCCCAGGCCGATCACCACGCGGGACACGCCTGCGTCGCGCGCGGCCAGCACGAGCTCGCCGACACCCCGCGTGGTCGCCGTCTCGCAGGACTCGGCGCGGCGGTCGGCGGGCACCAGGTGCAGGCCTATGGCCTCGGCCGACTCCAGGTAGGCGACGTCCTCGTGGATGAGCCACTGGGCGTCGACGGGGTCGCCGAGCGGGCCGGTGACCGTGGTCACCACCCGCCGCGCACCCAGGGCGGCGAGCAGGACCGAGGCGAACCCGG
Organism: Actinokineospora baliensis; assembly: GCF_016907695.1. Lineage (NCBI taxonomy): Bacteria > Bacillati > Actinomycetota > Actinomycetes > Pseudonocardiales > Pseudonocardiaceae > Actinokineospora > Actinokineospora baliensis. Next base: position 7,538,447 of record NZ_JAFBCK010000001.1, on the reverse strand, counting down.
GACCGCCGTCGGCCAGGGGGAAGGTCGACAGCCGGTGGCCGGGGGCGCCCCGCTGCCAGCCGTCGGCGATGGCGGTGGCGGCCTCCGCCGAGGTGAGCGTGCCGCCGAAGCTGTCGGGGGCGATAACGACTCGCACGGGCGCAGCGTAGCCACCGACGGGCTTGTCCTACCCTTGTCCACGTGAGGTTCCTGCGCCGCAACTCCGCTGACAGCCCCGACGCCGACCCGGTGGAGGACGACGCTGTCACCGTCGGCGACGCCGGACCAAAGGGACACACCCCCGGCAAGGGCAGGCCGACCCCCAAGCGCCGCGAGGCCGAAGGCCGCAAGCGCGGCCCGGTCGCGCCGCCGCCGAAGACCACGCGCGAGGCCATCCGCCGCGCCCGCGGGTCCAAGGAAGAGCGCAAGGAGCTCAACGCCCAGCGCCGCGAGCAGCGCGCCGAGCAGCGCCGCCGCATGGCCGACGGCGACGACCGCTACCTCATGCCCCGCGACCGCGGCCCGGTCAAGGCGTACGTGCGCGACCTGGTCGACAGCAAGCGCAACCTGCTGGGCCTGTTCATGCCGCTCGCTGTGCTGGTGTTCGTCTCGCTGCTGTCCACCTCGCTGGTGGTGCAGCAGTACGCGACCCTGGTCTGCCTGGTCATGCTGATCGCGATGGTCGTCGAAGCCGTGCTCAACGGTCGCCGCGTGGTCAAGCGGGTCCGGCAGAAGTTCCCCAAGGAGACCGTGACCGGCTTCTCGATCGGCTGGTACGCGTTCGTGCGGGCCACGCAGCTGCGCAAGCTGCGCGTTCCCAAGCCTCGAGTCACCCCGGGCACCGCGGTCTAGATTCGGCGGCATGGAGTTTCGTCGTCTAGGTCGTAGTGGTCTCAGCATCAGCGAGATCTCGTTCGGGAACTGGCTCACCCACGGCTCCCAGGTCGAGGAGGACACCGCGCGCCTGCGTGCGGGCCGCCCTCGACGCCGGGATCACGACGTTCGACACCGCGGACGTCTACGCGGGGACCAAGGCCGAAGAGGTCCTCGGCCGCGCGCTGGAGGGGCACCGGCGGGAGAGCGTCGAGGTCTTCACCAAGGTCTACGGGGTCACCGGCCCCGGGCCCAACGACCGCGGGCTGGGCCGCAAGCACATCATCGAGTCCGCGCACGCCTCGCTGCGCAGGCTCAAGACGGACTACGTGGACCTCTACCAGGCGCACCGGTTCGACCGGACCGTGCCGCTGGAGGAGACCTTCCTCGCCTTCGCCGACCTGGTCCGCCAGGGCAAGGTGCTCTACGTGGGCGTCTCCGAGTGGACCGCCGACCAGATCACCCGCGGCGCCGCGCTGGCGCGTGAACTGCACGTGCCGCTGATCTCCAACCAGCCGCAGTACTCGATGCTGTGGCGGGTAATCGAGGACCAGGTCGTACCCGCCTCCGAGCGGGAGGGCCTCTCGCAGATCGTGTGGTCGCCGATCGCGCAGGGCGTGCTGACCGGCAAGTACCTGCCGGGCTCGCAGCCGCCCGGCGGATCGCGGGCCACCGACGACCAGGGCGCGAAGATGATCTCGCACCTGTTGCGGGACGAGGTGCTGGTCGCGGTGCAGAACCTGCGCCCGCTGGCCGAGGAGGCCGGGCTGTCGCTGGCCCAGTTGGCGATCGCCTGGGTGCTGCAGAACCCGAACGTGGCCTCGGCGATCATCGGCGCCTCACGGCCGGAGCAGGTCACGGAGAACGCGGCGGCCGCAGGCAAGAAGCTCGACGCGGACCTGCTGGCGGCGATCGACAAGGTGCTCGACGGGGTTGTGGAGCGTGATCCCCGGTTGACCGTTACGCCGTGAAGTCGAGTATTCGGCGGACGATCTGGTCGTAGTCGTTCGGGCGTCGGAGGAGGTCGTGTCCGGCGCCCGCGATCGTGTCGACGGTGGCGTGCGGCACCAGGTCTTTGAACCGATGGGCGGCGGCAGCGGAGTCGTGGACGACGCTGTTGCCGCCGAAAAGTGCCAACGTGGGCACGCTGATTCCCCGCAGCGCCTCCTCCGCAGGCGTCTTCTGGAAGGGGACGCCGGGGCGGAAGGTGCGGGTGGCGGTGAGGAGGAGCTGCACGTCCGGGCTGTCGTAGATGTCCTCGCCCAGGCACCAGCGGAGGAACCGGCGCCAGACCCACGGGCGGTTGAGGATCGAGGTCAGCAGGCCGAAGGCGGCCACGCCCGTCGAGAACGACGCGGTGACTGTTGTGGGGTCGAGCAGGGTGATGGACTCCAGTCGGTCTGGGCGGTGGATGGCCTGGTTGACGGCGTGCCAGCCGCCGGTGGACGCGCCGACGAGGGGGACCGGGGGCAGGTCCAGCTTGGCGAGGACGTCGTCGAGGCACTGGGCACGGTCTTCGAAGTCGTTGAACCGCAAGGACTGCACGCTGCACCCACCCTCGCCGAGGGTGTCGATCGCATACACGGTCCGGTGTTCGCCGAGGGTCGCGCCCAGCTTCCAGTAGCACGCGGCGGTGGCCAGTAGACCGGGGAGCAGCACGACGGGCGGCCCGGACCCGAAGCGGTACAAGCGGGTCGTGCCGTGCGGCGTCTCGATGTCCAGTGCCGTCAACGGTTCCGGCCACTGCGACATCGCTGTTTCGTACGCCCGCAGGTATTTCTCCCGCGCGGCGGCGTTCTTGAACTGCCCAACTCCTTTGGTTGTCATGTGCCTGAAGGTACGGAGAGCGGGGCGGTCCCGTCTTGGAACCAGGTAAGGTTGCCGGTGGGGGGGGATGACGCATGGCGGATTGGTCGTTGGTGGTCGCGCACCGGGACATCGCGCGCGTGCCGAGCGAACACGTCTTCGGCAAACCGGACCCGCGACTGGCCGGTCTGGTGCTCACCTACGCCGCGCACACCTACCCGGCCGCGACCCCGCCGACCCCGTGGCGCCTGACGCCGTTGACCGTCCTGACAGCGGTCGTCGACCTCGAAACGCCGCGTAGGCGTTTGCCGGACGGCACGGATATCCCGGCGTCACCGGTGCTCGGCCTGCGTGACCGGCCGCTAGACCTGGAGCAGGCCGGTGAATCGCGCGGCATCGGCGTCACCTTGACGCCGCCCGGTGCGTACGCCCTGTTCGGCCTGCCGCTGCGGGAACTGACCAACCTCACCGTCCCACTGGCTGACCTGCTTCGCATAGACCTCCTTCGTGAGCAACTGGCCGAAGCCGCGACCTGGCCCGACCGCTTCCGCTTGCTTGACGCCTACCTGTTGGCCCGCCTCCAGCACGGTCCGGCGTTGACCCGCCCGGTCGAGGGCGCGTGGCGGCGGATGATGTCGGCCCCGGTGTCGGTCGGTGCGCTGGCCGAGGCGAGCGGGTGGACGCGCCAGCACTTCCACGCCCGGTTCCGCGAGCAGATCGGCCTGGCACCGCGCACGGTCGCCCGCATCGCCCGGCTCAACCGCGCGGCCCTGATGCTGGCGCGCCCCGAACCGCCGCCGCTGGCCGAGGTGGCCCACGCCTGCGGGTATGTGGACCAACCGCACCTCAACCGCGACTTCCGCACCCTGACCGGCTGCACGCCGACCGACTACCGGCCCAGCCGCTGAGTCAGGGCGTGCGGGTGTGAGCGTGGACAGGCTTGGTGGCAGCGGTCGGTGGACGCCGACGGACTACCGCCCGAGTCGCTGAGTCGGTTTCCGGTGGGTTCGGTCTAGACCCGGGTGTGTGGATGGGGTTGTGGACAGGCTTGTCGGTGGATGCGTGGGCAGGCCGCGCCGCGATCGAGGCTTCCGCACGGTGGCTGGCTGCACGCCGACCGACTACCGCCCGGGTCGCTCAGTCGGTTAGCGGTGGGCTCGACCACCGTGTGGGCACTGGTGAAGGCCAGCCGCGCTGGCTACGCGTCGCCTTACTGCCGCTCGGGCTGGGTCAGTTGTCGATGGGCTCGGCCCAGATCAGGTGGGCGCGGGTGTGGTCGCGGGTGAACAGGGGGAGTGCGGACTCGGGGGCGGACAGGCTCATCCGGAGCGGGCGGTGGACGCCGACGAGTTCGGTGTGGTCGGGGAAGGCCATGCCCCAGGCGGCGATCCGGGCGTCGGACCGCTCACCGAACTCCTCGACGACGGCGAAGACGCGGGGGGCCTCGGCGGCGACGGTGCCGGTGAGCAGGGCGGCGAACTCGGCTTCGTCGGGGCGGTTGCCGACGGTGGTGGACGTGGTCATAAACTTGCCTCCGTTGCGGGATGAAATACGGCGAGCGATAGCCGGGTGGTGGCCCCAACGTTCACGATTTGCCAGGGGGACCGGCTACCAGGTGCTGTTCAGCTTATTCTGTAGTTCCAGTTTGTATAGTCACCTAAAAGGGTGATGCCGGTGCGGGTCACTCAACGTGATCGTGTGTGGGAGGATCCGGGGCCATGACGAGCCCATCGCGGTCGATCAGCATGCAGCGGCGGCTGCTCGGCGCGGAACTGCTGCGGCTGCGCGAAGTGGCGGGCCTGACCCAGGAGGAAGCCGCCGAGCACCTGGGCAAGGCCGGGAACAAGATCAGCCGGGTCGAGTCGGGCAAGATCGGCATCGACAAGACCGACCTGGACGTGATCCTGCAGCTCTACCGGGCCACCGAGAAGGACCGCCTCTGGTGCATCGAGCTCTCCCGGCTGTCCCGCCCCAAACGCGGCAGGCCCACCGGCGAGACCACCCTCTACCTGGGACCCCGCTGGTTCCGCGCCTTCCGCGACCTGGAAACCGACGCCACCGAGATCATGAGAGTTGGCGCGGAGATCATCCCCGGCAACCTGCAGACAGATGACTACATCCGCGCCATGTTCGAGGCAGAGGGAGTCGACTCGGCAGATCACGTCGTGGACGATGCTCTGCGTGTTCGAGCTGATCGGCGAACTCTGCTGACCCGGGAGGCGGCGGCGGGATTCGCCTTTGTGCTCAGCGAATCAGCGCTGCGCCGCCAGATCGGCGGTCCGTTGGTGATGGCAGCGCAACTGCGGCATCTCGCTGAGATCGCCATGCTGCCGAACGTGACGCTCCAGATCATCCCCTTCGATGCCCAGTCCTACGCCCACTTGTGCACCGACTTCACGTTGTTCCGCTTCGGGCACGAGATGGCTGATGACATCGTCTACCTGGAGATGTACTCCGACGCCGCCTACCTCGACAAGCCGCCGGAGACGGTTCGCCGATACAGGGAGCTGTTTGCAAGGTTGCAGGGGGTAGCCCTCGGGCCGGTGGAATCGCGACACTTGGTGGCGACCGTGGCGGAGCAGTACGCCGCGGTGGCAACCACAGGGAGATGACAGCCATGACTGACTGGGCCAAGGTCACATTCCGCAAGTCCAGCCTGAGCAGCACCAACGGCGGCGAATGTGTGGAGGTGGGCTTCCGTCCGGGCCTGGTTGCTGTTCGGGATTCGAAGTGTCCTGCTGGTGGCCTGGTGGTGTTGCCTGCCGCCGCGTGGGCTGGTCTGTTGGCTACAACGGCGGGGAGCTGATCCCCATGTCCGCTTGGTCGACGGTTCCGTTTCGCAAGCCCAGCCGTAGCGATGTGAACGGGGGAGAGTGCGTGGAGGTGGGCTTCCGTCCGGGTTTGGTTGCTGTTCGGGATTCGAAGTGTCCTGCTGGTGGCCTGGTGGTGTTGCCTGCCAGCGCGTGGGCTGGTCTGTTGGCTACGACCGTGAGGAGCTGATCCCATGTCTGTTTGGTCTGCGGTCCCGTTCCGCAAGTCCAGCCGTAGCGGCACCAACGGCGGAAACTGTGTGGAGGTGGGGTTTCGTCCGGGCTTGGTTGCTGTTCGGGATTCGAAGTGTCCGGCCAGCGGCCTGGTGGTGCTGTCCGCCAGCGCGTGGGCTGGTCTGTTGGCCACGGCCGCGAGGAGCTGATCCCCATGTCCGATTGGTCGACGGTTCTGTTCCGCAAGTCCAGCCGCAGCAGCACCAACGGTGGACAGTGCGTCGAGGTGGGGTTTCGTCCGGGCCTGGTTGCTGTTCGGGATTCGAAGTGCCCCGCCGGTGGCCTGATCGTCCTGCCCGCCACCACCTGGGCCGAGGCCCTGTCCGCCCTTCAGACCTCCTGATCCACCGGCCGCCCGCCCCGAAGGCGGGCGGCCATGGCGATCGCCAGCACCTGGGCGCTGCGGCCCGGCTCGACGAGATCGCCACGACGCCAGGAAGGCGTGGTGACTGAGACCTCCACGCCCATCACCCACCGGGGCTTCATCGCTCGGGACGAGCTGTCCGACGACATCGATCTGGTGGGTGCGGTGGCCGCTCTCAACGCGGGTGGGCTTCAGATCGGGTGGATGTGGGAGCTGGGTGAGACCCGGTCCGATCCTGAGGGTGGGGTGGAGGGGCCGACGCTGGCTTTTGGGGTGCGTAACGCCGTTGGGTTCTTGCAGTGGCACGACAGCCGGGAGGTGCTTGTCCCCACTGTTGGGACCAATGCCGACTGGGTGGAGTACCACAGTGCGGGGATGCACCCCGCGAGCATCCGGCCCCGCGCGGAAGTACCGGTCGAGCTGGTGTTGGCCGCTGTGGTCGAGTACCTCGACTCGGGCGAGCGGCCGACTTGTGTGGACTGGTGTCCGGGCGCCCCGTTGAAGTCACGGTGGTCCGCAGGGTCGCAATAGAACCGAGTCCGTCGCGGGGGTGGTGGGCGCGCTTGATCAGGTAGGTTGGCGCGCACTGGCCGTACGGCGAACGGGGCAAGGGTGCGGATTCCGGTCGCGCTGGTGGTCGGGGTGGCGGCGGTGGTGTTGACCACCCTCGTCGCACAGTGGCAGGCGGTGGTTGCGCTGGTCACGGGGGCTGTGGTGGCCGGGGCGACGCAGGTTGTGGTGGAGGTGTGGAAGCGGCGCAAGGTCCAGCTGGTGGACAACGCCAACCGGGTGCTGGACCGGGTCGTGAGCCAGTTCCCCCGCAAGTACCGCGACCACCTGGCCAGCTCCCTGCGCTACATCGACCAGAAGGGGCTGGCCACCATCGGCGAGGTCAACCCGGACCTCGACGACGTGTACGTCGACGTCAGCATCGCATCGATGGCGCCGCACCAAGCGGACGCGGGGATGCTGCCCGGCGGCCTGAAGGACCCGATGGAGCGGCGCGACCTGGCGCACTTCCTCGACCAGCCGGTGCCCGCGGTGCTCGCCGTGGTCGGGGTTCCCGGTAGTGGCAAGACGACATTGCTCCGGCACACCGCGCGGTCCATCTGCCAGCAGCCGAAGGGCCGCCGCCGCTCCGTCCCGATCCTGCTGTACCTGCGCGACCACGTCGACGCGATCGCCGAGGACAAGACGATCCTGTTACCCGTGCTGGTCCGCGAGTCCCTCGGGCGGCTGGCGGCCAGCGAACCGATCGGGTGGTTCGGCGACCAGCTCGCCGACGGGCACTGCGTGGTGCTGCTCGACGGGCTCGACGAGGTGGCCGGGCAGCGCAACCGGCGGCTGGTGGCGGCCTGGGTGGAGCGGCAGACCACCCAGTACCCGCACAACGACTTCGTGATCACCTCCCGGCGCGAGGGGATCCTGGACGCGCCCATCCACGGCGCCCAGCAACTGCAGACCCGCCGGTTCACCCAGGCGCAGGTCCGGCGGTTCGTGAACCGGTGGTACCTGGCCATGGAACGGGTGAGCTCGAACGACGAAGGGGTCCGCCAGCGCGCCAAGGCCGCCGCCGACGACCTGTTGAGCAAACTCGACTCCGCGCCCGGTCTCGCCGACTTCACCGCCAACCCGCTGCTGCTCACGATGATCGCCAACGTGCACAAGTACCGCGGGGCGCTGCCCGGCAGCCGCACCAACCTGTACAGCGAGATCTGCCAGGTCATGTTGTGGCGCAGGCAAGAGGCCAAGAACCTGCCCACCGGGTTGAGCGGCGACAAGAAAGAGCAGATGCTGCGCGGCTTGGCCTACCGCATGATGAAAGCCGGGGTCGGCGAGTTCAAGCGCGCCGCCGTGCTCGAGGAGTTCAACGCCACGCTGCGCAAGCTGTCCACCTCGCTCACCGCCGAGGACGTCGTCACCGATGTGTCGTCCAACGGCCTGCTGATCGAACGCGAAGAAGGCCTCTACACCTTCGCGCACAAGACTTTCCAGGAATACCTCGCCGCCCGCTACATCAACGAGAACGCCTTGGGCGACGAACTCGTCTACCAGGTCGACGACGCGTACTGGGAGGAGACGATCCTCCTGTACACCACCATGGCCGCGGCCGACGACGTCATCCGGGCATGCCTGGCGTCCGGGTCGGCGAACGCGCTGTCGTTGGCGTTGAAGTGCTTGGAGCAGCGCGACATCCTCGAACTGGAACCCGACGTGCGCGACGAACTGGCGGCGCTGCTGACCATCGAGCGCTTCGACCAGGCGAGCGCCCACCAACGCCGCACCACGGCGACGATCCTGGCGCACCGGTACACGATGTCCTGGGCCCACCCGCGCCGCGGCGTCCGGATCGCCCCGCGCCCGGTGCCCGCCGACATCTACCGCGTCTTCGAACTGGAGCAGGGGCGCACCGGGGAGGGCGATGCGGTTGGCGCGTGCGGGGGCATGTCCGGGGCGCGGGCCGAGCAGTTCTGCCGCTGGTTCAACGACCTGCTCGACAGCGACCAGGCGTACCGGCTGCCTCGGCGGGTCGAACTCGACAACCAGGCAACCTCGGACCTCGACGACTGCCTCGTGTGGGTCAAGGACGAGGCCGTGGGCGTGTGGGCGCGGCACGGGAAACCGCACCTGGTCACGCGTGTCGACCTGTTCAGCGCCCTGCGCCACGACCTCCAACACCTGCCGACTGTGTTTCTGCTCCTCGTCCTCTACGCGTACCGCGTGCACGTGACTTCCGGGCCGCAGCTGTCGAAGGACGCTCTCGCCGAGTTGAGCGAGGTGCTCGGGGCGGCTCTGCGCATCGCGCGCAGCGCGGGTGACGACCGGGTGCTGGTCCCGCTGATCGGACGGCTGGAGCGCGTCGTCAAGGCGTTGGAAGAAAACAGGCAGTGGGGCACCGACTTGGCTGAGATCGCCAAGGAAACCTTCGGCAAGGTGCCGCAGGCGGGACCGCTGCTCTCGGCTAGCTCCTGGGATGAAGCGCACATAGGTAGGCCGTTCGTCACCGCGCTGCTCACGTTCAGCAGCGCGCTCAAACCCGCCCCTGTCCGCAAGTTCATCGACGCGCTGGCGGACGAGTCCGAACTCGCCGCCTGGGAGGAGTGGGACGCTCCGCCGGAAGCACTCGCCGGCCTGCTGCGTGCCGTCCTCACCCGACTGGCCAAGGCGTTCCGAACCGAGCCCTGGCCCCTCCGCGCCATCACCCTGCTGGCCTCGCTGCGCCCCTTGGTCGAAGCGGAGAACCCGGCGGTCGGTCCCAAGGAAGCCAGACTGGCCCGCCTGGTGTGCTTCGGCCTCTCCACCTTCACCAAGTCCGACACCAACGACCTGGCCCTCCGCCTACTCGACGTCGCCGCGGGCTTCACCCTCCTGGAACGCCGCACCGACGGCACCGCCGACTCCCGCGAAACCATCGTCCTGGTCGCCGACTGGTCCAAGATCACCCACGACGCGGGCTAGGCGAGCGCCCGGTAGGTCGGCCACGCTGTGTCCAGCCACGCCGGGTCGAACGCCAGACCGGTCTCGTGTTCGAGCACCGCGAGCAGCTCGGCGTGCAGAGCACCGTCGGTGAACACGACGTCGGTGATCCAAGGGGGGTAGACCTCCCCGGGAGGTGCGGGGTGTTGGACCGTCAACGGGTCGAACGAGGCCGTCAGCTGCCCATCGGCGGCTTGGGTGACCTTGTAGTTCGCGTTCAGGTTCCAGAAGACGCTGAGGAAGGTGCCGTTCCCCGCTGAGGCCCGTTCAGCGACCCCGGCCGCTTTGCCCCGCCAACCGTTGTTCTCCACAACCACGACGTGCTCGCCGACTTCCTGCACCCGCAGGAGAGACACCGCCCCCAGTTCGCCCGGCCCCACCGCCGCCTCAGCGAACGACAGCCGCCCCACCAGTGTGTCGCCCCCATAGGCCCGCACAACCTGGCCGACCGACCGCCCACTGGTGACAGCCACGGTCCACGCCAGATCAGCATCCTCGTCGGCCCACCGGTATCGGCGCACCCGCTCAAGGCCTAGCACTGAACCACCCGAACCTCCTGCCCCGCCCACGGCCCTGTGGCGATCCTGGCCGGATTGGCGATCACCACCAGGTAGGCGTCTCCCTCGTTGATCGGCAAGTGCTGGTAAGCGGCACTGATCGTGCCCCCTTGGCAGGATCGCGGGCTTGCCCTCGCCCGAGGCGAGCTTGATGTTGCGCGAGATGAACGGCATCCGCGCGGCATCGATGAAGATCACATTGAGGTCGCCGCACTGGCGGGTGGTCAGCGTGATCCGGGCAGTGCACTGCCTCGCCTGGGTCTCCCCGTCGCCGCGGGCTTCACCCTCCTGGAACGCCGCACCGACGGCACCGCCGACTCCCGCGAAACCATCGTCCTGGTCGCCGACTGGTCCAAGATCACCCACGCCTCGCGAGACGCCTCGTAGCGGTCCGATGCTGCGCAAGAGGCCGCCTTCCCCGTGGGGAAGGCGGCCTCTGGGCACGGCCTCAGATCTTGACCGGGTAGTGCGGTTCCGGGATGACCGGGGTGATCCGGCGTTCGATGAAGATGCCGTGCCAGAGCATGAAGACGAGGAGGGCCCAGATCCGCCGACTGTGGTCGAGGGTGCCCGCCCGGTGCTCCTCCAGCAGCCGCATGACCGCGTTCTTGTCGATGAGGGCGTCGGTTTGGGACGCCATCACGATGTCTCGGGCCCAGTCGTACATCTCGTCTTTGAGCCAGAGTCGGATGGGCACCGGGAAGCCGAGCTTGCGGCGGTTGAGCACGTGCGCCGGGACGACCTTGCGGAGGGCCTGGCGGAGGGCGAACTTGGTGGTCTCCTTGGTGATCTTCTGCTCCAGCGGCACCTCGGCCGCCACGCGGAAGACCTCCGGGTCCAGGAACGGCACCCGCAGCTCCAGCGAGTTCGCCATGGTCATCTTGTCCGCCTTGACCAGGATGTCGCCGCGCAGCCAGGTGAACAGGTCCACGTGCTGCATCCGGGTCACCGGGTCCCAGGACACCGACTCGCGGTAGTGCGGGGCGGTGATGTCGCGGTGGCTGGTGCCCGGGTCGAACGTGCGCAGGACGCCGCGCAGTTGGTCGTCGCGGAAGATTCGGGCGTTGCCGTAGTAGCGGTCCTCCAGGGACAGGGAACCTCGGCGCAGGAGGTCCTTGCCGCGGGTGCCCTCGGGGATCTTCGCGGAGACCCGGCCCATGAACTTGCGCAGGGAACCCGGCACCCGCTCGAACGGCGCCAGCGACAGCGGCTCGCGGTAGATCGTGTACCCGCCGAACAGCTCGTCGGCGCCCTCGCCGGAGAGCACGACCTTCACGTGCTTGCGGGCCTCGCGGGCGATGAACCACAGCGGCACCAGCGCCGGGTCGGCCACCGGGTCGTCGAGGTACCAGACGATCAGCGGCAGGGCGTCCATCATCTCCTGCGGCGACACCGTGCGGACCACGTGCTTGACCCCGATCGCGGCGGCCGACTCCGCGGCGACGTCCACTTCGGAGTAGCCCTGGCGCTCGAAGCCGGTGGTGAAGGTCACCAGGTCCGGGTTGTGCTCGCGGGCCAGCGCGGCGATCGCGGTCGAGTCGATGCCGCCGGAGAGGAACGAGCCGACGGTGACGTCGGCGCGCATGTGCATCCGGACCGAGTCGGCCATCACGTCGGCGATCCGCTGGTAGAGCGCCTCGGCGTCGGCCGGGCCGCGCACCGGGGTCGGCGAGAACCTCGGCTGCCAGTAGCGCTTGGTGACCGGCTCCTCGCCGGGGACCAGGGTGAAGCAGGTACCCGACTCGATCCGGTGAACCGCCGAGTGCAGGCTGGCGGGCTCCGGGACGTACTGCAGCGTCAGGTAGTGCTGCAGCGAGCGGCGGTCGAGCTCCAGCCGCGCGCCGATCAGCGGCGCGAGCTCCAGGACCGACTTCTTCTCGCTCGAGAACGCCACCCCGCCGGGGCCGCTGGCGTAGAACAGCGGCTTGATGCCGAACGGGTCGCGGGCGCCGAACAGGGTCTGCTTCTGCGAGTCCCAGATCAGGAACGCGAACATGCCCCGCAGCCGGGTGACGGCCGCCTCGCCCCAGTAGTGGTAGGCCGCCACGATCGTCTCGCCGTCACCATCGGTGACGAACCGGGCGCCGTGCCGCTCGGCCAGTTCGGCCCGCAGCTCCAGGTAGTTGTAGATCTCGCCGTTGAACAGCAGCGTGTACCGCTGCGGCGACTCCGGCGGCCCCCACGGCAGCGGCTGGTGGGAGTGCTCGATGTCGATCATGGACAGCCGGTTGAAGCCGAAGACGACCTCACCGCCGGTCCACGTGCCACTCTCATCCGGGCCGCGGTGGCGCTGGCAGCGCATCGCCGCCCCCACCGCCGACCGCGCCGCGGCGGCGTCCATCTCCGAAGGGCAGACCAGGCCAAGCAGACCGCACACGCTTCTCGCGCACCTCTCGTGTCGAGCCGGGGTGTATCTGGCGGGGAAGACGCAAGTATGCCGGGCGGGGTTGCCCGGCGGGGACCAGGCCGACCCCTGCGCGCAGCGTCACCGCCCGGTGCGACCCGGCTCCGATCACCCCTCGGGGGGTGTGGCCCACGTCGCTGGGCTAGGCTCCGCAGTGCTCCCCACGAGCGACGATCCGCGCTGTCCAGCACCGGGTTCGCCGCCCGCGCGGGGATCGTGGATTCACCGCTTCGAGGAGGAGTCGCGCAGTGGGCACACCCCAGGCCACAGGCGGCCGTGCGCCGGTCGGCAGGCTGAGCAAGGTCGCCGGTCTCGTCGCGCTCGTCGTCCTCGGTGCGTCGGGCTGCTCCACCGACGAGGTGCTGCGGTTCGGCTGGCCCGAGGGCATCACCCCGCAGGCAGAGCGGATGCGCGAGTTCTGGACCTGGTCGGTGGTGGCCGCGCTGATCATCGGCGTCATCACCTGGGCGCTCATCCTGTGGCCGGTGGTCGCCCACCGCAAGCGCGGGGAGACGCTGCCCAAGCAGTTCCAGTACAACCACTTCCTGGAGTGGATCTACACCGGCATCCCGGTCGTGATCGTGGTCGTGCTGTTCTACTTCACCGCCACCACCCAGAACTACATCCAGACCGAGACCGACGAGCCGGACGTCACCGTCGACGTGCTCGCGTTCCAGTGGAACTGGGAGTTCGACTACAAGAACTACAAGAACACCAAGGGCGCCCTCGACGTGCCCGCCGCGCCGGGTGACACGACGGTGCGCACCATCGGCAGCTCGGTGGAGATCCCGCTGCTGGTGCTGCCCACCGAGCGCACCATCCAGTACAACCTCAAGTCGCGCGACGTGATCCACGCGTTCTTCGTCCCCGAGTTCCTCTTCAAGCGCGACGTGTTCCCGCACCCGGAGAAGAACAACCAGGACTCGACGTTCCAGAACCGGATCGACAAGACCGGCTCGTTCGTCGGCCGCTGCGCCGAGCTGTGCGGCACCTACCACTCGGGGATGAACTTCGAGGTCCGCGCGATCACGCCGGCCCAGTTCGACCAGTACATGGGCCTGCGGGTGAAGACCAACCCGAAGACCGGCAAGCCGTACACGGCAGCCGAGGCGCTCACCGAGATGAACTGCGGCGAGCTGTGCTCCCCGGTCGCGGTGACCACCAAGCCGTTCAACACCGACCGCACGGCCCGCACGGCCACGAACTAGGCGCCACGAACAGGTGAATGTGAGGACTGCATGAAGGTCGAAGCCCGGCTTTTCGACATCACCACCGGCTTCTTCTTCCTCTCGGCCATCGTCTACGGCGTGTGGTCCAAGGAGCCCGTCGGCACCGTCGGCCTGATCCTCACCGGCGGCCTCTCCCTCATCGTCGGCACCTACTTCCACTTCGTCGCCCGCCGCCTCGACCAGCGCCCGGAGGACAACCCGGACGCCGAGGTCAGCGACGGCGCTGGCGAACTCGGCTTCTTCAGCCCCGGCAGCTACTGGCCCGTCGCCCTGGCCGCCTCCGCCGCGCTGGCGGGCTTCGCCATGGCGTTCTGGCAGATCTGGCTCCTGGTCATCGCCATCGTCCTGATCCTCGTCGCCGTCGGCGGCCTGGTCTTCGAGTACCACACCCGCCCCAACGCGACGGACTGACCTATAGGACAACAAGAAGGGCCCCGCACCAGACCGGTGCGGGGCCCTTCTTGTTGAGTTCGTTGGTGCCAGGTGGGGTTCGTCGGCTCCTAAGCCAGTTCCCGCGACCGTTCGATCCAGCGGTCCAGCAACCGCTCCGCCGACCCGTTGTCGATCGCCTCCGCCGCCGCCCCGAGTCCCGCCTCGAAGTCCGCGTACAGATCCCCCGACAACCCCCGGAACGCCGCGATCGCCCCAGCCGCGTTCAGCACCACAGCGTCCCGCACAGGCCCGCGCTTGCCGCCCAGCAGATCCCGGACCACCTGGGCGTTGAACGGCGCGTCACCGCCACGCAGGTCCTCCGGCACCGACACCGGGACCCCGAGGCGGGTCGGGTCGAAGGTCTGCTTGGACACAGTCCCACCCGAGACGACCCACACGGATGTCGTCGTCGTGGTGGTGATCTCGTCGAGGTTGTCGTCGCCGCGGACCACCAGGACAGACGCGTCGCGGGAGGCGAAGACCTCGGCCACGACCGGCGCGAGGCGTAAGTTGGCGCAGCCCACCAGGCCCGCGCGGGGCTGGGCCGGGTTCGTCAACGGGCCCAACACGTTGAACGCCGTGGGGATGCCGATCTGGCTGCGGACCGGGCCCGCGTGCCGCAGCGCCGGGTGGAACGCGGGGGCGAAGCAGAACGCGATGCCCACCTCGCGCGCGCAGGTGGCCACGCCCTCCGGGGAGAGGTCGATCACCACGCCGAGTTCTTCGAGGACATCGGCGGTGCCGCACTTCGACGAGGCGGCGCGGTTACCGTGCTTGACGACCGGGGCGCCCGTCGCGGCGGTGACCACAGAGGTCATCGTGGAGATGTTGACCGTGTGCGCCTGGTCGCCGCCGGTGCCCACGACGTCCACGGCGGGCCGGTCGAGCTCGACCAGGCGGGCGTTGGCCATCATGCCCTCGGCGAGGCCGCCGATCTCGGCCGCGGTCTCGCCCTTGGCGCGCAGCCCCACGGCGAACGCGGCGATCTGGGCGGGCGTCGCGGCACCGGACATGATCTCGTTCATGGCCCACGACGTGTCCGCCGCGGTCAGGTCACCGCCGTCGACCAGGTGGTTGAGCAGCGACTTCCAGGTGCGCTCGGCCACCGGGTCAGCCCCGGACGAGCGGCAGGCGCTTGGTGCGCAGCACGTCGGCGACGGTCTCGGCGGCGGTCAGCGGGTCGAGCGGGTGCACGACCACCGCGTCGGCCTGCGACCAGGTCGCCAACCAGCGGTCGTCCTTGCGGCGCACCGCGATGACGATCGGCGGGCAGTCGGTGATCTCGTTCTTGAGCTGCCTGCACAGGCCCATGCCGCCGGTCGGCTGCGCCTCGCCGTCGAGGATGGCCAGGTCGATGCCGCCCGCGTCCATCTCCATCAGCACCTCGGACACCGTGCCGACCTCCACGTAGGCCACCCGGCCGATGTCGGCGGCAGGCCTGCGGCCCACGGCTGTGATGATCGTCTCGCGGACCTCGGGCCGGTGGCTGAAGACCAGGATCTTCAGTGCTGCGGTGCTCATGCGTCCTCCGGTCATCCGAGTAGGTACCCGTGGTGATGTTATCGGTCTCACGTCACCTGCTCTGCAAGACGTCCCACCCCAGCGCCCGCCCGCCCAACCGCGCCGCGAGACTGGCCATCCTGGACCGCTCCCGCGAGCACTCCAGGGCGTCCACGACCCGCACACGCAGGGCGTACACGGTGACCACGGCCCCGTCGTGCGGCAGCACTTCCCGCAGCGCGTAGCCGTCCTGGGCCACGATCGCGGCCGCCTCGTCGACCCGGTCGGCGGGCAGTGACAGGTGGTGGCGCAGCACCGCCTGATCAGTGGGGCGGAAGTCACTGGACCGGGTGAGCGCGGCGGAGGCGGCCTCGGCGTCGTCGAAACAGGCCGCCACGACCGCCAAGTCCGGGTCGTCCTGGTTCAACCCCGGTGCCCGTTGCCTGGAGAACGCCGTACGAAGCCCGCTGAGAAAGCCCACGTCCCCGCCCTTCCGACCGCCCCGGCGCGCCGAGGAGGTCTACTCGCGACCCGACCGGGCGAGCCCACTACTCGCAAGACATAATGCGACCCGTGACTGCAGCAGCGCCCTCCATTGGCCAGCGTGTGCACTCGCTGAACCGGCCGAACATGGTCAGCGTCGGCACCATCGTCTGGTTGTCCAGCGAGCTGATGTTCTTCGCCGGGCTGTTCGCCATGTTCTTCACCGTCAAGGCGCAGAACAGCACCGGCCACTGGCCGCCGCCGCTGGCCGACGGCGAGCCCGTGCACCTGGACGTGCCCTACGCGCTGCCGTTCACGATCATCCTGGTGGCCTCGTCGTTCACCTGCCAGCTCGGCGTCTTCGCCGCCGAGCGCGGCGACGTGTTCGGCCTGCGCCGCTGGTACATCGCCACGCTGATCATGGGCGCGATCTTCGTCGGCGGTCAGGCCTACGAGTACTACAACCTGATCAACGAGGGCGTGACCATCCCGTCCGGGGCGTTCGGGACGGTCTTCTACCTCACCACCGGGTTCCACGGCCTGCACGTCATCGGCGGCCTCATCGCCTTCGTGTACCTGCTCGTGCGCACCAAGCTGAGCAAGTTCACCCCGGCGCAGGCGACCTCGGCGATCGTGGTCTCGTACTACTGGCACTTCGTCGACGTGGTCTGGATCGGCCTGTTCGCGGTCATCTACCTGGTCCCATGACCGCCGCAGCCGAGCCAGCAGCCGCCCAGCCCGCCACCACCAGCTCCACCGGGCCCGAACCGACAGCAAGGGTTGCCGTTCAATGAACAAGAAACTGCCGCGCCGCGGCAAGCTCCGCAGGCGCGTGGCCGGTCTGCTGGCCCTCGGTTTCGCGCTGATGTCGGTCGGCGTCCTGTACTCCGCGTTCGCCCCCCAGCCACCGGTCGCCGAAGCGCAGGGCGACCCGGCGCTGGTGCGCGAGGGCGAGCGGATCTACAACACCACCTGCATCACCTGCCACGGCGCCAACCTCGAGGGCGTTGCCGACCGCGGCCCCAGCCTGATCGGCGTCGGCGAGGCGGCCACCTACTTCCAGACCGCCACCGGCCGGATGCCCGCGGTGCGCCAGGAAGCCCAGATCGAGCGCAAGCCCCCGAAGCTCGACCCGCACCAGATCGACGCCATCAGCGCGTTCGTCGACTCCAAGGGCGGCGGCGCCAAGCTGCCGGAGGAGCAGGGCGAGGCGCTGCGCGGCGACAACCCGGCCCGCGGCGGCGAGCTGTTCCGGCTCAACTGCGCGTCCTGCCACAACTTCACCGGCCGCGGCGGCGCGCTGTCCTCGGGCAAGTTCGCGCCCAAGCTGGACGGCGTCACCGAGACCGAGATCTACGCGGCGATGCTCACCGGCCCGCAGAACATGCCCAAGTTCTCCGACCGGCAGCTCACGCCGGAGGAGAAGAAGGACATCGTCGCCTACGTCAAGTCGGTCACCGACGGCAACAACAACCCCGGCGGCAACCCGATCGGTGGACTCGGGCCGCAGTCCGAGGGTCTGATCGCATTCATCGTGGGGATCGCCGCGCTGGTCGGCGTGACCCTCTGGATTGGGGCTAAAGCATGAGTTCCACCAACCCCCAGCAGCTGCCGAGCGAGGAGGAACTCGCGGGGATGTCCCGCGAGGAGCTGGTCAAGCTCGGCGGCAAGCTCGACGACGTCGAGATCATCGAGTACCCGGACCCGTGGCCGGTCAAGGGCACCCGCGCCGAGAAGCGCGCCGAGCGCCTGGTCGCGATGTGGTTCCTGCTCGCCGCCGTCGGTGGGCTCGCCTTCGCCGGGGTGTTCCTGTTCTGGCCGTCGGCCTACACCGCCCCGGACACCGACGGGTACTTCATGTACTCGCTCTACACCCCGCTGCTGGGCGCGTCGCTCGGCCTGTCGGTCGTCTCCGTCGGCCTGGGCACCCTGCTCTACACGAAGAAGTTCATCCCGCACGAGATCGCCGTGCAGCAGCGCCACGAGGGCAGCTCCAGCGAGCTGGACAAGGCCACCATCCTGGCCCACCTCGCCGACGCGGGCACCCGCAACGGCATCGCCCGCCGCTCGCTGATCAAGCGGACCGCGGGCCTGGGCGCCGGTGCGATGGGCCTCGGGGTCGGCGTGTTCGCCCTCGGCGGCCTGGTGCGCGACCCGTGGGCGCAGACCGACTCGCCGAACTCGCTGTGGCACACCGGCTGGAAGTCCGACAACGGCGAGCGCGTCTTCCTGCGCCGGGCCACCGGTGACCCGGAGGAGGTCGTGCTGGTCAAGCCCTCCGACCTGGACGCGGGCGCGATGGAGACGGTCTTCCCGTTCCGCGAGTCCGAGCGCAAGGACCACGAGGCGCTGTCCAAGGCCCTCAAGCGCTCCGACAACCCTGTCATGATCATCCGCCTGCGCCCGGAGGACGCGGCCAAGGTGATCAAGCACCAGGGCCAGGAGGACTTCAACTACGGCGACTACTACGCGTACACGAAGATCTGCAGCCACCTCGGCTGCCCCACCTCGCTCTACGAGCAGCGGACCAACCGGATCCTCTGCCCGTGCCACCAGTCGCAGTTCAACGCGCTGGAGTACGCCAAGCCCATCTTCGGTCCGGCGACCCGCAAGCTGGCCCAGCTCCCCATCGCGGTCGACGAGGAGACGGGTTACCTTTACGCCAGGAGCGATTTCATCGAGCCGGTTGGGCCCGCCTTCTGGGAGCGGAAGTCATGAGCGCCATCACATCTCCCACCAAGCCCACCAACGCCGCCCTCCGCGCGGCCGGTGGGGCGGCGAAGTGGGCCGACGACCGGTTCCACCCGGCCGGTGGCCTGCGCAAACAGCTCAACAAGGTCTTCCCGACGCACTGGTCGTTCCTGCTCGGCGAGATCGCCCTCTACAGCTTCATCGTCCTGCTGCTGACCGGCACGTACCTGGCGCTGTTCTTCGACCCCTCCATGCAGGAGGTCGTCTACCAGGGGTCGTTCGCCAACCTGCGCGGCCTGGAGATGTCGCGGGCCTACGAGTCCACGCTGATCATCAGCTTCGACGTGCGCGGCGGCCTGTTCGCCAGGCAGATGCACCACTGGGCCGCGCTGCTGTTCATGGCCTCGATCGTCACCCACATGTTCCGGGTGTTCTTCACCGGCGCGTTCCGCCGCCCCCGTGAGGTCAACTGGGTCATCGGCGTCAACCTGTTCCTGCTCGGCGCCACCGAGGGCTTCGCGGGCTACTCGCTGCCCGACGACCTGCTCTCCGGCGCCGGTCTGCGGATCATGTCCGGCCTGCTGCTGTCCATCCCTGTGCTGGGCACCTGGGTGCACTGGCTGCTCTTCGGCAGCGAGTTCCCCGGCGAGGACATCGTGCCCCGGCTCTACACGGTGCACATCCTGCTGCTGCCCGGCATCCTGCTCGCGCTCATCGGCATCCACCTGGCGCTGGTCTGGTACCAGAAGCACACCCAGTTCCCCGGCGTGCGCCGCAAGGAGACCAACGTCGTCGGCGTGCGCATCATGCCGGTGTTCGCGGTCAAGGGCGGCGCGTTCATGGCCGTCGTCGTCGGCGTCACCGCCGCGCTGGGCGGTCTGTTCCAGATCAACCCGATCTGGAACTTCGGACCGTTCAACGCCGCGCACATCTCCGCGGGCACGGTGCCCGACTGGTACATGGGCTGGACCGACGGCCTCATCCGGTTGTGGCCCGCGTGGGAGGTCTACCTCGGGAACTACACGATCCCGGCGGCCTTCTTCCCGTTCATGCTCGGCCTGCCGCTGCTCGGCGGCATCGCGACGGTCTACCCGTGGATCGAGCGGAAGTTCACCAAGGACTACGCGCACCACAACCTGCTGCAGCGGCCCCGGGACGTGCCGGTCCGCACCAGCCTCGGCGTGATGGCGATCACCTACTTCATGGTGTCGCTGCTGTCGGCGGCCAACGACGTGCTGGCGGAGAAGTTCTTCATCTCGCTCAACGCCACCACCTGGATGGGCCGGATCGGGCTGCTCGTGCTGCCCCCGATCGCGTACTTCCTCACGTACCGGATCTGCCTGGGTCTGCAGCGCTCCGACCGCGAGGTGCTCGAGCACGGTGTCGAGACCGGCATCATCAAGCGCCTCCCGCACGGCGAGTTCATCGAGATCCACCAGCCGCTGGGCCCGGTGGACGACCACGGCCACCCGCTGCCGCTGGAGTACCAGGGCGCGCCGGTGCCGAAGAAGATGAACAAGCTCGGCTCCGCCGGTGCCCCGGTCCAGGGGTCCTGGCTGACCCCGGACCCGCCGGAGGAGACCGCGGCGCTGGCCAGGGCGCGGGCCGCCGAGCACGCGCAGCTGGAGTCGGGTCACAGCGAAGACCCGCCCGCGAAGCACTGAGTCACCCCGCTGGTGGGGGGCGGTACCCGGATCGGGTGCCGCCCCCCACCGCGTTCCGGGCCGTTGACCTGCCACGCGTCGCGGATTCGCGATAGCCTCCCGGGCGTGATCCAGCGGGTGGTGCGCGGTGCGGCGGTGACCGCCCTGGTACTGGGGCTGGTGGGCTGCGGGTCCACCGAAGAGGCGCCCCCGCCGGTGTCCACCCCGCACCCCGTCGTCGCCGAGGTCCCGACCGCCGCCACGGCGTCGTCGGCTCCCGCGGCGTCGTCTGCTCCCGCTGCCGGGTCGCCCAGCGCCGCGAAACCCGAGGACTGCCCGTTGCCCCAGTCAGGGTTCGACTGCGACCTCCAGCACCGCATCGCCGCCGCCGAGAACTACGCAGGGGGCAGGCCCGGCACGGTCGGGATCGTCCTGCGCGACCGGGAGACCGGGGCGGTGTGGCGCAACGCGCACGCCGGAGACCTGACCTGGACGGCGTCGACGATCAAGCTCGCCATGGTGGTCGACCTGCTGCGCCGCTCCCGCGCGCACACCGTCGCGCTGACGGCCCGCGACCGCGACCAGATGGCCGCCATGCTGCACAACTCCGACGACGACGCCGCCACCACCCTGTGGACCAAGTACGGCGGCGCCGACCACATGACGTTCAACCGGGCGTTCCCCGAGTACGGCATGACCTCCCTGCGCGCCGAACGCGGCTACAGCAAGGTCTTCCCCTACTGGGGCTTCCAGAAGTGCACCGCCGACGACCTCGACCGCCTGATCAACCACGTCCTCACCGCCGTCCCCGCCGACGACCGCACCTTCATCCTCACCCACATGCGCCAAGTCGCCCCCAACCAACAATGGGGCGTCTGGGGCGCGGGCCCCGCCGCCCACCCCGGCAACAAGGACGGCTGGTCCGAAGAAGACGGCGGCTGGGTGATGAACACGGTGGGCTTCGTCGGCCCCAACGAGCGCTACACCCTCGCCATCATGAACAACCTCCACGGCAAGGGCGGCTACGACGACGGCAGGCAGACGGACACGGAGATCGCCCGGCTGCTGTTCGCGGGGCGGTTCTAGACCGCGCCGGGTGCCACGTCGTTAGGCGGTTCTAGTCGTCGCCGAGGTTGAAGGCGGCTTCGGTGTCCTTGCGGGAGAACGAGCGGTAGGCGATGTGGGTGGCGGTGTCGAGGACGCCGGGGATCTTGCTGATCCGGCCGGGGATGAGGCGGGCCAGGTCCTCGTGGTGGGGGACCCGCAGGACGGCCACCAGGTCGATGTCACCGGCACACGAGTAGACCTCGGCCACGCCCTCGACGTCGGCGATCGCCTGGGCGGTCTCGGCGATGGCGTCGGTCGCCGCGCTGATCAGGACGATCGCGGTGATCATGGGGGTCCTCCTGTGTGGTCGTCCCGGCCAGCCTAGAGGGGTCGCTACGCTCGGGCCCGAGCCGAGGGAGAGGACACGGGGTGCAGACACCGGACGAGTGGCTGGCCGACTTCGAGGCCAAGGTCGCCGACTTGCAGCAGAAGGCCACCGACTTCAAGCAGGCCGTGGAGTCCTCGGCCACCACCCTGACCGCCGACGAAGGCGACATCTCCGTCACCGTCGCCCCCAACGGCGCCATGACCGGCCTCGAACTGACCGACACCGCCCTGCGCGCCGCCTCCGGCAAGGCCCTCGCCGACCGGATCATGGCCCTGGTCCGCACCGCCCGCCAGAGCGCCGCCGACGGCGTGGCCCAGGCGTTCGTACCGCTGGGCGGGGACGCCGAAGTGGTGCAGCACATCGCCGTCACCGAGGCCGAGCCCGAGGAGAAGCCGCGCAAGGTGGACGCCGACGAGGAGGACTACTCGCAGTCGCGCGCGGTGTACAACAACGACAGGTGGTGACCCTACAGCTGCGGGGCAGCGTCGCGGGGCGGGCGCGGTCCGGCCAGCTGCGCCACTTGGCGGCGTGGGTTGGCTCGGCCCAGGGGGAGGCCGCGTAGGGCGGACGCTGATGAGACGGACTATTGGCAGTTGCGCGCGGTGAACAGCGCGAGAGGCGGTGCTGTCAGTCGCGGGGCGGGTGCGGTCCGGCCAGCTGCGCCACTTGGCGGCGTGGGTGGGTTCGGCTCAGGGGCGGAGCCGAGGGGAAGCCGTGCATGGCCGTCGCCGACGAGGACTACTCGCAGTCGCGGGCGGTGCAGCAACGACAGTTGGTGACTCGTCAGTCGCGGGGCAGTGTTGAGGCGCGGGCGCGGTCGGCGCGGTCTAGCCAGCCGCGCCAGCTGGCGGCGGCTTGGGCGGGTTCGGACCAGGGTTCGGAGCAGCGGACCATCCGGGTGCCCGGTTTGTCGAGCCACCGCAGGACCACGCCTACCTCCTCAGCTGGCGCGCCGAACAACGGTCCCTCCGCGGGGATGACCGTCTCCGCTGCGGCGACCAGGGCCTCCACCACCGGCATCGGTGACACCCCCCGGCGCGCCACCCCCGCGGACGCCAAGCGCCCGTGTCGGACCACCGCGAACTCCCAGCCCCCGGCGCCGTCCGGGCGGGCGGCGACGAGCTCGGTGACCCTGGCCAGGGCGGCCAGCCGCTGACCGCGGTCGAGTGCGCGGATCAGTGACCGCATCCGGTCCCGCTCGCCACCGGCCTGCTCGTAGCGCTGCGCCGCCGACAACTCGGTCAGCCGCAGGTGTAGGCGCTTGAGCGGAGCCAACTCCTGGCCAGCCACCAGCGACACCACTGATGTGACCGCGGGCGCGTACTCGTCCGGGGTCTGCCTGCCGACGCACGGCGCCGCGCACCGGCCCAGCTCCGCGAGCGCGCACGGCGTGGCCTCGCCGCCACCGACCGGGATGCGCAGCGTGCACGGCCGCACCCCGGTGGCCTCTTGCAGCGCTGACATGGCCTCCTCGGCGTGCCCTCGCGCGCGGAACGGGCCTAACGCACCGTCGCGCGGTTTGCGCACCAGCGACAACCGGGGGAACGCCTCTTCGGTTAAGACCAGCCACCAGCCGTGTCGGGGGTTCTTAGACCGGCGGTTGTACTGCGGCTTGTGCGCCGACAGAAGACGCAGCTCGCGGACCTCGGCTTCCAGCGGGTGCGCGCAGCTGATCGTGTCCACCCGTTCGGCGAGAGCGACCATCTCGCGCAAGCGACGCCGGGTCTCGCTCGCGGTGAAGTATTGCCGCACCCGCCGCCGCAGGTCGGTCGCCGTGCCGACATAGAGGACCTCGTCCGAGGGACCGCGGAAGAGGTACACCCCCGGGTCGTTCGGCACGTTCTCGGCCAAGGTGCGCTTGCGCCGCTGCGCTGCGGTGACCTCGGGGATGTAGTCGAGCAGTTCCTCCAGTGACTGCACGCCGAGCGACCCGACCCGCTCTAGCAGCCCGTGCAGCACGTCGACGGTGGCGCGGGCGTCGGCCAGGGCCCGGTGGATCGGCGTCGTTGAGGCACGGAACAACTGCGCGAGCGCGGACAGCTTGCAGCTCGGGGCCTCTTCACGCGTGAGCACCCGCCTGCCCAACCGCACCGTGCACACCACCGCGGGCTTGGGCCAGTGGTAGCCCAATCGCTGGCAGGCGGCCTTGATGAACCCCACGTCGAACCCGGCGTTGTGCGCGACCAGCACCGAGCCCGCCGCGAACTCCAAGAACGCGGGCAGCACCTCCTCGACCCGGGGCGCGGTGTAGACCATGGCGTCGGTGATGCCGGTGATCGCCACGATCTCGGGCGGGATCCCCCGACCGGGGTCGACCAGGGTGGCGAACTCGCCGAGCACCTCGCCGCCGCGGACCTTGACCGCGCCGAACTCGGTGATCGCGTCCTGCTCCGCGCTGCCCCCGGTCGTCTCCAGGTCGAAGACGACGAACGTGGTGTCGCGCAGCGGGGTGCCCAACTCGTCGAAGGTCAGTTGCGCCCGGGTGCTCATCGGCGTGGTCATCACGACCGAAGCTAGATCACCCCACCGACAGTCCGATCCCACCGGCGCTGCGCCGCGCGGCGGCACGACTAGCCTTAAGGGATGGCACTGTCCTCGCTGCCCGACCCGCCCGACGGGCCTGAAGCGTCCACATCGGACGATCAGGGCCCGGTCGTGGAGTGGTCCGGGCTGCCTGAGCCGGTCCGCGGCAGGCTCGCCGAGCTCGCCGCCGAGGCCGTCGGGGCGCTGCCCAAGGTCGACGTGCCGCAGTCGCTGCGCGCGGTGTCGAGGTTCGCCCCGGCCAAGCGGGCCCGGCTGGGCGGGGCCGCGCTGATCGCGGGCCTGCGCGACGCGCCGGGGTTCCGCACCGCCGTGGTCCAGTGGTGCCGCGACCACAAGCCCGCTGCCCTCGACCTGGGCGGGGACGACCCGGTGGCGGTAGCCACCGCGGCGGTGCTGCTCGGCGAGGAGACCGCCGTGCACTACCTGGAACTGGTGTCGCGTAGGGCCTCCGACTCCTCACTACGCGCCGAGCGCGACGCTGCGGTGACCAAGTTGCGCAAGGTCGAGACGGAGCTGGAGCGCATCCGCACCGAGCTGTCGTCCTCGACCGGGGCGGCCGACCGGGTCCGCGCTGAGGGCGAGGTCGAGCTGGAGCGGCTGCGCAAACGACTGCGTGAGCAGGGCGCCAAGCTGCGTGAGGCCAAGGACGCCGCCGCGGCCGCTGAAGCCGCCGCTGAGCAGGTGCGTGCCGAGGCCCGGGCCGAGGTCGCGGCGCTCACCGAGCAACGCGACCGCGACCGCGACCGGGCCAAGGAGGAGCGGGCCAGGGCCGCCCGCGCCGAGGCCGACGCCGAGATCGCCCGCCAGTCGGCCAGGGAGGCCCGCCAGGCCGACGAGGTCCGGCTGGCGTTGTTGGTCGACACCCTCGACGGCGCGGTGACCGGACTCCGCCGTGAGCTCGCCCTGGGCGGCGGCGGACCCCGCCCGGCGGACCTGGTGCGGGGTGCGACGGCCGCGCAGGGCGTCGTCGGCCGGGTCGAGGACCCGGCGGCATTGGACCGGCTGTTGGCGCTGCCCGCTGTGCACGTGGTCGTCGACGGCTACAACGTCACCAAGACCGGCTACCCGGAGCTGTCGCTGGCCGACCAGCGCGACCGGCTGGTCCGCCAGCTCGCCTCGCTCGCCGCGCGCACCTCGGCCGAGGTGACGCTGGTGTTCGACGGGGCGGGAGTGGTGGCCGTCCCGGTCACGGCGCCGCGCGGGGTGCGGGTGCTCTTCAGCGACCCCGGTGTGCTGGCGGACGACGTGATCAAGGCCCTGGTCACCGCGGAGCCCGAGGGCAGGCCGGTGGTCGTGGTGACCTCCGACCGGGCCGTGGCCGACGCGGTGCGCAGGCGCGGGGCGCACCCGGTGCCCTCCGCGGTCCTGTTGGCCAGGCTGGGTCGCGTGTAGGCACCCATGCGGTCGGCGATCGCGATGGGCGCGGCAGCGGTGCTGGTCACAGCACTGCTGAGCGGCCCCGTGTCCGCGCAACCGGTTCCCCCGCAGATCGAGGCCGGTGTTCCGCCGGGCACCCCGGCGCCGGACACTCGCCCCGGTGAGGCGTTCGCCGATCCCAAGGTCGCCGCGTTGCAGCGGACCGCCACCGACATCCAACGTGAGCTGACCGGGCTGGGTGAGCTCGCGCGTACCGCTGAGCAGGAGCTGGGTCGGGCCACTACGCATGCGAGCGAGGCCACTGCTCGTCGCGAAGAGGCTGATCGGGTTGTTGCCGCGCAGCAGGCCGAAGTCGACTCTTACACGTCTGCGCTCTATGGCTCCCTTGGCGTACCGGGCGGCGTGCACGTTCTGCTCACTGCAGGAGGCCCGGACGACTTCTTGACCGGCAGTTCGCTGATCGGTCGGCTGCGGGCTGACCTCGACGCCCGTCTAGGCGCGGCAGTGGAGAGGCAGCGAGAGGCGTCGCAGGCTGAGAGTGAGGCTCTGGGCGCGCAGCGGGAGGCGTCCGACCGTAAGGGCGAGCTGGAGCGCCGTAGTGCGGACGCGTCCAACCGTGCGGCTGCGGTGTCCTCGGAGCTGCGGGGGCAGCTGGCAGACACAGACGCTGCCGTGGTCGCGCTGCAGAAGGCACAGCAAGAGCGCAATACGACTACTGCGGCCAACTGGAAGGCCTACACGGACAAGCTCGCAGCTGCTGGGGTCGTCCTGCCGAAGGCTGCCGCACTGCGTGATCCGGACCGGTTGCCAGCGGGCCTCTTGCCGCTGGTGGGGGCGGGTGGCGTACGGCAGCCCGGAGTGGCGCAGGCGGTGGCTGGGGGCGACCGGCTTCTGGTATTGCCAGCTGAGACGATCGCTGCGGTGACCCTGGCTGTTGGGGCGCTTGGCAAGCCTTACGTGCCCGGCGTGGGCGGTCAGGGACCTACGGCGTACTCGTGTGATGGGCTCGTCCACGCCGCCTATGCATCGGGTGGCATAACCCTGCCTGGCGGCTTGGGGGAGCAGTTCGGGGTTCTTATGCCCGTTACCGACCCGCACCCCGGAGATGTCGTGTTCCTCGGCCCCGCGCGCCTGGGAGCCCAGGGCGTCGGGATCGTGTTGGACGAGAAGACCATGCTCGTTGCCGACGCCCGGTTGGCCGGTGTGATCGTGACGGACCTACCGGGTGTGGACACAGTCCTCGGGTTCGGCAGGCCGTCCTTGGCGTTCAGGGAGCCCGTGGCGGCCCCCAAGGCGACCGATGGTGGCCT
This sequence comes from Actinokineospora baliensis, assembly GCF_016907695.1. NCBI lineage: Bacteria > Bacillati > Actinomycetota > Actinomycetes > Pseudonocardiales > Pseudonocardiaceae > Actinokineospora > Actinokineospora baliensis. The sequence continues at coordinate 7,511,299 of NZ_JAFBCK010000001.1, read as the reverse complement.
CACCTGGCGATGTGGTGGCGTACAGCTGCCTGCGCGGTCTGCGGGCGAGGCTCCAGGCGCCTGGGGCGGCTTCCCGAACGGACTGATCCCGCTCACGGCGCTGTGCCCTATAGGCGTCGGTAGCCATGTCCTGCGGTGCGACGCGGCCCAGGGCTACCAGGCGATGTCCTCGGCGTTTACTGCCGCGTTCGGGCGGCCGCTGTGCGTGACGGACTCCTATAGGACCTACACCGCACAGGTCCAGTTGTATGCGGTCAAGCCCGCATTGGCGGCTGTCCCGGGAACGAGCAACCACGGTTGGGGACTCGCGGTCGACCTCTGCGGCGGCGTCCAGACCGCCGGTTCGGCCGAATACGCGTGGATGATCGCCAACGCCGGTTCGTTCGGCTGGTCGAACCCGCTTTGGGCCCGCCAGGGAGGCGGCCGCGAAGAACCGTGGCACTGGGAGTACGTCGCGGGCTGAGGCCCATTGATCGACTCGTTCGGGGTAACTTCTCGAACAGATGAGCGACATTGTCGGTCCCCCCTCCTAATCTCGTCCTTGATCGCCAACCACGGGGGAACGGGAAGGGGACGGACCATGATCATCGACTGCGACACCTGCGAGGTTCGAGGCGACGCGTGCACCGACTGCGTGGTCACGGTCCTGCTCGGCGCCCCGCCGACCGTCGAGTTGGACGAGCGCGAGCGCGCCGCCATCGACGTGCTGGCCGGTGCGGGCATGGTGCCCAGGCTGCGGCTGATCCCGATCGAGAAGTCCGCCTGAACCACCGACACGCCCGGGGTGAATCCGGCGCGCGGTGAGTGGTCGCTTCCCGCGCCGAACGGTTTCGCCCAGACGCCACCTGCGGGTGAACTGCACTGTTGTCGTCATCACAGACGGCAGTCAGCACTGCTCCGTTGGGGTTTTCCGACGACCGGCAAGCCTTTTTCGCCCCGGCCGGTGGACGGGTGGGCTCACTTTTCGTAACCTGTCCGAGATCTCGCGGCCCGCAGTCACCACCCCGAGGTGACGACGCGAGATCGCCGCCGAATCGGCCCCCTCCCCGGGCTGAACCGGATTCCCCCACGGTGGGGCTTCCTCGATCGGGCGCGTTGTGGCCTAGCTGTTCCGGCCACGCTGTGCAGGCCACGTCGCTGTGGCCGTGACGCACGCGCCGACCCGGTCGTGCGGCCCCCGGTGCGCGTGCGCGCCGGGCCGCCAGGTCGCCCCGTCGGCGGTGCGACAGACGAAGGAGTACGCGCGACGTGTCGTCGCATCGACTCAAACGTGCCAAGCGCGGCGCCATGACGGTCGCGGCCGTCATCGCCGTGGTCGCTTTCTCGCCGTCCCCCGCCTACGCCCAGCCGCCCGCGCCGCCGACCACCGCGTCCGAGGCGCTCAAGCAGTACCAGGAGCTGAGCAAGCAGGCCGAGAAGGTCAACGAGGACCTGCTCAAGGCCCAGACCGACCTCGAGGCCAAGCGCGTCGAGTTCGACAAGGCCACCAACGACGTCGCCCTCGCCGCCGCCAACGAGAAGCAGGCGCTGGCGCTGGAGGAGCAGTTCCGCGGCCAGGTCGACCTGCTGGCCAGCGCCTCCTTCCAGGGCGCCCGGTTCAACAAGATCTCCGCGCTGCTCACCGGCTCCTCCCCGGATGACTTCCTCGAGCGCGCCTCCGCGCTCAACGTGCTCGCCGAGGACAACCAGGAAGCGCTGGCCAAGTACACCGGCGCGGTGAACACCGCCGCCGACGCGCGCAAGCTCGCCGAGGACGGCCAGCGCCGCGCGTCCGAGGCCAAGGCCGCCGCCGAGAAGCTCGCCGCGGACGTCACCAAGACCCGCGACGACCTGCAGGCGCAGATCAAGACCGTCGAGGCGGCCAAGAACCGGCTCTCCGCGAAGGAGAAGACCGACCTGCAGGGCCCCAAGGACGACGGCGTCTACCTGGCGCCCCCCGGGGCCGCTGGCAAGGCCATGGAGGTCGCCCTCGCCCAGCGCGGCAAGCCCTACGTGTGGGGTGCCGAGGGCCCGGGCAGCTACGACTGCTCCGGTCTGGTCCTGTACGCCTACCGCGCCGCGGGGGTCAGCCTCCCGCACTCCAGCCGCGCGCAGTACGGCTACGGCAAGTCGGTCTCGCGCAGCGAACTGCAGCCCGGTGACCTGCTGTTCTACGGCGGCAGCGCCAGCTCGATCCACCACGTCGCGATGTACATCGGCGACGGTCGCATCGTGCACGCCTCCACCTCCGGTGTCCCGGTGAAGACCGACACCATCGATGGAGGCGGGCGCGACTACCTCGGTGCCAAGCGCATCGTCGGCTAGTCACCCCAGCACCACGCGGGCGGCCCCGGGACCACGACAGGTCCCGGGGCCGTTCGTTTTCCCGCGAGCCCGGGTGTGCGCTGGGCCGTATCTGCTCGCCGGGGCGGCGGGGCGGCCCTAGGATTTGCCGGTGGCCACCAGGGCGAGGGCGAGGGCGTGGTTGAGCGCGGCGGTGGCCGTGCTCGCGCTGTCCGGGCTCGCCGTGGCCAACCTGCCCGCGCAGCCGCCGGTCGAACCCCCAGGTCAGGTGGGTCAAGCCCAGCCGATGGGGGCGATCCCGCCGCCGACGGAGTCCGAGCGGACCGCGGCGGCCGAGCGCTCGTCGGCGGTCACCGACCTGCTCCGCAAGCGCGCCGAGTCGATGGTCAACCGGGACGAGGCCGCCTTCGTCGCCACCCTGGACCCGCTGGCCGAGCCGGTGTTCCTCGACGAGCAGCGCGCCCTGTTCGCCAACCTCGCCGACATCCCGCTGGAGACCTGGTCCTACCTGCTGCGCCCGGACGACACCCTCGACCTGACCACCCTGCCCGCGCCCGCGGCGGACCCGACGGCCGAGCTGTGGGCGCCCGCGGTCGAGCTCAAGTACGCGCTGCGCGGCATCGACCAGACCCCCACGACCCGGCCGATGGGCTACCTGTTCGCCCGCCGCGGCGACACCTGGTACCTGCGGTCGGACTCGGCGCTGACCGACCTGGGCAGGCGCAGCTGGCGCGGGCCGTGGGACTTCGGGCCGTGCGTGGTGACCCCCACCGCCAACGGCGTGGTGGTGGCCCACCGGGGCAGCCAGCCCATGGTCGACCGGCTGGTGCGCGAGCTGGACTCGTCGGTCGCCGCGGTCAGCCAGGTGTGGGGCGACCAGTGGCCGCAGAAGGTCGCGCTGATCCTGCCGGACAGCCCGGCCGAGATGCGCGCCCTGGTCGGACCGGACTTCCCGGTCGAGTCCGTGGTCGCGGTGGCCATCGCCGACCGGGTCGACACCGCCAAGCAGACCGCCACCGGGCAGCGGGTCGTGCTCAGTCCGACCGGGGCGCGGGCGCTGTCGGTCACCTCGCTGCGGGTCGTGCTCCGGCACGAGATCACCCACGTCGCCGCCCGCGCCGCCACCGTCGACGGGTCCCCGATGTGGCTGCTGGAGGGCTTCGCCGACTACGTCGGCTACCGCGACAGCGGCATCACCCTCGCCCAAGGCGCCCCTGACCTGGCCAAACGGGTCCGCGAGTCCGGCCCGCCGACCGCGCTGCCCGAGGACCGCGACTTCCGGGCCCGCGACCGCGCGCTGGACATGGCCTACCAGCAGGCCTGGTCGATCGCCCGGTTCCTCGGCGACCGCTACGGCGAGGCCAAGCTGGTCGAGCTGTACCGGGAGCTGGCGGGGGCGGGCCCCATCTCGGCCAGCGACACCGACGACCTGCTGCGCCGCGTCATCGGGCTGGACCGGGCGGGCCTGCTCAAGCAGTGGCAGTCCTACCTGCGCGCGACCCTGCGCTGACCGGGTCTAGGTTGGAGCAGTGCGCAAGACCCTCCTGGTCACCAACGACTTCCCCCCGCGTCCGGGGGGTATCCAGACCTACCTGCACTCGTTCGCCAAGTGGCTGCCCGGGCAGGAGTTGGTCGTCTACGCGCCCGCGTGGCCCGGCGCCGAGGCCTTCGACGCCGCCCAGCCGTTCACGGTCGTGCGCCACCCCGGCAAGCTGATGGTGCCCACCCCCGCGGTGGCCCGCCGCGCCCGGGAGATCCTCCGCGCGGAAGGCTGCGACTCGGCGTGGTTCGGTGCTGCCGCTCCATTGGCGCTGCTCGCGCCCGTCTTGCGTAAGGCAGGCGCTCATCGCGTTGTGGCGAGCACACACGGCCACGAAGTGGGGTGGTCGATGCTGCCCGGCGCACGACAGGCCATCCGCCGCATCGGCGAAACGACAGACGTCGTGACCTATGTGAGCCGCTACACGCGAGCCCGCTTCTCGGCCGCTTTCGGCCCTCAGGCGGCGTTGGAGCTTCTTCCGTCTGGTGTGGACACTGACCTCTATAGGCCGGATGCCGCTGCTCGCGCTGAGATTCGCGCGCGGTACGGATTGGGCGACCGGCCGGTTGTGGTGTGTGTGTCGCGGTTGATGCCCCGCAAGGGTCAGGACGTGTTGATCCGCGCTCTTACCGCCATCCGCGCACAGGTGCCAGACGCGGCCCTCCTGTTGGTCGGCGGCGGCCCTTACCGCCCCCGGCTGGAAAGCCTTGCCGCACAAGCTGGCGTGACCGACCACGTAGTGTTCACCGGCTCGGTGTCGTGGGAAGAACTCCCCGCCCACTACGCCGCTGGCGACGTCTTCGCCATGCCGTGCCGCACCCACGGCAAGGGGCTGGACGTCGAAGCCCTCGGTATCGTCTTCCTAGAAGCAGCCGCGACCGGCCTCCCCGTCATCGTCGGCAACTCCGGCGGCGCGCCAGAAACCGTGCTGGACGGCAAAACCGGCCACGTGGTCGACGGCCGCGCGGTGTCGGACATCGCCGACCGCATCGCCCACCTGCTGTCCAATCCGGAGGAAGCCGCCCAGATGGGCGCAGCCGGACGGCAGTGGATGGAGAAGGCCTGGACCTGGCCAACCCGCGCCGCGCGTCTCCGTGAACTGCTGGACGGGGAGACGGTCTACCGCTTCAGCGCCCACTAGGCGGCCTTGCCGGGACGTGTCTAAGAGTTCTGGTTGGGGAACAGGTCGGCGAAGGGGGCCAGGATGGCCATGCCTTCGGACAGGGCAGAGGCGGCCGCTGTCTTGGCTAGGGAGTGGATCTCGGCGGCCAGTTCCGGGGCTGTCATGCGGCGTTGGGCGGTGCCGAGGGTTAGGGCGATCAGTTTGCCCTCTAGGTTCACCGTCACCTCTATGCCGTGTTTGCCGTTGGCTGAGGCGGTGATTGCGTTGAGGCGTTGGGAGACGGTCACTGGGTGCGCCAGGTGGTGGGGGTGGTGTCCTCGGTTGTCTTAGGCGAAGAGAGGTTGAGCAGGGCGGGGTCCACCTCTTCCAGAAGATGGCGGATTCGGTGATTGGCTTCTGCGGTGGCTTGGTCGATCACTCTGAGGATCACCTCGGCTAGATCAGGTCTGCGGAGGGCGGACTCGGTGAGGGTCAACCTGGACAGCATCCCGCCGGGGTGGACGGTGGCTTCTACGCCGTTGGCTTGGGCTTGGCCGGTCATGATGGGTGGACGCCCCCGTAGAAGGTGTTGTGGGACAGGGTGTGTGTTCTGCGCGCGACAGCATCGCCCGCGTTGCCTTCGATGAGCGTCACCGTGTTGCTGTTGACCTTCTCGACTATGCCGATGTGGGTGCTGGTGGATGTGTTCTGTGGTCCGGTGCCGAATAGCAGCACGTCGCCCGGCCGCGCTCGGCTGAGGTCCCTATAGACCAAGCCTTTGCTCTTGCCCCAAGTGAAGACGTCGCCGGTGAACGGGAGTAGTGGGATGTTCACGCCCGCGCGCCGCCAGACCCAGGTGGCGAAGGACGAGCACCATGCCGCGGCCGGGCCGTACTTGTTCGCGTTGCCGGGGCCCTCGTGGTAGCCGAGTTGGGTTGCCGCGATCTGGGTTATGTTGCCGTGCTTCTTCGCGACAGGGCCAGCCGGCTTGGTCTCCTTGCGCGAAGGTGCCAACTCCCGCAATCGATGCGCGGCGTCCGATAGAGCTGCCTTCGTCTCTGCGACCGTCTTAGCCGACTCGCTCGTGTAGTGGCGCACCAAGTCCGCGACCTGGCCCGCCGCGCGTAATAGCGCTGCCCGTTGTCCTACTGCCACCGCCGCGTCGAGTATGCGGACCGCGCGGTCGGTGTACTCGTCCAAGAGGCGGACCACGGCAGTGTGTCCAGAAGTCAGGGCTTGCGCGGCATCCGTGGTGATCGCGGCCGCCCGAGCCGAGGACTCGCCGGTCTCGCGCAAGCCCGCTCGGGTGCGATCCGACCGCCGCTCGAAACTCGACGCGTCGTGGCCGGTCCAGTCGGCCAGCACGGTCTCGCCAGCGACCCGGTGCTCCTTGCGCTGCTCAGCCAGGTCGTCGTGCACCCGCGCAAACGCTTGCCGCGCGGCTTCGGCGTCCTCGGCCTTGCCCGCGAGCCGGTTCCGGTGCTCCACCATCGTCGCCGCGAAGTGCCGGGCGACCTGCCGGGTGTCGATCACGCCAGCCGCCCCAGCCCCGCCGCCCTGGCCCGGTCGTCGCGGCGGTGCTCGGCCCCGGTCCTGGCCACCGCGATCCCCAACCGCTCCACGTCGTCCGCGCGGTCCTCGACCCGCTCCCGCACCCGCTCGGCGCACTCCCGCAGCGCGTCGGCGAACCCGGACTCCCGCCCGATCCACCCGAACCCGGCCCCGTCCACCGCCGCGAGCCCCCGACCCGCCCGCCGCAACGCCTCGGCCCGCTCATCAGCCGACCGCCCGTACCGCGCCAGCGCCGCCGGGTCCACCGCGAACCCGCCACCCAGTTCCCCGCTGATCAGCCCGACCAGCCCGTGTTCGTCCATCCCCGCCTCCTCGCTCACCCCCACCCTCGCCGGGGCGGGGCCGAGCCGGAACCGGTCGTGCACAACCGATCATGACCACTGCACAGGTGGACCCATCACGCGTAGAGCGCGGCGACCTCGGCGGCACGGGTCTTGAGGATCACGTCCCGGCGCAGCTTGAGGCTGGGGGTCAGTTCCCCGGCGGCCTCGGTGAAGTCGTCGTCGAGGATGGCGAAGCGGCGGACGCCCTCCGCGCGCGACACCAGGGCGTTGGCCGCGTCGACGGCGGTCTGGATCTCGGCGCGCAGGGTGGCCGACCTGGTCGACAGCCGGGCCCAGCCGCGAGTGCGCAGCTCGTCGGGGTCGAGGGTGATCAGCGCGGCGATGTAGGGCTGCCGGTCGCCGACGAGCACGCACTGGCTGACCAACGGGTGGCGGCGCACCGCGTCCTCCAGCACCGCGGGCGCGACGTTCTTGCCGCCAGCGGTCACGATGATCTCCTTGTTGCGCCCGGTGATCCGCAGGAAGCCGTCCGCGTCGACGGTGCCCAGGTCGCCGGTGTGGAACCAGCCGTCCACCAGCACCTCGGCGGTGGCCTCCGGGTTGTTCCAGTACCCCGGCGACACCATCTCCCCGCGCAGCGCGATCTCGCCGTCGTCGAGAACCCGCACGGCCGCCCCCGCCACCGGCCGACCGACCGTGCCGACCCGCGTGGCCGCCTCGGTGTTGACGCAGATCGCCGCCGCCGTCTCGGTCAGGCCGTAGCCCTCGTACACCGGCACGCCCACGCCGCGGAAGAAGTGCGCCAGGTGCTCGCCCAGCGGCGCCCCACCGCAGATCGCCGCACGGCACCGACCACCGAGCGCGGCTCGGATCCTGGCGTTGACCAGCCGGTCGGCCACCACGTGCTTGGCCAGCAACAGCAGCGACCCCGGGGCGCGGCTGTACTCGACGGCCACCTTCTCGGCCGCGTCGAAGACCGCGCCGAGCCCCTGTCCCACCGCCCGCTGCCTGGCCGTCGCGTGCAGCTTCTCGAACACCCTGGGCACCGCGACCACGAACGTCGGCCGGAACGCCGCCAGGTCGTCGGTCAGCGTCCGCACGTCCGGCAGGTGCCCCAGCGTCGTGCGCGCGTAGACGCAGGCCAGCGCGATGGTGCGGGCGAACACGTGCGCCAGCGGGAGGAACACCAGCATCGAGTTGCCCGGTCGCAGCAGCGACGGGAACGCCGCCAGGTCGGCGCGGGCCTGGGCGAGCAGGTTGCGGTGGGTCAGCACCACGCCCTTCGGCCGCCCGGTCGTCCCGGACGTGTAGACGACCGTCGCCAAGTCGTCGGCCCCCGGCGTCCGCCCGCGCACGGTGCCCTCGTCGACACCGGCCCCGAGCGCGGTCAGCTCGTCGACCGCGGTCCCGTCCAGCTGCCAGATCCAGCCGACCTCACCCAGCCGGTCCACGACCCCCTCCACCACCGCCCGGTGCGCGCCGGTCTCCACCACGACCGCCCGCGCCCCCGAATCGGCCAGGATCCACGCCACCTGCTCGGCCGAGGACGTCTCGTACACCGGGACGCCGACGCACCCCGCGAACCAGATCGCGAAGTCCAGCACGGTCCACTCGTAGCGGGTCCGCGACAGCAGCGCGACCCGGTCACCGGGCGCCAACCCGGCCGCCACCAACCCCTTGGCCAGCGCCAACACGTGCGCGGCGAACTCCTCGGCGCTCACCCCGACCCAGCGCCGGTCCACCCGCCTGCGGAAGGCGATCGCGTCGGGGAACCGCGCCGCGTTCGACCGCACCACGTCGGCCAGGTTGTCCCCGGCCGCCACCGGCGCGTTCCCCGGCCCGCTGTACTCCCGCATGGCGACCTCCCGACCCAGCCGACCACACCCCGGGGTCAGGCACTGACCCGGGTCCGCCTCCACCGTGGCATGCTGCGCGGATGCCGCAAGTCGATGTGGTGGACGAGACCTTCCTCGCCGTGCCGCCGCCGGTCGTGGCCGCGGTGTTCGCCGATCCGGCCGCCTGGCGCCGGTTCTGGCCGGACCTGTCGCTGGCCGTCTACGCCGACCGGGGCGCCGAGGGGCTGCGCTGGACCGTGCGCGGCGCGCTGGTGGGCACCATGGAGATCTGGCTGGAGGCCGTGCTCGACGGCACCCTCGTGCACTACTTCCTGCGCGCCGACACCCCCGGCCCGATGCCGCCGCGGCGCCTGGCCGCCGAGCGCACCCGCCGCCAACTGGCCGCCAAGCGGGTGGCGTTGCGGCTCAAGGCGGTGCTGGAAGCCGGGCGGGCGCCCGGTGTGGCCCCGGAGCCCGCGTAACCTGATCGCCGTGCGGGTCCATGTGGTGTCCGATGTGCATGGCAACGCCGAGGCGCTGGCCAGGGCCGGGGACGGGGCCGACGCGCTCGTCGTGCTCGGTGACCTCGTCGACTTCGTCGACTACCACGACCACTCCGGCGGGATCATGGGCCGCGTGTTCGGGCCGGAGCGGGTCGCGGTGTTCGCCGGGCTGCGCCGCGAGCGCAAGCACGGCGCCGCAGCCGCGTACGCCCGCGAGCTGTGGACCGGGCTCGAAGACGCCGCCGCGGTGGTCGAAGAGGCGGTGCGCGCCCAGTACAAGGAGCTGTTCGCGGCGATGACCGCGCCCACCTACGCCACCCCCGGCAACGTCGACCAGCCGTGGCTGTGGCCGGAGTTCATCGGCGAGGGCGTGCGCGTGCTCGACGGGGAGAGCACCGAGATCGGCGGGCTGCGGTTCGGGTTCGTCGGCGGGGCGCTGCTGCCGCCGGGATCGGTACCGCGCCGCGGCTCGGTGTTCCGGCCGTACCTGCGCACCGCAGAGGACTTCGACGCCGGGGTCGCCGCGCTGGGACCGGTGGACGTGCTGTGCAGCCACGTGCCGCCGGAGGTGCCCGAGCTGACCTACGACGTGCTGGCCAGGCGCGCCGAGATCGGGTCGGCCGCGCTGCTGCGCGCGATCACCGAGCACCGGCCCAGGTGGGCGGTGTTCGGGCACGTGCACCAGCCGCTGGCGGCGCGGGTGCGGGTCGGGCGGACCGAGTGCGCCAACGTCGGGCACTTCCAGCGCACCGGCAGGCCCTACGTGCTGCGCTGGTGAGCCGTGCCCCCGAGGCGGGCGGCACCGGGTAACCTCCCGGGCATGGCCGACGAGTCCACCCAGTCCATCGTCGTCGACGCGCCGCCAGAGCGGATCATGGCGGTGATCGCGGACTTCCCGGCGTACCCCGAGTGGGCGCAGGCGTTCACCAAGACCGAGGTGCTCGCCGCGGGCGCGGACGGCCGCGCCGAGCAGGTCGCCTTCACCCTGGAGTCGGGGCCGTTCAAGGACTCCTACACGCTGGCCTACGAGTGGTCGGCCGACGGGCTCACCGTGGCGTGGTCGCTGGTGAAGGGGCAGATGCAGCGCTCGCAGAACGGCCGCTACGCGCTGACCCCGGAGGGGGATCGCACCACGGTCACCTACACGCTGTCGGTGCAGCTGGCGGTGCCGATGATCGGCCTGTTCCGGCGCAAGGCGGAGAAGATGATCATGGACACCGCGCTCAAGGAGCTCAAGCGCCGCGTCGAGCGGGGCTGAGTGCGGGTACTGCTGTTCACCGGGAAGGGCGGGGTCGGCAAGACCACCCTCGCCGCGGCCACCGCCGCCCAGCTCGCCGCGCGCGGGCAGCGGACCCTGGTGGTCTCCACCGACCCGGCCCACTCGCTGGCCGACGCCCTCGACGTCACCCTCGGCGCCGAACCGTCCCAGGTGGACGCCGCACTGCACGCCGCGCACATCGACGCCCGCGCCCTGGTCGACCAGTCCTGGCCCGCACTGCGACAGCACCTCGGCCGGTTCGCCGCCGGGCTCGGGCTCTCCGCGCTCGACGCCGAGGAACTCACCGTGGTGCCCGGCGTGGACGAACTGCTCGCCCTCACCGAGGTCGCCCGGCTCGCCCGCACCGGCACCTGGGACGTACTCGTCGTCGACTGCGGCCCGACCGCCGAGACCCTGCGGCTGCTCGCGTTGCCCGAGGCCATCGCCGCCTACCTGAGCCGGACCCGGGCACGGCTGGTGTCGGAAGTGCGCGCCGCGGCCGCCGTCGTCGGGACGCTTGCCGAGCACCTGGCGGACCTGCGATCACTGCTGACCGACCCCACGGTCACCGCCGTCCGCCTGGTCCTCACCCCCGAACGCCTCGTCGCCGCCGAAACCCGCCGCACCCTGGCCGCCCTGGCCCTGCGCGACATCCACGTCGACGCCATGATCGCCAACCGCCTCGTCCCGCGCGCCAGCCGCTGGCGCGGCCCCGCGGCGGCGTGGATGCGCGACCGGCGATCCGAACAGGACGCGGTGCTGTCCGAATTGGACACCGGGGGGTTGCCACTGCACCGGGTGGAACACGTCGCGGCCGAGCCTGTTGGTCTTGTTGCTTTGCGTGGCCTCGCTGGCTCGCTCTACGGCGACACAGACCCCTTGGCGACCCGACCGGCGGGTACCCCGCTGCTGTCAATCACGGCGGACGGGGTGGACCAGCTGTTGCGGATCGCCTTGCCGCTGCCTGATGCGGTCGCGTTGGGGCTGGCGCGGGTAGGGGATGACCTGGCGATCACGGTGGACGGCGTGCGGCGGGTCGTGGCTCTGCCTGAGGTGTTGCGGGAACACGTGGTTCGTGACGCTGAGGCCGATCGGGCGGGTGTGATTGTGCGATTCGCGCCTGGTCGGGAGGCTGGTCCGTGAACCGATCTGGCGGCTGCCTGGCCGGTGAGGGGCCTGACCAGCTGTTGCGGATGGACGTGGCTGCCTTGGGGCTGAGTCGTGTCGGGGACGATGTGGCGATCGTGATTGGTGGCGCCCGACAAGTTGTCGCCTTGCCGAAGGTGGTGCGCGGCCGCATCGAGGTCGCCGCTGATTGGGCGGGCGTGGTTGTCCGGTTCGCGCCTGGTCGGGAGGCTGGCCCGTGACTTGTGCAGCGGCGTTTGGCGCCGGTCAGGAGGGCAGCCAGTGACTGATCCCGGTACTCGGTTGGCCAATGAGCTGGCCCTGCTGCTCACCGCCGCCGCCGACCAGGTCGGGCCGTGGCTGGATCGCGTGGCTGCGACGCCGTCTGGTGCGACCCCGTGTCAGTCCTGTCCGCTGTGCGCCCTCGTCGCCGTTCTGCGTGGGGAACCCAACGAGCTGGCGGCCGCCGGTGTTGAGCGTCTGGCGGATCTGGTCGCACTGCTGCGGGCCGTTCTGGCTGACCGTTGGCATCCTGGGGAACCGCACATGCCCGGGTTCCAGCCAGACCCGCCTACGTCGGGGCGGGTTCAGCACATTCCCGTTCGCCGACCGTGAGCACGATCGGCGTCGACGTCGGTGGGACCGCTGTCCGGGCCGCGGTTGTCGACTCGGCGGGGGTGGTGCTGGCGGTTGCCAGGGGGTCCACCCGGGTGCCGTCGCTGGAGGCGGAGATCTGCCGGGTGGTGGCTGAGCTGCGGTCGGACTTCGAGGTGTCCGCCGTCGGGTTGGCGGTGGCCGGGTTCGTGGCGGCAGACCGGCGGACGGTGATGTTCGCGCCGCACCTGCCGTGGCGGGCGTCGGCCGTGGCGGACCGGTTGGCGGGGCTCATCGGGTTGCCGGTGGTGTTGGAGCACGACGCGAACGCGGCCGGGGTGGCGGAGGCCCGGTTCGGGGCCCTGCGAGGTGCCCGGGTCGGGCTGCTGGTCGCGCTGGGAACCGGGATCGGCGCCGCGCTGCTGATCGACGGAACGGTCTATAGGGGTGCGTTCGGGGTCGCGCCGGAACTCGGCCACCTGCGGTTGGTGCCGGACGGGCGCGACTGCCCGTGCGGGAAGCGGGGCTGCTGGGAGCGGTACTGCTCGGGGACCGCGTTGGCCGCGACCGCGTTCGAGCTGGGCGCGGGGGAGTTAACCGGACGCGAGGTGGCCCGGTTGGCGCGCGAGGGGGATGCCGTCGCGGTGGCCGCGGTACGGGAGATGGCGCGGTGGTTGGGGGAGGGACTGGCCCTGGTCGCCGACGTGTACGACCCCGAGGTGGTGGCGATCGGGGGAGGGGTGTCGGGGTCGGCGGAGCTGTTCTTGGGGGACGCGGTGGCACGGTTCGAGGCGGCCGTGACCGGAGCGGGACACCGGCCGGTGGCGCGGGTGCTGCGGGCCGAGTTGGGCGACGAAGCGGGGATGGTCGGCGCGGCGGTGCTCGCGGCGGCTGGTTAGGCCTGAGCCGGGATGGTCGGCGTCGTGCGGTGGTGTGGGCTGCGGGCCCTCAACCGCAGCGGAGCGCATCCCGTTGCGAGTCCGGGACGTGTGGGTGGTGCGGGTCGTCGAGTTGGGCGAACCGGGGATGGCGGGCGGCTAGGCCTATGCCCGTGGTCGTCGTCGTGCGGCTGCGGCGACTTGCGGGTCGTCAGAAGCGGTGGACGCTGTGGGCTGAGTTGGGCGATGAAGCGGTGCGCGCAGCGGGCGGCCGGACACCGTGCCTTTTGTCGTCGAGTGGTGGGGTCTTGCGGGCCGTCAGCAGCGGTGCGCGGTTAGACCTGTGCTCCGTTGTCGTCGTCTAGCGGTGGTGGGGTTTTGCGGGCCCTCAACAGCAGCAGCGCGATTCCCGTCGCGAGGCCGGTGAGGGCTATGGGGGTCGTGACGCGGGCGTCGAGGTTCAGGATGCTGGCCAGAGTCAGCAGCAGCACCCCCGCCACCAGCAGGCCAATCGCCACGACCGTCAGCGGGCGCAGCCGGGGCAGGGGTGGCGGCTCCGGGGGCTCGTAGTGCTCGTCGGCGTTGTCGCCGGACCAGTCGACTTCGGTTTCGTGGGCTCGCCAGGTGGAGGCGGGGCGGGGGGTGTGGTCGGGCTCTTCGGCGGCGGGGGTGTCCTCGTCGATCTTCGGCAGGTCGCGGCCGACGCCCTCGCGCTCCAGGTCGGCGACGATCTGGGCGAAGGCGGCGTCCACGTCCTCTGGACCGTCACCGGGGCGGCTCTTCACGGCCGATCACCTTCCGCGCTCGGCACGCACCCGCCGGACGAACTCGACGCTGCGGTCGAAGATGACCGGCGCGTCGTGGTCGAGCGTGGCGACGTGGTAGCTGTTGTCCAGGACCACCTCGGCGACGTCGCGGCTGGAGATCCCGGCCAGCACCGCGGCGGCGTTCTGCGGCTCGACGACGTGGTCGACCGCGGAGCGCAGCAGCAGCACCGGCTGGTCGACCCTGGGCAGGTCCCGGCGCACCGTCTCCCACAGCTTGGCCAGACTCGCGAGCGCGCGCAACGGTGTCCGGCGGTAGGCGTCCTCACTCACCCCGGGTTTGGCGATGTCGTCGCTGATCGGCGCGACCGAGGGCAGCACCCGCGACAGCAGCGGGACCAGTTTGGCCGCGCGGCGCACGGTCAGCACGGACGGGTTCACCAGCACCAGGCCCGCGACCCGGTCGCCGTGCTCCTCGGCCAGCCGCAGGCACAGCGCCCCGCCCATCGACAGGCCGAACGCGAACACCGTGGAGCAGCGCTCGGTCAACTCGGTGAAGGCCGACTCCAGTTCCCCGTACCACTGCTGCCAGGTGGTGCGGTTCATCTCCTGCCAGGTCGTCCCGTGCCCGGGCAGCAGCGGCAACCGCACGCTGAACCCCTCCTCGACCAGCCGGTCGGCCCACGGGCGCATGCTGACCGGGGAGCCGGTGAAGCCGTGGCTGAGCAGCACGCCGACCTCGGTGGAGCCGTCGTGTGCGAAGCGCAGGCCGTGGTCGACCACCGCGCCCCTCCTATGATGATCACCGGTGAGCCTGGGACAAGGGTCATCGTCGCACGAACCGGGCCGTGCGCGCCCCTACCGGGGCGGGCGAAATCCGCACCGCGGGGCCGTTGTGCGCGCCGCCGCGGCGTTCGTAGGCTCGGCGGTGGACAACGGGGAGACGGGAGCGCTGGTCGCGTGCTGTACTGGCTGATGAAACGGGTCTTGCTCGGCCCGGTCCTGCACCTGTTCTTCCGGCCCCGGGTCGAGGGCCTCGAACACGTCCCCGCCACCGGCGGCGCCCTGCTGGCCAGCAACCACCTCGCCGTGTCGGACTCGTTCTTCCTGCCGCTGGTGGTGCCCAGGCGGGTGACCTTCCCGGCCAAGATGGAGTACTTCACCGCGCCCGGCCTCAAGGGCAGGCTCAAGCGGTGGTTCTTCACCGGCGTCGGGCAGATCCCGATCGACCGCTCCGGGGGCAGCGCCGCGCAGGCCGCGCTCGACACCGTGATCCGGTTGCTGCGCGAGGGCCACCTGGTCGGCATCTACCCCGAGGGCACCCGGTCCCCCGACGGCCGCCTCTACAAGGGCAAGACCGGGGTCGCCAGGATCGCGTTGGAAGCGGGCGTCCCGGTGCTCCCGGTGATCATGATCGGCACAGACAAGGCCAACCCGATCGGGTCCAAGCTGTGGAAGCCGTACCCGATCCGGATCAAGATCGGTCCGCCGCTGGACTTCAGCCGCTACGCCGGGCTGCACGGCGACCGGTTCGTCGAGCGGTCGATCACCGACGAGATCATGTATTCCCTGATGGAACTGTCGGACCAGGAGTACGTGGACGTCTACGCTGCGAAGGCCAAGGAGCAGCAGGCGGTCGCGGTCCCCACCCCGAACCGCGAACCCCGGCTGCGCGAGGCGGGCTGAACACCCGGGAACCACACCGGCGGAAAGTGAGCCCCCCTCCACTGTTTGGGCTCATCGGGTGAATGCGGGCTCCGGGCGGGAACACCTGGGCCACCAGCGCGAACTACCCGGGTCAGCGGCGAATGCGGGTGGGGTGCGGGTGTCGGTCGAAGACTGGGTGGAGTCGGGCAAGTTGGCCAGGGTCGCCGGGCTGGTCGGGGTGGTCCGCCAGACCGACAAGTTGCTCGGGGTGGCCGCCCGGTCGCGCACCTCGACCGCGCGGCGGCGCGGCAGGTCCCGGCTGGCCGAACTGACCAGGGCGGCGGTGTCGCTGGACTGGGTCGACCCGGCGGTGGAGGTCGGCGGCGAACTCCTCGGCGCCACCGGGCGGGTCGAGGGCTGGGACCGCGGCACGGTCACCACCGTCGTGCACACCCACCTCACCGCGCTGGAACGGCCCGGCAGCCCACTGGCGGCGCGGGCGCGCGAACAGGTCGCCGAGCACACCGACGGCGGCAGGCGGCCCGCGCTGCTGATCGCCCCGTTCCAACCCGAGGACACCAACCCCGGCTCCACCGGGTTCGCCGTCGCACTGCGCCGCGCCTGGACCGCCAGCCCGTGGAACGACGACCTGGCGCTGTTACCCAGGCTCGTCCACCGCCCGCTGCGCGACTTCGACACCGACGTGTGGGCCATCCGCGGCGCGCTCAGCGGGTTCCCGGTCGTGCTGGTCTACGGCCGGGTGGTGGGCGAGCGGGTCATCCCGGCCCTGGCCGCGTGGAACCTGCTGCCGCGCGCCACGACCGGCGTGCTCGACACCACCTTCCCCGCCTTCGACCTGCCAGCCGACACCGACTGGGCGGGTCGTCTGCGCCTGGGCGACCACCTGGGCCGCATGTTCGCCCTCACCGCCGGAAACCTCGGCGACTGGTTCCACCTGCTCACCCACGACCGCGGCCCCCACGTGCACCGCCTCCTGCCCGCCGACCACGTCCCCGAGCGCCGCATCCTGGCCACCAGCGCCGCCGACGCCCACGACGTCCTGGTCACCCGCACCCGCCTCGGCGAACACCGCACCCACGTCCGCCAAGCCCGCCTCCTGGCCGAAGGCGGCCTCCCCGACATCGCGGGCGCCACCGCCCACACCGTCCTCGCCGAGATCACCCGCGCCTCGGACCTGTCGGTGACCGAGCGGGTGGTACTGCTGCGCGAGCTGGTAGGCGTCTTCGGCCTCATCGGCGACGACGAGAACCTCCTGACCACCGAGCGACTGCTCTACACAGCGAGCGTCACCCGGGTCTGAGGACAGGGGCTGATCGGAGCGGCCGGGCGGGGGTGGCACGACGGGGGCGCGGGTTCGACGGCGGAGCCTGGTGAACTCGCGGTGCTGGTGGCGGGAGGTGGCACGTCGAGGCGTGGGTTGATCGCCTCGCTGGGCCACGAGGCGGGGCGATCTTGGCGATCGGTGTCCGCGCGGGTGCTTGGGGGTGTCACGCGCGGATTGTTTGATCACCTCGGCGAGTGCCTCCCCCGGCAGGCGTGGCCCGGGTCTGGTGGGCGCGGCCTGCCCGCACGGGTGTGGATCGGCGGGGGAGCGGGCCGGGCGGCGGGCACCACGCGCTCGTGGTCGAGCGCGACGACCTCGGCCAGCACCGGCTGCTCGGCCGGGCCGATCTGGACCAGGTCGCCGATGCGGGCGACGATGCCCGACACGGTGACCGCCAGGCCGACGGCGACGCCGGTGCGGGCGGGCAGCAGCGAGGCGAACCGCGCGCCGAACACGGGGTGGTCGATGGTCTGGATCACGGGGCCTGCCCCGCTCGGATCCGGGCGACCCCCACGCGGTGATCGCGGCGGGCGGTGCCTCGCTCTCGGTGCTGCCACGCGGCCGCCGCGGGGCGGAGCGATCTTGGTGGCGTGCGACTGCTTTACACGGCGAGCGTCACCCGGGTCTGATCAGTGCAGTTTGGTCAGGTCCAGGGTCCACAGGGCGTCGTCGACCACTGTGTAGAGGGTGGTGCCCACGGTGGTGGCCGCTGTGGGTTTGCCGGGGGTGGTGGTGGGGTGGGTGGTCCAGGTGGTCGCGGTGCGGCGGAGGGCTTTGAGGCCGTCCGGGGTGCCGATGAGTTGGATCACGGAGCCGTCAGCCGCCAGCACGGGTGCGGGTAGGACGTCTGTGTCGGACACCGGGAAGGTGGGGACGTCCGGGAGTTGGGTCCAGGTGTCGGCGGTGAGGCGCCAGAGGGCCAGGGATCCGTCCAGGCGGCCAGCGGCCACGCAGTCCGTGCCTGTGCAGGAGACCGACATCGCGGCGCCGCGGGCGGTGGGCGGGGTGGGCAGGGGGATCTTGGTCCAGCCGGTGTTGCCGGACTTCGAGCGCCAGGTGACGGGCTGTTCCCTGCCGTCGGCGAATTGCCAGCCGACTATGAGGATGCCGTCGGCCAGGGCGGTGGCGGCGATGGGGAAGGGGAGCGCGTCGCGGGAGGCTTCCAGGGCGGTGCCCGCGGACGGCTGCCTGATCCAGTCGTCACCCGAGGGGAGCCAGGTGGCGACGTCGAAGCCGCCGTTGGGGTTGTCCCAGCCGCCGAGCACGACCGGGCCAGCCGGGGTGGTCACGACGCCGACCAGGTCGCCCGCGCCGTAGCCGCCGAAGGTGCTGAACGCCTGGCGCTTCTCGGTGAGCCCGCCGGACCCGCCGTCCCAGACGCTCCAGCGGACGTTGCCGTGGGCGCCGCCGCGCTCGCCGCCGACGGCGAACAGCCGGTCGCCCTCGACCGCGATCTGGGTCCAGCGGGCGAGCTTGCCGTAGGGGGTCGCGGTCGTCGTCGGGATCTCGGTGACGGCCCCGGACTCGTCCCGGCGCACCAGCGCGGGCACCACCGGTTGGCCGTCGCGGTGCAGGCCGATCAGCAGACCGGTGCCCGACGGCGTCAGCGTCACCGGCGCCCCCGGCAGGTCCACCTTGGTCAGCGCGAGCGGCGCCGGACCGTCCGATCCGGCGCAACCGGCCGCGACAAGTGTGGCGACCAGCACGGTCACCAGTGCCCGTGTGCGCATGTCGATCAGTATCCACCGAACCCCGGTGACCTAGGCTTGGTCGGTGCGTTACTTCTACGACACCGAGTTCATCGAGGACGGAACGACCATCGACCTGGTGTCGATCGGTGTCGTCGACGAGGACGGCCGCGAGTTCTACGCGGTGTCCACCGAGTTCGACCCGGACAAGGCGGGCCCGTGGGTGCGGGCCAACGTGCTCGACAAGCTCCCGCCGCCCGCCGACAAGTCCTGGTGCGACCGCGCGGAGCTGCGCCGCAGGCTGCTGGAGTTCCTCACCCCGCCGCGGGCCAAGGACAAGATCGAGCTGTGGGCCTGGTTCGGCGCCTACGACCACGTCGCGATCGGCCAGCTGTGGGGCGCCATGCCCGCGCTGCCCCGGTCGATCCCCAGGTTCACCCGCGAGCTGCGCCAGCGCTGGGAGGACGTCGGCAAGCCGACCCTGCCGCCGCCCCCCGACGACGCGCACGACGCGCTCGCCGATGCCAGGCACAACCTCGTCCGGTGGCGGGTGATCGACGAGCGGTGGCGGATGCGCAACGGCCAGTAACCGCCGTCGCGACCTTGCTATACCGATTCAGTTGCCGGCAGGCTTGACCCGTCAGCCGTGGTGGTCATCACGGGCGCGCGCGGGGAAGGTCGGTAGTCATGCGGGTCGGCGTACTCACCGGGGGCGGCGACTGCCCCGGTCTCAACGCGGTCATCCGGGCGGTCGTGCGCAAGGGGATCGAGGGCCACGGCTGGGACGTCGTCGGGTTCCGCAACGGCTGGAAGGGCCCGCTCGAGGGCGACCTGAAGCCGATCGGCCTCGACGACGTCGAGGACATCCTCACCCGCGGCGGCACCATCCTCGGCTCGTCGCGCACCAACCCGTACAAGGTGGACGGCGGCGTCGACCGGATCAAGGCGGTCCTGGCCGAGCACGGCGTCGACGCGCTGATCGCCATCGGCGGCGAGGACACCCTCGGCGTGGCGAAGCGGCTGACCGACGACGGCGTCGGCGTGGTCGGCGTGCCCAAGACCATCGACAACGACCTCGGCGCCACCGACTACACCTTCGGCTTCGACACCGCGGTGCACATCGCGACCGAGGCCATCGACCGGCTGCGCACCACCGCAGAGTCGCACCACCGGGCGCTGGTCGTCGAGGTCATGGGCAGGCACGCGGGCTGGATCGCGCTGCACTCCGGCCTGGCGGGCGGCGCGAACGTGATCCTGGTGCCCGAGCGCGAGTTCAGCGTGGCGAAGGTGATCGAGTGGGTGGAGCGCCGCTTCGAGCGGCAGTACGCCCCGATCATCGTGGTCGCCGAGGGCGCGCTGCCCGAGGGCGGCAACGAGGTGCTGCTGACCGGGGAGAAGGACGCCTTCGGGCACGTCCGCCTCGGCGGGATCGGCACCTGGCTGGCCGAGGAGATCGCGGCCAAGACCGGCAAGGAGTCGCGCGCGGTCGTGCTCGGCCACACCCAGCGCGGCGGCACCCCCACGGCCTACGACCGGGTGCTGGCGACCCGGTTCGGCCTGCACGCGGTGGACGCGGTGGCCGACGGCGACTTCGGGGTGATGGTGGCGCTCAAGGGCACCGACATCGTCCGGGTCAAGCTGGCCGAGGCCACGGCGGAGCTCAAGACGGTGCCGCTGGAGCGGTACTCCGAAGCCGAGGTCTTCTTCGGCTAGGGACACGTCGCCCCCGCAGCGGGAGGTCTTCAGTGGGCGCAGCCGAGGTCTTCTTCGGCTAGGCCGATTGTTCAGCAGGCTGAGTTTCGAGTTGTGGGGTCGTGCCTGCTGCGGTGGACTAGGTCCATGGTCACCCGTTCGAAGGACTGGCTCGCGCTCCTCGGCTTCGGCGTGCTCAGCTACGGGGTCGCCGCGCTGGGGTCGCTGGCCACGCTGGACAACGTCCGCGGCTGGTACGCCAGTGCCGACAAACCCTGGTTCACCCCGCCGAACTGGCTGTTCGGTCCGGTGTGGACGGTGCTCTACGGGCTGATCGCGGTCGCCGCGTGGCTTGTCTGGCGGCGCGGCGACCGGTCGGCCCTGGGCATCTGGGGGGTGCAGCTGGCGCTGAACCTGGCCTGGACGCCCGCCTTCTTCGCGCTGCGCTGGCTGTGGCCCGCGTTCGCGGTGATCCTGCTGCTCGACGTCGCCGTGGTCGCCACCATCGTGCGGTTTCGCCGGACGCACCGGGTGGCGGCGTGGCTGCTGGTGCCGTACCTGGCCTGGATCCTGTTCGCGTCGCTGCTCAACGCGGGTGTCGCGGCACTGAACTGAGGCGCGATCTGCGGCTAGGGTGCGTTCATGGACGAACTGCTCTGGGCCGGTGCCGACGCCCAGGCGCGGGCGTTGCGCGACGGCTGGGTCACCGCGCCCGAGTTGCTGGAGCTGGTGTTGCGGCGGGCGGACCACCTGGCCGGGACGCTCAACATCTTCCGCACGGTCTACGCCGACTGCGCCAGGGAGGCCGCGGCGGCGGCGCAGACCCGCCTTGAAGCCGGGGAGCGGCTGCCGCTGCTCGGTGTGCCCGTCGCGGTCAAGGACGACCTGGACGTGGTGGGTGACTTCACCGCGCAGGGTGGGCGTCCGCAGTTCCCGGTGGCCGAACAGGACAGTGCGGCCGTGGCGAACCTGCGCGCGGCCGGGGCGGTGATCGTGGGGCACACCCGCACCCCGGAGCGGTGCTTGTGGCCGTTCACCGAGTCCAAGACCGGCGGCGCCACCCGCAACCCGTGGCATCCGGCGTACACCCCGGGCGGTTCTTCTGGTGGGTCCGCCGCCGCGATCGCTGCGGGCATCGTTGGTGCCGCGACCGGCTCCGACGGTGGCGGGTCGATCCGCATCCCCGCGACCGCATGCGGGGTATTCGCTCTTAAGACCACGCGGGGTCTTATCTCCACGGCCCCGAAACCCGAGGGTTGGCAGGGGCTTTCCACCATCGGCCCGCTGGGAAGGCGGGTCGCGGACGTCGGTCTCATGCTCGACGCGCTGGCTGACACCCGGGGTTTCCGGTCCGCGGTCGACTCTGTCCCCGAGCCTACCCGTGTCGCTCTCTCTTGGCGGACCCCGCTCGGCGTGCCCAAGCTGGCCCCTGCGTGGCGTAAGGCCGTCCTGGATGCCGCTGCGACGCTGCGCTCTCTTGGCCACCGGGTCATAGAGGCAGATCCGCCGCTGGGTGTCCGGCCGACGCCGCAGTTCGTCATCCGATACCTGCGCGGGGTCGCCGAAGACGTTGCCCGGTTGCCGCACCCGCAGTGGCTAGAAGCACGTACCCGGCACATCGCCGCGATCGGGAGCCGCGTCCCGGACCGGGTCCTGCGCTGGGCGCGCGACGCCGAGGCCGACCTGCACGCGCGGATGGCGGGCTTCACCTCCCGCCACGACGTGGTCCTGCAGCCCGCCTGGACCCGCAACCCGCCGGAGGTCGGGCTCTTCCGGAGCGCGAACCTGATCTCGACCTGGCTCGGGGTCACCGCGCGCATCCCGTACTTCCCCACCTGGAATGTGCTCGGCTACCCGGTCGCGGCGCTCCCGGTCGGCCACGACAACCGAGGACTGCCGGTCGGCGTGCAGCTCATCGGGCAACCGGGGGCCGAGCGGCTGCTGCTGTCGTTGTCCGCGCAGTTCGAGGGAGTCCGCCCCTGGGCGACCCGCAGGCCCGCGCTGTGACCGTGGAGCAGCGGATGATCCGCCGCTATGGCGAGTCCGTGCGGCCATGGCTGGCAGAGTTGCCGCGCTTGCTCGACGGGCTGGCCTCGACCTGGGGCTTGGCCCTGGGCGAGCCGTTCGCCGACGGCAACTCCGCGGTGACGCTGCGGGTGAGCCGGGCCGGGACACCACTGGTGCTCAAGGTGTCGCCGGACCCGGCTGTCCTCGACGAGCAGGTGCGGCTCATGCGGCTCTACGGGTCCCGGTCGCCGGAGATCGTCGAGGCAGGCGCGGGCGCCGTCCTGATGGAACTGGTCGACGGCGAGCCCCGCTGGCCCGACCCCGACCGGTTCGCCGCGCTGCTGCGCGACCTGCACGCCGTGCCCGACCCGGCACGGCACGCCCGCACCGACCTGGGTGCCGGGGTGGCCAACTTCTTCCCGAGGTTCACCCCGCTCGGCCCGGTCACCGCCGAACACCTGCGCCGCGCCAGGGTCCTGGCCGACGAGCTGGTCGCCACCCAGGCGGCCCCGGTGCTGCTGCACGGCGACCTGCACCGGGACAACCTGCTCGACGCGGGTCCGCGCGGGGTCGTGGTGATCGACCCGTACGGGACCCTCGGCGAACCGGAGTTCGACGCGGTCGATTACCTCCTCGGGGAATCGGACGTTTCCGTGCGATTAGCGGACCTCATTTCGGTGACCTCCCTCTCACCCGAGCGCCTTGAACGGTGGTGCCGGTCTATGTCGCCGTTGATCGCTATTGGCCACCTGAGACAGGGGCAGTCAATAGCGCACCTGAACGACTATCTCGACGAGCTTTAAGCCACAGCGCCGATGTCGAGGTAGGCCGCGAAAGCACCGAGCCAGTGCTCGGCGGCGTAACCGAACCCGAACACGTACCGCCACCCGGCCTCCCGGTGGAGTCCGGCCGCGTCGGCCGCGAGCTCGACGTAGCGGTGGCCGCGGGGCAGCGACTCGGCGACGCCGCGCCAGGCCCACGCCCGCGACAGGGCGAGTCCGGCCAGGTGGGAGCCGTGCGGGTCGGTCGGGTCGTCCACCGGGACGGGGTGGCGCAGGTCGGTCCAGCGGGGCCCGGCCAGGTCCGGGAGGAACGCGTCGAGCCAGCCCGCGAACTCCTCCGGCGGCAGCACCCGGCGCACCAGATCGGCCTCGGTCAGCGCGGGGGACAGGAAATCGGCCGCGCTCGGCTCGAACCCGCCGTAGTCGCGGTCAGCGAGGTAGAACCGCCTGGTGGCGGCCGTGCAGGCGGTCTCGAGGCCGGTGTCGCCGGTCGCGCGGGCGGCGTCGAGCGCCAGCGACAGGGCGAACGCGGTGTTGGTGTGGGTGCCGACCCGGATCGGCCACCTCGACAGGCCCAACCAGTCCAACCACCGCGTCCGCACCGCCGTGACCAGCGGCAGCAGCGCCTCGGCCCAGCGCGCGCCGCCCGGCCAGGCTCTGCACTCGGCGTCCAACAGCAACAGCCACGCCCAGCCGTAGGGCCGCTCCCAGAACGACCCGTTCGGCGTGCCGAAGAACTCGGCCTCGACGGTCGCGGACTCCCCGGTGATCAACGCGTCGAGAGTGGTCGTCGTAGCCGCGCTGACCTGCGGGAACGACCGCAGGAGGCGGACGGCGAGCCAGGTCTGGTGCACGCAGGAGTGCCAGTCGAGCGACCCGGCGAAGATCGGGTGCAGTGCGCGCTGCGGCACCAGGTCGGCGGGGGAGTCGATCACGTGTACCCAGTGCACTGGGTAGTCGCGGCCGATGTTGGCCAACGCGGTGTCGACCAACCGACTCGCCGTTTCGGGGTCCAGCGCTGGGGTCGAGTGGGGTTGCGGTGGGGTCACCGGCGCATCGTGCCGCGCGCAATTGGCCATGCCCACCCCTGTTACGTTTTTCCGCCAGGTGGAAGACGCGGTGAAATATTCCTCCCGCCGCCCAACGCGGTTGCCCGAACTCGTAGTCTGGTGCGGTGAACTGGACCGTCGACGTGCCGGTGGACACCCTCCCGGAACTGCCACCGCTGCCGCCCGCTCTGCGCACCCGACTCGACGCCGCCCTGTCCCTGCCCGCCGCCCAGCAACCGGAGTGGCCCGACGGCGAGCAGGTGCGCCAGGTGCGCACCCTGCTGGAGAGCGTCCCGCCGATCACCGTGCCCGCCGAGATCGACCGGCTGCACAAGCGGCTGGCCGAGGTCGCCCACGGCAGGGCCTTCCTGCTGCAGGGCGGCGACTGCGCCGAGACCTTCGCCGACAACACCGAACCGCACATCCGCGGCAACATCCGCACCCTGCTGCAGATGGCCGTCGTGCTCACCTACGGGGCCAGCCTGCCGGTGGTCAAGGTCGGCCGGATCGCCGGGCAGTACGCCAAGCCGCGCTCCAACAAGACCGACGCCCTCGGCCTCCCGGTCTACCGGGGCGACATCGTCAACTCGCTGGTCGCCACGCCGGAGGCCAGGGTCGCCGACCCGTCCCGGATGGTGCGCGCCTACGCCAACGCGGGCGCCGCGATGAACCTGTTGCGCGCGTTGACCGGCGCGGGCATGGCCGACCTCACCAAGGTCCACGACTGGAACCGCGACTTCGTCCGCACCTCGCCAGCCGGGGAGCGCTACGAGGCGCTGGCCACCGAGATCGACCGGGGCCTGCGCTTCATGCAGGCCTGCGGCGTCGAGGACTCGTCGCTGCACAGCGTCGAGGTGTACGCCAGCCACGAGGCGCTGCTGCTGGACTACGAGCGGGCCCTGCTGCGGATGGACAACGCGGGCCCCGAGGCCAAGCTCTACGACCTCTCCGCGCACTTCCTGTGGATCGGCGAGCGCACCCGCCAACTCGACGGTGCCCACATCGCCTTCGCCGAACTGCTGTCCAACCCCATCGGCCTCAAGATCGGCCCGACGACCACCCCCGAGATGGCCGTCGAGTACGTCCACCGCCTCGACCCGCGCAACGAACCGGGACGGCTGACCCTGATCAGCCGCATGGGCAACGGCAAGGTCCGCGAGGTCCTCCCGGCCATCGTGGAGAAGGTCGAGGCCTCCGGCCACCGCGTCATCTGGCAGTGCGACCCGATGCACGGCAACACCCACGAATCGTCCACCGGCTACAAGACCCGCCACTTCGACCGCATCGTCGACGAGGTCCAGGGCTTCTTCGAGGTCCACCGCCGCCTCGGCACCCACCCCGGCGGCATCCACGTCGAACTCACCGGCGAAGACGTCACCGAGTGCCTGGGCGGCGCCCAGGAGATCTCGGACGCCGACCTGGCAGGCCGCTACGAAACGGCCTGCGACCCGCGGCTGAACACGCAGCAGTCGCTGGAGTTGGCGTTCCTGGTCGCGGAGATGCTCCGCTCCTGACCCGCGGTACGGCCGATGGCGGTGTCTCCCCGGGGGGAGGCACCGCCATCGGTTTCTTGAGGCCTACCAGGCGAAGACGGTGCCGAACCGTTGGGCGCTGCGGCGATGGTGCCCGCGGTGTTGCCGACCGCGCCTCGGCCTGCCAGGTCGGCGAGCGGGCGGCCGGTGGCGCGCAGCTCCTCGAGCACGTAGCGGTCGCCAGCGCAGTGCCTCTGCCGGTGCACCGCGGAGCTCGCCGCGTGTGTCACCCGCTCCGGCCCGATGGCGGTATCCCCCAACAGGTTCGCGGCTTGCGCTTCCTGCGGCCTACCAGGCGAAGACCGTGACCTTGTCGCCCTTGCGGACCTTGGTGCCCGCAGGGGGTCCCTGGCTGAACACGCGGCCGTTGGGGTTGGAGAAGGGCTGCAGTTCCAGGGTCAGGCCCAGTTGCTGCAGCATTGCCTGCGCCTCGGCCACCGGTCGCTGGGAGAGGTCGGGGACCGTCACGGCCGAGGAGACCACAACGGACACGCGCTTGGCGGCGGAGGCCTCGATCTTCGCGCCCGCGCCCGGGTCCGTGCGCACCACGCGGCCGCTCTCGACGTCCGCCGAGAACTCCTGGGGGCCGTCCACCGGCTCGAAACCGGCCTGGGTCAACGCCTGGAAGGCCTCGTCCCTGGTCTTGCCCCGCACGTCCGGGACCTCCTTGGGGGCCGGGCCCTTGCTGAGCACGATCACGACCCGCTCGTTGAGCTGCATCCGCGTGCCCGACGGGGGATCCAGCTTCACCACGCGGCCTGCGGGGACCTGTTCGTCGTGGACGTTGCGGGAGTCGTCCACCGCCGCCTGGAGTTCCTCGGCGCCGATGGCCCGTTCGGCCTCGTCCCTGGAGGCGCCGGGGCGGACGTCGGGGACGACCGGTTTGCCCGCGGAGATCACGAGGTTCACCTGGTCGCCGCGCAGGGCCTCGGCGCCCGCCTTCGGGTCCGAGCTGATCACCACGCCCGCCTCGACGTCGTTGTCGCGGACGGTGGTGACGTTGGGGTTGAGGTCGGCGGAGCGGATGAGCTGCTGCGCGGTCTCGGAATCCTTGCCCGCCAGGGTGGGGACCTCGGTGTAGCGGCCCGCGCTGAACCACCAGATGGCGGTGGCCAGCAGACCGATCACCAGGACGCCGACGACGCTGAGCAGGACCAGCCTGCGCTTCGGGTTGGGCGCGGGCGGCGGGGGCGCCGCGGGCGCGGGGAACGGGGTCGACGGCGGGCCCGCTTGGGCGGCGGCGGAGTCGATCACCCGGTCGAGGTCGGAGCGGAGCATGGCGCGGGTGCCCTGCGGGCCCGCGGCGGAGAACCCCGGAACCGGGCGCATGACCGTCGGCTGCGCCTGGACCTGCGGCTGCTGGGTCTTGACGGTGGCCTCGGCGGAGGTGATCGCGGCCAACGGGACCTTGACCGTCTCCTCCGGGTCCAGCGCGTTGACCTCCTCGACCGCCGCGTGCGTCGGACCCGACACGGCCCTCGACACCGCTCCCGACACCGCGATCGTCTCGTCGACCGGGGCGGCCTGGGGGATCGGCACGCGCATCCGCGGCAGCGACAGCGCGGCCCGCACCTGCTGCAGCTCCGCCAGGAACGCGGCGCCGTCGGCGGGTCGGGCGGCCGGGTCGCGGCGGGTGGCGCGCACGACCAGCTCGTCGAGCATCGGCGGGATCCCCGGCACGGTGGCGCTCGGCGGCGGCACGTCGTCGTTGACGTGGCGGTACGCGACCGACAGGGCGTTGTCGCCGTGGTAGGGCGGGGAGCCGGTGAGGGCCTCGTAGAGCACGATCCCGGCCGAGTACACGTCGCCGCGGGCGGTGGCCGCCCCGGTCGTCACCTGCTCCGGCGACAGGTAGGCGACCGTGCCGAGGATGACGCTGCTCTTGGTGGTCCCCACGCTGGAGATGGCCCTGACCAGGCCGAAGTCGGCGACCTTGACGATCCCGCCGGTGCCGATCAGCACGTTCTCCGGCTTCACGTCGCGGTGGATCAGCCCGGCCCGGTGCGCGGCCGCCAGCGCCGAGAGCACCGGCTCCATGATCGCCACGGCCAGCGGCACCGGCAGCGTGGTCCGCTCGGCAAGCAGGTCGCGCAGGGTGCCGCCGCTGACCAGCTCCATCACCAGGTACACGTGGTCGCCGTCGAGGCCCTGGTCGTGCACCGCCACCACGTTCGGGTGGTGGATGCGGGCTGCGGAGCGCGCCTCCCGCTCGAAGCGCTCGACGAAGGTCTTGTCGTCGGCGAAGCGGGAGTCCATCACCTTGATGGCCACCGGCCGGTCCAGCCGGGTGTCCACCCCGCGGTAGACCGCCGACATCCCGCCCCGCGCCAGCGGTGCGTCCACCCGGTAGCGCTGCTCCAGCAGAGCCCCGACCAGAGCCGACTCCTTGTCCTCCACAAGGGTGGATCGTACGGAGCCACGGCCCCGCGCGTGGCGGCCCCCGGTGATGAGCGCGCGGCCGGGTGGTCGACTGCCCACCCGGCGATCGTGTGGCATCGTTGTGGGCTGTGAGCTCAATCCCCGTGGCCGCCGACGTCCTCGACCCCGACGTCCCGGTGCTGCCGCTGCCCGACGTCGCCGAACGACTCGACCAGCCGATCACCCGCGTGCACCAGGCGCTGCGTGACCACCAACTCCTCGCCATCCGGCGCAAGGGCGTCCTCATGGTCCCCGCCGAGTTCCTCACCGACACCGGCGACGTGGTCAAGGGCCTGCCCGGCACCATCACCGTGCTCAACGACTCCGGCTTCAGCCCGGACGAGGTGATGCGCTGGCTCTTCACCGCCGACGAAACCCTCCCCGGCCGCCCGATCGACGCGTTGCGCGGCGACCGGGGTCGAGAGGTCAAGCGCCGCGCACAGGCCCTCGCGTTCTAGCGGCCGGGTCACCGACTCCGGAGCTCGGACGAGGTGATGCGCTGGCTCATCGCCGCCGACGAGCCCCTCCCCGGTCGCCCGATCGACGCCTTGAGCGGAGACCGGAACCGAGAGGTCAAGCGCCGGGCGCAGGCCCTCGCGTTCTAGCCACCCGGGCCAGTACGCATCGGGCGATGCCTGGGGCTGCCAGTGCCGCCCTGCGCCCGGTGGGCACCACTGCCCGCCGGGTCACCACGTCGTACCCGGCCTCGGCGATCTCGTCGAGGATTGCCCGGTACAGCCGTGCGGCTGTCGCCACGCAGGGGCGCGACACGGGGTCCAATAGGCCGATCCCCGGTTCCGCTTCCCGGTAGCGCGCCCGCGCCACCGCCGCGAAGTGCGCCACTGCCTGCCGCACGGCGCGGTCGGGGCCGTGCGCGCGGGCGAACGTGAGTCGATCGCGGTCCACTCCGAAGGCGGCCAGGTGGTCAGCTGGGAGGTAGACGCGGCCGCGGTCTAGGTCTTCGCCTACGTCGCGGAGGAAGTTGGTTAGTTGGAAGGCTTCGCCGAGTGCCGCTGCGTGTGGGGCGGCCTCTGGCGAGACCGTCCCCAGGACGGGGAGCAGCATCAGGCCGATCACGCCCGCCGAGCCGTGGGTGTACCGCGCCAGCTCGTCCATGTCGGCGTAGTCGGTCACGGTGAGGTCCATGCGCATCGACTGCAGGAACATGCTGAACAGGTCCCTGTCGATGCTGTACCGGTGGACCGTGTCGGCAAGAGCCAGTAAGACGGGGTTCTCGGTGGGGCCGCCGTCGAATGCGCTCTTAAGAGCACCTTCCAACGCGAGCAGATCACCGGCTGGGTCAGGTCCTGGGTTGTCCACGACCTCGTCCGCCACCCGCGCGAACCCGTACAACGCGTGCACGGCGGGACGGCGCTCGGGCGGCAACAGGCGGGTCGCCAGGAAGTACGTGCGGCCGTACTGGGCGTTGATCCGCTTGCTGCCCGCGTACGCCGCGTCCAACGGGTTCAGCGCGCGCACCCCGCCCATTGCCCGGCCGGGCACGCCCCGTCGGCGCTGCGGTACGCCTCGACCAGCTGCTTGAGCAGCCCGTACGCCGAGCCCGCGTCGCTGGTCGCGGTCACCAGGTCCACCCGGCACACCGACCCGGTCATGCCCATGCACACCGCGAGCTGCCGGTCGGCGCGGTCGGACCAGTGCTTGCCGGTCACCCCGTACTTCCAGACCTTCTTGCCCGCGTACCCGATCGAGAACACGTAGTGCGAGCCTTCGGTCAACCGGGCCTTGGCGTCGGCGGGCGCGGACTTCGACAGCGCGGTCACCTTGGTCAGGTCCGGCGCGTCGGCCAGCACGACCGTCGACCACTCCACGCTGTACGGGTGGTTGCCCGGCACCGAGTTCGCGCGGGCGAAGAACTGCACCCACTCCTGGCTCGACAGCGTGCAGGTGGCGCTGCCCGCCTGGCCCGGCGCCACCGGACCGGCCAGCACCTCGCACGCGCCCAGCGGCGCGCTGTCGCCCTGCCAGTTGCCGCGCACCGACACCCGGACCGCCGCCTTGGTGCTGTTGGTGAAACTCACGACGATCGAGCAACTCGCCGCGCCGCAGCCCTCGAAGGTGTGGCCGCTCTCCTGCACCGTGTTGAGCACGTCGACCGGCGCGGTCAGCGCCCCGGCCTCGGTGGCCACGTCCTGGTAGAACTTCGCCACGTCCGCGGTGGCGTCGGTGACCGTCGCGGCCAGCTTCTTCACCGTCGTGGCCGCGGACTGCCCGGCGGAGTCGAGCTCCACCTTCAGCACGCCGTGCGGCGCCGCCTCCGCCAGGTACACCGCGCCGTTGACCAGCGGCACCCGGAACGCCTTGGTGCCGCCGAGGTCGGTGGGCCGTCGAGTGGTCAGCGGCTGCTCGGCCTCGTCGGCCTTGTCCGTGTCGACCACCAGGAACTGGCTCATCGACTCCGGGGTGAACACGTCGGCCAACTCCATGCCGATCAACCCGCCCGGCACCTTCACCCAGCGGTCGGCCACCGCGGTGCCCTTGCTCTCGGCGTTGCCCACCCCCGACAGCGTCGACCAGAAGTCCGCCGCCGCCTTGAGGTAGGTGCCGCGCTCGATCACCAGCACCGACGCGGCCTTGCCGTTGACGGTGAGCGCGCCGCTGATCTCGCCGCCGCTGGTCGCCTTGAGGTCGAACTGGACCGGGTCGCTGTGGGCCGAGGTCAGCGTGCCCTGGAAGCGCAACAGCCCGGCCTCGCCGAGGTCGTCGAGCGACTGCACGGCCGAGGCGGCACCGGTCGGCGGCCCGATCTCCGTGGCCACCGGCGTCCCGGCCACCCCGTCGCTGCACGCCGCCGCGGCCAGCAGCACGCCAAGCCCCAGGGCCGCCAGCGGCACCACCCGCCCGCGTGCCGTCCTCCGCCAACCAGCCCAGCGCATCTCGCCGCTCCCCGTCCGCCACCCGCCCACCGCGCGGATTATCGCGGCCCTGGGTGACCAGGAACCAAAGATAGCCTCACGGGCCGCTCACGGACCGACGCCGCCCGGCCGCGCCCGCCCCTGAACTGCCGGTCACCGGCCGCGCAGCGGGATATCGACGCCGGTGTGGTGCCGCACCTGGCCGCGCGGATTGTCGTGGCCTTGGGCGGCCAGGAACCAGAAGTGCCTCATAGGTCGCTGACGGATCTTCGCCGCCCGGCCGGTCACTCGCAGCGAGCCTGCCGGAGATCAGTACCGGCGGGGTGCCCGCGCCTGGCCGCGCGTGTTGTCGCAGCCTTGGATGACCGGAATCAGAAGTGCCTCACGGGCCGCTCACGGACCGACGCCGCCCGGCCGCGCCCGCCCCTGAACTGCCGGTCACCGGCCGCGCGGCGGGATACCCGCGCCGGGCGTGGTGCCATACCCCGGCCGTGCCTGCCCCCGGTAACGTCCGGTGACCCGTAGCGCGGCGAGCTTGCCCGAGATCAACCCGGCGGGATGCCCACGCTGGGCCGTGCCCGCTGCGGAAGCACCGGTCACCCGTAGCGCGCGGCGAACCTGCCGGAGATCGGCACCGGCGGGATATCGACGCCGGTGTAGGGCCACACCTGACCGAGCAAATTGTCGCGGCCGTGGGGGACCTGGAATCAAGAATGGCCTTGCAGACCGCTCACGGATCGCCGCCGCCCGGCCGCGCCCGCCCCTGAACTGCCGGTTGCCTAGGAAACGAAAGCGCCTTACATGCCGCTAGCGGACCGCCGCCGGGCTGTGCTCGCCCTGGGGCTGCCGGTCACCCGTAGCGCGGCCAGCCGACCCGAGATCAACACCGGGGGTATGCCCACGCCCGGCGTTGTGCCGCAGCCCGCGAGCACGACGTTGTCCACGCCGGGGACCAGGTTTCTCGGGCGGAACGGGCCGGTCTGGGTGACGGTGTGCGCGACGGAGAACGGGGTGCCCTCGGCCAGGCCCGCCGCCGCCCAGTCGGAGGGGGTGATCAGGCGTTGGACCTCGATCGAGTCGGTGAAGCCGGTCAGGCCGCGCTGCTCGAGTACCCGCAGCAGTTCGTCGCGGTAGATCGGGCCGATCCTCGGCCAGTCGATCGGGCCGGTGCGCAGGTTCGGCACCGGGGCCAGCACCGACACCTGCTGCCGTCCCTCGGGGGCCATGGTCGGGTCGGTCGCGGTCGGGCGGGTGATCAGCAGTGACGGGTCGCCCATCAGCGCGCCGCGCCGGGTGACCTCGTCGAAGGTGCGTTCCCAGGCCGCGCCGAAGGAGATCGTGTGGTGCGCTAACAAGTCCCACGAGCGGGTGACGCCCGTGTGTAGGACGACCGCTGACGGGGAGTAGCGCACCCGCAGGGCGCGCCGCGGGCTCAGGCCGAGCAGGCCGTATGCGGCGGGCAGGTCCGCGGTCACCACGACGGCGTCGCACGCGATCCGCTCGCCGCCGGTGGTGCGCACAGCCCGCACCCGGGTGCCGACCCGCTCCAGCCACGCCGCGCTCGTCGAGTACCGGAACCGCACCCCGGCCCGCCCCGCCGCGTCCGCCATCGCCTCGGCCACGGCACCGACGCCACCGCCGTGCGCACGCCCACCGCGCGGGAAGTACACCCCGGCCACGGTGTCCATGTAGGCGATCACCGCGTACGCGGCCAACGCCCGGTTCGGCGCGACCCCCGCGTAGAGGGACTGGAAGGTGAAGAGCCTGCGCAGCCGTTCGTCGGACAGGTGCCTGGCCACGGCCGGGCCGAGCCTGCCGAAGCCGCCCAGGGCCGCAAGCCGCGCGAGTTCCGGGCCGACCAGGTCGAACGGGGAGTCCATGTTGGCGCCGATGAACCGGTCCCGCTGCACCCGGTACAGCTCGGTCAGCCACGCCCGCAGCCGCAGGTAGCCCGCCGCTTCCCGGGGGCCTGCCACCCGGCGCACCTCGTCGGCCATCGCCGCGGCGTCGGTGTGCACGTGGACGGTGGACCCGTCGGCGAAGTGCGCCCGGTACGCCGGGTCCAGCGGCACGAGGTCCAGGTCGAGCGAAGCGCCGACCGCGGCCAAGGCCTCCTCGACGAGCTCGGGCATCGTGAGCACCGTCGCGCCGGTGTCGACCGCGTAGCCGCCCATGGACTCCCGGCGCACCCGGCCGCCGGGGACCGCGGCGGACTCCAGCACGGTCACCTCGCGGCCCGCGCCCGCCAGGTGCAGCGCCGCGGCCAGGCCGGACAAGCCCGCGCCGACGACCACGACGTGGTCGGTGCGACCGGGCAGCACCCGGAGCCCGCCCACCGCTAGCTGGCCCGCTTGGTCGCGCTGACGGCCAACCCGGCCAACACCTCTCCCGCGGGCTCGGCCAGCTCGACGCCGCCCAGCGCCAGCATCGC
Source organism: Actinokineospora baliensis (assembly GCF_016907695.1). Lineage (NCBI taxonomy): Bacteria > Bacillati > Actinomycetota > Actinomycetes > Pseudonocardiales > Pseudonocardiaceae > Actinokineospora > Actinokineospora baliensis. The sequence continues at coordinate 7,478,097 of NZ_JAFBCK010000001.1, read as the reverse complement.
CGACTCGGTCAGCTCGCCGATCCGACCCTCCACCTCGGCCACCGCGCCCAGGTCGACCAACAGCTCGCGGACCCGTTCGACGGTCGCTGAATCGAGGTTCTCGTCACCGAGCGCCGACCGCAGCACCGCCGCGTCCGCCTGCCTGCCCGCCGCGTCCGCCCGGCGCAGGCCCACCGACACCAGGAGCGTCCGCTTGCCCTCGCGCAGGTCGTCGCCCGCGGGCTTGCCGGTCACGTCCGTGTCCCCGTACATGCCGAGCAGGTCGTCGCGCAGTTGGAACGCCACGCCGATGTCGGCGCCGAAGGCCCGCAGCGCCCCGGTCACCCGCTCGTCGGCCCCGGCCAGCGCCGCGCCCATGTGCAGCGGCCGCTCCACCGTGTAGGCGGCGGTCTTCATCCGCGCCACGCTCAGCGCCGCCTCGGCCGACTCGTCGCCCTTGGCCTGGGTCAGCACGTCCAGGTACTGCCCGGCCAGCATCTCCGCGCGCATCGCCTGCCACGGCACCAGCGCCGCCGCCCGCCGCTCGGGGGCCAGCGCGGCGCTGACGTACATGTCGTCGGCCCAGGCCAGTGCCAGGTCGCCGAGCAGGATCGCGGCCGCGGCGCCGAAGCGCTCCGAGGTGCCCAACCAGCCCCGCTCCCGGTGCCGGGCGGCGAACTCCACGTGCACCGTCGGCTTGCCCCGGCGCACCGCGGAGTCGTCCATCAGGTCGTCGTGCACCAGCGCGCACGCCTGGATCAGCTCCAACGCGCTCACCGCGCGCAGCACCGCCTCCGCGTCGGCGCCCGAGCCCGCGCCACCGGCCCCGCGCCAGCCCCACCAGGCGAACGTCGGCCGGATCCGCTTGCCGCCGCCGAGCACGAACGCCGCAAGCGACTCCACCGCCGAACCGAACGACGGCGCCATCTCGGCCATCCCGGCGTGCCTGCCCGCGAGATAATCCGACAGGGCCCGCTCGACGTGTACCGCCAGCGCCCCGTCCATGGAATTGTCGATCACCTGGGTCCGCCGCACCCGCCTATCGTCCGCCGCGCCGCGCCGCGGCGGGTAGCCGGGGGTGGGCCACTGTGACCGAGCACCCGGTTGTCCAGACCTTAGGAACGCGGTTCCACGAGCCGGGACTTCGCTAGGCTTGGCCGCATGACGACCGTGGTGCAGCGCATCCGGGTGGGCAGGCCCGTGTTCTCCGTGGAGTTCATGCCGCCGCGCGACGCGGCGGACGAGCAGCGGCTGTGGAACGCCATCCGCGAGCTCGAGGGCCTCGACCCGGCGTTCGTGTCCGTCACCTACGGCGCGGGCGGCTCCAGCCGCGACCGCACCATCCGCACGACCGGGCGGGTCGCCAGGGAGACCACCCTGGTGTCGATGGCCCACCTGACCGCGGTCGACCACTCCATCGCCGAACTGCGCAACGTCATCGGCTGGTACGCCGCCCTGGGCATCCGCAACATCCTGGCCCTGCGCGGCGACCCGCCCGGCGACCCCAACGGCGAGTGGGTCGCGCACCCGCAGGGCCTGCACTACGCCGACGAGCTGGTCCGGCTGGTCCGCGAGCTCGGCGACTTCTGCGTCGGCGTCGCCGCGTTCCCCTACGGCCACCCGCGCTCGGCCGACGTGGACTCCGACACCGACAACCTGATCCGCAAGTTCCGGGCGGGCGCCGACTTCGCCATCGCCCAGCTGTTCTTCGAGCCAGAGGACTTCCTGCGGCTGCGCGACCGGGTCGCCGCCCGCGGCTGCGACGCCGACCTGCTGCCCGGGATCATGCCGATCACCACCCGCAAGACCCTGGCCAAGACCATCGAGCTCTCCGGCGCGCCGCTGCCGCCGCGCATCGCCGCGCTGCTGGAGCCGCACACCGACCCGAAGTCGTTCCGCGCCGCCGGCATCGACCTGGCCACCGAGGTCAGCGAGCGGCTGCTGGCCGAGGGCGTGTCGGGCCTGCACTTCTACACGTTCAACCGGTCCAAGGCGACCAAGGAGGTCGTCAACCGACTGGGGCTCGTGCCCGCGCGGACCTAATACCGGCGCACGGTGGGCGGCCCCGCGGCGCGCACCGAGCGGCGGTGGGTGAAGTACGCCAAGGCCAGCACGAGCAGCGCGACCCCGATCGCCGAAGCCCCGACGATCATGACCCACTTGGTCCACGAGACACCGGACTTGTCGGTGTACTGGACCGCCGCGTCGAACTCGGTCACCGCGCCCGGCTTGGGCTTCCAGGTGACCGTGCCGTTGTCGTTGATGCCGTTGGTCCTGGTGACCGTGCCGGGGAAGGTCACCTTCACCTGCACGTCCGCCCGGTCGGCGGGCAGCTCGGTCAGGTCGACCGACCCGCCCATCGTCACCAGGTCACCCGAGCGGCGGAAGCTGAGCCGGTACTGCTTGCCCGCGGTGATGGCGTCGCTGAGCACGGTGATCTCGGCGAAGGACAGGCCCTGGAACGACACCGTCTGCCCCACGTACCCGTCGGCGGTGTAGCTCTGCGCGCGGACCTTGCCCTTGAGCTCCGGCGGGATCGTCAGCGCGGGCCCGGTGTCGCCCTGCTTGATCGCCACCGACGCGACCACGAGCTGGCCGGAGACCAGGTCGTCCTCGGACACCGCGAACGCGGCCTGCACCCGCACGCACCCCGAAAGGGTCAGCAGCGCCAGCAGGGTGAGCGCGAGCAGCGCCGCCCACCTGCGCAAACCGGATCGGGGCTGTTGTGTGGCCTGGTGCACCCGGCCATCCTGCCGTACCCGTCCACCGCGCCCGCCGCCGACTGTTGGGTAACGTGGGCCACCATGGCGTCCTCCCCGCACGACGGCGTGCACCAGATCTGCGACCGCTACGTCGACGACATCGCCGCCGCCGACCCGATCATGGCGACGCTGCTCGGCGTCGCCGGTGGTGAGCGCGACCTGCCCGACCTGTCCCCGGACGGGGTCAGCGAGCGCGGCAACCTGGCCAGGGCCGGATTGGCCGCCATCGGCCGGGTCGAGCCCACCGACGCGGGCGAGGCCAACGCGAAGGCCGTCTTCACCGAGCGGGTCGGGCTGCAGGTCGAGCTGTTCGAGGCCGGTGAGCGGCTGGCCGAGCTGAACGTGATCGCCTCGCCCGCGCAGGACGTGCGCCAGGTGTTCGACCTGATGCCCAACGACACCGCCGACGACTGGGCCGCGATCGCCGCCCGGCTCGGGCAGGTCCCCGCCGCGCTCGCGGGCTACCGGGAATCGCTGCGCGCCGCCGCGGCCAAGGGCGACGTCGCCGCGCTGCGCCAGGTCACCAAGGTCGCCGACCAGTGCCGCACCTGGGCCGCCTCCTTCTTCACCGACATGGTCGCCGGTGCCGACGTCGAGGGCGGGCTGCGCTCGGACCTCGACACCGCCGCCGCTGCCGCCTCCGGCGCCTACGCCGGGCTCGCCGAGTTCCTCACCGGTGAACTGGCAGGCAAGGCGCCCACCGAGGACGCCGTCGGCGAGGACCGGTACCGGCTGTGGTCGCGCGAGTTCACCGGCGCCCGGCTGGACCTGCACGAGGCATACGAGTGGGGCTGGGCCGAGTTCACCCGGCTCGAGGCGGAGATGAAGGAGGTCGCCAACCGGATCTCCCCCGGGGCGACCATCGCTGAGGCCGCCGCCGTGCTCGACGCCGACCCGCGCTACCAGGTGCGCGGGCAGAAGGCGTTCGAGGAGTGGATGCAGCGGCTCTCCGACCAGGCGCTGTCCGACCTGCGCGGCGTGCACTTCGAGATCCCGGACCCGCTGATGCGCCTGGAATGCCGCATCGCCCCACCCGGCGGCAGCGTCGGCGCCTACTACACCGGCCCCACCGACGACTGGACCCGACCCGGCCGCATGTGGTGGTCGGTGCCCGCCGACCGCGAGGACTTCTCCACCTGGCGCGAGGTCACCACCGTCTACCACGAGGGCGTCCCCGGCCACCACCTGCAGATCGCCACAGCGGTCTACCAAGCGGCCAGCCTCAACAAGTTCCAGCGCCTACTCGCCTGGGTCCCCGCCTACGGCGAGGGCTGGGCGCTTTACGCCGAACGCCTCATGCGCGAGTTCGGCTACCTCTCCGACGACGGCGACCTGCTGGGCATGCTCGACGCGCACATCTTCCGCGCCGCACGCGTGATCGTCGACATCGGCATGCACCTGAAGCTGGAAATCCCGGCGGGGCACGGATTCCACGCGGGGGAGCGGTGGACGCCGGAGCTGGGGCTGGAGTTCATGCTCACGCGCACGATCACGGACGCGACTCATGTGCACGACGAGATCGATAGGTATTTGGGGTGGCCGGGGCAGGCGCCCACGTACAAGTTGGGGGAGCGGCTGTGGTTGCAGGCGCGGGATGAGGTGCGGGCTCGGCGGGGGGATGCGTTTGATTTGAAGGCGTTCCACCAGGACGCGCTGGAGATGGGCGCGATGGGGCTGGACACGTTGAGGGAGCGGTTGGCGGCGTTCTAGGGCGGTCGGCTCGTCGCCTGACGGGGACCTCGCGACCTGGACCCGTGGTGGTGCGGTGTGCTCGGTGGGTCGGCTCGCCTTCGGCATTGCGACCTGGACCCGTGGTGGTGCGGTGTGCTTGATGGGGCGGGTTCGGCTCGCCTTCGGCATTGCGCTGGATCCGTGGGTGGTGCGGTGTGCTCGATGAGGCGAACTTGTTTGCGCGGGGCCCCTGCACCAGCCGTGGCAGGACCGCAAAAGCCGGGGCCGAAAAGCATGGCCCTGCAGCGAGGCAAGGCTACGACTGCCGCCACCCCCACACAAAACAAGTCCGCCCCATCGAGCAGTTGGCACCTCGGGTTCCGAGTGTCCAGTGGCCGGGTTTGGTGGGCTGGCCCAGTTTCTTGTTTGGTGTTGGTCTAGTTCTGGTCGGTGAGGGGGAGGGGGCGGCCCAGGACGCCAAAGGGGCGGGGGTCGCCTGCGAATTGGTAGTTGCGGAGGACGTCGGTGAAGGAGAGTTTTCGGTAGAGGTTCCAGGCTCGGGAGGGGCCTTCGGGGGTGGAGAGCAGCACGTGGGCGTTGGGGGTGCCCGCTACCAGGCGGCGGACTAGCTCGCCGCCGATGCCCTGGCCCTGGGTGTCGGGGCGGACGTGCAGTTCGGTGAGTTCGAAGTAGTCGCTCATCCAGCTCTCGGCGACCTCGATGCCGTGCCGTTCGGTGACGCCGCGTTTGACCTGTTCGTGCCACCACTGGCCGGGGGCGCCCTGGTAGCCGTAGGCGATGCCCGCCATCCGGTCGTCGGTGTCGAAGGCGGCCACGCAGCGCCAGCCGATCCGCAGCATGTGCGCCAGCCACATCGGGGCTCGTTGTTCCGCGGTGCCCTTGGGGTAGTTCATGGCGGTCACGTACAGGGTCAGCGCCTCGCGCAGGCGGCTCCGCAGCTCGTCGCCGGTCAGCTCGGCGAAGCGGGCGACGCTGGGTTCTGGAGCGGCGGTCACGAGGACGGATCATCCTCCTCGACGCCCACCCGCGCAGCTGTGCCCCCGGTGAGGGTCACCAGATCGGCGTAGGTGGTGGGGAACAGCGACTTCGGGTGGCCCGCCGCGGCCCAGACCGTGGGGTAGCGCTCGAGGTGGCTGTCGACCAGGGTGCGCAGGGGCGCGGGGTGCCCGATCGGGGCGACGCCGCCGATGGCCTGGCCGGTGTGTTCGCGGACGAACGCCGGGTTGGCCTTGCCCACCTCGGTGACACCCGCCAGCGCGGCGAGCTTGGCGGTGTCGGCGCGGTGATCACCCGAGGTCAGCACCAGCAGCGGCTCCCCGTCCGCGATGAAGACGAGACTGTTGGCGATGGCGCCCACGGGTGCGCCCAACGCCGCCGCGGCGGCCGCGGCGGTGCGGACGTCGTCGTCGAGGAACCGGATCCCGGCGGCGGCCTCGGGGAGTCCCGCCGCGCGCAGTGCGGCCGCGACGGCGGTGACCCCGCGGTGCTCGATTGTGCTCACCGCTCCATCACACCACCGGCCCCCCCGGCCGCGCCCAACCACCCGTCAGGGTCACACCCCGGTCTGCTTGAACCCCGTCCGACCACGGGTTACGCTGGTCGTGTTCGAACATAGGTTCGAACACGGTCCGGCGGTGGGGCGGGGGAAGCGCCTCACCGCCGGGCACCGCCGGCTTCCCCTCGGCGGGTTCGTCGCTGTCGTGCGTGACGTCTCGATCGGGAAGGAGGCCCTGATGACCAGCACACTGGACTTCCCCGTCACCCAGGCACCACCGGCCGCCGCGGTGGCCCTGCTCGGGCAGGCCGAGCGCGGGTTCGCCGCGGTGTCGGAGCGGGCGACACCCGCGCACCTGTTCACCGAGTCGTACCTGTGCGCGCTGCGCGCCGCCGCGGCGCTGCTGGCCGCGCGCGGGCGCCCGCACCGGGGCCGCGCCAAGCCCACCAGCGTGTGGACGCTGCTGGCCGCGGTGGCCCCGGAGATGCGCGAGTGGGCGGCGCACTTCGCCTCCTGCTCGGCCACCCGCGCCGCGGTGCAGGCGGGCATCACCAGCCGGGTCGGCCCCCGCGCCGCCGAGGACCTGCACCGGCAGGCGGCCGAGTTCATCGGCCTGGTCCACCGCGCCGTGCACGGCACCCGGCGGTGACCGCGCTGATCGATGCCGACCGGCTGCTCGACGTCCTGGAGGACGAGACCACCCTGCTCGCCGCGGCCGCCACGGGCACCGACCCGGACCGCCCCGTCCCCGGCTGCCCCGGCCTGACCGCCGGGGAAACCACCCGCCACCTCGGCAGCGTCTACCGGATGGTGCTCACCTGGATTCGCACCGGCGACCGCCCCACCCGCTGGCAGCGCCAACCGCACGACGGCCAGTCCGCGGAGCACTACCTGCGCGACGGCCTGCGCGCCCTGCTCGGCGAGCTGGAATCGCACCCGCCGGACGCCCCGTGCCCCACCTGGCACCCCGAAGACCAGACCTACGGCTTCTGGCGCCGCCGCATGGCCCACGAGGCGACGGTGCACCGGGTGGACGTGCAGGGCGCCGCCGGTGAGCCGATCACCCCGGTGCCCGAGGACGTCGCGGTGGACGGGGTGGACGAGGTCCTCACCCTCTGGTTCACCCACCGCCTCGCCGTGCTGGGCGTGTCGGGCACCCGCGCGACGACGGTGGCGGTGCGCACCGCGGGCCACGCCTGGCTGGCCGAGGTGACCACGGACAGGACAACCGCCGCCCCGGCACCCCTGCTGTCCGCTGAATCCGCGGCCGCCACGGTGACCGGGCCGCCCCAGGAGCTCTACCTCTGGCTGTGGGGCCGCAGTGCCGTCTTCAGCTCCGAGGTGGAGCGGGAAGGCGACCTCGACGCCCTGACCCAGCTCTGGGCCCTGCTGCGCCTGGCCACCCGCTAGCCACCAGCCCCCGCCGCCGCGTCGCGAACCCCTGCCCGCGGCGCGGTGGCGGGTTCCACCAGTTCGTCCACAAAGGACCTGAGTGGGTGGTGGGAAAAGCGCGCGCCGCTGCGGGCGCGGCGGGAGGACTACGGTGTCGGTCATGCCCACCCGCCTGGCGAGCCTCGTGATCGATGCGACCGACCCGGCGGCCGCTGCCCAGTTCTGGTACATCATGCTCGGCGGCACCGCCACCCCCGGCCGCGGTGGTTGCCACCGCCTCGTGGCTCCCGACCTGGGCGGATGCGGGCTGGACCTGGTGTTCGTGCCGCAGCGGTGGGACAAGGCGGTGAAGAACCGGATCCACCTGGACCTGGCCACCGAGAGCCCGCACGAGTACCAGGTGCTGACCTCCCTGGCCGCCGACGTCGGGGCGGTCGAGGTGAACGTCGGGCAGGGGCCGGGGGTGCCGTGGACGGTGTTCCGCGACCCGGCGGGCAACGAGTTCTGCATCCTGGAACCGGGGGACCTCTACCACCACACCGGACCGCTGGCCGCGCTCGTCGTCGACGCCGAGGACCCGACCCGGCTGGCGACGTTCTGGTCCGCGGCGACCGGGTGGCCGCTGCTGCACACCGAGGAGAACTCGGCGGCGCTGCGGGCCAGCGAGCGGTCCGGGCCCTGGATCGAGTTCCTGCGGGTGCCCGACCCGCGCCGCGGTCCCCACCGGATCCGGCTCACCCTCGCCGCCACCGACGACGAGGCCGACACCAGCACCCTGATCACCCAGGGCGCCTCCCACCACGACGGCGTCTTCCACGACCCGGAGGGCAACGAGTTCCGGGTGGTGCCCGCGCGCGTGCCGACCTGAGCCGGGCGTGCAGCGGAACCGACCGCCCACCTCGTCTGGGGAGCAGCGGCCGAAGGGGTGGGGATGGGGTTCGACGAGTACGTGCGAGACCGCGGCCAGGCGCTGCTGCGGTTCGCGTACCTGCTCACCGGCGACCGGCACCTCGCCGAGGACCTGGTGCAGACCGCCCTGCTCAAGGCGCACAGCCGCTGGCGCCGGGTCGTCGCGGCTGACCACCCGGACGCCTACCTGCGCCGGATCGTGGTCAACGCCCACCTGGACTGGCGGCGAAGGCGCTCGAGTACGGAGGTCCCGCTGCACCCCGGCGACGCGTGGTTCGAGTCGGCCCGCGCCGCCGACCACGCGGACGGGGTAGCCGCGCGGGAGCAGACCTGGGGCGCGTTGGCCGCTTTGCCGCCCCGGCAGCGGGCGGTGCTGGTGCTGCGCTTCTACGAGGACCGCGACGACCGGACGATCGCCGAGCTGCTCGGGTGCGCGGAGAGCACCGTGCGCTCGCAGGCGTCGCGCGCGTTGAGCAGCCTGCGGGCGGCGTGGGGGACGAAGGAGTCCGCCGATGAGTAGCGGGGAGGGCGCGGTGGACGAGACCGAGCAGCGGTTGCGCGCGACTTTCGCCGAGCGGGCCGACGGGGTGGGGGGCGAGGACCTGCTCCTCGCGGTCCACCGGCGGTTGCGCAGGCGCCGGACCGCCCGGCTTACCACCGCCGCCGTCGTGGTCGCCGTCGCCCTGGTCGGCGGGGTGATCGCCTTGCGGGACACCGCAGGCACCACGTCCAGCACGGCCGCGGGCGGTGCGCCGATGCCCGCGGCCGGGGTGACCGGCACCTGGGAGCCGCTGTTCGTGGTCGGCGACTCCCAGGCGCTCCGCCCGAAACCGCCCCTGATCCACTTCGGCCCCGACGGCCGCTGGACGGCCTCCGACGGCTGCAACGACTCCCAAGGCCGCTACACGACCGGCGGCCCCTCGTTCACAGCCACACCCGAAGGCGGCACGACCTACATCGCCTGCGACAACGTCCCCAACCAGGCCGTGCTGACCAAAGCCACCACGTTCACCCTCCGCGGCGACCAGCTGACCTTCTACGACGCCGCGGGCCAAGAGTTGGGCACCTACCGGCGCACCGGCAGTTAGGCGCGGGCGGATTTCGGCGGGAAACGGTCATCTGCACTAGCGTCCAGGCATGCCGACCCGCTTGGTGAACGTCGTGGTGGACGCCGCGGACCCGCCCGCCTTAGCCCGCTTCTGGGCCGACCTGCTCGGCTGGCGGGCGGAACAGGCCGACACCGGCGAGGTCGACGTCAGCGCGCCACCGGAGGACGGGTGGTGGATGGACCTGGTGTTCGTGCCGGTGCGCGATCCCAAGCGCACCAAGAACCGGATCCACCTGGACCTGTCCAGTCTCTCCCCGACCGACCAGGACGCCACCGTCCGCCGCGCACTGGGCCTGGGCGCGGTCCCGGTCGAACTCGGCCAGGGCGCAGTCCCCTGGGTGGTCCTGGCCGACCCCGAAGGCAACGAGTTCTGCGTCCTGGAACCCCGCCCCGAATACGCCGACACCGGCGCCATAGCCGCCATAGTCGTCGACGCCATCGACCCCGCCGCCCAAGCCACCTTCTGGGCCGCCGCAACATCCCTGCGCATAGTCCGCGACGAACCGGCCTTCGCCTCCCTGCACGCCATCGACCACCACGGCCCCTGGCTCGAGTTCCTCCGCACCGAAGACCCCAAGATCACCAAGAACCGAGTCCACCTGGACGTAGCCGCCCACCCCGGCGAGGACCAGCACCAGGAAGTCGCCCGCTTACGCAGCCTGGGCGCCAAACCCGCCAACGTCGGCCAAGGCGAGTCCCCCTGGGTCGTCCTCACCGACCCCGAGGACAACGAGTTCTGCGTCTTGACTTCCCGCTGACGCATTTCGGGTAACGCCGCTCGACGGGAACGGCTTTGCCGAGCGCCGGTGTCTCGACGACGGAACCGTCAGGCGGGAACGTCCGTCGGGTTCGTTGGTGGATTCCGCGTCAGGTGATGAGCAGGCGGAGGCCGAGCTCGGCGGCGTCGAGGGCGGTGAGGTCGGGGTTGCGCTCGGACCACCGGTTCGCGGCGAGGTCGGCGCGGAGTCGGCTCACCGCGCGGTGTTCGGCCTCGGGGCCGACCCTGGTCCACACGGAGACCGCGCGGCGGACGTGTTCGTCGAGGTAGGCCTCGGGGCGGCGCCAGTGGGCCTCGAAGAAGCCGTCGGCGCAGTCCCACGGGATGAGGACCGGTTCCCTGCGAGCGCCGATCGCGTGGGCCAACTGGTCCACCGATGGCCTGCCTATCACCAGGTTGGCGACCTCGGGCAGGTAGTCGCGGGTGAGCCAGAACCGTTGGAGCCAGCCGGTGTGGCTGGCGTCGTGGGTGAACACCACCACGCGTCGGGCCACGCGGCGCATCTCGCGCAGACCGGCTATCGGGTCCTGCCAGTGGTGCACGGTGCTGAAGGCCATGGCAGCGTCGAAAGACTGGTCCTCGAACGGAAGGTTCTCCGCAGTAGCGGCTATGCACGGTGCCGCGTCCGCGGGGCGCTGCGCCCGCATGACCGAGGATGGTTCCACCGCCGTGACGTCGCGGTCCGGCGGCTCGTAGGAGCCGGTGCCCGCACCGACGTTCAGTACCGTCCGCGCGTCGCCGAGCGCGTCCCAGATCTGGGCGGCTATCCGCGGCTCGGTGGTCCGCGTCGCCGGGTACGCGGACCCGATGACGTCGTACAGCTGCGCGCCGAACATCTTCAGCTGCTCCTCCGGCGTGTTCCTGATCCCCATCGCCCGCGCCTCCAGTTCCCTGTCGATTGCCATCACCATGGCGGCGGCGCGGTCGCGTTGCTCCACCAGCAGTTCCCGCAGGCGGTGCAGGTGCGCGACCGCGTCGGTGGCGGGGTCATCGACCAGATCGGCGATCTCCCGCAACCCGAACCCCAACCGCCGGTACGCGAGGACCTCGCGCAGCCGCTCCACGTCCGCCGACGAGTAGGCCCGGTACCCGGCGGTCGTCCGCGCGGACGGCCGTACAAGTCCGATCTCGTCGTAGTGGTGCAGCGTCCGCACACTCACGCTCGCCAACTCGGCCACGCGGCCCACGGTCAGGTGTTCCCCCACGCGACCGACTATGCGCCATCACGCCACGTGAGGGTCAACGGTTCGCTAGGCGGCGCAACGTCAGGGAACGCCGCGCCAACCGGCTTGCACAGTCCCGGGCCATCACCAACGTTGTCCTTGATGTCCCTCCTGTGTTCGGGGCCGGGTGACGATCGTGGTCGGGTCAGGCGCGGAGGCGGAGGCCTTTGGGGGTTGCGCGGAAGCCGGCGTCGCGCAGGACGGTGGCCAGGGTTGAGGTCAGGGCTATTTCGCCGTCGGCTTTTTCTACGGAGAGGCTGCCGAGCCAGCCTTCGCGGACGGCTTTGGACAGGGCTTCGGCTGCGGCTCGGAGGGACGGGTCGTTGTCGGTGAAGGAGAGGAGGGTTCTGCCGCCGCGTTCTACGTAGAGGGCGGGGACGCCGTCTACCAGGACGGCCAGGGCGCCTGCTTTGCGGGCGGGGCGGTGTTTGCCTTCGCCGACGGGGGTGGGCCAGTCCAGGGCGGCGCCGTAGGGCTGGGCTGGGTCGGCGGCGGCGAGGACCACGGCGTCCAGTGTGGACTGAGGGGCGGTGGGGAGTTGCATGCTCGCCGGGACCGGCCAGCCCGCACCGACCACCACGTCCGGCTCGGGCGGTGCTGAGTCCGGGCGGGAGAGGGCGCGGAGGCGGTCGACGGCTCCGCGAGCGGCGAACTGGGCCGCGCCGAGGCCTTCGACGACGTACCCCCGCACGATCTGACCGGAGTCCTCCATCGCGCGCAGCACCTTGTAGACCCCGCTGAACCCGCCGACCACGCGCTCGGTGTCCAAGGCGCCGCGGGTCAGGACCCCGTGCCGCTCCAGGAAAGCCTCGGCGCGCGCGTGCGCCCGGCGGGTCGGATCCTCCTCGCGCGGCACGACCAACGACCACCGCCCGCCGACGGTCGGCGGTCCGGTGCGGCTGGGCATCACGGGACGTGCCGTGCGCAGGCGGGCGTACCGGCCGCGGGGCGGGGTGCGCCGTGGTTTGTGGGCGGCGCCCTTGCCCGCCACGAGCATCCGTAGCGGCGCGATCGTGTCGTTGGTGACCAGGCCGCCCCACACCAGGTCCCACAGGGCGGTGACCACGTCTTGATCACCCGGCGCCTCGGCTCCGCCGTCGAGCAGGACGGCGCTGGTCCGGTCCACGATCTGGCGGAAGAAGAGCGCCCCGCTGTCCAAAGAAGACAGAACGGCGGTGTGCAGCGGGGTGTCCGGTACCGCCTCCTCCACCTCCGGCAGCAGCAGGTCCGCCACATCCGTTGGCGCCAGAGCGATCCAGCCGTCGCCACCGGCGAGGGAACCGCTGCCGCACCAGGTGACCTCGCCCGCCGTGGTCAGTTCGTCGAGCAGCGCGGGCGTGTACCCGGGCAACCGCGCGGGCAGGATCAATGACTCGACGGCGCTCGCGGGCAGCGGCGCCCCGGCCAGCTGCTCCACCACCGACAGCACGTCGTCGGCCTTCGGGGCCGATCGCAGTCTGCGGCCGATCCCGTGCCAACTGGGCAAGAACCGGCCCAGCGCGGCGGGCTCGACCGGCTCCACCTCGGCCCGCAACCGCGCCAGCGACGCCCGGCGCAACCGGCGCAGCACGTCGGCGTCGCAGTACTCGGTGTGCGTGCCGCCCGGCCGCAACTCGCCGCGCACCAACCGACCTGACCCCGCGAGCCGCTCCAACACCCCCGTCACCACCGACACGCCCAACCCGAACCGGGTCGCCGCCTCCGCCGCCGGGAACGGGCCGTGCGTGCGGGCGTACCGGGCCAGCAGGTCGCCGACCGGGTCCGCCACCGGCTCGGTGAACGCCTCCGGTACCCCCACCGGCAGCGCCGTGCCCAGCGCGTCGCGAACCCGTCCGGCGTCCTCGATCGAGATGAACCGCTCTTCGCCCGCGATCCGCACCCGCAGTACCCGCCGCGCGGCGACCAACTCCGTCAGCCACTCGGGCAGCACGCCGCGCTCGGCCGCCTCCGCCTCGGACAGGTCTCCCAAGAACCGCAGCAGGTCCGCCGCGTCCTCGGCGTGCCTGGCGTGCCGCTTCGGGTCGAGCCGCTGCAGCGACCGCTCCACCTCGGCCAGCACCTCGGGGTCGAGCAGCTCCCGGATCGCCTCCGACCCCAGCAGCTCCGCCAGCAGCGCGCTGTCGAGCGACAGCGCCGCAGCCCGCCGCTCCGCCAGCGGAACGTCGACCCCGTAGAGGAACATGCCCACGTACCCGAACAGCAGGCTGCGCGCGAACGGCGACGCCGACGGGGTCTCCACCTCGACCACCCGCACCCGCCGAGCCCGCACGTCCGACATCAGCTCGCGCAGACCGGCCACGTCGTAGACGTCCTGCAGGCACTCCCGCATGGCCTCCAGCACCACCGGGAACTGCTCGTACTTCGCCGCGACCGACAGCAGTTGCGCCGACCGCTGCCGCTGCTGCCACAGCGGGGTCCGCCGTCGGGGATCGCGCCGGGGCAGCAGCAACGACCGCGCCGCGCACTCGCGGAACCGGGACGCGAACAGCGCGGACCCGCCCACCTCGGCCACCACCACCTGCTCGACCTCCTCTGGGTCGAGCAGCACGTCCTCGACGCCCGCCACCACTTCCTGCCCGCTGTCGTCGACCGCGTCCGGCAGCCGCACCACGATCCCGTCGTCGGAGTGCGCGATCTGCGCGTCCACCCCGCGCCGCTCGCGCAGCCGCGCTCCGATCGCCAACGCCCACGGGGCGTTCACCTGCGCTCCGAAAGGCGAGTGCACCACCAGCCGCCAGTCGCCCAGCTCGTCGCGGAACCGCTCCACCAGCACGGTCCGGTCGTCGGGGATGTGCCTGGTCGCCTCGCGCTGCTCACCCAGGTACGCCAGCAGGTTGTCGGTCGCCCACTCGTCCAGCCCGGCCACCGCGGCCCGCTCCCGCGCCGCCGGTTCGTCCACAGCGGACAGTTCGCGGACGAACGCGCCCAGTGCCCGCCCCAGCTCCAGCGGCCGCCCCGGCGCGTCGCCCTTCCAGAACGGCATCCGCGCGGGCTCGCCCGGCGCTGGCGTGACGATCACCCGGTCATGGGTGATGTCCTGCACCCGCCAGGCCGAGGTGCCCAGCAGGAACGTGTCGCCGACCCGGGACTCGTAGACCATCTCCTCGTCCAGCTCACCGACCCGCGACCCGGCGCCGCGCTCGTCCGGCGGGGTCATCACGGTGAACAGGCCCCGGTCCGGGATCGTGCCGCCCGAGGTGACCGCCAACCGCTGCGACCCCGGCCGCCCGCGCAGCTCACCGCTGACCCGGTCCCAGGTGATCCGCGGCCGCAGTTCGCCGAACTCCTCGCTCGGGTACCGGCCCGCCAACATGTCCAGCACCGAGTACAGCGCCGAATCCGGCAGCGACGCGTACGGCGCCGCCCGCCGCACCAGGGCCGCCAGATCGGTCACCGTCCACGGCTCCAGCGCCACCATCGCCACGACCTGCTGCGCCAGCACGTCCAGCGGGTTGCGCGGGTAGCGGACCGCCTCGATCGCGCCGCCCGCCATCCGCTCGGCGACCACCGCGCAGGACACCAGGTCGCCGCGGAACTTCGGGAACATCACCCCGCGCGAGACCGCCCCCACCTGGTGGCCCGCGCGCCCCACCCGCTGCATCCCGGCCGCGACCGTCGGCGGCGCCTCGATCTGCACCACCAGGTCGACCGCGCCCATGTCGATGCCCAGTTCCAGCGAGGAGGTGGCCACCACGCACGGCAGCCGCCCGGACTTCAGGTCCTCCTCCACCAGCGTCCGCTGCTCGCGCGACATCGACCCGTGGTGCGCCCTGGCCACCACCGGCTCGGTCATCGTGGTCAACCCGGACTGCCCGATCGCCTCCGCCGGGAACCGGGCGATCGCCTCGGACTCCTCGGTCGCCAACTCGTTGAGCCGCGCGGTCATCCGCTCGGCCAGCCGCCGCGAGTTGGCGAACACGATGGTCGACCGGTGCTGGCGCACCAACTCCAGCACCCGCTGCTCCACCACCGGCCAGATCGACGGCCGCTGCGGGGCCTCCGGCGCGTCCGGGTCGACCGGCGCCGCGGGGCCCTCGCCGAGGGCGGCCATGTCCGACACCGGCACCTCGACGCTGACCTGAACCGTTTTCGCGATCTTCGGCCGGACCAGGGTGACCGGGCGGCCGCCGCCGAGGTACCCGCTGATCTCCTCCACCGGCCGCACCGTCGCCGACAGCCCGATGCGCTGCGCGGGCCGCTCCAGCAGCGCGTCCAGCCGCTCCAGCGACACCGCCAGGTGCGAGCCGCGCTTGGTCCCGGCCACCGCGTGCACCTCGTCGACGATCACCGTGCCCACCCCGCGCAGCGACTCCCGTGCCGCCGAGGTCAGCAGCAGGAACAGCGACTCGGGCGTGGTGACCAGCACGTCCGGCGGCGTCCTGGCGAACGAGCGGCGCTCGTCGGCCGGGGTGTCGCCGGTGCGGGTGCCGACGGTGATGTCCGGTTCCGGCAGGTCGAGCCGGTGCGCTGCCTGCCTGATCCCGGCCAGCGGGGCCCGCAGGTTGCGCTGGACGTCCACCGCCAGCGCCTTGAGCGGGGACACGTACAGCACCCGGCACCGCTTCTTGGGGTCGCTCGGCACCCCCTCGTGCGCGAGCCGGTCGAGCGCCCACAGGAACGCGGCCAGCGTCTTGCCCGACCCGGTCGGCGCGACCACGAGCGCGTGCTCGCCCGCCGCGGCCGCCCGCCACGCCCCGGCCTGGGCGTCGGTGGGCGCGGCGAACGCACCGCCGAACCAGTGCCGGGTCGGGGCGGTGAACAGGTCGAGCGCTTCGGTGGTCACAGTCCCATGGTTACCCCAGCGGACCGACAGCGCCACGACCCGATCCGGGCTGTGGATGGTTCGGGTGGTTGTGGACTGTGAGTGTCCACCCGGGACCTCGCCGTGTTGGCCGTGGGAGCCGGGCCCGGACCTGGGTACGGTAAGGCCCCACCCCGCGTGACCTCGCGCACGCGGAGATCTGGGAGACCGGGCCCGCACGGCGTGTCACGCATGGGAGCATCTGCGACGACAACCTGGGGGGAAGCACGATCGGGGTTGCGTTGAGGGGAGAGCAGTGAACGTCCTGTCGGTCGATCTCGGCACGTCGAACACCGTCGCCGTGCTGTCCGCGCACGGCCGCCCGCCACGGGTGGTCGACGTCGACGGCGCCTCGATGATGCCCTCGGCGGTGTTCGCGGGCGAGGACGGCGGGCTGGTCGTCGGCCGCGACGCCGAGCGGCGCGCCCGGCTCGACCCCTCCCGGTTCGAGCCCAACCCCAAGCGCCGCGTCGACGAGGGCACCCTCCTGCTCGGCGACACCGTCGTCCCGGTCACCGACGCGCTGGCCGGTGTCCTGCGCCGGGTCGCCGACGAGACCTCCCGCCAGCTCGGCAACAAGAAGCCCGACGAGGTCCGGCTGACCCACCCCGCGCAGTGGGGTCCGGTGCGGCGCAACGTGCTGCTGTCGGCCGCCCGCCAGGCGGGCATGGGGTCGAACCTGGTCCTGGTCCCCGAACCCGTGGCCGCCGCCGCGCACTTCGCCTCCTTCCCCGGCCAGACCCTGGCTTCCGGGCAAGCGCTCGCCGTCTACGACCTCGGCGCGGGCACCTTCGACGTGGCCATCGTTGGCGCAACGCAAAACGGTTTCGTGGTTCTGGCCGAGGCGGGCCTGCCCGACCTCGGCGGTCTCGACGTCGACCAGGCCCTTCTGGAACACGTGGGCCGCCAGGTCTCGCACCGCGACCCGGCGGGTTGGCAGCGGCTGCTGCGCCCCGAGTCCACCGGCGACCGGCGGGCCCAGCGCGCGCTGCGCGAGGACGTGAAGGCGTCCAAGGAGGCCCTGTCGCGGCACCCGCAGACCGAGGTCCCGCTGCCGGAGCCGTTCGACGACGTCCTCGTCACCCGCGTCGAGCTCGAGGCCCTGATCCGCCCCGGCATGCTCCGCAGCGTCGAACTGCTCGCCGCCACGATCCGCTCCACCGGCATGACCCCCGACCGGCTCGTCGGCATCTACCTGGTCGGCGGGTCGAGCCGCATCCCGCTGGTGGCGACCCTGATCGCCGAGCAGCTGCGGGTCGTGCCCACCAGCCTCGACCAGCCCGAGACGGCCGTGGCCCTCGGCGCGCACCACGTGCCGCAAGAGGGCATCACGATGCGCACCGGCGACATGTCCAGCACCATCGACGCCGTCCGCCGCTCCCGCGCGACCGTCCCGCCGCGCACCAGCGGCTTCAACGCGCAAGCGCCGCAGGCCCCGCAGACCGGCGCCACCCCGGCCCAGCAGTTCCCGCAGTCGGGTCCCCAGCGCGTCCAAGGCCCGCCGTCACGGCCGATCCCGGTCCAGGCGCCGCCGTCGAACCCCATCCCGGTGCAGAGCCCCCCGTCGATCCCGACGCCGGTCCAGCACCAGCCGTTACCGCTGCCCCCACAGCCGCAGCGGAACTCGAACAAGACCTGGTACGTCGCCGCCGCGGTCGTCGCCGTCCTGGTGATCGGCATCGTCAGCGTCATCATCGCCACCTCCGGCGGCTCCACGGTGACCGCGGACTGCGGTGACACGACCACCGACGAGCAGGGGTTCACCCCCTGCATCCGAGAGATCGCCGGCCCGGTCGCCGACCACAACTGCGACACCGGTACGAACATCCCGGGCGCGGGTGACCTGGACAGCGCGGGCGCGGTCGCGGTGACCTGCAAGCCGGGCAACGGGTACTACGTCCTCTACTACCAGTTCCCGTCCGAGGGGCTGGTCGACACCAACATCGACGCCGCCTTCTCCGCGCTCGGAGAGCAGTCGCAGTCCGGCGACTGGGACGGTGGCGGCAAGAGCGGCAAGTACCAGTACGCGGAGATCACCGGCGGCGCGAGCCTGCTCATGTTCTCCGTCGCGGACACCCCGGTCATGGGCACCGTGATGGCCCTGCCCGGTTCCGATGACGTGCTCTCGTTCTTCAACGAGCACGTCAAGCCCGGTACCGGTACCTGATCCTCCATGCGCGTCCTGTCCGTCGACCTCGGCACCTCCAACACCGTGGCGGTGCTGTCCGCGCACGGCCGTCCACCGCGGGTGATCGAGGTCGACGGAGCGGCGACCATGCCGTCGGCGGTCTATGCCAGCGAGGACGGTGGGCTGGTTGTCGGACGGGACGCTGAGCGGCGGGCGCGGCTGGATCCGGCGCGGTTCGAGCCGAATCCGAAGCGGCGGGTGGACGAGGGGACCTTGCTCTTAGGCGATGTCGTCGTCCCGGTGGTGGATGCGCTCGCGGCGGTCTTGCGGCATGTGATCGACGAGGTCTCTAGGCAGTTGGGTGGTGCCCGGCCGGATGAGGTCCGGTTGACCCACCCCGCGCAGTGGGGCCCCGTGCGGCGCAACGTCCTCTTGTCGGCGGCCAGGCAAGCGGGCATGGGCACGAACCTGGTCATGGTCCCCGAACCGGTCGCCGCCGCAGCGCACTTCACTTCGCTAGGGCACCCGCTACCGCCAGGGCAGGCGCTGGCTGTCTACGACCTAGGCGCAGGGACCTTCGATGTCGCCGTCGTCGCCGCGACGCAGCAAGGGTTCGCGGTCTTGGCCGAGAACGGCTTGGCGGATCTCGGCGGCGTTGATGTGGACCAGTTCTTACTAGAGCACGTTGGTCGCCAAGTTTCCCACCGCGATCCCGTGGGGTGGCAGCGCCTACTGCGGCCAGAGTCCACTACGGACCGCCGGGCTCGTAGGGCGCTGCAAGAAGACATTAAGGCAGCCAAGGAAGCTCTATCGCGCCATCCGCAAACCGAGGTGCCCATGCCGGCGCCCTTCCACGACGTCCTGCTGACGCGCGTCGAGTTGGAAGCCCTGATCCGGCCGAGCCTGCTGCGCAGCGTCGAGGTCCTCGCCGCGACCACCCGGGCCACCGGCCTCACCCCTGACCGGCTGGTGGGCATCTACCTCGTCGGCGGGGCCAGCCGGATCCCGCTGGTGGCGACGCTGATCGCCGAGCAGCTCCGGGTCGTGCCCACCAGCCTCGACCAGCCCGAGACGGCTGTTGCCCTCGGCGCGCACCTGGTGAGCCGCGAGGGCATCAGCATGCGCACCACCACGGTCGACCCGGGCCAGCACCAGCCGACCTACACGGGACCGCTCCAGGTCAACTTCCCGGTCCCGCAGCGACCGGTGGCGCCACCGCCGCCGAAGCGGTCCAGGCTGCCGCTGCTGATCTCCGCCGCCGTGGTCGTCGCGCTCGCCGTCGCCGCCGGGGTGTTCTTCCTGCTGCCGCGCGACGACCTGCCGAGCGCGGACTCGTGCCAGACCAAGGGCGCCAAGGACTCCCAGGGCTTCACCGCCTGCCTGCGCCAACTCGCCGGTGACGTCGCGGACGGGCAGTGCAAGACGGCGGAGTCACCCGCGGACGTCACCTGCACCCTGCCGCGGTCCTACACCGTCAACTACGCCCAACTCGGTTCGCGTGAAGAGGTCCAGGAGCTGTTCACCACCGAGCTCAACGCGATGACCGGCAGTGATCACGTCGTCGCGGACTGGCGCGGCAACGGACTCGGCGGCAGCTACCGCGCAGGGGTCAAGGACGGTGCCGGGGTCCTCGTCTTCACCGTCGCCGATCGTCCGCTCGTCGGATGGGTCTCGCGCACCGGGGCCCGCGACCTCACGCCGGACACCCTCGCCGACTTCTTCACCGCCGAGGTCCAGCCGGGTACCTAGTGGCCCGACCCAGTGCTAGCGCCGCCGGTTGCGCAGCGCCAGTATCCCGAAGACGATCGCCGCGACCAGCCCGCCGATGACGGCGATGTCGATCAGCGTGCTCTCCAGCGCGGACGGCGGTTCGATGGCCACACCCCCGATTGTGCCCTGCGCCTAGACTGCGTGGCGATGCGCATCACCGCTTTCCGTGCCCTGCTCGCCGACGAGTTCGGCGCCCCGCTGGCCGAGACCATCGCCCACGACCACGTTTTCGGCGCCCTCGGCGGCCGCACCGTCGAGCAGGCGCTTGACGCCGGGATCCCGGCGAAGGAGATCTGGCGGGTCGTCTGCGAGGTCTTCGAGGTACCACCCGAACGGCGCTGAGCGGCCGGGGCTCCGGCGTGTCGGTCCGCGGGGTCGAACAGGTGTTCGCTACTCTCCCATCCACAACGGCCCCGTTTGTCCACAGACCGGCGGTGCCCGCCGACAATCGTCGGTCCCTGCCCGTAGCGTGCTCGGCGTGAGCACGAAACAGACCCGAGGTGGATCGAAGATGCCAGCAGCACCCGACCGGGACAAGGCGCTTGAGCTCGCCCTGGCCCAGATCGACAAGAACTTCGGCAAGGGATCGGTGATGCGCCTCGGCGAGGAGGGCCGCGCCCCGATCGCCGTCATCCCGACCGGCGCCATCGCCCTCGACGTCGCCCTCGGCATCGGTGGCCTGCCGCGCGGCAGGGTCGTGGAGATCTACGGCCCGGAATCGTCCGGTAAGACCACCGTCGCACTGCACGCGGTGGCCAACGCCCAGCGCGCGGGCGGCATCGCGGCGTTCATCGACGCCGAGCACGCGCTCGACCCCGAGTACGCCAAGGCGCTCGGCGTCGACACCGACGCGCTGCTGGTGTCGCAGCCAGACACCGGTGAGCAGGCGCTGGAGATCGCGGACATGCTGATCCGCTCCGGTGCGCTCGACATCATCGTCATCGACTCGGTCGCCGCCCTGGTGCCGCGCGCCGAGATCGAGGGCGAGATGGGCGACAACCACGTCGGCCTGCAGGCCAGGCTGATGAGCCAGGCGCTGCGCAAGATGACCGGCGCGATGAACAACTCCGGCACCACCGCGATCTTCATCAACCAGCTGCGCGAGAAGATCGGCGTGATGTTCGGGTCCCCGGAGACCACGACCGGCGGCAAGGCGCTGAAGTTCTACGCCTCGGTCCGCCTCGACGTCCGGCGGATCGAGACCCTCAAGGACGGCGGCGAGCCGGTCGGCAACCGCACCAGGGTCAAGGTCGTCAAGAACAAGGTCGCCCCGCCGTTCAAGCAGGCCGAGTTCGACATCCTCTACGGCAAGGGCGTCAGCCGCGAGGGCTCGCTCATCGACATGGGCGTCGACCAGGCCATCCTGCGCAAGTCCGGCGCCTGGTACACCTACGAGGGCGACCAGCTGGGCCAGGGCAAGGAGAACGCCCGCAAGTTCCTGCTGGACAACCCGGACGTGGCCGACGAGATCGAGAAGCGGATCAAGGAGAAGCTCGGCATCGGTGCCAAGCTCGACGCCGACGAGACCGCCCCGGCCCCCGTCGAGTTCTGATGCCGGAGCACACCCCCCGGACCGAGGGGACCGGGTGGTGGCACGACCCCGACCCCGGGGCGGCGGCCGAGACCGCCCCGGGGACCTGGTGGTCGGACACGACCGAGCCACCCGAGCCCGTCGCGGACGGGCAGTGGTGGGCGGAGCAGCCTGCTGCGCGCCCGAAGGCCCGGAGGTCCACTGAGGACACCGGGTCCGAGCCCGTGCGGCGCAAGAGGAATCCCCCCGCCGAGGTGTCGCCGGAGGACCAGGACCCCAGCGGTTCCACCGGAAAAGTGGGGCGAGCGCGGCAGAAACCAGCCGCTCGCCCCGAGCGGGGGCGAGCTGGCGCTGGGGAGTCTGTTGAGGCGCCGCCGGAAACCCAGGACCCCACCGGTGCCGCCCTTCGGGAGTCTGGCGGGGAAGTGGGGCGGGTGCGTCAGAAGTTGGCCGAGTTGCCAGCCGCACCCCGCCCCGAGCGGGGCCGATCCGGCGCGTCTGGCGCCAGGGAGCTCGTTGAGGCGCCGCCAGAAACCCAGGGTCCCACCGGTGCCGCTCGTCGGGAGTCCGGCGGGGAAGTGGAGCGGGTGCGGCGGAAGCTGGCCGAGTTGTCGGCCGTGCCCCGTCCTGAGCCGGAGCCTGACACCGGGGACGGGGAGGCGGGGGCTGGTCGGCGGGGTCGCCGGGAGCGGGAGCTCACGCCGGATGAGGTGGCCGCCAAGGCTCGGGACATCTGCTACCGGCTGCTGGCCGCCCGCGACCGGACCAGGGTTGAGCTCGCGCAAGCGCTGCGGCGCAAGGAGATCCCCGATGACGTCGCCGAGGTGGTGCTCGGGAAGTTCGACCGGGCCGGGCTGATCAACGACGCCGCGTTCGCCGAGAGTTGGGTGCGGTCGCGGCACACCCACCGCGGGCTGGGGCGGCGGGCGCTGGCGACGGAGCTGCGCCGCAAGGGGGTCGACGACGAGATCGTGGCCGAGGCGGTCGCGGCGGTGGACACCGACGCCGAGCAGGAGCGCGCCGCGGAGCTGGTCGACAAGAAGCTGGGCGGCATGCGCGGCCTCGACGAGCAGACCAAGGTCCGCCGCCTCGTCGCGATGCTCGCCCGCCGCGGCTACGGCGAGGGGATGGCCTACCGGGTCGTCCGCGCCGCCCTCGACGCCGACACCGCGCACGACTAGAAGCAACCGCGCCGTCACGCCGGGTGATGATCCACTCCCCGCGGGCGGAGATTTTCGGGCGCCGGGACGCCGCCGGGCGATGACCTTGAGGGTCGGCCACAGTGGGCAGTGTCACACGGGACAGTTGCGGCCCGCTTTCCTTGCCGGGCAACGGTTTCACCTGCCCTAACACTGTACGGTCGACCTTCGCGTGTGCGCGAGATCACAGGTCTTGACCACCCCCGGCACGGGGTCGATCACCCATCGACGCGCCGCTTGTGGTACTTGTCACATCTGCCGTCGCAAGGCACAGTCGGCGACGAGCGGTGACCGGGTCCCCCGACGGCAACGGACCCACGCCGCGACCGGACGCAGGTACGGAGGTGCGACATGTCGAGTACGGAGATCAGCGAGCTGCAGCGGACCATCGGTCAACTGCGGCAGTGCGTCGGTGCCCTGCGGGCCAGGTACGGCGACGTGCCCGCCGTCCGCAGGCTCGTCAACGACATCGAGCGCATCGATATCGACGCCGCCGACTTCACCACCACCCCGACCGCCCCCATCCCGAGGCGGCCGGAACCGGCTGACGTCGTCGTCGTGCCGGACACCCCGTACGACCCAGCGCTGTGGCACGGCGCCGACGACGAGGGAGTCGGCGGCCACCAGCGCTAGACCACCACACAGCTCAACAACGAGGACACGATGACGTCAGGTGTTGGCGCCCCCACCCGGGCGAGTATCTCCGCGCGCACCCTGCGGACCGACCGGTGGTGGCTCCCGCCCCTGCTCACCAACCTCGGCCTGCTGACCTTCATCGGCTACGCGACGGTCCGCTCGTTCATGGGCAAGTGGTACGTGGTCGAGCAGTACGGCTACCTGACACCGTTCTACTCGCCGTGCCTGAGCGAGTCGTGCCTGCCGGGATCCAGCCACTTCGGCACCCCGCTGCCGGAGCTGCCGGGCTGGATCCCGCTCGGCTTCATCGCCCTGCCGTTCCTGCTCGGCTTCCGGCTGACCTGCTACTACTACCGCAAGGCCTACTACCGGTCGGTGTGGCAGTCGCCGCCCGCCTGCGCCGTGGCCGAGCCGCACGCGTCGTACTCGGGGGAGACCAAGCTCCCGCTGGTCGTGCAGAACGCGCACCGCTACTTCTTCTACGTGGCGCTGCTCGTCTCGGTGATCAATACTTACGACGCCGTCGTGGCCCTCACCCACGGCCTCGGCCTGGGCAACCTGGTCCTGCTGGTCAACGTGGTCCTGCTCTGGGCCTACACGCTCTCGTGCCACTCCTGCAGGCACATCGCGGGCGGCAGGCTCAAGCACTTCTCCAAGCACCCCGTGCGCTACCGCGCCTGGACCCTGGTCTCCAAGCTCAACGTCCGGCACATGCGGCTGGCTTGGACGACCCTCGGCACGCTGGTGCTGACGGACCTCTACGTGATGCTCGTCGCCAGCGGTGCCATCTCCGATCTGCGCTTCTTCTGAACCTGAAGCGGCTAGACATTCTCGAGAGGAACACATGACCGAGGTCGAGCGCCACTCCTACGACGTGGTGGTCATCGGAGCCGGTGGCGCGGGACTGCGCGCGGTGATCGAGGCGCGGCAGCGGGGGCTGCGCGTCGCCGTGGTGTGCAAGTCGCTGTTCGGCAAGGCCCACACGGTGATGGCCGAGGGCGGCTGTGCCGCGTCAATGGGCAACGCGAACTCCAACGACAACTGGCAGGTCCACTTCCGCGACACGATGCGCGGCGGCAAGTTCCTGAACAACTGGCGGATGGCCGAGTTGCACGCCAAGGAGGCCCCGGACCGGGTCTGGGAGCTGGAGACCTACGGCGCCCTGTTCGACCGGACCACCGACGGCCGGATCAGCCAGCGCAACTTCGGCGGCCACACCTACCCCCGGCTCGCCCACGTCGGCGACCGCACCGGCCTCGAGCTGATCCGCACCATGCAGCAGAAGATCGTGTCGCTGCAGCAGGAGGACTTCCGCGAGTCCGGCGACTACGAGGCCAGGATCAAGGTCTTCGCCGAGTGCACGGTCACCGAGCTGCTCAAGGACGGCGACGCGATCGCGGGTGCCTTCGGGTACTGGCGCGAGTCCGGTCGGTTCATCCTGTTCGAGGCCCCGGCGGTCGTGCTGGCCACCGGCGGCATCGGCAAGAGCTTCAAGGTGACCTCCAACTCCTGGGAGTACACCGGTGACGGGCACGCGCTCGCGCTGCGGGCGGGCGCCACGCTGATCAACATGGAGTTCGTGCAGTTCCACCCGACCGGCATGGTGTGGCCGCCCAGCGTGAAGGGCATCCTGGTCACCGAGGGCGTGCGCGGCGACGGCGGGGTGCTGAAGAACTCCGACGACAAGCGGTTCATGTTCAACTACATCCCGGACGTGTTCAAGGGCCAGTACGCC
The DNA here is from genome assembly GCF_016907695.1 of Actinokineospora baliensis. Classification (NCBI taxonomy): domain Bacteria; kingdom Bacillati; phylum Actinomycetota; class Actinomycetes; order Pseudonocardiales; family Pseudonocardiaceae; genus Actinokineospora; species Actinokineospora baliensis. The sequence continues at coordinate 7,452,959 of NZ_JAFBCK010000001.1, read as the reverse complement.
GACGGCGAGCAGGAGGCCGACCGCTGGTACACCGACCAGGAGAACAACCGCCGCACCCCGGACCTGCTGCCCCGCGACGAGGTGGCCCGCGCGATCAACTCCGAGGTCAAGGCCGGTCGCGGGTCACCGCACGGCGGGGTGTTCCTCGACATCGCCAGCCGCCTGCCCGCCGAGGAGATCCGGCGCAGGCTGCCCTCGATGTACCACCAGTTCAAGGAACTGGCCGACGTCGACATCACCGCGGAGCCGATGGAGGTCGGGCCGACCTGCCACTACGTCATGGGTGGCGTCGAGGTCGACCCGGACACCGCCGCGGCCGGCGTGCCCGGCCTGTTCGCCGCCGGTGAGTGCTCCGGTGGCATGCACGGCTCCAACCGGCTCGGCGGCAACTCGCTGTCGGACCTGCTGGTGTTCGGCCGCCGCGCGGGCCTCGGCGCCGCGGACTACGTCGAGTCGCTGAGCACGAGGCCCGCCGTCGTCCAGTCCGATGTGGACGACGCGGCCCGGTTCGCGCTCGCCCCGTTCGACCCGCCAGCCAACGGCGTGGAGGAGAACCCGTACACGCTGCAGAACGAGTTGCAGCAGTCGATGAACGACCTGGTCGGCATCATCCGCAAGGCCGAGGAGGTCGAGGCGGCGCTGGCCAAGCTCGCCGAGATCAAGGCCCGGGTCCCCAAGGTCACCGTCGAGGGCCACCGGCAGTACAACCCCGGCTGGCACCTGGCGATCGACCTGCGCAACATGCTGCTGGTCAGCGAGTGCGTGGCCAAGGCGGCGCTGACCCGCACCGAGAGCCGCGGCGGTCACACCCGCGACGACTACCCGATGATGGACGCCCAGTGGCGCAACACGCTGCTGGTCTGCTCCACCGCCGGTGACGCGCTCGTCCCGGACGTGGTGATCACCCGCAAGGAGCAGGAAGCCATGCGCCAGGACCTGGTGGAGCTGTTCGAGCTCACCGAGCTGGAGAAGTACTACACCGACGGTGAGCTCGGCTCCCACCCGGGACGAAAGGACTGAGGTGCCCTACAAGGCGAAGTTCAAGGTGTGGCGCGGCGACGCCGAATCCGGTGAGCTGCGGGACTTCCTGGTGGAGGTGCACGAGGGCGAGGTCGTCCTCGACATCATCCACCGGCTGCAGGCCACCCAGGCGCCGGACCTGGCGGTGCGGTGGAACTGCAAGGCGGGCAAGTGCGGCTCGTGCTCCGCGGAGATCAACGGCAGGCCCCGGTTGCTGTGCATGACCCGGATGTCGACCTTCACCGAGGACGAGACGGTGACGGTCACCCCGATGCGCACCTTCCCGGTGATCCGCGACCTGGTCACCGACGTGTCCTTCAACTACCAGAAGGCCAGGGAGATCCCGTCGTTCACGCCACCGGCGGACCTCGCCCCCGGTGAGTACCGGATGCAGCAGATCGATGTGGAGCGCTCGCAGGAGTTCCGCAAGTGCATCGAGTGCTTCCTGTGCCAGAACACCTGCCACGTGGTGCGCGACCACGAGGACAACAAGGAGGCCTTCTCCGGCCCCCGCTTCCTCATGCGCGCCGCCGAGTTGGAGTTCCACCCGCTCGACACCGCCGACCGGGTCCCGGCCGCCCAGGAGGCGCACGGCCTCGGCCTGTGCAACATCACCAAGTGCTGCACCGAGGTGTGCCCGGAGCACATCGCGATCACCGACAACGCCCTGATCCCGATGAAGGAGCGGGTGGCCGACCGCAAGTACGACCCCCTGGTCTGGCTCGGCTCCAAGATCTTCCGTCGCAGCGGCTCCTGAGCCCGTGCTGACACCGGTGCCCGCGGCCCCCCGAGGTCGCGGGCACCGGTGCGTTCAGCCCCCGCCGCCTGCCCCGGCGGCTGCCGGGTCGGTGGCCGAGAGGGTGGCGGCGGTCTTGCTGCCGCGGCTGAGCCGCCGTTCCACCCAGATGGCCAGGCGGCTGACGGCGTAGTTGACGGCGATGAAGATCACCGCGATGGTGAAGTACACCTGGATCGGGTTGTCCAGGTTCTGGATGATGATCCCGGCGGTGCGCACGGTTTCCTCGTAGCTGATGATGAAGCCGAGCGAGGTGTCCTTGAGCACCACCACCAGTTGGCTGATCAGCGCGGGCAGCATCGCCCGGAACGCCTGCGGCAGCAGGACCAGGCCGAGCACCTGACCGCGGCGCAGCCCCAGCGACTCGGCGGCCTCGCGCTGGCCCTTGGGCAGCGAGTTCACCCCGGCCCGCACGATCTCGGCGATGATCACCGAGTTGTACGCGGTCAGCCCGATCACCAGGAACCACAGGTTCGACAGGTCGATGCCGAACCCGGGCAGCACGCGGGCGGCGAAGAAGATCAGGATGACCACGGGGATGCCGCGGAAGAGCTCGATGAAGCCGACCACCAGCCAGCGCCACGAGCGGCCCGCGACGATCCGCAGCACCGCGAGCCCGGTGCCGATCACCAGTGAGAACGCCATCGCCAGCACCGCGGCGATGAGGGTGTTGACCAGTGCGTCGCCGAGCAGGTTCCAGACGAGGGTGAAGTTGTCGTCGGCCGGGTCGGTCAGCGGGGCCCACTTGTCGGCCTCGAACTGGCCCTTGTCGGCGAGCCGGTTGCCCACCAGCGCCAGCAGCCCGGCCACCAGCACACCGGCCACGACGCTGCCCAGCAGCGTGCGGCGGCGGGCGCGCGGCCCGGGGGCGTCGTAGAGCACGGACGCGGTCATCGGGCGATCGCCACCTTCCGCTCCACCCAACCCAGCAGCAGCCCGCTCGGGATGGTGATCACCAAGTAGCCGATGACGACGCCGAGCAGCACCGGCAGCGCGGCCTCGCCCCTGGCCGAGGTCAGCGTGTCACCGACGGCGAACAGGTCGCCGCCGATGCCGAAGGCGCCAGCGATCGCCGAGTTCTTGATCATCGCGATGATCACGCTGCCCAGCGGCGGCACCACCGTGCGCAGCGCCTGCGGCAGCACCACCGACGAGAGCGACTGGCTGAAGGTCAACCCGACCGCGCGCGCGGCCTCCGCCTGACCCGCGGGCACCGAGTTGATGCCGCTGCGCACCGCCTCACAGACGAACGCCGAGGTGTAGAGCACCAGGCCGGTGACCCCGAACCAGAAGTACGCCCCGTTGACGCCGATCTCGGGCAGGCCGAAGGCGCAGAAGAACAGCACCACGGTCAGCGGGCAGTTGCGGAACACGGTGACCCACGCGGTGCCGACCCAGCGCAGCGGCGGGACCGGCGAGACCCGGAACCCGGCGACGACGGTGCCCAGCACCAGCGAGCCGACCGCGGCGAACGCGCAGATCCGCAGCGTTTGCAGGAAACCGTTGAGGTAGAGCGGGAAGTTGTCGATGATCACGTTCACGGGTGGCTCCGAGCCCGGTAAGGCTCGGGGCGCCCACCGGCAGGCGGGCGCCCCGAGCACGGGTCAGCAGATCAGCTGCACGCCGCGGTCTCGGGCAGCTTCGGGGTGTTGGGCGCGACCTTGCCCGCGGTGTCCTTCCACGCCTTCTCGTAGCTGCCGTCGCCCGAGGCGGCCTTGAGGGTGTCGTTGATGAACTGGCAGAACTTGGTGTCGCCCTTCTTGATGCCGATGCCGTAGGGCTCGGTGGTGAAGGGCTTGCCGACCAGCTTGTACTCGCCGCCGGACTTGTCGACAAGGCCGAGCAGGATCACGTTGTCCGTGGTGACCGCCTGCACCTGGTTGTTCTTCAGCGCGTCGGCGCACTTGGAGTACACGTCGAAGAGCACGATGTTGCTCTCGTCGACGTACTTCTTGATCGTCTCGGCCGGGGTGGAGCCGGTGACCGAGCAGACCTTGGCACCGCTGGACTTGAGCGCGTCCGGCCCGGTGATGTCGTTGTTGTCCTTCTTGACCATCAGGTCCTGACCGGCCTCGTAGTACGGGCCCGCGAAGGAGATCCGCTCCTTGCGCTTGTCGTTGATGGTGTAGGTGGCCACGACCAGGTCGACCTTGCCCTGCTCGATGACCTCCTCGCGCACCTTCGACGGGGTCTCCACCCACTCGATCTTGTCGGCGGAGAGGCCGAGCTTGGCCGCGACCAGCTTGGCGATCTCCACGTCGAAGCCGGTCGGCTTGTTGTCCAGGCCCTTGAGGCCGAACAGCGGCTGGTCGAACTTGGTGCCGATGCGGATCTTGCCCGACTCGTTGAGCTTGGCCATGGTGGTGCCCGCCTCGAACTTCGCCTGCGCGTCGACCGACGGGTTGGCACCCGAGCCGGAGTTGCTCGACTGCCCGCAGGCGGTCACCGCGATGGCGAGTGCGGCGGTCGCGGTGCCGATCATCAGGCCCCGGAGTCGCATGTCTGCTCCTTCGTGTCGTCGGCTGCGGTCCAGCCGGGTCTACCTCCCCCCGGGGAAGCCCCGGGAAGCTCAGTGGGTCAGGATCTTGCCAAGGAAGTCCTTGGCCCGCGCGGACTTCGGCGCGGTGAAGAACTCGGTGGGGACGCTGTCCTCGACGACCTCGCCGTCGGACATGAAGATCACCCGATGGGCCGCCTTGCGCGCGAAGCCCATCTCGTGCGTCACCACCAGCATCGTCATGCCGTCGGCGGCCAGCGAGGTCATCACGTCGAGCACCTCCTGGACCATCTCCGGGTCCAGCGCCGAGGTCGGCTCGTCGAAGAGCATCACCTTGGGCCGCATGGCCAGCGCCCGCGCGATCGCCGCGCGCTGCTGCTGACCGCCGGACAACTGCGCCGGGTACTTGTCCGCCTGGTTGGCGATCCCCACCCGCTCCAGCAACTCCAGCCCGGTCGCGCGCGCCTCGGCCACCGGCCGCTTGCGCACCTTCACCGGGGCCAGGGTCACGTTCTCCAGGATCGTCTTGTGCGCGAACAGGTTGAACGACTGGAACACCATGCCCACCTCGGCGCGCAACCGGGCCAGGTCCTTGCCCTCCGCGGGCAGCGGGCGGCCGTCGACCTCGATGCGGCCGGAATCGATCGGCTCCAGCCGGTTGATCGCCCGGCACAGCGTGGACTTGCCGGACCCGGACGGGCCGAGCACGACCACCACCTGGCCGCGGGGCACCTCGAGGGTGATGTCCTTGAGCACGTGCAGTGGACCGAAGAACTTGTCCACCGCGGCCAACCGGATCATCGGCGCTGCGGTGTTCGGTTCGGTCATGGCGTCCTCCGAGCGCTGGCGTACCGGGTGGCGTCAGGGGTCTGGGGTTGGGTGTTCGGGCAACCTACTCCGACTCGACCGCCACTCCCATGGGCCTTGAGCAACACTTAGGGTCTCAACTCTGTCACACAGCCGATCGGGAACCGTGGAGGTGCGGGTTGCGCGTGCTGCTCGTGGAGGACGACGACCGGGTCGCCGACGCGCTGACCCCCGCCCTGGTGCGCCGCGGTCTGGCGGTGCGCAGGCTCGCCTCGGGGGCCGGGGTGCTCGACCTGGTCGCCGAGGTCGACGTGGTGCTGCTGGACCTGGGGCTGCCGGACGTGGACGGGATCGTCCTGTGTCGACAGATCCGCACGGTCAGCGATGTGGCGATCATCGTGGTCTCGGCCCGCGGCGAGGTCGACGACCGGATCCTGGGCCTGCGCGCCGGGGCCGACGACTACCTGGTCAAGCCCTACGACGTCGACGAGCTGGTGGCCAGGGTGCACGCCGTGCGCCGCCGCCGCTCCGACCGCGGCGGCGGACCGACCGGTGTCGTCGAGCTCGACGGGGTGCGGGTCGACTTCGACCGCCACGAGGTCACTGTGGACAGTGCGCCGGTTTCCCTGTCGCGCAAGGAGTTCCAGGTTTTCGCGCTCGTCGTCGACGCCCAGGGCGCGGTGTGCGGGCGCGAGCAGATCCTCGCCGAGGTGTGGGGCAGGGCCGGTGCCGCGGAGAACCGGTCGCTGGACGTGCACGTGGCCACGCTGCGCACCAAGCTGGGCCGCCCGGCGCTGATCGAGACCGTTCGGGGGGTCGGGTACCGCTTGTCGGGTCAACCGGGCAGACTCGCCTGAGACGTACTCGGGGGAGGCGCGATGCGGACACGGCTGCTCGGCATGGTGTGGTTCCTGGTCGCCCTGCTGGTCTTCGGCCTCGGTGTGCCGCTCGCGCTGTCGGTCGCGGGGTCCGAGCAGCAGAAGCTGTTCCTGGACCGGCTCACCGACACCAACCGGTTCGCCTCGATGGCCCAGCGCCCGCTCACCGACGACAACACCGACTCGATGGTGGAGGAACTGCAGCGCTACACCGAGCTCTACGGCGTGGCCGTGCTGGTGGTCGACCAGGACGGCAACTCGAAGGTCGGCTCCGCGCGCGCGGGCGAGTCGGTCCGGGTCGACCTCAGCTCCGAAGCCGTGCGCCAGCAGGTGCAGCGGGCACTGGCCGGGCGCAGGCCGGTGGCGGGCGCGCTGCTGCTGCCCTGGGACGACACCCCGCTGGTGCTCGCCGGACCGGTGCTGGTCGACGGGGAGGTGCGCGGCGCGGTCATCACGGTCTCGCCGACCGACAGCATCCGCACCCGGGTCGTCTGGTGGTGGGTGCTGATCGCCGCGGGCGGGGTGCTGTCCTTCGCGTTGGCGCTGATGCTGGCGGTGCCGGTCATCCAGTGGATCCTGCGGCCGGTGCGCAGGCTCGACGAGGCGACCGGATCGCTGGTGGCCGCGGTGGTCAGCGGCCGCGACACCGAGGGGGTCGGGGACGAGCAAGGACCGCCGGAGCTGCGCAAACTGGTCCGCTCGTTCGACCAGATGGCGGCCAGCGTCGGCGACGCGCTCGCCGCGCAGCGGGCCTTCGTCGCCGACGCATCGCACCAGCTGCGCAACCCGCTGACCGCGCTCAAGCTGCGGCTGGTGAACCTGGAGGGGCACGTCGACCTCGACGCCGACGACCACCGGGTGGCCGCCGCCGCCGAGGCCGACCGGCTCAACCGGATCCTCGACGAACTGCTGGCCATGGCCCGCGCCGAGAACACCGGCGGCGACCTCGTGCCGGTCGACGTCGACGCGGTCGTGGCCGAACGGGTCGCGGACTGGCGGGTGGTCGCCGACTCGCGCGACATCTCGCTGGAGATCACCGGATCCGCCGGGTCGACCAAGGCCATGGCACCCGCTCGTGGCCTCGACGGGATCCTCGACGCGCTGCTGGACAACGCACTCAAGTTCACCGGGACCGGCAGCGCGGTGGTCGTGTCGGTCGCTCTGTCCCCGGCGCGGATCCTGGTCGGGGTCCGCGACCACGGACCGGGGCTGCGCGCGGACGAACTGGAGCGGGCGACCGACCGGTTCTGGCGCAGCTCCACCCACCAGAACGTGCCCGGTTCGGGACTGGGGCTGGCGATCGTCAGCCGGATCGTGGCCAGAGCCGGTGGGGACCTGCGGCTCGACCTGCCGGAAGGCGGCGGCCTGCGCGTGACGGTGGAGCTACCGGCTCGCGTCTAGACCTTCTCGCCCCGGTAGAACCGCTCGGCCCCCGGGTGCAGGCGCACCGGATCGGTCTCGATCGCCGACTGGAGGTCGATCGAGAGCGCCGCCGGGGTCTGCTTGGCCAACTCCGGCAGGGCGTCGAAGAACTCCCGCACCAGGCCCTCGGCCAGGTCATCGGACATCTGGTCGGTGACGAGCAGGAAGTTCGGCACCGCCAGCGTGTTCACCGGCCTACCCGCCAGGCGGTAGGTCGACGCCGGGATCGAGGCGGAGTTGTAGACCGGGTACTGCTTGAGCAGCGCGGGGATGTCGTCGGCCAGGTCCAGCAGCCGGATCGCCAGCACGTCACCCAGGCTGGAGATCGACGGGGTCGGCAGCCCGCCGGACCAGAAGAAGGCGTCGATCCGCTGGTCCTTGAGCGCCTCCACCGACGACGCCAGGTCCAGCGACTCCTGGGTGAGCACCCCGGGGGAGTCCAGGCCGGTCAGCGCCAGCACCCGCTTGGCGATGAACTCCACCCCGGAGTCCTTCGCGCCGATGCCCACCCGCATCCCGCGCAGGTCCGACAGCTCCTGGATGCGGCCGTCGTCGCGCACCACCACGTGCAGGTAGTCGTCGTGGATGCGGGCCAGCGCGCGCGGCGACCTCGGCCCCGTGGTCGGCTTCGAGGCCACGTCAGCGGCGCTGAAGGCGATGTCGACCTCGCCCGCGAGCAGCTTGTTGACGTTGTCCGGCGACCCGCCGGTGGCCAGCACCTCCGGCCGGTCCATGCCCAGCCGCGCCTGCCACACCCCCGCCATGAACTGCGAGATCGTGTTGTAGACACCCGACTTGTTGCCCGCGGCGACCCGCAGCCGCACCGACGGGAACTGGGTGTCGCACGCCGCGAGCAGGGTGAGCGCCACGAGCAGGACCGCGATCGTCCTGCGTCTCCCACCGCCGCGCGCCATGGCACGATCGTGCCAGAGGCACCCGGCCCGTTCACCGGGAATCGGTCGGCGGGTGCTCGACGCCCGAACGGCCCGGCGTACCCTCGGACACCGAGATGAGCGCGCGCACCTACCAAGTCCGCACCTACGGGTGCCAGATGAACGTCCACGACTCCGAGCGGCTGTCCGGCCTGCTGGAGGACGCGGGCTACGTCGCCGCGCCCGAGGGCGCGCAGGCCGACGTCGTCGTGTTCAACACCTGCGCGGTGCGGGAGAACGCCGACAACAAGCTCTACGGCAACCTCGGGCACCTCGCGCCCGCCAAGACCGCCAACCCCGACATGCAGATCGCCGTCGGCGGCTGCCTGGCGCAGAAGGACCGCGGCGAGATCGTCCGCCGGGCCCCCTGGGTGGACGTCGTGTTCGGCACGCACAACATCGGCTCGCTGCCCACGCTGCTCGACCGCGCCAGGCACAACCGCCAGGCCGAGGTCGAGATCCTGGAGTCGCTGGAGGTCTTCCCCTCCACGCTGCCCGCCCGCCGCGACTCCGCGCACTCGGGCTGGGTGTCCATCTCGGTCGGCTGCAACAACACCTGCACCTTCTGCATCGTCCCCGCGCTGCGCGGCCGCGAACGCGACCGCCGCCCCGGCGACGTCCTCGCCGAGGTGTCCGCGCTGGTCGCCGAGGGGGTCCTCGAGGTGACCCTGCTCGGCCAGAACGTCAACTCCTACGGCGTGGAGTTCGGCGACCGGTACGCCTTCGGCAAGCTGCTGCGCGCCTGCGGGGACGTCGACGGCCTGGAGCGGGTCCGGTTCACCTCCCCGCACCCCAAGGACTTCACCGACGACGTCATCGCCGCCATGGCCGAGACCCCGGCGGTCTGCCACCAGCTGCACATGCCGCTGCAGTCCGGCTCGGACCGGCTGCTGCGCGAGATGCGCCGCTCGTACCGGTCCGCCCGCTACCTGTCGATCATCGACAAGGTCCGCGCGGCGATGCCGGACGCGGCGATCACCACCGACATCATCGTCGGCTTCCCCGGCGAGACCGAGGCGGACTTCCAGGCCACCCTGGACGTCGTCGCCCAGTCCCGGTTCGCCAGCGCCTTCACCTTCCAGTACTCCAAGCGCCCGGGCACCCCCGCCGCGTCGATGCCCGACCAGCTGCCCAAGGAGGTCGTGCGCGAGCGCTACGACCGGCTGGTCGAGCTGCAGAACGACATCGCCTGGCAGCTGAACAAGGAACAGGTCGGCCGGGTCGTCGAGGTCGTGGTGGCCACCGGCGAGGGCCGCAAGGACGCCGACACGCACCGGATGAGCGGCCGCGCCCGCGACAACCGCCTGGTCCACTTCGCCCCCGGCACGGCGGCGATCCGCCCGGGTGACGTGGTCGAGACCGTGGTCACCTACGCGGCCCCCCACCACCTCGTCGCCGACGGCCCCCTCCTGTCGCACCGCCGCACCCGAGCGGGCGACAACCACGAGGCAGGCCTACGCCCCAAGACCCCCGGCGTCACCCTCGGCCTCCCCGGCTTCGGTGCCCCCGCCCCCCTGGCCGCGACGGGTGGCTGCGGATGACCGCCGCGAACGAAGAGGAACTGGCCTCACTGCGCGCCGAAATCGACGCGGTCGAACGAGCCGCCCCGGTCGACCTCGGCTTCCGGGCCATCCTCCTCGCTGTAGCCGTGTTCGCTTTGATCATCGGGTACGTGCTGCCGTGGATGGGCAGTGCTGCGGGCTGGCAAGTCCTCCTGGCCACGGGTGACGCCACAGGGAAAGCGGGTGCGGTGCCGCGGCTCTTCGCCGCGACGGCGCTGGGGTTCGGCATTCTGGCTTCGGCCCTGGCTCTTTCTCTCCGTCGCTGGACTCTGACTTGGATAGCTGCCCTTGGGGGCTGGTTCGCTGCGGTGGATGGTCTGCTGGCTATTTGGACGCGCCAGTCGACGGCGGGGCTGAACTCGCCGGGGCCGGGGGTTGGCTTGATCATCAGTGAGGTGGCGGTGATCGTGTTGGCTGCTTTGTGGTTGAAGACTGCGTGGTCGCGGCCGCACCAGTCTCGATAGGGCGGCGGTCGGCTCGTCGCCTGGCGGCGACCTCGCGACCTGGACCTGTGGTGGTGCGGTGGGCTCGGCTCGCCTTCGGCATTGCGCTGGATCCGTGGTGGTGCGGTGTGCTCGATGGGGCGAACTTGGTTTGCGCGGGGCCCCTGCGCCACCCGTGGCAGGACCGCAAAAGCCGGGGCCGAAGAGCATGGCCCTGCAGCGAGGCAAGGCTACGGGCACCGCTCCCCCACACAAACCAAGTCCGCCCCATCGAGCATTGGGTGGGCGGCTTCCTGGGAGCGGTGGTCGGGCTGGGTGGGCTGGCTCGGTGGGCTGGGTTGGCACCGGCGGCTTCGGGGTCGGCTCGCCTTCGGCATTGCGCTGGATCCCTGGGTGGTCCGGTGTGCTCGATGGGGCGAACTTGTTTTGCGCGGGGCCCCTGCACCAGCCGTGGCAGGACCGCAAAAGCCGGGGCCGAAAAGCATGGCCCTGCAGCGAGGCAAGGCTACGACTGCCGCCACCCCACACAAAACAAGTCCGCCCCATCGAGCAGTTGGCACCGGAAGGTCCGAGTGTCCAGTGGTCGGCAATGCTGTCGGAGTCGGGTGGTGGGGCTGGCGGGGCTGACTCGGTGGGCTGGGTTGGCACCGCTGCTTCTGGTTGAGGCCGCCTGATCGTGGCCGCTGGTCCCGGCGGTGCGGCTGCTGGTTCCGCCCTGGAACCGGCCCCCACCAGCCTCGGGGCCGTCAGGGCTGGTGGGAGGCGATCAGGGTTAGGGCGGCGTCCACGAGGTCTGGGCGGGCGGCGTCTAGCCAGGTTGTTCGGGGGTCTCGGCGGAACCAGGAGCGTTGGCGGCGGATGAAGCGGCGGGTGGCCCTGGCGGTCTCGGTGGCGGCCTCGGTGAGGTCGCCGGTGGTGTCGAAGGCTGTGAGGACCTGCTGGTAGCCCAGGGCCCTTGCCGCGGTCCTGCCCTCCCGAAGACCCTCGGCTTCGAGGGCGCGGACCTCGTCGACCAGGCCGTTGGCGAACATGTGGTCGACGCGGAGGTCTACTCGGGCGTCGAGGGCGGCGGGGTCGCGGTCCAGGCCGATGATGACTGTGCCGTAGCGGGCGGGGCCGGGGCGGGGCATCGTGGCTGAGAAGGGGCGGCCGGTGAGTTCGATGACCTCCAGGGCCCGGATGACGCGGCGGCCGTTGGAGGGCAGGACCGCCTCGGCGGCGGTGGGGTCGAGGGTGGCCAGCCGGGCGTGCAGGGTGGCGGGGCCGACCTCCGCCAGTTCGGTTTCGAGGCGGTCGCGGATGGCAGGGTCGGTGCCGGGGAACTGCAGGTCGTCGAGGATGGCCTGGACGTAGAGGCCGGAGCCGCCGACCAGGATCGGGACGTGGTCGCGGGTCAGGATGTCCTCGACCGCGGCTCTGGCGTGGCGCTGGTAGGCGGCGACGGAGGCGGGTTCGGTCACCTTGAGCACGTCGAGTTGGTGGTGGGGGATGCCGCGGCGTTCGGTGGGGGTGATCTTGGCGGTGCCGATGTCCATGCCCTGGTACAGCTGCATCGCGTCGGCGTTGACGACCTCGCCGCCGAGGTGTTCGGCGAGGGCGACGCCGAGGTCGGACTTGCCGGTCGCGGTGGGGCCGACGACGGCGACGGCACGCTTCACGCGGGTTCCCAGGTGGCGAAGTGGTAGGCGACGCCCAGGGGGATGGTCAGCCGGGACTCGACGGCCCGCCAGGGTCGACCGTCGGTGCGGAGGGCGCCCGCGAGGACCTGCCACGGGACCCGGCCGATTGCCCCCAGCTCCGCGGCCAGGGTCGGGTCGACGCGGTCGAGGGCGTCGAGGTCCACGGTCGCCATGGCGGCGGCGGCGGCGTCGTCGAAGGCGGCGCTGCGGTCGTCGGGCCTGCCCACGGACCGCTCACCGTGGCGGTGGGCCCCGTCTCCGAGCACCAAGAGGCCGACCGGGTCCGGCCCGGCCAGTTCCTCGGCAATCCGCGCGCCCTCTGCAGCGCACTCCGCGGGGGACAGGTCCGGCTGCACTACGTGCACGGTGACCTCGGGTGTACCGACCTCGCCGCGCAGCCAGCCCGCGACCAGAGCGGGCAGCGGGAGCAGCGGATCCGCGAAGGCCAAGTCGGCCTGGGCGCCTAGGCCGACACGAACGTCCACGCCGTACCCGCGGAACGTGCCCGCCACCTCAGGGCCGTAGCGGCCGGGTCGGTCGCCCGCGCCCACAGCGACCCAACTGGGTACCGCGGAGGCGAACGCGCTGACCACGGCGAGGCAGTCGGCGCGCACGGCGTCGGCGTCCCGGTCGCCACCACCGGTCAGTTCCGGCACGATCAGGGGTGGGTGGGGCACCACGGCGACTCGGCGGATCACGGGCCAGAGATTACTGTCCGTCGAACAAAGTTGGCGCCGACGGCCCACGGACAGCACCTTTTGCGGCACCATGATGACCATTGCGGCCCTCCGGAGTACCCAGGCGCCTCTTGACCTGTTTGAATGCGCGCGGGTAGGAGCAAGCCGCACGGCCCGAGGGGCCGTTCGCACAGTGCTGGGCCCCGCGTGAGCGGGGCGTCCGCGCGTGGACGCGGGCACGCAGGCAGGAGGAGTCGGCCATGACGGACAGGGACCACAGCGTCGGGGCAGTGGCGGAGCAGGACAGCGGCGGCGAGCCGGACCAGGCCGCGGTGGCCGCGCCGGTGCAGCCCGAGCAGGCCGGGCCGCCGTCACCCACCGAGTCCGCCCCCACCGGGGAGCAGGAGCCCGCCGCGCCGACACCCGGCCAGGACCAGGCGGCCGCACCGTCAACGACCGGAGACGAGTCGCCCGCCGAGCAGGCGCCCGCGCTGGTGGACGCCACGCCTGCCGACGTACCGCCGCCCAGCCAGGTCGCGGTCACCCGCGCCCCGGCGGCGAGCGCCCCGGCCACCGACGGCGGACCGCAGGTGTCGGTCGCCTCGGCCGACCCTGGCAAGTGGGGCCGGGTGGACGCCGAGGGCACCGTGTACGTGCGCACCGCAGACGGTGAGCGCGCCGTCGGGTCGTGGCAGGCCGGTGAGCCCGAGGAGGGCCTCGCGCACTTCGCCCGCCGCTTCGACGACATCCGGACCGAGGTCGAGCTGCTCGCCTCGCGGCTGGCGTCGGGATCCGGCGACCCGAAGCAGGCGGCGACCAACGCCAAGCACATCAAGGACGGCCTCGACGAGGCGCACGTGGTCGGCGACCTGGTCGGCTTGGCCGCCAGGATCGACTACGTGCTGGCCAACGCCTCGGTCGCGGTCGAGGCGGCCAAGCACGCCCGCGAGGAGGCCAGGGCCGGGTCGGTCGCGCGCAAGCAGGAGCTGGTGGAGGAGGCGGAGAAGCTCGCCGAGGAGTCCACCCAGTGGAAGGTGTCCGGCGACCGGCTGCGCACCATCCTCGACGAGTGGAAGACGATCAAGGGCGTCGACCGCAAGACCGACGAGCAGCTGTGGCGGCGCTTCTCCAAGGCCCGCGACACCTTCAACCGCAGGCGCGGCTCGCACTTCGCCGACCTCGACCGCCAGCGGGCCACCGCCAAGTCCCGCAAGCAGGAACTGGTCGAGGAGGCCGAGCGGATCTCGGAGTCCGACGACTGGGGCGCCACGGCGGGTCGGTACAAGGAACTGATGCTGGAGTGGAAGGCGGCCGGGCGCGCGCCCAAGGACGCCGACGACACCCTGTGGCAGCGGTTCCGGGCCGCGCAGGACGCGTTCTTCGCCCGCCGCTCCGCCGTCTTCGACGAGCGCGACGCCGAGTTCGCCGAGAACGCGCGGCTCAAGGAGGAGCTGCTCGCCGAGGCGGAGAAGATCACCACCGCCGACCTCGACGGCGCCCGCGCCGCGCTGCACAAGGTGCAGGAGCGCTGGGAGGCCGTCGGCAAGGTGCCGCGCGAGCGGATCCGCGAGCTCGAGGGCAGGCTCCGCGCGGTCGAGGAGAAGGTCCGCACCGCCGCCGACGCCCAGTGGCGCCGCACCGACCCCGAGGCCGAGGCCAGGGCCGCCCAGTTCCGCGAGCGGGTCCAGCAGTTCGAGACCCAGGCCGCCAAGGCCCGAGCGGCAGGCGACAAGCGCCGAGCCGAGCAGGCCGAGGCCCAGGCCGCCCAGTGGCGCGAGTGGCTCGCCGCCGCCGAACAGGCGGTCGCGACCCGCTAGAAACACCCCCCAGACGGCCCCAGGCGCCCCGCCTGGGGCCGTCTGGCGTCCGGGGCCTCATCGCGGCCGTCGCGAGGCAAGGCGCGGCCAGCCAGGCCGCGCACCCGAGCCGCGTGTTGATGGTCGCTGGTTCAGCGGCGTCGGTGATCTTCTGCGGTGCGCTTGTCCGCCCCGGCCTCGGTGAATCGAGCCCTAGTGCCCGACAGCCGGGTGGTCGGCGTGGTCGGGTGAGTGCCCGGTCGGGTCCCGCTGCGTGGTGCGTTGGTCGTAGCCTGGTGGTGTGGCGATTCCGTTCCTCAAGGGGCACGGCACGGAGAACGACTTCGTGCTGCTGCCCGACCCCGATGGCGACCTCGACCTGACCGCGTCCCGGGTCCAGGCGTTGTGCGACCGGCAGCGCGGCCTGGGCGCGGACGGCGTGCTGCGGGTCGTTCGGGCCAAGGCGCTGCCCGACGCCCCGGCGGGGGTGGACGGGGATGTCTGGTTCATGGACTACCGCAACGCCGACGGGTCCGTGGTCGAGATGTGCGGCAACGGCGTCCGGGTGTTCGCCCGCTACCTCAGCGACCACGGCCTGGTCGACGGGCCCGAGTTCCCCGTGGGGTCACGGGCCGGGATCCGGCCGACCACCGTCCACCCCGACGGCACGGTCACCGTCGGCATGGGCCGGGTCCGGCTGCTCGGCGCCTCCACCACCACGGTCGGCGGCACCACCCACACCGGCCTCGGCGTGGACGTCGGCAACCCGCACCTGGTGAGCGTGGTCGAGTCGGTGGCCGACCTGGACCTGACCGCGCAGCCCGGGTTCGACCGGGAGTTCTTCCCGCACGGGGTGAACCTCGAGTTCATCGAGACCACCGGCCCCGCCGAGATCCGGATGCGAGTGCACGAACGAGGGGTCGGCGAGACCCGCTCCTGCGGTACCGGCACCGTCGCCGCCGCAGCGGCCGCCCTGGCCACCCAGAACCGCTCCACCGGCGCCGTCACCGTCCACATCCCCGGCGGCACGGTCCACGTCACCATCGACGACACCTCCAGCACCCTGACCGGCCCAGCCTTCTTCGTCGCCGAGGGAACCCTCACCGAAGCCTGGTGGAACACCTACGCCTGATCTCCTCACCTCCCCGGTGAGCGCTGACGACTCCGACCGCGCGGCAGCGGTCGGGTTGGAGGTGTCCAGGGCACCTGGACAGCCGCCGTTGCTGGGTGGTGACGTGACCGACTGTTGGACCCGGTGGTCATCAGATCCGCCGCGCGGCTGGACCGCGAGGGGAGTCTGGGGGATGTCACCGGGGCGGGGTCGGGAGTGCTCGACTGGTTTGCCTGCGGCGGTGGCCAGTTCTCGGGTGGCTGTAGTTCGGCGTCGGTCTGACTGCTGGGGTGCGGTGTGCAGTGACTGGGGACTGCCATGCCGCAGTGGTGGAGAGGTCGCGGGTGGCGACGTCTCGGTGTGGATTGGCGGTGTCGTCTACTGGGGAGCGCGGCTGGTGGGGCCGTCGACTCGGGTGCAGCGCGCGGGGGTGAACTCGGGGTCGGAGGGCTAGTGGTCGCGGTCGTTGCGTAGTGGGGAGAACACCATCCAGAGGCAGGACAGCATCCAGCCTGCTGCTACCACCCAGAGGGTTTCGCGGATGCCGATCCAGCCGCCCAAGGCTCCGCCTGCCAGGGCGCCCAGGGGGAGGGTGCCCCAGACCAGGAAGCGGATGCTGGCGTTCATGCGGCCTAGGAGGTGGTCTGGGCAGATGGCCTGGCGGTAGCTCACCTGGGCCACGTTGTAGACCACCGCTGAGAAGGAGACGGCGCACTGGCCCGCGACCATGAGGCCGATGCGCCAGTCCGCGCCCGCCAGGGGGATCAGCGGGCCGAAGAGTGAGCCGAGCACCGGCACCAGCCAGATGGTCCGGGTCTGGCCCAGCGACCGGACGATCCGGGCCGAGAGGACCGCGGCGAGGATCCCGCCGATGCCGGACAACCCCAGCAGTACGCCGATGACCGCCTCGTTCAGGCCGAGTACCCCCGCCATGAACAGCACCCGCACCGCGGACTCCATGCCGAAGAACAGGTTCCACGACGCCGTGCAGCCCGCGATCGCTCGCAGTCGTCGGTCGGTCAGGACGAACCGCAGTCCCTCGGCGACCTCCGTCCGCAGGTTCCGGTCCGGTAATCGCTGCGGCCTCGGCTCCGTCGTCGTGATCCGCGACAGGCACAGGGCCGAGGCCAGGTAGCCGAGACCGGTCGCGGCCAGTGTGGTCGCCGCGCCGATCAGGCTGGTCAGGCCGCCGCCGACGGCGGGACCGGTGAAGGTGGCCACCGATTGGCTCGCCTGGAGCTTCGCGTTTCCCTCCATCAGGTGATCTCGACCCACCAAAGCGGGCAAGTACGACTGGTAGGCGACGTCGAAGAACACCGTGCAGACGCCCGCCAGCAGCGCCACCACGATCAACTGCGGGAACGACAGCACCCCGAGCCAGGCCGCCGCCGGGATGCTCAGCAGCAGGGCGGCCCGCGCCAGGTCCATCCTGATCATCAGCGGCCTGCGGCGCACCCGGTCCACCCAGGCGCCCGCGGGCAGGCCGATCAGCAGGAAGGCGACTGTTTCCGCCGCCGTGAGCACCCCCATCTGACCCGGCGTCGCGTGCAGCACGCCGACGGCCAGCAGCGGGAGCACCACGTGGCCGACGGCGGAGCCGAACTGGGCGATCGTGTCGCCCGCCCACAGCAGCTGGAAGCCCCGGAAGCCACTGTGGGAGCGCAGGGTCGAGGTCATGTGACCATGATGCCGCCAGTGATTGGAAAGCGTCAATCACTCGGACCGGTGGCGTTACGCTCTGCCGGTGAGCGATGACCCGCGACCTCCGCGCCGCGCCGCGACCCCCGTCGAGCTGGAGGCGCTCGGCTCGGCCGTCCGGCTGAGGATCATCCGGTTGGCCTACCAGCGCCCCCTGACCAACAAGGAGATCGCCGAGCGGTTGGGCAAGGACCCGGCGACCACGCTGCACCACGTCCGCAAGCTGGTCACCGCGGGGTTCCTGGAGCCGCAGCCCGCGCGCCGGGGCAACCGGGGCGCCAAGGAGATCCCGTACCTGTCCACCGGCCTGTCCTGGCGCCTGCGCTACGAGCAGGAGGAGCGCGTCGACCTCGCCGAGGCGATGCTGCAGGCCTACTTGGCCGAGGTCGCGGGCACCGACCTGGGTGAACTCAACCAGGCCCGGCTGGTCGTGCAGGTCGACGCGGCCGGGCGGACCGAGTTCGTGGAACGGCTGGGTGCGCTGCTCGACGAGTTCAGCGTCAGGCCGTTGGAACCGGGGGCCGAGCGCACGGCCATCTACGTCGCGTGGTATCCGGGGGAATAAGTGGGTCGAATCCGGCGCTCCCCCGTGAGACGATGGGGACACCACGACGCCGGAGGGGTGCCGTATTTCGCAACAAAACGAAGGATGGGTTCACCAGGTGACAGAGGAAAGCACTCAGCACGGATTTGACGGCGCGTTGTCCGACCCGGCTGATCTCTCCCTGGGCGAACTCGAACTCGAGGAGCGGTCTTCGCTGCGACGGGTCGCGGGCCTGTCGACGGAGCTGCAGGACGTCACCGAGGTCGAATACCGGCAGCTGCGCCTCGAGCGCGTGGTGCTGGTGGGGGTCTGGACCGAGGGCACAGCACTGGAGTCGGACGCCTCGCTGGCGGAGCTGGCCAGGTTGGCCGAAACGGCGGGTTCCGAGGTCCTGGAGGGCCTCGTGCAGCGCCGCGACCGCCCGGACCCGGCCACCTACGTCGGCTCGGGCAAGGTCCAGGAGATCGCCGACGTCGTCCGCGCCACCGGTGCGGACACGGTCATCTGCGACGGTGAGCTGTCCCCGTCGCAGCTGCAGCAGCTGGAAGCCCGGTTGAAGGTCAAGGTCATCGACCGGACCGCGCTCATCCTGGACATCTTCGCCCAGCACGCCCGGTCCCGGGAGGGCAAGTCCCAGGTGGAGCTGGCGCAGCTGCAGTACCTGCTGCCGCGGCTGCGGGGCTGGGGTCAAACGCTGTCCCGGCAGGCCGGTGGTCGCGCGGGTGGCGCCAACGGCGGTGTGGGTCTGCGCGGTCCCGGTGAGACGAAGCTGGAGACCGACCGCAGGCGCATCCGGGCGAAGATCTCCAAGCTGCGCAAGGAGATCACCGGCATGGCCACGGTCCGCGACACCAAGCGCGGGCAGCGCACCGCCAACGCCGTCCCCAGCGTCGCCATCGCCGGGTACACCAACGCGGGCAAGTCCAGCCTGCTCAACGCCCTCACGGGTGCGGGGGTGCTGGTGGAGGACGCGTTGTTCGCGACCCTCGACGCCACCACCCGCCGCACGCAGACACCGGAGGGGCACACGTACACGCTGACCGACACGGTCGGTTTCGTCCGGCACCTGCCGCACCAGCTGGTGGAGGCGTTCCGGTCGACGTTGGACGAGGTGGCCGACGCCGACCTCGTGCTGCACGTCGTCGACGGTGCCGACCCGATGCCGGAGTGGCAGGTCAACGCGGTGCACGAGGTGCTGCACGAGATCGGCGAACGGCGCGGGCGGCCCATGCCGCCGGAGCTCATCGTGGTGAACAAGGTCGACGCGGCGACCGAGTTCGGTCTCGCCAGGCTGCGCCACCTGCTGCCCGGTGCGGTGTTCGTCTCCGCGCACGCCGGTACCGGC
This sequence comes from Actinokineospora baliensis, assembly GCF_016907695.1. Classification (NCBI taxonomy): domain Bacteria; kingdom Bacillati; phylum Actinomycetota; class Actinomycetes; order Pseudonocardiales; family Pseudonocardiaceae; genus Actinokineospora; species Actinokineospora baliensis. The sequence continues at coordinate 7,433,752 of NZ_JAFBCK010000001.1, read as the reverse complement.
ATCGAAGCGCTGCGCGAGCGGATCGCCGATCTGCTGCCGCGGCCGGACCAGGAGATCGACGTGCTCGTGCCGTACTCGCGCGGGGAGCTCGTGGCGCGGGTGCACCGCGAGGGGGAGATCCTCTCGGAGGAGCACACGGCGGCAGGGACGCACCTGCACGCCAAGGTCAAGCCGGACCTGGCGGGTGCGTTGGAGCAGTTCGCGCGCACTACGGTCTGACACACGCGGTAAGGGCCCCCGGGGAGACGGACGTCTCACCGGGGGCCCTTCGTGTGAACGCTGTGCCTCCTACGCGCGTCTGCGCCTCTATAGCCGTGACGCCGCTACGGTGGATGGTGAACAGGGGAGGTGGCTGGGTGCGGGCATTGGCGACCGCGGCACTGGTCGTGTGGTTCTGCGTGACTGGGGCATCGGCTGCGTTAGCGCAACCAGCGGCACCCACGGATGCCTGCGTGCAGTCCGACAAGAGGCTCAGCGAGCTGTCGGGCTTGGCCACGGACGGGGAGCGTTGGTACGCGATCAACGACGGTGGCACCAAGTCGACCGTCTACGTACTCGGCCATGACTGCAAGATTCAAAAAGTCATCAACGGCCCCACCGATCCGTTCGACGTCGAAGACCTCGCGCGCGCGGCCAATGGCAACTTCTGGTTGGCAGACACAGGTGACAACGACAAGAAGCGCGAGACCGTCGCGTTGATAGAGCTGACGCCCGCGGGTAAGACGACGTTGTACCGCCTGACCTATCCGGACGGTCCACACGACACAGAGGCGTTGCTGCTCGACAAGAGCGGAATCCCCCACCTGGTGACCAAGAGCCCGTTCGGGGTGTCCGAGATCTACCGGCCCAAGGGGAAGTTGGCCGCGCCGGGACCGACGGCGTTGGAGAAGGTCGGCGACGTCCAGATCAGCAGCACCGACACCAAGGGCGGACCGGTCAACCCGGCGATCGGCTCCATGGTCGTCACCGGCGGGTCCGTCAGCCTCGACGGCATGATCGTCGTGCTGCGCACCTACACCGACGCCTACCTCTACGCGGCGCCGGACGGGGACGTCGTCGCCGCGCTGAAACGCACCCCGGCTCGGGTGCCGCTGCCCAACGAGAAGCAGGGTGAGGCCATCACCATCGAACCGGACGGCACGCTGGTGTCCGGTTCCGAAGGCGTGGGTACGCCCATTCGCGTGGTGAAGGGGGCCGCAGGGCTCCTGCCCACCCCGACCACCGCGGCCCCGGGCACGTCGAGCGACGCGCCCGGCAGTGGGGCGGGTGGGTCCACCGAGGCCTCTGACGACGGGATGTCGACGGTGCCCGCGCTCGGTATCGCCGCGGTGGCCGTCGGCGGCACGCTCTTCCTCATGCACCGCCGAGCGGCCAAACGCGGTTAGGCCCTCAGAGCCGTCGCAGTACCGCGACGACCTTGCCCAGGATGGTCGCCTCATCACCCGGGATGGGTTCGTAGGCGTCGTTGTGCGGCATCAGCCACACGTGGTCGTCCCGGCGCTTGAACGTCTTCACCGTCGCCTCGCCGTCGATCATCGCCGCGACGATGTCGCCGTTGTCCGCGGTGGGCTGCTGGCGCACCACGACCCAGTCGTCGTTGGCGATCGCCGCGTCGATCATCGAGTCACCGGCGACCTTCAGCATGAACAGCGCGCCCTCGCCGACCAGTTCCTTCGGCAGCGGGAACACGTCCTCAACGGCCTGCTCGGCCAGGATGGGCCCACCGGCGGCGATCCGACCCACCACGGGCACGTACGTCGGCGTCGGGCCCGCGTCGGACTGCTCGATGAGCACCGGGCTGACCCGCTCCCCGCGCAGCTGCGCCGCCGAGGCGTCCGCGGACAGCACGCCGATCGCGCGCGGCCGGTTGGGATCTCGCCGCAGGTAGCCCTTCTCCTCCAGCGCGCGCAGCTGGTAGGCCACCGAGGACGTCGAGGTGAGGCCCACGGCCTCGCCGATCTCGCGCACGCTGGGCGGGTACCCGTTGCGCTGCACCCAGGACCGGATCACCTCGAGCACCTGGCGCTGCCGCTGCGGCAGGTCCGCCGCGTCGACCTGCTCCGGGAAGCTGCGCACGTTGTCCCCCTGCCCGGGCTTCTTCTTCGGCGCCCCCGCGGGCTTGCGACCACTCGTGCCAGACACTGCGCTGCCTCCCTGCGGCTACCGCCGGCGGCACCGGCGCTACCCCAACTCGTCCTCGTCCTGACCACGTCCGACTCGCGCCGGGACGGCGGAATCCACTTCGATCTTCTCCTGGATCGACGTTAGCCCGCCGACCTGCGCAGATCAAACACCTGTTCGAGCGACACGCCGATCGGGTCTCGATTTTGTCGGTGCCAGGTGGTAGACACTCGCACGGGCGTTCGATCGAACGGCAGTTCGAACGCGGTTCGCGGGAGGTAGCGATGGCGGCACTGGCGACATCGGTGGCGGAAGCAGCGGAGACCGGCGTTCTGGCTGGTGGCGGGCCCGGGCTCGCCCTCGTGCCCAGCCCGCCGGTCCGGGTGCCCGCGCCGGGCAGGTCCGGCCGGTCGGTCGGCCGGGGCAGGCTCCGGCCGCCCACCCGGCGGCGCTCGCCGGGCGCGCCGCACGTGGTCGCCGAGCCCGGGTGCGGACCGCGCCGCGCGCCCATGCCGATGGCGGTCGTGCTGGGCCTCGCCGCGCTGGCCGCCGCCGTGGTGTACGGGATCGGGGTGGCCGCGAACTCCGTCGCTGGCGAGCCCCAGGTGCCCTCGACCACCACCGTCGTGCGCGTCGCCGCTGGTGAGTCGCTCTCCGATGTGGCCGCCAGGACGGCGCCCGGCAGCGACACCGCCGCCGTGGTGGAGCGCATCATCGAGCTCAACGGCCTGACCGGGGTGACCGTCCGACCGGGACAGCCGCTCACCGTCCCGGTCTCGGGCTGACCCCTTCCCGGCCCGCGTCCCGCGTGGACGGCGGGCCGGTCGTGTTCATGATCACTCTGGCGGGTGAGATCCGACGGGGGAGCGCGCGGGCGGGTGTGCCGGACCGCGCCCGTGGGGACTCCCGATCCGTGGCCACCGCGCCGACCGCTTCCGCCGGACGAGTGATGTGCGCTGTTCACCTGGTTGACGCAACCGCTGGGTGCGGCGATGACCGCGCAGCGTGGTCGTCAAGTGGTTGTCGAGCCGGCCGGGCGTGTCTGAGTTGCACCCATGTAGGGTCTCGGCATACGGTCGACCCCAATATCTAGTGGTTGCACCGGTGTAGTTAATCCACAGGTCGGGGTGGGTTGTCCACCGTCCATCCACGCGTTATCCACAGTTTGATCACCAAGCGTGTCCGGTCGCGCTCCGCCGGAGGGGTGGGCACGCGCCGCGGGGGAGAGGTCATGCGCTGTCCGTTCTGCCGGAACTCCGACTCGCGGGTCGTCGACTCGCGGGAGGTCGACGACGGGCAGGTCATCCGCCGCAGGCGCTCGTGCGCGCAGTGCAGCCGCCGGTTCACCACGGTCGAGGAGGCGGTCCTCGCGGTGGTCAAGCGCTCCGGGGTCACCGAGCCGTTCAGCCGCGACAAGGTCGTGCGCGGCGTGCGGCGGGCCTGCCAGGGCAGGCCGGTCGCCGAGGACCAGCTGCAGCAGCTGGCGCAGAAGGTGGAGGAGGCGATCCGGGCCACCGGCAGCGCCGAGGTGCCCAGCCACGAGGTGGGCCTGGCCATCCTCGGCCCGCTGCGCGAGCTCGACGGGGTCGCCTACCTGCGGTTCGCCAGCGTGTACCGGTCGTTCTCCTCGGTCGAGGACTTCGAGAAGGAGATAGCCGATCTCCGGGCGGCCATCGCCAAGGAGGCGGCGCAAGAGGATGAGCAATAGGCGTCAGAAGAGCAGGCGCCCCCGGGGTGGGGAGCGCCGAGGACGACTTCGGCCGCATCGGACGGGGAGCCCGGACGTGGCCAGACCAGCACACGGCGTTAGTGACGAGGGAGAGGGACCGGGCATGACCGAGACCGTCGAGACCGCGGTTGACCAGGTCGCGGGCACACCGCGGCGGGGGCTGCGGGTGGAGCGCGTCTACACCACCGAGGGGGTGCACCCCTACGACGAGGTCACCTGGGAGCACCGCGACGTGGTGATGACCAACTGGCGCGACGGCTCGGTGAACTTCGAGCAGCGCGGCGTCGAGTTCCCCGACTTCTGGTCGGTCAACGCCACCAACATCGTCACCAGCAAGTACTTCCGCGGCGCCGTGGGCACCGCAGTCCGGGAGAGCTCGCTGCGGCAGCTCATCGACCGCGTGGTCCGCTCCTACGTCGCCGCGGGGATCGAGCACGGCTACTTCGCCACCGACGCCGACGCCCTCGTCTTCGAGCACGAGCTCACCTGGATGCTCATGCACCAGGTGTTCAGCTTCAACTCCCCGGTCTGGTTCAACGTCGGCACCACCTCCCCGCAGCAGGTCAGCGCCTGCTTCATCCTCGCCGTCGACGACACGATGGACTCGATCCTCAACTGGTACAAGGAAGAGGGGCTGATCTTCAAGGGCGGCTCCGGGGCGGGCCTCAACCTCTCCCGCATCCGGTCCTCGAAGGAACTGCTCTCCTCCGGCGGCACCGCCTCCGGCCCGGTGTCGTTCATGCGCGGCGCCGACGCCTCCGCGGGCACCATCAAGTCCGGCGGCGCCACCCGCCGCGCGGCGAAGATGGTCGTCCTCGACGTCGACCACCCCGACGTCGAGGAGTTCATCGAGACCAAGGCGCGCGAGGAGGCGAAGATCCGCGTCCTGCGCGACGCGGGCTTCGACATGGACCTCGGCGGGTCCGACATCACCTCGGTGCAGTACCAGAACGCCAACAACTCGGTGCGCGTCTCCGACGAGTTCATGCACGCGGTCGAGTCCGGCGGCCAGTTCGGGCTGCGCTCGCGGACCACCGGCGAGGTCATCGAGCGGGTCGACGCCAAGTCGCTGTTCGGCAAGCTCGCCAAGGCCGCCTGGGAGTGCGCCGACCCCGGCATCCAGTACGACGACACGATCAACGCCTGGCACACCTGCCCGGAGTCGGGCCGGATCACCGCGTCCAACCCGTGCAGCGAGTACATGCACCTGGACAACTCCAGCTGCAACCTGGCGTCGCTGAACCTGATGAAGTTCCTCGCCGCGGACGGCACCTTCTCCGCCGAGACCTTCGTCAAGGCCGTCGAGCTGGTCATCACCGCGATGGACATCTCCATCTGCTTCGCCGACTTCCCGACCGAGCCGATCGCCGACACCACCCGCAAGTTCCGCCAGCTGGGCATCGGCTACGCCAACATCGGCGCGCTGCTGATGGCCACCGGCCACGCCTACGACTCCGAGGGCGGCCGGGCGCTGGCCGCGGCCATCACCTCGCTGATGACCGGCACCGCCTACCGCCGCTCCGCCGAGCTCGCGGGCATCGTCGGCGCCTTCGAGGGCTACGCGCGCAACGCCGAGGCGCACCAGCGGGTCATGCGCAAGCACGCCGCCGCCAACGACCTCGTGCGCACCTACCACCCCAACGACGCCGCCGTGCAGCGCGTGGCGACCCGCGAGTGGCAGGCCGCGCTGGAGATCGGCGGCCGCAACGGCTGGCGCAACGCCCAGGCCAGCGTGCTCGCCCCGACCGGCACCATCGGCCTGATGATGGACTGCGACACCACCGGCATCGAGCCGGACCTGGCGCTGGTCAAGTTCAAGAAGCTCGTCGGCGGCGGCTCCATGCAGATCGTCAACCAGACCGTGCCGCGCGCGCTGTCCTCGCTGGGCTACCCGACCGAGCAGGTCGAGGCGATCGTCGAGTACATCGCCGAGCACGGCCACGTCGTGGACGCCCCCGGCCTGCGCCCCGAGCACTACGAGGTGTTCGACTGCGCGATGGGTGAGCGCTCGATCGCGCCCATGGGCCACGTGCGGATGATGGCCGCGGTGCAGCCGTTCATCTCCGGCGCCATCTCCAAGACGGTGAACATGCCCGAGGCGGCGACCGTCGACGAGGTGCAGGAGATCTACTTCCAGGGCTGGAAGCTGGGCCTCAAGGCGCTGGCGATCTACCGCGACAACTGCAAGGTCGGCCAGCCGCTGTCGGCCGGTAAGAGCGCCAAGGTGGACACCAAGGCCGAGCCGGAGAAGGTCGTCGAGTACCGCCCGGTGCGCAAGCGCCTGCCCAAGAAGCGCCCCTCGCAGACGGTGTCCTTCACCGTCGGCGGCGCGGAGGGGTACCTGCACGCGGGCTCTTACCCCGACGACGGCCTAGGCGAGATCTTCGTCAAGCTGGGCAAGCAGGGCTCGACGCTCGCGGGCGTGATGGACGCGTTCTCCATGTCCATCTCGGTCGGACTCCAGTACGGCATCCCCCTGGAGTTCTACGTCTCCAAGTTCCAGAACCTACGCTTCGAACCCGCGGGCATGACCGACGACCCGGACGTCCGCATCGCCACCAGCGTCCTGGACTACCTGTTCCGCAGGCTCGCCCTGGACTACCTGTCCTACGACAAGCGCGCCCAGCTCGGCATCTTCACCGCCGACGAGCGCACCGCCCAGGTCAACGCCGACTACAGCGGACAGTCGGATGTGGACCTGGAGGGCATGAGGTCGTCGGTCGAGGCCACCCCGAGGCCCGCGGTGGAGCCCGCGACCCCGGTCGAGGCGCACAGCTCGACCGAACTGCTCGAACTCCACCTCGGCAAGGCCGCCGACGCCCCGCTCTGCATGACCTGCGGCACGAAGATGCGCCCCGCAGGCTCCTGCTACGTCTGCGAGGGCTGCGGCTCCACTTCCGGCTGCAGCTGACTAACTGAAGATCCGGACGGGGTGCCCACCTACGCGGTGGGCACCCCGTCCGGCTTCGCCACCAGGTCGAGCACCCGTTCCGCGCGGTCGACCAGTTGCTGGTAGCTGATGACCTCAACCCGGCTGAGATGGCTGTTGAAGATCCGCAAAGTCTCGTGGATCTCCGCAGCGGTGAGGTCGTCCTGGAAGTCGGGGTGCCCGACCACGATGGTCGCGCTCGCCCGCCGCGTATCGATGCTGAACTCCTCAAAGACGGCACCGCGCTGCTCGTCCAGCAGGGTCAAGTAGTTCATCACCTGACCGACTGCCTCATGCACCGCGGACGCGACGATGAGCCCGTTGCGGTGGCGTCGCACGGTCAGCACATCCGCCCGCTTCAACTCCACGACGTGGAGCACACCATCGGGTCGAAGCAGCGGAATGTCGAGTTCGATCGTGTCCACCATCCGACGGCGCACCGCTTCACCCGCGAACTCGCCGCCGAACATCCACCACGCGTTGCCCAGCGCTGTCTGGATGTCCCTTTCGAGTCTTCCGGCTGTGCGAACGACTTCGCGCACTGCGGACAACTGCTCGCGCCGGACGTGCAACTGGACCGCGGAGAGAAGTTCGACCGGATTCCCCTGTTTCAACAGCCGCACAACCTCGGTTGGGATGTTCCGGACGGGGATCGTGGGCTCCTCTGGCTCGCGATCGGGCTCGACCCGTTTACCAGGGCGCAGGCGTTGGCCACGCCACGCCAGTTCCGCCGCGTAAATGCACTGCGGCTGGTTGAGGCCACGGCCGAATAGCCCGTTGCTGAATCCGGTGAAGTAGTCGTCCATGTCGCTCGTGTCCACCGGGGGGCGACGGGGTGGATCCGACGGTGCTGGCTCGACGTGCTTGGCCAGCGCTGGGAAGTCGTGCAGGGTGAGCAGGTTCTTGAGGAACAACCCGGCGTTGTTCTCGTCATACACGCGCGCGTGCGCGGAGTCGATCTCCAGCCCGACCAGTCCGTGGACGCGCTGCTGGAGCGCCAACCGGAAGATCGCTGGAACTCGTCCCGCGATCCAGGTGAACTTGGTTGTCCTGATCCGCGCACAAGGGAAGAGGTGATGAACAGCAGACGGGGGTACGGGCACTTGGTCCTCGTGGAACAGGGCAAAGGTCTCGCCGTGGTGGGCGGTGCAGATCCCGTTGAGGGCTCCGGTCCACAGTCGTGTCACCCGTCGCCAAGCTTCGTGGACCTGGTCGGGGGCAGGCAGCAGGTCCGCGTCGAACTGGTTCGGGAACTCGGCCATGTGCCGCTGGACCGCTTGACGCGCCCAACCCGCTTGCTCGGCTGCCACCGAGGTGGCGGCGGAATCCGGATGTTCGCCTGCTCTGACGAGGTCGAGGAACGCGGGGAGCACATGCCGTCGAGTCAAGCTGGTGACATCCCACTCGGTGAGGTGGTCTACTGCCGCGAACTCGCGGACGGCGATGCCTTCGAACGCGGCGTACTTCTCGGCCTTGATGTGTTGGTGTGACTGCTTGTTGGTCCGCAGCCACGCGGCGGCCACGATGATCGGCAACCGAGTCTTGAGTTCAGCGGAAAGTGCGGCGAGGAGGTCTTCTCTGCGCTCGTGGCATTGCCGCCACACCGTGGCCAGTGGCGCCTTGGTGACGCTCGGGTGCTGCAGTCGAATGGTGGCGAGATCGAACGCGGCGAGGTCAACCTTTCCCTTCGCCAGTTCCCGGGTGAGGGATTCGGTGCGGGCGTCGAACTGGATCAGTGCCTGACCTGCGGCCAGATGGTTTGCGAGCGGACCTGGCGGGAGGCAGTGCAGTGGGCCGGGTGAGCGCAAGTCTGCGGTTGACCCTCGGCGGGGCTGGACCTGGACGGTCTCGCGGTCCCGGCGCTTTAAGCCGGGGCAGTCGTAGTCGCCGTGCCAGACGCGGCCGTGTTTGGTGCACCAGAGGGTCAGTTCGGTTCCTGCCAGTGGTCCTAGCGGGATGGTCAGCGTCACTTTGCCTCGCAATCGGGGGGAGCACCTCCCGTTCTACACGTCCACTTGTGCGAGAGGTGCCTGTTTGGCGGCAAGGGTGGAGGCGTGGGCCGGGGTTGGTGAGGGTGCGGTGAAGATCGCACCTTCCTGTTGTCCGCCAAGGCATTGTCGGGGGCATGACGGATGATGAGTGGTTGGAAGAGTTCACCGAAGAGGCCGCGCGGCGGATGCTGAGGCAGGAGCCCGATTGGGATGAGGGTGTCGTGATGCACCCGCTTGTCGTTCGGAGTGTTCAGCGGTTCCAGGTGGGGGAGGACGGCGATGGGGCGAATCTCATCGAGAAGGCGGGGGAGGGGGCGTACGGGGCCGCGGTGGCGTTGTTCATCGCTGAGGAGCAGAACCACGCGCGGATGTTGGCGCGACTGCTGAAGGCCGCGGGAGCGGACACCATCGAGTCGCACTGGAGTGATTCGGTGTTCGCGTGGTTGCGCAGGGCGCTGGGGCTCACGCTGGAGTTGATGGTGCTCATGGTGGCCGAGGTGGTCGCGTTGGCGTATTACCGGATCTTGCGGGACGGGTCGGCGGATCGGGTGACCAGTGAGGTCGCGGCGCGGTTGTTGGCCGATGAGCGCAGGCACGTGCCGTTCCACATGTCCCGGTTGGGTGGTCTTTCGCGGTTCGCCGGGGCGGCGTGGCGGGTGTTGTTCCTCGGTGCTGTACTCGTCGTGGCGGTTGACCACGGGTCGGCGTTGCGCGTGTTGGGGGTCACGCGGTGGGGGTTCGTGCGCGAGGCCATGACGGAGTTCACAGTGGCCACCGCGGCGGGGGCTGTCACGAACCGGGTGGCCGCGGGGTCTACCGCGTGACGTGATCGACGACCAGGGAGGTTCCATGTCCATCCTCGTCACCGGTGGTACCGGGGTGTTGGGGCGGCGTGTCGTGCGGGCGGTGCCCGGTGCCCGGGTGCTGACCCGCTCGGGTGACGGTCACCGCGGTGATCTGCTCACGGGTGCGGGCGTGGCCGACGCCCTCGCGGGGGTGACCGCGGTGGTGCACTGCGCGACGACACTGGGACGCAAGGACGTGGACATCACGGCCAACCTGATCGCCGCCGCCAAGCAGGCCGGGAATCCGCACCTGGTCTACATCTCCATCGTCGGGGTGGACCGGGTGCCGTTGCCGTACTACCGGGCCAAGCTCGCCGCCGAGCGGTTGGTCGAGGACTCGGGCCTGCCGTACTCGATCTTGCGCGCCACCCAGTTCCACGACCTGATCGCCAAGCTGTTCGCCCCGCAGCGCCTCCTGCTGTTCTACCCGGCGTTGTCGTTCCAGCCGGTCGACACGGGCACGGTGGCGGCCCGGCTCGCCGAGTTGGCGGCCGGACCCGCTCAAGGCCGCACCACCGACCTGGGCGGGCCCACCGTGTGGACGGCCCGCGATCTCGCGGGGCAGTACCTGGCGGCGAAGGGGCGCAAGGCCGCCCGGGTGCCGGTGCGGCTGCCGGGTCGGACGTTCGCCGCGTACCGCGCGGGGCACCACCTGGCTCCTCGTAACGCGGAGGGCACGGTCGAGTTCGCCGACTTCCTCGCCGGTGATCTCTGACACGAGCCTTGACCTCCACATTGCTGGAGGTTCGAAGCTGGTGGCATGACCGAGACGATGACCGCGGTGGCGGTCACCCAGTTCGGCGCGGCCGACGTGCTGCGCCCGATCACCCTGCCCCTGCCAGACCCGGGGCCCGGCGAGGTCCGGCTCCGGGTGCGCGCGGCCGGGGTGCAGCCCTTCGACATCGCCGTTCGCCAGGGGACGGGCCCACCGGCCCGGGCGGCGGTGTTGCCCCAGGTGATCGGCAACGAGTACGCCGGTGTGGTGGACGCCGTGGGCGGGGGTGTCGACTCGGTCGCGGTGGGTGACGAGGTTCTCGGGTTCGCCGTGTACGGCAGTTACGCGGAGTACCGGATCGCGCCCGTAGAGAACCTGGTCCGCAAGCCTGCGGGCATGCCCTGGGAGGTCGCGGGTTCGTTCACCGCGGGGGCGCAGACGGCGGCTATGGCCATCGAGGACCTGGGGGTCCGCGCCGGGGAGACGCTGCTGGTGCACGCGGGGGCCGGGGCGGTGGGCACGATGGCTGTCCAGTTGGCCCGGCTGCGCGGAGCGACCGTCATCGCGACGGCTCGGCAGGCCAACCACGACTACCTGCGGGACCTAGGTGCCATCCCGGTCGAGTACGGCGAGGGGTTGGTCGAACGGGTGAGGGCACTAGCGCCAGGTGGGGTTGATGCTGCTCTTGACGGTGCGGGCATAGAGGCGCTGACCGCGTCTATAGAGCTGGGGGTCGACCGGGACCGCATAGTCACCCTGGTCGTCTGGGACCGGTTCGCCGAGTTCGGGGTGCGCAGGGTGAGCGGGACTCGCTCGGCGGCGCGGCTTGCCGCGTTGGTCGACCTCTATGACCGGGGTCTGCTGCGCGCCCACGTCCGCTCGCACTACCCGCTGGCGGAGGCCGCTGACGCGCACCGAGACGTAGAGACCGGTCACGGCAGGGGAAGGGTGGTGCTGGTCATCCCCTAGCCGCTCTATGATGGCCGTACACGCGGGCTCGGGGGGAGCCGTTCGCCCTGCTGTGGTCATCGTGGGTTATGGGGGATGTGTGGTCGGGCAACAGCCGTACTTCGGGACCCCGGTGGACGACACCGGGGTCCCTCCACGCAACCGGCCGCTGGTGCTGTTCACCGTGCTCGGTGGCCTCCTCGTCGGAGTCCTGTGGATCGCGATCATCGGCAAGGTGACCTCGAGCGGCTCCCGCGAGATCGCGGGGACCGCCTACGCGGTCGGCGAGCAGCAAGAGCTCTCGGAACCGGGCACCCCTGGCGCGATCTCGCAGAACCCGCTGCTCGTCCCAGGGCGTGAACTCGCCGCCACCCCTTGTCCCCTCCCGGCACTGGGAACTACCGCGGCCGAGCTTGAGGTGTTCTACAAGGAGGGGCTGGCCTGCCTGGACAGGGCGTGGAAACCGGCACTAGAGGCAGCGGGGAAGCCCGTAGTCACCGCCAAGCTCTCTATCGCCGACAACCCCAAGTCCAAGTGCGGGTTCGTGCCCTCCGCGGACGAGGCGCTCGCCTTCTACTGCAACCGGGACCGGACCATCTACATGCCCCGGCAACGGCTGATGGATTCCGCTGGGGACTCCGCGCCGTTCCACCTCGCAGTGCTCTCGCACGAGTACGGCCACCACATGCAGGCACTGGCGGGCATCCTGTCGGCGTCCTCTATGCAGGAGAACGCCGCGGAGGACGCTGAGGCCATGAAGGTGTCGCGGCGCACAGAGCTGCAAGCCAACTGCTTCGGTGGCTTGTTCCTCGACGCGGCAGCGCGTGGCGGATCGCTTAAGGCGGAGTTCGTCGCTGAAGCTGTCGAGAGCTTCGGCGACACCTTGAACTCGGACTCGCACGGCTCGCAGCGCAATCAAGCCGCCTGGGCCGAGCGTGGCAAGAACGGTGGTAGTACGGCGTCGTGTGATACCTGGTCGGCAACGGACCTCGACGTCGAGTAGGTCGGGTTTACACCCGCCGCCAAAGTTCCAGGAAGCGCTCTATGTCGTCCCGGATGCGTTCGCGTGCGGTCGCTCTAGGCACACCCGCCATGAGCATCGCGTCGTAGTCGGTTTCCTCGTGCCGGATGGCAGCGACGACGGCGAGTGTCACGGCGTGTTCGTCGAGTGCTTGGCCTGCCGCCGATCGGCCGACCCGCCCGCTGCTGCGCGTACCGGCGTGCTCGGCTATGGCCTGCGCGCGATCAGCCGCGAGACCGGGGAACAACTCGCTGATGCGTTCGGCGAAGGCGGCCTGGAACACCAGGTCTTGGGCTGCCCGGCGGGACCGGTCACGGGCCTTGCGCCGCTCGCGCAGGTCTTCGTCGGCCAAGCACTGCTCTTCGGCGCTGTCGAGGGCCGCGCGCTCCACCAGGATTCCCCGGCGGTCGAAGCGCTTGCGCGACTTGCTCCACCGGACGACCACGGCGGCGAGCCCGCTGGCCTTGCGGGCCCGTCTCGTCAGCGCCGCGTCACCGGAGGGCAGGAACACCAGGTGGCCCATGTCGGCGCAGTCGAGGCACAGCGGCTTCTCGTCCTCCAGGAAGTGGAACTCCCCGGTCTCGCCGCACTGCGCGCAGTGCCACCGCTTGTCCGGGCTGATCACGACCAGGTCCGGCGCCTTGGTCTGCCGCTGCGTGACCTTGGCCAGCCGTGCCCCCGACAGCCCCGGATCGGTCCACTGGGTTCGGAAAGCCTGCTCGACCTCGGCGTCGCCTGCCCGGCTGAACCGCAGCGGCCTGCGATCCCTGGTGGCCGCGACGTAGTCCACTTCGGACTTGCGCAACCCCTTGCCCGCCGCCCACTGGTGCAGGAACGCCACGGCTTCGGCCAGGCGGTCCGGCGCCACCGACGCGAGGCTGTCCAGGTGCGGTTCGCGTCCCAGCTCCCAGGACTGCACCGACCGGCTGCCGAGCCACCCGAGGCCGGACAGCACTTCCAGCGGCGCCACGACCTTCTTGCGCTGCAGCAGCTCTTCCGCCACGGCCGTCACCCTGCGGTCGAGTCGTCCGCTCACCGGGGTCCTCCGCTCACTGGTCGTCAGCCTCGGCCAGCGCTCGGTACGCGGGCCGGAGCCATTCCACCAGAGGCCGTCCGCCGACCGTCAGCGGTAACGGGCCAACCTGGTCCAGTACCGCGTCTGGCGCTGCCCGCACCGCGGCGACCGCGGGCACCGTCACCGGGGCACCCCAGAAGTTGTCCAGCACGTCTACTAGTGCTTCGTCACCGGCTTCGGCGGGCTGCTCACGAGGTCCGCGTAGGCCGTCGAGCAACTGCTGTCTGCTGCGCCCGCGCCAAGCGAGGTACTCGAAGGGGTCGGAATCGAAGGACTCCGCCAAGAGGTAGCTGATGGCGGCTAGGTGCTTGCACGGCACTTCCCAGTCCGGGCAAGAGCAGTCCATCGACAGCTCTCTTGCGCTAACGGGAAACAACTGTAGGCCCACGGTCTCGAACACTGCCTCGATCTCGTGCGGTAGTTCACCCGCGAGCAGCTTAGCGAGGAACAGCGCCTGTCCCGCAAGCGCTTTCTCCACGTCGGCCCACTCGGCATCGGTGAACGCCTTGATCCCGATCCGCACCCTATAGGGCTCTGGCCGCGACCCCTGCACCTGCGCGACCACAATGCTCGTGGACAACGACATGCTCAACACCTGGCCCGCACGCGCATAACGCCGACCACGCTCGAACCGGCCACCGAGCCCGAGCGCCTCCAACGACTCCACGAACCGCCGAGACCACCACGTCCTGCCGATGTTCTTGCGGTCACCGGTGATGCGCAGGCCGTCCGCCACCGGGATCGGTGGGCCCGATGAGCGCCACCACTCGTCGTCACTCACCGACGGCCTCCCCGGACAGCGCGACCAGCTCGCGCAGTTCGCCGTTGGACAACTCGGTCAGCCAGCTCTCCCCGGTGCCCACCACCAGCTTCGACAGCGCCCGCTTGTCCTCGATCATCTTGTCGATCCGCTCCTCGAGCGTGCCGATGCAGACGAACTTGCGCACCTGCACGTCCTTGCGCTGCCCGATGCGGAACGCCCGGTCGGTCGCCTGGTCCTCCACCGCCGGGTTCCACCAGCGGTCCAGGTGGATCACGTGGTTGGCCTCGGTCAAGGTGAGCCCGGTGCCGCCCGCCTTGAGCGACAGCAGGAAGATCGCCGGACCCGCGCCGGACTGGAACCGGCTGACCATGGCATCGCGCTGCGCCCGGGGCGTTCCACCGTGCAGGAACAGCACCTCGGTGTCGAAGCGCGCGGCCAGGTAGGGCACCAGCATCGCGCCGAACTCGGCGTACTGGGTGAAGCACAGGGCCCGCTCACCCTCGGCGAGGACCTGCTCCAGCGTCTCCTCCAGCCGGGCGAGCTTGCCGGAGCGCCCCGCGATCGGCGAGCCGTCGCCGAGCAGGTGCGCGGGGTGGTTGCACACCTGCTTCAGCTTCGTCATCGTGGCCAGCACCAGCCCCTTGCGCTGAACCCCCTCCGCCTCCTCGACCTTGACGATCATGTCGTCGACCACCGCGCGGTAGAGCGAAGCCTGCTCGGCGGTGAGGGTGCACAGCTGGCGCATCTCCAGCTTGTCCGGCAGGTCGTCGACGATCGCCGGGTCGGTCTTGACCCGCCGCAGCACGAACGGCGCGGTGATCCGGCGCAGCCGGGTCGCCGCCTCTTCGTCCCCGTGCCGCTCCACGGGAACCGCGAACCGCGCGCGGAAGCGGGACAGCGGGCCGAGCAGGCCGGGGTTGGCGAAGTCCATCACCGACCACAGTTCGGCCAGCCGGTTTTCGACCGGGGTGCCCGTCAGCGCAACCCGGTGGCGGGCGGGCAAGGACCGCACGGCCTGCGACTGCTTCGCCGCGCTGTTCTTGATGTTCTGGGCCTCGTCGAGCACGATGCGGTCCCACTGCAGGGTTGCCAGCAGGTCGGCATCACGGGCCGCTAGGGCGTAGGTGGTGAGGACCAGGTCGGCGCCGTCGAGGGCATCGGCCAGATCCGCTCCGGCGAGCCGGTCCGCGCCGTGGTGGACGTGGACGCGCAGCCCTGGCGTGAAGCGCTCGGCTTCTCGCTGCCAGTTGCCGACCAACGACATCGGGCACACCAACAACGTCGGCGGCTTCTTCTCCGCTTGCCGAGAAACCGCCTCTAGGGCCAAGAGTTGAACGGTCTTGCCCAGGCCCATGTCGTCGGCGAGACACGCGCCCAAGCCGACGCTGTCGAGGAAGGCCAGCCACGCCACACCACGCTGTTGGTATGGCCGTAGTTCCGCGGTGAAGCCCTCAGGGGTCACGACTGGCTCTAGGTGGGCCTCGACGGTGCCGCTCAAGAGGTCGGCCAACCATCCCGATCCGCTCATGCCGACCACCGGGATCGGCAAGTTGTTCTCGTCCGGGGGCATCCCCGCCAGGTCGAGGACTTCACCGACGGACATCTGCCCTGCCCGCGCGCGTTCCAAGAACGCCAGGCCTTCAGCCAACCCGCGCTGGTCGATCTGCACCCACCGGCCGCGGACACGGACCAGAGGCACCTTCGCCGCTGCCAGTTCGCTCAACTCGTGCTCGGTGAGCGTTAGGTCTCCAACCGCGAGATCCCAGCGGTAGTCGACCAGTTCGTTCTTACCCAGCACCGAGTTACGACTAACCGTGCCTGCCGTGCCGCGACTCGTAGTTGTCAGCCGCAGCCCAACACCAGAAGACGGACGCCAGCCCGATGGCAGTAAGACCCCGAAACCGGCCTGATCGAGCGCTGCTGCCGCGGTCAGGAACCGGTGGGCTCCCTCAGTGTCCAAACTCAGCCCTACTGGGGCGCGTTCGTGTAGGCAGCGATCCAAGTCTGAGAACAGCCGCGTCGCGCGCCCCAGCTCGGCCAGCAGCAACTCGTCGGGGCGGCTCACCCAGCGGCGCAACACCGTCCCGCCATCCCCGCGCCACACCTGGTCGGCGGCCACCATCACGCTCGGATCGTCTACGGCGCGCAGCAGCAACTCCACCGTCCACGTAGGGTCGGCGCTGCTATCCGCGTCGTCTTCGGGCGCGCGCAGCCGGAAGCAGGCGCGGACGGGGCCATCGAACTCGACCGCGGACCGCCATGTGCGCAGGGTGTCCGCCAGCCGAGCGGCCTCGTCCGGGGCGGCGTCCAACAAGGGGTCCCCGGTCAGCGCCACCAGCAGTGCCCTGGACACCGAGGTGGTGGCGGAGCCGACAGGCCCCAGCCGGATCCCGGCCAACCGGGCGCGGGTCAGCGAATCCACGAACGCGTCCAGTGCGGGCCGCAGTACGTCCTCGGCCCGCCTGCCCGTCGAACCCTCGACCTGGGCTGCGCGCAGGACCGGCGGCACCGCGTCGCGCAGGCGCGCGTACCGCGCCGAGTCGGTGCCCGACAGCGCTGGGCGCCACCGGGCCACCAGGCCGTCTTCCTCGCTCACGATCGTGGGCAGCACCCGACCGCGGTCGACCAAGTCCTCGGCGAAGGCGACCACGGTGCTCAGGAACCGCACGCTGGCTCCCGTGCGGACATCACCGAGCCGGGGGACGCCATGGCGGGCGAACACGGCCGGTGACATCTTCGCCACCGGCACCCGCCAGGGCGTCAGGCGGACCTGCCCGCGTGGGGTCGCCCGGTTCGCCAGCGGGTCGAGCACCAGTTCAGGGGACGCGACTGGGCCGGACGGGTAGGACGGCAGTAGGACAGGTACCTCGTCGGACAGCCCCGCGACCAGCGCCGTCAACGTCCGAGCCGGTACCGCGAACGGGTGCGCGACGACCGCCTTGGTCGCCCTGCCGGGGCGGCGGCTGGGCAGCGTCGAGTCCTCCGCCCAGAGCGCTACCTCTCCGGCGGCCGTGACCAGACAGTGCAGCGCCAACACCCCGTAGACACTACCCACCGGGACCGACGATCCCAGTGGGGGAGCCACTAGGCCGCTAGACCACTAGGTCGCTAGCTGAGCGTGCGCAGCAGGAACTCGTAGACGATCGCCGACATGTACGCCCGTTGTGCGTTGTCCGCCGCCGCGCCGTGCCCACCCTCGATGTTCTCGTAGTAGTACGGCGAGTGACCCAGCTCGACCATCCGAGCCGCCATCTTCCGCGCGTGACCGGGGTGCACCCGGTCGTCGCGGGTGGAGGTCACGAAGAAGACCGGCGGGTACTTCGTTCCACTGTGGACGTTGTGGTACGGCGAGAAGGTCTTGAGGTAAGACCAGTCGTCGGGGTTGTCGGGGTCGCCCCACTCGGCCATCCAGGAGGCCCCCGCGAGTAGCAGGTGGTAGCGGCTCAGGTCCAACAACGGCACCTGGCTCACGACAGCGCCAAACAACTCCGGGTAGCGGGTCAACATCACACCCGCCAAGAGGCCGCCGTTGCTGCCCCCCTGCATACCCAGCCGCTCAGGCGTCGTGATGCCTCTTGCCACAAGATCCTTGGCGACCGCAGCGAAGTCCTCGTAGGCGCGAGGCCGGTTCTCCCGCAGGGCTGCCCGGTGCCATGCGGGCCCGTACTCGCCGCCACCCCGGATGTTGGCGACAACGTAGGTACCGCCGTGCTCCAGCCAGCCACGCCCGAGTCCACCGCTGTAGCCGGGGGTAAGAGACACCTCAAACCCGCCGTAGCCATAGAGCAGGGTCGGGCCATTGGCATTCTCGCCGCGCACGACGAAGTACGGCACCTTAGTGCCGTCGTCCGACGTCGCGAAGTGCTGCTCCACCGTTAGTCCGGCGGCGTCGAAGAACGCGGGGGCTTGCCGCAGTTCCTCCAAGCCACCGCCGATCTCTCCACGCAGGAGCGTCGCGGGTTGCAAGTAACCACTCACGTTGAGCAGGTACTCGTCGCTGTGGTCCGGGTCGGTGTCGATCACGTCGGCCGAGCCCACCTCAGGTGCACCCGGTAGCTCCGCCCGGCTCCACCCGTCCGCGCCAGGCGTCAGGACCTCAAGACGGGTCTTCACGTCCGCGAGCTTGATGAGGATCAAGTGGTTGCGCGTCCACGCGACGCCACTGAGCGAGGTGTGCTCGTCCGGCACGAACAACGGGGTCAGGTCGCGCTCACCGGCCAAGAAGCTGTCGAAGTTGGCCGCCAGCAGCGAACCCGTCCTATAGGTGGTGCCACCGGTGGCCCAGTCCGACCGGAGGGTGACCAGCAGCCATTCACGGTGCACGTCGACGTTCGCGTCCTCGGGCACATCGATCTTGGTGAGGCTGCCGTCCGCGTTGAGCAGGAACTCCTCCGAGGTGAAGAAGTCCGGGAACCGGCCCACCAGGTCGCGCTCGAAGCCAGGCGTGTGATCGCGGTAGGCGTAGGCGGTCACGTCCTCGGGCTTGCCCTCGTAGACCGTGACGGCGTCCTCCAGCGGCGTCCCCCGACGCCACCTCTTGACGACGCGCGCGTAGCCGGACGTGGTGAGGGAGCCCTCCCCGAAATCGGTACCGACGTAGACGGTGTCCTCATCGATCCAACTCACCCGGGACTTCGCCTCTGGGAGGGAGAACCCGCCTGCGACGAACTCGGCGGTGCGCAGGTCGAACTCGCGCACCACGGTCGCGTCGGCGCCACCCCGCGAGAGCTCCACCAGCGCCAGGTCATAACCGGGCTTGAGCACCGACGCGCTCTTCCAGACCCAGTTCTCCCCCTCGGCCTCGGCCAGCGCGTCCACGTCCAGCAGCACGGTCCACTCCGGCGACGCCGTGCGGTACTGCTCGAGCGTGGTCCGCCGCCACAACCCGCGCGGGTGGGCCGAGTCCTGCCAGAAGTTGTAGAGGTACGCACCGCGCCGCCTCGGGTACGGGATGCGGTCGTCCGCGTCGAGCACCTCCAGCAGCCTGCTCTTGGTGGTCTCGAACCGCTCGCCACCGGTGAGCACCGCGGTGGTCTCTGCGTTGCGGGCCCGGACCCAGTCCAGGGCCCGCTCACCGGTCACGTCTTCGAGCCAGAGGTACGGGTCGGCGTCGTCGGTCATGCGCGCCAGTCTGCCGGCGGGTGGGCTAGCGTGGGGGTTGTGGAGCTGGGATTCGCTTTGCCCGTGTCGGGCTCGTGGGCCACCGTCGACAACCTCGTGCGCGTGGCGACCCGCGCGGAGGACCTGGGCTACCGGTCCTTGTGGACGATGCAACGCCTCTTGTCCCCACCGGACGGCGCGTGGGGCGATGCCTACCGCAGCGTCTTGGACCCGATCACGACCCTGTCGTACGTGGCCGCCCGCACCAGCCGCGCACGGTTGGGTGTAGCGGTCCTCAACATGCCGTTCTCCGCACCCGCGCTCCTCGCGAAGCAGTTGGGCACCCTCGACGTGCTGTCCGGCGGCAGGCTCGACGCGGGCCTAGGCGTCGGCTGGTCGTCCGAGGAGTTCGCCGCCGTTGGCGTTGACATCGCCGGGCGGGGTAAGAGGGCCGAGGAGTACATCCCCCTGCTGCGCAAGCTCTGGACCGAGGAGGTCGTTGAGCACGCAGGCGCGCTCTATGAGGTGCCTGCCAGCCGGATGGACCCCAAGCCGGTGCAGGCCGGAGGTCCCCCCATCTTGCTCGGTGGCGCCGCTGAGCCCGCTCTGCGCCGCGCGGGTCGCCTGGCCGACGGTTGGATCAGCAGCAGCCGTGCCGACCTGACCACGATCGGTGCCTCCGTCCGCCTCGTCCGCGACGCCGCCGCCGAGGCGGGACGGGACCCGCAGCAGCTGCGCATGATCTGCCGGGGCGTCGTCCTCGCCCGCCCCGACCAGGGCACCCGCCCGCTGACCGGCAGCGTCGAGAAGATCCGCGACGACCTCGGCGGCCTCGCCGAACAGGGCATCACCGAGCTGTTCATCGACCTCAACTTCGACCCGGCCATCGGCACCCCGGACGCCGACCCGGCGGCGTCCATGGCACACGCCGAGTCGGTCCTGGCCGATTTCGCGCCCGGGTCGCCCTAGTCGCGCCAGCCCGTCAGAGTCACGCCCTTGGCGACGTCCACCCGGAAGCCGATGGTGATCTCGCTGGTCTGCCCCGGCGGCACCGCCAGCTTCCAGGTGACCTCGCCGATCTCCGTCTGCTCGGCGGGCTGCGGCTTAAGAGCCAGGTCTCGCACCACTACCGACTCGCTGCGCGACACAGGCACCTGATCGACCACGGTGATCTGTGCGGGCCGCGGGCCGAAGTTACCCACCTTGATCCGCCACGTCGCCTCTTGGCGGCGCGTGCTGCCCAGCACCGCCTTGCTCGCCGAACGCTTGACCAAGTCGCGCTCGACGCGGATGCGGTCATCGATACCCAGGGTGAGCTCGACCTCTTCGCCCGGCGCCCACGCCGCCAGGTTCGTCACCCCGACGAACTCGTCATCGTGGAACAGGGACGCCCGGCCAGGGCGGAGCGTGTGCTCGGACGAGTTGGTCGCAGTGGCGCGCAAGTACGCCTCTGGGCCCACCAGGGGAACCGTGATGTGGTCGACCTCGGCGGCCAGTTCGATGCTCGCGACCGTTGTCCGGTGGGCACTCCCGTCCGAGGGCACGGCCACCGGGCGGGCGGGCCGGTACACGGTCGCCGCTTCGCCGTGCTCCACGGTGGCAACGGACTCGGCGATGGGTGCCGGTGAGTACCCGGCAGGCGCGGCCGCGGCGGGCATCATGGGCGCGCTGCTCATGGCCTGAGCGCCTACGCGCATCTGCGCCTGGTCCTCGCCGGGGCCACCACCCCCGTACGCACGGGGCATCGGCCGCAGGACGTCGAGGTACCACGGGTCCAGCTCCGGCACGTCGACGCTGGTCGCGGGCCGGGCGGTGGACAGGCGCAGGTCGCACTCCGGCCAGTCCTCGCCCGTGTGCTGGGTGACCAGCCCGTACCACGTCAGATGCAGCGTCGAGGACACCAGCCGGACGTCGTAGCGGGACTCCCAGTTGGCGGAGTCGACCAGGTAGGAGACCTCCAGCTCGACCTCGCCCGGCTCCGACACCGCCAGCTCGACCTCGATCGCCGTGCTGTCCGGCGGCCGGTAGCCGTCCCGGTCGGCGATGCGCCGGTGCACCTCGTCCAACTCTTCCTGCGTGGTCTGGATCGACTCGGTCAGCTCCCGCCGCTGCGCGTAGACCCCCGCGAGCTGATCGGCGAGCGCGTCCCCCACCTGGGCCACGCGGGTCGTGTCGGTCTCGTCCTTGGCCAGCGCCTGCGCGAAGGTGCTACCCGCGCGCCGGGCCAACGCGGTGATCAGCTCCGCGCGCGCGTCGAGCACGCTGTTGTGGTCGGCCAGCTCACGCAGCTGCGCCACCAACGCGTCCCTACGACTCTCCAGATCGCCCAACGCGGCGTCCTGGGTGCGCGGGTTGCGTTCGGCGCGCACGTCGACGCCGAGCACCGTCGCTGGACCGCGCCCGGCCACCCGCACCGAATCCGCGTGCAAGTACTGCGGTAGGCCGCCTACGGCCACCCGCTGCTCACCCGCGGCAAGGTCCACCCGCCCGCGGCGGGTGATCCGCGCCTGTCCCGGGTAGACGGTCACGGCCACGATGCTGGCGTCAACTCGACTGGTCACGCCGCGAGGCTACCCACCGGAACGCTCGACGGCATCAATCCTGGCGATCAGCTCGTCCCGCAGCTCCGGCGCGCAGAACGCGGACCGCACTCCGGTTCGCGCGATGTCGGCCAGCTCGCCCCGGGTCAGGCCCAAGTGCTCGTGGCACAGCAGGTACTCCCGGTTGAGGTCGGTGTGGAACATGCCGGGATCGTCGGTCGCCAACGTGACCGGCACACCGGCCTCCAGCAGCCGGGGCAGCGGATGACTGTTGATGTCAGCGACCGCGCGGGTGCACAGGTTCGACGTCGGGCACACCTCGAGTGGAATCCCCTCGTGGGCCAGATGGCGCAAGAGGTTCTGATCGCGCACCGCGCTCACCCCGTGACCGATGCGTTCGGCGCCCAGGTCGCGGATCGCTGCCCAGATCTCTTCCGGCCCTACGGTTTCACCCGCGTGGGGCACAGAGCGCAGGCCCGCTTCGCGTGCACGGTCGAACGAACGGCGAAACGAGCTACGGGGCATCCCGGCTTCCTGGCCGCCTACGCCGAAGCCGACCGTACCCTCAGGCATGTAGGTAAGAACCCAATCGATGCTTGTCTCGTCGCTCGCGCGCTCTAGGCCCGCCGGGATGTCGAACACCCAGGCCAGAATTACGCCGTGCTCCGCGAGAGCCCTCTTACGGCCAAGCGTCAGAGCTTCGGCCAACTCCGCGGGGTCCATGCCGTTCTTGAGGTGATCGAACGCCGTGACGGTCACCTCGGCGTAGTGCGCGTTGGACGCCGCTAGATCTCGGGCGATGCCTACGAGCAGCGTGGTGATGTCCGCGCCTGTGCGGACAAGGCCCGAAACGTTGCCGTACACGGTGATGAAGTGGGTGAAGTCCGTGAACTCGTAGAACCGCACCAGGTCGTCGCGGTCGACGGGGACACCGCCGTCGGGGTGCCGGCGGGCGAGTTCGAGCACGGAATCCAGCGGTGCGGAGCCGACCAGGTGCAGGTGCAGTTCGACCTTGGGCAGGGCGTGGACGTACGCGCGCATAGCGGGCCTCTCGGGATGTGGGATCGATGCGTGGCGGTAAGGGGCACGCGCGTCACCAGGCGAGATCGCCGCGCTCGTGATCCTCCCCGTAGAGGGGCAGCGGCACCAGCCAGCCAAGGATCACGGACACCCCCCGAGTCTGGCCCAGGCGCTCTGGGTCGTCAAGGCGACCATCCCTTGTAGACAGAGAGCAACCCCCTTGACACCCGCCCGGTGGCGGGCAAGGGTGCGGGCAGGTCCCCTGCCGAAGATCTGGAGAACCCTATGAGACGTGCGAGATCCGCCGTCGCCGGTGCCATCACCGCCCTGTTGGCCGTGCCGCTCGTGGTCACCCCGGCGTCCGCCCAACCGGAACCCCCCGCCCCCGTGTTCGTCGACGGCCAGGCGCAGCCCGTGTTCAGCCCGACCGACGTCGTGCGCGAGTCGCTGTGGGTCAACGCCCCGGTCGACAGCGACAGCGACGGC
This sequence comes from Actinokineospora baliensis, assembly GCF_016907695.1. NCBI lineage: Bacteria > Bacillati > Actinomycetota > Actinomycetes > Pseudonocardiales > Pseudonocardiaceae > Actinokineospora > Actinokineospora baliensis. The sequence continues at coordinate 7,410,469 of NZ_JAFBCK010000001.1, read as the reverse complement.
AAGGACGACCTGGTCCACGTCGAGATCGTCCGGCCGAGGGCGACCGAACAGGGCCTCAAGGTCCCCGTCGTCTACCAGGCGAGCCCGTACTACGCCGGTGGCAACGACATCGACAACCACAACGTCGACGTCGAGCTGCACGTCCCCGACAACCGTCCTGGGCCAAAGGCGGCCGCGACGGGTCTTAGCGGACCCAACCCCGCTATCACGTGGCGTTACGAGCAGTACTTCACCGCGCGCGGGTTCGCCGTGGTGTACGCGGAATCGCTCGGATCCGGGTTGTCCACCGGCTGCCCCACCAGCGGCGGCCGCAACGAGACCATCGGTGCCCGCTCCGTCATCGATTGGCTCAATGGCCGCGCCACCGCGCAAGACGTCGCAGGCACCCGGGTCACCGCCGGGTGGACTACGGGCAAGGTCGGCATGATGGGCGTGTCGTACAACGGCACCCTGCCCAACGCCGTCGCTACTACCGGCGTCCAGGGCCTAGAGACGATCGTGCCGATCGCGGCCATCTCCAGTTGGTACGACTACTACCGCGCCGACGGTGCCGTAGTCGCTCCCGGCACGTTCCAGGGCGAAGACCTCGACGTGCTCGCCAAGTACGTCCACACGCGGGCCGACCGCACGGCCTGCGCGAAGGTGCTCGACGAACTGACCGCCGAGCAGGACCGCGTGACCGGCGACTACAGCAACTTCTGGGACGAGCGCAACTACCTCAACGACGTGCGCAAGGTCCGCGCGTCGGTGCTCGCCGTGCACGGCCTCAACGACTGGAACGTGAAGATGACGCACGTCGCCCAGTGGTACGAGGCCCTCAAGAAGCAGGGTGTCGAGCACAAGATCTGGCTGCACCAGTCCGGCCACGCCGACCCGTACAGCCTCCGCCGCGACCCGTGGCTGGTCACGCTGAACCAGTGGTTCTCCCACTACCTCTACGGCATCGACAACGGCGCGCAGAACGGCCCGAAGCTCACGATCCAGCGCGAGGACAAGACCTGGGTCGAAGAGGCCGAGTGGCCCGCCCCCAGCGCCTCGCTCGCCACGCTCTACCCGGGCGCGGGCGGCGCCGAGTCCGGTGCGCTGACCATCTGGCGCCCGGACCGCCGCGTGGTCGAGTCGCTGACCGACGACGCCACCAAGCTCGCCAGCACCCTCGCCAACGCGTCCAGCTCGCCCAACCGGCTCGTCTACCTGAGCCGCCCGTCGAGCACGCCGCTGCGCTTCAGCGGCAAGGGCGAGGTCTACCTGCGGCTGTCGTTCACCCGGCCCGCGGCCAACGTCACCGCGCTGCTGGTCGACCGCGGCCCTGACGGCAAGTCCACCGTCGTCACCCGCGGCTGGACCGACCCGCAGAACCGCAAGAACATCAGCCGCACGGACGCGATCCAGCCCGGCAAGGCCTACGACCTGCGGGTCGACCTCGTCCCGGACGACTACGTGCTCCAGGCGGGCCACCAGTTCGGCCTCGTCGTGCTCTCCAGCGACAACGAGTACACCCTGCGCCCGGCCCCCGGGGCGGGCTTCTCGGTCGACCTCAAGGGCAGCAACCTGACCCTGCCGATCGTCGGCGGTCTGGACGCGCTCAAGGCCGCTGTCGGCTGATGGCGGTGGGGTGTTGACACACATCTCTAGGGGTTGGTGGGTGTTCCTCTGATCCCGAGGACCATGGCCGGATCGTTCGCGAATCCCTGGTGGAGGTAGCGAATGATCCGGCCATTGGTCTGGTGCGTGCGCGGCGGGTCGGGTGTCGCGAGTGGACAACTCGCGGCCAAGTTGTCCACAACGCACTGATTCATCCACCGGCCAACCGAACCCCTGTCCCGCGGCTCGACATCCGCGCACAGTGGCCGCATGACGACCACCAACCTGCACCACGCCGACCAGATCATCGCCGCGCTCCCGTACCTCATCGGGTTCGCGCCGACCGACTCCCTGGTCGCGCTGACCATCCGGGAGACGAGGGAGATCGGGCCGGTCATCCGGCTCGACCTGCCGCGCCCACCCGACCGCCTGCCGATGGCCGAACACCTGGCCGAGATCCTGGCCGCCCACCGCGTCGAGGACGCGCTGCTCATCGTGGTGGGCGGCCGGGAACCACTGCACGACAAGCCCTTCGTCACCACTGTCAGGCAGACCCTGGTCGAGTCCGGTGTCACCGTCGAGCACGCGTTCTGGACCAGGTCGGTCGAGGCGGGCCAACCCTGGCTGTCCTACGACGACCCCGAGTTCACCGGCACGGTCGCCGACCCGGACACCACCGCGCTGGCGGCGCAGTTCACCGTCGAGGGCGTAGTGGTCTACCCGTCCCGCGAGGCCATGGCCGACAGCCTCGCCGCCGACCCGGAACCCGACCTCGACCGGCGCGCGGCGCTGATCGACGACCTGGCGACCGAGTACGCCACGGTCGCCGACAAGCTCGCCCTGATCCACCAGGTGATCGAGGAGTTCGACAGCCCGCCGACGCGCGACTCGCGCTTGATGTCCACAGTGGCGCCCCCGCCCCGCGGACACCCGACCGACCCAGCACCCACCGACCCCGACCTCGACGACACACGACTCGCGCACCTGGCGATCGCCCTGTCCGACCCTGAGGTCCGCGAGGCGTGCCTGGCCATCCCGCTCGGTGCCCGCGACCGCCCAGCCGCCCGCCTGTGGACCAGGCTCACCCGCGCCCTCCCGGCACCGGAACGAGCCGAACCCGCCTTCCACCTAGCCGTAACCGCCTACCTCCACGGCGACGGCGTCTACGCCAGAGTCGCCCTCGGCGTCGCACTCGAAGCCGACCCCCGACACAGCCTCGCCGCCCTCCTCGACTCCGCCGCCCACCACGGCATCCCGCCAACCGACCTGCGCGACCTCATCGCCCAAGTGCAGGCCAAGTCCGCACGGGCGAGCCCGGGGTGACCGAGCAGGACTCGGCGGGCCGGTCTCAGGTTTGCTCGTCCGGGTTGGGATCAGTGAACTTCGGGTGCGGAGCCGGTGGGCTTCCGCGTTGAGGCCGTTGCCTGGCGCGGGTGGGATTCGCGGTTGTGTTGTGGCACCCGCTCGGCCCACGCGAACTCGGCGGGCGGTGCGGTCAGGCGCGGGTGCGGGTGAACTCCCAGGCGTCGCTGACGATGGTGTGGAGGTCGGTGCGCTTGGGGGTCCAGCCGAGGTTGGTCGCGGCGCCCGCGGCTGAGGCGACGAGGACTGCGGGGTCGCCTGGGCGGCGGGCGGCGAAGTCCGCCGGGATCGGGTGGCCGGTGACCTCGCGGCAGGTCTGCACGACCTCGCGGTTGGAGAACCCCGTGCCGGTGCCGAGGTTGTAGATCTGGTGCTCGCCCTCCCGGGTGTGCTCGAGCGCGAGCAGGTGCGCCTCGGCGAGGTCGAGCACGTGGATGTAGTCGCGCACGCACGTGCCGTCCGGGGTCGGGTAGTCGTCGCCGTAGATGGAGATGGCTGCTCGGGTGCCCAGCGCCACCTGCAGCACGATCGGGATCAGGTGCGTCTCGGTGGTGTGCCGCTCGCCGAAGCGGCCGTAGGCGCCCGCGACGTTGAAGTACCGGAGGCTGACTGCGGCCAGGCCGTGGGCTTTGGCGTAGGAGGTGATGGCGTGGTCGATCGCGAGCTTGGTCGCGCCGTAGGTGTTGGTGGGCCGGGTCGGTGCCGATTCCAGGATCGGGACCTGCTCCGGCTCGCCGTAGGTGGCCGCGGTGGAGGAGAACACCAGCCGTGGCGTGCCGTTGTCGCGCATGGCGTCGAGCAACCGCAGGGAGGTGAGCACGTTGCCCGCCCAGTACTTGGTCGGGTCCACCATGGACTCGCCGACCAGTGACTTCGCCGCGAAGTGCAGCACACCGTCGAAGCCGCCGGTCAGCAGGTCGGGGGCGGCGTCGGCGATGTCGGCCTCGACGAACCGGGCGCCGTCGGGCACCGCGTCGGCGTGGCCGGTGGACAGGTCGTCGACCACCACGACCTCGTGCCCGGACTCGACCAGCCTGGCCGCGCACACGCTGCCGACATACCCCGCTCCGCCCGTCACGAGCAGCTTCACCGTGGTCCTCCTCTTGGTTCGCGCACTATTGGTTCGCGCACTATTGGTTCGCGCACTATTGGTTCGCGTACTAGTGGTCGCGGCCCGCGCCCGGCGACGGCGCCGCGGTGAACAGCCTCGGTGCGGTGAGCGACCGCTCGGCGAACGCGGCCAGTACCGCGGCCCGCACGGCCTGCTCGGCCGCCGGGGGCACCACCGCGATCGCGGACCCGCCGAAGCCGCCGCCGGTCATCCTGGCACCCAGGGCCCCGGCGCTCTCGGCCGCCTCGACGGCCACGTCCAGCTCGCGGCAGGAGACCCGGTAGTCGTCGCGCAGGCTCGCGTGCGAGGCGGACAGCAGCGGCCCGATGGCGGTGCCCTCCCGCAGCGCGGCCACGGTCGCCAAGACCCGCTCGTTCTCGGTGACCACGTGCCGCACCAGTGGCAGCAGGTCCGCGGGCAGCCGCCCCAGGTCCGTGTCGGGGGCGACTTCGCGCAGCGACGGCAGGCCGAGCAGCTCGGCGGCCCGCTCGCAGCCGCGGCGCCGATCGCCGTAGGCGGAGTCGGCCAGCGCGTGCCGCACCCGGGTGTCGATCACCAGCACCGGCGCGTCGAACGGGATCTGCTCCGCTTCGCCGGATCGGACGTCCAGGAACAGGGCGTGGCCCTCGACGCAGCGCAGGGAAGCCGTCTGGTCCAGCAGGCCGGTGGGGGCGCCGACGAAGTCGTTCTCGCTGCGCCGCACCCACTCCGCGATCTCGGCCAGGGTCGGGCCGCCGTCGCCGGGCACGGTGCCCGCAAGCCCGAGCAGCGCCAGCGCGACCGCGCACTGCAGGGCGTGCGAGGACGACAGGCCCGCGCCGGTCGGCACGTCGCCGGTGATCACCAGTTCCGCGCCCGAGGTGATGCCCGCTTCGCGCAGCACCCAGGCCACCCCGTAGGCGTAGGCGGCCCACCCGGTGACGCGGCCCGGCGCCAGCTCGGCTATCGGCACCGCTCGGGCGCGTTGGGGCAGTCCGTCGTCGCCGACCGTCGTGGCCGAGATCCGGCCGTCGGCGCGCGGCGCCGCGGCCACCGCGACCCGGTGCGGAAGAGCGAACGGCAGCACCAGCCCGTTGTTGTAGTCGGTGTGCTCGCCGATCAAGTTCACCCGACCGGGAGCCGACCACACCCCGACGGGGGCATGACCGTGCGACTCCCGGTATCGCTGCGCGGCCCGGTCGGCCTGGGTCACAGCAGCCGGGCGAGCACCGCGTGCAGCATCGTCGGGCTCAGGTTGGCCGTGGTGCCCGCGCCGGTGATCGCGATGCCACTGCCGTCCGGGGTGACCGACCCGATCTCGATCACGTTGCCCGGCAGGGCGCCGACCGACTTCAGCTCGGTCATCAGGTCGGGGTCCATCTGGATGTGCTCGGCGATGCGGCGCACCTCGACCCGGCCGCCGCCGCGGCGGGCCACCTCGTCCACCCGCACCAGCCCGGCCTCGACCGGTGGGGCCGGTTCGCCGTCGCCGAGCTGGTCCAGACCGGGGATGGGGTTGCCGTACGGGGAGGTGGTCGGGTGCCCGAGCAGCGTGACCAGCTTGCGCTCGACGGCCTCGCTCATGACGTGCTCCCAGCGGCACGCCTCGCTGTGCACGTGCTCCCACTCCAGGCCGATCACGTCGACCAGCAGCCGCTCGGCCAGCCGGTGCTTGCGCATGACCGCGACGGCCAGGGAGCGGCCGTGGTCGGTGAGCTCGAGGTGCCGGTCGCCCGCGACGACCACCAGGCCGTCGCGCTCCATCCGGCCCACCGTCTGGCTCACCGTGGGGCCGCTCTGGCCCAACCGTTCGGCGATGCGGGCGCGCAGGGGTACGACGCCCTCCTCTTCGAGTTCGTAGATGGTGCGGAGGTACATCTCGGTGGTGTCGATGAGATCGTTCACGCCGGTTCCCCTTCGTCACCTCCATGTTAGTCGCTCGCCCCGACAGAGCAGCGGGGTAGTAGCGGGCAGTGACCGAAGTCCCGGGCCGGCAGGATGGGCAGGTGAGCGAATCGCCCTCCGCACTGGTGTCAACCGCCGAGCTGGTGTCGCTACTCGACAGTGGCCACCCCCTGGTGTTGCTGGATGTCCGCTGGCGCCTCGGCGGCCCGCCCGGTCGCGAGGAGTACGCGGCCGGGCACCTCCCCGGTGCCGTTTTCCTGGACCTGGACCGGGATCTCGCCGCGCCGCCCGGTGCGGGTGGGCGGCACCCGCTGCCCGAGGCGGCGGACCTGCGGGCCGTGTTGCGTGCCGCCGGTGTGCGCACCGGGGTTCCGGTCGTGGTCTACGACGCGGACAACGGGTCGGTCGCCGCGCGGGCGTGGTGGCTGCTGCGGTGGGCCGGGCACAGCGAGGCCGCCGTGCTCGACGGCGGCTACGCGGCGTGGGTCGCCGATGGCGGTGCGTCCACCACCGAGGAACCCGCGCCCGAGCCGGGTGACGTGGAGGTGCGGCCCGGCGCTATGCCGGTGCTCGACGCGGACGGGGCCGCCGCGCTCGCCGAGAGCGGTGTCCTCCTCGACGCGCGGGCACCGGAGCGCTACCGCGGCGACGTCGAGCCGATCGACCCGAGGGCCGGGCACGTGCCCGGCGCGGTCAACGCGCCGTTCGCCGGGCACACCGGCCAGGACGGGCGCTGGCTCGCGCCCGCCGCGCTGGCGGACCGGTTCGCCGAGTTGGGTGTCGGGGGCGACTCCATCGGCGCCTACTGCGGTTCGGGTGTCACCGCGTCGTCGGTGGTGCTGGCACTGGAGGTCGCCGGGATCACCACGCCGGAGCGGCCCGCCGCGCTGTATGCCGGATCGTGGTCGAACTGGAGCCAGGACCCGGCCCGGCCGGTCGCGACCGGTGAGAACTAGTGGCACGACCCAGAATGTCGACCATGTCTCGACCCGCCCACGACGCGCCTGGCGGCGTTGCCGAAACGACCGAGTACGCCCAGTACGAGGCCGTTCCGGCGCCTTGCCAGCCACACCGTGGACAGGCCGATACACGGCCAACATTCTGGGTCGCACCACTAGCCGCCCCGCAGGCCACCAACGGGTTACGGCGGGACCCGCCGACGGCCACTAAGGTGCGGGCATGGGTGATCGAGTGGACGCCGCCGTGGTCTGGGACCCCGCCTTGCTGGGCTACGACCTCGGCGGCGACCACCCGTTCAACCCGATCCGCCTCGAGCTGACCATGCGGTTGGCCGGGGCACTCGGGGTGCTCGACGGCGTCGACCTGATCGCGCCGGAGCCCGCGGACGACAGCGAGATCAGCCGGGTGCACCGGCCGGACTACGTCGCCGCGGTGCGCGAGGCGCCGATGGCCTCCTGGGACGTCGGGCACGGCCTGGGCACCTCGGACAACCCGGTGTTCGACCAGATGCACGCCGCCTCGGCGTTGGTGGTCGGCGGCACCCTGGCCGCGGCCAAGCGCATCGCCGAGGGCAGCGCAGACAGGGCGATCTCCCTGGCGGGCGGGCTGCACCACGCGATGCCCGACCGCGCGGCGGGGTTCTGCGTCTACAACGACTGCGCGGTGGCGATCTCCTGGCTGCTGGACAACGGCTTCGACCGGATCGCCTACCTCGACGTCGACGTCCACCACGGTGACGGCGTGCAGGCGGTGTTCTACGACGACCCCCGCGTGCTGACCATCTCCCTGCACCAGCACCCGGCGACGTTGTGGCCGGGCACCGGCGCGGTCAGCGAGCTGGGCGGCCCCGGGGCGCAGGGCACCTCGGTCAACATCCCGTTGGCGCCGGGGACCCGGGATTCCGCTTGGCTGCGCGCCTTCCACGCGACCGTGCCGTCCCTTGTGGCCGCTTTCCGACCCCAGGTCCTGGTCACCCAGTGCGGAGTGGACACCCACGTCGAGGACCCGTTGGCGGACCTGGCCCTGTCGGTGGACGGCCACCGGCGGATCTACCAGGCCGTGCGGGAGCTCGCCGAACGCCACACCGGGGGCAAGTGGTTGGTCACCGGCGGTGGCGGGTACGAACTGCTGCGGGTCGTCCCGCGTTCGTGGACGCACCTGCTCGCCACGGTGCTCGACCGCGACATCCCCGTCGAGCGGTCGGTCCCGGTCGAGTGGGCCGCGGGCGTGCGGAAGATCGCGCCCAACGCCGTGCTGCCCTCGGTGATGGGCGATGGCGCCGACGTCACCTTCGAGCCGTGGGGCGGCGGGCGGGACCAACCAGTCGACACGGTGATCCGGGACGTGCGCGGGGCCATCTTCCCGCTGCACGGCTTGGATCCCGATGACCCCAGGGACTGACATGCCCGAGGAGCGCGACCCCTTCGCCTACCCGCCGCGGTGGGAGGCTGATGTCGTGCTCGCGGACGGCGGCACCGTCCACTTGCGCCCGATCGTCCCCACCGACGCGGCTGCTCTCCGCGCCTTCCACGGCAGGCTGTCCGAGCGCACCAGGTACTTCCGCTACTTCGGGCCGTACCCGACGATCCCGGACAAGGACCTCACGCGGTTCAGCACCGTCGACCACCACGACCGGGTGGCGTTCGTCGCCCTGCTGGGGGACGACGTCGTCGCCGTTGGCAGGTACGAGCGGCTTCCCGGGACGGACTCCGCCGAAGTGGCCTTCGTCGTCGAGGACGCCCACCAGGGGCGCGGTCTGGGGTCGATCCTGCTCGAGCACCTCGCGGCCGCTGCCAGGGAACGCGGCCTCGGCCAGTTCGAGGCGGAGGTCTTGGCGGAGAACGCCCAGATGGTCCGCGTGTTCCGCGACGCGGGTTACCAGGTCAGCCGGGCCTTCGACGAAGGTGTCCTGCACTTGGAGTTCGCTGTTGACCCCACTGAGGCGTCGGTGGCTGTCGCGTGGGCGCGGGAGCAGTCGGCTGAGGCGCGTAGTGTGCACAACTTGCTACACCCGAGGTCGGTGGCCGTGATCGGTGCTTCCACCGATCCGGCGAAAGTCGGCAACGCTGTGCTGCGGAACCTGTTGGCGGCCAACTTCGCGGGGCCGGTCTTCCCGGTGAACCCGGAACACCGCTCCATTCGCGGGGTTCGCGCGTACCCCACGGTGCTTGACGTCCCCGACGCCGTTGACCTCGCCGTTGTGGCAGTGCCTGCGGCAGGCGTCGATGAGGTCATGGACGCGTGCTTGGTCAAGGGCGTCAAGACGCTCGTCGTCGTTAGTGCCGGCTTCGGTGAGACGGGTCCTGATGGGCGTGGGGCGGAACGGCGACTTGTCGACGAGGCGCGAGCGCACGGGATGCGCGTCGTGGGGCCTAACGCGCTCGGCGTGGTCAACCTGGATCCTGCCGTGCGGCTCAACGCCACTCTTGCGCCGACCCTTCCAGGTCCGGGCCGCACGGGGTTCTTCTGCCAGTCGGGGGCTCTAGGCACCGCGATCCTCGCGGACGCCGCCGCGCGGGGGTTGGGTCTGTCGACGTTCGTCTCCGCCGGGAACCGCGCTGATGTCTCCGGTAACGACCTCTTGCAGTACTGGGAGACGGATCCTGCCACCGATGTCGTCTTGCTCTACCTGGAGTCTTTCGGCAATCCGCGCAAGTTCGCCCGACTCGCGCGAAGGCTTGGGCGCACCAAGCCGGTGGTGGTGGTCAAATCCGGCCGCAACACCGTCTTGCCCGCGTTGGCGGCAACTGGGGTCGCAGTGGACGAGGCCAGTGTCCAGGCCCTCTTCGAGCAAGCGGGTGTCATCCGGGTCGAGTCCATCGCACAACTCTTCGACACTGCGCTGCTGCTCGCTCACCAGCCGTTGCCGCCAGGTGAGCGTGTTGCGGTAGTCGGGAATTCTTCTGCTATAGGCGTTCTAGCCGCTGATGCGGCGATTGGGCACGGGCTGGTGTTGGCGGGCGACCCGGTCGACGTCGGTGCTCAGGCTGGGCCGGACCAGTTCGCTGCGGCTGTTGCGGATGCGCTTCAACGGGACGACGTCGATTCGCTCATCGTCGTGTTCGTGCCGCCTATAGCGATCCCAGGCACTGCCTATGCGCGTGCGCTTCGCGAAGCCGCAGAAGGCCTACCTGAGGCTGACAGCAAACCCATCGTGTCGACTTTCCTTGCGGCGGAGGGGATCCCTGCAGAGTTGGCCGTACTCGGCCCCGATGGGGCGCCTACGCACGGATCTATCCCGTCTTACCCGAGTCCCGAACGGGCAACTCTTGCTCTTGCCAGAGCGACCGCCTACGCACGTTGGCGGTCATCGCCTCCGGGAACGTTCGTTCGCGCGGAAGGCATGGATCCAGACCGGGCGAACTCTGTGGTTGACGCCGCCTTGTCTCGCGCGGGAGGCGCCGAGGTAGAGCTGACTGACGATGAGGTAGTCGCTCTCCTGGACTGCTATGGCATCGAGGTCACGCGCGATGCCAACGCCGAACTGAAAGCCGTAGTGGATGTCCCCGACTACATCCAGCGTATGGCACCAGAGGGCATCTCCTGCAGCATCGGCCTACAGGACGACCCGTCCTTCGGCACGGTCGTGTCCTTTGGGCTGGCAGGCGTGGTCAGCACCCTGCTCGGTGACCGCGCCTATAGGGCTGTTCCGCTGACCGACACTGAAGCCGCAAGCCTTGTGAGGTCGCCTCGAGCCGCACCGCTGTTGGCTGGCTTCGCGGGTGGCGAACCGGCAGACCTGGCTGCCCTCCAGCACCTGGTCCTCCGCGTCTCCGCCATGTCGGAAGACTTGCCGGAGATCCGCGCCTTGGCCATCGAGCCGATCCTCGCCTCCGCCGCGGGCGCGTTCGTCACCGGAGGTCGGGTCACCGTGGGCCCACCCCCGTCGAGGCACGACAGCGGGCCGCGCAGGCTGCGGCCGATCGCCTGACTCCCGGGGCAGCCCCCAGGAGCCAGGCGGGTGACTCAGGCCTTGACGGACACGAACCGCTTGCCCTCGGTGTTGACGATCTCGATGGCCGCGACATCATCCGGCGCGACCAGCGCGGCACCGTCCAGACTGGTGCCTTCCTGGGCTCCCCGCGTCGACACCAGCCAACTACCGGCCTCTTCCCGCGAGCCGTCCTTGCCGACCACGATCACCCGGCAGCGCTCCCCGGCGGGGATGCCGGTCACCGCCAGGTTCAGGCGCACCCACCCAGTGGCGGGCACGACCTTCGCCGTCAGCCGGGTACCCGTGTTCGGGTCACTCCCGGAGAGGAACCGCGTCCCCACGATCTGCTGCTCGGTGGGGTTGACCGTCACCGTGGTCTGCGCCTGCGGGGTGCCCGAGGACCGGCCGATGACGATCCCGGTCCCGAGCACCGCGGCGATGACGACGGCGGCAGCGACGCCCGCCATCGCGATAGAGCGGTTCCGAGAGGCGTTGGCCTCCGTGCGGACTTGGCGCAAGGTACGCGCCAGCAGCAGATCGCCGTCATCCGGAGGCCCATCCAGCAACGCCTCTGGCGGCAGTTCACCCGCCATGTCCCGCACCTCCTCTAGCGCTTGTAGTTCCGCGCGGCAGTCCGGGCAGCCAGTCAGGTGCCGCTCAACCTCACCGCGTTCGTCATCGTCGAGCACGCCCAGCGCGTAGGCGCCGAGCAACGGGGTCTCGTGCGTGCTCATGCGGGCGTCCCTTCCAGCGCGGCTCGTCCGGACATCGCCGCGCGCAGCGCCCGCAGCGCGTAGTGCGACCTGGACTTCACGGTACCGGGAGCGATGCCCAACTCCTGGGCGGTTTCGGCCACGCTCCGGTCGCGGAAGTAGATCTCCACCAGCACCTTGCGGTGTTCCTCGGACAGGCCCTCGATCGCGGCGAGCACGGACATCGAGTCCGCCACCTGCTGCGAGTGGTCCCGGCTCACGGGCACCGTCGACGGCGATTCGGCGACCTCGGCAGGCCGGGCCGCCTTGGCCCTGACCTTGTCCACGATGAGGTTCCTGGCGACGGTGAACAGCCAGGCCCGCACCGAGCCCTCCTTGCTCATCAGGTTGTCCGCGTGCCGCCACGCGCGGACCAGTGTCTCCTGGACGACGTCCTCGGCCGCTGCCCGATCGCCGGTGAGCCGCACGGCGTAGGCCAGCAGGGCCTTGCCGTGTTCCTCGTAGAGCGAGCGGACCAGCGCCTCGTCCCTCGATGTCGCCCGTGCCCGGGCGAACAGCCTCGCCATGCCGACTCCCTGTCCAACGGCGTCCGGTTGCGCTTTCCCAGCAGACACGGCCGCCGGGGCGCGCCGGTTCGAACTATTTCCCGGCTAGCAGCGCTCGCCCGAGTTCACGCAGGTCACGAGCGCGGCCATGGCCTCGTCCGAGCGCACGTTGACGAAGTGCGCGTGGTCGGAAGCGGCTGCGCGGTCGACCACCTCCGGGAAGCTGTCGATCGAGAACTCGCTGTCTTCGGGGAGGTCGTAGCCGACCTCTATGCGCAGCTTCGGCACCGGGAAGGTTCCGCGGGGGCACCACCCGTCGGCCGCGGGGAAGCGCAGGTGGGTCTTGTGGTCCGCGCTGTCGGTGCCCTTGCCGTCCCAGCAGCTGGGGAAGTCGTAGACGCGCAGGGTGCGCGCACCGGACGGGCAGTTGGGGTAAGAGGACGCGATGCGGTCGGTGAACCCGGCGCAGGTCCACGTGCCGCGCACCGCTGAGGCCGCCTTGGCGTCACCGGTGACGGTGCGGAGGAAGCGCGGCATGGCCACCACCTCGCTGACCGGGCTGCCGAGGAACGCGATCGTCACCGACGCGGGCGGGAGCACCTCGCTGTGGTGGCCGCCCAGGCGCAGCACGGGCCAGTAGTAGGCCGACAGGTCGCCGTCGCGGCAGGTGGTCTTCGCGGCGGAGAGGACCTCGTCGGTGCTGAACGCGTCGGTGGCCAGGTTGCCGACGTAGTCGTGCAGGTGGTGGGCGCCGTCGCGGACCCCGGGCGAGGCCACGAGGTTGTCGGAGTTGCGGTGCCCCTCCTCGTTGCGGCCGCAGTCGACCGTGTAGCTCCCGGTCGAGGCGGCCGGGGGCACTGACCTGATGTCGATCCGGTCGGGCGGTGCGGCGCACGCGGCGGCGAGCGCGCCGACCAGGGCAAGCGCCCAGAGGCGATTCACATGATCACTTTGAGGCGGGGCCACGACCGCTCAGTGAACACGATCGTGCCTGCGGGTGGCGGCCGAGTGAATGGGCTGCACCGAATGTCCCAGTACACACGGACGGCTCGGCGGCTCAGCCGCGCTCCAGGACGAGCCCCACCCCGAGACCCGCCGCCGCGCTCACCCCGGCGACGCCGAAGCGGCCCGCCCGCCGCTCCAGTTCCTCCAGGCAGCCACCGACCATGATCGCCCCGGTCGCGCCGATGGCGTGGCCCATCGCGATCGTGCCGCCCGAGGGGTTGAGCCGGTCCGGGCCCGCGTCGAACGCCCGCCGCAACCGCAGGCACAGCGCGGCGAAGGACTCGGCGAACTCGAACACGTCCACCTCGTCCGGGGTCACCGCGGCCCGGCGCATGGCCCGCTGCATCGCGTCCTGGCCCGCGGTGAGCATGGTCACCGGGTCGTTGGCGGTCACCGCCGAGGCGGCGACCCTGGCCCTCGGGGTCAGCCCCAGCCCGCGGGCGGTCCGCACGTCGCCGATCAGCACCAGTGCCGCCCCGTCGGCCAGCGAAGGAGAAGTGGCGGCGGTGTGCCGGTGCTCGATCCTGGTCGGGTGGCCGCGATTGGCCAGCGCCAACTCGTCCTGGCCGTCGGCGCCCAAGCCCGCGAAGGCGGGCGGCAGCGCGGCCAAGGCGTCGCGGCCGCTGTCGGGGCGGACGAGCTCGTCGTGCGCCAGTCCACCCACCTCGACCAGCGAGCGGGCGAACGCACCGGCCCGCCACGCGGCGGCGGCCTTGTGCTGGGACTCCAGGGCGTAGCCGTCGAGGTCCTCGCGGGAGAAGCCGTCCAGGGTGGCGTTGAGGTCGGCGGCGACCCCCATGTGCACGGCCCCGGTGCGCCGCACCACCTCCGCGTCGGTCCACAGTGGAGCGCGGTCGGTGAACGGTGGGACCCGAGAGGTGCTCTCCACACCGCCCGCGACCACCAGGTCCACCTCGCCAGAGCGGATCCTGGCCGCGGCCAACGCGATGGCGTCGATCCCGGCGGCGCAGAAGCGGTTCAGCACGACCCCCGGCACGCCGTGCCCCCAGTCGGCCAGCAGCGTCGCCGTGCGGGCCAGGTTGCCGCCCTGCTCACCGACCTGCGAGGCGCAGCCCAGCACCACATCGTCGACCGCAGTCGGGTCCAACCCCCGCGCGACCAGGGCGTTGAACAGCGGAACCAGCAGGTCTAGAGCGGTGAGGTGGTGCAGTGCACCCCGGGCCGACCCCCGACCACGGGGCGTGCGGACGTAGTCCAGGAGGTAGGGCTCACCCATCGCGCTCACCCATCGCCTACCCCCTCCTCCGGACCCCCTTCCCGGAGCCTGGCCTGGTCACCGTGCCAGTTGTAGTCCCGGATTCCCGGCCATCGCAACCGACACGACCTGCGCACCGGGGGGCACCAGCGCTACCGATACGGTGCTGGGCCTGGTGACACCACCGAGGGGCCTGGCGGGGCGGGGTGGGCGGCGTGCCACGTGGCGGTGGAGCGCGGTTTCGCGGTGGGGAAGGGGGGTGCTGGTGGTCATGATCCATCCGCCTGAGCGGGCCAGCGTGCTGGGGGCGGGCGGCGACAACGCCATCGCCTACGCGGTGGGGACCGTGGCGGACGAGTGGACGTTGCTGGTGCTGCGGTACGCGCTGCGGGACGGGACGCGGCAGGTGGCGCAGTGGCAGAGGTTGTTGCCGATCTCCAACGCCGTGCTGCTGTCGCGGTTGCGGCACCTGAGCGACCTCGGCGTCCTGGTTCCGGAGGGGGAGCGGGGGCGGCGGGAGTTCGCGCTGAGCCCGCGCGGGGCCGGGCTGTGGCCGTTCCTGCTGTCGGTGTGGGCCTGGGAGCTGACCTGGGCCGGTGGGCCGCGGCCGGACCTGCCCCTGATGCGGCACAAGACCTGCGCGGCGGTGTTCACCCCGGTGCTGGTGTGCCGCACCTGCGGTGTGCCGGTCGCGCCGCGGGACGTGGCCGCGGAGTTCGGGCCGAGCGGGTCCTGGCCCAGGTCGACGCCGACGGCGACGATGCGGCGGCGGTCGAGCGGGTCGACGAGCCTGGGGCCGGGGATCTTCCCGCAGAGCCGGGCGCTGGTGGGCGACCGGTGGTCGGCGACCATGCTCGGGGCCGCCTACCTCGGCGCGCGGCGGTTCGCCGACTTCCAGCGCAGGCTGGGGGCACCCGCGACGGTCGTGGCCGAGCGGCTGCGCACCTTCACCGCGCTCGGTGTGCTGACCCCCTCCGGCGGCCCGGAGGGGGCGGCCCGGTCGGACCACTACCTCACCGACAAGGGGCGCGCCCTGTTCCCCGTGGTGATCACCGCCCTCGACTGGGGGCAGCGGTGGTTCGTCGCACCCGAGGGACCCGCGGTGGTCCTCGACCACTGCGGGCACCGGTTCGACCCGGTGCTGGTGTGCTCGGGGTGCGACCACGCCCTGGCCGGGCGGGCGATCGAGGAGGTGCCCGTCGACTGATCGCGGTCGCGTGCAACCCCAGCGTGACCGGGGTCCGTCCTCAAGGCATGAAACGCCTAGGAACCGTCATTGGCGCAGGCGTTCTGCTCACGGTGCTCGCCGCGTGTGCCGGACAGGAGACCGCCAGCCCGCCGCAGGAGACCACGCCCGCGCCGCCGACCTCGTCGGCGACCCCGGTGCCGCCGGGTGTCCCGCCGACCGAGCCCAGCGAGCCGGACCGCCAGCCCGCGCGGACACCGCCCTCGGGCGGCACCGAGGTCCCAGCCGGACAGATCGACGCGACCGGGGTGGTCGAGGACTACCCGACGGTCGTGTGGACCGAGAACGGCGGCACCGACATCGGGGTGGTCGCCCAGGAAGGCGGCTGCGGCAAGGCCAGCGCCGAGGTCGCGGCCCAGGACGACACCCAGGTGGTGATCACCCTGGTGGAGACGCAACCGGCCAAGCCGGTGCAGTGCACGATGGACCTCCGGTTCCCGAAGCTGTCGGTGGACCTGGAGAAACCGCTGGGGGAGCGCAAGGTCGTGCTCAAGAGCGAGCAGCGGGTCGGGTAAACCCCTTTACCCGGACCACATACACCGAACATCCTCCCCCGGGTGCCCCGGTCGGCATTGCCCCGCCGACCGGGGCGCCGCCGCGCGTGGCGTGCAACCGCGACGGTGTCCGCTACCGTCCTGGGACTATGAAGACCACTCTGTCCACGGCTGTCGCGGCCCTGGCCCTGCTCGTGCTCGCGGGCTGCGGCGGCGCGGCCGACCAGGCCGACCAGGCGCCCGCGTCGGGTACCACCCAGCCCGCCTCGGCCGCACCCAGCACCGAGGGCTCGCAGCCCCCGCAGACCGGCCCCGCGCCGACCAAGCCGCAGGTCCCGCAGGTCACCATCGCCCCGGACGGCAAGGTGGCCGTTCCCGCGGGCTTCAAGGAACTGCCCGCCAAGCAGGTCAACGCCAAGGCCCTCCCGGCCGACTACAAGGAACGCCGCGTGTGGGCCTCCGAGGACGGCAAGTCCCTGCAGCTCGTCGGCATGGCCAGCGACTCCTGCGCAGGCGTCGACGCCCAGGTCCTGGAGTCCACCGAGGCCGTGGTGAAGGTGTCGCTGACCCCGATGACCTCGCCGCAGGGCGGCACCGAGGGCGGCAAGATGTGCGCCATGGTGCTCACCCCGCGCCCGGTCGAGGTCCCGCTCGACCAGCCCGTCGGCGAGCGGACCGTCGAGGTCGTCACCGGCCCCTGACCCCGGCCACCCGTCCCGGCACCACCGCACAGCACGTCCCCGAGGTCGGGGCAGTCACCCTGTCGTCTGCCCCGACCCCAAAAGCCGCTAGCTCCTCGGCAGGAACCGGATCACTTGCGGAAGGTCACCTGCAGCGTCGGCGTGGTGGTCCCGGCGAAGAAGTCGTTGCCCTTGTCGTCGACGACGACGAAGGCGGGGAAGTCCTCCACCTCGATCCGCCAGACCGCCTCCATGCCCAGCTCGGCGTACTCCAGCACGTCGACCTTCTTGATGCAGTCCTGCGCCAAGCGCGCCGCCGGGCCGCCGATGGAGCCGAGGTAGAACCCGCCGTGCGCGCGGCACGCCTCGGTGACCTGCTTGGAGCGGTTGCCCTTGGCGAGCATCACCAGCGACCCGCCAGCCGCCTGGAACTGCTCGACGTAGGAGTCCATGCGACCGGCGGTGGTCGGGCCGAAGGAGCCGGAGGCGTAGCCCTCGGGGGTCTTGGCCGGGCCCGCGTAGTAGACCGGGTGGTCGCGCAGGTACTGGGGCATCGGCTCGCCCGCGTCCAGCCGCTCCTTGATCTTGGCGTGCGCGATGTCGCGGGCCACCACCAGCGGGCCGGTCAGCGACAGCCGGGTCTTGACCGGCAGCGCGGCCAGCGTCGCCCGGATCTCGGCCATCGGCCGGGTCAGGTCGATGCGCACCACCTCGTCGGAGAGCTCCTCGCCGTGCACCTCGGGCAGGAAGTGCGCGGGGTCGCGCTCGAGCTGCTCCAGGAACAGGCCGTCCGGGGTGATCTTGGCCTTGGCCTGCCGGTCGGCCGAGCAGGACACCGCGATGCCCACCGGGCAGGACGCGCCGTGCCTGGGCAGGCGGATCACCCGCACGTCGTGGCAGAAGTACTTGCCGCCGAACTGGGCGCCGATGCCGAACTCGCGGGTCAGCGCCAGCACCTGCTGCTCGAGGTCGACGTCGCGGAACGCGTGGCCCAGCGGGGAGCCCTCGGTGGGCAGGGTGTCGAGGTAGCGCGCCGAGGCGAGCTTGGCGACCTTGAGGTTCTGCTCGGCCGACAGGCCGCCGACCACGACGGCCAGGTGGTACGGCGGGCAGGCCGCGGTGCCCAGCGAGCGCAGCTTCTCGTCGAGGAACGAGGCGAGCCGCTTGGGGTTGAGCACCGCCTTCGTCTCCTGGTACAGGAACGTCTTGTTGGCCGACCCGCCGCCCTTGGCCATGAACAGGAACTCGTACACCGGGTCGGTGCCCGGCTTGGTGTGGATGTCGATCTGCGCGGGCAGGTTGGTGCCGGTGTTCTTCTCGTCCCAGAAGGTGACCGGGGCCATCTGCGAGTACCGCAGGTTGAGCTCCTGGTAGGCCTCGTAGATCCCGCGCGCCAGCGCCCGCTCGTCGGTGCCGCCGGTGAGCACGGTCTCGGTGCGCTTGCCCATCACGATCGCGGTGCCGGTGTCCTGGCACATGGGCAGCACGCCGCCCGCGGCGATGCAGGCGTTGCGCAGCAGGTCCATCGCCACGAACCGGTCGTTGCCGCTGGCCTCGGGGTCGTCGACGATCGCCCGCAACTGCGCCAGGTGCGATGACCGCAACAGGTGCTGGATGTCCTTGATCGCCTCCTTGGCCAGCGCGGTCAGCGCGGCCGGGTCGACCTCGAGGAACCGCCGACCGGCGGCCTCGACGACGCGCACCCCGTCCGGGCTGACCAGCCGGTACTCGGTGGTGTTGTCCTGGCCGAGGGGCAGGACGTCGGTGTAGTCGAAGTTCGTGGTGGTGGTCACGATGAGCGGGCTCCCTTGCACGCGTCCGGATCAGCAGAACGTACCCCTCGGCGCGGGGTCGGGCGGGGTGCTCGGCGCGTGGTCCTGGCCACGCCGCGCCCGGTGCGGCGCGATACCGGGCGCGGACTTCGTTGTCGGCTATTTTCAGACATTCATAGGATGTTTTTATCCGAGTGATCGGAATGCTTTTATCCAGCGCTGCTGCCCTGCTTGTCGGAAATGCCGAGCGGCTATTCTTTGCTTTCGGTGTGCCGAGCGCGGAGGAGACACGTGGCTGGCGTTGTTGGTGACTGGGACGCCGTGTCGCGCGAGATCAAGCGGCGGATGGACGAGCGGGAAATGAACCAGGCCGCGCTCATCGACAAATCCGGCATCTCGAAAGCGGTCGTCGCCGAACTGCAGAACAACACGAAGCGGCGCACCCGGTCCGACCACGTCCTGCGCGCGCTCTCGGAGGCGTTGGGGCTGCACCCGGAACACCTGCGGCACATCGCGCAGAACCGCGAACCGCAGCCGCTGGGCGAACCCGCCATCCGCTCCGACGCCGACATCGCGGGCAGGCTCGACGCGCTGGACTACCGGGTGGCCGAGATCAAGCAGATGCTCGGCCAGCTCATCGACGGGCTGCTCGGCGACGCCGAGGTGACCACCGTGGACGTGCGCCGCCGCGAGGGCCGCGACTAGCGGGCTGGTCGCGCGCACGCCGGAAGGCCGGGGCGGCCCCCGGCCGTCCCGACCTCCCGTCGCGGGCGGCGGAGGACTCCAGTATCGAGTTCCGGCGCCGCGTGGTGTGCGGAGTGCGTGCTGACAACGCTGCCGTGACTCGCGTCACATGTCAACGCCGCTATCCGTGTGATGTCTCGATCCGGTCGGTCCGGGGTTCGCGCGGGGTTCAGCTGGCGTACGCGCGCAGCTTCTCCGCCCGCTCGCCCTGGCGCAGCTTGGACATGACCTCGCGCTCGATCTGGCGGACCCGCTCGCGGGAGAGGCCGAAGCGCTTGCCGATCTGGTCCAGCGTGCGCGGCTGCCCGTCGTCGAGGCCGTAGCGCAGCCGGATGACCGACTGCTCGCGCTCGTCGAGGGTGGCCAGCACGCGGCGCATGTCGTCCTGCAGCAGCCCGGAGATGACCGCGCTCTCGGCGTCGGTGGCCTCGCCGTCCTCGATGAAGTCGCCGAGCGGGGCGTCCTCCTCCGCGCCGACCGGCATGTCCAGGCTCACCGGGTCGCGGGCGTGGTCGAGCAGGTCGGCGACCTTCTGCGGGGTCAGCCCCGCCTCCTTGGCCAGCTCGTCCTTGGTGGCCTCGCGGCCGAGCTGCTGGTGCAGGTCGCGCTTGATCCTGGCCAGCTTGTTCACCTGCTCCACCAGGTGGACCGGCAGCCGGATGGTGCGGCCCTGGTCGGCCATGCCCCTGGTGATCGCCTGGCGGATCCACCACGTCGCGTACGTGGAGAACTTGAAACCCTTGGTGTAGTCGAACTTCTCCACCGCGCGGATCAGACCCAGGTTCCCCTCCTGGATCAGGTCCAGCAGCGGCATGCCGCGGCCGGTGTAGCGCTTGGCCAGCGACACCACCAGGCGCAGGTTCGCCTCCAGCAGGTGGTTCTTGGCCACGTGCCCGTCGGCGATCAGCGCGCGCAGCTCGGCGCGGCGCGCTGGCGAGAGCGCCGGGGAGGTTTCCAGCATGTGCTGCGCGAAGACCCCCGCCTCGATGCGCTTGGCCAGTTCCACCTCCTGGGCCGCGGTGAGCAGCGCGGTGCGCCCGATCCCGTTGAGGTAGACGCGCACCAAGTCGGCCGCGGGCCCCTGCGCGTCGAGGTCGGCCTCATAGGTGAGCTCTCCCGGCTCACGCTGCTGCGGGACCGTCATGGTGCTCCCTCCCCCTGTAGGTGGTTCTGCCTGTCAAACGTGGCGGGGGGTGGATTCGTTCCCGTGCCCTCCCACTGTGATGACGTCACCGGGTGCTCGCGCGTTGTTCAGGTTTGCCTGAGGTTTCGCTGAGAAGTCGGGTGCCGGTCACGGCCCACGGTGGCAGTGCGGGAACCGGTGTCACATCAACCTTTGGGCGGAAGGTCGCGTCAACCGTCTGGGTTAGCGCGACCGTCTCACGGCGACGGTCAGTGCGGTATGTCCCGGGTCAGAGGTCAATCAGAACGGTGAACGGCCCCTCGTTGACGCTCTCCACCGCCATGGTGGCGCCGAACCTGCCGGTGGCCACCACGGCACCTCGCGCGCGCAACTCGGCGATCGTCGCGTCCACCAGCGGTCGTGCGTGCTCCGGTCGGGCGGCCGCGGTCCACGACGGTCGTCGCCCCTTCCGGGTGTCGCCGTAGAGTGTGAACTGACTCACCACGAGTAGTGGTGAGCCGGTGGTCGCGCAGGACTGCTCGTCGCGCAGCACCCGCAGTTCGTGCAGTTTGCGGGCCATCGCCACCGCGGTGTCGGCCGTGTCGTCCACGTGCACCCCGAGCAGCACCAGCAACCCGGGCTCGGTGATCTCGCCGACCGTCTCCTGCTCGACGACCACCCTCGCCCGGCTGACCCTGGCGACCACGGCCCTCACCCGCGCGCCCCCGCAGAGAGCGGACTCCGGTCCGGTCGCCTCACGCGATTCCCTCCGGCAGCAGCATTCCGTGCGTCACGAGGTCGGCCACGACGGGCAGCGCCGCCTGGACGACCGCGTCCGCCGGCAACCCGTTGCCCGCTGCCACCAGGCTCAGCAGGTCCCCCAGCGGCAGGTGGCCCTGGCAGCCCGCGAGCAGCGCGGTGACCAGTTCGTCGGTTTCCTGCTGCCACCCGGGGCCGTCGGTGCGGTGCAGCCTGCGCACCAGCTCCCGCCACCCGTCCCCGGTCGGTTCCGCGACCCGCTCCAGTACGACGGTGGGGGAGACGGTGAACCGGGTGCCGACCAGCCGCGCGGGGTCGGCGTTGGCCCGCAGCCAGGCGACCCGGTCCAGCCAGCCGCCTGCCTCCGGCCCCAGCGGGTCGTCGAAGGCGTGCCGCAGGTCCTCGCAGGCGACCTCGGTGTCGGTGTCGGTCGCGCGCAGCGTGACGAAACCGAACCCGACGCCGACCACGTCGTTGTCCTCGAACCAATCCAGCCAGGCCGCCGCCTTCGCGGAGCCCTCCGCCGAGCGCGGATCGATCCCGGCGTCGCGCAGCCAGGTGCCCACGTACATCGCGGGCTCGGCCACGTCCCGCTGGACGAACCAGGCGTCGATTCCCTCGTCGGGCAGCCAGCCGGTGACCCGCTCAGCCCAGTCCTCGCCGCGCCGGTGCAGCCACGACGCCAGCAGCTGCCCGACGCCGCCGGGCGCGAGCACGTCCGGGAGCCCGCGCACGACGAGGGCGCTCGCGTCGTCACCGGCGAGCCCCGAGTCGCGGTAGGTGTAGTCCACCCTCGGCGGGCCGACCACGAACGGCGGGTTGCACACCACCTGGTCGAACCGCCGCCCGGCGACCGGCTCGAACCAGGACCCGCGCGCGGTCTCCACGTCCAACCCGTTGAGCCGGAACGTCGCCGACGCCAGCGCCAGGCAACGCGCGGACAGGTCGGTCGCGGTGATCCGCTGGGCGTGCCTGCTCGCGTGCAGCGCCTGCACCCCGCAGCCGGTGCCCAGGTCGAGGAGCGAGCCGACCGGCCTGCGCACGGTGGCCCGCGCCAGGCTGAGCGACGCGTGCCCGATGCCGAGGACGTGGTCGGTGCCCACCGGGCGGCCCGCCTGCTCGGCGTCGAGGTCGGCCACCACCCACCACGAGCCGGTGTCGTCGCCGTAGGGGCGCAGGTCGAGCCCGGCGCGCGCGGTGTCGCCGGAGCACTCCACCAACCCGGCGGCCACGGCGTCGGCCAGGTCGACCCCGCCCAGCGCGGACCGGACCGCCGCGACCGGGACCTGGTCGCCGACCAGGAACATCCGGATGAGCGTGGCCAACGGCCCGCCGTCGGCGGCGCGGCGGCGCGCGGGCTCCGGCTCGCCCCGGCCGAGCGCGGCGTGCGCCTGGTCGCCCAGCGCCGCCACCACCCCGTCCGCGTCGTAGCCGACCGCCTGAAGCGCCTCAGCCAAGCGCGCGCAGAACTCGTCCGAGAAGTGGGGAAGCACCCCCGAATGCTCGCACGCCACCGCCCGGCCACCCCGTACCCCGTCCCCCACCGCATGACCGGCAAGGGGGCTCGACCCGGGCCAGGTTGGCGCAATCGATGACGACCCTGCCTGCGAGCTGGTCGCGCAGCCCCCAGCGCGACGTCGGCGTGTGCGGCACACCTGGCGTTGTCCAGACTCGCCACGTGCTCGACGGTCGTCGGCTCTGCGGCGGCCGCTTCTGCCCGGTCGGCCGCGCGCGAACCGATGACCACCGGAGTGCCCCTCGCCCAGCGCAGCGCCAGTCCGCAGCAGTTTGGCCCGCAGCACCTCGTCCCCTACCGCATGACCGGCGCGGTCTGCACCCGCGTTGGTCGCGCGGCCCCTCCAGCACGGCGTCGGCGGCCCGCGCGGCGTTGTCCAGACCCGTCAAGTGGCTCGACGCCGCCACCTCGCGCGCCGCAGCCGCAGCCGCTTCAGCGGCACCTGCTGCCTGCAGGGTCTCAGATCTCGTGGGCACCGCGCGCGGAGTTGTCCACAGGGATCAGTGGTTCAGACGCGGGTGATGAGGTGGAAGTGGCCGGGGAGGCGGTAGCGGGCGATGATCTCGGCGCCGAGCGATGTCGCCGCGTCGCGGGCTTGTCCGGCCGTCGGCAGTGGGCCCAGCAGCGATAGCAGGCCGCCAGGGCGCAGTGGGGCGGTCACGGCGCGCAACAGCGCGACCGGGTCCTCGGCGAAATGCAGCAACTCGTGGCACAGCACGACGTCGAAGTCGCCCGCGTGGAATAGGTCTGGCGCGTCCTCGGCGCCCGCCTGCGCTACCCGCACGGTCACCCCGCGCGCGTAAGCGTGCGCCAGCGCGTCCGCGAGCATCGCGCCCGCCGGGTCGAGGATGGTCACCTCGTGGCCCAGCGCGGCCATTGGCACGCCGTCCTCGCCGCGGCCGCCAGCCACGTCCAACACCCTGCACGGTTCGGTGAGGTGGCGGACCAGGTTGGCCTCGGCCATGCGGTGTCGGGTCGACGCCCCGAATCCCTCGACCGCGAATCCAGTCATAAACCATCTTCTTACCGGCAACCCGGGGTTTCCCGATCCAGGTCTACCCAGATGGCGCAACAGGCGGTCGGAGGTGAGAGGATGGTGTGCGGAGGTGGTGTCGTGAAGGGCTCCGAGCGGGACGACACCCCGGTTCTGATCACCGAGGCCGCGCCGTCGTACGAGGACCAGTTCGCCGCGCGCAAGCGCAAGTACATGATCATGATGGGTCTGCGCATCCCGTGCCTGCTGCTGGCCGGGCTCACCTACCAGGTCTGGTGGCTGGCGCTGGGGTTCGTGGCGCTGTCGATCCCGTTGCCGTGGATGGCGGTGCTCATCGCCAACGACCGGCCGCCGCGCAAGGTGGAGAAGGTCAACCGCTACCAGCGCGACGCGAAGGCCATCGAGTCCGCCGACCGCGGGGTCATCGACGGCTGACGGGCTGTGCCCCCACCTGGCTGACCGCCGCCGCGCCTGCCGCCACCCCGGCGCGCAGCACATCACGCGGCGTCGCGCCCGCCAGCCAGGCGCGTAGTGCTCCCGCGTTGAACGCGTCCCCGGCGCCGGTGGTGTCGACGCACTCCGTTGGCAGCGCGGGTTCTTCGACCACCCCATCGCGGTCGACCCAGTACGCCCCGTGTTGGCCATGGGTCACCGCGGCGGCGCCTACGTAGTCGAGAACCTTGGGACCGCCTAGAGCCAGGTATTCGTCGTGGTTCGGAAGAAGTACGTCCACTCCTTCAAGCGCTGTCACAAATGTGTCGTCGATCAGCGCGGCCGATTGTGGGTCCACCGAAGTCGTAAGGCCTGTCTTGCGCGCTATGGCCAAGATGTCGATACCGGCTTGCCTGGTAGCGGCGTCCAAGAGCACGTAGCCGGACAAGTGCAGGTGCTTCGCTTGCTCTAGCGGCGGCAGGTCTGCCCGGCGGATAAGGGCGTTCGCGCCTCTATCCGGGAACATCGTCCGTTGGCCGGTGTTGTCCACGAGCACGACAACGCATCCCGTCGCTGCCGACGGGTCCACCGCGAACACGCACCGCACGCCCCTTCGGGTGAGGTCGTCGCGCACTTGGGCCGCTGCGGCGTCTTCACCGACACGGGACACCAGGGTCACCGGTTCTCCGAGGTGCGCCAGCCACGCGGCGGCGTTGGCACCCGCACCTCCCGGGCGCAGCGTGGTGGTGGCGAGGGTGTCGTCTCCCCAGGCGATAGGGGTGGAATGCCGGGTTACGACATCCAGCGCTGTGTCCCCAACGACAACCACGCTCACAGGTACCTCCGAAACCGAGTCGCGCCGCCATCGGACGATACGGTAAGAAGCACACCCGCCACTCTGCGGTAATCGCCCTCTAAGGAGACTCGTGATGGCGCGTGTCCAAGTCGCGCTGGTCGCGGCTGGGTTCCGTAGGCACGCGACCTATAGGCAGGCCACGTTCGCCGGGGCGTTCACCAACACCGTGTTCGGGTTCCTGCGCTGCTACATCATGCTCAGCGTCGCCGACGCGGCGGGCGGCGCCATGGCCGGGTACAGCGGGCCGCAGTTGGTCAGCTACGTCTGGCTGGGGCAGGGGCTGCTCGCGGTGGTGAACTCGTGGACCATGCTGGACCTGGCCGAGCGGGTCCGCACCGGTGACGTGGTCGCCGATCTGCTGCGCCCCGTGGATCCACTGTGGACCTACCTGTGGACCGACATCGGCCGCGCCGGGTTCGCCCTGCTGACGAGGTTCGCGGTCCCGCTCGTGGTGGGCGCGGTGGCTTTCGACTTCTACGTCCCGCAGAGCTTCGCGACCTACCCCCTGTTCGCGCTCTCCACCGTGCTCGCGGTTGTCGTCTGCTTCGCCTGCCGCTACTTGATCGGGCTGTCGGCGTTCTGGTTGCTCGACATCCGCGGGGTGACCATGTTCTGGGTCTTCGTCTCCGGCGCCGCCAGCGGCCTCTACTTCCCCTTGGCGGTCCTGCCGGAGTGGCTCAGCACGATTCTCTGGGTCGCTACTCCCTTTCCGTCTTTGCTCCAGGCTCCGTTGGACATCGCGGTGGAGCGAGGTGGCACTGAGCACGCGCTCTTGGTGTGCCTGAGCCAGGTCGTCTGGGTAGTGCTCTTGCTCCTCGCGTGTCACTGGACGCAGTCGCGTGCCGTGCGGAAGTTGGTGGTGCAAGGTGGCTGAGATCCTCGGAACGGCTCGGGTGTACGGGCGGGTGCTGCGCGCGCAGATCCGCAGCCAAGCGCAGTACCGGACTTCGATGCTGTTGGAGATCCTCGGCAGCATGGTCGTCAACGGCCTGGACATCGCCACGGTCTTCGTGTTGTTCAGCGTCACCGGCGCGCTAGGCGGATTCAACGGCACTGAAGTACTCCTGATGACCGCTCTAGCCGCTGTCGGTTTCACCGTGGGGGATCTGGTCGCGGGTAGCGCCGATCGACTACGCGAGTACGTCCGCTCTGGGTTGTTCGACTCGCTGCTCGTGCGTCCTCTGTCCGCGCTGGTGCAGCTCGCGGTCATCACCTTCGCCTTACGCCGTGTCGGTCGAGCAGCGCAGGGACTGGTGCTCTACATCGTCGCCTTGTGCGTGGCCGACATCCCGTGGACGTTGGAACGCGCCTTCTTCGCCGCGATCGTCCCGATCTCCGGAGCCGTGTTCTTCGCCAGCCTGTTCATCGCGGGGGCCACCGTTGCCTTCTGGTGGGTCGAGTCCGGTGAGGTCGCGAACGCGTTCACCTACGGCGGGCGGGACTTCACCTCGTACCCGAGCACCATGTACGGCGGCTGGTTCCGCGACCTGTTCACCCTCGGCCTCGGGTTCGGTTTCGTCGCCTACTTCCCAGGCCTTGTCCTACTCGGCAAGCCCGATCCTCTTGGCCTACCGACCGCGGTGGCCTGGGCGTCGCCGTTGGTCGCCGTCATCGCCGCTTGCGTCGCAGCCGTGTTCTGGCGCGTGGGCGTCCGCCACTACCGGAGCACGGGGTCATGATCATTTCAGCGCGCGGTCTGCGCAAGGACTTCACCGTGACCCGCAAAGTCGGCCGGATCCGTCGGGAACGCCATGTCGTGTCCGCTGTGGACGGTGTCGACCTCACCGTGGAACGCGGCGAGCTGCTCGGCTACATCGGGCCCAACGGCGCGGGCAAGTCCACTACGCTCAAGATGCTCACGGGTGTACTCGCGCCGAGCGGGGGAGAGGTCAGCGTCTGCGGCCTGGAGCCCGTCGCCAAACGCACGACGTTGGCGAGGCGCATCGGCGTCGTTTTCGGGCAGCGCTCGCAACTCTGGTGGGACCTGCCGCTGGAGGATTCGTTCTCCCTGCTGCGGCACATCTACCGCGTCCCCGAAGGCGACCACGCGGCCCGGCTCAAGCAGTGTTCGGACCTGCTTGGCCTCGACGAGTTCCGGCACACCCCGGTACGGCAGCTTTCGCTGGGCCAGCGCATGCGCGGTGAACTCACCGCCGCGCTCTTGCACGGCCCTGAGGTGCTGTTCCTCGACGAACCCACCATCGGCCTCGACGTGCTCAGCAAACAAGCGGTGCGGTCGTTCCTCACCGACCTCGACCGGCGCGGCGACACCACAGTTGTCCTCACGACCCACGACCTCGCCGACATAGAGAAGCTGTGCCGCAGGCTTGTTGTGATCGACCACGGGCGCGTAGTGCACGACGGCACACTCGACGAACTCCACGCCCGCTATAGGTCACGCCGCACTATCGTCGCCGACTTGGACTCCCCCTGGCCGGACGGCCTTACGCTGCCCGGTGCCGTTGTTACCGCAGTGGAAGCCGACGCTCGCCGGGTCACCCTCACGCTCGATGGCACCGCGGCAGGGGAAGTGGTCGCGGCACTAGCGCAGGCTGTGTCACTACGAGACTTGTCTGTGCAAGAGCCGAACATCGAAGACGTCGTCTCCAAGCTTTACCGCGATGAAAGCTGAACCGCGACCTCTGCAGCCAGTTGAGCGTTGTTGGCGACAAGCTCAGTGTTGGCACTAAGACTCGTCCCACCGCTGCCGTTGTGGAAGAACTCGAGCAGCGCCGGGGTGACGTCTTTACCGGTGATGCCGCGCTCCTGCAGCAGCGCCATCCCGTCGCTCAGTAGACGGTCGTGCAGGTCGCGGTCCAACTCGTGCTCGACCGGAACCGGGTTGACCAACAACACCCCCGACGACGTCACGGTGCGGTGCGCCGCGACCACCGCGGCGGCCTCGGCGGGGTCATCCACCCGCCACGGCACGGTGTGCGCCGACTCCCGCAGGTAGAAGCCGGGGAAGTAGTCCGTGCGGTAACCCACGACAGGAACCGACTTCGTCTCCAGCACCTCAACGGTCGCGGCGATGTCGAGGATCGACTTGACCCCCGAACAGACAACCGTCACCGGGGTGTTCGCCAAGACGTCCAAGTCCGCCGAAACGTCCCAAGAGGCACTACCGGCGGGAACCGACAGGTGAACCCCACCGAGCCCACCCGTCGCGAACACCCCAATACCCGCGCGGTGTGCCAACGCCGCCGTGCTCGCCACAGTGGTCGCGCCATCGCGCTTAAGGGCGTACGCGGGCCCCAGATCCCGCAGGGACAGCTTCGCGAGACCGGGGGAGCACACCCGCTCCAGCTGCTCGGGCGTCAACCCGACGTGCGCCACACCGTCGAGCACCGCGATCGTGGCGGGCACAGCGCCCGCCTCGCGCACGATCCGCTCCAGACGGGCCCCGACCTCCAGGTTGCGCCCCTGGGGCAGCCCGTGCGCCAGCAGGGTGC
This sequence comes from Actinokineospora baliensis, assembly GCF_016907695.1. Classification (NCBI taxonomy): domain Bacteria; kingdom Bacillati; phylum Actinomycetota; class Actinomycetes; order Pseudonocardiales; family Pseudonocardiaceae; genus Actinokineospora; species Actinokineospora baliensis. Next base: position 7,382,087 of record NZ_JAFBCK010000001.1, on the reverse strand, counting down.
TCTCCAGCGCCACCACCCCGCGACCCTCGGACAGAGCGGCGACGACCTCATCAGCGATAACCAGGCTCACCCGGACATCATGGCAAGCGGCCGGGGTCACCACGACCGCAATGTGGCGATCCGCTCCTCGAGCTGCTCGATCGAGGCCATGGCGGTCGGCGGACCACCGCACGAGCGGCGCAGCTCACCGTGGATCATCCCGTGCGGCTTGCCGGTGCGGTGGTGGGCCATCCCCACTAGCGCGTTCAACTCCTTGCGCAGCGTGGCCAGCCGCTCCTGCACCGACTGCGACCGCGCCTGCACCGGCTCGGCGGGTTTGACCGCCGCCGCCCGCTTGCTGCGGTCGGCCAGCTGCTGCTCCTGGCGCTGCCGCAACAGGGCCTTGACCTGCTCCGGCTCCAGCAGACCCGGCAGGCCGAGGTACTCCTCCTCCTCGACCGTGCCCGCCATCGCCGTGGTCCCGAACGAGGACCCGTCGAAGATCACCTGGTCGAGCTCGGCGGAGGCACCCAGCGCGGTGAACGCCTTCTCCTCCTCGCCCAGCTCGTCCTTGGTCCGGTTGGCGTCGGCGACGAGCTCGTCGTCCCAGCCCTCCTTCTCCCGGTGCGGCTTGCCCAGGACGTGGTCGCGCTCGGCCTCCAGCTGGCTGGCCAGGTCCAGCAGCACCGGCACCGACGGCAGGAACACGCTCGCCGTCTCGCCCTGCCGCCGCACCCGCACGTACCGGCCGATCGCCTGCGCGAAGAACAGCGGCGTCGAGGCGCTGGTCGCGTAGACCCCCACCGCCAACCGCGGCACGTCCACGCCCTCGCTGACCATCCGCACCGCGACCAGCCACCGCGAGTCCGAGTCGGAGAACTCCTGGATCCGCCCGGAGGCCTTCGGGTCGTCGGAGAGCACCAGGGTCGGGGCCTGCCCGGTCGCGGTCTCCAGGATCTGGGCGTACGCCTTGGCCGAGACGTGGTCGGAGGCGATGACCAGGCCACCGGCGTCCGGCACGTGCTGGCGGACCTGCGTCAACCGGGTGTCGGCGGCCCCCAGCACCGAGGGGACCCACTCGCCGGACGGGTCGAGCGCGGTGCGCCACGCCCGCGCGGTCTGCTCGGCGGTCAGCGGCTCGCCCAGGCGCGCGGTGAACTCCTCACCCGCGCTGGTCCGCCAGCTCGCCTCGCCCGAGTACGCCAGGAAGATCACCGGCCGGACCACGCCGTCGCGCAGCGCGTCGGAGTAGCCGTAGGTGTGGTCGGCGCGGCTGCGCTGGAAGCCCTGCCCGTCCGGCTCGTAGTCGATGAACGGGATCGGCGAGTCGTCGCTGCGGAACGGGGTGCCGGTCAGCGCCAGCCTGCGGGTCGCCGGGGTGAACGCCTCGCGGACCGCGTCGCCCCAGCTCTTGGCGTCGCCGCCGTGGTGGATCTCGTCGAGGATCACCAGCGTCTTGCGCTGCTCGGTGCGCACCCTGTGCAGGCTCGGGTGCGCGGCCACCTGCGCGTAGGTCACCGCGACACCGCGGAAGTCGCGCGAGGTGGCGCCCATCGAGTTGGTGAAGTTCGGGTCGATCGGGATGCCCGCAGCGCTCGCCGCGCCCGCCCACTGGTGCTTGAGGTGCTCGGTCGGCGCGACGATGGTCAACGACTCGACGGTCCGGTCCGCCAGCAGCTCCGCGGCCACCCGCAGGCCGAACACGGTCTTGCCCGCGCCGGGCGTGGCGACCGCCAGGAAGTCCTTCGGGCGGGTCGTCAGGTACTTCGTCAGCGCGCGGCGCTGCCAGTCCCGCAGCGGGCGCGCCGCGGGGGGCTGCGCACGGGTCTCCGGTTCCACCTCGGCCCGGGTCACGGGATGCCCCAGCTCCTCTCCACCTGCTCCGGACACGGCGATGCCCTCAGCGGATCGGCACGGGACCGGGTTGAGGGCGTCCGTGAGGATACCGCCCGCCAGCCCAAGATCGCCCGCACCCGCGACACGCCGGGGCAGCGCCGGGGACCGCGATCAAGCCGAACGCACCCCCATGGACCATGCTTGACCCCGTATGACCGCGCAGCCCGGACCCCAGGACGGCCGCGACGGCACCCCCGGCGGCCCGCCCGCGCGGCGGGGCCCGTCCCGGTTGCTCAAGCGCACCCTGTCCAAGGCCTGGGAGGGCAACATCTTCTCCGAGGCGGCGGAGGCGGCGTTCTGGCAGGTGCTGTCGCTGCCGCCGCTGCTGCTGGGGCTGCTGGGCAGCCTCGGGTTCGTCGCCGAGTGGTTCGGCCCGGACGTGGTGCTCGCGGTGCAGGCCGACATCCTCGACATCTCGCGCAAGGCGTTCAGCGAGAGCGTGGTGACGCAGATCATCCAACCGACCGTCGCCGACATCCTCACCGTCGGGCGCGGCGAGATCGTCTCGGTCGGCTTCCTCATCTCGCTGTGGGCGGGCTCGTCGGCCATGTCCTCGTTCGTCGACGCGATCACCGTCGCACACGGTCAGTACGGGGTCCGGCACGAGGTGTGGCAACGGATCTTCGCGTTGTTGCTCTACGTGGCCAGCCTGGTGCTGCTGATCATCGGCCTCCCGGTGCTCGCGCTGGGACCGGACCTGCTGCCCAACCTGTTCCCGGTGTCCTGGCGCCCGACCATCACCACGTGGGTGAACATCGCCTACTACCCGGTGATCGGCATCCTCACCGTGCTCGCCCTGGCAACGCTCTACAAGCTCGCCCTGCCGCGCAAATTGCCGTGGCACCGCGGGCTGCCCGGCGCTGTCATGGCGATGGCGGTGTTCGTCCTGTCCAGCATCGGATTGCGGCTCTACATAGGCTGGATCACCACAACCGGTTACACATATGGCGCTTTGGCGACACCTATCGCGTTCCTGCTGTTCGCTTTCTTCATCGGCCTAGCGGTGGTGATCGGCGCCTACTTCAACGCCGCGATCCAAGAGGTGTGGCCCGCCAAGATGACCAAGAGGCAGCGGCGGCGCTGGCGGCGCTTGGAGATGGAGCGCGCCGCGGGCAAGAACCGGCGGCCCCGGGAGGAACCCGCGGAAGCCGAGCCAGAGCCGCTCCCCGACGCCACCCGGTCCAGGGACCAGGACAACGTCGGCCGCTGAGTCATACTTTTGTATGACCACTGGTTAACCCTGTGGACTGAGTCGGTCCTCAGCAATCCTGTGCCAGGCTTCCCCCGATTCCACCGGTGTACGGCGCGCGAGCGCGCCTGGGGCCACCGGTGTCCGCTCTGGGAGGGGAACTACGCAGATGTCCGTGCTGGCACGACTCAGCCTGGGCAATCGGGGCCTGGTGGGCTTGCTCAGCCTGCTCATCATCGGCTTCGGCGCCATCGCACTACCGTCGCTCAAGCAACAACTCCTGCCGTCCATCCAGCTGCCCGCCGCGGTCGTGCTCGCGCCCTACCCGGGTGCGTCGCCGGACGTGGTCGACAGCCAGGTGGCCGAGCCGATCTCCGCCGGTGCCAGGGGCATCGCGGGTGTGGAGAAGATCACCACCCAGTCCGCGGAGAGCTCGGCGACCATCCAGGTCCAGTTCGTCTACGGCACCGACATGAACACCGCGGTCGGGCAGTTGCAGCAGGCCGTCAACCGGCTGCGCCCGCAACTGCCGCAGGGCGTTGAGCCGACCGTGCTGCTGGGCAGCACCGACGACTTCCCGGTCGTGATGCTCGCCGCGACCACCGGTGACGACGAAGTGGCCGCGGCGAAGCGGTTGCGCTCCGAGGTCGTGCCCGCCCTGGAGGGGATCAAGGGCGTGCGCGAGGCCACCGTCAACGGTGCCCGCACGCAGCAGGTCGTCGTCCGGGTGGACTACGCCAAGCTCGGCGCCGCGGGCGTCGACCCGGCCGCGCTGGCCGCGACGCTGGCCTCGGCGGGCGCCACCGTCCCGGCCGGAACGATCACCGAGTCGGACAAGACGCTGACCGTCCAAACCGGCGGCCCACTGACCAGTGTGGACGATCTGCGCGCGCTGCAACTGCCCGCGCAGGGCAAACCGGTGACCCTCGGCCAGGTCGCGACCGTCGAGTCAGGACTCGCCGCGCCCACCGTGATCACCCGCACCGACGGCAAGGCGACCCTGGGCGTCGTGGTCACCATGACCCGCGACGGCAACGCGGTCGAGATCTCCAAGGCGGTCAACGACAAGCTCGCCGACCTCGAGCGCACCGCGCAGACCGACCTCACCGTCGTGTTCTCGCAGGGGCCCGAGGTGGAGAAGGCGATCAGCGGGCTGACCACCGAGGGCATGCTCGGCCTCGCCTTCGCGGTGCTGGTGATCCTGCTGTTCCTGCTGTCCATCCGCTCCACCGTCGTCACCGCCGTGTCGATCCCGCTGTCGGTCCTGGTGGCGCTGCTGGTGATGTGGACGGGCGACCTGTCGCTGAACATGCTCACCCTCGGCGCGCTGACCATCGCGATCGGCCGGGTGGTCGACGACTCGATCGTCGTGCTGGAGAACATCAAACGACATCTGGAGTACGGCGAGGAGAAGCACCGCGCGATCCTCGACGGCACCAAGGAGGTCGCGGGCGCGGTCACCGCCTCCACCCTGACCACGGTGGCCGTGTTCGCCCCGATCGCGTTCGTCGGTGGCATCGCGGGCGAGCTGTTCGGGCCGTTCTCGCTGACCGTCACCGTCGCGCTCGTCGCGTCGCTGCTGGTGTCGCTGACGATCGTCCCGGTCCTGGCGTACTGGTTCCTCAAGCGCCCCGCCGTCCCCACCGACCCCGCCGCCGCCGAGCGCGCGCTGCAGGAGGCCCTGGACAAGGAGCGGCGCAGCCCGCTGCAGCGCGCCTACGTCCCGGTGCTGCGGTTCGCCACCAAGCGCCGGTGGGCCACGATCCTGGTGGCGATCGTCATCTTCGTGCTCACCATGGGACTGGCCAGCCGCCTGGAGACCAGCTTCATCGACGACAACGGCGGCACCTCGGTCCAGCTCACCCAGGAACTGCCGCCCGGCACCAGCCTCGACGCCCGCGACGCCGCGGCCAAGAAGCTCGAGGACGTGCTCGCCGCGACCCCGGAGATCGAGGTCTACCAGGTCACCGTCGGCACCGACGACCTGTTCGCGGGCTTCGGCGCCAGCAGCGGCGGCAACACCACCGTGTTCGCCACCCTCAAGGCCGATGTGGACCGCTCCGCCGTGATCGCGGGTATCAAGGACCGCCTCGGCACCTCGGCGGGCAAGCTGGAGACCGGCAGCGACACCGGGTCCGGCACGTCGAACTCCCTCGAGGTCCTGGTCACCGCGCCCGACGCGGCCGGGCTCGTCGCCGCGACCAAGACCGTGCAGGACGCGGTCGCGGGCACCTCCGGGCTCAGCGAGGTGACCAGCGACCTGGCCCGCAGCTCACCGCGGGTGGAGATCGCCGTCGACCAGGTCGCCGCCGCGGCCAAGGGGCTCAGCACGCAGACGATCACCCAGCTCGCCGCCCAGGCGCTGCGCGGCACCCCGGTCGCAGACCTGCCTATAGGCGACTCCCGCCAGCAGGTGCTGCTGCGCACCGGCACCGCCCCTGCGGACGTGGCCGCGCTTAAGGCGCTGCCGCTGCCCAGCCCCGCTGGTCCGGTCACCCTGGGGCAGGTCGCCCAGGTGACCACGGTCGACGGCCCGGTGCGGGTCACCCGCACCGACGGCGACCGCAGCACCACCGTCACCGCCAAGTCCACCTCGTCGGACCTGGGCGCGGTCACCAAGGACATGACCGCCCGGCTCGGCAAGCTCCAGCTCGCCGGCGGCGCCGCCTACACCGTCGGCGGCGTCAGCGCCGACCAGGCCGACACCTTCGCCGACCTCGGGCTGGCCATGCTGGCCGCCATCGCGATCGTCTTCCTGATCATGGTGGCGACCTTCCGCAGCCTGGTGCAGCCGCTGATCCTGCTGGTGTCCATCCCGTTCGCCGCGACCGGCGCCATCGGCCTGCTGCTGCTCACCGGGACCCCGCTCGGCCTGCCGTCGCTGATCGGCATGCTGATGCTGGTCGGCATCGTGGTCACCAACGCCATCGTGCTCATCGACCTGATCAACCAGTACCGGGCCGACGGCATGAGCGTCCGCGACGCCGTGATCGAAGGCGGCCGCAGGCGCCTGCGCCCCATCCTGATGACCGCGGCGGCCACCATCTTCGCCCTCCTCCCCATGGCGGCGGGCGTCACGGGGGAGGGCGGCTTCATCGGCAAACCGCTGGCCCTCGTGGTGATCGGCGGCCTGATCAGCTCGACGCTGCTGACCCTGGTGCTCGTCCCGACCCTCTACACGATGGTCGAGAACTTCAAGGAGCGCCGCCGCGCCAAGAAGGCGGCCAAGCACGCCCCACGCCCGGCCACCGAACCAGAACTCCAACACGCCTGACCCGCGACGACGACAGGGCCCGCCTCACCCCGAGGCGGGCCCTGTTCGCGTCCGCGCAGCTCCATGATCGACTCGCGTGGTGGGGCCCACCCACCCGGGGTCTGAGGTCCCACGTTCGAGCCTATCGGGGGCAGGGGGTTGTCAAGGGGGGCTTGGCGGGGCTGTGGATGGGTTGGGGGGTTGTGGGCAAGTCCGGGAAGTCAGTCCTTCATGGAGTCGTAGATCTTCTTGCAGTCGGGGCAGACCGGGGAGCCGGGCTTGGGGGACTTGGTGACCGGGAAGACCTCACCGCAGAGGGCGACGACCATGTTGCCCATGACGGCGCTCTCGACGATCTTGTTCTTCCGGACGTAGTGGAACATCTTGGGCGTGTCGTCGCCCGTGGTCTCGGTGCCCTCGGGACGGGTGTCGACGTCGGGGCGGGTCTGGGTGGGTGCGCTCACGGCTCCATTCTGACACCTGGTGCGGGCGGGAACCGCTGCCGCTGGCGGGTCGGTCCTGGCAGGATGCGCGCATGTTCCAGAAGGTCCTCGCGGGGTTCGGCGCCGGTGGCGCGAAGGTCGACGCCCAGATCCTCGACCGGGCGACTCGCCCGGGGGGTGCGCTGCGCGGGGAGGTCCACCTGCTCGGCGGCAGCGTCGACCAGCAGGTGGAGGCGCTCGGGGTGGCGCTGTTGGCCAGGGTCGACACCCCCGACGGGCCGCGGGACCTGCCGGTGCAGCAGGTGCACCTGGCGGGCCGGGAGCTGGTCCGCGCGGGCAGCCGGGTCACCGTGCCGTTCGAGGTGCGGATGCCGTGGGAGACCCCGATCACCTCGGTGCTGGGCAAGCACCTGGTCGGCATGGCGGTCGGCCTGCAGACCACCCTGGACCTGGCGGGCTCGGTGGTCGACGCCCAGGACGTGGACGCGGTGGCGATCGAGCCGCTGCCCGCCCAGCACCGCGTGCTCGACGCGATGAGCAGGCTCGGCTACACCTTCCGCTCGGCCAACCTCGAGCGCGACCGCCTCGACGGCGTCGACCAGCAGCTCCCGTTCTTCCAGGAGATCACCTTCGACGCGCCTGCCGCCTCCGGCCTCCAGTCGGTCGCGCTGACCTTCCTCGCCGGACCGCAGGAGCTGCGGGTGGTGCTGGACGTGGTCAAGCAGGTCCGCGTCGCCAAGGGCGGCGGCCTCGGCGGCCGCGCCCAGTCGTTCCTCGGCTCGTTCGCGGTCCGCGACATCAACGCCCCCTGGGAGCGCCAGCTCGAGGGCTGGCTGCGCCAGGTCGCCGCGCCGCGCGGGATCTTCGACTAGCGAGCACTCAGGGTGATGATCGAGATCTGAGCGCTGGAGCGTCGAACCGCTGCTACTCGCGGGTTCGACGATGGCGTCTGCCCACCCCGCAGATGGCCCACGGGTGTCCCAGGGGTTACGTCCGTTACCGGATCGTGTCCAGGCAAGCGGGTCTGAATCGAAACAGTGTGCTTTCGCTCACTGCTGCGCGGGCATATGTTGTGCCGCACAACATTCCCCTTGGACGAAAGCCGCCCGGGCCCAGGTGGTGCGTCACGATCGCGGAAGGGACTCTTCGATGCGGTTGACAAAACTGGCGACGGTTACCGTCTGTGCGCTCTCGCTGGTGGCCTGCGGTGCCAACCAGGCGACGCCCCCGGCGTCGGGGGGCTCCTCCGGCACCACCACCGAGGCGCCCAGCGGCGGCGTCAAGGTCGGCGTGATCCTCCCGGAGACGGCCACCTCGGCGCGCTGGGAGGGCTTCGACAAGCCCATGATCGAGGCGGCGATGAAGGCCCAGGGCCTCGACGCCGACGTGCAGAACGCGCAGGGCGACGTGCAGAAGTTCACCACCCTGGCCGACGGCATGATCAGCCAGGGGGTCAAGGTCCTGGTGATCGCCGCCATCAACAGCGAGGTCGGCTCCTCGGTCGCGGCGAAGGCCAAGGCCCGCGGCATCCCGACCATCGACTACGACCGGCTCAACCTCGGCGGCAGCTCCGACTACTACGTCTCCTTCGACAACGTGAAGGTCGGCGAACTGCAGGGGCAGGGGTTGGCCGACGCGCTGAAGGCCAAGCCGGGCGCCCAGGTCATCGAGATCGAGGGCGCGCCGACCGACAACAACGCCACGCTGTTCCACAACGGGCAGCAGAACGTGCTCAAGCCGCTCTACGACGCTGGCACGCTCAAGCTGGTGCGCTCCCAGGCGATCGACGGCTGGGACAACCAGAAGGGCGGCGTCACCTTCGAGCAGATCCTCACCGCCAACGGCGGCAAGGTCGACGGTGTCGTTGCCGCCAACGACGGCCTCGCGGGCGCGGTGATCACCGTGCTGCGCAAGAACGGGCTCAACGGCAAGGTCCCGGTCACCGGCCAGGACGCCACCCCCGACGGGCTGATGGCCGTGCTGCGCGGCGACCAGTACATGACCGTGTTCAAGCCGATCAAGGACGAGGCGGAGGCGACCGCCAAGCTCGCCGCCGCGCTGGCCAAGGGCGACACCGCCGCCGCGGACCAGATCGCCAACGGCACCAGCGACGACCCCAAGGGCAACCGCAAGGTCAAGTCGCTGCTGCTGGAACCGCAGCTGACCACCAAGGACAACGTCAAGACCGTGGTGGAGCAGGGCTACGTCAAGGCGAGCGAGATCTGCGGGGGCGACCTCGCCGCGGTCTGCTCGCAACTGGGCATCAGCTGACGACTCGCCGCCCGCCCGCGGCTCGGACACCGCGGGCGGGCGCGACCCCCTCCTGGGAGAACCGCCATGAGCGAACCGATCCTGGAACTGACCGGGCTCAACAAGAGCTTCGGCCCGGTCCACGTGTTGCACGACGTCGACTTCACCGTCCGCGCGGGCGAGGTCACCGCGCTGGTGGGCGACAACGGCGCCGGTAAGTCCACTTTGGTCAAGTGCGTCGCGGGCATCCACCCGATGGACTCGGGAGCCGTGCACTTCAACGGCGAACGGGTCACCATCTCCGGTCCGCGCGACGCCGCCGACCTGGGCATCGAGGTCGTCTACCAGGACCTCGCGCTGGCCGACAACCTCGACATCGTGCAGAACATGTTCCTCGGCCGCGAACGCGGCAGCGGCTGGCTGCTCGACGAGGCCGCGATGGAGCAGGCGGCGCGGGAAACCCTGGCGTCGTTGTCGGTGCGCACGGTCAAGTCGGTGCGCACCCCGGTCTCGTCGCTCTCGGGCGGGCAGCGGCAGACCGTGGCCATCGCCAAGGCGGTGCTGTGGGAGAGCAAGGTCGTGCTGCTCGACGAACCCACCGCCGCGCTGGGCGTCGCGCAGACCAGGCAGGTGCTCGACCTGGTGCGCAGGCTGGCCGAGCAGGGCCTCGGGGTGGTGCTGATCAGCCACAACATGGCCGACGTGTTCTCCGTCGCCGACCGCATCGCCACCCTCTACCTGGGGCGGATGGTCGCCGAGGTCGCCACCCGCGACGTCACCCACGCCCAGGTCGTCGAGCTCATCACCGCGGGCCGCTCCGGCGACCTCGGCCTGGCCCGCCCCGAGAGCGCCACCGTCTGAGCGCCCCACCCGATCGCAGAGCCCGAGCGAGGACACCATGACCGGTACCGCCTCCCCCCGAACCGAGGGGGCCATCGCCGACTTCGGCATCGACACCACGGCGCAGTCCACCGGCGAGGCCGTGCGCGACTACGCGGCCCGGCTGCGCGGCGGCGACCTCGGGTCGCTGCCCGCCGTGCTCGGCCTCACCGCCCTGGTGGTGGTGTTCTGGGCGCTGTCGGACGGGTTCATGACCCTGGACAACACCGCCAACCTGCTCGCGCAGGGCGCGGGCAAGATGATCATCGCCATGGGGCTGGTGTTCGTCCTGCTGCTCGGCGAGATCGACCTGTCGGCGGGCACCGCCTCCGGGGTGTGCGCGGCGGTGATGGCCATGCACTACGTCCGCGCGGGCAACCTGCTCGGCGGCATGGGCAACACCGTCTTCTACGTCTTCGTCGGCGGCCTGGTCGTCGCCGCGGCGCTGGCCCTGCTCATGCGGATCTGGGCAGGCTCGGTCCTGGCCCTGGTGGCCGTGGGCATCGCGTTGTCGGGGGCCGCCCCCAACCCGTGGCTGGAGATGCTGCTCGCGGTCTGCGTCGGCGCCGCGATCGGCGTGATCACCGGCTTCCTGGTGTCCAAGATCGGCATGCCCTCGTTCGTGGTGACGCTGGCGCTGTTCATCACCTGGCAGGGTGTGATCCTGCAGTTCATCGGCGACGGCGGCGTGTTCGGCATCGGCACCCAGCCGGTGCTGTTCGCCGTGGCCAACGGCAACATGTCGGTCGCGGGCAGCTGGGTGCTGTGCGGGGTCGCGGTCGGCGGGTACGCCCTCGTCGTGCTCGGCGAGCACCTGAGCAGGCTCAACCGGGGCCTGGTCACCGCGCCGACACCGATCGTGGTCGCCAAGATCGCCGCCGTGGCGGTCCTCGCCATCCCGGCCACCTACGCGCTCACCCTCAACCGTTCGCCCAACGACTTCATCGTCATCCAGGGCGTGCCCTACGTGGTGCCGATCGTGCTGGTGCTGCTGGTCGCGGGCACCTACGTGCTCAACCGCACCCGCTACGGCAGGCACATCTACGCCGTCGGCGGCAACGCCGAGGCGGCCAGGCGCGCGGGCATCAACGTCGCCAGGATCCGGGCCAGCGTGTTCGTCGTGGCCTCCTCGACCGCCGCCCTCGGCGCGATCGTCTACTCCTCCAAGGTGGGGTCGGTCGACCCGCAGGCCGGTGGCCTCAATACCCTGCTGTTCGCCGTGGGGGCGGCGGTCATCGGCGGCACCTCGCTGTTCGGCGGGCGCGGCAAGGTCTTCCACGCGGTGGTCGGCGGTCTGGTGCTCGCCGTCGTGGAGAACGGGTTGGGCCTGCTCAAGCAGCCCGCCGCCGTGGTGAACATCATCACCGGCCTCGTACTGTTGCTCGCGGCGACCGTCGACGCGCTGTCTCGGCGGCGGGCGGCGGTGAGCGCGTAGGAGGGGCGAGCAGGTGACCAGCACACCCACGGCGGGCGCGCGTCCCGACGAGGTGCGCAGGCACAACCGCACCGCGCTGCTGCGCAGGCTGCACGTCGGCGGTCCGTGCACGCGCGCCGCGCTCGCCACCGAGCTCGGCCTCAACCGCAGCACCATCAAGGCCCTGGTCGACGGGCTCGCCGAATCCGGGATCGTCGAGGAACGCGTCCCCCGCGCGCGGTCGGGGGCAGGCCGCCCGTCGCTGCTGGTGCTGCCCCAGCCGCTGGCCGCGGTGGTGCTGGCGGTGGACATCCGGGTCGAGCAGGTCGCCATCGCCCTGGTCGGCCTCGGCGGGCAGATGCTCGGCCGCGACAGCTGGAACCTGCGCGGCCGGGCCGCCGAACCCGCGGAGATCATCACCCGGATCATCGAGTCCACCCGGCTGCTCGCCGAGGAGCTCGGCGTCGCGATGATCGCGGGCGGGGTGTCGGTGCCCGGCGTGGTCCGCCGCGGCGACGGGTACGTGCACGAGGCGCCGAACCTGAAGTGGACCGGGGTCCCGTTGGGCGACCGGCTCACCGCGGCCTTCGGCGTCCCGGTCCGGGTGGCCAACGACGCCGAGATCGCCGCCCTCGCCGAACACCTGCGCGGCGCCGCCCGAGGCTCCCTGGACGCGGTGTACGTCTCGGCCGACGTCGGCGTCGGCGGCGGGGTGATCTCCGACGGGGCGACCCTGCGCGGCACCGCGGGCTACGTCGGCGAACTGGGCCACATGGTGGTCAACCCCGACGGCCGCCCCTGCTACTGCGGCAGCCGGGGCTGCTGGGAGACCGAGGTCGGCGAGCTCGCCCTCTGCCGCGCCCTCGACCTGCCAGAACACTCCCCACGCGGCATGGTCGTCGCCGAACTGCGCGCCCTGTCCGCGCACCCCGAGCGGGTCCGCGCCGCCCTCGGCGACTTCACCCGCTGGCTCACCTCCGGCCTGATCACCATCGTCAACGTCTTCGGCCCCGAACTCGTCGTGCTCGGCGACCTGTTCACCGCGCTCCCCGCGACCGTCGTCACCGAGGTCGCCGCCGCCATCGCCGAACGCAGCCTGGTCAGCAGGGCCATCGGCGGCACCAGGATCATCACCTCCACCATGGGCGTCGACGTCAAGCTGGTCGGCGCCGCCGAACTGGCCTTCGAGCCCGTCCTGGACATGGTCTGACACGCCGAACGGGCGGGACCCGAGGGTCCCGCCCGTTCGTGTAGTAGGTGTCAGTGGGGTGGCCGTGGCTGGGGAAGATCAGCCCTTCTGCAGCTCGGCGGCCATCTCGCGCAGCCGGTCCTCGTGGGCCCTGGCGTGGTGGCCGCAGAAGAGCAGCTCGCCTCCGGAGGGAAGCACGGCGCGAACCTGGGCGGCCGCGCCACACCGGTCGCACCGGTCGGCGGCGGTCAGCTCCTGGCGGGTGAGCGTCGTCGTCGTCATGGGAGTTCTCCCTCCGTCCGGCACCGGTGTGTTCCCGGTGCCCTTATCGGCTGCGGTCACGGAGGCGAACTCTCCGCCGTGGTCGCGCTTCCTACTCTTACAGACGCTCGGGGCTCCGGCAGTGTTCCCGCGCCTGTTCTCGGCGCGGGTGGCCACTGATTAACCCGGATGGCCCAGAGTTCTGGCCGAATCGGGCCCCACGCTGGGCTTCTCCCGGCAGTGGGGTGGTGGTTACCCGATGTTGTTCCCTACGTCGTTCACCATCGGCGAACGCGGGGACCGGCGTAGGGAAAGCCGCAGGCGCCTCGGGAGCGGAACGGTTGCGCGGATCCGGCGACACCGCGTGGTGGTCCGTGCGCAGTGCGCGAAAGACCGAGGGGCCGCCCGCACCGGTGTGCTGGCGGCCCCTCGGGGAGTCCGTGTGGTTCGGCCTATTCCAGGTAGTCGCGCAGGACCTGCGACCGGGACGGGTGGCGGAGCTTGGACATGGTCTTGGACTCGATCTGGCGGATCCGCTCGCGGGTGACCCCGTAGACCTGGCCGATCTCGTCGAGGGTGCGCGGCTGGCCGTCGGTGAGGCCGAAGCGCAGCCGGACCACGCCCGCCTCGCGCTCGGACAGGGTCGCCAGCACCGACTGGAGCTGGTCCTGCAGCAGCGTGAAGGACACCGCGTCGACCGCGACCACGGCCTCGGAGTCCTCGATGAAGTCGCCGAGCTGGCTGTCGCCCTCGTCGCCGATGGTCTGGTCGAGCGAGATGGGTTCCCTGGCGTACTGCTGGATCTCCAGCACCTTCTCCGGGGTGATGTCCATCTCCTTGGCCAGCTCCTCCGGGGTCGGCTCGCGGCCGAGGTCCTGGAGCAGCTCGCGCTGGATGCGACCCAGCTTGTTGATGACCTCGACCATGTGCACCGGGATGCGGATGGTGCGGGCCTGGTCGGCCATCGCGCGGGTGATCGCCTGGCGGATCCACCACGTGGCGTAGGTGGAGAACTTGTAGCCCTTGGTGTAGTCGAACTTCTCCACCGCGCGGATCAGACCCAGGTTCCCCTCCTGGATCAGGTCGAGGAAGGCCATGCCGCGGCCGGTGTAGCGCTTGGCCAGTGACACCACCAGGCGCAGGTTCGCCTCCAGCAGGTGGTTCTTGGCCCGCTCACCGTCGCGCACGATCCACCGCAGGTCGCGGCGCATCTGCGGCTGCAGCTTCTCGTTCTCGTCCTCGGACTTGCGCACCCGCTCCGCGGCGTAGAGGCCAGCCTCGATCCGCTTGGCGAGCTCGACCTCCTCCTCGGCGTTGAGCAGGGCGACCTTGCCGATCTGCTTGAGGTAGGCGCGGACCGAGTCGGCGGAGGCGGTGAGCTCGGCGTCCTTGCGGGCCTGCCGCAGCGCCTCGGACTCCTCCTCGTCCCAGACGAAGTCGCCGTCCTTGGACTCCTTGGGGTCCTTCTCCTCGGGCTCCTCGACCGGTTCCTCGACCGGCTCGACCTCGACCTCCTCGAGGTCGGACAGGTCGGGGTTCTCCAGGTCCTCCGGCTCTTCGCCCTCGGGCCCGTCGCCCTTCTTCGGCGCGGCCTTGCCCGCGGCGGCCTTCTTCGGTGCGCGGGCGGCGGGCTTCTTCGCCGTCGTCTTCGCCTCGCCGGTCAGGTCTTCGTCCTCGGCGCCCTTGGTCGTCTTGGCGGCGCTGGCCGACGCCGTGGAGCGTCGGGTTGCGGTTCGTGCGGCTGCCACGTACGCCCTTTCACAACAGTCCATCACGGCCGCGGCCTGGGTACGACCAGGCCGATGCCGGGAGTTCGGGGGAGAGCCCTCGGGCTTGTTCCGCCGTGGGCCGTGTTCCATTGTAGCGACGTACGGCGTGTTCCCGGGAAACGCCAAGGTCGCGATGGGTGGATCAGACCCGTCCGGGGTCGTTCAGGCCCCGGTGACCTGGCGCGCGGCCACCGCGGCGCCCACGATCCCGGCGTCGTTGCGCAGCTGCGCGGGCACCACCTTGGTGCGCACGTCCAGCAGCGGCAGCCACTTGTCGGCCTTCTTGCTGACCCCGCCACCCGCGATGATCAGATCGGGCCAGATCAGGTTCTCCAGGCCGGTGATGTAGCGGCTGACCCGGCGCGCCCAGTCCTCCCATGACAGGTCCTCTTCCTCCTTGACCGAGGCCGCCGCCCTGGTCTCGGCGTCGTGCCCGTCGATCTCGAGGTGCCCGAACTCGGTGTTGGGCACGAGCTGGCCGTCGAGGAACAGCGCGCTGCCGATCCCGGTGCCGAAGGTCAGCAGCACGACCACCCCCTCGCGGTCGTCGGTCCTGCCGTAGTTGATCTCGGCGATCCCGGCCGCATCGGCGTCGTTGAGGACCACGACATCGCCCTGCGGCCGCCCCAGCCGCTTGGCGAACAGCGCGGCGGCGTCGGTCCCGATCCAGGCCTTGTCGATGTTGGCCGCCGAGTGCGCCACCCCGCGCTTGACCACCGCGGGCAGCGTCACCCCCAGCGGCCCGCTCCACCCGAACCGCTCCACGATCTCGGCCACGACGTCGGCGACCGCCTCCGGGCTCGACGGCGACGGCGTGGGGATGCGCAGCCGTTCGCCCGCCAGCGCGCCCGCCTCCAGGTCGACCTCGCACCCCTTGATGCCCGATCCGCCGATGTCCACGCCGAAACCGCGGGCTGCGCCCATCCCCGGTCCTCCCTCGATTCAGTCCGTGGCCCCAGACATTAGCCGCCGGTCAGCTGATGTGGTCGGATAGCCGGGTGCGTGACCTAGCCGAGATCGCGGTGTCCATCGCCACCGAAGCCGCCCACCTCGTCCACACCACCCGCCCCACCGCCATCACCGCCGTCGACACCAAGACCACCAGCACCGACGTGGTCACCGCCGCCGACAAGGCCGCCGAGGAGCTGATCCGCGACCGCCTCGCCGAACTCCGCCCCGGCGACGCGGTACTGGGCGAGGAAGCGGGCGGCACCCCCGGTCCCGGAATCACCTGGGTCGTCGACCCCATCGACGGAACCGTGAACTACCTCTACGGCTATCCCTGGTACGCGATCTCGATAGCCGCCCAGGTGGACGGAGTGTCCGTAGCGGGCGCCGTCGTCGAACCCGAATCCGGCCGAACCTGGTGGGCAGCCCAAGGCGAAGGAGCCTGGCTCAACAACACCCGCCTCAGCGTCTCCACCCCCGCGGACCTCTCGGTAGCCCTACTGGCCACCGGCTTCTCCTACTCAGCCCCCCGCCGCCGCGCCCAGGCAACAGCCATAGCCAAAGTCCTCGGCAAAGTCCGAGACATCCGCCGCAGCGGCTCAGCGGCCCTAGACCTCTGCGCGGTGGCAGCAGGCTGGGTGGACGCCTATTGCGAACGCGGCCTATCCCGCTGGGACTGGGCAGCAGGAGCCCTGATCGCAGCAGAAGCAGGCGCCCACATCGAACTGCCCGGCGAAGCCGTCGGCCTGGGAGTGGACGCCATCTACGCCGTGACCCCCACCATCGCCGCCCCACTCCGAGTGGCCCTCATGGACGCAGGCATGGGTTCCTTCTAGCCCCCCGGCCAGCCCCGCCCGCCCCAGCCGCACTACCAACCACTGGACACTCGGAACAGCCGGTGCCAGCCCAACCCACCGAGCCAGCCCACCCAAACTCAGCCCACCCGAGTCAGCCCCGCCAACCCAACCCGCCGAGTCAGCCCCGCCAGCCCGACCACTGGACACTCGGAGTCGCTGGTGCCAACTGCTCGATGGGGTGGACCTGTTTTGTGTGGGGGAGCGGCGTCCGTAGCGTTTCAGCGCGGACAGGGCCACGCTTTTCGGCCCCGGCTTTTGCGGTCCTGCCACGGGCGTCGTAGGGGCCCCGCACAAAACAGGTCCACCACATCGAGCCTGCACTCAAATCGCGGATCCAGTGCAATGCCGCAGGCGAGCCGCTCCCCGAAGCCGAAGGCGGAGGCCCTAGTCCCTTGCCCCAGCATGATCAACCGCCGCAAGAGCCCCCGATACAAAGCCTATCGAGGCACCCCGACAATTCCGGACGCTTGAGCGTCAGCAGCCCTCAGACCGAGCCGCGTCCACCAGCGACTGGTCCACCGGCGCCGCGCTGGACCCGTCGTTCTGCAGCCCGCCCTCCGTGCCCGGGTTGGTCTGCGCCCACTCCGCCAGCACCTCCAACACCCGCCGCGCCGCAGGGGTCGGCTGCAGGTGGTCGAACTTCTTCCCCAGGGCCAGGTCCACCGTCGCGTCCTGGCGTTCGTCGCGGACGAGTTCGGCGCAGGGGTCGACCAGGCTCAGCGTCCTGGCGACGCCCATGCCCTGTTGGCCGAAGCGGATCTGGGCGCGGCAGCCGAGGGAGCCGTTGGGGTAGAGCGGGTCGTTGCCGGGTTCGCCGATCTGGGTGAATCCCAGGTCGCGCAGCGCCTCGGTGACCGCGCCCGCCAACCGGTTCTGGCCGCTGGCGTTGACGACCCGGACCAGGCCGCCCGCGGCGGGGCTCGGTGCGGTGCGGTCGAGCGCGTCGGTGGGCAGCTGCTGGCCCAGGGTGGGCTGCGGCTGGCCTTCGACCGGCACGGTGGCCGGTGGCGGGTCGCACGCCTTGGCCGTGGTGACGGCGCCGTCGGTCTGGATGACGCGGAGCCACACGATGCCCGCGACGAGGCCGAGGACGGCCATCAGGACCACGGCGGGCAGTGGCCGCCGCCTGCGGTAGCGCTGCGTCCTCAGACCGCCGGTCGACACGCGCTGACCCTCCCTACGGACCCCATGGCCCCCACCCCCTGGACACCGGACCCCGGTCGCACACCTGGGCCGTGAGTCGTCGCTGTGAGCCTATTCGTTTCGGCGCGGGTCGCAGCACGGACCCGCCGGTGCGGCCGGTGTACCGGGCGCCACCACCCGCTGGCGCCTCGTCACCCGAGGGCATCGCACCACGGCGTGACGGCGTTGGGCAAGGCGGTTCGCCCGGTCCGCGACACGCCGGGCGCACCGCGTCACCTCCGGCGACACCCCCAGGGGGGGTGACGCTGTGCGCACCGCGGCGCGCCATGGGCTACCCTCTGCCCGCTCCAGTCGCTGAAGACACCCCGCGGAATCGATTCCGACGGGCCCGCGGACCTGACGCGGCCTGCGAGACCTCCGTCACTCGGGTGGCGGGCACAAACCGGGGCGCTGGAACGTTGTCCAGCGGCACGACCCACATCCTGAAGGACCGCAGGGGTGAAATAGATGGCGACCGACTACGACGCACCACGGCGCAGCGAGGCCGACGATCTGGCCGAGGACTCCCTCGAGGAGCTCAAGGCGCGCCGCAACGAGAACCAGTCCGGGGTGGTCGACGTCGACGAGACCGACACCGCGGAGAGCTTCGAACTGCCCGGTGCGGACCTCTCGGCGCTGTCCGGCGAGGACCTCACCGTGCGCGTTGTGCCCAAGCAGGCTGACGAGTTCACCTGTTCCAAGTGCTTCTTGGTGCACCACCGCAGCAGGTTGGCCGAGGCCAACAACGGCGTGTTCGTCTGCCGCGACTGCGCGTGAGGCTCGACCCCCGGCAGAGCCTGCCGCGACGCCGGGGGAGCCAGGGCTGGGGAACAGCCGGGTAGCCCAACCGAGGGCACCCGGCTGTTGCTGTACCCGCAGCCGGTTCTAGCCGCGCTCCGCCGTGGTCCGCGCGTTCTCGATGACCTCGGCGAGCCGGTGCGGGTGCCGGGTGCTGAACACCCAGTACGGCGTCGGGTCGTCGGGATCGGTCACCTGGACGCGCACCAGCGGGCGCACCCAGCCGCGGTGCAGCAGGAACGCGGCCGGGTCCAGGTTCGGGCCGAGCACCTTGCGCTTGGCCGCGGCCTGCCCGCCCCACTGGCCGGGGTCGGCGCCGAACACCTCGACCTCGCCCGCGAACTCCAGCGGCAGGTGCGCGTCGGCCACCCACAGCTCCCCGTCGACCACCGCGACCCTGGTCGCGCCCGCGCGCAGGACCAGCAGCAGCGTCAGCGGCAGGATCACCACGTACGGCAGCCACGCCCGCACCCCGGGGTACCCCATGTGGATCTCCGCGGCCAGCAGCCCGGCCGCGACCAGCGGCAGCGGCCACCAGTACCAGGTCACGTACAGGCGCTCGCGGTAGGTGGCGCGCGCCCGCGCGGCCGTGCCTGAGGTGTCGGTCACGGGCCCAGGGTAGTCTCGCCGCTCGTGCCCAGCGTGGAGGTCCTGCTCACCCGGTTGGACCCCGGCGTCCCCATCCCGGCCTACGCCAGGCCGGGTGACGCCGGGGCGGATCTGGTGACCACGTCCGACGTGGTCATCCCGCCCGGCGAGCGGGTGCTCGTCGGGACCGGTATCGCGATCGCGCTCCCGGACGGGTACGCCGGGTTCGTGCACCCGCGCTCCGGCCTGGCCGCCCGGCTGGGGCTGAGCGTGGTCAACACGCCGGGCACCATCGACGCGGGCTACCGCGGCGAGATCAAAGTCTGTTTGATCAACCACGACCCGCGCGAGACCATCGCGCTGCGCCGGGGCGACCGGATCGCGCAGCTGGTGCTCCAGCGGGTCGAGCACGCGGTGTTCCGCGAGGTGGCCGAGCTCGGCGGGTCCGAGCGCGGTGACGGCGGGTACGGGTCGACCGGGGGGCACGTGGTGCTCACCGGTTCGGCGGGGTCGGGAAACGCGACGGAGGAGTAGTGGCACTGTTCGGGCGCGGCAGACGCGGGCGCGACGAGGACATCGAGGTCGGCGCCATCACCGGCGATGACGACGACCTACCGGTCCCGGTCGACGCACCGGACGGCCCCTACGACGAGGCCGACGCCGCTGACGACGACTTCCCCAGGCTGGACCTGGGGTCGGTGCGCATCCCGGTGCCCGACGGCGCCCAGCTGCAGGTCGAGATGGACCCCTCCGGCTCGGTGCGCGCGGTGCACGTGCTCACCCCGGTCGGCCAGGTCACCCTCAACGCCTACGCCGCCCCCCGCTCCGGCGGGCTGTGGCGGGAGGTGTGCGGCGAACTGGCCGAACAACTGCGCGGCGACGGCGCCACGGTCCGCAGCCACGCCGGTGACTGGGGCCAGGAACTGAGCGCCTCCCTCGGCGAGATGACCCTCCGCTTCGTCGGCGTCGACGGCCCCCGCTGGATGCTCCGCGGCGTCGTGGCGGGTCCCCCGGAACTGGCCGACACGAGCGCGGAGGCGCTGCGCGAGCTGGTCCGCAACACGGTGGTGGTCCGCGGCCCGCAGCCGATGCCGGTGCGGACCCCCCTGCAGATCGACCTCCCCAAGGCGATCGCCGAACACATCGCCTCGCAGCAGCCCGAGCAGTGAGTGGTGAACCCCGGTGGCCGCGCGGCCACCGGGGTTCACCACTTGACGCGGGCCTTCAGCCCGGACGCCTGGCGTGGGCGGGACGGGCCAGCCGCAGGGCGTTGAAGCTGCCCTCGCAGCCTGCTCAACACGGGGTGCGGAGTGGCCGGACGTGCTGGCCACCCGGCGTTCCGTATCCCGGCCTAGCAGCCCGAATGGCGAGCCACGGGCTCCGGCGACCTCAGGGCACCGCGCAAGGCGGGCTCACAGCCTGGCAACGCCCGGGCGGTGCGTGGCCGCGTGTGTCAGCCGCCCCAGAGGCCCGGTCTGACCGGGCCTCGGGCGGTCAGCGCTCGAAGCGGGCCCGCAGCCAGGCGAGGACCGTGGCCCGGCCAAGGGCCTCGACGTCCGTGCTCATGGCGGACAGGGACGTCGTGCCCAGGTGTGCTCGGGGGAGGGCCTCCGCCCACGCCTGGGCGGTCTCGATCGGGTGAATTGGGTCGTCGGTGCAGCTCGCCACGCCTGCGGGGACGGTGAGGCTGGTCAGGTCCGCCTGCGCCGGTCCCGGGTGGTCGGCGGCGGCCTCCAGGGAGTCGGCGAGAGCCGGGCCGTAGCCGCGCCAGGCTCGGGTCAGTTCCGCGGCCAGCCACGGCGCGACGCC
The DNA here is from genome assembly GCF_016907695.1 of Actinokineospora baliensis. Taxonomy (NCBI): domain Bacteria; kingdom Bacillati; phylum Actinomycetota; class Actinomycetes; order Pseudonocardiales; family Pseudonocardiaceae; genus Actinokineospora; species Actinokineospora baliensis. The sequence continues at coordinate 7,361,383 of NZ_JAFBCK010000001.1, read as the reverse complement.
TGTGACTGCGGTGCTCAAAGCCGCTTCCAGGCCCCTGGAGCGCACGTCAGCGGCGCTGTGGCGGGCGGCAAGGGCGGCGGGCGCGCCCGCGCTGTCGCCGGTCCAGGCGGGTAGGGCCAGTAGTAGGCCCGCGCACCGGTCGGGGTTGGCCGCCGCCCACAGGGCACCCAGGTGGGCGCCTAGCGAGATCCCGCCGACGAGGACCGGGCCCTCGGTCGCGTCCAACGCCGCCAGGTGGGCCTTGACCAGGTCTTTCCCCGGTCGCGGGCGGGGGGTGCGCAGCGCGACGCCCACGGCGGCCAGCGGTCCGGCGAAAACGGACCGGACGAACACCTCATCGGACCCGGTTCCGGGCAGCAGCACCGCGGTTGGCGGCTCGGTCACACTCACGCCTCGATCCTTGTCCAGGGCCTACCCGGCGCGGTTACGCTGATTCGGCATGGGCCGCTGTCGTCGGGGACGGCCCCCTCACGGGAGAAGACTGCGCTATGGGCACCAAGGGGGACGGCTACTGGCACCGTCTCGTCAAGCGGCTCACGACCGACGTGGACCAGCTCGACGCGGACGACCTGTCCACGCACGCCGAGGCCCAGGGCGCGCGGCGGGCCTGTGACTGCCGGTCGGGTGAAGAGGTCACGGTCTTCGGCAGGTTACGCACCGTGGAGCTGTGCCCGCGCGACGCGGCCGCCACGCTGGAGGCGGAGCTGTTCGACGGGACCGAGGGCGTGACACTAGTGTGGCTCGGGCGCCGCCGTATCCCGGGCATCGAGCCTGGCCGGACCGTCAAGGCCCAGGGCAGGATCGCGGTCAGGGACGGGCGCAAGGTGCTCTACAACCCGTACTACGAGCTGCAGACCACGGCTCCCTGACGAAACCGGTGCCATGACCAACCCGGCCGCGCATGTCAACGGGTCGGGCGACCCCGACCGCCGTGACGAGACCACCGAGCCAGGCCCGTCGGGCACCGACCCCCAGCAGCCCGAGCCCCAGGAGCAGACGCTGCTGGAGCAGATGGGCGGCATCAGCGGCCTGATCTACTCGTCGGTGCCGGTCCTGGTGTTCGTGCTGGCCAACGCGCTGGGCGGGCTCACCGTCGGCATCTGGAGCGCGCTGGGCAGCGCCGTGCTGATCACCGTCATCCGGGTGGTCCGCAAGGAGCCGCTGCAGCCCGCGATCTCCGGGTTCTTCGGGGTCGGCATCGCCGCGTTCATCGCCTACCAGACCGGCTCCGCGAAGGGCTTCTTCCTCTTCGGGATCTGGACCAGCCTGGTCTACGGCGGCGTGTTCGCGCTGTCCATCCTGTTCCGGTGGCCGCTGGTCGGCGTCATCTGGTCCGGGCTGAACGGGCACGGGCAGGGCTGGCGCAAGGACAGGAAGTCGGTCTTCGCCTACGACCTGGCCACGGCCACCTTCGTGCTGATCTTCGCGGCCCGGTTCATCGTCCAGAAGTGGCTCTACGACGAGGACCTCACCGGCTGGCTCGCCTTCGCCCGCCTGGCCATGGGCTACCCGCTGTTCGCGATCGCCCTGGTCGTCACGGTGTGGGCGGTGCGCAAGGCCCAGCTCCGGCAGAAGGAGCTCGAAGAGGCCGAAACAGTCGACGACGACGCCGTAGAGGCCGCGCTGCGCGCGAAATATAGCGGCGAATAGGACCTAAGAGGGCCCGACCGGGATGGTCGGGCCCTCTTACGTTTAGTGCCCTAGGGCCTTGCGGATCTCGCCCTCGACGTTGGCGGAGGCGACGAAGAGGAGCTCGTCGCCGCCTTCCAGGGGGTCGTCCGGCTGCGGCACGATCACCCGGCCACCCCGCAGGATGGTCACCAGGGCGGCGTCGCGGGGCAGCTTCACGTTCCGCACCGGCTTACCGGCCCACGGCGTGTCGTCCGGCAGCGTCATCTCCACCAGGTTGGCCTGACCCTGGCGCAGGGTCAGCAGCTGCACGAGACCGCCGACGCTCACGGCCTCCTCGACCATCGCGGCCAGGACCCGGGGCGTGGAGACGGCCACGTCGACGCCCCAGGCACCGGTGAACAGCCACTCGTTGCTGGGGTCGTTGACCCTGGCCACCACCCGCTTGACCGCGAACACCGTCTTGGCCAGCAGCGACACCACCAGGTTGACCTTGTCGTCGCCGGTGGCGGCGATGACGCAGTCGCACAGCTGCAGGCCCGCGTCCTCCAGCGAGGCCAGCTCGCAGGCGTCGGCCAGCACCCACTCGGCCTGCTCGACGGTGTGCGGCTCGAACTGCGCGGCCTCGCGCTCGATGAGCATGACCTGGTGGTCACCGCCCACCAGCTCCGCGGCGATGGAGCGGCCCACCGCGCCCGCTCCGGCGATGGCGACGCGCATCAGTTCTCCTCCGGTGCCTGGGCGGCTGCCGCTGTGACGTCGCTGAGGGTGCCGGAGAGGGCGGCGACGTAGACGTGGTCGTCGGACTGGATGACGGTCTTGGCCAGCGGCAGCACCGCGGTGCCGAAGCGCATCACGAACGCCACCCGGCAGCCGGTGGCGCCCTGGAACTCCTTCACGGTGCGGCCGATCCAGCCCTCGTGGTAGGGCACCTGCAGCACCGCGACCCGGCCGGTGGGGTCGCGCCATGCGGAGGCGACCCCGTCGGGCAGCAGCGTGCGCAGCAGCCGGTCGGTGGTCCACGGCACGGTCGCCACGGTCGGGATGCCCAGCCGCTCGTAGACCTCGGCCCGCTTGGGGTCGTAGATGCGGGCCACGACGTGCTCGACGCCGAAGGTCTCCCTGGCCACCCTGGCGGAGATGATGTTGGAGTTGTCGCCGCTGGACACCGCGGCGAACGCGCCTGCCCGCTCGATGCCCGCCTCGATCAGCACCTGCCGGTCGAACCCGGTGCCCACCACCTGCTGGCCGTGGAAGTCCGAGCCGAGCCTGCGGAAGGCCTGGGCGTCCTTGTCGATCACCGCGACGCTGTGGTCGAGCCGCTCCAGCGCCGCGGCCATCATGGCCCCGACGCGGCCGCAGCCCATGATCACCACGTGCACGCCAAACGCCTCCTCGCTGCGGGCGGGGCCGACCGGCCCCATCTCGGGTGATGGTGCCCGATCGTGGACGAACCTACCGGTGGCCGCGCCGGATCGGGGACGTGACCGCCTACGCTGTGCGTCCGTGTCCAAGTTCTCCACGGCGGCGAAACGACTGGTGGTCGGGCGGCCGTTCCGCAGTGACCGGCTGGCGCACACGCTGCTGCCCAAGCGCATCGCGCTCCCGGTCTTCGCCTCTGACGCCATGTCGTCGGTGGCCTACGCGCCAGAAGAGATCTTCCTGATGCTGTCGGTGGCAGGCCTGTCGGCTTACGCCTTCGCGCCGTGGGTGGGCGTGGTGGTCGTCATCGTCATGCTCACCGTGGTCGCCAGCTACCGGCAGAACGTCCGCGCGTACCCCTCCGGCGGCGGTGACTACGAGGTCGCCACGGTCAACCTGGGCAAGCAGGCCGGGCTGACGGTGGCCAGCGCCCTGCTGGTGGACTACGTGCTCACCGTGGCCGTGTCCATCGCCTCCGCCGCGGCCAACATCGGGTCGGCGATCCCGTTCGTGGCCACCCACAAGGTGGAGTTCTCGGTGGTGGCGATCGTGGTGCTCACCGCGATCAACCTGCGCGGCATCCGCGAGTCCGGTGCCGCCTTCGCCGTCCCGACCTACGCGTTCATGGTCGGCATCGTGCTGATGATCGGGTTCGGCCTGTTCCGCGGGTTGATCCTGGGCGACGACATGCGCGCCGAGAGCGCCGACCTGCAGATCAACGCCGAGCACGGCGAGCTCGCGGGCCTGGCGCTGGTGTTCCTGGTGCTGCGCGCGTTCTCCTCCGGCTGCGCGGCGCTGACCGGCGTGGAGGCCATCAGCAACGGCGTGCCCGCCTTCCGCAAGCCCAAGTCGAAGAACGCGGCCACCACGCTGCTGATGATGGGCCTGATCGCGGTGGTCATGCTGATGGGCCTGATCGTGCTGGCCCAGCTGACCCAGGTCCGCATCGCCGAGGACCCGGCGACGCAGCTGGTCAACGCCCCGGCGGGCTACGAGCAGAAGACGATGGTCGCCCAGATCGCGGGCGCGGTGTTCGACGGCTTCCCGGTCGGCTTCTTCTTCATCACGATCGTGACCGCGCTGATCCTGGTGCTGGCCGCCAACACCGCGTTCAACGGCTTCCCGGTGCTCGGCTCGATCCTGGCCCAGGACCGCTACCTGCCCCGCCAGCTGCACACCCGCGGCGACCGGCTGGCCTTCTCCAACGGCATCATCGGCCTGGCCGGGTTCGCGATCGTGCTGGTCATCGCCTTCGACGCCGAGGTGACCCGGCTGATCCAGCTCTACATCGTCGGGGTGTTCGTGTCCTTCACGATGAGCCAGACCGGCATGATCCGGCACTGGAACCGGCAGCTGGCCCGCGAGAGCGACCCGGTCGAGCGGCGCAGGATGCGCCGCTCGCAGGCGATCAACGCGTTCGGCCTGGCGATGACCGGTTCGGTGCTGGTGGTGGTGCTGATCACCAAGTTCCTGCTCGGCGCCTGGATCGCGATCGCCGCGATGGCGGGCATCTACCTGGTGATGACCGGGATCCGCCGCCACTACGACCGGGTCGCCGACGAGCTGGCCCGCGCCGAGGGCGAGAACGCCTTCGTGCTGCCCTCGCGGATCCACTCGATCGTGCTGGTGTCCAAGCTGCACCTGCCGACCCGCCGCGCGCTCGCCTACGCCAGGGCCACCCGGCCGGACCTGCTGGAGGCGATCACGGTCAACGTCGACGACGTGGACACCAAGAAGCTGGTGGGCGAGTGGGAGAAGGAGGGTTTCTCGGTGCCGCTCAAGGTCATCGAGTCCCCGTACCGGGAGATCACCAAACCGGTGCTCGACTACGTCAAGCGCGTGCGCACGGACAACCCGCGCGACGTGGTCACGGTCTTCATCCCCGAATACGTCGTCGGCCGGTGGTGGGAGCAGGTCCTGCACAACCAGAGCGCGTTGCGGCTCAAGGGCAGGCTCCTGTTCCAACCCGGCGTGATGGTGACAAGCGTGCCGTGGCAGTTGGCGTCGTCGGAGAAGGTCGCCGAACGCGACCTGGTCGCTCCTGGTGCCATCCGCCGCGGTCTTACCGGCAAGGACGCACATAAGTGACGGATTGGACCGGACGGCGGTTCGAGGTCGAGGTCGGCGCAGTGGCCCACGGCGGGCACTGCGTCGCGAGAGCCGAAGGCAGGGTTGTCTTCGTCCGGCACGCGCTGCCGGGTGAGCGCGTTGTCGTCGCGATCACCGAGGACAAGGGCGGCTCGTTCTGCCGAGGGGATGCTGTCGAGGTGCTGACAGCGTCACCGGAGCGGGTCGTGCCACCGTGCCCATTGGCCGCTCCCGGCGGCTGCGGCGGGTGCGACTGGCAGCACGCCTCCGCGGACGAACAGAGGCGGCTCAAGGCGGCCGTAGTGACCGAGCAGCTTAAGAGGCTTGCTGATGTCACATGGGACGTTGAGGTCGAAGAGCTCGCGGGCGGGCTCGAGCACTGGCGCACGCGCACAAGGCTGGCCGTCGACCGCGCGGGCCACATCGGGTTCCGCGCACACCGCAGCCACCGGGTCGTACCGGTCGCCGACTGCGTCATCGCCGCCCCGGGCACCGTCGACGTACTCGCGACCCAGGAGTGGACCCCGGGTGCCGAGCTAGAGGTGTCCGTGGACGCCACAGGCCGCACCCACGCGAGTGAGCTCCTGCCGGACAAGGGGCGCCTGCGCAGCGGCAAGCCCGTGCTGCGCCCGCACCGGGTCCTCGGCTCGTCGATCGCGGTGGAGCAGGCCGCGCGCCGCGAGTGGCGGTTGGACGCGCACGGGTTCTGGCAGGTCCACCCGGACGCGGCCGACGTGCTCGCCGAGGTCGTCGCCGACTGGACCGGGTTGGTGGCCGGTCAGGCGGCCTGGGACCTCTACGCGGGTGTCGGCCTGTTCGCCGCGGTCCTGGCCGGTCAGGTGGGCGAGGGCGGAGCGGTGGTTGCCGTCGAGTCGTCGCGCCGGGCGGCTGAAGACGGTGCCGAGAACCTGGCGGACCTGCCGCAGGTCCGGATCTTCGCGGGCAAGGTCGAGGACGTCCTGGCCGACGGCGACCTCCCCGCCCCGGACGTCGTGGTGCTGGACCCACCGCGCAAGGGGGCGGGAAAGCCGGTCGTCGAGGCCATAGCCGCCCGCGAGCCAGCCCGCGTCGTCTACGTCGCCTGCGATCCCGCCGCCCTGGCGCGCGATGTGGCCACCTTCGCCGACCACGGCTACACGCTCACCGCGCTAAGGGCCTTCGACACGTTCCCGATGACCCACCACGTGGAGTGCGTTGCCCTGCTCGAACGCTAAGTCCACGGACCCGTTCGGCAGAAGTCGTAGTCGTCGATCACCTGGGTGACCCCGTTCGCGTCCACGATCGTGATCACGAACTGGGTCGACCCCGGCGAGCACCCGAACACCGGGGTGTGGGTGATGCCGTTGAGAGACGGCCGGTAGTTGCCGTTGACGGTCCACTGGACGCTCTGCAGCGGGCGGGGCCCGCTGGGGTAGGCGACGCACTGGAACTTGCTGCCGCCGCTGTCGCAGACCAGGTAGTCCGGTGTCGCGGTGGCGGCGGTCGCCGGGGCCATCAGACCCAGCGCCGCCACCGCGGTGACCAGGACACGAACGCGGTTGCTCATCAGTTCCACTCCCCAGTCCGGCAGATCTCCGGCTCGTCGATGACCTGAACGGCGCCATTGGCGTCAACGATGATGATGAAGAAGCGCACCGTCCCCGGGCTGCACTCGAACAGGTCGGGGAACAGTTGCCCGTCGAACCGGTGGTCCCGCGCGCCGTTGATCCACCAGTTGACGTTCTGCAGCGGGCGGACGCCGGTGGCGTAGGCCCAGCACTGGAAGCCGCCCGTGTTGTTGTAGCCGCCGCTGTCGCAGCTCAGCGAGTTCGTCCACGCGCCCGCAGTGCCCGCGCCTGGAACAGCCATGCCCGCCACCGCCACCGCCGCGGCGAGTGCCCGCATTGGTCTGCCCATCAGTTCCACTCCCCGGTGCGGCAGATCTCCGGTTCGTCGATGACCTGAACGGCGCCATTGGCGTCGACGATGACGATGTAGAAGTAGGCGGTTCCCGGGGCGCAGGTGAACAGCGGCGGGAACAGCTGCCCGTCGAACGCCGGGTAGTACCAATCGTTGATCATCCAGTTCACGCTCTGCAGCGGGAACGCGCCGGTGGCGTAGGCCCAGCACTGGAAGCCGCCTGCGTGGTTGTAGCCGCCGCTGTCGCAGGTCAGCGAGTTCGTCCACGCCGTCGCGGTACCCGGCGCGGGAACGGTTAGGGCCACTGCGGCAGCGAGGACAGCCAGCCCGCGCAGGGTCTTGCGCGCGCGGCTCACGGCCACGGCCCCGAGCTGCAGCGCGACCGGGTCGAGGCCGACCTGGAGCCGGTCGCGTCGGTCACCGTGACGTCGATGGTGAGCACGACTCGGACGTTGCAGCGGGTCAGCGGGGTGTTCTCGGCGTTGTCGAAGGACGGTGCCGGGGAGCCGTTGACGGCCCAGCGGATCGTGTAGGGCGCGGTCGCGTCGTGGCCGACCGTGCAGGTGTAGTAGGTGTAGGCCGTCTCGCACCACACGTTCGCGGTGGTGACGGCGCTCGCCGGGGGTGCGGCGAGGCCCAGCGCCGCCACGGCTGTGACGGCGATCACCAGAGGCTTCTTCATGGATCGACCGTAACCACCGCGGGCAACGCGGAAATCGGCCGTTGGGGCCAAACTGATCGAGCCCGCAACAGGGGTTCTGACCAGGCCAAATACCGCCGATCAGGGCTGCCGCGGGCCAGCGGGTGGACCGAACCCGGGCGGTCCACCGAGCGGCGGCCGACCAGGCCCCGCGGCGTGCCTGCCCGGTCCACCTGAGGGCGGCGGGTTCTCCCACGGCGGTGGCGGAGCGGCGTGCCTACCCGGCGCGGGCTGCGGGACCGGGATCCCGTGCGGCGGTGTGCCCGCCGCCTGGGTCTCCGGGGTGACCGCCGGGGGCATGCCCGCGCGGGCCCGGAACCAGTCCGGGATGAACTCCTCCGACCGGGGGAAGGTCCGCAGCTCGTCGACGAAGCCGACCGGCGGCGGCACCCGGCGCCACACCGGCTCCAGGTCCGGTTCGAACTCGCAGGTGAACGTCCCCGGTGGCTCGATGTCGTAGACGGCGCCGATCCAGGTCCCCCGACCCGGCCGGTACATCCCGGCGCGCAACCGGCCGAGGCCGTCGACCACCTCGGCGGGCGGCCGGACCGGTCGGGGCACCCCGTCCGGCCCGGTCACGTGCAGGTCCACCTCGATGTGCCTGCCCACGGAGCGGTACCGCGCGCTCACCCGGGTCCACCCGGCGCCCGCGGCGCGCACCATCGCCCGGCCGACCGCCTTGGTCATCCGGTCCAGCTCGGCCTGCCCGGCCACCGGTTCGCTCACGACACCCCCCGCGGTGGTGCTGTCACCAACGCCACAGCCACCCGTGCCCCCGCCGGGAAAGCCCCGGGCACAGCTGTTCCCCACACCACTGCCACAGCCCCCTGTCCGACCCCCGATGTGCCGCGAACCCTACCCAATCGGGGCGACGCGCACGGCCAGGTCCAGCGGGAACACCGCACCCCGGTGCCGGGCCGGGTGACCCGGATGGGCGATCACCGTGCGGCGTCCGCGCGCCGATACCGGAAGTCGGGTACCGCCCACCGCTCGTAGACTGGACCGAAGAGCCGACTGCACAACCCACCCACACGACACCGCTCTCTGACGAGGTGACGACGCGTGACCCTGCTGGACTCCGTGCACGGACCGGCCGATCTCCGGCGGATGACCCACGAGGAACTCGACCGGCTCGCGGTGGAGATCCGGTCGTTCCTGGTCGACAAGGTCACCAAGACCGGGGGGCACCTGGGGCCCAACCTGGGCGTGGTCGAGCTGACCATCGCGCTGCACCGGGTGTTCGACTCGCCAGCCGACGGCCTGATCTACGACGTGGGCCACCAGGCGTACGTGCACAAGATCCTCACCGGCCGCCGGGACGGGTTCGACGAGCTGCGCCAGCAGGACGGCATCTCCGGCTACCCGAGCCAGGCCGAGAGCGAGCACGACCTGGTGGAGAACAGCCACGCGTCCACCGCGCTCTCTTACGCCGACGGCATGGCGAAGGCGCACCAGTTGCGCGGCGAGAAGCGCACCGTTGTCGCTGTCGTCGGCGACGGCGCTCTTACGGGCGGCATGTGCTGGGAGGCGATGAACAACATCGCCGCGGGCACGGACCGTTCCGTAGTCATCGTGGTCAACGACAACGGCCGCTCGTACTCGCCGACCATTGGCGGCTTCGCCGACCACCTCGCCACGCTTCGCCTGCGACCGGGCTACGAGCGCGCGCTCGAGGGCGGTAAGAGGGTCCTGCAAGGCACCCCGGTCGTCGGTAAGCCTCTATACGCGGCTCTGCACGCGGCCAAGCGCGGCATCAAGGACGCGTTGAGCCCGCAGGCGATGTTCGAGGACCTCGGCCTCAAGTACCTCGGCCCGGTCGACGGGCACGACCTGGAGGCGCTGGAGGTCGCGCTGCGCCGGGCGAAGGACTTCGGCGGGCCGGTGATCGTGCACGCGGTCACCCGCAAGGGCAACGGCTACCCGCTGGCCGAGAACGACGAGCTCGACCAGATGCACCAGACCGACCCGATCGACCCGGTCACCGGCAAGCCCCGCAAGTCCAAGGGCACCGTGTGGACCTCGGTGTTCGCCGAGGAACTGGCCGCGATCGGCGCCGAGCGCGAGGACGTGGTGGCGATCACCGCCGCGATGCTGCGCTCCACCGGCCTCGCGCCGTTCGCCGAGCGCTTCCCGCGCCGGGTGTTCGACGTGGGCATCGCCGAGCAGCACGCGATCACCTCGGCCGCGGGCATGGCCATGGCCGGGCTGCACCCGGTGGTCGCGATCTACTCGACCTTCCTCAACCGCGCCTTCGACCAGATGCTGATGGACGTCGCGCTGCACAAGCAGCCGGTGACCGTGGTGCTCGACCGCGCGGGCATCACCGGTCCGGACGGCGCCAGCCACCACGGCATGTGGGACCTGTCGATCCTGGGCATGATCCCCGGCATCCACATCGCCGCCCCGCGCGACGCGGCCACCCTGCGCGAGGAGCTGCGCGAGGCGGTCGCCATCGACAACGGCCCGTCGGTGCTGCGCTTCCCGAAGGCCACCGTCGGCGACGACATCCCCGCCGTCGAGCGGATCGGCCCGGTGGACGTGCTGCGCCGCGACGCCGACCAGGACGTGCTGCTGGTCACCGTCGGCTCCTTCGCCGCGCTGGGCCTGGCCGCCGCCGAGCGGCTCGCCGACCAGGGCATCGGTGTGACGGTGGTGGACCCGCGCTGGGTCGCGCCGGTGCCCGCCGAGCTGGCCGGGCTGGCCCGCCGCCACAAGCTGGTCGTCACCGTCGAGGACTGCGGCCGCCACGGCGGCTTCGGCTGGGCCCTCGCCGCCGCGCTGCGCGACGCCGACGTCGACGTGCCGCTGCGCGACCTCGGCATCCCCAACGAGTTCCACACCCAGGGCAGCCGCGACGAGGTGCTGGTCCGCCTCGGCCTCACCGCGCAGCACATCGCGCGCAAGGTCACCGGCTGGGCCTCCGACCTGATCGGCACCGTCGCCGAACCCGCGGTCGACCGCGCCTGACGAGTGCGCTCCCGGATCCGCCCCGCCTGCGGATCCGGGTTCGTTGCCCTAGGTGAAACGTTCGGCGCGCAACGGTCGATCTCGACACCAATGGTGATCATCTCGCGGTGGTCACCCGCTTCCACGGTGAGGAGAAAGTCCCAGTGGCCGACCCGGTCCGCGTTGCCCAGCACCTCGAGCTGACCCTTGCCCACGTCGACGACTCGGTGCGGGTGACGATCAACGGGGCCGAGGCGTTCACCCACGGCCTGCTGCGGGTGACCCAGCCGAAGGTCGCGGTGAGCCTCACCGGCAAGCTCGTCCCCGGCCGCAACACCCTGGTGTTCACCGCAACCAACGGGCCGGGCGTCGCCGGGCTGACCGCCACCCTCACCGCCGACGGCCAGGTCGTGCGCGAGTGGCGGCTGCCCGACGACGGCGGCAAGCACGGCGTGTTCGTCGACGAGACCTTCGAGTTCGACTACCAGGTCAGCACCCCGGCCCCGACCAAGGTCGTCGTGCTCACCTGCACCGAGATCGACGACGTCGCGAGCGTGCGCGTCAACGACGCGGTCGTGTTCTCCAACGGCCTGCTGCGCGGCAACCAGCCGAAGGTCGTCGCGGACCTGACCGCGAAGCTGGCGGGGGAGAACACCTTCGTCGTGGTCGCGGAGAACAAGCTCGGCCCCGGCAACTTCGTGGCTCAGCTGACCGTCGACGGCGCGGTGGTGAAGAAGTGGGACGTGCGCGGGTCGCAGATCAAGAACGCCCCGTTCGTCAACGAGGTCGTGACGGTCTAGCCCGGCTGGTCCAGCTCGCGGGTCACCCCGTAGCGCAGCCGGGCGACCTGGCGGTCGTAGTCGGCGCGTTCGGCGCGGTCGAGCTCACGCGGTTTGCCCAGCTGCGCGGCCTTCCAGTACAGCTCGCAGCCCCACTCGAGCAGCTGCGCCCGGGTGGTCGCGGTCTCCAGGTCGGCGCCGTAGGTGATCGCGCCGTGGTTGGCCATCAGCGCGGCGGTGTGCCCTTCGAGGACGTCCAGCACGGCCTCGGCCAGTTCTGGTGTGCCGAATGTGCGGTAGGGCGCGACCGGGACCGTGCCGCCGAGCTCGACCAGCTGGTAGTGCACGCAGGGCAGTTCGTGCAGGACCAGCGACAGCGCGGTGGCCATCGGGGCGTGCGTGTGCACCACCGCACCCGCGCGGTAGCGCCGGTAGACACCCAGGTGCAGGTCCAGTTCGGACGTCGGGGCGAGGCGGCCCTCGACCACCTCGCCGCGGTGGTCGACCACCGTCACGTGCTCGGCGCGCAGGTCCGCGAGCCGGGCGCCGGTGGGGGTGACCGCGACGAGGTCGCCCTGCCTGGCGCTCAGGTTGCCCGCCGTGCCCAGCACCAGCCCCGACCCGGCGAGCAGCCGGGCGTGGGAGGCCACCTGTTCGCGCAGCGACCGCAGCATCATGGCGCTGATCATGCCCGAACGAAGGGGCCCGCCGGGGCGTGTGGCACCGTGGTGGGGTGCGGATTCTCATCGTGGAGGACGAGGCCGCCCTCGCCGAGGCGGTCGCCAGGGGCCTGCGGCGCGAGGGTATGGCCGTCGACATCGCCCTGGACGGCGACGAGGGCCATGAGAAGGCCTCGGTCACCCGCTACGACGTGGTCGTGCTCGACCGCGACCTGCCCGGCATGCACGGCGACCAGCTGTGCCGGGAGATCGTCGCGTCCGGGGCGCTGACCAGGGTGCTGATGCTCACCGCGAGCGACGCCGTCGCCGACCGGGTCGAGGGCCTCTCGCTGGGCGCCGACGACTACCTCGCCAAGCCGTTCGCCTTCCCGGAGCTCGTCGCCAGGGTGCGGGCGCTGGCCAGGCGCGCGACCCCGGTGACGCCACCGGTGCTGGTCGCGGGCGACGTCGAGCTCGACCCCGCCAGGCGCACGGTCACCAGGGCCGGGCGACCGGTCGAGCTGACCCGCAAGGAGTTCGGCGTGCTGGAGGTGCTGCTCGCCGCGCGCGGGTCGGTGGTCAGCAGCGAGGAACTCCTGGAGCGCGTGTGGGACGAGAACGCGGACCCGTTCACCACCACGGTCCGGGTCACGGTGATGACCCTGCGCAAGAAGCTCGGCGACCCCGGGGTCATCGACACGGTGGTCGGGTCCGGGTACCGCGTCCCGGCGTCCGCGGGTGCGACGGGGGTGTGACCGAGCGCGGGCGCGGCCTGGGGTTGCGGGCCAGGGTCACCCTGCTGGCGACCGGTCTCGTCGCGGTGGTCAGCGTGCTGCTGCTGTGGCTCGGGTGGGTCCTGGCCGGTGAGGTGGTGGCCTCGGTCCCCGCGCTGCCCACCGGGACGACGGTGGTCGTGGGCGGGATCCGCGTCGAGGCGGACGAGTTGGCCGAGGCGCTGTCCAACGACGCGCGGGACCGGGTCCTGCTGGCGGGGTCCGTGGCGTTCGTGTGCGTGGTGGCCGCGACCGCGTTGCTGGCGTGGGTGATCACCGGGCGGGTGCTGCGGCCGCTGCGCGAGGTGACGGCCACCGCGCACCGGCTGTCGGTCGAGTCGATGGGGCAGCGGATCGGCCACCAGGGCGCCCGCGACGAGGTGGCCGAACTCGCCGACACCTTCGACGCGATGCTCGACCGGCTGCAGGCGGCGTTCTCCGCGCAACGGCAGTTCGTCGCCAACGCCAGCCACGAGCTGCGCACGCCCCTCGCGGTGATCCGCACCGAACTCGACGTCACACTGTCCGATCCGGACGCCGACGCCGCCGAACTCCGCCGCATGGCCGAAGTCGTGCGCACCGCGACCCTGCGCGCAGGCGACCTGGTGGAGGCCCTGCTCGTCCTCGCCCGCACCGACGGGCTCGGGGTCGGCGCCACCGGACCGGTCGAGCTCCCGGTGGTCGTGTCGGGCGCCTGGCGCTCCACCAAGTCCGACGCCGAACGCCGCGGCATCACGGCCCGCTTCCACCACGACCACGCCACCGTCACCGGCGACGCCGCGCTGCTGGAGCGGGTCGCGGGCAACCTGCTGGAGAACGCCGTCCGCCACAACGTCGACGGCGGGTGGATCGAGGTCCGCACCACCAGCGGTCCACAGTGGACTTCCCTGGAGGTCGCCTCCTCCGGCCCGGTCATCGCCCCCGACCGCGTCCCCGAACTGTTCGAACCCTTCCGCCGCGGCGGCGTCGACCGCACCTCGCACACCGGAACCGGCCTCGGCCTGTCCATCGTCCGAGCCGTGGCCAGAGCCCACGGCGGCACCGTCCAAGCCACCCCCGTCCCCGGCGGCGGCCTGCGCGTGGTGGTCGCCCTCCCCTCGATCTAGTGGCACGACCCAGAACCTTGACCATGTCTCGGCCCGCCCACGACGCGCCTGGCTGCGTTGCCGAAACGACCGAGTACGCCCAGTACGAGGCCGTTCCGGCGCCTTGCCAGCCACGCCGTGGACGGGCCGATACACGGCCAACATTCTGGGTCGCACCACTAGCCGGGCTTGGCCAACCGCCGCAACTGCCGCTCGACGTACGCCCGAGCCCGCCGCTGCCCACCCCGCTCCACAATCGCCGCCCCCAACAGCGTCAACACCCGGGAAACCCGCTCTGTGTCAGGCTTTCGACCCTGCCGCAGGCACTCCCCGAGCCAGTCCACCGGGCTGACGTGGCCCCGCAAGCGGTTGCACCCCCGACAAGCCGCCACCTCGTTCTCCACCCACGAAGGCCCGCCCTTCACCCTGGGCACCAGGTGGTCGGTGGTGGGAACCGCCTGACCGCGGAACTCCCGAGCACACCACACACACGTCGGTCCGTCGCGGACGAGGATGAGCTCCATCCGCCCAACCCGCCCGATGTTCACAGCCGCCGCGCCAACCCCTGCGCGTCCCCCGGCGCCTTCACCTTCACGTCGTTGTAGAAGTACACGAACACGTCCCCGCGCTCCCGCCAGTCCCGCACCTTCGCCGCCCACCGGTCCAACGCCTCGTCGGAGTACCCGCTGGCGTAGAGCTCCTTGTCCCCGTGCAGCCTGGCGTACACGAAATCGGCCGTCACCTGCTCGAAGTACGGCCACTTCCCCGCAGTGTCCGCCACCACCAGCGCGATCCCCTTGTCCCGCAGCAGGTCGATGAACCCCTGCGCGCCGAAGTCGGGGTTGCGCACCTCGATCGCATACCTGATCGGCCGGTCCTGGTCGGTCCGCAGCCACTCCCGACCCTTCATCCGCTCATCGTGCCCGCGCCCCACCTCCACCGCCTCCGCGTCTTTCAACCGCTTCATGTGCGTCACGAACCGCGGCCCCTTGACCGAGAACACGAACCCCTCCGGCGTCTCCTCCCGCCATCGCTGGTAGCTCTCCGGCTTCTGCAACGCGTAGAACGACCCGTTGATCTCCACCGAATCGACCCGCCGCGACAGGTACTCCAACTCCCGCCGCTGGGCCAGCCCCTCCGGGTAGAACACCCCCCGCCAAGGCGGATAGACCCACCCCGACGTCCCAACCCGCGTTCTGCCTGCCACGAATCCATCTTCCGCCTCGCGTGCGGAGATCGCAGCCGCAGCCGCGTTCCGGCTGTGACGGAGTTGATCAACTCCCGCACGCCGGTGCCCCCTGGCGGACCAGGGGGCACCGGCGTGGTCAGGCCGGGACCGATGCCACGCCGGGGGCGAGGAAGGGTTTGCCGTGCACTCGTTCGGAGACGCCGGTGCGGTCGAGGTAGGGGGTGATGCCGCCGAGCCAGAAGGGCCAGCCGCCGCCGAGGATCATGCAGAGGTCGATGTCCTGGGCTTCGGCCACCACGCCTTCGTCGAGCATGATCCGGATCTCTTCGGCCACGCCGTCGAGGACTCGGGTCAGGACCTGGTCGGCGGTCAGGGGGTTCGACCCGAATTGCCACAGTTCGGCCACTTCCGGGTCGACCGACTGGGTGCCTGTGCTGTCCCAGGTCCACACCGCAGTCTTGCCCGCTTCGACGAAGCGGCGCATGTTCTCGCTCACGCCGAACCGGTCCGGGTAGGCCCGGTGCATGGTCTCGGCGACGTGCAGGGCGACCGGGGGGCCGACCAGTTGCAGGAGCACCAGGGGGCTCATGGGCAGGCCGAGCGGGTCGGTCGCGCGGTCGGCGACCTCGAACGGGGTGCCTTCGTCGATCGCGGCGACGACCTCGCCCATGAAGCGGGTCAGCAGGCGGTTGACCACGAACGCGGGCGCGTCCTTGACCAGCACCGAGGACTTGCGCAGCGCCTTGCCGACCGCGAACGCCGTGGCCAGGGTGGCGTCGTCGGTGCGTTCGGCGCGGACGATCTCCAGCAGCGGCATCACCGCGACGGGGTTGAAGAAGTGGAAGCCGACCACCCGCTCGGGGTGGGTCAACCCGGCCGCCATCTCGGTGATCGACAGCGACGAGGTGTTGGTCGCCAGCACGCACTCCGCGCTGACGTGCGCCTCCACCTCGGCGAAGACCCGTTGCTTGACACCGAGTTCCTCGAACACCGCCTCGATGACGAAGTCCGCGTCGGCGAAAGCGGCCTTGTCCAGCGAGCCGGACACCAGTGCCTTCAAGCGGTTCACGCCGTCGGCCGTCAGCCTGCCCTTGGCGCCGAGCTTGTCGATCTCGTCGTGCACATAGCCGACGCCTTTGTCCACACGGGACTGGTCGATATCGGTCAGCACCACGGGAACCTTGAGCTGCCGCGCGAAAAGCAGCGCCATCTGGCTGGCCATCAACCCCGCGCCGACGATGCCGACTTTGGTCACCGGCCGGGCCAGCGACTTGTCCGGGGCGCCAGCGGGCCGTCGAGCGCGCTTCTGCACCAGGTTGAACGAGTACAGGCCCGCCCGCAGCGGATCGCTCATCAACACATCGGCCAGCGCTTCGGTTTCGGCCGCATAGCCCGTGTCGAGATCGTTGGCGCGAGCCAACTCCAGTAGCTCCAACGCCTTCAGTGCGCCAGGCGAAGCACCCTTGGTGCGGCCGTGCACGATGCCCTTGGCGCGCTCGACCGCCGCGTCCCAGCCCGCTCCCCGATCAATCTCCTTGCGGGGAACGGAAATCTGGCCATTGACCACATCGGACAGCCAGGCAAAGGACCGCTCGATGAAGTCGGCCGACCCGAGGAGCACGTCCGTGATGCCCAGGTCCGCCGCCTGCTGGGGCTTGAGCATCCGGTTCTGGCTCAACGCGTTCTCGAAGATCACCGTGACCGCGGCGTCCGGACCGATCAGGTTCGGCAGCAGCTGCGTGCCGCCCCATCCCGGGAACAGGCCGAGGAACACCTCCGGCAACGCGATAGCCGCCGTGTTGTCCGACAGCGTCCGGTAGTGGCACGACAGCGCGAGCTCCAGGCCGCCACCCATCACCGCGCCGTTGATGAACGCGAAGGTCGGCACCGGCGACTCGGTGAACCGGCGGAACACGTCGTGCCCGGTCCCGGCGATGTCCAGGGCGGTCTCGCGGTCCGCGACCTGCTCCACCCCGGACAGATCGGCGCCGACGGCGAAGATGAAGGGCTTGCCCGTCACCGCGATCGCCGCCGGATCGGCCGCCAGCGCCTCGTCGAACGCCGCGTTCAGGCTCACCAGGCCCTGCGGGCCGAAGGTGGACGGGCGGGTGTGGTCGAGCCCGTTGTCGATGGTGATCAGGGCGACCGGCTTGGCCAACCCGGCCACCCGCACCACCCTGGTGACGGCCTTGGTCACGACCTCGTCGGGAAAGGCCTTCTCGGCCTGCTGGCGCGTCAGCATCACTTGCCCCCGTCCCAGTTCGGGTTCTCCCAGATGACCGTGCCGCCCATGCCGATCCCGATGCACATCGAGGTGAGCCCGTAGCGCACGTCCGGGCGTTCGGCGAACTGCCGCGACAGCTGCGTCATCAGCCGCACGCCGGAGGAGGCGAGCGGGTGGCCGCAGGCGATCGCACCACCCCACTGGTTGACCCTGGGATCGTCGTCGTCGAGTCCGAAGTGGTCCAGGAAGGCCAGGACCTGCACCGCGAACGCCTCGTTCAGCTCGAACAGCCCGATGTCCGAAATGGACAGACCGAACCTGGCGAGCGCCTTCTCCGTCGCCGGAACCGGGCCGACCCCCATGACCTCGGGCTCGACGCCGACGAACGCGTACCCGACCAGCCGCATCCCGATCGGCAGGCCCAGTTCCCGCGCGGTCGACTCCGCCGCCAGCACGCAGCCGGTCGCGCCGTCGTTCAACCCGGCCGCGTTGCCCGCCGTCACCCTGCCGTGCGGGCGGAACGGGGTCTTCAAGCCCGCCAACGTCTCCACCGTGGTGCCCGGTCGCGGCGGTTCGTCCTCTATGGCCAGACCCCAGCCCAGCTCGGCGGACCGCGTCGCCACCGGGACCAGTTCCGGCCCGATCTTGCCCGCCTTCACCGCGTCGGCGAACTTCTCCTGGCTGCGCGCGGCGTAGGCGTCGCACCGCGCCTTGGTCAGGTGCGGGTACCTGTCGTGCACGTTCTCCGCGGTCTGCCCCATCACCAGGGCGGTCGGGTCGACGAGCTTGTCGGCCACGATCCTCGGGTTCGGGTCGACGCCCTCGCCCATCGGGTGCCGCCCCATGTGCTCGACCCCGCCCGCGATCACCACGTCGTAGGCGCCGAAGGCGATGCCGCTCGCGGTGGTGGTCACCGCGGTCATCGCGCCCGCGCACATCCGGTCGATGGCGAACCCGGGCACCGACTTGGGCAGCCCGGCCAGCAGCGCGGCGGTGCGGCCGATGGTCAGGCCCTGGTCGCCGATCTGCGTGGTCGCCGCGATCGCCACCTCGTCCACCCGCTCCGGCGGGAGCTCGGGGTGGCGGCGCAGCAGCTCGCGGATGACCTTCACGACCAGGTCGTCGGCGCGCGTCTCGGCGTAGATGCCCTTCGGGCCCGCCTTGCCGAACGGCGTCCGCACGCCGTCGACGAAGACGACGTCGCGGACGGCGCGCGCGGCTGCGGGGGCAGCGGGTGCGACCACGGGTGCTCCTCGGGTCGGGACCGGGCTACCGGACGGTAACCCGGGTTCACTCTACCGCTTGTTACCGGCGGGTAATCACTGCACGCCGACGAACTCGGCCATCCGGTCCACCGCGTACCCGAAGAATTCATCCGCCGGGTCCGCGCTGCCCACGAGCTGGCCGAACAACTCGAAGCTGACCATCCCGAACAGCTGGGTCCAGGCAACCATGACCCTGGCCATGGCGCCCGTCGGCAGCTCGACCGCGATCGCGCCGAGTACCCCGTTGAGCTGCTCCCAAAGGTTCTCCGGCAGCCCGCTGTCCGGCGCCTCCGCCGCGAGGGCGATCCCGAGCAGCACCGTCGGCGCCCGCACGGCCGGGGCGACGGTGGCCTTCGGGGCCTGGTAGCCGGGGACGGGGGAGCCGTAGATCAGCGCGTACTCGTGCCGGTGGGCCAGCGCCCAGGTGCGGATCGCGGTGCACGCGTTGCGCCAGCGCTCGGCGGGGGTCGCGCCGTGGTCGGCCTTCTCGACGGCGTCGCCGAGGGCGTTGTACGCGTCGATGATCAACGCGGTGAGCAGGTCGTCGCGGCTGGGGAAGTACCGGTAGAGCGCCGACGAGACCATCCCCAGGCTCCGCGCCACCGCCCGCAGCGACAGTTGGTGCGCACCCTCGGTGGCCAACTGCGCGCGCGCCGCGTCCTTGATCTCCTGGGTCAGCTCGTGCCTGGCCTTGTCCCGTGCCGTTCGACCTGCGCTCATGCCGGGCGATTCTGCCGGCGCCAAGAGCACTGCACAAATTCGAGAGCAGTGCTCTTGACCGAGAGCAGTGCTCTCGTGTTCACTGCTCACAACAGAGTGCACCGCTCACAAACGAGAGCACCGCTCTCGCATCTACGAGGGAGTCCGGCTCATGGCCACCACCGACCGACCCGCCGCCGAGGGCGCGCAGGCCCGCTACCTGCGTCCTGGACGACTCATGCGGGTGCTGCGGTTCAACGATGTCGTGGCGTTCCTCGTGCGGCGCGGCTTCAGCGTCTGGGGGGCGCGGGTGCTGTCGGTCAAGGGGCGCAAGAGCGGCGAGCCGCGCAGCACCCCCGTCAACCTGCTCACCGTCGACGGCGTCCAGTACCTCGTGTCCCCGCGCGGCCACACCCAGTGGGTCCGCAACCTGCGCGTCGCGGGTGAGGGCGAGCTGACCGTCGGCAAGCGCGTGCAGCGCTTCACCGCCCGCGAGCTCGCCGATGACGCCAAGCCCGAGGTCCTGCGCGCCTACCTCAAGCGTTGGGCATTCGAGGTGGGCGCCTTCTTCGAGGGCGTCACCGCGCGGTCCACAGACGACGAGCTCCGGGCGGTAGCTCCAGGACACCCCGTGTTCCAGGTGTCCATCGAGGACTGAGAGGACGGACTAGCCCGCCGTCGCCTTCAGGGCCGTGCACAGCGGGTCCAGGGTCAACCCGATCTGCCACTCCCTGGCGCCACCGGCCCGCAGTGCCGCCGTGACCGACGCGCTGTCCACATCGGCGGGCGGCTGCCAGCAGGTGCGCCGCACCAGGTCCGGCTGCAGGAGGTTCTCCACCGGCACCCGGTGCGCCTCGGCGATCTTGCTCAGCGCCGACCGGGCCGCGCTCAGCCGCGCGGCCGCCTCCGGGTCCTTGTCGGCCCAGCGGTTGGCGGGCGGCGGGCCCTCGGCGGGGGGAGCCGGGTCCGGCAGGTCGGACTTCGGCAGGGCCGCCGCGGTGCGCAGGGCCCGCATCCAAGTGCTCGACAGCCGCCGCTGCGCGCGCCCCTTGAACACCGGGAGCTGCAGCAGCGCCTGCTCGTCCTGCGGGTTCACCGACGCGGCCTGGATGATCGCGCTGTCGGGCAGCACCCGGCCGGGCGCGATGTCGCGCTCCTTGGCCATCGCGTCGCGCGCCTCCCACAGGGCCCGGATCGAGGCCAGCCCCCGCGGTGTGCGGACGCTGTGGATGCCGGAGGTGCGGCGCCACGGTTCCTTGCGCGGTGGGGCGGGCTCGGCGGTGCGCAGCGCCTCGAACTCCTCCAGCGCCCACTCCAACTTGCCCTGCTCGCGCAGCTCGGCCTCGAGCGCGTCCCGCAGCTGGATGAGCAGCTCGACGTCGAGCGCGGCGTAGTTGAGCCAGTCGACCGGCAGCGGGCGGCGGGACCAGTCGGCGGCGCCGTGGCCCTTCTCCAGCCGGAACCCCAGCAGCAGCTCGACCAGCGTGCCGAGCGCGACCCGCTCGAAGCCCGCGAGCCGCCCGGCGAGTTCGGTGTCGAACAGCTTGCCGGGGCGCAGGCCGAGGTCGGCGAGGCAGGGCAGGTCCTGGGAGGCCGCGTGCAGCACCCACTCGCCGGTGTCCAGGGCGGCCACCAGGGCCTCCACCCGGTCGTCCACGGCGACGGGGTCGATCAGGAACGTCCCGGCCCCCTGGCGGCGCACCTGGACCAGGTAGGCGCGTTGGGAGTACCGGTACCCCGAGGCGCGCTCGGTGTCGACGGCGATGGGTCCGTGCCCCGCGGCGATGCGGTGGGCGGCCCGCTCGAGCGCGGTCAGGTCCACCACGACGTCGGGGGTGCCCTCTTCGGGCTCGGTGAGCAGGACCGGAGCAGGCGGTTCGACAGCGCTGGGTCCTGAGCCGGTGGTCGTCACGGCCGATGACCCTACGGCACGACCGGTGACACCCGCCGTCAGATCAGCAGCAGTCGTGTGGCTGGGCCATGCCCAGCCCAGCCACACGACTGCTGTTGTCTACCTGATGACGCCTGCCCGCATGGCCAGCGCGACCATCTGGGCCCGGTCGCCGGTGCCCAACTTGCGGCCGATCCGCGACAGGTGAGACTTCACCGTCAGCGCCGAGAGGTTCAGCGCCTCGCCGATCTCCTTGTTGGACTGGCCGTCGGCGACCAGTTGCAGCACCTCGACCTCGCGCGCCGACAGCTCGCGCGGGGTGTTGTCGGTGCCGGGGACCCTGGTGCCCGTGGCGAGGACCGGGGCGACACTCGGGTCGGCGTAGACGCCACCCTCGAGCACCCGGCGGACCCCGTCGGTCACCACCACCGGCGACGCGGACTTCAGCAGGTAGGCCTGAGCGCCCGCCTGGAAGGCCGATCGAACGGCGTATGGGTCGTCGGACGATGCCAGCACGACGATGCGCGGCCAACCGTGGCTGCGCAGTTCCGTGACCAGCTCGATCCCGCTACCGTCAGGCAGACCCAGGTCGAGGATCGCCAGGTCGCACGGCCCGGTGGCCTGCGCTCGCGCCCTCGCCTCGGCCACCGTGGCGGCCTCGTGCACTGTGCCCGCGCCCATCTGTGTGAGCCGAGCCGCTATCGCCTCCCTCAACAGTGGGTGGTCGTCAACCACCAGCACTGAGAACAGCTCCTCCCGCGGGTGCGGGACCATGTTCGCCGGCAAGGCGCCGGCTGGCGTGGTTCGAACGGCCTGACCTAAGCCGACGGCAGCCACGTCACTACCTCCCTGGAGTCGGTCGTTGCCCCCCGACCGGCACTGGGACTTTCGACCAAACAGCCGCGCCGCCGTTGGACCGAAAGTGGTGTCGACGAAGGCAGCCTAGCCGCCCAAGCGGGTTAGCGGGACGATCAATCGGGTAAGTATCCGATCGGGTTGTGACTGAGGGCCGTCGATGTCACACGATTGGGTGAGTCCCCGAACGGTGACGTAACGGGCAGCCCCCGCTACGCGATGAAATGGAGTCACGGGTAGTGCACAACCCCTCGGTAGACCGGGCTCGAGCGTTGCTCAGCCGCACCCCTCTTGTCGACGGACACAACGACCTCCCCTGGGCTCTGCGTGACCGCCATGGGAGCGTTCCCGCCGTCACCGCCGCCCTCAGCGACCTCACCAGCACCCTGCCCGGCCTGCACACAGACCTGGGCAGGCTCCGCGACGGCGGGGTCGGCGCCCAGTTCTGGTCGGTGTGGGTGCCCTGCTCGCTCGCCGAGCACGAGGCGGTCACGGTCACCGTCGAACAGGTCGAACTCGTCCACCGGCTGATCGCCGCCTACCCGGCGGACCTGGCCCTGGCCACCACCGCTGACCAGGTGGAATCCGCCTTCGCCGAGGGCAGGATCGCCTCGCTGATCGGCGCGGAGGGCGGCCACAGCATCGCCAGCTCGCTCGGTGCCCTCGGCGCCCTGCACCGCCTCGGGGTCCGCTACATGACCCTCACGCACAACGACAACACGCCGTGGGCGGACTCGGCCACCGACGAGCCCGGCGTCGGCGGGCTCTCGGAGTTCGGCCGCGAGGTGGTCGCCGAGATGAACCGGCTCGGCATGCTCGTCGACCTGTCCCACGTGGCGGACACGACCATGCGCGACGCCCTGGACGCGACCACGGCGCCGGTGATCTTCAGCCACTCGTCGTGCCGCGCGGTGGCCGACCACCCGCGCAACGTGCCCGATGACGTGCTCGAACGGCTCCCCGGCAACGGCGGCGTGCTGATGGTGACCTTCGTGCCCCGGTTCGTCTCGCCCGCCATCGCCGCCTGGGACGACCGGATGGCCGAGGCGATGGCCGCGCAGGGCCTCAAGCACTCCGACCTGGTCGTGCGCGAGCGGTTCTTCGAGACCTGGGAGGGCCGCCACGAGCAGCCCCAGGCCACCCTGGAGGACGTCGTGGCGCACCTGGAGCACGCCCGCGAGGTCGTCGGGATCGACCACATCGGCATCGGCGGCGACTACGACGGCTGCCCCGACATGCCCACCGGGCTCACCGACGTCAGCGGTTACCCGGCGCTGCTGGGCGCGCTGCTCGACCGCGGCTGGAGCGAGGACGACTGCGCGAAGGTTGCAGGGCGTAACGTCCTGCGGGTCCTCCGTTGCGCCGAAGAGGTGGCGGGCACCGTCGGATAACTGGCAAAAGGTAATTTGTCTTGAGCGTCCGGTAATCGGACAGCGCGCTGGAATCGGCCAATTCCCGTCGTGGCCCCATCGGCGCAACGCCGTTGCGCTGTCGGCCAACTGGCAACCGGTAACGCATTTCGCCGTATCCATCCGTGGCTAGCGTCACGCTCGTCGCCCTCGCGCGTGCGCGGGCGAGCTTCGGGAGGAGACGAGCTTGAGCTCACCAACCAGACGCGTTCCGGCCGCACGGGTGCTCGCCGCGGTCGGTCTGAGCGGGGCCGTGGTCTTCGGCCTCACCACGGCCACCGCGCCCACCGCGGCGGCCGCGGACAACATCCTGCGCGCCGACGCCGACGTGGCCCGCTCCTGCTTCGAGCGGCTGCTGCCCGCGGGCACCAGGGGAACCGCGCACCGCGAGGTCACCAGCGCGGTCAACGGTCTGGTGCAGGCCCGGCTGAGCCAGACCGGCTCGGGCGCCGGGGACTGGGACCTGGCGGTGTTCGACAAGGCGACCGGCGGCGTCGTGGCCGCCTCCGCCGCGCTGCGCAGCGCGGAGCTCGCGGAGAGCTTCGTGACCAAGGACCAGCGCTTAGTCGTGCAGGCGTGCCGCTACGCCGGGACTTCGCGCACGGTGAAGCTGGGCGTGGACTTCCTGGCCATCAACAACCAGGGCGGCTCCACCGCCGTCCCGCGCGCGGAGATCGTCCGCGTGGAGACCCCGACCCGCCAGCAGAAGGACCGCCTGCTGGCCCTGGACCTCGACGTCACCGAGAAGGCCGACGCCACCGGCGTCGAGGTCGTGCTCGCCGACGACGCCGACCGCAAGACCCTGGCCGACAGCGGACTGCGGTCCACCGTGGTGCAGGCGGACCTGACCGCCCGCTCGATCGAGAACACCAAGCGGGACAAGGACTACGCGGCCAAGGGCAAGGCCTCCGCGCTGCCCTCCGGCCGGACCACCTACCGGCACCTCTACGAGTACGACTACGAGGTCAAGGACCTCGCTCGGCGCAACCCCGGGCTGGTCAAGGCCTTCACCCTCCCCAACGCCACCTGGGAGGGCCGCGAGGTCAGCGCGTTGGAGATCGCCACCGACGTCGACAACGCCGCCGACGGCAAGGCCGTCAACGTGCTCATGGGTGTGCACCACGCGCGCGAGTGGCCCGCGGGTGAGCACGCCATGGAGTGGGCGCACGAGCTGGTCAAGGGCTACCGGGCGGGCGGAGAACTGCGGTCGCTGGTGGGCAAGACCCGCAACATCGTCATCCCGATCGTCAACGCGGACGGCTTCTCGATCTCCCGCGAGGCCGAGCCCAAGGGCGACTTCACCCGCTTCGACTACGAGATGAAGCGCAAGAACTGCAACGTCAACGACTCGCCGGAGGCGTTCCGCACCGGCGTCTGCAAGGCGAACCCGGCAGGCCGCCAGCGCGGCACCGACCCCAACCGCAACTACGCGGGCTTCTGGGGCGGCGCAGGCGCGTCCACCGCGTGGAGCAGCGACACCTACCGCGGCTCGGCGCCGTTCTCCGAGCCGGAGACCCGCAACATCCGCTCGCTGGTGTCCACCCGCCAGGTGACCAACCTGATCACCCTGCACACGTACTCGAACCTGGTCCTGCGCGTGCCCGGCGTCGCCGACGTCCGCCCGCCGCTCGACGAGCCGGTGTACAAGGCGCTCGGCGACAAGATGGCCTCCCGCAACGGGTACACCAGCCAGCCGTCGTGGATGCTCTACGACACCACGGGGTCCACTGAGGACTGGTCGTACTTCGCCACCGGCGGGTTCGGCTTCACCTTCGAGATCGGCCCCAACGAGTTCCACCCGACCTTCGAGGCGGGCGTGGTCGCCGAGTACACCGGCACCGCCCCGGCGGCGGGCGCTGGCAAGGGCGGCAACCGCCAGGCGTTCATCGACATGCTGGGCAACGCCGCCGACCCGGCCGCGCACTCGACGCTGATCGGCTCGGCGCCCAAGGGGTACCAGCTGCAGCTGCGCAAGGCCTTCCAGACGCCCACCTCCCCGGTGGTCAACCCGGACGGCACGGTCGGCCAGCCGCTGTACGTGGCGGACACGCTGACCTCCAACCTCACCGCCACCGGCGGCCGCTTCAGCTGGGCCGTCAACCCCTCCACCCGCCCCTACGTCGCGGGCCGCTACGGCCGCGACCCCAAGGGCCCGGCCCAGTCCAACATCACCCTGCCCAACCCGGCCGGGGTTCCGGCGACCAACACCAACTTCCCGGAGGACATGACCGCGGAGCGCGTGTCGTTCCACGTGGATGGTCTGCCCAAGGTGGACAACGGCAAGCTCCAGGTCTCCATCGCCTGGGCCAACCCGGCCACCGACTGGGACCTGTACATCTTCGACGCCGCGGGCAACGTCGTGACCTCCTCGGCCAGCGGCGGCACCAACTCCGAGCGCGCCGTCCTGTTCGACCCGCCCGCGGGCGACTACACCGCGGCGATCGTGAACTACTCCCAAGCAGGCCCCACGACCGACGACTGGGCCGACCTGAAGGTGGAGTTCGCCTCCCCGCTGCCGACCACCTACGGCCCGAAGGAGCCTTACCAGCTCACCTGCTCGGACAAGCGCGGCCGCCTGGTCGGCCTCTCCGACGTGTACGTGGACCGCGGCCAAACCATCGACGTCGGCGACGTTTGCCAGCGTTCGGCCCGCTCCAACAAGGAACGCAAGCGGTAAGTCTCTCCAGGCACACGGGCCGCTCCCCACTCGGGGGAGCGGCCCGTTGTCGTTCAGTCGGGAACGGGGAAGTCGTAGACCATCTCCGCGCTGTCCGCCGCGATGAGGGACAGCATCACCTCAACAGGCCGACCGGTCTGGTCGGTGATCGTGCGCACGAACTCCAGGACCGGCGTGCCCGGGAGCAGGCTCAGCGCGGAAACCTCGTCGGGAGAAGGCATCCTCGCCGACCACTCCTCGCGAATCCGCGTCGGGGTGTGCCCGACCGCGTCCAGTTGCGCGAAGTCCGAGGAGCCAGGCTCGGTCTCCCGCAGCGTGCTCCGCTCGACCACGTCGAGCGGGTAGTAGGAATCCGCGATCTGGATGGGATGGTCGTCCAGGAACACCAGACGCTGCCGTGTCCACACGGGAGTGTCGGCCGGGAGGGCGAGCCGCTGGGCGACCTTCTCCGGAGCCGGGACCGTGGCCAGCAGTCGAACCACCCGACTCGCCTTGCGGTTCTGCTCCGCCGCTTCCGCGCCCAGAACAGCTTTCTGCCAACGACTCCGGGCGTACCGCTCGGTTCCGTGCCGCTGCATGTGCCGCCGCTCGCGCACGAACACGCCGCGCCCCTGGTGGGCGACCGCGAGCCCCTCGTTCTGGAGCGTGGACACGGCGGTCCGCGCGGTCATCCGGGCAACGCCGTACTGCTGCATGAGGTTGTTCTCGCCAGGGAGCCGATCGCCCGGCTGGTACTCGCCCCGCGTGATCGCACCGCGCAGATCACGCGCGATATCCGCGGCGTTCACCCCAACCTTGACTTCCGTCTCGTCTTCTCTAGGCATGTCAACCATGCTAGCCGCCTCGACCGCAGGCCTAAAGATATAGGAGCATAACTAGCCAAGTTGACAGATCTCTAGGTATCTGCGACGGTGGTGGGGATCGCTCGGAGAGGCACACAGAGGGCATAGGTATGACAACGACGACCCTGAAAAGCTGTCTGTCCCGTGTGGACATGTGGCGCGAACTTCCTCGACTGGCGGAGGTCGCGCACGCGCATATCGGGCGACATCCCGGACTTGTGGTGGCCAGCGTGGAGGTGTTCACCACCGATCTCGGCCCTGGGCGTGTGGTGGTCCACGTTCCCGGCGATCTGGCACTGGCCTGCACGCGGCTGTTGGCTTGGCGGGACACGCTGACGCGGGCATCCTCGTGCTTGGAGATCGAGGCCGATCCCCAGCAGCCCAAGGCAATGATCTTCGGTCGGCTCTACGAGGGCACGCCTGCTACCGTGGTCGCACCGCTGGCCGAAGAGCACGTGGTGGGTGTCGAGCGCAGTGAAGTTGGCGACAGGGCAATGGTTTGGCTTCGCGCTCGTGCCGAGCGGGTTGTATCCGCCGCGCGGGAGTAGCGCGGCGGACACAACCCGGGAACCGCTTAGCTCTTGGGCATGAGGACCGAGTCGATCAGGTACACCGTGGCGTTGGCGGTCTTGACGCCGCCGCAGATGACGTTGGCGTCGTTGACCTTCAGGTTGTTGCCGGAGCCGGTGACCTCGACGGTGCCCTTTTCCACGGTGGTCTGGGAGCCGACGACCGCGGTCGGGGACTTCTGGCCTGCGACGACGTGGTAGGTGAGGATCTTGGTCAGCAGGGCGTCGTCGGTCTTGAGCTTCTCGATGGTCGCCGCGTCGATCTTCTTGAAGGCGTCGTCGACGGGGGCGAAGACGGTGAATTCGCTGCCGTTGAGGGTGTCGACGAGGTTGACCTTGGGGTTGAGCTTGCCGGAGACGGCGGCGACGAGGGTGGTGAGCAGGGGGTTGTTGCCCGCGGCGACGGCGACGGGGTCGGCGGCCATGCCGGAGACGGATCCGGCGCCGCTGGGGACGGCCTTGGCGTAGTCGGCGCAGCCGGGGCCGACCAGGTCGGCGGCCGGGTCGGCCATCGCGGAGGTGGTGGTCATCGGCGCGGCCGCGCTGGTGGTCGTGGTCATCGCGGTGGAGCCGGTCGCCGAGTTGTCGCTGCCGCCGCAGGCCGAGGCGAGCAGGGCGAGCGCGCTGATCCCGGTGATGGCGACGGCCGTGCGGATCTTGTTGTGCATAGCGGGTGTCAACTCCCGAGCTTGGTGGTCCACTGAGGACTGGAAGGAGATTCGGTCCGGCCGGACTGACGTGCTCTCACCGGTGATTCGCCGCCGCGGGCGATCCGGTTTGGCGCCATCGAGGACGAATTCCCGCTACCGCGCGAAAGCGGTCACCACGCGAACGGAATTCGCCCCACTACCACCTCGGGGCGCATTCCGCCGGACTATTCGCCCCGGCGCTGCTCGAACAGCGCGACCCCCACCGGCGGCAACCCCACGACGCTGGCCATCAGGTCGAGGAACGCCTCCCCGTGCGGCGCGAGCTCCCCGGTCGGCGTCCACGACGCCCGCAGCTCCAGGTCGTCGGTGCGCTCCGGCCCGGCGATGTCGCCGAAGCGCGCCGAGGACGTGTCGGTCACCGTCCCGCCCAGCGCGGTGAACGCCGCCCCCGAGGCCGCCAGGGCGTCGGTCAGCCACGACCAGCCCACGCTGGGCAGCAGCGGGTCGTCCGCCAGCTCGGCGTCGAGTTCGGCGCGGACGTAGGCGACCACGCGCAGCACCCCGGCCCAGGCCTCCTGGCCCTCGGGGTCGTGCAGCAGGATGAGTCTGCCGGTGGCCTGGACCTCGGCCGGGCCGAGCGCCTCGGCGGTGAGGGCGAACGCGTACGGGGCCAGCCGTTGCGGCGGGCGGACCTCGGCCAGCTGCAGCTCTGGCCGGGGGCGCAGCGACTTCAGCGCCTGGACGGCCTGGGTGAAGAGTTCAGGCGCGGTCGACGTTCCAGTCACGACTGGTAACTGTAGGACCACCCGAGTCGGTGAGGGGGTAGGGCGCGCCGAGGGTGCGGCCCGGGATCGGGCCACCGACAGTGTGAGCTTGCGCCCACGCGAACGGGGACACCGGGGGTCGTGGGAGCATGGGGGAGCGATGACTGAACTGATCACCCCGGCCGCCGCGCGCCGCCGGAGCCTGCCGTCCGCACCGTTCCTGGTCGCCGCGCGCGGTGGCGTGCCGGAGCGGGTGCCGGTGTGGTTCATGCGCCAGGCGGGCCGCTCGCTGCCGGAGTACCGGGCCCTGCGCGCCGGGACCGCCATGCTCGCCGCCTGCTTCGACCCGGCCATGGTCACCGAGGTGACGCTGCAGCCGGTCCGCCGCCACGGCGTCGACGCCGCCATCCTGTTCAGCGACATCGTGGTGCCGCTGGTCGCCGCCGGGGTCGACCTGGACATCGTCGCGGGCACCGGCCCGGTCGTGGCCACCCCGGTGCGCGACGCGGCCGCCGTGCGCGCGTTGCCGAGCCTGCACCAGGACCAGGTCGAGCCGGTCGCCGAGGCGGTCCGGATGCTGACCCGCGAGCTGGGCGACACGCCGCTGATCGGGTTCGCGGGCGCGCCGTTCACCCTGGCGTCGTACCTGGTCGAGGGCGGTCCGAGCCGCAACCACGAGCGGACCAAGGCCCTGATGCACGGCGAGCCGGACACCTGGCACGCGTTGCTCGACCACCTCGCCGACACGGCGCTGACCTTCCTGCGCGCGCAGCTCGGCGCCGGTGTCGACGCCGTGCAGCTGTTCGACTCCTGGGCGGGCGCGCTGTCGCTGCGGGACTACCGCGAGTTCGTGCTGCCGCACTCGACGAAGGTCCTCAGCGGACTCGCCGACGCGGGCGTGCCGAGGATCCACTTCGGCGTCGGCACCGGGCACCTGCTCGGGGCGATGCGCGAGGCGGGCGCCGACGTGGTCGGGGTCGACTGGCGCACCCCGCTCGACGTGGCCGCGCGCGCCGTCCCCGGCGCCGCCGTGCAGGGCAACCTGGACCCGGCGGTGCTGTTCGCCGGTGACGACGTGGTGCGCGCCGAGGTCGACCGGATCGTCGCGGAGGGCCGGGCGGCCGCCGGGCACGTGTTCAACCTGGGCCACGGGGTGCTGCCGCAGACCGACCCGGACGTGATCACCCGAACCGTCGCGCACGCGCACAGCCTGCCCACCGGGCGCTGACCGGTGCGGGTCGCGGTCGTCGGCGGGGGGATCGCCGGGCTGGCCGCGGCGCACCGCCTGCGCGCACTGCTCGGCCCGACCGCCGAGATCACCGTCGTCGAGCAGTCCGACCGGCTCGGCGGCAAGATCCGCACCACTGAGCTCGCCGGTCGCCGCTTCGACGTCGGCGCCGAGGCCTACCTGACCCGCCGCCCCGAGGTGACCGCCCTGCTCGCGGAGCTGGGCATCGCCGACGTCACGCACCCGACCAAAGCCCGCTCCACCGTCCGCGCGGGCGGCGTCACCCGGCACATCCCCGGTGGTCACGTCATGGGCGTGCCCGCGCGCGCAGCCGCCGTCGCCGACCTGCTCACCCCCGAGGGCCTGGCCCTGGTCGCCGCTGAACCCGACCTGCCACCGCTCACCCTCGACGGCGACCAGGCCCTGGGCCCCCTGCTGCGGTCCCGCTTCGGCGACGAGCTGCCAGAACGCCTGGTCGACCCCCTCCTCGGCGGCGTCTACGCGGGCAGCGTCGACGGTCTCGGCCTACGCGCGACCCTGCCCGCCATCGCCGATGCGCTCGACGCAGGCGCCACGTCCCTCACCGAGGCCGCCGCCCGCTGCCTGCCGACCCCGACCGGTCAGCCGGTCTTCGGCACATTGCGCTCCGGTCTCGGCAGCCTGGTCGACCGGCTCGCTGAGTCCGCCACCCTCCGCCTCGGTGTCCCGGTCCGCGAGGTGACCAAGACCGCGACCGGCTGGCGGCTCACCCTCGGCGCCAACGCCGCCGCCCACCAGCCGCCCGACCCCGTGCTCGCCGTCGACGCCGTCGTCCTCGCCGTCCCGGCCGCCGCCGCGCGAAAGCTGCTCGACGGGGTCGTGCCTGCTGCGGCCGCCGCGTACGGGCGGGTCGAGGTCGCGTCCATGGCCGTGGTCGCGCTGGCGCTGCCCGAGGGCACGGAGCTGCCCGGAACGTCCGGCGTGCTGCTCGGCGCGGGGGAGCGGCGCCTCGGCGGCGGGCCGTTCGCGGTGAAGGCGTTCACCTTCTCGGCGTCCAAGTGGGCCCATCTCGGCGGTGAGACCGTGATCGTGCGGGGCTCGGTCGGCCGCTTCGGCGACCCCGGCGCGCTCAAGGCCGACGATGACGAACTGGTCCGCCTGGTGCGCGCCGACCTCGTCGAGCTCACCGGGGTCACCGCGCCTCCGGTCGACGCGGTGGTGACCAGGTGGGGCGGCGGGCTGCCCCAGTACGGACCCGGCCACCCGGCGCTCGTCGCGGAGATCGAACGCGCGGTCGCCGCCGAACCCGGGCTGGCCGTGGCGGGCGCGTCCCTGCACGGCGTCGGCATCCCCGCCTGCATCGCCACCGGCGACACCGCGGCCCGGCGTGTCGCTGCCCACCTGGCGCGCCACCGCACCGGGTGAGGGTGCGACGATGGTGGGCATGGCCCGCCTGAACTACGCCGAGCTCAACGACACCATCCGCTACACCATGTGGTCGGTCTTCCGGATCGAGCCGGGCAGGCTGCCCGACGACCGGGGCACCGCCGCCGCCGAGACCACCGAGTACCTCGATGCCTTGGCGGGCAAGGGGGTCGTGGTCCGCGGTGTGTACGACCTGGCCGGTCTGCGCGCCGACGCCGACTACATGATCTGGTGGCACGCCGAGGAGGTCGAGCAGGTCCAGGCCGCCTACACCGGGTTCCGCCACACCGCCCTCGGCCGCGCGTCCACCCCGGTCTGGAGCCAGGTCGCCCTCCACCGCCCCGCCGAGTTCAACCGCAGCCACATCCCGGCGTTCCTCGCCGGTGAGGAACCGCGCAAGTACATCTGCGTGTACCCGTTCGTCCGGTCCTACGAGTGGTACCTCCTCCCGGACGACGAACGCCGCAAGATGCTCGCCGACCACGGCAAAGAGGCCCGCGACTACCCGGACGTGCGGGCCAACACGGTGGCCTCGTTCGCCTTGGGCGACTACGAGTGGATCCTTGCGTTCGAGGCGGACGAGTTGCACCGCATCGTCGACCTCATGCGGCACTTGCGGGGGACTGAGGCGCGGTTGCACGTCCGGGAGGAGATCCCGTTCTACACGGGTACGCGGGTAGTGCCCGCGGAACTGGTCGCCAACTTGCCGTGAGGTGTGAGCGGCGCCCGCTGTGCTGGCGATTGTTCGGATGTGCTGGCTGAGGCGGTGGCGCCTAGGCGGATCGTGGCGAGTTCGGCGCTGGATGTGATCGCGCGTCCGCGCGGGGACGAGTTCGCTGTTCTCCGTTGAGGCGGCATCGTGCTCGCCGGTCGGGGCGCGCATGTGCTGGCCGCCCGGGAGTTTTCGTGGGTGCTGGCGGCCAGAACCTCGGCGTGCACCTCGGCCAACTGTGCACCGTTGGGCGAAAACGACCGCACCGATCGGGAAGTCGCCCGCCGCCGGAGCGAGTCGAGCCCGCGCGGGGCTGACGTGCGTTTGTGAGCGTGGGAGGAGCGCGGTCGTGAGTGGTGCCTGCCGTGCCGCATCGGTGGTCCCGTGGCTGGGGCGCGGTTGCTCGTTCGAGGCGGGTGCCGGGTTGGTCGGGAGTCCGCTGTGAAGTTGGTGGGCGATGAGCGGGTGGTCGCGGGGCCGTATCGGGTGGCGCACCTGGCTGCTCGGTGTGTGGGGTTGGTGACCGAGGCGGCGGGGGTGCTGCTGCGGTCGCGGGGCGTGGAGCCGGGGCCGGTGTCGGTGGATGTTCGGCATGCGGTGGAGGCGTTTCGCAGCGAACGGCACCTGCTGCTCGACGGTGCGCCGGTTGGTGATCTGTGGGCGCCGTTGTCCGGGGACTACCGGGCGCGGGACGGGTGGGTTCGGTTGCACTGCAACTACCCGCACCACGCGTCGGCGGTCCTGTCGGTGCTCGGCGAGGACGTTGCCGCTGGGGTGGCTGCTCGTGCGGCGGATGACGTGGTTGATTCCGTGTTGGCCGCTGGTGGCGCGGCTGCGGCTTTGCGGTCGCCTGCCGCGTGGGCTGATCACGCGCAGGGGCGGGCGGTCGCCGCGGAGCCGGTGGTGGCTGTGGAGCGGATCGGCGATGGGCCGCGGCGGCCGCTGGAGCGGGCTGATCGGCCGTTGGCCGGGGTTCGGGTGCTGGACCTGACCCATGTGATCGCGGGCCCGGTGTGTGGTCGCACCCTCGCTGCCCACGGCGCGGACGTCCTGCACATCGGCGCCGAGCACCTGCCGGTCATGCGGCCGGTGTTGGTGGACACCGGTTTCGGCAAGCGCAGCGCTTGGCTCGACCTGCGCCGTCCCGAGGATTCCTCCCGTCTGCGCGAACTGTGGGCTGACGCGCACGTCATGGTGCAGTCATATCGACCAGATTCTCTTGCCGCCAAGGGTTTCGGTCCGGCTGATGCTCCACAAGGGACGGTCTTGGTGTCGCTGTCCGCCTACGGCCACACAGGCCCTTGGCGCGGACGGCGAGGCTTCGACAGCCTGCTGCAACTGGCCACCGGAATCGCACACCGCGGCTCGACCGCCCCCGTCCCCCTTCCCGCCCAAGCCCTCGACCACGGCACCGGCTGGCTAGCCGCCCTGGGAACACTCGCAGCCCTACACCGCCGCTCCACCGAAGGCGGAACCTGGCACGTCCGGGTGTCGCTCGCCCGCACCGCCCACTGGCTCACCACCCTCGGCCGCATCGACTCCGCGGAGTCTCCCGCCCCTGTTGACCCCTATCTGTCCGAAATGGACACCCAACTGGGCCTGATCCGCCACGTCCTTGTCCCCGGCACATTGCCCGGCTCCCCACCCCGCTGGGACCACGGCCCCCACGTCCCTGGTTCCGACCCCGCGACCTGGTGAACACTGGCTCTTGGCGCTGAATGTTCACCCGTTCCGGCGACAGAAGTTGTCCACATGTGGATCTCCGGCGGGCCTTTTCAAGATCCTTTGTCGGCGGGGCCCAGGAGACTGCTCCAGGGACGCCTCCCCGGAGCAATGTCACTTACTTAGCGGGGGCTACGGGAGGTGGGCGCGGCGCCGAAGTGATCTTAGCGGTGCGTGTTGCAGGGTTCGTGCGTGGGTGTGATGGGCAATTTGCGGCCGATTGTGTCGGATCATGAGAAATTGACTGACGCGATCGGTATCGGGGTGTTGACACGATTGTTGACTCGAGACCTGGTTGTCGATGCGGCGGATCGTCGGGAGAAACGGGTGCGATTGTTGCCCGCCCGGGCGATGTTCTTTGGTACGAGCTGTGAAGAAGTCCTGCGGAAACTAGCGCACGGGTTGCAGACCGTGGGGTCGTGGCGGAAAGAGCGGACGGCCCCGACCGTCGGGGCGATCTCGAAAGCGCGGATGCGACCTGACTGAAGTGCGGGTGGTGGAGTACGAGATCCCGAATCGAGACGGAAAGAAAGATGTCATTCGACTGATCACCAACCTGCTGGAGCCGATCGACGCACTCGCGGGCGAGTTGGCGGTGATCTATCACGAGCGATGGGAAGTCGAGTCGACGTTCGACGAGATAGAGACACGGATGCGTGGCGGGTCGGACGTGGTGTTGCGATCCAAACATCCAGAGACCGTGCGGCAAGAAATCTGGGCATTGTTCCTGACACACTACGCGGTCCGACATCTCATGCACGAAGCCGCCGAACACGTCGGCATCGATGATGATCGCTTGTCGTTCGTCCGCTCGTTCCAGGCGATACGCCGCCAGGTCTCCGACCAGGCGGCGTATCCCCCCAACAGGCTCACCGCCGCGATCACCGAGACGATCAGCGAAATCGTTGAACGACCCAACCCGCCACGGCGAGAACGCAGCCACCCCCGAGCGGTCAAACAAGCACGTAGCCGATACAAACAGAAGAAACCCGACCAGGCAGGCACCCGCTACGACACACCTCCACGCATCGTCATCCGCAAACCCCGCACCAAAAACCTCGCAACACACCCCACTAAACAGCGCAAAGACCTAAGTAAGCGGCATTGCCCCCGGAGAGGGTGGGGGCTGGACGTCGCTCGGTGGGGCGCGGCAACGAGCGTTCGGCGGTGGCGAGGGGCGCGTGCGGGCCGCTGGGCCTGCGAGGGCGGTGGTCGAGCTGCGGGGACGGAAGGCGTTGCGGTTGGTCGGCGCTGGGGCAAGCGCGGTTCTGCGGGCCTAGGTCGTTGCGCACGCTCTGAACGAGCTGGGAGCTTGGGTGCGGGCTCGCAGTCGCACCTGTGGTTCCAGCTCGGGAGGGATCCCGGGATTGGTGCGCGGGTTGAACCGGTCGGATGTCGGGCCTAGGACGGTGGAGCAGCTTCAGATCTTCACCGAGGAGCTGTGCTGTGAGTACGCGTGGCGTGATGCGGGCACCGCTGGGTGGTTGATGCTGCTGACCGGGTACATCGAGTACGACATGGGCAACTACCGGCAGGCTGAGCTCGATCGGGCGGCGGGGTTCCGCGTGGGCGAGGAGATCGGGTACGGAGATCGTCGCGTGGGCGTTTGAGATGAGTGCGTGGTTCGCGCTGACTTGGGGCGGCTGAACGCGGTTGGTCATGCTGGTGAGGCGGCCGGGCGGTCGTGATCGCAGTTCGATGCGGGCGGCGGAAGCACGCTGGCGGTTGTCGCACTGCGCCAAGGGGGTGTCGCCGAAGCTTCGGAATGGACCTCGGCGGCGCTTGCTGCCGAACGTAAGTCGTTCAACGAACTGGTGATGGTCGCTGGCGAACCGCGCCGAATCGAAGCGGCGGCTCACCAACAGGGGGGCGGCCGCTGGCAACGAAACATATGCGCGCCAGGCATATTCGCCGTTGCGTGTTCTCGAACGGTTCCACACTCGGGTGGACGACCGTGCGGGAGGTGGATCTTGAAGGCGTGCGACATGTGCCGTCGCCCGATGGCTTCGGACAACAGCGGGCGGTTCTGTGCATCCTGTGCCCGCAGGGTCGGTCCGGCGTCGCCTGCTGAGGAGAAGCCGGATGAGTTTTGGCGTCGGCCTGCGTTGCGTGAGGCTTTGCGGTCGAAGCACATCGGCTATGTCATCAACGCGTATCGCCTGGAGCACCGCCCGGTTCTGACGCAGGCTGCGGTGGGTCGTTGGTTGGGGTTGGGGCAGCCGCAGGTCAGCAGGTTGGAGTCGTCGCGTACGCCTGTCCACGACTTGAACAAGCTCGAGGCTTGGGCGCGGGCGTTGCGTATCCCGCAGCCGTATCTGTGGTTCCAGCTCGGGAAGGTGTCTGCCCAGGTCGGGGTGGACTCTGATGCTCCGTGGGATGAGTTGGTGCGCGGGTTGAACCGGTCGGATGTCGGGCTTAGGACGGTTGAGCAGCTTCAGGTCTTCACTGAGGAGTTGTGTTGTGAGTATGCGTGGCGTGATGCGGGGGAGTTGAAGGCTGAGGCTCGGAGGTGTTTGCAGGGCATCTCGACCCTGTTGTCTGGTTCGTGCTCGTTGGTGGAGCATCGGGAGCTGTTGGTCACCGCTGGGTGGTTGATGTTGCTGACCGGGTGCATCGAGTACGACATGGGCAACTACCGGCAGGCTGAGCTTGACCGGTCGTCGGCGTTCCGGGTGGGTGAGGAGACCGGGCACGGGGAGATCATCGCGTGGGCGTTCGAGATGAGTGCGTGGTTCGCGCTCACCCAGGGACGACTCAACGCGGTTGGTCCTGCTTGTGAGGCTGGCACGGCGGCGGCGCCGAACTCGTCGGTGGCGGTCCAGCTATCAGCGCAGGCCGCCAAGGCTGCTGCTCGGATGGGTCGGCGGGAGTCGGTGACCAAGATCCTCGATCAGGGCTACCGGCTCCTCGGCCAACGAGCGCCCGACACGGCCGGACAACCACTTCGTCATCGACCCGACCAAGTGGGACTTCTACGCGATGGACTGCTACCGGATCGTGGGCGAGGACCGGCGCGCGGCGGAACACGCCCAGGAAGTCCTGCGAATCTCGCGGCGGCCGGACGGCTCTGACCGGAGTCCCATGCGAGCCACCGAAGCACGCCTGACGTTGGCTGTTGTCGCACTGCGCCAAGGGGATGTCGCCGAAGCAGCGGAGTGGACGACGACGGCACTGGCTGCCGAACGCAAGTCGTTCGACTCACTGGCCATGGTCGCCGACGAACTCCGCGCGGAGGCCGAGCGGCTGTTCCCGAACGACCCCGTCGCCAAGTCGGTCACCGAGCCGATCAAACAGGCGCTGATGCGCGCTTAGGTGACCCGAAGCGGCGGCCCACCACCAGGGTGGGCCGCCGCCAAGGGTCTACTTCTTGATCAGGTAGGCGCGGATGATGGTCTGCTTGACTGTTCCGCCACGGCCGTCTTCTGCCTTGGCGCGCAAGGAGACCGAGGTCGCGGTGCGGGGGTGGTCGAGGTGGATGGCGCCGTCGCGGATGTGGGTGGAGCGCCAGGTTTTGCCCTCGTCGTAGGAGACGTCCACGGAGAGGGTGCGGGGTTTGGTGTGCCTGCCGTCCTCCAGTTGGAGGGTGACGGGGATGGTGAAGCGGCCGGGTGCGGCGGAGTTGTCGGGGCGGAGTTTGGCGTCGAAGCGGACCGCGGACAGCGGGAGGGCGCTTTGGCGCGGGTCGGAGCGGAACGTCCAGGTGGCGGAGACCTTGGTGCTCACCTGGAAGTCGGCGGGGCGGGTGCCCTCGGTTTCCAGGCGGTAGTCGGCCGCGGCCGTGGGGACCGGGAACTGGCCGCTGCCCGCTGCACTGGACTCGCCGATCTTCTTCCCGTTGCGGTAAAGGGTGGTCCTGGCGGAGTCGGTGAGCGAAAGGCCCCAGTTGCCCGGTCCGTCGCTCCACAGGCCCACGTTCACCCGCAGGGTGTCGTTGTCGCGCGAGGCCCACGGGGAGCTCGCGCGGGGCAGGCCCGGGCCGAAGATCCCGTAGTTCGCCCGCAGCCGGTAGGTCTGGCCCGCGCGCGGGCGCAGCGGCTCGGCGATGTAGTACGAGTCGAGGCCCTCTGGGCTGCCGACGTCGACGCCGCCTTCCCACTGGACGTTCTCGGCGTTGACGTAGTCGGTGATCTCGTGGTCGGCCACGCGGCCGACGAAGACCAGGCCCGCGCGGCCGGTCAGCGAGGTGGCGCCCAGTGTGCGACCCGCCGTGCCGCCCGCCCTGCCCACACCGACGGTGGTGCGCAGCGTGGCCAGGTCCCGGCGGGTGACCACCCTGGTGAAGCCGGTGGGCACGGATTTCTCCTGGAACCAGGCCAGGGCGTGGAAGTCGGTCCCCGGTCCGTCCCAGTAGAACTGGTTGGCGGTCCAGGTGAACACGTCGGCGGGCAGGTCGGGGCCGATCTGCCCGGTCCACAGGGTGTTGAGGTCGTCGACGCCGAGCACGGCGCCTGCCCAGCGGTCGCCGAAGCGGGCCTCGTAGCCGGTGAAGCCGAACAGCGGCGCGACCGTGGTCGGCGCGGTCACCCGCACCGGCTTGGTCTTGCGCGCGTCCAACACGACCTCGGTCGCGCCGGTGACCTCGAACGCCGGGTACGCCAGGTGCCGGAACTCGGTACCCGCGGGCGCGGTGTACACGTTGTCGAGGATGTGGCGCCCCTTGGGCAGCCGGGTCTTGGCGGTCCCGTCCGCCTCCGGGATGATGAACTCGAAGCCTTCGCTGTCGACGCCGAGCGCCGTCGAGAGCCAGTCCGCGGACGGCTTCCCGTTGGGGCCCAAGAACTTCAGCGTCACGTCATAGCTCTCGACCTCGCGGTCGACACCGATCGGCGTGCGGCTGTTCTGCCCGCCGCCAGTGGCGACCACGGACCCGCTGTAGTGCCCGTCGAGGCTGCCCAGCCGGGTGTCGCCGGTGACGGTGACCTTCGCGCTGCCGCCCGCGGGCACGGTCACCTTGGCCGGGCTGACGGTGAGCAGACCGCTGGGCGCGGGCTTGCCGTCCGGCCCGAGCGCGTCGACCGCCAGGTCCAGGTTGACGGGTGTGCTCGCGGAGTTCTTGTAGGTCAACTCCGTGCTCACCGGCTTGTCGTCGTTGTGCGGCCACAGTTGCGCCCCGAAGCTCACCGTCGTCGGGCTCGTGGTCACGTTCTGCGCCAACGCCTTGGCCACGTCGACGCGGCCCGCGCCCTGCTGGTAGCCCGAGAGCCCGGCGGTGGGCTTGGCGGAGGCGGTCAGGGCCGCCTTGATCTGCGCGCCGGTCCAGTCGGGGTGCTTCTGCGCCAGCAGCGCCGCGGCGCCCGCCACGTGCGGGCTGGCCATCGAGGTGCCCGACATGGCGACGTAGCCCGGCTCCACCGGGTCGCCGAGGAGCCCGTCGGCCGACTTGGCCGCCGCGATCCCGGAACCGGGCGCGGTGACGTCCGGCTTCACCGCGGCGTCGCCGATGCGGGGGCCGCGGCTGGAGAACGGCGAGAGCGAGTCGTCGCGCTCCACCGAACCGACGGTCAGGGCAGCGTCCGCGGTGCCGGGTGTCCCGACGGTCTTGGGCCTGCCGGAGTTGCCCGCGGCCACCACGAACAGCGTGCCCGTCTCGGCGCTGAGCCGGTTGACCGCCTCCTCGAGCGGGTCGATCCCGGGGGTGTCGTCCGCGCCGAGGCTCATGTTGACGATGTCGGCGCCGTTGGCCACCGACCACTCGACCGCCGCGATGATCCACGACAGCTGCCCGCCCGCGATCCCGAGCGCCTTGGCGTCGAGGATCTTGGCGCCGTGCGCGATGCCGCGGTACTTCGCGCCCGTCCCGGCGATGGTCGAGGCGACGTGCGTGCCGTGCCCGACGACGTCGGCGTCGGTCGGCTCGTCGGTGAAGTTGTGCTGGGCGATCTCGCGCGAGGCCAGGTCCGGGTGGGTCTGGTCGACGCCGGTGTCGACGACGGCGACCGTCACGCCCGCGCCGGTCACCCCCGCCTGCCAGGCCGCGGGCGCACCGATCTGCGCGGCGCTGCGGTCCAGCGACGGCGCCACCTTGCTGTCGAGCCACACCTTGCCGCCCGCCGCGGTCAGCGCCCGCCACGAGCCCGCCAGCGCGGACTTGTCCGCCGCGAGGGCCCGGGCACCGCTGAGCGGCAGTTCGCGCACGGTCCGCACGCCCGCCGCCCGGGTGCTCGGCCCGGTCTGGATCAGCGGGAGGTCCCCGCGCCGGTCGTCGTAGCCCGCGTCGGCCAGCGCCGCCACGTCGAACAGCTGCCGGTCGAGCTGCCCGGAGGCCACCAGCGGCAGCGCGTCGAGCGGGATGACGTAGACGTGCTCGCCGACGGTGAAGCCGCGGAAGCCGCCCCGGCGCCGGGTGTCCGGCATCAGCACCGGCCTGCGGGTGCCGGTGGCGTCGGCCTTGGTGAGGCCGACGCGGTCGCCGGTGATGAGGGTGACGACCGTGGTCGGCTCGGCCGGGGCCGCGGTGGGTGCCGCGGCGGCCGGTGGGCTGAGGGCGATGGCGAGACCACCGACGAGCGCGGTGGCGGTCAGCGCCGCTGGAATTCTATTTCGCATGGATGTACCCCGGTCCGTGATGGGAATGAGGGGATGCACTGAAGGGCCGGAACACCGGCACGAGGAAAAGGAACGTCGAATGTCTGGCCCCAGTGCCGACGAAGCTATCCACACCGCCGCCGGGCCGCAATCCGCCGATTGACTGATCCATTCACCGGGCCTGGAGCGGTCCACCGCGGAATTCGCGGGAAATCCGCCGGAGCGCGGGTGTCGGTGCGCCGGTCTACCGTGGCGGCGTCCGCGCTCGGTGCGGGCACCACCAACCCCGGAGGTTTCCCATGGTCACCCGTACCACCCCTTGGCCGGCGGGCGCGCCCTGCTGGGTCGATATCGGCACCGACGTCGACCGCGCCACCGCCTTCTACTCCGCGCTGTTCGGCTGGCGGGTGGAGAAGGGCGCGGCCGAGTTCGGCGGCTACGCCAACTGCTTCGTCGGCGAGCACCCGGTCGCGGGCCTGGGCCCGCTGCAGGAGGGCCAGGTCAGCGCCTGGGTCGTCTACCTGTCCACTGAGGACGCCAACGCCGCTGCGGCCCAGGTCCAGGCCGCGGGCGGGCAGGTGGTCGTGCCGCCGATGGAGATTGCCGAGCAGGGCACCATGGCCGCGGGCATCGACCCGACCGGGGCTTTCTTCGGCCTGTGGCAGTCCAACGCGCACACCGGCACCAACCTGGCGGGCGAGCCGGGGTCGATCACCTGGAGCGACCAGCTCAGCGCCGACCCGGACGCGGCGGCCGCCTTCTACGGCGCGGTGGCGGGCCACACCCACCGCGAGGTCTCGGCCGAACCGCGCTACGCCACGGTGCACCTGGGCGAGGCCGACGAGCCGGTCGCGGGCCTCGGCGCCGCCGAGCCCGGAACCCCGGCGCACTGGACGGTGTACTTCGAGGTGGAGGACGCCGACGCGGCCGCGGCCAAGGTCATCGAGCTGGGCGGCGCGGTGCAGCAAGAGCCGACCGACACCCCATACGGCAGGCAGGCGGTGGTGACCGACGACCAGGGAGCGCGCTTCGTGGTGATCACCTCACCCCGGTCCTGACGCTCGACCGGCAGGCGGTGGCCGTCCCCCCAGTGACGTCCACCGCGTGCCGGGCTCGCCGGGGACCGCGCGATCCCAGGTCGGCGGCACCGCCCGTGCCCAGGGCGGTGGGCCAGTGGCGAGGAGGTACCGATGAGCAAGTGGATCGGTTGTCGCGCAGCGGTTCCCGGGCGCGAGCGACCCCGAAGACAGGTCGTCTGGTCCATCACGTCCCTGTGGTCGACCCCACCCCCGGCCCCCGACCGGGGCCCCGCGGCCCGTCTGGTCTGCATCTTCCAGCCCCGGCGGCGGTAGCGCCTGCGACCAGGGCGGGCACCCCGCGTTGATCGCTTCGTGGTTCGGCAGGGGCTCACGCGCGATCCGGGGGGAGCCGGGCCCACCCGGCCCGGTGGCGCCACCTGCCGGCCACCCCTCGGGGGTGGCGCCACCGGGCCGTTGTCCACCCCGCCTACCCCTTGCGGCGCCACCACCGGCGCTCGCCGGGTGCGGTGAGGTGACCGCCGCGGACCGCCCACTCGGCGAATGCGCTGGCGTCGTCGCGAAATCGTGAACCGGTCTGCCTGGGATTCGCCAAGGCGTAGGAATTGAACAATTCCTTGAATCGTTCGCCGAGATTCTCGGCCGTTTCCGGGTCGATCTGGCTGACGATTCGACGCCGTTTCGACAGGAGTGCGTCCGCTTCCACGCGCAGCGCCTGATGATCGAATCCGGCGGGTGCGGCGCCGCCCGCGAGCAGGGCGCGCAGCAGTTCTCCCTGGGCCGCGGCCAGTTCTTCGCGGCTCACCGGGACACCACCGCGCGGATCGCCGCCAGTTCGTCGGCCAGGACCGCGTCTGCCGGGTAGCGGTCGTCGCGCTCCAGCAGGACGCCGGGCGGCGTCGCCCGGTCGCACAGCTCGCCGAGCAGGTCCAGCACGCCCTGGGGCACGGCGTGGGCGTGCGTGTCGTGGTAGACCCCGTCGATCTCGACGCCCCCCG
This sequence comes from Actinokineospora baliensis, assembly GCF_016907695.1. NCBI lineage: Bacteria > Bacillati > Actinomycetota > Actinomycetes > Pseudonocardiales > Pseudonocardiaceae > Actinokineospora > Actinokineospora baliensis. The sequence continues at coordinate 7,318,743 of NZ_JAFBCK010000001.1, read as the reverse complement.
CGACGTGGACGTACGCCAGGCGCTCCAGGGGCAGGCCGTCGAGGAGTTCGGCCGGGTCCTCGCCGAGGTTGAGCGCGTTGGCCCACATGTTCGCCACGTCCAGCAGCAGCAGGCAGTCGGTGCGCTCGACGAGCTCGGTCAGGAAGCGCGCCTCGGTCAGCTCCGCGTCCGGCCAGCGCAGCAGCGCCGCGATGTTCTCCAGCGCCAGCGGCCGCCCCAGGATCGACCGCGCCTGGGTCACGTTGGCCACCAGCACCTCCAGCGCCGCGCGGGTCCGCGGCACCGGCATCAGGTGCCCCGAGTCGAGCCCCCCGGCCCGCACGAAGCACACGTGGTCGCTCACCAGCGGCGCGTCGAGCAGGTCGGCCACCGCCGCCAGGTGCTCGACCCGGTCGGTGTCGAGCGGCTCGGCGCCGCCCAGCGACAAGGAGACGGCATGGGGGAGCACCGGGAGTCCCCGCTCGCGCAGCAAGCGCAGCGACTCCGGCAGGTGGTCGCGGTGCACGTTCTCCGCGACCACCTCGACGAAGTCGACCCCCTGCATCCGCTCGACGGTCAGGTCGATCTCCGACCGCCAGCCGATGCCCACTCCCAGGTGCTCACCCATGCCGTCATCCTCCCCCTTCGCCCCCCAGTTCTCCCCACCCCCGGGGCGCTCAGCTCCCCCCGCCACCTCCACACCCTCCGCCGCCACCGCCGCAGCTGCTCCCGCCGCCACCGCAACTGCTGCCCCCGCAGCTGCTACCGCCGAAGTCGCCGCCGCAGCCAGCCCCGTACGCCGCGGCGCTCGAGCTCGCGCGCTGCCCCGACCGCACCCGCTTGGCCGCCTGCCGCCGCACCGGCCGCTCGGCCGGGAAGTCCGGGTGACCGGCCAGCCCGTCGCGCGCGGTCTTGGTGGCGATGTCCGGGGCGGCTGGACCGCCGCGTCGGAACTCCACCAGCGCCTTCTCCCCTGCGTACGTGCGCGGTGGGATCGGCCTGGTCCAGATCAGCGCGGTCAGCCCGAAGGTGCCGATCACCGCGACCGTGAGCCACCCGGTGTCGTCGGCCAGGCGCAGCTCCTGCAGCCAGCGCAGCAGGCCGACGGCCGAGACCACCGCCATCGGCAGGGCCGACAACCGCGCCCACCGCCGCCGCCCGGCGACCAACAGCCCCCGCCGGACCATCCCCTCGGCAACGGCGGTGACCGCCGCGCTCCCCGCGACATCGCCGACGACCAGCGTCGCCGCCCGCGCCTTGCGCTTGGTGAGCGCCACGCCCACCGCCCGGTCCACCGAGTCACCGCCGACCCGGACCCCGTCGACCGCCTGGACCTGGCCGTCGCGGTTGACCCGCAGCGCGCCGCGGTCGAGCAGCCGCGCCAGCGACAGCTCCACCACCCGCCGCGGACCGCCCGCGAGGTAGGCCAACTCGGTCAGCCCGACCCCGCCCACTTCCACGGCCTTGCCCGTACGTGCCGTGATCCGCGCAGCCGCCGCGAGCAACACCGCGAACGCCGCGGCGATCAGGTACGCCCGCAGGAAATCAGGTCCGGAAACACCCCATGGTTGATCCATCGCTCCCCCTACCCGGGGGAGGCCCGCCGCGGCTGACCGCGACCGGATTCCCCCCTGTGCCACCGGGTTCGGTGTCCCGGCTGGCGACCATGCTCCGCGCGGTGTGACCGGGGGCACAAGCGTGCTTGAGCAAGATTTAGGGGTCCCGTTGGCGGGATTTAGGCTTCTTGACCAGGACTTGAGGTGTCGGGCACCAGGGTCAGCGACACCGAGTTGATGCAGTAGCGCTGATCGGTCGGCGTCGGGTAGCCCTCGCCCTCGAACACGTGGCCCAGGTGGCTGTGGCAGCTCGCGCACAGCACCTCGGTGCGGACCATCCCGTGCGCCCGGTCCTCGCGCAGCACGACGCTCTCGCCCGCCAGCGGCGAGAAGAACGACGGCCACCCGCAGTGCGACTCGAACTTGGTGTCGCTGCGGAACAACTCGGCCCCGCATGCCCGGCACCGGTACACCCCGGCCGTCTTGGTGTCGGTGTACTCGCCGGTCCACGCGGGCTCGGTGCCCGCCTGGCGCAGCACGGCGAACTCCTTGGGGTTGAGCTGCGTGCGCCACTCCTGCTCGGACTTCACCACGCGCGGGGTCGCGCCGACCACGGGTTCCATAGCCACGGTTGGTCTTCTCTCCTTCTGGGGCCGCTCAGGCGAACAGGACGCCGACGATGAAGACGAGCGCGTCCCACGCGGCGACCACCACGCCCAACAAGATGAGCGCCGCGAGTATGCCCGCGGTGAGCCGGTGGTGCCCGCCGAGCCGGTTGGCCGACTCGGCGAAGTCGCGCACCCCGCCCAGGTAGCCCTCGACGGTGTAGCTGGGGTGGACCTTCTCGACCCGGTCGAGGTGCTCGGCGAACGCGCGCGCCTCCGGGTCGGCCGGGTCCAGCCCGACCAGGTCCTCGGTGAACCGGTCGTCGGCCGCCCGGCGGCGCGCGCCGTCGGGCTCCTCGCCGCTGGGGTCGCCCCGGTCCCCGAACGTTCCCGTGACCATGCCCCAACGGTAACCCGGCGGTCCAGTGACGCGGCTTACCTCTCGCCGAGCGGACGCTCCTCGCCTGGGGTTTCGGCGTCCTTGAGGTGCACGATCGAGGTGAAACCCCACTCCTGCAGCTTGCCGAGCTGGGCGCCGAACTTGCCGCGCCTGCGCACCGGCGACACCGAGCGGCCGTCGCGGCGCAGCTCGCGCGCGGTCCCGGTGACCACGCCCAGTGGCACGTCCGCTTCGTAGAGCACCGCGACCGCGTCCCGGGTGCCCGCGCCCTCGATCAGGTCGACGATCCGCTCGAAGCCGATGGAGAACCCGCACGCGGGCACGTCGCGGCCCAGGGAGCGGCCGATGAGCTTGTCGTAGCGCCCGCCGCCCGCGATGGAGCTGGAGCTGGCCGGGTGCGTGATCTCGAAGATCTGGCCGGTGTAGTAGCCCATGCCGCGCACCAGGGTCGGGTCGAACTCCCAGCGCAGGTCGCGCAGCGCAGACAGGGCAGACGCGGTCTCGGTGAGGTCGCCGAGGACCTCGTCCGGCAGACCCGGCACGGCCTCGGCCAGCCGCTTGCCCAGCGTCGCCGGGTCGCCGCCCTGCAGGCCGGTGATGCTCTCCTGCAGCCGGTCGATCGCGGCGTCGTCGAGCCCGCGGCCGGGCAGCTCGGCGCGCACCCCGTCCCAGCCGATCTTGTCGAGCTTGTCGAGGGTGATGAACAGACCGGTCCAGGCCTCCTCGGGCAGACCGACCGACGCCGCCAGCGCGGAGAGGAACCGCCGGTCCGACACCCGCACGGTCGCCCCGCTCAGGCCCGCCGCGGCCAGCGCCTCGGTGGTCGCCTCGATCAGCTCCACCTCGGCGAGCACGCTCTCCTCGCCGAGCATGTCGATGTCGCACTGGTAGAACTGCCGGTACCGGCCCTTCTGCGGGCGCTCGGCCCGCCACACCGGCCCGAACTGGAACGACCGGAACGGCTGCGGCAAGCTCGCCTGGTTCGCGCCGTAGAAGCGGGTGAGCGGCACCGTCAGGTCGTAGCGCAGCCCCAGGTCGACCAGCTCCGAGAGCGGTGTCCCGGCGGCGACCGCCTCGTCGAGGCCGCGGCGCAGCACCCGGTAGATCAGCTTCTCGTTCTCACCGCCCTGGCCGCCGGTGAGCCGCTCGATGCCCTCCAGCGCGGGCGTCTCGATGCGCTGGTAGCCGTACCGGTGGTAGACCTCGGTGATCCTCGCCAGCACGTGGTCGCGCACGGCGACGGTCGCGGGCAGCAGGTCACGGGTGCCCCTGGCGGGGCTGTTGTCCATCTTCACCGGGTGCGGTCCTTCGCTGTTGTGGTGTGACCACGTTACCGAGCCGTGCGCGGGGTTTACCGGTCGCCCGTAGGCTGGTGGCCATGGCGCCAGCGGTGGAGATCGAGGTCGACGGCCGGTCGGTTCGGGTGTCCAATCCGGACAAGCCGTACTTCGCCGAGTTGGGGATCGCCAAGCGGCAGGTGGTGGAGTACTTCCTGGCCGTGGGCCCCGGCATCCTCGGTGCGCTGCGTGATCGCCCGACCACGCTGGAGCGCTGGCCGGGCGGGGTGTTCGAGGGCGCCAAGCTCTCCACCCGCGGCGACCACACCGGCGACGCGTTCTACCAGAAGCGCGTCCCCAAGGGGGCGCCCGACTACGTCGAGACCGCGCGGATCACCTTCCCCAGCGGCAGGCCCGCCGACGAGGTGTGCCCGACCGAGCTCGCCGTGGTGGCCTGGGCGGCCAACCTCGGCACGCTGACCTTCCACCCGTGGCCGGTCTCGCGCGGCGACGTCGACCACCCCGACCAGTTGCGCGTCGACCTCGACCCGCAGCCGGGCACCGACTTCGACGACGCGGTCGCCGTCGCGTTCGAGACCAGGGACCTGCTCCAGTCGCTCGGCTTGGACGCCTTCCCGAAGACCTCCGGCGGTCGCGGCGTGCACCTCTACATCCCGGTCGAGCCCCGGTGGACCTTCGTGGAGGCCCGGCGGGCGCTGATCGCGCTGGCCAGGGCGATGGAGCGGCGGATGCCGGAGCAGGTGACGGTCAGCTGGTGGAAGGAGGAGCGCGGCAGCCGGATCTTCGTCGACTACAACCAGATGGCCCGCGACCGGACCATCGCCTCGGCCTACTCGATCCGCCCCACCGCCCGCGCGCTGGTGTCCGCGCCGGTGACCTGGGACGAGCTGGGCTCGGTGCACCCGGAGGACTTCAGCGTGCTCACCATGCCCGCCCGCTTCGCCGAGGTCGGCGACCTGCACGCGGGTGTGGCCGAGCGGGCGTACTCGCTGGAGCCGCTGCTGGAGATGGTCGAGCGCGACGAGCGCGACCACGGCCTCGGTGACCTGCCCTACCCGCCGGAGTACCCGAAGATGGCGGGCGAACCCAAGCGGGTGCAGCCGTCCAAGGCGCGCGACTGAGCGGTCCTGCCCGGTCCACTGTGGCCGTCCACTCGGCTTCCGCCCCGCAGGCGGGGCAACCACAGTACGCGGGAATCCGCGGTGCCGCACCGAGGTTGCTCCATCCGGTTGACCGCACCGCGATCGCCGGAATCGGACCGGCGGAAACGTCGGTCCGAGCACTTACACTGCCCGCAGAGGCGCGGAGCGGAAGGGGCGCACCATGGCGGAGACCTATCTCGTCCGCTACGTCGGCGGACCCCTCGACGGGCGGGTGGACACCCTCGCCAGCGTCCCGGTCGACCCGCGCTCCACGGTCACCCACGTGCACCTGCACGGTGGCCCCAAGATCGTGCACCACTACGACCTGCAGTACGCGCTGGAGTACGGCTGCGAGTACCGGCTCCGCGAGTCCTAAATGGACTGACCGACGGCCTGCCGCGCGCTCGCCGCGCCGCCGATGATGAGCAGGCACAGCTCGCAGCGCGGCCCCTGCGCGGCACCCCCGGTGTCGCCTGCGAGGTCCGGCGGCGCGGCGTGGGTGCACGAGGCGCGGTAGTGCTGGTGGGTCAGCCGGGCGCCCGCCGCCATCGGGAAGGCGTGCAGCACACCGTCGTAGCAGCTTCGCCACCACAGGTACCGGACGCTCATCACCGAGAAGCTAGGTCCCGCCGCCCGCGGTGGCACCTCGGGCCGCCCGAACGAGTGACTGTCGGTGCCACCCGGCACACTCGGCACCCGGTTGGTGCGACGGAGGGGAAGCGCATGGCGGGGACACGGGCCGAGGTCAAGGCCCTCGACGAAGCGGACATCGAGCGGCTGCGCGCGGCGCTGGCCGAGGGCAAACCCACCCCGGTGTGGTTCACCTCGGCCGCGGTGGGCGTCGAGACCGGCCAGCAGGCCAAGGTCATCGCCTTCGACGAGCCCGCGGAGGGCGACTTCATCCAGGTGCGGCCGCACGGTTCGCGGGACGTGCTGAGCTTCTCCCCGGCCGAGTTGACCACCGTCAAACCGCCTGCCCGCCCCAAGGCGGTGGCGGCCCCCGCCGCCGTGCCCGTGCAGGCGCCCGCACCGGTCGTCGAGGGCATCGAACCCGGCGGCGATGCCGAGCCGAAGCCCCGGCAGCGCAGGCAGCCCCAGCAGCCGGTGGAGATCACGGTCACCCTGCACTCCACGCCGGAGGGGGAGTGGAGCGTGGACGTGCTGGTCGGCAAGAAGCGCACGGTCCGCTGGGTCCCGGTCCCCGCAGGCGACGTGGCCAAGGTCGGGCGCTTGCTGCCCGCCGAGGTCGGCGAGGCGATCGGCGTCGCCATCACCACCGCCCGCGAGCGCCAGACGCGCCGGGTCGAGCAGCTCAAGGCCGAGTTGGAGGCCGCCCAACGCGCGCTGCGCGACCTGGGCTGACCGTCCACTGTGGTCGGTTCACTCGCGGCGGTACCTGGTCGCCCCGGCCGACGCGACGACCACGCACCCGACCGCGATCCACTGCGGCAGCCGCAGCGCCTCGCCGAGCACCACCAGCCCGGCGAGCGCGGCGACCGCCGGTTCGAGGCTCATCAACACGCCGAACACCCGGGGCGGCATGGTGCGCAGCGCGGTGAGCTCCAGCGAGTAGGGGATCACCGACGACATCAGCGCCACCCCGAGGCCCGCCGCCAGCACCCACGGCTGCAGCAACGCCGCCCCCGCGTCCGCGATCCCGAACGGCGCCACCAGCAGCCCCGACACCACCGCCGCCAGCGCCAGCCCCGACCCGTCCTCGGTCCGGCTGCCCAACGCGGCGCTGAGCAGGATGTACCCGGCCCAGCAGACGCCCGCGGCGAGGGCGAGCAGCAGCCCCACCACCGACACGTCCCCGCCGGTGTTGGCCAGCAGGACCACGCCCGCCCCCGCCAGCAGCGCCCACAGCGCGTCCAGCAACCGCCGCGACCCGCCGAGCGCGACCGCCAGCGGGCCCAGGAACTCCACGGTCACCGCGATGCCCAGGGGGATCCGCTCGATCGCGGCGTAGAAGCACAGGTTCATGACACCCAGCACCACGCCGTAGGCCAGGATCACCGGGATCGCGCCCCGGTTGGCCCTGATCGACGGCCGCCACAGCAGCACCAGCACCGTCGCGGCCAACACCAACCGCAGCGTCACCGCGCCCGCCGTGCCCGCCACCGCGAACAGCTGCTTGGCCAGCGCCGCCCCGACCTGGACGCTGACGATGGCCACCAGCACGCGCACCGTCGGCGGTACCGCCGGTGTTCTGCCCGCCAGGTCCCACCGCGTCGTCGCCCCCATGCGCGCAAAGCTACCCGCGGCCCGATTGCCCTGGTGGCGGGGCGTTCACCGGGTTCTCACCCACGGCGTGCGAAGGTGGGGGAGTCGGATCGGCGAGGGAGAGGGATGGCGCGGGCGTGAGGGTTGGTCGCGGTGTCGTCCTGCTGCCGCTCGTCCTGCTCGCCGCCTGCACGGCGGGTCCGTCGGTGCGACCGGGGATCGTCGTCAACGACGGCGGTGGCCAACCGGTCACCACCGCGAGCTCCGAGCCAGGCCCCGCGCCGCTGCCGCCGCTGAACCAGCCGAACCCGGGGCGCAGCATCTGGGGGCCGTGCTCACCCGAGGTCCTCCAGGGCATCACGACCACCCCAGGCATCGATCTGACCTGCGGGAAGGTCACCGGGACACTGGACTCCCCGTACGCGCCCGGCCGGGGCGGGATCCGGCTGCAGGCGCTGCGCGCGGGCACCGGACCGATCCCGCTCGTGGTGGTCAACGAGGTCGACGGCCTCCCCGGCACCCACTACGCCGCCGCGCTGGCCGCCAAGCTGCCACCGGACCTGCTGGCCAAGTTCTCCCTGGTCGGCCTCGACCGCCGGGGGACGGGCAGTTCCGACCCGGTGCGCTGCGTGCCCGAGGAGGTCCGCTTCGGCCTGCTCGACGCCGACCCGCGGGCCCTGGACCTCGAAGGCCTGGTCGACCAGGCGCGCACAGCGGGCCAGCAGTGCTCGATCGCGCTCGAGACGCGACTGCCCGCCATCGACACCTGGCGCACCGCGGGCGACGTCGAATCGCTGCGGATCAGCCTGGGCATGGACAAGCTGCACGCGATCGGCCACGGCGAGGGGTCGCGGGTGCTGTCGGTCTACGCCGAGCGCTACCCCGACCGTGTCGGCCGGATGGTGCTCGACGGCGCACCGGACCCGAACGAGGACGCCGTGGTCGCGCTGGAGGGCGTGGCCGCCGGGGCGGACGCGACCTTCGCGGCGTTCGCCGACGACTGCGCGAAGCGGGCGTGCGAACTGGGCGCCAACGCCCGGCAGGCCCTCACCGAGATCCTGGACCGAGCCGCCAGCTCCCCCCTCGTCACCGACGACATCGACCTGACCCCCGGCCTCGTCCTGCGCGCCGTCCAACACGGCCTCGCCGACCGCGCCAACTGGCCGTCCCTGGCCGTAGCCCTGGCCAACGCCCGCAGCGGCGACCCGACCCGGCTGGCCGCGGCGGTCACACCGCTGGTGCTGGAGTCAGAGGACGTGCCCGCGACCTTCGACGCCACCCTGGTGACCCGCTGCAACGACACCAAGTCGCGACTGTCCACAGAGGCGCTGACCGCGGCCTCAAAGGACTGGAACACCCGCTACCCCCTCTTCGGCGCCCTCACCGCCGAATGGCTAGCCGTCTGCAGCCCCTGGCCCGTCCCCTCCCACCCGGTGCCCACGGCCACCGCCCGCACAGCCCCACCGCTGGTGGTCCTGGCCACCGCAGTCGACCCACTTACTCCGCTCAGCGGCACCGAACGAGCGGCACAGCAGCTGGCGACAGCAGTGCTGATCTCCTGGCAGGGCACGGGACACGGCGCACTGGGCTACTCACCCTGCGCGACGGAAGCCGCCCAAGCCTTCCTCCTTGACGGCACGGTCCCGCGCGACGGCACCGTCTGCCCGCCGTGATCTGGCTGCCACGGCTCGCTTGACGGCACCTATGTGCAGTTGGCGACGGCCTTGCTGATCTCCTGGCTGGGCAGCGGACATGATGCCTTGGGGCTGCGCGGTCCTGGGCCCTGGAGCCCCTTCTTTTGACGGCACCGTCCTGCGGGATGGCACCGTCTGCCCACCGTGATCGGGGCGGTTTCCACGCCGCTGACCGGCGGTTGGCGGCGGCAGCCCGATCTCCGGCGGCGTATCGGGCACGGTGCGCCGGGTAGTTCCCCGCGCCGCTGAAGCCGCCCAAGCCCTCCTCCTGGACGGCACGGTCCCGCGCGATGGCACCGTCTGCCCGCCGTGATCGCGGGTTAGCTGCGGGCCTTGACCTCGCCGCGCAGGACCGAGGACAGGTCGTAGTTGGCGGGTTCTTCCAGCTGTTCGTACGTGCACGAGTCCGGGGTGCGGTCCGGGCGCCAGCGGATGAACTGGGCCGTGTGGCGGAACCGGCTCGGGTAGCCGCCTTCGGTGTGTTCGTAGGCGACTTCGACGACTCGTTCGAGGCGTAGCGGGACCCAGGGTTGTTCGGTGGTGCGCCAGCGGCTGATCGCGCCGGGGACCCGGGCCTGGTCGGTCTGCGCGCCGCTGACCCAGGGGTGGTTGGAGCCGCCGCCGACCATCAGGTCGGCCAGTTCGGCGGCGAGGGCGCGGCGGTTGGCGACGGTGAAGGAGCCGACGACCCCGACGTGGTTGAGGCCGCCGGAGCGGTCGTAGAGGCCGAGCATGAGGGAGCCGACCGCCTCGCCGGGGGTGCTGCCCTTGTGCCAGCGCAGGCCGGACACCACGCAGTCGGCGGTGCGGGAGTGCTTGAACTTGAGCATGGTCCGCTTGTTCGGCGTGTACGGCCCGCCCGCCGGTTTGCCCATCACGCCGTCGAGCCCGGCGCCCTCGAAGATGGTGAACCACTGCCTGGCCAGCGCGGCGTCCATGGTCGCCGGGGTCAGGTGCACCCGGTCGGTCGGGGTGACCGCGTTCTCCAGCAGCCGCCTGCGGTCGTAGCCGGACGACTCGAGGAACAGGTCGTCGTCGAGGGCGAGCAGGTCGAAGGCGATGAACCGGGACGGGGTCTTCTCGGCGAGCATGGTGACCCGGCTGGCCGCCGGGTGGATGCGCTCGGCGAGGGCGTCGAAGTCGAGCCTGCCGTCGAGGTCGACGACCAGCTCACCGTCGATCACCACCCGGTCCGGCAGGGCGGCGCGCAACGCCACCTCCGCCTCCGGGAAGTACCGGTTGAGCGGCTTGCCCGACCGCGACTGCAGCGTGATCTCCGGCCCGTCGCGGAACACCAGGCAGCGGAAACCGTCCCACTTGGGCTCGAACACCAGCCCTGCTCCGTCCGGGATGGACTTCGCGGGCTTGGCCAGCATCGGTTGGACCGGCGGGGTCAGCGGTAGCGCCACGCCCGCCATCTTGCCCCGTCAGAGCCCGTCGCGCCGCCGGTTGGGGCAGGCTCGGCCGGGTGACCAGCACCAAGACCCACCTGCACGACGAATTGCGCGAGGTCCGAGCCGCGGTGCTCGCCAAGCTCGACGGCCTCGGCGACCACGACCTGCGCCGCCCGATGACCGGCACCGGGACGAACCTGCTCGGCCTGGTCAAGCACCTCGCGACCTGGGAGGCCCGCTACCTCGGCGAGGTGTTCGCGCGCCCGTTCCCCGAACCCCTGCCCTCGCCGGGCGCCGACATGTGGGCCACCGAGCACGAGACCCGCGCCGAGATCACCGACCTGTACCGGCGGGTCTGGGCCCACGCGGACGCGACGATCACCGCCCTCGCCCTCGACGCCCCCGGCCACGTGCCGTGGTGGCCCAGCCCCGACGTGACCCTGTTCAAGGTCCTCATCCACCTGCTCACCGAAACCAGCAGACACGCAGGCCACGCCGACATCCTCCGAGAACACCTCGACGGCGCGGTGGGAGCCGAAACCGCTCCACCCAGCGCCTCCGATGTCGCCAAGCGGGAGGCCAGGCGCGCGGAGATCGAGCGGATCGCGGAGGTGTTCAGTCCTTCTGCCGCCGGTAGCGCAGCATCAGGAATCCCTCGTCCGTGAGCACCGAGGCCAGCGACAGCGCCACCGGTACCCCCGTCGGCCCGATCGCTGCTCGGCCCGAAGTGCCGCCCGCCAGTACCGGCGACACCGTCAAGCACATCTGGTCGACGAGGTCCGCCGCGATGAGTGAGCCCAGCAGGGTCGGCCCGCCCTCGCAGTTCACCCGGCGCAGGCCCCTGGCCGACAGCTCCGCCAGTGCCACGCCCAGGTCCACCTCGGTCTCCCCGGCCACGATCACGTCAGCCCCGGCGTCCGCCAATTCCGACCGCCGCGACTCCGGCGCCAGTTCCGTGGTGATCACCAGGGGTGGGACCACCGTGTCGCGCACCAGGTGGGAGTCCGGTTCGACCGACCCCCTGGCGGTCACCACGGCGATGGGTGGCAGTGGGCTCAGGCCCAGCCGCTCGCGGCGGGCGGCGCGGACTTCCGTGGACTTCACGCCGCGGTAGTGCTCGGCTTGGGCGGTGCCCCAGCCGACCAGGATCACGTCGGCGAGGTCGCGGCCCAGGGCCAGGATGCGCTTGTCGCCGGGGCTGGACAGGCCCGCTGAGCGGCCGTCGACGGAGACGGCGCCGTCAGTGCTGGTGACGAAGTTGGTCTGCACCCAGGCGCGGGTCAGCGCGGGCGGGTAGTCGTAGAGCCGTTCCAGCTCGGTGTCGTCCACCACATCGGGTGAGGAAAACGGGGGTGGGGGATACAGCCTGTGCACGCCACCATCAGAGCACGCCGTTACGCTCGCCCGCATGTCCGCTCACCTGGTCGACCGGGAGCCCGTGGTCGGCGCCGAGGAACTGGTCGCCGAGCTGGTGCCGCCGCCGCGGTTCGGCGGGGTCCGGTTCGACACCTACCTGCCCAACCCGGACGAACCGTCGCAGGCGGCGGCCGTGGCGGCGTGCGCGGCGTTCGCGGGTGGGGTCGTCGGGGCAGAGAAGCCGTCGTTGCTGCGGCGGGTGTTCGGCAGCTCCAAGGCGGGCGGCAAGGCGAGCGGCAAGCCGGGGCTCTACCTCGACGGCGGGTTCGGGGTCGGCAAGACCCACCTGCTGGCGTCGGTCTGGCACGCGGTGCCAGGACCCAAGGCGTACGGCACGTTCGTCGAGCTGACCAACCTCGTCGGCGCGCTCGGGTTCCGCGAGGCCGTCGCCAGGCTCAGCGCGCACCGGTTGCTGGCCATCGACGAGTTCGAGCTCGACGACCCCGGGGACACCATGCTCGTCACCCGGCTGCTGGCCGAGCTGACCGAGGCGGGCGTGTCCGTCGCCGCCACCTCCAACACGCTGCCGGACAAGCTCGGCGAGGGCCGCTTCGCCGCCGACGACTTCCTGCGCGAGATCCAGGCCCTGGCCGCCCGGTTCACCGTGGTCCGCGTCGACGGCCCCGACTACCGCCACCGCGGCCTGCCCGACGCGCCGCCCCCGGTGTCCGACGCCGAGCTGACCGCGGCCGCCGAGGCGCGTCCAGGGTCCACTGTGGACGATTTCGACGCGTTGTGCGCGCACCTGGCCCGCCTGCACCCGTCGCGCTACGGCGCGCTCGTGGACGGGGTCAGCGCGGTGCACCTGAAGGGGGTGCGGGCGTTGTCCGGTCAGGACGTCGCGCTGCGCGTGGTGGCCTTCGCGGACCGGCTCTACGACCGCGCGATCCCGGTGGTGGTCTCCGGGGAACCGTTGTCGGCACTGTTCACGCCGGAGATGCTGCGCGGTGGTTACCGCAAGAAGTACCTGCGCGCGGTCAGCAGGCTCGTGGCCCTCTCGCGCGACGCCTCGCTCTAGAACCGGGGCTAGGCGCGCCTTCGGCCGGGTTTGTCGGTTGTGCGGTGTTCGTCGATCAGCGCCCAGACCGAGACGCCGGTGCCGGACTCCGGCTGGCCGCGCTTGCCGCCTTGGGTTTGGGACTCCTCGGATTGGGCGCGCAGCTCCTGGCTTATCTGGTCGTAGATGGGTGTGTCGGTCACCGCCATCCTTTCCGTTGGCCCGAAGGCACCGCACCACCGGGAAACACTGCCAGGTTACGCACGGTACGCCCCCGCGCGCCGGTGGCGAAGCGCCGGGTGCCCGCCGGGCACCAGGTCGAGCACGGCGGCGACGGTGATCACCGCCGCGACCGCCCAGCAGAAACCACCGACCGTGTCAGTCAGGTAGTGGTACCGCAGGCCAACAATCGCGCTCACCGCGGCGGCGATCAACACCAGGCACAGCGCCGCCGTGCCCGCCGTCGCCCGCAGCCGCCGACCCGGTGCCGCGTTCGACGCCGTGACCAGCGTGAACACCGTCAAGATCGACACCAGGGCGGTGGTGTGGCCGCTGGGGTAGGCCAGGTAGTCGTCGAGTTCGCGGCCGACAACCGGTTTGAGCACCCAGCTGTTGACCGCCACCGCCGCGAGCGGGCCGAACACGGCGAGTAACGCGACCCGCGGTCGGCTCACCCGATGGGCCACAACCGCCATGAGCATGATCACACCGACCACCGCGACCGGGTGCGTCGCGTACGACAGCGGCACCGCGATCCCCGGCACGGCGGTGAAGAGCCGGTCGGCGGCCTCGAACCCCAGCGAATCGATCTCCGGGGTCGGCCCGGACACCTCGCGCCCGACCAGGCCAACCGCGCCATAGCAGGCCGACGCCACCCCGACCGCGGGCAGCACCATGAACCTGGGCATCAACCGGTGCGCCTCCAGGCTGGCCACCCTCTTACCCACACACCCTCCCGCCCACCCGAGCCTCTCGCCCCACTATGCCCATCGCGGCCCGGTCGGGCACAACGCGCGCGTCGCCCAACGGAAAGTCACTCGCCGACACCGCCCGTGGTGAGCGACCATGCACGGCGTGGGCCACCTTGAGGCGATAGGACTGTCGTACACCCTGCCGGACGGGCGGGTGCTCTTCCGCGACGCCGGTCTCAAGGTCAACACCAACCAGGTCGTCGCGGTGGTCGGGGAGAACGGCGCCGGCAAGACGACGCTGCTGCGGATCATCGCCGGTGAGCTCGCCGCGCCGGACGGGTCCGTCTCCGTGCGTGGCGGTTTGGCCGTCATGCCGCAGTTCGTGGGGTCCGTCCGCGATGACCGATCCGTGCGGGACCTCCTCCTGGCCGTCGCCCCGGTCCCCCTGCGCGCGGCGGCGCAGGAGTTGGACGCCGTCGAGTTGGCGCTCATGGAGACCGACGACGAGCCAACGCAATTGCGCTACGCCGCCGCGCTGGCCGACTACGACGAGGCGGGCGGCTACACCGCCGAGGTCCTCTGGGACACCGTCACCACCGCCGCGCTGGGGATGCCCTACGACACGGCCAGGTTCCGCGAGGTGCGCACCCTCTCCGGTGGCGAACAGAAGCGGCTCGTGCTCGAAGCGCTCTTGCGCGGCCGCGAGCAGGTCCTCCTGCTCGACGAGCCCGACAACTACCTCGACGTGCCCGGCAAGCGCTGGCTGGAGGAGCGGCTGGCCGAGTCCGACAAGGCCGTGCTGCTCATCAGCCACGACCGCGAGCTGCTCAACGCGGTCGCCACGCACGTGGTCACGGTCGAGGCGGGGACGGCGTGGACGCACGCGGGCCGGTTCGAGACCTGGGACGAGGCCAGGGAGGCGCGGTGGGACCGGATAGCCGAGCAGCAGCGGCGGTGGGACGAGGAGCACGAGAAGCTCAAGGAACTCGTCCGGTCGCTGCAGCGCGCGGCGACCATGAGCGACGGCATGGCCAGCCGGTACCGGGCCGCGCAGACCAGGTTGCGCAAGTTCGAGGAGGCCGGGCCGCCGCCGGTGCCGCCGCGCCCGCAGAAGGTGACCCCGCGGCTGACCGGTGGTCGTACCGGCGTCCGGGTCATCACCTGTGAGCAGTTGGGGTTGACCGGCCTGATGCAGCCGTTCGACGCGGAGGTCTTCTTCGGCGACCGGCTCGCGGTCCTGGGCTCCAACGGTTCCGGCAAGAGCCACTTCCTGCGCCTGCTGTCCGATCTGGACTCAGTGCGGCACACCGGTGTCTGCAGGCTCGGCGCTCGCGTCTCGCCGGGGCTGTTCGCCCAGACCCACCAGCACCCCGAGTGGGTCGGTCGCACCCTCGCCGACATCCTCTGGCACGGCGACGACACCCGGGCCGGTCTCGACCGCGGCGCCGCCGCGTCCGCGCTGAGCCGCTACGGCTTGGCGGCCGCTGGTGACCAGCGGTTCGAGACGCTCTCCGGCGGGCAGCAGGCCCGGCTGCAGATCCTGCTGCTCGAGCTGTCCGGGGCGACGCTGCTCCTGCTCGACGAGCCGACCGACAACCTCGACCTGCACTCCGCGCAAGCGCTGCAGGACGCGCTGGCCGCCTACGAGGGCACGGTCGTCGCGGTCACCCACGACCGCTGGTTCGCCCGCTCCTTCAACCGGTTCCTGGTCTTCCGCTCCGACGGTCAGGTGTCCGAAGTGGACCGGCCGGTGTGGGACGAGAAGCGGGTCGTGCGCGAACGGCGATAACCGGGTGGGGCGTTCCTGCACCCGCCCCACCCGGCTCCCTATCCCCTGAACAGCGCGGGCCGACGCGCTGCCAGTTGTTCCGGGCCAGTGCTCCCGGGTAATCCGCTGAACTCGGGTGAGCCGAGCGGGTTGAGGGCACCCGGGCCGACCCGGGTGTGGCCGGGGGACAGGTGCCTGTGTCCCCCGGCCAACCTCTAGGCCGCTCTTAGCGGCGGGTGCAGGTAGCGGTGCGCTGCCAGTTGTAGCTGCCCCCGGGGACCTCCCGGTAGCTCCAGTAGCTGTTGCGCCACTCGTAGCCCTGGTAGGTCACGGTCGAGCCCGGCGGGTACTGGGTGTACGGGTTCCACGCCGCGGCGGAGCAGCCCGGCGGCTCCGGGTCCGGACCCGGGCCGGGGCCCGTGCCACCGACGTACTGGTTGATCCAGGAGCGGTACGCGGTCACGTCGGTGTAGATGGTGGCGCTACCGCCACCGCAGGTGCTGCCGCTGCCGCCCGCGCGGCTGGTCGCGCCGACGAGCCGCCACGTGGTGCCCGACTTGACCACCGCGGGACCACCGGAGTCGCCGTAGCACGCGGTCGCGCTGCTGGTGCCGTACACGCAGAGCTCGGTGCTGGCGTTGAAGCTCTGCGAGCACATGTTGTCCGGGTTGATCCGGGTGTCGAGCTGCTTGAGCGTCGGCGACGCGCCACCGCAGCCCTGCTGCGGGCAGGTCTGCCCGAAGCCGATGAGCCGCGTCGAGGTCTGCGCGGCGGGCGACGAGTCGTTGATGGTGATCGGCGCCTGGGACACGGCGCTGCTCAGCTTGAACAGCGCGATGTCACCCGGGCCGACCTGGCCGCTGTAGGACGGGTGCCGGACGACCTGGGACACCGAGGCGAGCGTGCCGCCGCTGCCGGTGTTGGTCGACCCGATCCGGATCTGGAACTGCGAGGCGGGCATGACCTGGCCGCCCTGCCCGGTGACGCAGTGCGCCGCGGTGACCATCCACTGCGACGCGACCAGCGAGGCGCCACAGCCGTGGCGGCCGTTGACCTGCATGGAGCCCATGAACGAGTAGGTCTCGGTGGCCTGGCTGCCGCCGACGATCGCCGGTGACATGGTGGGCTGTTCGGCGGGCGGCGGTGCCGCCAGCGCGCTGGGCATGGCCACGGCCGCGGCGGTGAGCACCGCCGGGATGAGGGCAGCCCGCAGCAAGGTGCGGATTTTCATGAGGAGGTTTCCTTTTGACGCAGGGTGAAATCTTCTCCCGCCCGGAGCCGGGGTGACCGGGCGTGGGATCAACTATGTGCGGCGCGTGAACTTCCGAAACAATCCCAACGTTGCATAGGGTTCGTCTATGGACATGGAGCTGCGCCACCTGCGTGCTGTCTTGGCCATCGCTGAGGCCGGCTCGCTGACCGCGGCTGCCGCGCGGCTCGGGGTCACCCAGCCGTCGGTGAGCGAGTCTTTGCGCCGCGCCGAACGGATCGCAGGCGGCCCGCTGTTCCAACGCGGTCCGGCGGGCGCGCTGCCCACCCGGCTCGGCGAGGTCGTCCTGGCGCACGCCGGTGCGGTGCTCAACGCGATGGAACGCTTCTCCGCGGCCGCCGAGCGCCACCCCACCCGCCTGCCCGCCGAGATCCGGGTCGCCTGCTCCCCGGGGATGCTGGTCGCCAGCCTCTCGGTCCTGCCCGCGGACGAACTCGGCGCCCCCCTGTCGATCCGCACCCTCGCCGACATCGCCCCGCAGTTGGAGTTGCTGGCCGACCACCGGGTCGAAGCGGCCCTCGTCGTCGAACACCCGCACAGCCGAGCCGACCTGCCCGCCCGCGTCCAACGCCGGGTCGTCGCCGTGGAACCCCTGTTCGTCGCCGTCGGCGAAGGCCACCCGCTGGCGGGCCTGCCCGAGGTCCCGATCACCGCCCTGGCAGGCGAAACCTGGTGCATAGCCGAATCCGACGACGACGGCCTGCACGAACTGCTGGTCGGGGCCCTCGGTCAGACCTCAGTGGACATCCGCGTCGGCCTCAACTACACGACCGCCCTGCAACTTGCCGAACTCGGCGAGGCGGTGCTGGTCGCCCTCGCAGGCTCACGCCCCCGCGCGGGCCTGGCCAACATCCACCTCGCGGGCACACCCCTGCGCTGCACCACCAGCCTCCTCTGGCACGCCGACGGCCCCCTGTCCCCCGAGGCCATCGATCTCCTGTGGACCCACCTGACCCAAGCCCAACACCGGATCGTCGAACAGACCCCGCTGTACCGGGACTGGCTGGCCGAACACCCCGAGTGGACCACCACCCCGGAGCAGCGCTGACTAGGAGCCGAGCCAGCCGGGGTTGGCGGTCCACCAGCCGGGGACTCGGCCGTGGGCGGGGATCATGGCCCGGTAGGTGTCGATGAGCTTGTCGCGGACCTGGTCGACGTGGTCTTGGGGGAGGGCGTCGGCGGGGTGGAGGAGGACGTGGCGGACTCGGAGGGGGGAGGCGCGCAGGGGGCGGACCACGCCGGGGAGGGAGACGCCGCTGGTGAAGGCTTGGACGGGGAAGACGACGGGGTCGCCGCGGCGGATGAGCTGGGCGGCGACGAGCTGGTCGAACTCGCGGATGGTGACCTTGCCCGCCCCCGCCCGGTCGCACTCGGCGACCAGGTGCCGGTTCATCTCGTCGTCGCCGCTCGCCCACAGCAGCCAGGTCAGGTCGGCCAGGTCCCGCAGGTCCACCTCGGCCCGCGCGGCGGCCGGGTGCGTCTCCGGCAGCAGCACGAAGATCGGCTCCATGCCGACCACGGTCAACCGGGTGCCCGGCGGCGGCACCGTCTCCCTGCCGGGGAAGTCGACGTGCAGCACCAGGTCGACCAGGCCGTTGGCGAGCGCGTTGAGGCAGGGCACCTGCCGGTCGAGCACGGTCAGGTCGATCACCCTGTCGCCGAACACCTCGCCGACGACCTCGCAGAACCGCGACGCCAGGACCGTCGAGCGGGCGCCCACCCGCAGCATCGGGGTGCTGGTCTCGGCGCCGACCTCGCGCAGCGCCCGGCCCAGCTCATCGAGCGCGACCAGCACCTCGCGCGCGTGCGGCAGCAGCACCCGGCCCAGCGTCGTCGGCCGCGCCCCGTGCCTGCCGCGGTCGAACACGGGACCGCCGAGCACCTGCTCGATCCGGCGCAGCTGCGCGGTCAGGGACGGCTGCGAGAGCCCGAGCGCCACGGCGGCTTGCGTCACGCTGCCCGCGCAGCCCACGGCGTCGAGGTAGCGCAGGTGTCGCACCTCCAGCTCCATCCGGACCACTATGCCGTGGCGGTCGGCCCACTGGAAGCACTGGTTTACACAGAATCGCGGTGACCGCGTGGCGGCCGGAGCCCTCGTGCCCGGCCGCCATGCGGAGCTCAGTGCGCGATCACCTCGGCGATGACCTCGACACCCCGGTCGATCTCGGCGGTGGTGATCACCAACGGCGGCGCGACCCGCAGGGTGCTGTCGTGGGTTTCCTTGCACAGCACGCCGCGCGCCATCATGGCCTGGGAGGCGTCGCGGCCGGTGGGGCCGCCTGGCGCGATCTCCACGCCCGCCCACAGCCCGCGGCCGCGCACCTCGGCCACCCCGCGGCCGACCAGCTCGTTGAGGGCGCTGTGCAGGTGGTCGCCGAGCACCCGGGACCGCTCCTGGAACTCGCCCGTGGCCAGCAGCCGGATGACCGCGCGGCCGACCGCGCAGGCCAGCGGGTTGCCGCCGAAGGTGGAGCCGTGCTCGCCCGGCTTGAGCACGCCGAGAACGTCGCCGCGGCCGACCACGGCCGACACGGGCAGGATGCCGCCGCCCAGTGCCTTGCCGAGGGTGTAGAGGTCGGCGCGGACGCCCTCGTGGTCCAGGGCGAACAGGGTGCCGGTGCGGGCCAAGCCGGACTGGATCTCGTCGGCGATCAGCAGCACGTTGCGCTCGTCGCACAGCCGCCGCAGCTCGCGCAGGTACCCGGCAGGCGGGACGACGACCCCGGCCTCGCCCTGCACCGGCTCGACGAGGATCGCGGCGGTGCGGTCGGTGATGGCCGCGGCGAGTGCCTCGACGTCGCCGTACTTGACCGAGGTGAAGCCGGGGGTGAAGGGGCCGAAGTCGGCGCGGGCGACGGCGTCGGTGGAGAACGACACGATCGTGGTGGTGCGGCCGTGGAAGTTCGACCCGGCGACGATGATCTCCGCGGTGTCCTGCGGCACGCCCTTGACCTGGTAGGCCCACTTGCGGGCGACCTTGAGCGCGGACTCGACCGCCTCGGCGCCGGAGTTCATCGGCAGCACCAGGTCGGTGCCGGTCAGCTCGGCCAGCTCGCGGCAGAACAGCCCGAGCTGGTCGTGGTGGAACGCCCGGCTGGTCAGGGTGACCTTGCCGAGCTGGTCGACGGCGGCCGCGACGAGGGCGGGGTGGCGGTGGCCGAAGTTGAGCGCGGAGTACCCGGCGAGGAAGTCCAGGTACCGCTTGCCCTCCACATCGGTCACCCACGCGCCCTCGGCCTCGGCGATCACCACCGGGAGCGGGTGGTAGTTGTGCGTGCTCCACCGGTTGTCGAGGTCGATGAAGTCAGCCGGGGTGCGCGAGCCGGTGGCGGGAGAGACGGTGGAGGTCATGAACCCAGGCTAAGACCAGGCCACGTCGATTTCATCCGCTGGGCATTGCTTGTAGCGGCTGTTCGTTGCGCCATCACACACAGATGGGGTGATTCATTAAGCGACACCCCGATCTGGTGAACGAGTCAGCTCAACGGGGATGGCGAGTTCGCGCCCTCGGCGACCAGGGTGGGCCTGCCGGTGCCGTCGGCCGGGACCGACCATACGTCGTTCACGCCGTCGTCGCGCTGCAGTCCGTACCCGACCGTGTCGTTGTCGAACCAGACGGCCTGGTCGTCCACGCTGTGCGCCTCGGCCAGGGGAGTGCTGCGCAGCGTCGACAGGTCCATCACCGACAGACGCCACCCCTTCTTCGGGTCCGCGTCGATGGCCGACTTGTAGGCGATGCGCTTGCCGTCTGGCGAGAGCGACGGGCACTCGACATTGGTGGTCAACGTCCGCACAGTGCGTGCAGCCAGGTCACCCTCGATCAGGTAGCGCTTACCGCCGGTGCCGAGGGTCGCGTAGAAGCGGTTGTCGTCGGAGGTGAACGTGACACCCCAGTAGTTGAAGTCGACGGCCTGGGAGGGCTTGCCTTCGACAGTCGCGGAGAACTCCTCTAGTGAGTGCACCTCAGCTCCGGTCTTCGTGTCGAGGATGCCGGTTTGTGTGGAGAACCCGGTGGTCGCGTAAGAGTGACCGTCGATGAAGACCGTCCACGACACCATCCGGCCACTAGAGGACACCTTCAGCCGGTTGGGGAAGCCGGTCAGCGGCAGCGTCTTACGCTCGTTGAGCTTGTCGTCCAGCACTACCAGCTTGGTGCCTACGAGGGCGTCCACAGGCAGAAGGCACACGTTGGTCCGCGCAGCGACATAGGCGCGGTCGCAGCGGCGGTCGCTCAGCGACCTCGGAGCGCTCGGGTTGGTCGCCGAGACCACGGAAACGACGCCGTTGGTGAGGACCTGGAGGTTGCTGTGGTCAACCTCCCGCAGGGGACCGGGGTTGCTCGCCAATGGCGTGTCGGCCGGGGCCGATCGCACCACGTAGAACACCGCCGCGCCCGCCAACACCGCCGCCGCGGCGAGGGCGATGAGGATTCGGTTCTTGATACTCATCATGACTGCACGCTCCGGTTCACCCGCGCGAAGATCAACGCGGTCACGACAATGGCGACGACGACAGCGACCGCGGCGGCGACACAGGCCGCGGTGGGGCCCCACAGCTGCCACGAGAGGCCGAACAAGACTGAAGAACCCAGGTACGCCAACGCTTGCCCGGTCTGCACCAAGGCCATACCGGTAGCGCGCAGCGACTTCGGCAGGACTCGACCCGCCAGTGCCATCAGGACGCCATCGGTCGCGGCGTAGAAGACGCCATAGAGCACCAGGACAAGGATGATCAGCGGTAGGCCCTCTATAGAGCTGACCAGTGCCAGGTAGACCAACGCGAGCGCGCTATAGCCACCAAGCATGACCTTCGCGCGACCGACCTTGTCGGCCAGCACGCCTAGAGGGGTCGCCAGCAGCAGGTAGACCAGGCTCGTACCTACGGCCAAGAGGGGGAACCAACCCATAGAGAGGTCCCCGCGCTTCTGAAGCAGCAGGTACACGAACCCGTCGCCGACCACTACGAGTCCCAGCAAGGATGCCGCCAGCAAGAGACTCCCGACGCCCTTGTGCCGCAACAGCCCCACAGCAGCTCGGACGTTCACTGCCTTGGGCGCGATGTCCTCTCGCCTATCCCGAACGAACAGCACGAGGACAACAACACCGAACGCGGCGACCAGGAAGCTGACGAAGAACACCGCATCGAACTCTTGCGACCCCGCCCACGCGAGTACACCGACCGCTGCCAGCGGACCGATGAACGCGCCCATGGCGTCCATCGAGCGGTGCACCCCGAACGCGCGACCCAGTTGGTCCTCAGGGGTCGACAGCGTGATCAGCGCATCCCGGGGTCCGGTGCGCAAACCCTTGCCCGCCCGGTCCGCGGTGATGGCCGCCCCAATCGCCGCAGCGGAGTTCCCGGCGGCGATGAGTCCCAGCTTGGCTATGGCCGCAAGACCATAGCCAACGCCCGCGACGGCCTTACGCCGTCGAGTGCGGTCGGCGACATAGCCACCGACGAGTCTGAGCAGAGCGGTGGCTCCCGTGTAGAGACCGTCTAGAGCGCCGTAGGCGAGTGGGCTCAAACCTAGGCCCACCACGAGGTACAGCGGTAAGACGGCGGTGACCATCTCAGAGGAGATGTCGGTGATGAGGCTGACCGAGCCCAGCGCGATGACGTTGCCGCTCACCCGGCGCCTTCGCCGGCTCGACTCCTCGGCCACCTCTGGTCGGCTAACCGTGGACAGGTACACCCGCGACCTCCATGGGGGAGTGCCGCCGGGCCAGGGAAGCCCCCGACCCGGCAGCACAACGACTTAGCGCCTAGCAGTTCCTAATGACAGGCGGTGTTGCCGCTGTCGTTGTAGGTCTTTCCCGCTTCGGGGACGAACTGCCAGTCGTAGCTGTTGGCGTGCAGGGTGAACTTGAGGACGCCGTGGGTGTTGCTGTTGCGGGCCTCGCTGTTGGGCTGGATGGTGCCGAAGCCGTAGAAGCCCGCACCGCCCATGCCCGCGACGAAGTGCCGGATGCCGCGCGCCGAGTCCGCCGTGCCGCTGGGGTTCATCGGCGCGAACCGCTCGTACTGGTGGTTGTGGCCGGTGACGACGACCTCGGCGTTGTAGTCGTAGAGGGCCTGCACCAGCGGGCCCGCGGAGGTGTCCGGCGCGTGGTTGGACCCGGAGGTGAACCGGGGCTTGTGCCAGTAGGCGAGGGTGCACGGCTTGGTGTTGGCGGCCAGGTCAGCGCGCAGCCACTGCTCCTGAGCCGAGCCCGTCGACTTGCTGATCTCGCTGTTGAGCGAGACGACGTGCCAGTTGCCCAGGTCGTAGGAGTAGTAACCGCGACCCGACGGGCCCGCCTGCGCGCCGAAGTAGTTGTAGTAGCCGGTGGCGCCGGAGGTGTTGTAGTCGTGGTTGCCGGGGGACGGCTTGGTGCGCGCCTTGTGCCTGCCCCAGGTCGGGTTGTAGTAGGTGGTGAACTCCGACGCGGTGCCGTTGGTGTAGACGTTGTCGCCGGTGGTGAACACAGTGCCCGCGATGTTGTCCAAGAGCGCGGCGGTGGCGGTGTCACCGGAACCCGAGTCGGCGATGTCACCGGCGCCCACGAGCACGGGGTCACCCGAGGGCTGTGTTGTGGTGGTCGGCGGGGTGGTCGTGGTGGGGGTGTCCGTGCTGACCACCAGCTGCGGAGCGGTCGACGACCCCGACTCGCGCGAGTCGTAGTCGGCACCGTCGCTGTTGGTCGAGGTGATCGCGATGCTGTAGGTGCCGTTGCCGGTGACGAGCGAGCCGACGTTGACCTCGTACCAGGCGTTGCGGCTGACCGAGCCCAGGGTCGCCAGGGTGGCGCCGTCGATCGCGGGCTGGTTCGACCAGGTGGTGCCGGTCTCCGACCACGACGTGCTGCTGAGCCCCTTGACCGTGCCGCCTGCGGGGCTGTTGGACCCGCTGACGTCGTCGGTGTGCACCCGCAGGGTCGCGCCGGTGACCGGGGCGGTCAGGCCGCTGACGGTGAACCGCAGGAAGATCCGCTTGACCGGGGAACCGTCCACCCCGAGCTGGCCGGAGGTGCCGTAGTTGGTGCCGGTGCTCCCGTTGTCGACGTAGGTGTCGGCGACCGGGGTGAACGTGCTGGTGGCCGCGGTGGCGGTGGGGGCGGAGAGCACCGCGACGGCGGTTGCCGCGACGACGCCCACCACCGCGGTCACCACCCCTGCGGTCCTCGTCATCCGACTGGCCTTGCGACTGGACATGTCCAAGCCTTTCCCTGGTTCGGTAGTCCGTTCGGGATCACCACCTTTCTGGCACTCGCCGAACGATCACCACGGCGTTCCGGACCGTCAGATGGCCGGTGGGTGAACAGTCCGCTTGGGCTTCTCGGCGCCCCCGGTACAGCGGCGGAAACCGGCCACCGCCACGTCAGGGCCTTGCGGTTCCGTGCCGCGAGACGCTCCGTGACCTCTGCTCAGCTCTAGAACTTGTATCACAAGAGTTCTAGAACAGAAATGTCTTGACTTCGCCGACCCGGCTCGATGAGTATCGCTGTCATGACCAACACCACGATGGGTCCGCCCTCGGCGAGGGGGTTCTTCGGGCGCTTCGGCGGCCGGTTCGTCCCCGAGCCGGTCATGCCCGCCTGCCTGGAGCTCGAGACCGCCTTCACCGACGCCTGGGCCGACCGGGACTTCCGCGCCGAACTGGACGCCCACCTGCGGCATTACGCCGGGCGGCCGTCCCCGGTGACCGAGTGCCACCGCCTCGGCGACCTGCTCGGCGTGCGGGTCCTGGTCAAGCGCGAGGACCTCAACCACACCGGCTCACACAAGATCAACAACGTCCTCGGCCAAGCGCTGCTGGCCAAGCGGATGGGCAAGCGGCGGGTGGTCGCGGAAACCGGGGCCGGGCAGCACGGGGTGGCCACCGCGACCGCCTGCGCGCTGTTCGGCCTCGAGTGCGTCGTCTACATGGGCGAGGTCGACGTGGCCAGACAACGGCTCAACGTGTTCCGCATGGAATTGCTCGGCGCGACGGTCGTCCCGGTCACCTCCGGCAGCCGGACGCTCAAGGACGCGGTTAACGAAGCCTTGCGGCACTGGGTCGCGACCGTCGCCGACACGCACTACTGCATCGGTTCGGTCATGGGACCCCACCCCTACCCGTGGCTGGTGCGCGAGTTCCAGCGCGTCATAGGCGACGAGGCCCGCGCGCAGTGCGCCGAAATGCTCGAAGGCGGCATCCCCACCCACGTCCTCGCTTGTGTTGGCGGCGGATCCAACGCGGCGGGGATCTTCGCGGGCTTCGCCGACACCGACGCTGAGCTGATCGGGGTGGAGGCCGCCGGTGGTGCTGCCATTGGCGGCGATCTCGTCGGTGTCGTCCACGGCTCTAAGAGCATGTTGCTGCAGGACGACGCAGGTCAGGTTCTAGAGGCCTACTCGGTGTCGGCTGGCTTGGACTACCCCGGCATCGGACCCGAACACGCGCACCTCGCCGACATCGGGCGGGCGAGCTACCCGTCGGTCACCGACGACGAGGTCATGGACGCCGTTCGCGTAGTGAGCCGGACCGAGGGTCTTATCCCCGCGTTGGAGTCCGCGCACGCCTTCGCGTACTTGCTCCGCGAAGCGGGCGGGTCCATCCCGTACGGCTCAACCGTGCTGGTCAACCTGTCCGGCCGCGGCGACAAGGACATGGAGCAGATCAGCGACCTGCTGGCCAACCCCAAGGAGACCCAGTGACCACCCTCGAGGCGAGCCTGCGCGAGGTAGGCCGACCTGTACTGATGCCCTATGTCACCGGGGGCGTTAGCGAGAACTGGTTGGACTACGTCCACGAGGCGGTGGACGCCGGTGCGGACGCCATAGAGATCGGAATCCCCTTCAGTGATCCGGTGATCGATGGTCCGGTCATCCAAGCTGCGTCTGTGCGGGCCCTAGAGCGTGGAACCACGCCGGACACGGTCCTGCAGGACTTGGCCGCCTATAGGGGTTCGGTGCCTCTTGTCGTGATGACCTACTACAACCTCGTTCACCGGTATGGCCACGTTGCCTTCGCGCGCAGGCTCGCCGAAACGGGCGTAGGCGGTGTTGTGCTCGCGGATCTGCCGATGGAAGAAGCCGCTGAATGGACTGAGGTCGCCGAAGAGTTCGGTATCGCCACAGTGCTCCTGGCGGCTCCCAGCACACCGGACGGTCGCCTGGAGGAGCTGTGCGCGCGCAGCCAGGGGTTCGTTTACGCCATGGGCGTCATGGGGGTCACCGGCGAGCGCGCCGTCCTCGCGGATTCCGCCCGCACCACCGCCGATCGGGTCAAAGCGGTGGCCGACAAGCCGGTGCTGGTGGGGGTCGGCGTCTCGACGCCGGACAACGCCGCCGCGCTCGCCGAGCACGCCGATGGTGTGATCATCGGTGCTCCGGTGATGCGGCGGATCGCCGAGGGCGGGTCCGTGGGCGACCTGGTGGCGGGGTTCCGGTCGGCACTGGGCTGATCATCGGGCCACCCGGTCGTGGACCCCGGTCGTGGACGGGGTCCAGAGTGGATCTCCCCCGGCGGTACGGTGGGACACCCACGTTTCCCACGAGCGGGAGGTCCGGCTTGCCGCCGAAGTACGTCGCGATCCAAGACGACCTGGTGCGCCGGATCGCCACCGCGGAGTTCCGCGCGGGCAGGCCGCTGCCGCCGCAGCGGGAGCTCAGCGAGGAGTACGGGGTCAGCCTGATGACCCTGCGGCAGGCGCTGCGCGCGTTGGAGGACGAGGGGATCGTCGAGCAGGTCGCGGGCAAGGGCACCTTCGTGCGCGCGCACCGGGTGCCCTACCTGGCCGCGGGCCTGGGCAGCATCGTCGACGACCTCGCGGCCCAGGGCATCGCGATGACCACGGTCCAGTTGCGCGCGGAAGTGGTGACCCCGTCACCGGACATCGCGCGGCGGCTGCGCGCGGACCGGGTCCTGGAGGTGGAACGGTTGCGACTGGTCGGTTCCCGGCCGGTCGTGCACCAGCTCTCGCGCATCCCCAACCCGTTGGGGGGCGCGCTGGTGGACGCCGACTTCCGCACCAAGTCGCTCTACCACCTCTTGACCGAACTCTGCGGCAAGGTCCCAGCCCGCGCCACGGAGACCATCGCGCCTATAGCGGTGAACGCGGAACTCGCGACCCTCTTAGCCGTACCGCAGGGATCCCTGTGCTTGCGCAGTACCCGGTTGACGCTAGAGCGCGATTCCACCCCGCTGGTCGACGACGAGGCCATCCTCGTCAGCGACCGCATGGAGGTCACCATAGAGCGGGAGACCACCACACAGGAGTTCCGCTACCGCGTAGGCAGCTCCACTCAGGACTGACACGGGTAAGGGCCGCGCGACCCCGATCGCGCGGCCCAGCTCCCCGAGGTTCTCTTAGCTGATCTGGGTCACCACCTCCTTCGCGGTGTCGATCGGGATGCTGAACCCGATGCCGACGCTGCCCGCCGAACCGTCCATGCTGGACACCGGCGAGTAGATGGCCGAGTTGATGCCGATGACCCTGCCGAGGGTGTCGAACAGCGGGCCGCCCGAGTTGCCCTGGTTGATCGACGCGTCGGTCTGGATCGCCTTGTAGGACACCGCGCCGGTGGTGGCGGCGCTGCCGCGCATGCCGCGTGAGCTCGACTCCGACGGGATCGACACGTCGCGGTCGAGCGCGCTGACGATGCCGGTGGTCACCGTGCCCTGCAGTCCGGCGGGCGAGCCGATGGCGATGACCTCGTCGCCGACTTTGACCTGCGACGAGTCGCCCAGCACGGCCGGGGTGAGGCCGCTCACCCCGTCGGCCTGGATGACCGCGAGGTCGGCGCTGACGTCGGTCCCGACGACCTTGGCCGTGGCGGTCGTGCCGTCGGAGAAGGTGACGGTGATCTCCCGGGCGCCGTCGATCACGTGGTTGTTGGTCAGGATGCGGCCGTCGGCGGTCAGGACCACGCCAGAGCCGATGCCCTCCGCGGTGGAGGTGCGGGTCGTGATCTCGACGACGGTCGGCATGACCTTCGCCACCACGGCGCTGACATCGGTCGGTGTGGTGGCCGACACGGTCTGCGCCGAAGCGCTGACGGTGGTGAACGGGGTGCTGGCCCCGTCCGAGCCGAAGTACGCCCCGGCGGCCCCGCCGAGCACCCCGGCCCCCAGCACGGCGGCGGCCACCAGCGCCACCGTGCCGCGCCGGACCTTGCCGCGCGGGGGTTCTGGGAGTCCGGGACGGGGCAGGAACGCCGGGGGGATCGATCCGTGGACCGGTCCGGGAAACGGTCCGTGGCCGGGAACCGGCTGCTGCTGGTGCGGGATCTGGGGCTGGGGGTATCCGTCCATGCCACTACTGTCGGCGCCGCGCATGTGAGGAACCTGTGGAATCCCAAGGGGTTGGCCAAGAAACCCGCGCGGGCGCCCACCAGCCGGGAGCACGGGCTGCCGCGGCGGGCCCGCTGCGGCTAGGTTGTCCGCGTGACCAGTGAGAACTCGTTCCTCCGCCTACAGGCGAGGACCCAGCGCTTCACCCTCGGCTCGCCGAGGGAGTTCCGGATCGCCCCCGACGGCGGTCACCTGCTGTTCCTGCGGTCGGGCTCCGGCGAGGACCGCACCCACCTCCTGTGGCGGCAGGACCTCGGCACCGGCCAGGAGACCCGACTGGGTGACCCGGCGGTGCTGCTCGGCGGCGCGGAGGAGCTCTCGGACCAGGAGCGGGCCAGGCGCGAGCGCAGCCGCGAGCAGGGCGCCGGTGTGGTGGGCGTCGCCACCGACAGCGCGGCCCGGGTCGCGGCCTTCGCGCTGTCGGGCAGGCTCTTCGCCGCCGACGCGGTCACCGGTGACACCCGTGAACTGCCCGTCGCCACCCCGGTGGTGGACCCGCGGCCGAACCCCACCGGCACCCACGTGGCCTACGTCGCCGACAACGCGCTGCGCGTGGTCGCGGTCGACGGCACCGACGACCGCGCGCTGGCCACCCCCGAGGGTGAGGACCGGGCCTGGGGCCTGGCCGAGTTCATCGCGGCCGAGGAGATGAACCGCTCCCGCGGCTACTGGTGGTCCCCCGACGGCACCAGGCTGCTGGTCGCGCACACCGACCGGCGCGAGGTCCAGCGCTGGCACATCGCGGACCCGGCGAACCCGGGCAGCGAACCCGCCGTCGTGGCCTACCCGGCCGCGGGCACCCCGAACGTGTACGTCTCGCTGGCGGTCATCGGCCTCGACGGCACCCGCGTCGACGTCGACTGGGACGGCGTCGACCTGCCGTACCTGGTCACCGCGCACTGGTCGACCGGGGGCAAGCCGCTGATCGCGGTGCAGTCGCGCGACCAGCGCGAGGTCCAGGTCCTGGCGGTCGACCCCGACACCGGCGTCACCGAACTCCTGCACACCGAGACCGACGAGCACTGGGTCGAGATCACCCCCGGCGTGCCCGCGTGGACCCCGTCCGGCGAGCTCGTCCGCGTCACCGCCCGCGACGGCGCGAACCGCCTGGTCGTCGGCGACACCGAGGTCAGCGGCGACCTGCAGGTCCGCGCGGTCCTCGACGTTGCCGACGACGTGCTCTACACCGCGTCGGCCGACGACCCGACCCAGGTGCACGTCTACGCGGGCGACCGCCGCCTGTCCACTGTGGACGGCGTGCACTCGGCGGCCAGGTCCGGCGACGTCGTCGTGCTGACCTCGTGGTCGCTGGACTGGTCCGGCCCCAGGGTCCAGGTGCTGCGCGGCGGGCAGGCGGCGGGCGAGGTCGCCAGCCACGCGGTCGACCCCGGCGTGACCCCGAACGTCCAGTTGCTGACCGTCGGCGAGCGCGACCTGCGGGTGGCCCTGCTGTACCCGACCGGCCACGTCCCCGGCAGCCGCACGCTGCCCGTCCTCCTGGACCCCTACGGCGGCCCGCACGCGCAGCGGGTGCTCTCCACACGCAACGCGTTCCTGGCCCCGCAGTGGCTGGCCGACCAGGGCTTCGCGGTCTTGGTCGCCGACGGCCGCGGTACCCCCGGGCGGGGTCCCGAGTGGGAGCGCGCCATCGCGGGTGACTTCGCGGGCCCCACCCTCACCGACCAGGTGGACGCGCTGCACGCCGTGGCCGCCAACCACCCCGACCTGGACCTCACCAAGGTGGCGATCCGGGGCTGGTCGTACGGCGGCTACCTCTCGGCGCTGGCCGTCCTGCGGGCGCCCGACGTCTTCCACGCCGCCATCGCGGGCGCCCCCGTGACCGACTGGCGCCTCTACGACACCCACTACACCGAGCGCTACCTGGGGCACCCCGACGAATCCCCCCAGACCTACACGAACAACTCCCTGATCGACGACGCGCCCAAGCTCGACCGGCCGCTGCTGATCATCCACGGCCTCGCCGACGACAACGTGGTCGTGGCGCACGCCATCCGCCTGTCCAGCGCCCTCGTGGCCGCCGGGCGCCCGCACGCGCTGCTGCCGCTGCCGGGGGTCACGCACATGACGCCGCAGGAGGACGACGTGGCGGAGAACTTCCTGTTGCTGCAGGTGCGCTGGCTGAAGTCCGCCCTGGGCGTGGCGTAGCCGGACCGGGGTGCGGTCCGATCGGGGCCGCACCCCAGCGGCGGTTTGTCCAAGTTCCCCGGCGAAACCCGTGTGTCGCCCCACCTCCACCCCTGAGCACCGCCGGTACCCTCCGGCGACGGTTGTGGCTGGTTGGGAGGGGTGGCATGGCATCGAGGTGGGGGCTTTCACTGCCGTTGAGCGGGATCCCGCTCCCCGCGCACCGCGACCTGGTCCGTTCCTTGCCCGATCTCGGCTACACGGACCTCTGGTCCGCCGAGACCGCGGGTACCGACGCGTTCACCCCGTTGGCCCTAGCGGCCGAGTGGGCGCCAGCGCTGCACCTCGGTACCGCCATCGCGCCGGTCTTCACCAGAGGGCCCGCTCTGCTCGCGATGAGCGCCGCGACGATCGCCGAGTTGGCCCCGGGCAGGTTCACCCTGGGCATTGGCTCGTCCTCGGCCACCATTGTCGAGGGCTGGAACGGGGGTGTGTTCCATCACCCCTATAGGCGCGTTCGGGACACGCTTGTCTTCCTGCGTGCCGCACTCGCGGGCGAGAAGGTCAGTGCCGACTACGACACCTTCTCCATTTCGCGGTTCCGGCTGGACCGCCCGCCGGTCACGCCCCCGGACATCATGGTGGCGGCGCTGAAGCCGGGCATGCTCCGGTTGGCCGCAAGGCTCGGTGATGGAGCTATCACGAACTGGGTGGCCCCAACCGACGTCGCGGCCGTAAGAGCCGAATTGACGCCCGACACGGAACTCGTGGCGCGGATTCTCGTGTGCCCGACCAAGGACAAGGACGCGGCGCGGGCGTTAGGCAGGCTCCTGATCAGCAGCTACCTGACGGTCCCCGTCTATGCGGCCTTCCACGAGTGGCTCGGCAGGGGAGAGGCGCTCCGGCCGATGCACGAGGCGTGGGCGCGCGGTGATAGAGCCGCCGCGAATGCGGCGATTCCGGACTCGGTGGTGGACGAGCTGATCGTGCACGGGCACCCCGATGAGTGTCGTGAGCGGGTCGCTTCCTATGTGGACGCCGGGGTCGGTGTTCCGATCCTGTCCGTGCTGCCCACCGGCGAAGACCCCGCCGAGGTCGTGCGCACCCTGGCGCCGAAGGGCTGAGCCAAGCAAGATCCCCAGTGTCGCTCGATCGGGAAAGGTGGCCGCCCACTATCGTAAGTAAGGATAGGCAAACCTAAGAAAGGCGCGGGGATGGTCCGGGTGCACGCGAACGGGCTCGACTGGGTACCGGCCGGGGTCGGTGACACGACCGCCGCGCTGGCGGGGGCGGAGACGGTGGGCGGACTGGTGGGGGTCGCGCTGGCCGCGCTCGGAGCCGGGGTGCGTGAACGCGGGGGGCCGCTGCCCGCGGGCGGACCGGCCGCGGTCGAGCGGACCATCGCCACCCTGGACCCGCTGCCGGTGACCGGGATCGGCGCCGAGGCCGCGATCGCGGAGCTCTCGGCCGTGCTGGCCACCGGGTCCGCCGATCCGGTCGACCCGTGGTGCGCCGCGCACCTGCACTGCCCGCCGCTGGCGGTCGCCGCCGCCGCGGACCTGGTCGCGAGCGTGCTCAACCCCTCGATGGACTCCTGGGACCAGGCGCCCGCCGCGAGCGCGCTGGAGCGGGCGCTGACTGACCGCGTGGCCCGGTTGTGCTACCCGCGAGCCGAGCGACCGGACGCGCTGGTCACCAGCGGCGGCACCGAGTCGAACCTGACGGCTGTGCTGTTGGCGCGCGAAACCCTCGGTCCCGACCTGGTCGTGGTGTGCGGCGACAACGCCCACCACAGTGTGGCCCGTGCCGCCTGGCTGCTCGGCCTGCCCCGCCCGATCACCGTCCGCACCGAGGCCGACCGCCTCGACCCCGACCGGCTCGCGGCCACCCTGGCGACCCTCGACCGGCCCGCCGTCGTCATCGCCACCGCCGGAACCACGAACTCCGGCGCGATCGATCCCCTCCCGGCCATCGCCGAGGTCGCCCGCGCGGCCGGGGCGTGGCTGCACGTGGACGCGGCCTACGGCGGCGCGCTGCTGTTCAGCTCTTGCCGCCGGGCGCGGCTCGCGGGTATCGATCAAGCGGATTCCATCGCGCTGGACCTGCACAAGCTGGGTTGGCAGCCGATCGCGGCGGGGATCATCGCCTGCCGCGACACGGAGTTGACCGCCAAGCTCGCGACCCGCGCCGACTACCTCAACGCCGACGACGACACCGAAGCGGGCCTGCCCGACCTGCTCGGCCGTTCGCTGCGCACTTCACGCAGGCCGGACGCCTTCAAGATCGCCGTCACCGCCCGCGCGCTGGGGACCGCGGGGCTCGGTGAACTCGTCGACCGCTGCTGCGACACCGCCACCGACGTCGCCCGGGCCGTCGCCGCGCACACCCGCCTCCGGCTGTGGGGAGAGCCGACACTGTCCACGGTCCTGCTGCGGCCGCGCGCGGCCGACGAGTCCGACGACGGCGACGCGCTGGTCGCGGCTGTCCGAAGAGGACTCCTCGACGACGGGGTCGCCGTGCTCGGCCGGGCGGCGATGCCCGATGCCGACGGCACCCCCCGGCTCTGGCTGAAGCTGACGCTGCTGCACCCCCACGCGACCCCGGAGCACTACCTGCCGCTGCTCGACCTGGTGGCGGACAAGGCGGACCAGTGCCGCTAGACCTGGTCGGGGTCGGAATCGGACCGGCGAACCTGTCCCTGGCCGCGCTCGCGTCCGGGGTCGACGTGCGCGCGCGGTTCTTCGACCGCGCGCCCGCGTTCCACTGGCACCCCGGCCTCCTCATCGATGGCACCACCCTGCAGGTCCCGTTCCTCGCGGACCTCGTTTCCCTGGTGGACCCCACCCACCCGCTGTCGTTCTTGGCCTACCTGCGCGACAAGGGCCGCCTGTTCCCGTTCTACTTCGCCGAGCGCTTCCACATCCCGCGCGCCGAGTACGACGACTACTGCCGGTGGGCTGTCAAACGTTTGCCTTCCTGCTCCTTCGGGCAGAACGTGACAGCGGTTCGGTGGTCCGCGGCGCAAGAAGCCTTTGAAGTCGTCACCGAGGCCGAGACCGTCCTAGCCCGCAACGTGGTCTTGGGCATCGGCACCGAGCCCGTGATCCCCGAACCGCTAAGAGGCGTCGCGTACCACTCCGCTGAGTACTTAGGCGTGCGCGACAGCCTCTTAGGCCTCGACGACGTCACGGTCGTTGGTTCCGGTCAATCCGGTGCGGAGGTCTTCCTCGACCTCTTACGCAGACGGGGCGGCGGACTGAGATGGCTCACCCGCACCCCAGCCTTCGCGCCCATGGAGTACTCGAAGCTCGGGCTGGAGCAATTCACCCCGGACTACACCCGCTACTTCCACGGCCTCCCTGAACCCACCCGCGACGCCCTCGTCCCCACGCAGTGGCAGCTCTATAAGGCGATCAGCGCGGACACCATCGCCGACATCCAGAACGAGCTCTATGACCGCACTGTCGGCGGTGGTTGGCCAGATGTCTCCCTCACCCCCGGCGTAGAGGTCACAGCGGCCTATAGAGCCGACGCGGCGATTGAATTGACCCTGCGCCACAGGCACCAAGGGGCCACAGCCACCATTCGCACCGACGCAGTGGTGTGCGCGACCGGCTATGCCGAACGCGACGCCGCGCGCCTGCTGGGGCCGCTTATCGGTCCACGCGACGCGGCGGGCCGCTTCACCGTCGACGCCGAGTTCCGGGTCGGCCTCGCTGAGGGCATCACCGGGTCGGTTTTCGCGCAGAACGCCGAGCGCCACACCCACGGCGTCGGCGCCCCCGACCTGGGCCTGACCGCCTGGCGGTCGGCGACCATCCTCAACGCCGTGACCGGGCGCGCCGTCCACGCGCTGCCCGAGCGCACCGCGTTCACCACGTTCGGGCTCGTGCGGGAGAGAAGGAGGGCGACGTGACGGCTGCTTGGCGGGACGCCGGAGCACTGGTGACGCACAAGATGCTGGGGGAGTTGAGCTACGAGGGCCTGCTGCGGCCCGAACCGGACGGCCCCGGTTGGTGGCTGCTGCGCCTGGGCGAGGTCGGCTACCGGTTCCAGGCGCGCCGGGGCGCGTTCGAGTCGTGGGCGGTGCGCCCCGGCAGCGCCACCCGCGACGGCGAACCGGTCGACGACCCGCGCACCCTCGTCGTCGACGCCCGCGCTGAGCTGGGCCTGACCGGGCTGCGGCTGGCCGACGTGCTCGCCGAGCTGACCGCCACCGTCACCAACGAGGCCGCCCGCCTCGGCCACGCGCCCACCGCAGCCGAACTGTCCACCTTGGACTACGACGAGGCCGACGGGCACCTCACCGGCCACCCCAGGCTGGTGCTCAACAAGGGGCGGGTCGGGTTCTCCGCGCACGACAGGGCCAAGTACGCCCCCGAGTCCGGCGCCGGGTTCGCGCTGCCCTGGCTGGCCGTGCACCGCGACCACGCCACCTTCGCCTGCGTCGGCACGCTCACCGAGGAGAAGCTGCTCACCGCCGAGCTCGGCGCCGACAAACTCGCCTCCTTCCGCGCCAAGCTGGCCAACCCCGCCGACTACGTCCTGATGCCGGTCCACCCCTGGCAGCTCGACGAGGTCATCGGCACCCTCTACGCCAAGGAACTGGCCACCGGGGCCGTCGTCGCGGTCGGCGAGAGCACCGACCGCTACCGCCCGCACCAGACCGTCCGCACGCTGGCCAACGCGTCGCACCCCAGCAGGCTCGACGTCAAGACCGCGGTGTCAGTGCGCAACACCCTGGTGTACCGGGGTTTGGCGGCCGCGGCGACGCTGGCCGCCCCCGAGGTGACGACCTGGCTGCGCGGGGTGCACGAGGGCGACGAGCTGCTGCGCGACCGCTACCGGTTCGACCTGCTCGGCGAGGTCGCCAGCGTCTCGGTGCGCCACCCGCTCTTCGGCGCGGTCGACGAGCTGCCCTACCGGTTCCACGAGACCCTCGGCGCGCTGTGGCGGGAGCCGATCCGCACCCGGCTCGCCGACGGGGAGCGGGCGATCTCCTTCGCCGCCCTGCCCTACCGCGGTGCCGACGGCGTCTCGGTGATCGCGCACCTGATCACCGGGTCCGGTCTGTCCACCGAGGACTGGGTGCGCGGGCTGCTCGACATCCTGCTCACCCCGCTGCTGCACTGGCTGCTCGCCCACGGCGTCGGCTTCTGCCCGCACGGGCAGAACCTGATCCTGGTCGTCGGCGAGCGGGGCGCACCCAAGCACGTGGCCATCAAGGACTTCGCCCAGGGCGTCGACCTGCTCGACGAGCCGCTGCCCGGCTACGACCGGCTCGGGCAGGCCGCCCGTGCCGACATGCTGCGCTGGCCCGCGCACCTGCTGGCCCAGTCCCTGTTCAGCTCGGTGTTCGCCGGTCAGCTGCGCTTCCTCGCCGAGATCCTGGACGAGGAGCTCGGCTTCGCCAGGCCGCGGCTGTGGGCGCTGGTGCGGGAGATCGTCTCCGCCTACCGCGACGGGCACTCGGAGACCGCGGCGCGCTTCGACGCCTGCCGGTTGTTCGCCCCGGACGTGGAGCGGGTCTGCCTCAACCGCGAGCACCTCGCCGGGCAGGGCTTCGACAAGGTCGACCGCGACGACGAGTTCGACGTGCGGTTCGGCCGCGCGCTCAACCCGCTGGCCGCCCCCGACCCGGACGGTGCCTGGTGAGCGTCGAGCACCGCAGGCCGGTCGGCCCCCGGACCCTGGCCGAGCGCGCCCAGGCCGCCTCGGCGCTGTCCGGGGCGCTGCGCGGCGCCGTCGCCGCCGGGTCGGTGCGCCGGGTCGTGTGCCTGGTGCCCGACCCGCACGCCCGGTTCGCCTCGGTGGAGCTGGCGGCGGACTTCTTCGTCGACAGCGTCCTGACCGGCGGCTACGGCATGTGCGCCTACGTCTTCGGCTGGAACCCGGCCCGCCAGGCGGTCAACGCCCCGGCCGTCGACCAGTTCCTCGGCGGCTACGGCGACCTGCGCATCCGGCCCGACCTCGCCACGCTCACCCCCGACGGCCCGGACACGTGGCTGGTGGTGTGCGACGTCGAGTGGCCGGACGGCCGGTCGATCCCCGAGGCGCCGCGGTCGACCCTGCGCGACCAGGTCGTGATGGCCGAGAAACTGGGGCTCGTCCCGTCGGTCGGCATCGAGCACGAGGTCACCTTCACTACGCCCGAGGGAGTTCCTCTTACAGGAGGAGGCCTCGACTACGCGGTCGGTGGCCTATCGCCACTCTCCGGCCTCCTTAAGGACGTTCGGTCGGCGCTATACGACCTCGGGTTGGGTGTGGAGTCCGCGCGCGGCGAGTGCCACCCCGGCCAGTACGAGGTTGTGCAGCGACATCGAGACGCCTTGGCTGCGTGCGACGACGCGATGCTGCACCAACTCGTAGTCCGTCGGGTCGCTGCTGAGCACGGTGTCCGCGCGGGGTACTTGGCGGCGGAGTCCTCCGGCACCGGTGGGTCTTGCCATGTGCACCTGTCCATATCGGACCCGTCCGGTGTGTCGCTGGTGGCGGGGGCGAAGCCAGGGCAGGTGTCGACCCTCTTCGGCCACTTCCTCGCGGGTGTCCTGCGCGCAGCACCGGACCTGACCGCGTTCTGGGCGCCTACCTGGAACTCTTACGTCCGCCTTCGCACGTCACCGTTCTCGCCCCGCTCGCTGCGGTGGGGGAGTGATGACCGCACTGCCGCCGTCCGGCTCGCTGGGCATGGGCCGTCGCTGCGGATGGAGGCCCGGTTCGCGGGCGCGGACGCCCAGGTGCACCTTGTAGTCGCCGCCTTGATCGCTGCTGGTGTTTCCGGTGTAGAGGAACGTTTGGCGCCGCCGCCCGAGAACAAGTTGGTCGGCGACCTGGCGCGGACGCCGTGGGAGGCCTTGCAACGCCTAACGACATCCAAGCTCGCGGTGGCCCTCTTGGGGCAAGAGGTGGTCGACAACCGTGTGGCGATGCTCGGCGAGGAGTTGGATGCGGGCCTAGAGGCGGTCTCGTCGTGGCAGCGCGAGCGAGGTGATCTGCGCTCTTAGGGCTTCTCGCGGAAGACGATCCACCGCATGCACACGTACATGTAGACCGCCTCGCACGCCCCCGCGGCGAGGCGGGCCAAGTGGTAGTCGACGCCGAGCGCGGCCAGCCCGCTGCCGACCCCGAGGATCCAGGCGAGGTAGTTGATCGTCACCACCACGACGTACTTGCCGACCTGCGGCCCCACATCGGCGTGCGAGCGGAAGTTGAGCGCCCGGTTCAGCACGAAGCTCAGCCCGAACGCCGCGATGTACCCGATCGTGATGCTCACCGGCAGCGGCCAGCCGAACCCGCTGCGCATGACGGTCAACAGCGCCAGGTCCACGCCGAAGGTGAACCCGTTGATCACCGCGAACCCGAGCAGGCTCGGCGGCACCACCCGGGACAACCCGAACGGCAGCCGCCGCACCACCGCCGCCATCAGCGCGGCGAACCGCTCCCCGCGCTCCGCGCGCCTGGTCTCCCGAACCGACATACCGCCATCCTGGCGACACCGGGTGTCCGGTTGCCGTCGCCCAGGCGAACGCCAGGCGGTCAGGGCCACCCGATCGGCTGATCCACGCGGTCACCGCGGCCAGCGAAACAATCAAGCATGAATGCTTGAAAAGGTGGGTCGCCCGTGTCACCGTGGGGTGGTGATCGACCTGTCCGCCCTGCTCGCCGACCTGCGGGCCGAGGGCGCCGAACTGGACGCCGCCGTCGGTGACCTGCCCGCGGCCGCGTGGACCACGCCAACCCCCGCCCCCGGCTGGACGGTCGCCCACCAGATAGCCCACCTGACCTGGACCGACGACCGAGCCCTCCTCGCCGCGACCGACCCCGACGCGTTCACCGCCGAGTTGGGCCAGCTCACCGCAGGCATCGTCGACGAGTCCGCGGAGGCGGGCGCCGCACTCCCGCCTGCGGAGTTGCTCCACCGCTGGCGCACCTCCCGAGACCGCCTGGCCATCGCCCTGTCCCGCGCCACGGGCAAGCTCCCCTGGTACGGCCCCCCGATGAGCGCGACCTCGATGGCCACCGCCCGGATCATGGAAACCTGGGCCCACGCAGGCGACGTGACCGACGCCCTGGGCATCCGGCGAACCCCCACCCCCCGCCTCCGCCACATAGCCCACCTCGGCGTCCGAACCCGAAACTTCGCCTACCTGGTCCGGGGCCGTCCGGTGCCTGTGGAGGAGTTCCACATCGAACTGACCGGCCCGGACGGCGTGTGGACCTGGGGACCTCCGGACGCAGCCCAACGCGTTCGCGGCCCCGCCCTCGACTTCTGCCGTTTGGTCACGCAGCGGGTCCACCGGGCGGACACGGCGCTGGTGGCGGTGGGTGTGGATGCTGAGGTGTGGTTGGGGATCGCGCAGGCCTTCGCTGGGCCGCCGGGGGCGGGGAGGAGCAGGGCATGATCCGCATCGGGAACGCGTCTGGGTTCTGGGGGGATCGGTTCGACGCGTTCGACGAGATGGTGACGGGGGGTGAGCTCGACGTCGTCACCGGGGACTACCTGGCTGAGTTGACCATGTTGATCCTGGGGCGGCAGTTGCTCGGGGACCCGTCGGGTGGGTATGTCAGGACGTTCTTGCGGCAGTTGGAGCGGTCGTTGGTGACGGCCGTGGACAGGGGCGTCAAGATCGTCACCAACGCGGGTGGGTTGAACCCGGCCGGGCTCGCCGACGCCGTTCGGGCGTTGGCCGCCGATCGCGGGCTCGACGTGCGGGTGGCGCATGTGGAGGGTGATGACCTTCGGGGGCCTGAGTTCCCGGACGCGCTCACCGCCAACGCCTACCTCGGTGGGTGGGGGATCGCGGCCTGCCTGGCCGCGGGGGCGGACGTCGTGGTCACCGGGCGGGTGACGGACGCGTCGCTGGTCGTCGGGCCTGCGGCGGCGCACTTCGGGTGGGCGCGCGACGACTTCGACCGGCTGGCGGGGGCGACGGTCGCCGGGCACGTCCTGGAGTGCGGCGCGCAGGCCACCGGCGGCAACTTCGCCTTCTTCACCGAGCTCGACGCCACCCGGCCGGGGTTCCCGATCGCCGAGGTGCACGCGGACGGCTCCTCGGTGATCACCAAACACGCGGGCACCGGCGGCGCGGTCACCCGGGAAACCGTGACCGCGCAACTGCTCTACGAGATCCAGGGCGCCGACTACCTCGGCCCCGACGTGACCACCCGGTTCGACACGATCACCCTCACCGACGACGGCCCCGACCGCGTCCGGATCAGCGGCGTCCGGGGTGCGCCGCCGCCGGAGACGGTCAAGGTCTGCGTGAACACCCTCGCCGGGTTCCGCAACAGCGCCACCTTCGTCCTCTGTGGACTCGACATCGAGCGCAAGGCCGAGCTCGTCAAGCGGCAGATCGGGTTCGCAGGCGTCTCCTGGACCCTCGCCCGCACCGACCACCCCGACGCCGACACCGAGGAGACCGCGAGCGCGCTGCTGCACGGCACGATCAGGACCCCCGACCCGGCGATCGCGAAGGCGTTCTCCCGCGCCACGGTCGAGTTGGCGTTGTCGAGCTACCCCGGGTTTACCCTCACCGCGCCGCCCTCCGACGGCACCCCGGTCGGCGTCTACCGCCCGGTGCACATCCCCCCGGAGGCGGTCGACCACGTCGCGGTCCTGCCCGACGGCACCCGCCAGTCGATCCCCTGGACCCCAGGCTCTCCGTCGCGGCAACGGGCGGTCGAAGCGCCCCGAGTCACGTTCGGGGCTACCAGGCGGATTCCACTTGGGACAGTCATCGGCGCCAGGTCCGGCGACAAGGGCGGCGACGCGAACCTCGGTGTGTGGGTGCGCGATCAGAACGCTTTCCCTTGGCTGGCAACGGAATTGACCGCCGATCGACTGCGCGAGCTGCTGCCCGAGACCGCGGAGCTCGCCATCGACCGCCACCTGCTGCCCAACCTCAACGCCGTCAACTTCGTCATCCACGACCTGCTCGGCCAGGGCGTTGCCGCGTCGACCAGGTTCGACCCGCAGGCAAAAGCCCTAGGCGAGTGGCTGCGCTCCCGGCACGTCGAGGTCCCGGAGGAGCTCCTGTGAACCCGTTCGACACCCCCGAGCGCCGTGAGCTTAGGGCGACGGTTCGCCGCTTCATGGCCGAGGAAGTGTTGCCACACCTGGACACCTGGGAGCGCGAAGGTGAGCTGCCGCGCTCGCTGCACCGGGCGGCGGGCAAGATTGGTCTGCTCGGCGTCGCCTTCCCCGAGGAAGCGGGTGGCGGTGGCGGAGACCTCATCGACGCCATGGTGGTGGTCGAGGAGATGCACTACGCGGGCGGTTCTGGCGGCCTCATCGCGGGCCTGTTGACCTGCGGAATCGCCCTGCCGCACCTGGTTCAGGCCAACCAGTTCGACCGCTGGGTCCAGCCGACCCTGGCGGGTGAGCTGATCGGCGCCCTCGCCATCACCGAACCCGACGGCGGCTCCGACGTCGCGAGCATCCGCACCACCGCCGTCCGCGACGGCGACCACTACATCGTCAACGGTGCCAAGACCTTCATCACCTCGGGCGCCCGAGCCGACTTCGTCACCACAGCCGTGCGCACCGGAGGCCCTGGCGCGCACGGTATCTCCCTGCTGGTGGTCGAAGCGGGCACGCCGGGGTTCACTGTGGACAGAACACTGGAGAAGATGGGTTGGCACTGCTCCGACACCGCTTCGCTGTCCTTTGTGGACGTGAGGGTTCCGGTGGTCAACCTGGTGGGCGCGGAGAACGCCGGGTTCATCCAGATCGCGGTCAACTTCGCCGCCGAGCGGCTGACCCTCGCCGTCCAGGCCTACGCCGCCGCCCAGCGGGCCCACGACCTCACCGTCCAGTGGTGCCGCGACCGCGAGACGTTCGGTCGCCCGCTCATCTCCCGCCAGTCGGTCCAGATGACCCTCACCGACATGGCCCGCCGCATCGACGTCGCCCGCACCTACACCCGGTCGGTCGCCGCCAGGCACCTCGCCGGTGAGGACGTCGTCGCCGAGGTCTGCTTCGCCAAGAACACCGCCGTCGAGACGGGGGAGTGGGTGGCCAGGGAGGCGGTCCAGCTGCACGGCGGGCAGGGGTACCTGCGCGAGTCCGAGGTGGAGCGGCAGTACCGCGACATGCGCATCCTCGCCATCGGCGGGGGGACCACCGAGATCATGACCCTGCTGGCGGCCAAGCGGCTCGGCCTCACCGGGTAACCCTCCCGATCGGGTGGTTCGACTCGACGAGCGGGTGTCGTCGTCGAACCATCGAGGACGTGGCCGATCCCAAGGTGTTCTGCCCGCCCCCGGCGGCAGCCGAGACCAAGCGCGTTTCCCCGGCGCGGCGCGACCCGCAGCGGGCCGCCCCGCCCGGCTACCGCGCGTTCGGCCGCGGCGGGGTCTGGCACCGGGACACGGCGGGCCGGTGGTACCGGTGACCACCGACGCGGAGCTGACCGAGCGGCTGTGGGCGGCCATCGCGGCCCGCTGGGCCGGTGACGACCCGATCTCCACCGCCGCCAGGTACGCCATGCTCCCGCCGGGCAAGCTGCTGCGCCCGCTGCTGCTCGTGCGCGGCGCCCTGGCCCTCGGCGGCGCCGTCGAGGACGCCGTTCCCGCCGCCGTCGGGATGGAGTGCGCGCACGTCGGCGGCCTGATCCACGAGGACCTGATCGACCAGAGCGGCGTCCGCCGCGGCCGCGTGTCCGTGCACAGCCGCTTCGGCGAGGGGACGGCCATCGCCACCGCCAACGCGCTGCTGTTCACCTGGTTCGAGGCACTGGCCGATTCGGGGGCCGCCGCGGACACGCTGGTCGAGGTGATGCGGGTGCAGGCCGACGCGGGCCGCTTGGCGTGCCGAGGGGTCGCGCTGGAGCTGGCGATGGCCCAAGAGGCCGACATCCCGGTGTCGACCTACCTGGAGATGGCCCACTACAAGACGGCGGCAATGACCGCGGCGGCCTGCCGGGTGGGAGCGCTGCTCGCGGGGGCGGCCCCGCAGCGCACTGCGGCGCTGGCCGGGTTCGGCGAGGCGCTGGGCATGGCCCTGCAGATCCGCGAGGACCTGGCCCCCCACCGCCCCCACGGCGACCACCCCACCGGCGCGGTAGCCCGCCGCCCGACCCTGCCGGTCCTGCTCACCCAACACCGGGGCCAAGTCCTCATCGACGCCGTGCACCAGGCCACCGACCTGGCCGAGCACTACGTCGACCGAGCCCACGCCCACCTCGCCCAAATCCCCGACAGCCCCCACCGGCGCGCCCTGGAGGCCTGGACCCGTGCGGACCAGCTCCCCGGCCCCCGATCCAGCCACGACCACTAGCGCGGCCCGGCGATCCACCCCTCGGCTGGGCTTGCCACACCTTCACCGACCCCGGCGTGAAGCCCGACGCGACGTCGAGCCGCGACCGGGGGCCGCCATCACCTCGCCGGGTTCGCCGCCGAGGTGCGCGAACGCCTGGCGGCCCGCACCCGAGGCCGATCATCCCGGCGCCGGTGTCGGCGAGGTACCCGCCGCGGCGCAGGGTGCCGCATGCGGCCGCTGACATCCTCGGCCTGCGTGCACGGACCTGCCCGTGCACGCACGGCCGAGCAACCGGGCGGCGAGCAGATACGCCGCGGCGCACCTGCGTGACCCGCACGCCCACGGCGCGCGCGAACACCTCAGGCCGATACCGGTGCGTGGTCGTCCCGGCCCGCCCGCGAGGCCGATCATCCCGGCGTCGGTGTCGGCGAGTTACCCGCCGCGGCGCAGGGTGCCGCATGCGCCCGCCGACGTCCCCGGCCGCCTCGAAGACGTGCGCGAACCTGCCCCGCGCGCAGGCCGAGCGATCGGGCGGCGAGCAGGTCGCCGAGGTCGACGCCGCTGCGCACCTGCGCGGCCCGCACGCCCACGGCGCGCGAACACCTCAGGCCGATACCGGGGCGTAGTCGTCCCGGCCTGGCCGCCCGCACCCGATCATCTCGGCGGCGGCGCAGGTGCGCATGCGGCCGCCGACATCCTCGGTCGACTCTAAGGCGTGCCCGGACTTGCCCCGCGCGCGCAGGCCGAGTGACCGGGCGGCGAGCAGATCGCCGGGGCCGACGCCGCTGCGCAGTTGCGCGCCTGTGGCGCGCGAACACCTCAGGCCGATACCGGGGCGTGGTCGTCCGGGCCTGGTCGCCCGCACCCGATCATCTCGGCGGCGGCGCAGGTGCGCATGCGGCCGCCGACGTCCCCGGCCGCCTCGAAGACGTGCGCGGACCTGCCCCGCGCGCGGGCTGAGCGACCGGGTGGCGAGCAGGTCGCCGACGCCGCTGCGCGCCCGCATGCCCACGGCCGGCGCGAACACCTCAGGCCGATACCAGGGCGTGGTCGTCCGGCCTGGCCGCCCGCACCCGATCATTTCGGCGGCTGCGCAGGGTGCGTATGCGGCCGTTGACGTCCTCGGTCGACTCGAAGGCGTGCACGGGCATGTCCTGTGCGCGCAGGCTGAGCGACCGGGTGGCGAGCAGGTCGCCGAGGCAGACGCCGCGGTGCACCCGCACGCCCATGGCGCGCGCGAACGCCTCAGGCCGATTCCGGGGCGTGGTCGTCCTGGCCTGGTCGCCGCACCCGATTATCTCGGTGGCGGCGCAGGTGCGTATGCGGCCGCCCACGTCCCCGGCCGCCTCGAAGACGTGCACGGGCCTGCCCCGCGCGCGGGTTGAGCGACCGGGTGGCGAGTAGGTCGCCGACGCCGCTGCGCGCCCGCACGCCCACGGCGGGCGCGAACGCCTCAGGCCGATTCCGGGGCGTGGTCGCCCCACCCGATTATCTCGGTGGCGGCGCAGGTGCGCATGCGGCCGCCTACGTCCCCGGCCGCCTCGAAGACGTGCGCGAACCTGCCCCGCGGGCAGGCCGAGCGACCGGGCGGCGAGCAGGTCGCCGACGCCGCGGCGCACCTGCGCGCGAACACCTGTCAGGGCGAAGCCAGCGCGGGCTCGTCCCGCCCGCACCCGAGCGCTCTCGTTCGCGTGGTCGCCCGCAGGAAACAATCAAGCGTGCATGCTTGAAAAGCGGGATCCCCCGTGCCACGGTGGGGTGGTGACAGTGCTGCGCTCCTCGGTCGACCCCGGTGCCGCCGACTTCAAGGCGAACCGCGAGGGCATGCTGGCCAAGCTCGACGAGATCGGCGCTGAGCAGGCGAAGGCCGTGGCCGGGGGTGGGGCGAAGTACCTGGCCCGGCACCGCGAGCGGGGGAAGTTGACCGCGCGGGAGCGCGTCGAGTTGCTGCTGGACCCCGATTCGCCGTTCCTCGAGTTGTCGCCGCTGGCGGCCTGGGGCACCGACTTCGCCGTCGGGGGGAGTCTGGTGACCGGGATCGGGGTGGTCGAGGGGGTCGAGTGCCTGGTCAACGCCAACGACCCGACGGTCAAGGGTGGGGCGATCAATCCGTGGGGCATGCGCAAGGGGTTCAGGGCCGCCGACATCGCCGCGCAGAACCGGTTGCCGACCATCAACCTCGTGGAGTCCGGTGGGGCTGACCTGCCGACCCAGAAGGAGATCTTCATCCCCGGCGGGCGGACCTTCCGCGACCTCACCCGCCAGTCCGCGGCGAAGATCCCGACCGTCGCCCTGGTGTTCGGCAACTCGACCGCGGGTGGCGCCTACCTGCCGGGGATGTCCGACCACGTGGTGATGGTGCGCGAGCGGGCCAAGGTGTTCCTCGGCGGTCCGCCCCTGGTCAAGATGGCGACCGGGGAGGACGCGGACGACGAGTCGCTGGGTGGGGCCGAGATGCACGCGAGGGTGTCCGGTCTGGCCGACCACCTCGCCGAGGACGAGCGGGACGCGATCCGCCTGGGCCGCCGTGTCGTGGCCCGGCTGAACTGGCGCAAGCAGGGGCCCA
This sequence comes from Actinokineospora baliensis, assembly GCF_016907695.1. Lineage (NCBI taxonomy): Bacteria > Bacillati > Actinomycetota > Actinomycetes > Pseudonocardiales > Pseudonocardiaceae > Actinokineospora > Actinokineospora baliensis. The sequence goes on along the minus strand of NZ_JAFBCK010000001.1, from coordinate 7,273,806 downwards.
CCCCCGCGGCCGACTACGCCGAGCCGGTGCACGACCCCGAGGAGCTGCTCGGCATCGTGCCGACCGACCTCAAGGTCCCGTTCGACCCGCGCGAGGTCATCGCCCGGGTGGTTGACGGCTCTGACTTCGACGAGGTCAAACCCCTCTACGGCACCAGCCTGGTCACGGGGTGGGCCCAGCTGCACGGCTACCCGATCGGCATCCTCGCCAACGCCAGCGGTGTCCTCTTCAGCGAAGAGGCGCAGAAGGCCACCCAGTTCATCCAGTTGGCCAACCAGACCGACACGCCGCTGTTGTTCCTGCACAACACCACCGGCTACATGGTCGGCAAGGAGTACGAGCAGGGCGGCATCATCAAGCACGGCGCGATGATGATCAACGCGGTGTCCAACTCGCGGGTGCCGCACCTGTCTGTGCTGGTTGGTGCCTCTTACGGCGCTGGCCACTATGGCATGTGCGGCCGCGCCTACGACCCCCGCTTCCTGTTCGCCTGGCCCAGCGCCAAGTCCGCCGTGATGGGGCCCGCGCAGCTCGCCGGGGTGCTGTCCATCGTCATGCGCCAAGGCGCCGAACGCCGTGGCCAGCCCTACAACGAGGAGCACGACGCCGCGATGCGCGCCATGGTCGAGGGGCAGGTCGAGGCGGAGTCGCTGCCGATGTTCCTGTCCGGGATGCTCTACGACGACGGCATCATCGACCCGCGCGACACCCGAACCGTGCTGGGCCTGTGCCTGTCGGCCATCCACTCCGGACCGGTCGAGGGCGCCACCGGCTTCGGCGTCTTCCGGATGTGAGCGCCGTGATCCGCTCCCTCCTGGTCGCCAACCGCGGCGAGATCGCCCGTCGCGTGTTCCGCACCGCTCGCACGCTCGGCCTGACCACCGTCGCCGTGCACTCCGACCCGGACGCCGAGTCCCCGCACGTCATCGAGGCCGACACCGCCGTCCGGCTGCCCGGCGCCGCCCCCTCGGACACTTACCTGCGCGCCGACCTGCTGGTCCAGGCCGCGCTCGACGCCGGTGCCGACGCCGTGCACCCGGGTTACGGGTTCCTCTCGGAGAACGCCGGGTTCGCCCGTGCCGTCCTCGACGCCGGGTTGACCTGGGTCGGACCCGCGCCGGAGGTCATCGAGCGGATGGGCTCCAAGATCGAGTCCAAGCGGCTGGTCGAGGCGGCAGGCGTGCCGGTGCTGACCGCGGTCGACCCGGTGACCGAGGCCGACCTGCCGGTGCTGATCAAGGCGTCGGCCGGGGGCGGTGGCCGCGGGATGCGGGTCGTCCGCGACCTGGCGGACCTGGACGCCGAGTTGGCCACGGCGAGCTCGGAAGCACTGTCCGCCTTCGGCGACGCCACCGTGTTCTGCGAGCCCTACCTGGAGACCGGGCACCACGTCGAGGTGCAGATCATGGCCGACCAGCACGGCACCGTCTGGGCGGTCGGCGAGCGCGAGTGCTCCATCCAGCGCAGGCACCAGAAGGTCGTCGAGGAGGCCCCCTCACCGCTCGTCGAGCGCATCGGTGGAATGCGCGAAAGGCTGTTCGACGCCGCGAAGGCCGCCGCGAAGGCCGTTGGGTACACCGGGGCGGGCACGGTCGAGTTCCTCGCGGACGACTCCGGCCGGTTCTACTTCCTCGAGATGAACACCCGCCTGCAGGTTGAGCACCCCGTCACCGAGATGGTCACCGGCCTGGATCTCGTCCACCTCCAACTCACCATCGCCGAAGGTGCCCGCCTGCCCAGCGAGCCCCCTGCGTCAACCGGCCACGCCATCGAAGTCCGCCTCTATGCCGAAGACCCCGCCAACGACTGGCGTCCGCAAACGGGAACCCTGCACAGGTTCGAGATCCCGACCGAGGACGTCCGCGTCGACTCTGGAGTTGAGACCGGCTCAGTTGTTGGCGTGCACTACGACCCCATGCTCGCCAAGGTCATCGCTTGGGCTCCTAATAGGACTACCGCCGCCCGCGTGCTCGCCGGAGCTCTTACGCGTGCGCGCGTGCATGGGGTGCGAACCAACCGCGACCTGCTTGTCCAGGTACTGCGCCACGACGCGTTCCTCGCGGGCGACACCGACACCGCGTTCCTGACGCGTCACGACCTCACCGCGCCTCTGCTCGATCCCGACGCCGAGGCACTCGCCGCACTCGCTGCGGCCCTCGCCGACGCTGCGGCGAACCGGGCGAGCGCGCGTGTGCTGGGCAGGTTGCCGAGCGGGTGGCGCAACGTCGCCTCGCAGCCGCAGGTCAAGGTGTTCGGCGAGCACGAGGTCCACTACCGGGTCGACCGCGGCGAGCTGGTCGGGTTCGACGGAGTGCACCTCGTCGAGGCTCGTCCCGATCTCGTTCGACTATCAGTCGGCGGCGTGCGGCACAGTTTCGCCGTCGCCCGCGCACCCGGTTGGTCCTTTGTGGATACAGCGGCGGGTTCCGCCGCGTTCGAGGTGCCGGAGCGGTTCCCCGACCCGGCGACGCGCGTGGCGGCCGGGTCGCTGCTGGCGCCGATGCCGGGCACGGTGGTGCGGGTCGCCGTCGCCGCGGGGGACCAGGTGGCCGCCGGGCAGCCGCTGCTGTGGCTGGAGGCGATGAAGATGGAACACCGGGTGGTCTCGCCGGTGGCCGGTGTTGTCACCGAACTGCCGGTGGCCCCGGGTGACCAGGTTGACGTGGGTCGGGTTCTGGCCGTCGTGGAGGAGGGGTCGTGAGTTTCGTCGAGTCCGAGGAACGGCAGGCGCTGCGCAAGGCGGTCGGGGACCTGGGCCGCAAGTACGGGCACGAGTACGTGCTCAAGGCGGCGCGGTCGGGCGGTCACACCACCGAGCTGTGGAACGAGGCGGGCGCGCTCGGGTACCTGGGCGTCAACGTGCCCGAGGAGTTCGGCGGTGGGGGAGGCGGCATCGGTGATCTCGCCGCCGTGTGCGAGGAGCTCGCGGCCGTAGGCGCTTCCCTGCTGCAGATGGTCGTATCGCCCGCCATCTGCGCCACGATCATCGCCCGGTACGGCACCGAGGAGCAGAAACGTCGGTGGTTACCGGGATTCGCGGACGGCACCGTGCGGATGGCCTTCGCCATCACCGAACCGGACGCGGGGTCCAACTCCCACCGCATCACCACCACCGCCCGCCGCGACGGGGACGAGTGGCTCCTCACCGGCAGCAAGGTCTACATCTCGTGCGTTGACGAATCGCAGGCCGTGCTGGTGGTCAGCCGTACCGAGGACGCCAAGACCGGCAACCTCAAGCCGGTCCTGTTCATCGTGCCGACCGATGCCCCTGGGTTCACCTACCAGCGCATCGAGATGGACATCGTCTCCCCCGACCACCAGTTCAGCCTGTTCCTCGACGACGTGCGGCTGCCGTCGGACGCCCTGGTGGGGTCCGAGGACGCCGCGCTGATGCAGCTGTTCGCGGGGCTGAACCCGGAGCGGATCATGGCGGCGTCCTTCGCCGTCGGCATGGGCCGCTTCGCGCTGGACAAGGCCGTCGAGTACGCCAAGACCCGGCAGGTCTGGAAGCAGCCCATCGGCGCCCACCAGGCCGTCGCGCACCCGTTGGCCCAGGCCAGGATCGAACTGGACCTGGCCAAGCTGATGACCCAGAAGGCGGCCTGGCTCTACGACGCGGGCGACGACATGGCCGCGGGCGAGGCGGCGAACATGGCCAAGTACGCCGCGGGCGAGGCCGTGGTGCGGGCTGTCGACGCCGCCGTGCAAACCCACGGCGGCAACGGTCTGGCCAGCGAGTACGGTCTCGGTGCGCTCGTCGCGGCGTCCCGGCTGACCAGGATCGCCCCGGTGAGCCGAGAGATGATCCTGAACTTCGTGGCGCAGTTCACCCTGGGGCTGCCCAAGTCGTACTAGCGCAGGAGGGCCAGTGGGTGAGGTGGGTCGCGAACCGCGCCAGGACCGCAGCCGCGCCACCCGGCAGCGGCTGCTGGAGGCCGCGGTGGACTGCCTCGCCGAGGTCGGGTGGACCGGCAGCACGGTGGCCGTGGTCGCCGAACGCGCGGGCGTCTCCCGCGGCGCCGCGCAGCACCACTTCCCGACCCGCGAGGACCTCTTCACCGCCGCCATCGGCTACGTGACCGACCAGCGGTTGGCGTTCCTGCGCTCCGCGCTGCCGACCCTGCCCGCCGGTCAGGACCGCACCCGGTTCGTGGTCGAGGCGATCGGTGAGATGTACGCGGGCAAGCTGTTCAAGGCCGCCCTGCAGCTGTGGGTCGCGGCGGCCTCGGACGAGCAGTTGCTGGCCCAAGTCGTCCCGCTGGAGGCCAGGGTTGGCCGCGAGGCGCACCAGGTGACCGTGTTCGCCCTGGGGGCCGATGAGACCCGCCCGGGTGTGCGGGAGGTCGTCCAGGCGACCCTGGACCTCGCCAGGGGGCTCGGCCTGGCCAACCTGCTCACCGACGACGCCAAGCGCAGGCGCCGGGTCCTGGGCGAGTGGGCGGTCGTGTTGGGCAGGACCCTCGACGGGTAGCCCTTCGCCGGTTGCCGTGGTGGGGCGGCCGGACGCGCCAGTGGTATGTCCGGTGAACAGCGCAGCTTCTTCCCACGTCGGGAAACCCCCTGGTAACGGCGCTAGCGTGAGCGGCCGACCGGGGAGGCGATCATGAAGAGGGCGGCTCTTGTCGCGGTGGCGGCGGTTCTGCTGGCGAGCACTGCCGCCGGGGCGGACCCGGTGGGCGCGCCGACCTACCGCGAGTGGGCGGGGACGGGGATCGCCGCGACCGAAGGGCTGTTCAACGGCCTCTCCGAGGCGGTTACCCGTAGCCGGACCAAGATAATCGGGTCCTACGACACCACCGGTAGCCCCACCATCACTCCCCGCGCGAACTGCGTGGTCCCGCGAACCCACACCATCGCCGCCAAAGACGGCTGCCTGCAATTTGCACGGGCGGGGACGTACAACACCCTCCCCGAGGACGCCGTCTACTTCCCCATGGGCCTCGCCCCGATCACCTACGCGACCGCCGAGACCACCATCGTCCCGAAAGACCTGCACACGCAGTACCTGGGCGCCCTATACAAGTGCCAGATCCCCAACGCGCCCTACAAGCCGCTGCTGCCGCGCTACGGGTCGACCGTCCGCACCGAGTTCATCCGGTCGATGTTCTGGGGCGTCGACGACGGACCCGATTTCACGACCCGATTCCCGTGCATCCAGGACACCGTTGACGGCGTGCCGATCGAGGAGAACAACGGTGCGCAGCTGACCCTGCCCAGCCAGTTGATCCCCTATGGCGTGCCGGGCTACTTGGCCCAGCTCAACGGTCTTGTGCCTGGCAACAACGGCGGCGCGGGCATCGGGCGCTTGGACGAGATCTCCAGCGTCCGGATAGACCCGGAGATCCCGGCCACGGCCATCAGCTACGCCATGCACGAGAGCGGCAACCGAGACCTGACGGATGCTCAGCTCCGGAAGATCTACACCTGCCAGGACACCGCGTACAGCCCCGTGCTGCCCCGGTACGGATCGTGGGTGCGGCAGGGGTTCCTGGGCAGGCTGGGCATCCCGGACCGTCCCGACCTGTCGACGGTCTACCCCTGCGTGCGCGACGGCGGCGTCGAACACGACGACGGGACCGTGCTCACCGGGCGCCGCGACATCGTCCCGTTCTCCGTCCAGTCCTATGTGGACCAGGTCAACACCCTGTTCGACGACACCAGGGCGCGGACCCTGATCGGCCGGATCGGCGGGGTGAACCCGGTGGCGGGCAAGCGGACGCACCTGGGCCACGGCGTCTACACCGTGGTTCCCAAGGCGCTGGCGGCGAAGGCGGCACCGGTCTTCGGCGAGGGCGGGCTGGTGTGCGCGCGCGGCGCGGTGATCCGGTACTGGGGCTTCGTCGACGAACTCGGCTGCGGCCGCCCGTTCCCCGGCTCGCTCGACCCGAGGGCCCACCTGCCCCGGGGATGAGGGGTGGTTCCCGGTCCGGGCAAGGGACACCGGGCCGGGAACCGCCGCCCCCGAGGTCTCACGGCGGTGTCGAGACCGGACCGCGCCGACGAATCCGCGCGGCCGTTCGGGGTGTCGCGGGCGGACAGCGTGGAGTCCGGCCGATCTTGTCGGTACGGTCGTCGATGAGCTGACGCGCGGAGTCGGGCCCACATCCCCTGGCGGGCCCGGGATCGCGGCGGTGGGTGACCGCGTGACCGGTTGTGCGCACTCTCCGTAAAGGAGACGACCTGGGGTGCCGCTACCGATGGGTGACGTGGCACCATCTCCGCACGCGTGGGGACCGGGAAGGACGCCTCGATGAACAACCGGACCGAACAGATGGACGACCTGCAACTGGTCGCCCTGCCTACCGCTGTCGGGTGCACGGAGATGTTCGTGCGGTTCTCGGCGACCGAGTGGAACCTGCGCCCCATGCGCGACGCCGCCGCGCAAGCGGGCCGGGCGCTGGCCCAAGCCGTCGTCGGTGCCGCGGACCCGAGCAACCCGGGCATGCTCACCGCGCGGATCAGGGTCGCCGGTCCGGACCTGGTCATCGAGATCGAGACCCCCAGGGTGGTGCGCACCCCGGCCATTCCGGACGGCCCCCGGGTGGGCGTCACCGAATTGGGGGTCGGGCGTTATCTGCTGTGGGCGAGCCTCCCGTTGCCGGGCGGCATGAGCGCGTCCTCGGTGCCGCTACCCCGGCGGCAGCGCAGGCCCTCGCCCGCGGCGGCGATCGAGGCGGCGCGCGACCCGCTCCCGGATGACGGTGACGACGTGATGCAGCGGATCCTGTTCGGCCTGGCCAACAAAGCCCAGGACCGGCACCGCCGCTGACCAGGACGGGTGGGGCACTGATCGGAGTGAGGATGCGAGGATCGCAGGCCCCGACGTTGGAGGCGGTCGCGCGGGCGGCCGGGGTGTCCCGGTCGACGGTGTCGCGGGTGATCAACAACCTGCCCGGGGTGAGCAAGCGGGCGAAGCTGGCGGTGGACCGGGCCATCGCCGAACTGCGGTACGTGCCCAACCAGGCCGCCCGCAACCTGGTCACCCGGCGCACCAACTCGATCGCGCTGGTGGTGTCCGAACGCGGCGACCGGGTGTTCAGCGACCCGTTCTTCGCCAAGATCCTGCGCGGCGTCTACGCCGGGATGGCGGGCAGCCGCAGGCAACTGGTGCTGCTGATGGACCAGGACCGCGACGACGGCGCCCTGGAGGCCTACCTGTGCGGCGGCCACGTGGACGGTGCCGTCGTGGTCAGCCTGCACCGCGGCGACCCGCTGCCCGCCCGCCTCGTCGAAGCGGGCTTACCCGTGGTGCTCGTCGGGCGACCGCTCGGTGAGGTCAAGGTCCCCTACGTCGACTCCGACAACTTCACCGGCGCGGTCACCGCGGCGCGGCACCTGGTCAGCTCCGGCAGGCGCAGGATCGCGACCATCGCGGGCCCGCAGGACATGGCGGCCGGCGTCGACCGGCTCAACGGGTGGCAGGCGGGGATGGTCGAACCGGCCGACCGCATCGCCTACTCCGACTTCAGCGTCGACGGCGGCGCCCGCGCGATGGCCGAACTGCTCGACCGCTACCCCGACACCGACGGCGTCTTCGCCGCGGCCGACATCATCGCCGTCGGCGCCCTGCGCACCCTCGCCGAACGCGGCAAGCGGGTCCCCGACGACCTGGCCCTGGTCGGCTTCGACGACTCCGTCCTGGCCACCACCACCGCCCCCCAACTGACCACGGTCCGCCAGGACGTCGAGGAGTTGGGCCGCACCACCACCTGGCACCTGCTGGCGCAGCTCGCGGGTGAACAGGTCCTGCCGCCGTCGGTGCTGCTGCCGACGGAGCTGGTGCAGCGCTCGTCAACCTGATCGCACCCCGCACGCGACCGTTCACCACCGGTCACGTGGTATCCAGCGGCCGGGTTGCCTCCTCTTATCTCACGATAAGGTCACGTTAATAACGTCGGTGGGGGTCAATTCCGATGCAACCCCGTGAAGGGGTCAAGCATCTGAGGTGTTGACCGATACTCCACCGCCAAGGGGGATGACAGACCATGAGTGAGCCTGCCGATCAGCTGAGCCACCGGGCCCGCGCCATGCTGCGCGCGGTCGCCGAGGGCCGGGGACACCTGGCCAGCGGCAGCGAGCCCGACCTCTACATCGACGGCGTGCCGTGCTGCGACCAGTTCACCGCACACCTGCTCACCCACGACGGCCTGATCACCGCCACCCACGGCCGCTTCGGCGAACTCGTCCCCGCGACCCTCACCACCGCGGGCACCACCGCCCTCGGCGTCGTCCTCGCGGCCTGACAATTCTTTCACGCGCGACTTTCCCCGTGGCGCTAGGCGAACAGCGGGCCTGAGGCCAGATCGGCGCCCGCCTGGGTCCACCACTGCGCTTGGGCCGGGTCGGTCAAGCCGGTCACCAGGACCGAGATCCCCACTTCCCGCACCATCGGGATCAGCTCCAGCGTCGCCCGGGTGAACAGGGCGGTCGGGTCGGGTTTGGTCAGGCGGCGGACCACGTGTTCGGACATCCGGACGGTCTGGATGGGGAGGTCTTCCAGGCAGGCCAGGTCGCCCCGGCTGCGGCCGAAGCCGGTGAGCACGGAGCGGACACCGATGTCGACCAGGACGTTGAGGTTCTCCTCGGCGGGCATGTCCGGGGCGCACAGCGACTGCACCGGCATGCCCAGTTCTAACCGGTCGGCCTCCAGGCCCGTCTCGGCCAGCACCCGGCGCACCACCATGACCAGGTCCGGATCGGCGGCCTGCTCCGGGGTGAGTTCCAGGTACAGCGCCGAGCACGCGGCCGAGGCGACCTGGGCGGCGTGGTGCAGCACCCAGTGTCCCAAGGGGACACCCAGGCCGGTGTCGCGCAGGATCTGCTCGAGGCGGTCGCTGCCCAGGGTGCCGAACTTGGGGTGCTCCCAGCGCAGCAGCGCCTGCGTGGAGATCGGCGCGCGGTCGGCCAGCGACACCAGCGGCCACAGGTCCAGGTCGAGCTCACCGTTCTCCCAGGCGCCGGGGATGCCCGCGGCCAGCCGGTAGTGCTCGCGGTAGCGCAGGTTCTGCTCCGGGTCGACCATGCACCACTGCCTGCGACCGTGCAGCTTCAGCCTGCGCCTGGCGATGTCGGTGGCGCGCAGCAGTTCGTCCGGGTCGCTGGTCGGCGACGGCAGGCTCATCACCGCGATGGTGGCCGACGCCGCGACGCCTTCACCGTCCACATAGGTCGCTTCGGCGAGCACCTCGTTGATCTCGGCGGCGAAGGTGCCGACGTCGAGGTCGCCGGGGCCGTGCACGAGCATGATGCCGAACTCGTCGCCGGTGAGCCTGGCGACCACGCCGGGGTGCTCGCCGACGACCGCGCGCAACCGGGTGGCCACCTCGCGCAGCAGGTGGTCGCCCGCGTCCCGGCTGATCCCGTCGTTGATCACGGCGAAGTCGTCGAGGCCGAGGTGGAACACCGACACGTCCGCGCCCGCGCTCAACGCCTCCTCCAGCCTGCCGAGGAACGCGTGCCGGTTGGGCAGGCCGGTCAGCGGGTCGTGCGTGCCCTGGTAGCTGAGCCGGTTCTCCAGCAGGTACAGGTCGGAGATGTCCTCGACCATGGTCACGTGGTGCGCGGGCAGGTCGTCGCGGTCGCGCAGCAGCGACACGCCGATGCGCACCCAGGTGGGCTCACCGTCGGCGCGGACGAACCTGGTCCGCTCGTGCAGCGAGTCGCACACGCCAGCGGCGAGTTCGTCGTAGAGTTCGCGCAGGTGCTCGCGGTCCTGCGGGTGGAACAGCTCGTCGACCGAATCCGGCTCCAGCGCGCCCGGTCGGTGGCCGAGCATCTGCGCGAGCGCGTCGTTGGCCCGCACCGATCCGCCGTCGAGGTCGGAGATCACCATGCCCAGCGCGGAAGTGGTGAACAGCTCTCGGAAACGGCCCTCGCTGGCGCGCAGGTCGCGCTCGAAGTCGGCCAGTACCAGCGCGTCTGACGGTCTGGCCGCGACCGCCTCGGCGAACCCGCTCGCCAACGCGGCCAGTGCGGTCGCTGTGGCGTCCACTGTGGTCAGTCGGAGCAGGCCGGAGGCGAGCGCGGACACGCTGACCTCCAGCGACCTCGGGTCCCGGTACCCGGCGGCGACCAGTGCCGCACCGACCTCGCCCGCGCGCGCCGGATCGGCCACGACGCCCGCGATCAGCTCGTCGAGCTCGCGCGCGGGCATCGCCCGACCCGCGCTGACGACCGTGGTCAACGCGGCGGCCCACTCGGTGGCCAACTCAAGCCGGTCCACGCCAGAGAAGTCCTCGCCCGCATTCGTTCCGACCGGTTCTGACTGAGAGGTATCAGAGGTACCACTGTGCACCCGAACGTGTACCAAGCGCCACCCCATCGGCCCAAGTCAACCCGGAGATTTTTAGTCCAAACGGGTGGGTCGCCCCACCACCGGCGGTGCTACGCCGCCGACCGCACTACCCGCGGTGTCCCCGGCGGTCGCGCGCGGTGGACAGGCGGCGGTGCGGGTTCGGCGTTCACGCCCGGGGGAACCCATCTGGCGGACTCGGCCACGGAGAGCACCTCTGCTTCAGCGATGGTGCCCCTCAGATTACTGACAAACCCCCGCGTCCGAACGGGTCATCCTTGGTCGGTTCCGGTGCACCGAGAGTGATCATCATCTGCCACGTGGCAGATCGCCACCTGGCCCGGAACGGGCCACTGTGGACGGTCAGAGCACCAAGCCGCGCAACCGGACCGCGACCACCTTGGCCAATTCGGCGACCGCCTCCGCCCGCTCCGCCGCCCGGCCGTTGCCCGAGCGGTGCCGCAGCCTGGCCAGCACCGCGGCCCTGGTCATCTGGTCGGCGCACAGGACGAACGGGTGCCCGAACCGGTGTTCGTAGATCAGCTCGCCCCGGCCGAGGTCCGGCCACCGCCGCCGCACCCGGGTGACCTGCTCGAGCAGCGGCACCACCTCGGTCCAGTCCAGAGTGGCCAACACCGCGGCGGAGACCTCCTCCACCTCGTCGAGCGAGCGGAACGGCCGCTGCGCGCGCACCTCCCGCACCCACCGCGCCGACCCGCAACACCGCAGCAGATCGGCCTCATCCGCCCGGTTCACCACCTCAAGCAGCGACGCCATCCCCCCAGTAGACACCCGCGACCGGCGCGGATCGAGCCCCCCGAGTGCGCTGATCGGTGCCCGGCGACCACTGGTGATCTTGGTGCCCTAGGGTGCCGGTATGCGTGCCGCTGTTGTCGTGCTGTCGGTGGTCGGGCTGGTGGTGGGCGGGGTGGTGCTCGCCGGGTGCGGGTCGGACGCGCCGGATCCGTGGGCCGACGGTGACGTCCCCGCTGCTGCCGGGACCACCGAGTCCTGCCTGAGCGGGGCGGTGCTCGACGTCCCCGCGGGCTGGCGGGCGCAGCGGCCGGAGAGCTACTCGTCGGGCGGCGGGCAGTTCCGGCTCGACCTCGAGTGCACGATCGGCACCGGGAACTTCAGTGACGGCGAAGTCAAGGTGTACAAGGGATCCGGGGACCCGGAGCCGCGCGAGGTCCTGCGCGACACCATCGACTCGGGCTACGAGCACGCCGACGTCGAGATCCGCGACGCCACCATCGGCGGCTTCCCGGCGGCGGAGGCCACGTGGCGGGTGGGCGACTACATCGACCGCGCCTTCGTCGTGCGCACCGACGGCAACCTGACGATCTTGGTGCTCGTCGACCGCGCCAAGCGGGACAACTACGAGGAGTCGGTCCTGCCGGTGTACCTGCTGGCCAAGAAGTCGATCAGGTCGTGACGACGGGGCCCGGCCACCGCGGTGACCGGACCCCGCGCGCTCACGCGTACGTCTCGCCGTTCTCGGCCTTGGCCACCAGCGAGGCGGGCGGCAGGAAGCGGTCGCCGTAGTGGGCGGCCAGGTCGCGGGCTCGGGCGACGAAGCCAGCGGGCCCGCCCGGGTAGCCGTTGATGTACTGGATGATGCCACCGGTCCAGGCGGGGAAGCCGATGCCGAAGATGGAGCCGATGTTGGCGTCCGGCACCGTCCGAAGCACGCCCTCGTCGAAGCACTTCACGGTTTCCAGGACCTCGGCGAACAGCATCCGCTCCTGCATGTCCGCGAACGGGATCTCCGTGCCGCCGGACCCGAACGCCTCCGCGAGCCCCGGCCAGAGCCCGGTCCGCTTGCCGTCGGCGTAGTCGTAGAACCCGGCCCCCGAGGACCTGCCCTTGCGGTCGAACTCCACGACCATCCGGTCCAGCACCTGGTTGGCCGGGTGCGCGGGCCACGTGCCGCCCGCCGCCTCCACGGCCGCGCGGGCCTCGTCGCGGATCTTGCGGGGCAGGGTGAGGGTCAGCTCGTCGAGCAGCTGCAGCGGCGGCGCCGGGTACCCGGCCTGCGCCCCGGCCTGCTCGATCGACGGGATGGCGATGCCCTCGCCGACCATCGCCAGCGCCTCGTTCATGAACGTGCCGATGACCCGGCTGGTGAAGAACCCGCGGCTGTCGTTGACCACGATCGGCGTCTTCTTGATCTGCAGCGCGTAGTCGAACGCCTTGGCCAGCGCGACGTCGGAGGTCTTCTCGCCGACCACGATCTCCAGCAGCGGCATCTTGTCGACCGGGGAGAAGAAGTGCAGCCCGATGAAGTCCTCCTGCCGCTTCACCCCGTCGGCCAGGCCGGTGATCGGCAGCGTCGAGGTGTTGGACCCCAGCAGCGCGTCCGCCGCCACCAGGTCCTCGACCTCGGCGAACACCTTCTTCTTCAGGTCGGGGCTCTCGAACACGGCCTCCACGACCAGGTCGGCGCCCGCGACGTCGGCGGCGTCGGCGGTCGGGGTGATCCGGGCCAGCACCTCGTCGGCCTTCTCCTGGGTGATCTTGCCCCGGGACACGGCCTTGGCCAGGATGCCCGCCGAGTACGCCTTGCCCTTGTCCGCCGCCTCCTGGGTGACGTCCTTGAGCACGACCTCGATCCCGGCCCGCGCGCTGGAGTAGGCGATCCCGGCGCCCATCATGCCCGCGCCGAGCACCGCCACCTTGCGCGCGGTGTACTGGGGCTGGCCCGCCGGGCGGCTGTTGCCCTTGTTGATCGCCTGCAGGTCGAAGAAGAACGCCTGCGTCATGTTCTTGGCGACCTGGCCGACCGCCAGGTTCACGAAGTACTGGGTCTCGATCCGGGTCGCGGTGTCGATGTCGACCTGGGCGCCCTCGATCGCGGCGGCGAGGATGTTGCGCGGCGCGGGCATCGGCGCGCCCTTGAGCTGCTTGCGCAGGTTCGCCGGGAACGCGGGCAGGTTCGCCGCGAACTTCGGGTTCGACGGGGTGCCGCCGGGGATCTTGTACCCCTCGACGTCCCACGGCTGCTTGGCCTCCGGGTTCGCCTTCACCCAGGCCTTGGCGGACGCCAGCAGCTCCTCCGGTGTCGACACGAGCTCGTCGACCAGACCGAGCTCGAGCGCCTTCGCGGGCTTGTGCCGCTGCCCTTGGAGCAGCACGTTGAGCAGCGCGTTTTGGATGCCCAGCAACCGAACCGTGCGCGTAATGCCGCCGCCGCCGGGCAGAAGGCCCAGGGTGACCTCCGGTAGGCCGATCTCGCTGCCCTTGACCTCCAGCGCGACCCGGTGGTGGGTGGCCAGCGCGATCTCGTACCCACCGCCGAGCGCGGCACCGTTGATCGCCGCGACCACCGGCTTGCCCAGCTGTTCCAGGCGGCGCATCGCGGACTTCATGTCGTTGACGCGCTTGGTGATCTCGGTGGCGTCCTCGGGACGGGCTTGGATGAGCTGGTTGAGGTCACCACCGGCGAAGAAGGTCTTCTTGCCGGAGGTGACGACCACGCCGGTGATGGCGTCCTTCTCCGCCTCCAGCCGGTCCACCACCTCGGCGAACGAGGTGCGGAACAGGTCGTTCATGGTGTTGGCGCCCTGGTTCGGGTCGTCCATCGTCAGCGTGACGATGCCGTCGGCGTCGACGTCCCAGCCGATCATGCTCATGGCTCCTCAGACTCGCTCGATGATGGTCGCGACGCCCATGCCGCCGCCGATGCACAGGGTGACCAGGCCGCGCCGGGCGCCGCGGCGCTCCAGCTCGTCGACGACGGTGCCGGTGATCATCGCGCCGGTCGCGCCGAGCGGGTGGCCCATGGCGATCGCGCCGCCGTTGACGTTGATCTTGTCGTGCGGGACGCCCATGTCCCGCATGAACTTCAGCACCACCGCGGCGAACGCCTCGTTGAGCTCCCAGACGTCGATGTCGTCCGGGGTGAGGCCCGCCAGCCGCAGCGCCTTCTGGGCGGCGGGGGTGGGGCCGGTGAGCATGATGGTCGGCTCGGCACCGGTCACCGCGGCGGAGACGATGCGGGCGCGCGGGGTCAGCCCGGCCGCCTGGCCCGCGGCCTCGTTGCCGATGAGCACCAGGGCGGAACCGTCGACGATGCCCGAGGAGTTCGCGGCGGTGTGGACGTGGTCGATCCGCTCGACGTGGTGGTAGCGCTGCAGCGCGACGGCGTCGAAGCCGCCGAAGTCGCCGATGCCCGCGAAGGACGGCTTGAGCTTGCCCAGGCTCTCGACGGTCGACTCGGGGCGCATGTGCTCGTCGTGGTCGAGCAGCGTGACGCCGTTGCGGTCGCGGACCGGCACCACGGACTTGGCGAAGTACCCGGCCGACCACGCGGCGGCGGCACGGCGCTGCGACTCGGCGGCGTAGGAGTCGACGTCGTCGCGGCTGAAGCCCTCGGTGGTGGCGATGAGGTCGGCGCTGACGCCCTGCGGCACGAAGTAGGTGTCGTAGTTGGTCTCGGGGTCGTTGAACCAGGCACCGCCGTCGGAGCCCATCGGCACCCGCGACATCGACTCCACGCCACCCGCGACGATCAGCTGGTTCCAGCCCGCGCGGACCTTCTCGGCGGCGATGTTGACCGCCTCCAGGCCGGACGCGCAGAACCGGTCGATCTGCAGGCCCGCGACGCTGTCGGGCAGGCCCGCGGCCAGCGCGGCGCTGCGGGCGATGACCGAGCCCTGGTCGCCGACCGGGGACACCACGCCGAGGACGATGTCGTCGATGGTGGCCGGGTCCAGCCCGGGGTGGCGGGCCGTGAGCTCGTGGAGGAGGCCGACGACCAGCGAGATGGGCTTGACCCCGTGCAGGGAGCCGTTCTGCTTGCCGCGCCCGCGCGGCGTGCGGATCGCCTCGTAGATGAAGGCTTCGGTACTCACTCTGCCGATCCTCTCTCGAGCTGACTGGCGCTAATGCCTATTAACATACTCGCCGGTAACGACTGGTTGTCAACGATCGGGGTTCGCCCTACCGTTGTAACTCCGCTCTCACCCTGACCAGCGCGAACCCCGCGAGGAGGCCCGATGCCCCGGCGCAGTCGCAAGGCCGAGCTCGCCTCGGCCGCCGCCGAGCTGTTCGGCAAGCGCGGCTACCACGCGGTCGGCGTGAACGACATCGCCGCGGCGGCCGGGGTGACCGGGCCCGCGCTGTACCGGCACTTCCAGAACAAGCAGGACGTGCTCGGGTTCGTCCTGCTCACCGGCATCGACCGCCTCGCGGAGCGGCTCGCCGAACCGGTCGAGCTGGCCGAGGCCGACCCGGAGCGGGCCCTGCGGCCGCTGCTGCTGACCGCCGCCGAGGTCTCGATCGAGCAACGGGCGCTGACCGCCCTGTGGCGGTGGCAGGGCCGACACCTGCACCAAGGCGACCAGAAAGAGATCCGCCGCCGGGTGGGTGCACTGCTCGGCCAGTGGATGACCGGGCTCCGCCGGTTGCGCCCGTCACTGGACGCGGGCGAGGCCGACCTCCTGTGCTTCGCGGCCCTGAGCGTGTACGGCAGCGTCGGCGACCACCGGGTCGACCTGCCCACTGAGGAGTTCGCGGAGCTCTTGGCGTCCCTTGCCGAAGCAGTGATCCGAGCGCCTATAGCCGTTGGAGTAGCCGCCCCTGTCTGGCGCGGCGGCCCAGCCCCAACCCGGCGCGAAGAACTGCTGACCTCTGCGACCCGCTTGTTCCGCGAGCGCGGCTTCCCCTCGGTGAGCATGGAAGACATCGGCGCCGCGACCGGTATCGCAGGCCCGAGCGTCTATAGGCACTTCGCCTCAAAGTCCGACATCCTCTTGGCCGCCAGCCGCCGCATGGCCGACCGCCTGCGCTGGGGCCTAGAGGACTCCCTCTCAACCGCCTCAACCCCTGCCGACGCCCTAAGACGCCTCGCCCGCTCTTATGTCGACACGGTCATGCGCTCAGACGACCTCATCGCCGTCTATACGACCCAACTGATGAACCTCTCCGAGCGCGACGCCAAAGAACTACGCGCACTGCAACGGGGTTATGTAGCGGAATGGGTCCGCCTACTACGAGAAACCCGACCTATGTCGGAAGCGGCGGCCCGCGTAACCGTCCACGCCGCCCTAACCATCGTCAACGACCTCCCCCGAACCGGCAGACTCGCGACCCGCCCCGGCCTCGCGGCTGAGCTGGCTGGCCTGGTCGCCGCAGTGCTCCAGGCTTGACCGGCTCTGTTGGGCGGTTCTGACCACTCGGACAGGTGGTGGTCCCGCTCGGGGCACCCCGGGCGCGCGACGGTGACTGTGCCGGATCCTCGTCGAAGGAGTTCCAGTGCACACCAGCCGCACCGTCCTGTGCCTACTCGCCGCGATCGCCCTCCCGCTCACCGCGGCTCCCGTCGCGGCCGGCATGCCGGTCGGTGTGCAGGCACCCGCCATCACCGAGGTCTACCCGCTCAACGGCGCGCTGGACGTCTCCTTCGTCCGCGGCGCGGGTGCCGACCCGGAGGCCAAGGTCGTGCTCACCGCCCAACCCGGCGGTCAGACGGTCACGGTCGCGCGCGTCAACGACCCCGGAGTCGACGCGGCGCACGGCGTCATCACCGGCCTGGACAACAGCACCGCCTACTCGGTCACCGCCGTGGAGACCAGCTACGGCGTGACGTCGCCCAGTTCGGAACCCTCGGAGTTCGTCAAGCCCAGGCCGCCCACCGAGCCGCTCGCGCCCACCGTCCACAGCGTGTTCGGCCGCGACCGGAGCCTGTTCGTGCGGTGGAACCCCGCCAACAGCGGCGGTTCCCCGGTGACCAAGTACATCGTCATCCTCGAACCGGGCCACGTCCTGGTCGGCACCGCGGGCGACGTGCACGAGACCACCGTTACCGGCCTGGAGAACGGCACCGAGTACACGGTGACCGTGCAGGCCAAGAACGACGTCGGCGTCAGCAAACCGCAGCTGCGGGACCACCGGCCCAAGGCCACGCCCACGACCCCGTACACGCCGAAGGCGGTCACCGACGTCATGGCCGTCCCGGTTGGTACCGACGGCAAGACGATCGAGGTCAGCTGGGTGCCACCAGAGGACGACGGCGGCACCCCCATCACCGGCTACCGCGTCGACACGACCGACAACAACGGTGTGCAGGCATCGTTCTCGGCGTCCGGGCGTGACACCACCTCTTACCAACTCGTCAACCTCGCCCCGGCGGGCCACTACGCCATCACCGTCACGCCTATGACCGACGCGCGAGGAGCAGGGGACGCGAGCGAGACCGTCACGGCAGGTCCGGCTCTTAGCTACACCGACAACGCGGTAGTGCTGTCCGACGCGACCCTGGCCACGCTGGTCGACCTGAACGCGAACTCGGTGGAGTTCACCGCGCCGCCCGCCGAGGCGCCCGCTGTCGGCAAGGTGCTGGTGATCGGCGAGACCACCCACGCGCCGACCGGCGCCCTGCGCACGGTCACCGCGGTCAGCGCCGACGGCAAGACGTTCACCACGGCCAACGCGAGCCTCGACGACGCCATCGACGACGGCGACATGACCATCGCCATCCCCGAGGAGTCCTTCGACGACGTGCGGGTCCAGTCCCGGCTGCCCGGGGCGCGGGTCACGGTCGAGGACTCCGAGTACCAGCACTCGGTCAACCTCGGCATCGAGCTCAAGGAGGAGAGCAAGGACGGCGGGGTGTCTGCGGGCATCACCGGTGAGGGGGTGCTGCAGTACACCCTGACGCCGCACATCGAGGCCAAGCTGTGGTTCAGCTGGCTGCGGCCGCGGATGTCGTTCGCCGCCACGACCAGGGTGGCGACATCGGTCGGGTTCGACCTGGAGGGCAACCTGCACGTCGGCGCGGAGAAGAAGCCGATCGCGAACCTGCGGCTCGGCGCGATCACCATCGGGCCCATCGTGTTCGTGCCGACGCTGACCGTCGAACTGCGGGCCTCCTTCGACGCCTCGGTCGCGTTCTCCGTCGAAGCGACCTACGACCAGACCTTCGGCGGCGGCCTGACCTACGACGGCTCCTGGCACGGCCAGAAGCTCGGCACCGACGCCGCACTCGCGGTCAACCCGACCATGACCGGCTCGATCGAGACTGGATTCGGCATCGAAGGCAGCCTCGACCTGCTGCTGTTCGGTGTGGTGGGGCCGGGTTTGAGCTTCGAACCCGGCTTCACCCTGCGCGCCGAGCCCACGGCCAGCCCGTGGGCCACCATCGACCTCACCCTGGCCGCGAAGGTCAAGTTCAAGCTGGACGTCAAGATCGTGAAGCTGGAGTACGAGCTGAACCTCTGGAGCACCAGCTACAACATCTGGCACTCCAGCGGCGAGTTCCCGCTCGTGGCCGTCGACCCACCCGCCACGCTGGTCGCACCGGACTCGCGCGGATCGGTCCAGCTGACCGCCTCCCGACACCTGTCCGACTGTGCGGGGGATAGGCCGCCGACGCGGTGGGAACTGGCCCCGGGCGGCAAGGGCAACGTCAACAGCGCGGGCCGCTACACCCCACCGAGGGGCGGCGCCCACACCGTCGACCACGTGGTCGTCAAGCAGAGCGCCACCGGTGACTGCCCGGCCGCCGAGGGCACCGCCACTGTCCATATAGGATCGTTGGCCCCGGAGCCGCCCACCGGTGCGACGGTCACCCGAGCCGCCAACAGCGACGTCGTGATCGCGTGGACGGCGCCCGCGGGCACCGTGACCGGCTACGTGCTGGTGGTGTCGGACCCCAACGAGGAAAGCCCCCTGCCGTACGTCCTCGGCCGAGCGGCAGGCGTGGGCATGACGGTGCCCGCGGCCGTGGCCAACGCGCTCGGCCTGGGCACGGAAAGCCTGATCAGCATCGCCGCGGTCAACCCCAGCGGCTCCAGCTCCTTCAGCGTCGCACCCGCTGTGTGGTCGTGACGGTCGGTGCTAGTTTCGGGAGATGGTGCGTGAGCTGGCGGTGGCGCCCGCCGGGTTGAAGCCGGTCATGGGGGACAGCGGGTGGCCGGTGCTGGGGCACACGGTGCCGATGTTGCGGCGGGGGGTGGACCTGCAGCTCGAGCGGTACCGCAGGTACGGGCCGGTGTCGTGGGCGAACATGTTCGGCACCAAGATGGTCGCCGCCGTGGGGCCGGAGGCGGCGCGGGAGGTGTTCGTCAACAAGGACAAGGCGTTCTCGCAGGACGGGTGGGCGTTCTTCCTGGAGAAGTTCTTCCCCCGCGGCCTGATGCTGCTGGACTTCGACGAGCACCTGTTCCACCGCAGGCTGATGCAGGAGGCGTTCACCGCCCCGCGCGTCAGCGCCTACGTCGCCAGGACCGCCGAGGTCGTCCACCGGGAGATCCCGACGTGGCCGGAACACCTCGACGTCTACCCCGCCCTCAAGTCGCTGACCTTGGACGTCGCCGCCGAGGTGTTCATGGGGGAGCCGAGCGATCCCCGGCTGAACGAGGCGTTCATCGGCGTGGTCCGCGCGGGCACCTCGATCGTCCGCTTCCCCGTCCCCGGCGGCCGCTGGTCGGCCGGGCTGCGCGGCAGGCGGCGGCTGGAGGAGTACTTCCGCGCCGGGATGAGCCAGGAGCGGGTGGGCGACGACCTGTTCACGGCCCTGTGTCACGCCCGCCTGGAGGACGGCTCGACGTTCAGCCAGGAGGACGTCGTCAACCACATGATCTTCCTGATGATGGCCGCGCACGACACCGCCACCATCACCACGACCGCCGTGCTGTACCACCTCGGCCTGCACCCCGAGTGGCAGGAACAGGCCCGCGAAGAGGCCCGCGCGGTCTGCTCGGGCCCTCTGCCGGTCGCCGACCTCGACCGGCTCGAGGTGCTCGACATGGTCATCCGGGAGTCCCTGCGCCTGGTGACCCCGGTGCCGTCACCCGCCAGGCGGGCGATCGCCGACACCGAGATCCAGGGCCACTTCGTGCCTGCCGGGACCCTGGTCGCGGTGACGCTGTGGCTCAACCACCTGCTCCCCGAGTACTGGCCGGATCCGCACCGCTTCGATCCTCTGCGGTTCGCCGGGGAGATCCCTCGCTACAACTGGCTGCCGTTCGGGGCGGGCGCGCACAAGTGCATCGGCCTGCGGTTCGGGATGTACGAGGTGAAAACCCTGCTGCACCAGCTGTTGCTGTCCCGCCGCTGGCACCTACCCCCCGGCTACGAAGTTCGCTGGGACCCCACCGCCCTCCCCGTCCCGATGGACAACCTCCCCATGACCCTCACCCGAACCTGACCGGGCACTACTCGCCCGTGCTCTTGCGCCAGTCGACGCAGGTGGGGCGCACTCGGGTTCGCAGGTGTTCCGCTCGACCTCCGTCTCGTGGAACCCGGCGAGCCAGTAGGTCATCCGCTCGGCATTGGAGCCGGCCACCTGAACCGGCCATTGGGCGAGCGGAAAGGCACCTTTGGCTCACGAACTCGAACGCGCGACTGGCCTGCCGCAGTTCGCATGTACAGCCGGAACGGCTCCCCGACAATTAGCGGCACCGCCATTGTCCACGGGTCACTACCCGGAAACCAAGGTCGCTATGTGCGGAGGGCCTTTCTGTGTATCGGCCGCGTGTCACCTCTCCGAGCGGGGCGACGATGCGCTATCTTGTCCGCATGGAGTTCCTGACAGTCGCAGGCAAGTCGATTCAGCGCGCGGCCATCGACGACGACCTACTCGATGAGTCACCCAACTTTCGGGGAGAGTTCGATTATCGGGATGTGCGCCTCGCGCGTAGTGACCAATCAGGCGTTGTCGGTGAAGGGGCGCTGTCGGCCGTGCTCATGTCGGAGATCGATCTTTCAGGGGCGCGGCTTGACCCCGTCGAACTTTCAAATGTCCGATGCGAGGATGTCAATCTCTCGAACGCTTCTGTTTCCGTGGAGACCGCCAGGCGGACGGAAATCTTCCGCTCGCAAGCGATCGGCCTTCGCCTCGCGATTGCCCAAGCAGTTGACTTGTACGCGGAGGAATGTCGGTTCGACTACGCAACAGTCAGGTTCGAGAAAGTGAAGAACGCCGTCATATTTCGACGGTGCTCGTTTCGTGAGAGCGTACTCGCGGGTGACTTGTCCAATGTTGTCTTCGACGACTGCGAACTAATTGAAACCGAGTTTGATGCCACTCGCGCTACCGGCTGTGATCTCACTGAATCAAGACTGGTGGGCGTTCGTGGCTTGCTTACCCTACACGGAGCTCGAATCTACGGCGATCAGGCCAGCGCCCTAGCAGTTCAACTTGCGACAGAAGCCGGCCTGATCGTCGTGCCCTAGGCGGTCCGTATGGCTACCGCTTGTTGCTCCAGTTGTCCCAACCGGGGCGATTGTCGAAGCCGCCGCCCCCCGTGACGTTGTCCCACGTCGGATCGTTGTTCCATCTGCTGGACGGCGTGGGCAGTGCACCGGCCAGGCGCAGCAGGTCAACGAGCGCTGTTCTGCGGCTCTGGATTCGACGTACCAACAGGATCGAGTTGGACACCTTGCAGCACCCCTTCAAATAGTGCGATCTTGCTGTTTCGGCAGTAGTCGGTCTCGGTGCCGCTCATGCGGCCTTGCTCGAAGTAGCGGTTTGCCGGATGCCCGCCTCCGCAGAAATCGAAGTAGGGGCACGTCCTTTCGCAACCGTCAACTCCTCGCGAGAAGGCGGAGATCCAGGGCGTGTCTGCGGCTGACCGCTCGATTATCTCGGACAGGGTGTCAGTGAGGACGTTTCCGCTGGAGAAGCTTCCGTCGTCCGAACTGAATCCGGCTAGCTCTGGCGAGATGAGTGTCACCGAGCCGTCATAGGCCACGGTTGGTAGCGGGTCTATGAACGGCCTTTCGCGACGAATCCCCGTATCGCTTTCCATCACTTCGCGAATGTAGCCAAGCGCCCTGTCCAGTTCGCGCACCCGGGTCGCCGGATTGGCCTTCCATGCACACAGAAGCTCCGACCAGAACTCTTCTACCGACTGGCGGTCGTGCGCCCTTACCGACGAGTTGACCCCTTCCTGCTCTTCGATGTTGACGCCTAGCGATGTGATTCCAGCGTCGACCGCGAACGAGTAGAGGCGACGCGCACGTTCAGGAGATGGGTCCGAGACTACTGCAATCGCAAACACTTCATGTCCATGAGAGCGAAGGAGCTCAATCCCGCGCATGATCCTGTCGTATGCTGGTCGCATACCTCGATCCACGCGGTTCGTATTGTCTGAGGCCCATCCGTCGACACTGACACCCACGTACATGTCATGTTCGCTGAAGAAGTCGCACCACGCCTTGTCAATCAGGGTGGCGTTGGTCTGCACCCCGTGCTTCACGTCCAGACCGGCGAATGCGTCGATTAGGCTTCCGAGGTGGTCCCTGCCTGTTGCGAGCGGTTCGCCGCCATGCCAACAAAGATCGACTGTTCGAGAAGCGACCCAAGGGCGAATGGAGTCCGCTACTGCCCGCGCCACCGAAATGGGCATCGTGTTCCGCTCGTGCCGAAACGGTAGATAGCAGTATCCGCAATCGAGATTGCATAGCGTCTCGGGTTGCAGAATTAGTGATCGCGGGCGAAGGAATAGACCCTTTCTTGTCGTGCGCACGCTGATCCCCTCACCTGGCCGTTGTTCTCATCGGCTGTACCCCCAGCGGGCCAGTGGATAGCCAACCCGAATCGGATGGCCGGGGGCTGAGGTCGGCATTCGGAGAGATCACCGGCCCCAGCCCGTCCGGGAGGCTTGCGCCCCGGGAGTAGCGTGACTGTTGCGGAGTGTCATCGGTAGAGCTTGGGCGTCCACAGCCGTCCACAACCAGGGGGAGCGGTCCGCGTGCACGAGACGGGGCGAGTACTGCGAGCAGCGCGACTAGGCGCAGGGCTGAGTCTGTCCGCGCTCGCCAGCCGCGTTCACTACAGCAAGTCCACGCTGGGCATGGTCGAGACTGGAGAGCGCACAGCAACGCCAGACCTGATAGCCGCTTACGAACGAACGCTTGGCGTTCAAGGGTTGGGGGAAGACGTGAACCGACGGGAACTCCTCGCGGCGGCGGCAGCAGTCCTCGCGGGCACCTCGGCCACAGACCCTCTCGCGCGGCTCTTAGATGGCGTGACGACAGCAGACCAGCCCGGCATAGTCGGGCGGTCGGAGGTGGCCGCCGTCCAGCAAGCCACAGCGGTTTACACAACGATGGACCTGCGCTTTGGGGGCGCCGTCGCCGCAGACCTGTCCGCAGGCGCCCTCAAGTGGGCTGTGAGCCTCCTAGACGCCCGAATGCACGAGGACACCCGAGTTGCCTTGTGCGGGGCCGTTGGGGCGCTTGCAGATCGCACAGCGTGGACGCACTTCGACGCGGGACGGACGTACTCCGCGCGTCAGCTCTCGACCTTGGCGCTGCGAACCGCCGACGCGGGCGCCGACGCGGACCTACGCGCTCATGTCCTGCTGAACATCGCGGCGCAGATCGGGGAAGCGCTTCCGTCCGAGGCCGTGAACCTGGTCAAGGGCGCCCTCACCGACCGCCGCGTCTGCTCCCTTGAGCGCGCGAACCTCCACGCGGGCTTGGCCGGGCATCTCGCTCGCTCTGGCGACCGGGGGCAGGCTCTGCAACACATTCGGGAGGCGGAAACGCTGGCGTCTCGTGGCGGAGAAGTGCCCGAATGGGCGGGGTTCCTGACACAGGACCACATCAACTCGATCATCACTCAGGCGTTGGCGGCTGCCGGCGAACACCACGACGCGATCCGACGCTTTGAAGACCTGTTGCCGCGCATGGGAACTGACCGACTGCGAGGCCGGGCCGGGCGGATGATCGACCTTGCCGAGGTGTACGCAGCAACGGGAGAACGTGAGCGGGCTCGTGATCTCGCAAGCCAAGCAGACGCGGCATTGCGTGACGTTCGTTCAACACGGGTGACGGCTCAACTGGCTTCCTTGAAGGAAACCGTGGGCGGAACGGTCACGTAGATCTAGAGGGCTCACGACTGAAGGCGACAGACGCGCCGCGCGCCAACGCGTTGACTCCTGCCGGGGTCGGGCGACTAGCCCGGGTGTCGCACCGTCATCCTGGACCGTCGGCCTCAAGGTCGTACCCTGACCAGGTGACTGATTCGGTCTTGGACCGCGGCCAGATCGTGGTGGATCAGCTCCCGCCGGGGTTCGACCTGGTCGCCGCTGTTCGTGCGCATCACGACGCGGGGGTCGCGATCGGGTGGATGTGGGACCTTGTCAGTGGCCCGCTGCCGGAGGTCGATGAGCGGCCCGCGCTCACGTTCGGTGTCAACGACGGCATCGGCATCCTGGAGTGGAACGACGGCCGGACCAGCCACGTTCCGGCTGGCGGTGTGCACCCTGACTGGAGCGAGTACTGGATCGCCGGGACCCACCCGGCCGATGTACCGCCGAACGCGCACGTTCCGCTCGACACCGTCTATGCCGCGATAGCTGAGTTCGTGGACACCAGAACCCGCCCCACCTGCGTCGACTGGGTCGAGGCGGCGCCGCTCTTGTCGAGGTTCGAGTAGGCGCCTGGTTTAAGAGGTCGATGCCCGCCAGTCGACGCAGGTGGGGCGTTCGCGGGTTTGGAGGTGTTCGGCCACCGCCGCGAAGACCAGGTCCACCGGCACTTCGGTGTACCGCTCCACCTCGGTCTCGTGGAACCCGGCGAGCCAGTACGACAGCCGCTCCTCGTTCGCGCCACCCGCCGGGGTGAACGTCGACGTGCCCTCCTGCCACTCCAGGATGCCGACGGTGTTGTTGACGCCGAAGGTCAGCATGGGTGCGGCGGTGCTGGTCAGATCCACCCGAGTCCCGCTGAGCGACCACATCCAGGGAACATCGACCCCGGCCGCGTTCAGCGCGCGCACCTGCTCGACCAGGTCGACTCCCGCCGGGATCTCGTCCATGGCGATGAAGCCGCGGTGGATGAGCGGCGATTGCGGCTCGGTCACCTCGATGCCCTTCCGTGGTAGGTCCGCTTGAACGGCGCGCCTCGTACGTCGGTTCCCAGGACGGTCAGCCTACGACCCTCAGGTAGGAAGGTGGGCAGCACGTCGGAACACCCGGTGGGGTCGCCCGGTTCGGATCCGCACGGCGCGTGGTTGATGACGATGCGTCCATCGGTAGCTCCGGTGCGGATCATCATGATCACCGCCTTCATCTCCACGTGGTTGCTCAACCCCTTCGCGCGCAGCAGACCCAAGTCGACTAGGCCCGCGCGAGCTTCATCCGTCCAGATATCCGTCCGCGTGGCCGTGATCTCACCCGCGTCCCGGCCATCGAGCATGACGAACCCGGTCATCGGTGGGGAATCTCGCTTGCCCCGGCGTACCCGAGGCGGGAGGGCATCGTCGTAGGGAACAGCCTCTGCGGGATAGCGGTCGCCGTGGCGATTCGCGCGCGTGTTGCTGTCCCGTCCCGGAGGCGTGGCCGATCGGGGCGTGCTGTGCGGCATTGAGTGGTGCGCGATCGACTGGTCCAGCAATGCGATCGCGTCGGTCACCACCGCGCGGAGCGCGTCGAGAGTGCTTCTCACGCTCGCCAGAGAAGCTGAGATCCCCTCATGCCCGGCTGCTTGGCCGAGTAGTTCAACCACTTGGACCGCAACGTCATCGATCTTGGTCGCGAACCCGTGGGTCCACCCCTTCTGTGCGACCAGCCGATTCCGCGCCAGCCGCAGTCGTGCGATCTGATCGGGCAACGGCACTGGCGCAACCTAACAAGGGTTCAGGGCGGTGCCCGAGGGGCTGGGTGGGGACGCGGATCGGTCCCCACCAGCGGCGCCTCAGGCGGCTTGGGCGTACTGTGCGGCGGCGTTGTGGATGTGGGTGACAAACTGTGACAGGGCGCCTGCTTCGATGATCAGGTGGAAGCCGTCGGCCTTGCTGCCGAAGTGGAACTGGACTTCGGTCTTGGTTACCTCGCAGCTGATTTCGGCGCCGGGGCGGATGGTGGCGTAGACGTCGATGTCCGGATTGCGCGTCACTGGGGAGACCCTTCACTATTTGCCACAACAACGCGGCCATTCCGCGTCGGGTCACCGAAGCTAGGGCGTTGCCCACCGTGACAGAAACCTCCAGGAGGACATTCGTGCTCAGCGGCAACCACAAACCGGCGTCGCCCAAGGACCGCGCGCTGGGCGCGGAGTTGCGCGCGATCCGCAAAGCCGCAGGTATGAGCCTCGCGGCGGTGTGCGAGGTGCTCAACTGGAAGGAGTCGACGCTGAGCCGGGTGGAGCGCGGGCTGCGCGGACTTTCACCCGAATCGGTGATGGGACTCGCGTTGATCTACAAGATCCCGCACGAGGACCGCGACCGGCTGATCGCCTGGGCCAAGGAGGAACCCAGCCTCGGGTGGTGGGACCGGCCACCTGCGGGTGTCCCGAGCGAACTCGGTGCCCTCGCGGCCTACGAGGCCGAGGCGATCCGGTCAACGAACTGGAGCCCAACCATCATTCCCGGGCTGCTGCAGACTTCGGCCTATGCGAGCGCGACTCTACGCGGCTGGGAAGTGCCCGAGCTTGAGATCGCACCACGGTTGCGGGCACGGCAGCTGAGGCAGGGTCTGTTGTCGCGAGATGACTTCGAGTACATCGCACTCATCGGTGTGGCCGCATTGCGCAACAGGATCTGCGCGGTCGAGGAGTTTGCAAGCCAGTTGGCGCATCTACATCGTTTGTCCCTTCGGGACAACGTTGTGCTCCGTATCGTCGAGGAGCCGACCGTTCTGACAGTGTCTGGCTGGTACCTGATGGACTTCGACCACGCAGGCTCTGCGGTGTTGTTCGAGCACTACGATTCGTCGACGTTCCTGTTCGACCAGGAGACCAAGCTCTACACCGAGGCAAAGCGCTGGCTGCTCAGGCATGCTTTGTCGGCTGAGGAGACCCGAGATAGGCTGAAGCGAGAGATCGACCAACTGCCTCTCGGAGATTGACATGCCCACCGAGCCCTTGCGGTTCAAGAAGTCCAGCCGGTCCGCCGCCAACTCCGACTGCGTGGAGGTGGGACACAGCTTGCGCCACCTGCGCGACAGCAAGAACCCCGCAGGCTCGCCGCTCGCGGTCGACGCCGCTGCCCTGATCAGGTTCGCCAAGACCCGCTAGGAGCGCACCATGCGGTTCAAGAAGTCCAGCCGCTCTGCCGCCAACTCGAACTGTGTCGAGGTCGCCAACACCCTTCATCGCCTGCGCGACAGCAAGAACCCCCACGGGCCGTCGCTCGCGGCCGACGCTGCTGCCCTGATCAGGTTCGCCAAGACCCGCTAGGAGCGCACCATGCGGTTCAAGAAGTCAAGCCGATCCGCCAACAACTCCGACTGCGTCGAGGTGGCCAGCACTCTCCGCCACCTGCGGGACAGCAAGAACCCGCACGGCGCCCTCCTCACCGCCGACGTCGCCGCGCTGGTTCGCCACGTCAAGTAACACAGCGGATGGGGCTCCCCGCGTACGAGGAGCCCCATCCGAGTGGTGGTGGTTACTTCAGGCCGTTGTCAACCGCGGTCATGAGCACGCCCGGGTCGCCGGACATCTCCCATGCCATGACGCCGAGCAGCTTCTTCTGCTTCAGCCAGGTGATCTTCTGCTGGATCGACCACGCGTCGTCGAAGGTCCACCATTGGCCGTTGGTGCCGCCGGTGTGGCAGGCCGTCGCTATAGAGGCTGTGTCGTGGTAGATGGTGCAGTTGGGCACGCTAGCGAGCAGGTTGCTGTACCCGCGTGTACCCGCCTCTTCGGCGAACTGGCCAGGAGCGGCGCCCGTCGCGGACTGCCACTCGCCCTTCTTGCCGTTGTCGGGGACCCCCTGCCAACCTCGGCCGTAGAACGCTAGGCCCAGGGTCAGCTTGCGTGGGTTGGCGCCCTTGTCCGTGTAGGCCTTGATGGCGCCCTCTACGCTGAACTTGTTGTTGTAGGGGTCCTCCGCGTCCGGGTACAGGTTGCCCTGGTGGCCGGTGCGGTTGGGCTCCCACGAGTTGTCACTACCGGAACCGTGGAAGTCGTAGCCCTGCACGTTCGCGACGTCCAGGTAGTCGAAGATCTTCGGGACGTCCCAGCCCGACTGGACCTTGCCCGGGTCCGCGGGGGTGAACGCCTGGAGCTCGTACCTCTTACCGGTGGTCTTGCTCTTAGCGTCCAGCTGCTCGCGGAACTCCTTGAGCAGCAGCGTCAGG
Source organism: Actinokineospora baliensis (assembly GCF_016907695.1). Taxonomy (NCBI): domain Bacteria; kingdom Bacillati; phylum Actinomycetota; class Actinomycetes; order Pseudonocardiales; family Pseudonocardiaceae; genus Actinokineospora; species Actinokineospora baliensis. Next base: position 7,245,483 of record NZ_JAFBCK010000001.1, on the reverse strand, counting down.
TTGTCCTTGTCATTGGGCGACCAGTGGTTGCCCGGGTGACCGTCACCGCTGCCCGGCCACTCCCAGTCGATGTCGATGCCGTCGAAGATGCCCGCCGCGGTGCCGGGGCCACCCGCGCCGCCGTAGGCCTTGATGTTGCCGTTGATGTAGGTGTCGATGCAGGACGCCACGAACTTCTTGCGGGCGGCGTCGGTGGCGGCGACGTCGGAGAAGTACTTCGAGTAGGTCCACCCGCCGAGGGAGATCAGGACCTTCAGGTTCGGGTACTTCGCCTTCAGCTTCTTGAGCTGGTTGAAGTTGCCGCGCAGCGTCTCCCACCCGGTGTCGCCGACCCCGTCGACCGACTGGCCCGCGGAGAACGGGCGCGAGTAGTCCGCCTCTGCGTCGCCCGCGCCGTCGCCCTGGTTCGGGTCCTGCGGGTTGGCCGTGGTGCCCTTGGTGACGCCGGTGAGGCAGGTCAGGTTGACCGGGTCGATGTTGCCGAACGCGTAGAGCAGGTGGGTCAGCTTCGCCGCGGCCCCGTTGGTGACGAGGTTCTTGAGGAAGAACTGCCTGCCGTAGATGCCCCACTGCACGAAGTACCCGATGCGGGCGTACCCGTCGACGATGTCCTTCGTGGTGGCCGACACCGCCGCGCTCTGAGCGGACGCGTTGTCGTAGCCGTCCCGCGCGCGCACGGTGAAGCTGTACGCGGTGGAAGGCGATAGGCCGGTCACCTTGGTCGTAGTGGTGGTGACGGTGGGGCCTGCCGCGCCGTTGACGTAGACGTCGTAGGCGACTACGCCGGTGTTGTCCGTAGAGGCGTTCCAGGCGAGGGTGACGCTGCCGGAGTCGGTCGCGGTGGAGCGCAGACCGCCGGGCACCGTGGGGGCCTGGGTGTCGTCGGACGGGTTGTTGGTCGTCACGGTCAGGGGCGCGCTGGCCGCTGACGAGAGACCATTGGTGTCCTTCGCCTTCACGGTGAACGTGTACGCCGTGTTCGGCGTTAGGTCCTTCACGCTCGCCGTAAGGTCAGGCGTGGTCGCGACCAGGCTGGTGCCCTGGTAGAGCTCGTAGTTCGCGACCGGCAGCGAGCCCATCGCCGAGGCGTCCCAGGCAAGAGTGATGGTCTTGGTCGTCTTCACCGTCGCGCGCAGGTTCGCCGGGGCAGCGGGCGGGGTGTCGGGAGAGCCATCGCAGTTGCCGTTGTCGACCCGGCACTTGCTGGGGGTCGCCGCGGCGCTGAGCCGGAACGACGGGCTGTACGGGTACGTCGTGCGACCCGGCTGGATCGTGTTGATGTAGTAGGCCGGGGTGAGGGTGACGCGACTACCGGTCTGGCTGACGGTCGCGTTCGCGTTCGCGGTGGCGGTCACGCCCGCCGGGACCTCGAACGTGATCGCCCACCCGGTGACGGCGGCGCTGCCGGAGTTGGTGACGGTGTACTCGCCACTGGTCCCGGTCATGACGAGCGCGGCGCGCAGCGAGCCCGCCGCCGAGGCCGGTTGGTTGATGACGATCAGTGCGGAGGCGGCCAGCAGGAGGCTCGCCGCCACGGTGGACAAACGACGGAGGGTACGTCTCATGGGGTGGCTCCAGGGGATGACGGAGTAGGCCCTGTGGTCTAGACCACACTCGAATCTAGCGCGTGAATCGGTTTAGGTCTAGACCAATAACCCGGCGGAATTCACCAGTTGGCCCTGGTCGCGCTCTCCGGGGGTGCGGTTGCGCGGCCCCCTCGGGCGTCATGACCGCTTCGTGCCAACCGCGCGCCGAATGCGTAGTTGTCCACAACCCGCCATCTCGTCCACAGCTCTGACATCGCTGTTGTTCCTGCTGCTCAGGCGCCGATACGGTGGTCGTGTGTCCACCGGAAGGAGTAGAGAATGGGAATGCTGAAGATGAATGGGAACGGGTCGATGGCGCGGGAATCCGACTATTCGGACCGAACGCGATCGGAATTCGGTTCCCGAAAAGCTCGATGGCGCGGGGTAGTGGACCTCTTACCCAAGAGACGGCCGCCGGGCTCGGGCGTGGTCCGCTGACGGAGGAGCCTGGTCCGGGACGCGCCAAGGCCCCCGATCGCCGTGGTTGGGCGACGACCGAGGGCCTATAGGCGGGTCACGCTCGCGTGCGGACCTGCGGGCAGACCGCGCAGGCGGTGGGTCCCTCTTGGGACCACCAGCGGCACGTGTCGCGGATACCGCATTCGGGGAGGGCCGCCATGGCGGTCGGGTACTCCTCGTGGGCGGCGTCGAGGGCTCGGCAGGCGCCGTCCCAGAAGGCGCAGCCGGTGGTGGCGCAGGGGGTGGCGAAGCGGTACCTGGTCTCCAGCGGGCCGTCGACCTGGGACTCGAGGTGGGTGCGCAGGTCCTCGGTCAGGCTCGGGCCGTGCGGGGTGAACACGACCCGGCCGCCGGGGCCCATGATCCCGAGCAGGGTGGCGCCGGGGGCCGCCTGGCCGCTCGGGCAGGTGGCCTTCACCCTTCCCGCTTGCCGAGGAAGCCCTGCACCTGCTCGGCGAGCTCGTGCGCGCGCGGACCGGCCAGCAGGTACCGGCCGATCAGCTCCCACTTGCGCAGCCGGGTGCCGCCGAACTCGAAGTAAGGCACGTCGCGGCCGATGACCCTGTCGACCGCCGCCGTGCCCGCCTCTGCCACCGCCTGGGCGATGACCGCGCGCTGGGCGTCCGACAGCTCCAGGCCGTCGACCACGAACTTGAACTCGGTCGCCATGGGGGGCTCCTTTCGGGAACGGGCTTTCCGGGTTCCTCGCCCGGTCGCCACCGGGTGTGATGGCGCGCGGGCGAGTCCTGCCCGTTCGGGCAACACCGGGGAATCGACCAGCTTTTGTCCTCCAACCGGGACGCCCGTGCCCAGTACGGTGGTCGTGCACGAACGCGGACGCGATCGGGGAGGACGAAGTGAGCGAGGAACTGCCGCCGTACCTGGGTGTGCTCGTGGTGGACGCCGAGCGGTACGGCTCGAACACCGACCCCGGTCAGCAGAAGCTCGCGGAGGCGATCCCCGAGGTCCTCGAGGGGGCGTTCAACGGCAGCGGCCTGGCGCACGTCTGGGAGGGGCGGCTGTTCCCGCAGGACACCGGCGACGGCATGGGGCTGGCCTTCGACACCCGGTACCTGCCCGCCGTGCTCGAGGGGTTCTTCGGCGCGCTCCAGGAGGTCCTAGTCGCCCGCGACGCCTACATGCGCCGGTTCAACCGGGCTCTGCGGCTGCGGCTGCGCGCCGCCGTGCACGTCGGCCCCATCCGCCCCACCGGTGGCGGCCAGGCCCTGGTCACCGCCCACCGCCTCCTCGACGCCGCCCCCCTGCGCGACGCCCTCACGCGGTCCGACCCCGAGCGCACCTACCTCGCCGCCCTCATCTCCGACCGCCTCCACGACGACGTCGTGGTCACCGCCTACGCCTCCCTGCCCACCTCCCCGGTCGAGGTGCGGATCAAGGAGTACCGCGCCACCGCCCACCTCCACGTCCCCACCCCCAGCGGCGACCTCCTCACCACCGGCCTGGTCCCCACCCCCGCCCCCACCACCCCCGACGACGAGGACCCCACCCCGCAACCCCCCGCCACCACCGGCCCCGTCCACAACACCATGAGCGGCATCCACACCGGCACCGCGATCCAGGTCGGCCACCTCCACGGCGGCCTCCACAACCGCTAGCGCCCATTTTCTGCGCTTTTGTCCGAATTTCGGTGGCCGGGCGGCGGGAATGGTGGGGGAGTCGAAAATCCCCACCTCACCAGGGGTTCTGTCGTCGATACCGCCGAAGGGCGTAATTGTGTGACGGGCCCTCTCCAGGCGAAACGTTGACCCGGGCGTAGCGATGTAAGCGACGCCGGCGTGGTCGGCCTGGGAACTTCGGTCGAGGACGGGTCATGGGATTGCTTCGCCCCCGCCGGGCGCGTGTGGTGTTGGCCGCGCTGGTGTCGTTGGTGCTGGTCGGGTTCGGGTTGCCCGGGTACGCGGCCGCGGTGGCGCCCGCGTTCGTGCAGAAGGTGACCGCTCGGGCCGTGGTGGCCAGCAAGGCCGTGACCCTGCCGGGCAACGTGACCACCGGTAACCGGATCGTCGTGCAGATCGGGATCTGGAGCAGCGGCAACGCCAAGGCCAAGTCGGTCAAGGACGCGGCGAACAACACCTACACCCTGCTCTCCTCGGTCACCGCCTCCGACGGCACCGAGCTCAGCGTGTGGAGCGCGCCGGTGGTCAACGGCGGCGGCACCAAGCCCGCCATCACCGTGACCGCGACCGCCAAGGCCGACCTGGGCATCGCGGTCGCCGAGTACTCCGGCCTGTCCCAGGTGGCCGACGCGACCGTGGTGGACCAGAAGGCGCAGGCGACGGGGACCAGCACGGTCGCCGGGGTGGTCACGTCCGGTCCGACGCCGGTGACCACGGGTGACGGCCTGGCCATCGGGTTCTACGCCGACTCCGGGTTCGGCAAGACCCTCGCCGCGGGCGCCGGGTTCACCGAGCGGGTCAACGTGTCCCCGACCTCCGACATGGAGTTCGTGATGGAGGACCGCCCGGTCGGCGCGGGCGAGCAGCCCAGCGCCGGGGTGTCCACCGGGTCCGGGGTGCCGTGGTTGATGTCCACGGTCGTCTTCAAGGCGTCGGGCTCGACCGGCGGCGGCGGTCCGACCGCCCCGTCCACGCCCACCTCGGTGACCGCGCAGGCGGGCAACGCCAGCGCGACCCTGAACTGGACCGCCCCGCCCAACGGCGGCAGCCCCATCACGACCTACACCGTCATCCCTTACGCGAACGGCACCGCGCAGGCACCCATCACCCTCAGCGGCCCCGCCTCCACGCTGCAAGTGCCCGGCTTGACCAACGGCACCTCTTACACCTTCACCGTCGCTGCGACCAACGCCATCGGCACTAGTAGCCCGTCCGCCCCCTCTAACGCGGTCACGCCCACGGCGTCCCCGCAGGGCCAATGGGCGCCCGCCATGGACTGGCCGTTCGTCGCGGTGCACATGGTGGCGTTGAACAACGGCAAGTACCTGCTGTGGGACGGGTGGCACCAGCCGGAGCCGACCTACCTGTGGGACCCGGCGACCAACAACTTCACCACCATCATGGCGCCGGACAGCATCTTCTGCGCCGCCAACGCCCACCTGCCCGACGGCCGCGTCCTCGTCGTCGGCGGCTACGGCGTGGTCTCCACCGGCGAGCTCGGCATCAAGGACACCACCATCTTCGACCCGGCCACCAACGCGTGGAGCCGCGTCGCGGACATGCACTACCCCCGGTGGTACCCGAGCATCACCGAGCTGCCGGACGGCCGCTACGTCACCATCAGCGGCAACACCTCCGACGCCTACACCTGGGCGGAGCACCCCGAGGTCTACGACCCGGCCAACAACACCTGGACCGTCCTCAACAACGTCAACACCTCGCAGATCCACGAGGTGGAGTACCCCTTCGCCTACCTGGCCCCCAACGGCAAGGTCTTCACGATGGGCCCGTCGGAGGACGTCTCCTACTGGCTCGACGTGAACAACCAGACCTGGACCCCGGTGGGCGCCAGCGGCGTCATCAACGGCTCGTCGACCATGTACCGACCCGGCAAGATCCTCTACAGCGGCGGGTCGACCACCGTCTCCGACGGCGCGCCCGCGATGGCCAACACCTCGGTGATCGACCTGACCGCGCCGACCGCGGCGTGGCGGCAGACCTCGCCGATGAACACCGCGCGCGACTTCCACACCCTCACCACCATGGCCGACGGCAAGGTTCTCGCGGTCGGCGGCGCGCCCACCAGCGACCAGAGCAAGCTCAACACCGGCATCCTCAACGCCGAGATCTGGGACCCGGCCACCGAGAAGTGGACCAACGCGGGCGCGATGGCCGTCCCGCGCCAGTACCACCAGACCGCGCTGCTGATGGCCGACGGCCGCGTGCTCGTCGCGGGCGGTGGCCACCACATCAGCGCCACCGTGCCCGGCCAGTTCTCCGCGCAGATCTTCTCCCCGCCGTACCTGTTCAACGGCGCCCGCCCGACGGTCACGTCGGCCCCGGCGAGCACCGCGTACGCGCAGACGATCTCGGTGTCCACCCCGGACGCGGCCGACATCAGCGCGGTCAACCTGGTGTCGATGGGCGCCAACACCCACCAGAGCGACATGGACCAGCGGTTCGTCCCGCTGCAGTTCACCAAGGGCGTCGGCAAGCTCGACATCCAGACCCCGGCGGGCGCCACGCTGGCCCCGCCCGGTGACTACATGCTGTTCGTGGTGAACTCCGCGGGCGTGCCCTCGGTCGCCAAGACCGTGCGGATCCTGCCGTCGATCACCGCCCCGTCCGCTCCCTCGGCGGTGGCCGCGGTCGCGGGCAACGCTTCGGCGACGGTCACCTGGTCGGCCCCTGGCGACGGCGGCAATGCCATCACCGGTTACACCGTGACGCCTTACGTCGGTTCGACCCCGCAGACCCCGGTGGCCGTGACTGGCACTACGGCTCAGGTCACGGGTCTTACCAACGGCACGGCCTACACGTTCCGTGTCACCGCGACCAACGCGATCGGCACTAGTGCCCCGTCGACCCCGTCGAACTCGGTGACCCCGTCCGCCACCCCCATCCCCGGGTACGTGCAGCAGGTGACCGGTCGCGGACCGGGGGCAGAGCGCGCGGTGACCACGCCGTCCGCGGTGCAGGTGGGCGACCGGCTCGTGGTGCAGGTAGGCATCTGGAACACGGTCGGCTCCAGGGCCACCGGCGTCCGGGACTCGGCGGGCAACGTCTACACCAAGGTGGCGAGCATCGTCGCCACGGACAACACCGAGCAGAGCATCTGGACCGCGCCCATCACCGCCGGTGGCGGACAGCGGCTGACTGTGACCGCGTCGGCGTCGGCCTCAGCCGACATCGGGGTGGGTGTCGTCGAGTACTCCGGCCTGTCGCTGGCCTCCGGCGCGGGCGCGGTCGACTCCTTCATCTCCGCGAAGGGCACCACGGCGGTGGCCTCGTCCGGGCAGACCGCGGCGGTCACCGACAACAACCACCTCGCCGTGGGCTTCTACGTCGACTCCGGGTTTTCGCGGAACCTGACGCCGGGTGCCGGGTTCACCCAGCGCCTCAACTCCTCGCCCGCCGGGGACATGGAGATGCTGATCGAGGACCAGCTCGCTGTGCTCGGCGCCCGACCGAACGCGACGGTGAACACGGTGGCGAACACGCCGTGGATGGTCACCACCGTCGTGTTCAAGCACGCCTGATGGCCACCCCAGCCCAGGACGCCCGGCCGCTGACCAGGCGGCCCGGTGTCCTGGCCGGGGTCGCCGCCGCGGTACTGGCCGTGGTGGCCGCCCAGTTCTGGCTCTTCAGCACCCCGGACGACACCCCGGCCGCGGCGGTGTCGGGGTACTTCGGGGCCGCGATCGCCGAGGACTGCCCGACCGCCTTCGACCTGCTGACCGACCCGGTGCGGGGCAGCTACGGCACGGTGGAGCGGTTGTGCGAGCGGGCCAAGGCCGACACGATGGTGTCGTTCCAGGTCGGCGACACGGTCACCACGCCGGAGGGCGCCAAGGTCACCGTGACCCTGGTGCGGCCGAACCTCACCTTGGTCGACGCGGTGACGATGGTCCAGGTCGACGGGAAGTGGAAGATCGCCTCGTTCGAGGTGCTCTCCTCGGACCGGGGGCACGGCCGCCCCTGACTGGAGGTCGTGGGTGAAGCAGCAGACCAGGCTCGCGCCGCTGGTGGCCGTCGGTACGGTCACCGGTGCGGTCGTGGCCGCCGGGATCGCGGCTGTGGCGCCGGTGCCGGTCCTGGGCTTGCCGAATCCGGGTGCCTTCGTCCGCTATGGGCTGCCGTCGGTAAGAGTCTTCGCGGAGGTCGCCGCGGTTCTTGTGGTGGGGGCACTGCTAGCCGCCGCCGTGTTCGTCCCGCAGCGGGATGCCGCTAAGACCGCTCGAGTCGCCGGTACCTTCGCCGGGTGGTGGGCCTTGCTGGCGGCGGCCATGGTCGTGCTGACCGTCGCTGACGCTCTCGGGCAGACCGTAGTGGGCGTGTTGCCTCTCCTTGGGCCTGCCGTCGGGCGGCTGTCGGTGGCTCTGGCGTGGTTGGTGGTCGCGAACCTGGCCGCGTTGGTGTGGGTGGGTGTGCGGCTTCAGGTGAAGCCGCTGGCGCTGTTGGTGCTCTCGCTTATCGGTGTGGCTCCTGTGGCGCTGACGGGGCACTCGTCTGCTGGGGGAGACCACGACATCGCCAGCGACAGCCTGATGCTGCACGTGGTCGCGATGTCGCTGTGGGTCGGCGGGCTTGTCGCGCTTCTTGTTCTGGTCAACCGCTCTTACGCCGCCACTGCGGCACGGCTCTACTCGGCTGTGGCGTTGGGGTGCTGGCTCGCCGTAGTCGCGACCGGCGTGGTGAACGCGTCGCTGCGGCTGTCGTTCGACGACCTGGGCACGCAGTACGGACTGCTTGTCGTTGCCAAGACGGCGGCGGCCTTGCTTCTTGGGTTCTTCGGCTACATGCACCGCACACGGACCCTTCGAATGATCGACGCGGGTCGCCCGCGCGCGCTATTGCAGCTTGGTGCCGTAGAGGTGCTCGTCATGCTTGCAACCATTGGCCTGGCGGTGGGTCTTAGCCGCACCTCTGGGCCTATAGGCGAGCGGCGGAGGCTGTCGGCCACTGAGGTCCTGATCGGATTCCCGCTGCCCGAGCCCCTCAGCCTCATGAGGGTCGTCTTGGACTGGCGCTTCGACTTGGTGTTCGGCACGGCGGCCGTGGCCGCTGCCCTCTGGTACCTGGACCGGTTGCGCCGCCGGACCGACCCGTGGCCGGTGGAGCGCACAGTGGCCTGGTTGGCGGGATGCGCGCTGCTGCTCATCGCGACCAGCTCGGGCCTGGGCAAGTACGAACCGGTGCTGTTCTCTGCGCACCTAAGCGTTCAGGTCTTGGTCGGTTTGGTCGTGCCCGCACTGCTTGCCCGGGGGAAGCCGCTGGCTCTCGTCGGTCCGGTCGCGGTGTGGGTGCCTCGGCCGCTCGTTGCGGCTCAGCTCGCTGCTGCGGTCCCCTTGGTCACCTACGCGCTCGGCCTCTATGACTCCGCCGCGGGCCTCCACTGGGCGCGGCTGGTCATCCTCGGCGCATCCATCGGGACTGGGCTGGTCCTCTTCGCGCGAGTAAGCCGTGGGCCGGTGCTGGTGGTCGCCGGCGCCTACGTGGTGACGGGGGTGGTGCTGCTAGCGCGCGGCACGGCTCTCGGACGAGAGTTCTATGGCCGCCTTGCCTTGGGGTGGCAGAACGACGTGGTTGCGAATCAGGCCACAGCTGGTTGGGTCATGCTTGCCGCAGGAGTCGCACTCGCTGCCTACGCGGTGCTGACCACTCGCGTGGCGCGGCCCAAGGTCATGGAAATGGCAGCAGCGAAATCCCCGTAATAGAGTCGACGGCCGCCAGCGCGATGAGAGCGCTGTACGTGACGACTGTGCACCACACCAGCCGCATCCTTACGCCTGGCTGAAGGGCAGACCGGTCTAGCAGCCACGCCACCACGGGCACGACAAGGATGGCGTGCATCGCGACCGCATGGAGTGGCTTAAGAGCCCCCGCAGTGGTGTAGGCGATCTGTGGGTCGCCGGTACGGGCCTCGACAACACCTCGCGCGATCATCGCGGCGCCAGCCCCCAAGGCCGCCAATAAAGCGATAAGACCGAAGCGTATGGCAACGCGCATAGTCCGCGTGGATTGTCTGGTTCCTACCACCGCCGCCACAGTGAAGGCGACCGTGGTGAGGATGAGAACCCCGCCGCCCGCGGCCAGAGTCATCGAGACCCCGGTGTCCAGTGCCGTCTCGAAGTTGAAGTGCGACGGCACACCACGCCAAGCCTGCACGCTGACCAGCACAACCTCGACAACGCTCGCACCCGCGAACAGGCCCAACAGCAGCCTGCGCGCGCGGATAGTGGCGAACGAGGTCGCCCAAGCCACCGTGGCGAGCGTAAGGCCGAACGACAGCCCGAACGTCGCGGCTTTCCGCAACGACAGCGGACCCATCCACGTCCACCCTGTCACCAACAGCACCACCACGTGGACCACGCCACTCGCGAAGAGAGCGGCCCCCACCGCGTAGGACCACCGCTCCACCGGGCGCGCGCTGCGCCAGATTCCCCGAAGCATGCGGGCAGTGTTACCCACGCCCCCTTAGAGGCCTGTCAGCTCTGTGACCGGCCGTGACTGGGAATGGCTGCCTACGAACGGACCCTAGACGTTGCTGGCGGGCGTCGAGTTGGTTGAACTGATGCGCCCAGCATTGGCCCTGCTGACCGTCACCGCGACCGCGCTGATCGGTCTTACGATCCCCGCCGCGAACGCGAATCCGCCTGCGGCGGCGGTGAGCCCGCCCGATTACCTCGGCTCGCTCACGCTCCTCACCGGTGACCACGTCACCCTGCGCAGGACCGGCGGGCGTCTCGTACCGGCGGTCGACCCTGGGCCGGGGCGGGAGGGCATCCAGTTCGCCACCTCCGGAACCGGCGACGCGATGACCGTCGTCCCGTCGGACGCGCTCACCGCGCTGCAAGCAGGCAGGCTGGATCCCCGGCTGTTCGACGTCGCCACCCTGTTGCGGGAGGGCTACGGCGATGAGGAGCGCGACGACCTCCCGCTGATCGCACCGGCCGCAGCGCCAGGCGCCGGTCTCGCATTGTCCAGTGTGGACGCCAAGGCGGTCAAGGTGCGCAAGTCGGACGCGGCGGCGTATTGGGCTCAGTTGAGCCAAAGTCGGGTGGTGGGCAAGGTCTGGCTCGACGGGCGGCGCAAGCCGAGCCTGGATGTCAGTGTTCGGCAGATCGGCGCGCCCAGCGCGTGGGCGGCGGGCTGGACGGGCAAGGGCGTGCCGGTGGCGGTCCTCGACACCGGTGTCGACGCCACGCACCCCGATCTGCGCAAGAGCATCCTGGGCAGCCGCGACTTCACCGGTGAGGGCGGCGAACTGGCCGACTCCGACGGCCACGGCACGCACGTCGCCTCGACCGTGGCGGGCACCGGGTCCGCATCGGCTGGCAAGTACGTCGGCGTCGCGCCCGAGGCGAAGCTGCTCGTCGGCAAGGTGTGCGGCGGGTGGGGGTGTTCGGAGTCGTCGATCCTGGCGGGCATGGAGTGGGCGGTGGCCTCCGGGGCCAAGGTCGTCAACCTCAGCCTCGGCGGCACCGACACCGCGGCCGAGGACCCGCTGGAGGCCGCGGTGAACCGGCTCAGCGAGCGCGCGCTGTTCGTCATCGCGGCGGGCAATGACGGCGGCTACGGCGCGGAAACCGTGTCCTCGCCCGCGAGCGCCGACGCCGCGTTGGCCGTCGGCGCGGTGGACAAGTCCGACCGGTTCGCGGGCTTCTCCTCGCGCGGTCCCCGAATCGGCGACGCCGCGCTCAAGCCGGAGATCTCCGCTCCCGGTGTCGGGATCGTCGCCGCCAGGTCGAAGTACTCGCGCCTGGGCACCAAGAAGGACAAGTACACCAACCTCAGCGGCACCTCCATGGCCACCCCGCACGTCGCCGGGTCCGCCGCGCTGCTGGTGCAACGGCACCCGGACTGGACGCCGAAGCAGCTCAAGGCCGCGCTGATCGGTTCCGCCAAGCGGCTCGACGACGCCACCGCGTTCGACCAGGGCGCCGGGCGGGTCGACGTCGCCAGGGCCGTCAACCAGGTCGGCGTCACGGATCCGCCCGTGGTCTCGATCGGGCGGCAGCCGTGGCCGCACGACGACGACCAGCCGGTGACCAAGAAACTGTCCTATGTGAACACTGCGGCCGTCCCGCTGGTGCTTCGGCTCTCGCTCGCGGGCGACCCGCCCGCAGGCATGTTCCGGCTCTCGGCGCAGGAGATCATCGTGCCCGCGCGCGGCCGGGCCGACGTCGAGGTCACCGTCGACACGAAGATCGACGCCACCGAATCAGTGCACAGCGCGTGGATCACCGCCGAAGGCGGGGTGGAGCGGATCACCACACCGGTCGCGGTCGACCGGGAGCCGGAGAGCTACGACCTCACCGTGCACACCAACACGGCGTCCGGCGACCGCTCGGACAGCAACTTCACGCTGGTGTTCGGCGTCAGCAGGAACCAGTACCGTCCGATCTGGACAGTCGGCGGCGAGGGCAAGGTCCGCGTGCGCAAGGGGACCTACCACCTCGACACGGTGATCTCCGCGCCGACGCCGGACGGGCGGACGACCTCGCGGAAGGTCGTGCAGCCGAACGTGCAGGTGGCAGCGGACACGACGGTGGAGCTCAACGCCGTCGACGCCAAACCGATCGCGGTCACCTTCGACCGACCAGGCGTGCGGTCCCGTGCGGTCGGCACCGGTTACGGCCGCAGGCTGCCCTGGGGAACGCTCTACGCGGGCATCCTCGGCGACACCTTCGAACGCATCTTCGCCGTCCAGCACGGCGGCCCCATCGAGGACGTGGTCGCCGATGTCGGTGGCGCGTTCTTCGTGCCCGACGCGGCGGGCGGGGTCGAGAGCGCGCCGGTGACCTACAACGTGGCCTGGTTCCAAGGCGGAACCCTGCCGAACGGGTTCGCCAAGCAGGTCGCCGACGCCGACCTCGCCAGGGTCGACACGACCTACCGGCAGGTCCAGACCAAGCGCAGCGGCACGAAGTTGTGGCTGGTCACCGACCCGGTGTTCCAGACCGGCTCCGGCTACGGCCTGCCCATCACCCTACCGCTGACCAGGACCGAGTTCCACGGCGCCAACGGCGAGCAGTGGTCCGCGGAGTTCCAGCAGTGGCGCGTGGTCAAGGGGCAGGTCGTCACCGAGTCGGTCAGCACGGGCGAGGTGGTGCGGCACGCGCCAGGGCAGACCTACCGCGAGGACTGGAACACTGCGGTGTTCGGGCCCGCGCTGCCCAGGGACGGGCTGGCCGTTCGGGTGAACGACACCATCTCGGTCGGCGTACCGATGCTCGTCGACTCGGCCGACCGGACCGGGTCGTCGTCCCTTGTGGACACAGCGGAGACCTCGCTCTACCGCGAGGGCGAGCTGGTCGGGACCTCGACCGAGCCTGGTCAGGGCACGTGGGACGTGCCGGAGGCCACCGCGAGGTACCGCCTCGACGCCAAGGTCGAGCGCTCCGCGCCGCTGTCGGCTCGGGTGTTGACCTCTTGGGCGTTCACCTCCGTTCGACCCCAGCCGCGCGCCAAAGGTGGGGCCATCCTGCCGCTGATGGCTCTGCGCTTCGCGCCGATCGGGCTCGACCAGCGCAACCACGCGGTCGGTCGGACCACGAAGGTCGCGGTCTCCGTTGGCAAGCAGCCGCAACTGCCCGCGGTGCCGTTGACGCAGTTGCTCCTTTCCGCGTCTTTCAACGACGGTGTCACCTGGGTGGACGTACCGGTTGTTGACGGAACGGCGACGGTCACGCACCCTTCGGGTACTGCGTTCGTGTCTCTGCGCGGCAAAGCGGTTGACCGCGACGGCAACGAGGTGGAACAGACAGTGATCCGCGCCTACGGCGGATGAACCCGTTGCGCCGAAAGGCGTTGCAAGCGATCCGCAACCGATCCACAACCACGGTGCGATGTGCTCGGCTTCCCTGTTAGTCCCAGTTCAGTGGAGGCCCAACGCATGAACGCCAGGTTCCGTAAGGTGTCCAGGAGAACGGCGCTGCTGGCAGGCGTCGTCGTCGCGGTCGCCGGGTTCGGCGGTGCCGTCCCGGTGGCCGCGGCACCCGCCGCGGCGACCAAACCGGCCGCGATCCTCTACGCCGACACCGCGAACGCGGTCCCCGACGCCTACATCGCCGTGCTCGCCGACCAGCAGGCGTCCCCGGACGTGGTCAAGCGGCGCGCGGCCGAGGCCTCGTCGAAGTACGGGGTCACGGTGCAGTCGCAGTTCTACACCGCGATCCGGGGCTTCCTGGTCAAGGCGTCCGAGGAGCAGGCGAGGCAGCTGTCCACCGACACCGCCTACCAGTACGTCGCGCAGGACCAGGAGTACAAGACCCAGGCGCTCGGCGTGCAGAACGCGCCGCCGTCGTGGGGGCTCAACCGGATCGACCAGCGGTCCCTGCCGCTGGACACCAAGTACCACTACCCGCAGACCGCGCCGAACGTCTACGCCTACATCATCGACACCGGCATCCGCTACACCCACCAGGAGTTCGGCGGTCGCGCGTTCTACGGCATCGACACCATCGGCGGCGTTTTCCCGCCCGGCAACGACTGCAACGGCCACGGCACGCACGTCGCGGGCACCGTCGGCGGCACGACCGTCGGCGTGGCCAAGCAGGTCCAGCTGGTCTCGGTGCGCGTGCTCAACTGTGCGGGCATCGGCACCGGCGGCAGCGTGATCGCGGGCGTCGACTGGGTCACCAACGACGCCATCCTCAACAACCGCAAGGGTGTCGCGAACATGAGCCTCGGCGGCCTGAACTACGCGCCGCTCAACACCGCCGTCACCAACTCGATCGCGGCCAACGTGCACTACTCGGTCGCGGCGGGCAACTCCAACGCCAACGCTTGCGGGTACTCCCCGGCCAGCACCCCGGCCGCGACGACCGTGGCGGCCACCCAGGCCAACGACCAGCGCTGGCCCCTCTCCAACATCGGCACCTGCGTCGACCTGTTCGCCCCCGGCCACAACATCTACTCCGCCTACCACACGGCCGACAACTCCTACACGACGCTGAGCGGCACCTCCATGGCCGCGCCGCACGTCACCGGCACCGCCGCCCTGTGGCGGCAGCGCTTCCCCGGTGACACCTCCTGGCAGACGGCGACCTCGCTCACCGGCAACGCCACGCCCAACGTGGTGACGCTGCAGGGTGCCGGATCGCCCAACCTGCTGCTGTTCGCCAACCACATCCCCGTCTAGATCGGCATCGCCGTCTGATCCACAGAGGACGCGGCCCCGGGACCCCGGTCCCGGGGCCGTCAGGCGTGCCTACCCCGCGACGGTCTCGGCCTCGCGCTCGGCCGCTTGGCGCTGCATGCCGGACTGGGTGCGCAGCGGGACCTCCTTGATCGCCACGATCGCCGCCACCGTCACCAGCGACAGCACCGCGGCGACCAACAGGATCGTCGCCGTCGCGTCGCCGTAGGCGGCGCGGACGATGTCGGCCACGAACGGGGGGAGTTGGTCGAGCGAGCCGATACCCGCTCCGCCCGGGGTCGCCTGGATCCCGGCGTCAGCCAGGCCCTGGGTGGTCAGCGTGGTGACCCGACTGGCCAGGATCGCGCCGAGCACGGACACGCCGACCGTGCCGCCCAGGGACCGGAAGAACGCGACGGTGGAACTCGCTGCGCCCAGGTCCGACGGCGCGACCGTGTTCTGCACCGCCAGTACCAGGTTCTGCATCGTCATGCCCATGCCGAGCCCGAGGACGAACAGGAACACGCCCATCAGCACCATGTCCGTCGTGTGGTCGATCGTCCCGAGTAGACCGAACCCGGCCACCATCAGCGCGGAACCGACCACCAGGAACGCCTTCCAGCGGCCGAGCCGGGTGATCAGCACCCCGGACAGCGTCGACGACAGCACCGACCCGACGATCATCGGCAGGGTCAGCAGGCCCGCCGCGGTCGGGGAGTAGCCGCGGGCGATCTGGAAGTACTGGCCGAGGAACACCGCGCCGCCGAACAGCGCCGTGCCGACCGCGATGCTGGCCACCGTGGCCAGCGCGGTGGTCCGGTCGCGGAACAGCCGCAGCGGGATCATCGGTTCCGCCGCCCGCGACTCGACCCACACGGCCAGCGCCAGCAGCACGACCCCGGTCGCGGCCAGCGCGTAGGAGGTGCCGGAGCCCCAACCGAACTCACTGCCCGCGAGCGTCACCCAGATCAGCAGGTCGCTCACGCCCGCGGTGATCAGCGCGGCGCCGAGGTAGTCGATGCGCACCTTCCGCTTGACCACCGGCAGGTTCAGGGTCCGCTGCACCACCAGCGCCGACACGACCGCCAGCGGCACGCACACGAAGAAGCACCACCGCCACCCGAGCCAGCTGGTGTCCACGATGACCCCGCCCAGCAGCGGCCCGGCGACCGTGGCCACCGACATCACCGCCGCGATCGGCCCGGAGTACCTGCCGCGCTCGCGGGGGCTGATCATCGCGGCGATCACGATCACCACCAGCGACTGGAGCCCGCCGAGGCCAAGGCCCTGCAGCACCCGCCACACGATCAGCATGTCGACCGAGCCTGCGAGCCCGGCCAGCACGGAGCCCGCGGTGAACACGCCGATGGCCAGTTGCACCAGCAGCTTCTTGCTGACCAGGTCCGAGAGCTTGCCCCAGATCGGCGTGCTGGCGGTCGAGGCGAGCAGCGCCGCGGTGATCACCCAGGTGTACTGGCGCTGCGACCCGTGCAGGTCGCGGATGATCGTCGGCAGCGCGTTGGACACGATGGTCGAGGACAGGAACGCGGTCAGCATCGCCAACAGCAGCCCGGTCAGCGCCTCGATCACGTGCTTGTGGTCCATCCGCCCGCTTTCTTCCGCGGACGGTACTGGGGTGGTCAACGGTGTGTCTCCTCGCTGATGTCGTCCTCGAGCTTGCGCAGGTGCCCCAGCAGGCACCGCGCGTCGTCCTCCGACCACCCGGCGAGCACGCCGACCAGCCGGTCGGCCTCCCGTCGCCGGTGTTCGGCCAGCCACCGGGCGCCCGCCGCGGTGAGCGAGAGCAGCCCGGCCCTGCCGTCCTCGGGATCGGGCCTGCGCCCGACCAGCCCGGCCCTGGTCAGCGCGGCCACCTGCCTGCTGATCACCGACGGGTCGACCGACAGGCCGCACGCCAGCCGCCCCAGCCGCTGCTCGCCACCCCGGCTCAACCCGGCCAGCACCGCCGCCGCCGACTGGTGGTCGTCCTGCTTGAGCGCCTTCCCACTCCGCACGACCGCCCGGAACGCCTCGATGAGCCCGGTCGCGGTGTCCCCGGCGATCATGGCCGCCTCCTGGTGGTGGTTGGGATGGCCAACTATAAGGAGGTTGGTTGTAGAACGCAACTATAAGGTGGTGCGGCTCACGACCGGGTGCGCTGTGGACTTTCCGCAGCGGCGCGGAAAGCGCATGTGGACTGTCGGCCGATCAGGCGACGGTCGGTCGTTCGGGGCCGCAGGGGGGACGCGGGTGGGACAGTGGGGCCCTGCGCCGGTGTCCGACCACAGAACGGTGGACCGATGACCATTGCGAGCCGGTGGCCGCGGGCGAGTCTGCTCGGTGGTCTGGACGACCGGGTGCGGCGGGAGCTGCTCGGGCTCGGTCAACCGGTGCGGGTGCGCGACGGGGACCGGCTGCTGCGGGCCGGGGACCCCGCCACCCACGTGTACCTGCTGCTGCTGGGCTGGTTCAAGGTGCACGCCAACCGACCAAGCGGAGACGAGGCCCTGATCGCCGTCCGCTCCGGCGGCGACCTCGTCGGGGAGCTGGCCGCGTTCGAAGGACGGCCGAGGGCGGTATCGGTGCGCGCGTGCGGACCCGGGGTCGTGCGGCGGATCGAGCGCGAGGACTTCCTCGTCTTCCTCACCTGTCACGGGTCGGCGTTGCGCGCGGTGTTGCGCGCTGTGTCGGCCAAGCACCGGTGGGTTGCGCGGCGGCTGGATTTCGCGGGGTATGCGGTGCAGCGGAGGGTTGCTTGTGTGCTGGCGGAGTTGGTGGAGAAGGACTTGCGGCATCCGGATGGGGGGATTCCGGTACGGCTGAGCCAGGCGGAGTTGGCTGCGTTGTCGGGGACTTCGGTGCCGTCGGTGCAGCGGGTGTTGCGGGAGTTTCGGGGGATGGGGTTGGTGGAGACGCGGTATCGGCGGGTGGTGGTGGTGGATGTGGTGGGGGTGGAGCGGGTGGCGGGGGATGTGGTGGGGGTGGAGTGTGTGTGGTGATCGGTCTGGCTCGTCGCCTGGCGGCGACCTCGCGACCCGGACCCGTTGTGGTGCGGGTGGGCTCGATGGGGCGAACCTGTTTTGCGCGGGGCCCCTGCGCCAGCCGTGGCAGGACCGCAAAGCTGGGGCCGAAAAGCATGGCCCTGCAGCGCACAACGCTACGACTGCCGCCACCCCACCCAAAACAGGTCCACCCCATCGAGCAGTGTGCGGGCGGCTTCCGAGTGTCCAGTGGCTGGCAATGCGGTCGGAGTCGGGTGATTGGGCTGGCGGGGCTGGCTCGGTGGGTTGGGTTTGGGTGGGCTGGTTCCGTGAGCGGTGGTGCCAGAGCAACCCCCCCGAGCCGTCCCACCCAAGCCGACTACCGCTCCTAGGAAGCCGCCCGCCCACTGCTCGATGGGGCGGACTTGGTTTGTGTGGGGTGGCGGTATCCGTAGCGTTGTGCGCTGCAGGGCCATGCTTTTCGGCCCCAGCTTTGCGGTCCTGCCACGGCTGGCGCAGGGGCCCCGCGCAAACCAAGTTCGCCCCATCGAGCACACCCCACCCACCACGATCCAGCGCAATGCCGCAGGCGAGCCGACCCCTGAAGTCCCTGGTGCCAACCCAGCCCACCGAGATGGTGAGGCTGGCGGGGCTTAGGTGACCGGGTGGAGGATCAGGCGTTCTACGCGGTCGGCTAGGCGGATGGGGATTGTGGTGTTGGTGGTGATGGGGTCGTGTTCCACCAGGTGGTGGTAGACGGCGGCGGCTGCGGTGGGGAGGGGGAGGTTGTCGGGGAGGTTGGCGGTCCAGTGTTCGCCGGTGTACCAGGTGAAGTGGGAATCCGGGGTGGTGCTCGTCGTGGTGGCGGCCAGGGCGCAGTGGGATTGGCGGATGGTCTGGGCCAGCCAGGTGGGGGCGTCCTCGGTGTGGGGGCGGGTGATGATCTCGGCGTTGGCCCGCAGGGTGGGGTCCGGCTCCGCGTCGTCGATGAGGAGGAGGTCTTCGCCTGCTCGGCGGCTGGGCGGGAAGGGGAACCGGGTGACGGTGATGGCGCCCAGTTCCAGGGTTGTGGAGACGGCGAAGGCGGTGGCGGGGTGGGTGTTGAGGGTGAGCGGACCGAAGGGACGCTGCGCCGCGGACAGGACCGGGGGGTCTAGGCCCAGGAGGTCGTAGACCTTGTCGCGCAGCAGGTGTGCGGGGGCGGGGAGCGCGCGGGGGATGTCCGATGTGGACGATGTGGCGCGGGCGGCGGTCAGGAAGTCGACGTCGACGGCGTTGTCGGGGAGGACGGCTCGGCCGAGGGCGGCGGCGTACCCGGTGAGGGGGCCGGGGTCGCCGACGACGATGTCGCAGGCGATCAGGGCGGCGGTCCAGTCGGAATCGGGGGACAGGGCGATCAGGCCGCCGAAGTCGGTCGCCGCGCCGGGGACGAGGCTGACCACGCGGAACTCGTCGAAGGGCAGGCGCGACAGCACGCGCGCGGCGACGTCCGGGCGGGCGCAGGCGACGCCGACCAGGCGGGCCCGCTCCGGTACGTCGAGGAAGGCCCGGAACTCGGCGCGGCGGTGGGCGACGGCCAGGACCCGCGACCACGTCGGGTCGCCCATCACGAAGGTGCGGCCCACGGCCCCGGGGATGGTGGCCTCGGCGGCCGCGCGGTCGGCGGCCACCGACACGCCCACGGCGACCGGGATGTCGTCGGCGTCGGTGACGGTCACGACGAGGCCCGCGATCTCGCCGGTGGTGTGGCGGGCCAGGACCAGGTCGAAGCCCTCGGTGCGCGACCACGGCACGGACGGCACCCCGGCCGCGCGCAGCACCTGTTCCACCGCGGGTGCCCCGCCGACGGCGCTCCAGCGGACGGTCACGTCGGGGGCGATCTCGACGGGGTGCACGACATCGCGCAGCGGCCCGAACTCGGCTATCGCGCCGACGGCGACGAGCAGGGTGGGGGAGGCGCCGCGCCCCCCGGGTCTGCCCATGATCATATCAGCGCCGAACCCCTTATCAGCAGCCCCGTTCGCGACCATCAACAATGCCATACGGGGCATCGGGAACCACGGTTGGGGCCGCTGGTGGCCGTTTCCCGCCACCGAACCCTCCACTGTGGACCGCTGGGGCGCCCGGATCGCGGGCAGTTCGCGCAATCCCCTCCGCTGATGGCATCTGCACGCGCGCGGCGGCCCATGATGTCCGCGCAGTGGCAGCGATCGCGAGGGAGCGGGCACCATAGACAGCCGCGAGATCATCACGCTGACACCGCGGTGGCTGCGCGAGGTGGCACTGCTGGCCACCGAGCACGGCCGCGGCCGCACGGCCGCGGCGATCGAGCGGCTGGCCGCGGGCCGGGAACGGCAGTCCTGGCGGGTGACCGTGGTCGGCGAGCCGGGGGTGGGCAAGTCGACGCTGGTCAACCGGGTGCTCGGGCGGGAGGGGCTGCCCGGGGTGGAGGTGGTCGAGGCGCACTGGCAGCCCGGCGGGGCACCGCTGGCGGCGGTGACCGACACCGACGGCGTGCTGCTGGCCGTGCCCGCCACCGGGGTGTGGGGCGCGGCGCAGTCGCGGCTGCTCGAGGACGCGCTCGCCACGCACGTCACCTCGGTCGCGGTGGTGGTCACCATGCTGGACCGGCTCACCGCGGCCGAACGCGGACGGGTGCTCACCTACACCAGCGCGCGGGTGGGCCGGGTGGTGGTCCTGTCCGGTCCCGGTGCGGCGGAGGAGGACCCGTCGCGGGCCGCGGTGCGCGCGTTCCTCGCCGACTCCGCCCCGGTGCCCGCGCGAGCCGAGTTGCGCGCGCGGCGCATCGCGGCGCGGTTGGCCGACCAGTGCACCGCGATGGCCACCAGCGCGGGAGAGACCATCGCCGACGCCCGCAGGGTGCACAGTGGACAGTCGATCGACGAGCGGTCGAGCCGGGCGCGGACCTGGGAGCTGCTGCGGGTTCAGCTCTCGGACCGGCAACTGGCGCTGATCGGCCGCATTGGCGAGCACCTGCGGTCGGACCGGGCGGCGGTGTCGGCGCGGCTGGCGTCGGACCTGTCGCGCTCGGGCGACGCCGGGACGTGGTGGCGGTCGGAGCTGCCGGGGCGGCTGCGCGCGGAGCTGATGGACCAGGCGGTGCGCGCCGAGCACCACATCCTCACCGGCATCGCCACCGACGCGCGGTGGCTGGCGGGCCAACTGCCCGACTCGCCGCCATGGCACCCGCCGCGCACCCTCGTCCTGCGGGTGGACACCCCGCCTACGCCCAGCAGCCTGGCCACGATCACCACCCCCACCGACTCGACCGTGGTGCCGCTGCCCGAGCGGGCCGCAGGCCTGCCCAAGGCCGTCGAGGGGTGCACCGCGATCCTGATCAACCAGATCTGGCGGTTGCTGGCGTCGGCCTACGAGCCGCTGTTCACCGACCTGGCCGAGAAGCAGGCCGCCTGGGAGGCCGCCCAGCCCGCCACGACCGACCCGGGCGTCGACTGGTACACCCTCGCCCGCGCGGCGACCGCCCTGGCGGGCACGATCAACGCGGCACTGCGCAACGCCCACTAGTCGCCGGTGTAGCCGGGCCCGATCGGGGTAGAGCTAGTGAGGCGCGTTGAGGACGCCGTCGAGCAGGCCGGGGTACAGGGCGTCGAGATCGGCCCGGCGCAGGGTGGTGATCCGCGAGGTGCCCGAGGGGCGGATGGTCACCACGCCCGCCTCCCGCAGGGTGCGTAGGTGGTGGGTGCGGGTCGACTTGGTGATCGGCAGGTCGATGGCGCCGCAGGCCACGCCGGTGTCGAGGCGGGCGAGCTCGCGGACCAGGTGCAGGCGGACGGGGTCGGCCAGGGCGTGCAGGACCCTCTCGATCCGGATCTCGTCGAGGCTGGGGTGCGGGAGGTCCTCTGGCATGCGGTCCATAGTACGAGAGGCTTCGTAGTTCGAGTACTGCCGTACTACGATGTGGGTCGTACTACAGCGGACCGAGGGGGAGCGCATGTCACCACGCACGTACC
Source organism: Actinokineospora baliensis (assembly GCF_016907695.1). Classification (NCBI taxonomy): domain Bacteria; kingdom Bacillati; phylum Actinomycetota; class Actinomycetes; order Pseudonocardiales; family Pseudonocardiaceae; genus Actinokineospora; species Actinokineospora baliensis. The sequence continues at coordinate 7,223,685 of NZ_JAFBCK010000001.1, read as the reverse complement.
TGCTCGCGGCGGGCGCGTTCACGGTGGGAACCAGCGGCTACATCATCTCCGGGCTGCTGCCCGAGGTGAGCCGCGAGCTGCACGTCTCCACATCGGCGGCAGGACAACTCGTGACCGCGTTCGCCATCGCCTACGCCATCGCCTCGCCCGTGCTGGCGGCGGTCACCGGGCGGTGGGAGCGCAAGCGGCTGGTGATCGCCGCCCTGGTCACCAGCGCGGTGGGCAACGCGTTGTCCGCGGTGGCGCCGACGTTCGAGTTGCTGCTGGCCTCGCGGGTGGTGGCGGCGCTGGGCGCGGCGGTGTTCACCCCGGTGGCCACCGCCATCGCCACGGAGATCAACCCACCGCAGCGGCGGGGCAGGGCGGTGGCGGTTGTATTCGGCGGGCTCACGACCGCGCTGGTCGTCGGGGTGCCCGCGGGCAGCCTGCTCGGGGCGCCGCTGGGGTACCACGGGGTGTTCGCGCTCGTGGCCGCGATCACCGCGGTCGCGGCGGTGGTCAGTGTGCTCGGGCTGCCCAAGGTGGCGCCGCCGCCCGCAGTGGGGGTGCGGGAGCGGTTCGCGGTGCTGGCCGACGGCCGGGTGCGGATGGTGCTGGGGATGACCGTGCTGGGCTGCCTGTCCGCTTTCGCCGTTTTCACCTACGTCGCACCGTTGTTGGCGCACACCGCGGGCGTGCGCGGCGGGACGATCAGCGTCCTGCTGCTGTGCTACGGGGTCGGCGGCGCGATCGGCAACGCCCTCGGTGGCCGGATGACCGACCGCTTCGGCAGCAGGCGTCCACTGCTGTGGTCGTTCACCGCGTTCGTCGCCATCCTGGCGACGCTGCCGCTGACCGCGGTGACCGCGGTGTCGGCCGGGGTGGTGTTCTTCCTGTGGGGCCTGTCGACCTGGTCGGTGAACCCGCCGATCCAGAACTGGCTGATCGAGTTGGCGCCCACCACCAGCGGCCTGCTGCTGTCGATCAACGCGTCGGCGATCTACCTCGGCGTCGGCCTCTCCGGGGTGGTCGGCGGGCTGGTGATCGACGGCTGGGGTGTGGTCGCGCTCCCACCGGTCGCCGCGGCCGTGGCCTCGCTGTCCTTTGTGCTCCTCGTGCTGGCGGGCCGCAAGGACGCGGCGGTGGCCGCCGCGGTACCTGTCCGGGTGTAGACCCGCGCCCGGCTAGACGGTGATGTGCGGGTTGCCGTCGGGGTCGCGGCCTGGGACGGCGGGGTCGTCGGACCACAGGCCGCCCTCGGTGAGGTACCGAAAGGACACCGAGCTGCCTGCGGGTACCACCACGGATGTGGAGCGCTTGCCGTTCGAGCGGCCGCGCAGCACGTGCGCGCCGGGGGTCCAGCCGTTGAAGCAGCCGACCACGCTCGTCGACCCCGGCGGGGTGTCGCGGTCGAGGGTGAAGGTGACCCTCACCTTGGCGAAGGGCAGGGCCTTGGTGCTGACCATCCGAACCGGTTCCTCGTTTCGTCCTCGGCCGTCGACCCACCGCCGGGGTCGCGCACGTCGAGCACGCAGCCTGCCCGGCCGGGGCCCACGACACCACCACCGTCACCCGGACGTGTCCGCCTGCTGCGTTCGGCGGTCAATCCAGGGCTGAATGCGAACCCGGCGGAACGGGACATCCGGGGATTGGTTACTGAGACCTCGACCACATTCGGGTATTCGCGTTTCCCAGATGCTGGTCCACTCGGGGAGATTGTGGTGCGCATCTCGCCGGTCTTTTTCGCGGGTGTTACCCGGAGTCCGGTGTTCCCATTTTATTCGCACTGCTGTTACTGGATCGTCGAGACTGTAATACGCCCTTTCGGATGCACGTGCAAGTTACCGTCCGGTACGTTTATCGGCCAACGCGCACGACGTTCACGTTTTAACGGTGACGTGCGACTATGTTTGTACCAAAGGGATCGACGATGGGCCATAGTGGACGGTGGAATCGCTCCCGAAATCCTGTGACCGGGGTCACAGAAACGGCCGTGCAATCCCGTCGTTGGGTTGCGAATCCGTTTTACAAAAGCGTCGCCTGGGCGTTCAAACAAGTTTGTCGGGATTTCGCCGAGCGCTCTGGGGTAATCCCCTGACCTCTATCTATAGGGGGCCGATTGCTCCGTTCGGCGGTAGCTGGCCCGCTTCCCCGCTGGTCAACATTGATTAGGTTCGACGATTGAATGCGGCGAACTCGGGGAACGTCCAACGCGGGTCGCAGTGCCCGGCGGGGGCATTCATTCCCGGGTCGACGGCCCACCACCAAGCCACGCCCGACCACCCTTTGGCGCGTGGTCCCACCGTGCCCACCGGCACCGACCATTGAGGACCCATGGACGCATCAGCGAGAACCCGCGTCGCGACCAGGCTCGCCGAGCTGGTCGCGCAGCACGCGGTTCCCGGCGCGCAGTTGGCCATCCACCACGACGAGCACACCTGGTCCTGGTCCACGGGGGAGACCAGGCACGGGTCGGGTCGGTCGATGACCGACGACGACGCGGTGCCGATCGGTTCGATCACCAAGGTGGTGACCGCCGCCACCGCGCTCGCCCTGGCCGCCGACGGCGACCTCGAACTCGACGAGTCGCTCGCCGAGCAGCTCTCCGGGCTCGGCGCGTTCGGCGGGATCACCCCCCGGCACCTGCTCAGCCACACCGCCGGTCTCCCGTCCGACACCCGGGAGAGCGCGCTGACCTCGGCGGGCACCCTGCGCAGGCTGCTGCACGACTCGGCGCCCGCGCTGACCCCGATCGCCGCCCCCGGCACCGCGTTCTCCTACTCCAACGTGGGCTACCTGCTGCTCGGCCACGCCATCGAGTCGATCACCGGGATGGACTGGGCCGAGGCCGTCACGGCCATCGCACTCGGCCCGCTCGGCGTGGACACCCGCTTCGTGGTCGGTCCCCACGCGTCGACGGACGTGGTGACCGGGCACACCGTCAACCGCTCGCGCGGTCTGGTCCGACCGGTCGAGCAGTCGCTGACCCCGCTGGAGGCCCCAGCGGGCGCGCTCGCCACGAGCGCATGGCAGCTGGTCCGACTGGGACGCGCGCTCGCGGGCTCCGAGGGCAACGACCTGCTCGACCCCGGTTCGCTCAAGGACATGCGCGGTGCCGTCCCCGACGCGCTGCCCTTCGGCATGGCCGACGGCTGGGGGCTGGGCCTGGCCGTCTACGGGCGGGGCGAGCGGGCCGTGGTCGGTCACGACGGCACCGGCGACGGGACCTCCGCGCACCTGCGGATGCACCCGTCCACCGGCACGGTCGTCGCCTTCACCGCCAACTCCGGCTCCGGGTTCGCCCTGTGGCGCACCCTGGCCGACGACCTCGCCGACCTGGGGATCCCGGTCGCCGGGTTCAACCCGGTGCCCGACGTCGTCGACCCCGTCCCCGCGCCAGCGGGCTGCGCGGGTGACTACGCCAACGGCGACACCGTCTACACCGTCGCGCACCACCCGGAGGGGCTGCGGCTGACCGTCGACGGCGAGCCTTTCGCCGACCTCACCCCGATGTCGGACCTGCGGTTCGCGATGCGCGACAGCGACACCGGCGAGACCGACCAGGTCGGCCGCTTCCTCGCCGACGGCTCCGGCGCGCCCGCCTGGCTCCAGGTCGGCGGCAGGCTCGCCCGCAAGACCACGGTCGCCGTCGCGGCCGCCTGAGCACGACCCCCCGAACTCCCCCCAGCGTGCGGCCGTCCCCCCGCACGTGTCGTCCCCGTGCTCAAGAAAGGTTCCCGATGTCCGCCCGGCTAGCGAACCCGACGCTGTTGGACCTCTTCGCCGCGCAGGTCGCCCGCGACCCCGAAGCCCCGGCCCTGCGCTCGGCCGAGCGCGAGATCTTCTACGGCGAGGTGGACCGGTGGTCGGACCGGGTGGCCAGGGCCCTGGTGGCGCGCGGCGCGGGACCGGAGCGGTTGGTGGCGCTGCGCATGCCGCGGTCGGTGGACATCGCGGTGGCGCAGTTGGCGGTGCTCAAGGCGGGGGCGGCCTACCTGCCGGTCGACCCCGCGTACCCGGTCGAGCGCATCGCCGACATGATCGCCGACGCCAAGCCGCTGCTGGTGCTCACCGACTTGTCCGAAGTGGACGGCGGGGGTGACGGTGTCGAGCTGCCGGGCCGCCCGCACGAGGACCAACCGGCGTACGTGATCTACACGTCGGGCTCCACCGGGCGGCCCAAGGGCGTCGTGGTCACCCACCGCGGCCTGGCGACGTTCGCGCTCGCCGAGGTCGAGCGGTTCGACGTGCGGCCCGGCGATCGGGTGCTGCAGTTCTCCTCGCCGAGCTTCGACGCCTCGGTGCTGGAGCTGTGCATGGCTTACGCGGGTGGTGCCGCGCTGGTCGTCCCGCCGCCGGGGCCGCTGCTGGGCGAGCAGCTCGCCCAGGTCCTGCTCGACCAGCGCGTCACCCACGCGCTGATCCCGCCGGTCGCGCTGGCCACGGTGCCCGAGGGGGTTGAGCTCCCCGACTTCCGCACGCTGGTGGTCGGCGGCGACGCCTGCTCCGCCGACCTGGTGCGCCGCTGGGCCCCCGGCCGCGACATGATCAACGCCTACGGGCCGACCGAGTCCACTGTGGTCACCTCGTGGAGCGACCCGCTGGTGCCCTCCCCGGACTCGCCGGTGATCGGCCGCCCGATCACCGGCACCCGGGTGCACGTGCTCGACGACGACCTGCGGCCGGTCCCCGACGGCACCGCGGGCGAGCTGTACGTCACCGGGGTCGGCGTCGCCCGCGGCTACCTCGACCGCCCCGGCCTGACCGCGCAGCGCTTCCTCGCCGCCCCCGACGGCGAACGCATGTACCGCACCGGGGACGTGGTGCGCCTCGGTGCCGACGGCAACCTGGAGTTCGTCGGCCGCGCCGACCACCAGGTCAAGATCCGCGGCTTCCGGATCGAGCCGGGCGAGATCGAGGCCGAGCTGGCCAAGGACCCCACGGTCGGCCGCGCGGTCGTCGTCCCGCGCGAGGACACCGGCCTCAAGCGGCTGGTGGCCTACGTCGTCCCCGGCGACGGCCACCCCGAGCCGCACGCCCTGCGCGAGCTGCTCGTCGAGCGGCTCCCCGCGCACATGGTGCCCGCCGCGATCGTCGTGCTCGACGCGTTCCCGTTGACCCCCAACGGGAAGCTCGACCGCGACGCGCTGCCCGCGCCCACCGTCGGCATCGCCGCCCAGGACCACCTCGCCCCGCGCGACGAGCGGGAGCGCCGGGTCGCCGACATCATCGCCGGAGTCCTGGGGCTGGACTCGATCGGCGTCGCCGATGACTTCTTCGCCCTCGGCGGCGACTCGATCCTTGCCGTGCGCGCGCAGACCAGGATCGCCTCCGCGTTCGGCACGACGCTGTCCGGTCGGGCGCTGTTCGACGCCCGCACCGTGGCTGGTATCGCCGCCCTGCTGCCCGAGCAGCCCGCTGCCGGTGCCCTGATCCCGGCGGTCGACCGGGACCAGCCGCTGCCGTTGTCCCCGGCCCAGCGCAGGCTCTGGCTGGAGGAGCAGACCTCGGTCGGGCCGGTGAACAACACCGGATTCGCGTTGCGCCTCAACGGTTCCCTCGACCGTGACGCGCTGCTCCGGGCCCTGGACCGGCTCACTGCCAGGCACGACGCACTGCGCACCACAGTGGACGGTGAGCACCAGGTCGTTGCCGCGAGCGCCACGCTGCCGCTCACCGAGCTGAACCCGACCGACCTCGACGCGACTCTCACCGAGCTGGTCGCCGCGCCCTACGACCTCGCGGCCGGGCCGCTGACCCGGGCCAGCCTGCTCGCCGTCGGCATCGACGAGCACGTCCTGGTCATCGCCCAGCACCACATCGTCACCGATGGTTGGTCCGCCGCGGTCCTGGTCGTAGAGCTGACCGCGCTCTACACCGAGGAAACCGGCGGCCCGGCCGCCGACCTGCCGGAACTGCCCGCGCAGTACCCGGACTACGCCGCTTGGCAGCTCAAGCGCCCGGAGGTCGACACCGACCACTGGCGCGCCCGCCTCGACGGCCTGCTGCCGCTGGACCTGCCCACCGACCGGCCGCGGCCGCCGGTCCGGGTCGGTTCCGGCGGGGTGCACCGCCACGAACTGCCCGCCGACCTGGTCGAGGGCCTCGCCACCCTGGGCGCCGCGCACGAGGCGACGCTGTTCATGACCCTCACCGCCGCCGTCCAGGTGCTGCTCGCCGCGCACGGGCGCACCCGCGACATCGCCGTCGGCGCCGTCCGCGCGGGCAGGCCGGTCGCCGAGCTCGACGCGGTCGCCGGGTTCTTCGTCAACACCCTGGTGCTGCGCTCCCGGATCGACCCGACGCTGCCGTTCAGCGACTTCTTGACCGCGGTGCGGGAGACCGTGCTCGACGCCTTCGACCACGACGAGGTCCCGTTCGACCGCCTCGCCGACCAGCTCGCCCTGCTCCGCGACCCCAGCCGCACCCCGCTGGTGCAGGCCGTCGTCGCGCTGCAGCAGCCGCTGGTCGCCACCGAGCACGCCGCCGGTCTGCGCTGGACCGACGAGCCGCTGCCCCGCCCGGCCGCCCGCTTCGACCTGGTCGTGGAGTTCTGGCCGACCCACGACGGCCTGCGGATGGTGCTGGAGTACGACACCGCCCTGTTCGACGCGGGCCGGATCGCCGCGCTGGCCGCCGAGTTGACCGCGCTGCTGCGGCTGGTCGCCACCCGCCCGGACACCGCACTCGGCATCCTGGCCGACCTCCCCGAGGGGCCGGTCACCACGATCCCGCAGCCCCGCACCGCCGAGCCCAACCGCTACCTCGCGCCGCGCACGCCGGTCGAGGCGACCCTGGCCGCGGTGTTCGCGCAGGTCCTCGGCGCGCCGCGGGTCGGTGTCCGGGACAACTTCTTCGCCCTGGGCGGCGACTCGATCCTCAGCATCCAGGTCGTCACGGCGGCCAGGGCGGCCGGGCTGGTGCTGACCGCGCGCGACGTGTTCGTGCACCAGACCGTCGCCGAGCTCGCCCCGCACGTCACCGAGGTCGCCGCCGAGAGCCGACCCGAGCGCGGCCCGGAGTCGGGCTCCTTGCCGCTGACCCCGATCCAGCGCTGGTTCTTCGACAACCACACCGCCCACCCGCACCACTTCGACCAGACCTACGTGGCCGACCTCGGCGAGCCGGTGCACCCGGATGCCTTGGCCACGGCCATGTTCGCGCTGTTGGAACACCACGACGCGCTGCGGATGCGGTTCACGAAGGCCGCCGACTGGCACCAGGAGAACGCGCCCGTCGGCGAGTCGGGCGGGGTCGGCGAGCACGGCCCGATCTTCCTGGTCGAGCTGCACGGCGAGACCACCGTCCTGCTGCGGGCCCACCACCTCGTCGTCGACGGCGTGTCGTGGCGGGTGATCGCGGAGGACCTGCGGACCGCGCACCGGCAGGCCGTCGCGGGGGAGCCGGTGGTGCTGCTGCGCCGCACGACCTCGTTCCGCGAGTGGGCGACCCGGCTCGCCGAGCACGCCGTGTCCGGCGGGTTCGCCGACGAACTCCGGCACTGGGCAGACCTGCGCGCCGAGACCAGGATCCCCCGCGACCACGCGGGCGCCAATGTGACCGCGTCCGAGCGGTCCGTCACGGTGACCCTGACCGAGGCCGAGACCGCCGCGCTGCTGCGGGACGTGCCGGATGCTTACCGCACGCAGGTCAACGACGTGCTGTTGACCGCGTTCGGGGCGGCGCTCGCCCGGTGGACCGGTCGCGGCGAAACCCTTGTGCACCTGGAAGGTCACGGTCGCGAGGACCTGTTCGACGGTGTCGACCTGTCCCGCACGGTCGGTTGGTTCACCACCCTGTTCCCGGTGGTGCTGCCCGGCTCGCATGACTGGGGCACCGCCCTCAAGTCGGTCAAGGAGACCCTGCGGGCCATCCCGCGCCGAGGCATCGGCTACGGAGCCCTGCGGTACCTGGTCGGCGCCGATCTCGGTGGCGCGGCCGAGGTGTCGTTCAACTACCTCGGCCGGTTCGACGGCACCGCGGAACTCGCCCTCGACGCGCACCCGGATGCCCACCGCCCGCACGTGCTCGACGTGGTCGGGCAGGTGCGGCGGGACCAGCTCGAGATCACCGTGTACTACAGCGAGAACCTGCACCGCTCGACCACGGCGGCCACCTTCGCCGACTCGATCGCCGACGCGCTGCGCCAGATCATCGGCCACTGCGCCGAGGGCGGCCGCGGGCGCACCCCGTCGGACTTCCCGCTGGTGCGCCTGACCCAGCCCGCCGTGGACCGGCTGGCCACTGTGGACATCGAGGACATCCTCCCGCTGACCCCGATGCAGGCCGGGATGATCTTCCACGGCCTCGCGCAGGCCGGGCAGGGTGCCTACTTCCAGCAGACCGCGTTCGTGCTGGAGGACATCCACGACCTGGACCGGTTCGCCTCGGCGTGGCGGCAGGTGGTGGACCGGGCGGCGATCCTGCGGTCGTCGGTCGTCTGGGAGGGCGTGCCGGAGCCGGTTTCGCTGGTGCACAAGCACGTCGACCTGCCCGTCACGCTGCTCGACTGGCGCGGAGGTGACCGCGAGAAGTTGCTGTCGGTCCTGCTCGGGCGCGACCAGCGCGCCGGGTTCGACCTCGCCGCCCCGCCGCTGATGCGGTTGGCCCTGGCCGATCTGGGTGGCGGCCGGGTCCAGGTGCTGTGGACCTTCCACCACGTGCTGCTCGACGGCTGGAGCATCTTCGGGGTGCTCTCCGACGTCACCGAGGCATACGCCGGTCGCCCGCTGCCGGACCGCCCGGACTTCGCCGAGTACCACCGGTGGCTGTCCCGCCAGGAGCCGAGCGCGGCCGAGGACTACTGGCGGGGCGTGCTCGGCGACCTCCAGTCGCCCACCCCGCTGCCGTTCGACCGGCCGCGGTCATCGGTCGACCAGCCGACCACCTCCGCTCGCACCGAGGTGACGCTGAGCGCCGAGGCCACCGAGCGGCTGACCAGGTTCGCCAAGGAGCAGCGGCTCACCCTCGGCACCGTCGTTCAGGGCGCCTGGGCGCTGCTATTGGCCCAGCACAGCGGTTTCCGCGAAGAGCAGATCTGCTTCGGCGCCACCGTCTCCGGGCGCCCGGCGGAGATCCCGCAGGTCGAGTCCATCACCGGCATGTTCGTCAACACGCTGCCCGTGGTGACCACAGTGGACGGAACGGTCGCCGACTGGCTGGCGGGTGTGCAGCGGTCGCAGGTCGAGTCCCGTGCCCACGAGCACACCCCGCTCACCCGGATGCACGGCTACAGCGCGGTTCCCGGTGGTGTCGACCTGTTCGACAGCGCCGTGATCTTCGAGAACTACCCGGCCGACGGTCCGCGGCTGAGCGAGCTGACGGCGGTCGAGAGCACCACCTTCCCGCTCAGCGTCACCGTCTACCCGGGCGCTCGGCTGCGGCTGCTGTTCGGCTACGAACCCGGTCTGTTCGACGCCGAGACGGTCGACCGGCTCGCCGCGCACCTGAGCGGGCTCCTCGACGACCTGGTCGCCGACCCCGACCGCCAGGTCGTCGACATCCCGGCGGTGACCGGCGCCGACCGCGACCAGGTGCTCGTCGACTGGAACGACACCGCTGTCGAGGTGCCCGACACGACGCTGACCGCGCTGCTGGTCGAGCAGGCGGCCCGCACCCCGCACGCGCCCGCCTTGGTGGACGGCGACCGCCGGTGGACCTACGCCGAGTTCGACGTCGACGTGAACCGCTTGGCGCACTGGCTGATCCACCACGGAGCCGGTCCGGAGCGGATCGTCGCCGTGTCCCTGCCGCGTTCGGCGGACCTGGTCATCGCCCTGCACGCCGTCCTGCGCGCGGGCGCCGCGTACCTGCCGGTCGACCCGGAACTGCCCCAAGACCGGGCCAAGTTCCTCGTCTCCGACACCGATGCCGTCCTGCTGCTCGACTCCCTGCCGGACACCCTGGACCAGCCCGCGGCCGCGCCAGAGGTGGTGATCACGCCGAGGAACGCCGCGTACGTCATCTACACGTCCGGCTCGACCGGGCGGCCCAAGGGAGTGGTCGTCGAGCACGAGGCGATCGTCAACCGCCTGCTGTGGACGCAGGCGCGGTTCGACCTCGGCGCCGACGACCGGGTGCTGCAGAAGACCCCGGCGAGCTTCGACGTGTCGGTGTGGGAGTTCTTCTGGCCGCTGACCGTCGGCTCGACCCTCGTGGTCGCCAAGCCCGACGGCCACCGCGACCCGGCTTACCTGGCAGAGCTGATCCGCGCCGAGCGCGTCACGACAGTCCACTTCGTCCCGTCCATGCTGCGCGCGTTTCTCACCCACGCCGACCTGACCGGCCTCGACCACCTGCGGCGGGTGCTGTGCAGCGGCGAAGCCCTTCCCGCGGAGCTCGCGGAACAGTTCCACGAGCACCTCGGCGCGCAGCTGCACAACCTCTACGGGCCAACGGAAGCCGCCGTCGACGTCACGCACTGGGCGTGCTCGCCGGGTGAGACGACCGTCCCGATCGGGCGGCCCGTGTGGAACACCCGCCTCTACGTCCTCGACGCCGACCTGAACCCTGTGCCGGTCGGCGCGCCCGGTGAGCTGTACCTGGCCGGGGTGCAGCTCGCCCGGGGCTACCTCGACCGCCCCGGTCTGACCGCCGACCGGTTCGTCGCCGACCCGTACGGCGCGCCGGGTGCCCGGATGTACCGCACCGGCGACCTCGTTCGCTGGACCCGGTCCGGGGCGGTCGAGTACCTGGGTCGCACGGACCAGCAGGTCAAGATCCGCGGCATGCGGGTCGAGCCGGGTGAGGTCGAGGCCGCGCTCACCGCCCGCGCCGAGGTCACCTCGGCCGCGGTGATCGCCCGCGACGGCAGGCTCGTCGGGTACCTCACACCGTCCGATGTGGATACCCAGGTCCTGCGCGACGCTCTTGGCCGGGAACTGCCGGAGCACATGGTGCCCGCGGCACTGGTCGCGCTGGACTCGCTCCCGCTCACCCCGTCCGGCAAGCTCGACCGGCGCTCGCTGCCGGACCCGGACTTCAGCCAGGCGGGCGGTTACGTCGAACCCGAGACCGGCACCGAAGAGGTCCTCGCCGAGATCTGGGCCGAGGTCCTCGGCGTGCCCAAGGTCGGGGTCACCGACAGCTTCTTCGACCTCGGCGGCGACTCGATCCTGAGCCTGCACGTGACCGCCCGCGCCAACGAGGCGTTCGCGGTCGAACTCACCCCGCGCGACGTGCTGACCGCCCGCACCGTGCGCGCACTCGCGGACGTGGTCGAGGACCACGTGCTGCGCGAACTCGAAGCCCTCGCGGGCGAGACCCACTGAGCCCCGAGGAGAACGACATGACCACCTCAGACTCCCGCAGAAGCCGCCTCGACGCCCTCCCCGCCCACCTGCGCGCCCAGTTGGAGAAGCGGCTCGCGGGCAAGGCGGGCGCGCCCGCCAAGGCCGAGGCGATCCCGGCCGCTCCCCGCGACGGCGCCTTGCCGCTGTCCTCGGCGCAGCAACGCCTGTGGTTCCTCAGCGAGTTCAACCCCGGCGGCAACGACTACAACTCCGGTACCGCGCTGCGCTTCACCGGTGAGCTCGACGCCCCGGCGCTGATCGCGGGCGTCCAGGCGCTCGTCGCCAGGCACGAGTCGCTGCGCAGCACGTTCAGCGAGGTCGACGGCCGCCCGGTCCAGCACGTCCACGATCACGTCGACGTCTCCGTCCCGGTCGTCGATTGCGCGCCGGACACGCTTGCCGACACCCTTCAGTCCGAGTTCTCCCAGGCGTTCGACCTGCGCCAGGGGCCGCTGCTGCGCGCGCTGCTGTTGCGGCTGGGCGACCGCGAGCACGTCTTGCTGCTGACCGTGCACCACATCGCCGTCGACGGCTGGTCGCTCGGTGTGCTCGCCGAGGAACTGGCCGAGCTCTACGCCGGTCGCGACCTGCCCGCGCCGACCCTGCACTACGCCGACATCGCCGTCTGGCAGCAGAACCGGCTCACCGGCCCGTCGATGGACAAGCACCTCGCCTACTGGCGGACCGCCCTGGCCGGGACCGAGCCGCTGGACCTGCCCACCGACCGCCCGCGCCCGCCGGTTCGGACCCCGGCGGGCGCGGCGCGCCACATCACCGTGCCCGCCGCGCTCACCGCCCGGCTCGCCACTTTGGCGCGCGCCAACGACACCACGCTGTTCACCACCCTGATGGCCGCCTGCAAGCTGCTGGTCGCGCGCTACAGCGGTGTCGACGACGTCGCGCTCGGCACGGTCACCGCGGGTCGGGGCCGGGCCGAACTGAGCCGGGTCATCGGGTTCTTCGTCAACACGGTCGTACTTCGCTCCACTGTGGACCAGCGGACCTCCTTCACCGAGTTCCTGCGCGCGGTCAACGGCACCGCCCTCGACGCGTTCAGCCACGACGAGGTGCCCTTCGACCGGCTGGTCGAGGTCGTCGGCGCGCCGCGCGACCCGAGTCGCAACCCGCTGTTCGACGTCCTGGTGATGCTGCAGAACGCCGCCAAGGGCCTGCCGGAGTTCCCCGGTCTCGCCGTCGAGGAGGTGGACCTGCGCCGCTGGGCCGCCAACTTCGACCTCAGCGTGGAGTTCAGCGAGCGCGGCGACACCGGCGAGCTGGCTTGCGTGCTGGAGTACAGCACCGACCTGTTCGACGCCGGGACCATCGACCGCTTCGCCGGGCACCTGCTGACCCTGCTCGAGTCGGTCGCCGCCACCCCCGACCGCCCGATGGCCGAGCTGCCGTGGCTGACCGGTGCCGAACTGCGCGCCGTCACCGAGGGGTGGAACGCCACAGGTCTGCCCGTGGAGGCGGCCACCTTCCCGGCCGTGTTCGAGGAGCAGACCCGGCGCACCCCCGACGCGACCGCGCTGGTGTTCGCGGGCGAGTCGCTGACCTACGCCGACCTCAACGCCAGGGCCAACCGGGTCGCGCACCACCTGATCGGCCAGGGTGTCCAACGCGAGCAGGTGGTGGCCGTTTCGCTGCCGCGCTCGGTCGAGGCCGTGGTCGCGCAGCTCGCGGTGTTCAAGGCTGGAGCGGTCTACCTTCCGGTTGACCCGGCGTTGCCCGCCGAGCGCCGCGCGACCCTGGTCGAGGACTCCGGCGCCGTCCTGGTCCTGGACGGGGATCTGCCGCTCACCGGCCCGGACACCAACCCCGAGGTGGGGCTGCGCCCGGACAACACCGCGTACGTCATCTACACCTCGGGCTCCACCGGCAAGCCCAAGGGCGTCGCCGTCGAGCACCGCGCGCTGGTGAACCTCCTGCGCAGCCACCTCGCCGACTTCGCGGGCGGTGATCGGATGCGGGTCGCCCTGTCGGCGGTGTTCTCCTTCGACACCTCGCTCGAAGGGCCCGTCCTCATGGCGGGCGGCCACGAGCTGCACCTGCTCGGCGACGACGTGCGCCTCGACCCGGACGCGCTGGTCGACTACGTGGTCGCCAACCGGATCGACTTCCTCGACCTCACCCCGTCGTACCTGCGCAAACTCCTGCCCGCCGGTCTGCTGGCGCACCCCGACCACCGGCCAGCCGTGCTGATGCTCGGCGGCGAGGCGCTCGGCGACGACCTGTGGCGCGAGCTGGGCGCGTTGCCCGACACCACCGTGCACAACTTCTACGGCCCCACCGAGACCACCATCGACGCACTGTCCACTGTGGTCGAAGGGGATCGGCCGACCATCGGCCGCCCGCTGCGCAACCTCAAGGCCTACATCCTCGACACCGACCTGCGCCCGCTGCCCGTCGGCGTCCCCGGGGAGCTGTTCATCGCCGGTGCGCAGCTCGCGCGCGGCTACCTGCACCGCCCCGGCCTGACCGCCGACCGGTTCCTCCCCGACCCGTTCGGCCCGCCCGGGTCCCGCATGTACCGCACCGGCGACCTGGCCTGCTGGACCGCCGAAGGCACCGTCGACTACCTGGGTCGCACCGACGACCAGGTCAAGATCCGCGGTTTCCGGATCGAGCCGGGCGAGATCGAGGCCGCGCTGCTGGGGCGCCCCGGGATCCGGGAAGCGGCCGTCGTCGCCAGGGAGGACGGCGGCCACAAGCGGCTCGTCGCCTACCTCGTGGCGGACGCGGTCGACGCCGCGGACCTGCGCGCCGGGTTGAAGGCGACCCTGCCCGACTACATGGTGCCCGCCGCGTTCGTCCAGCTCGACCGGCTCCCCATGACCCGCAACGGCAAGCTCGACAAGAAGGCCCTGCCCGCGCCCGAGTTCAGCGCGGCCGCCGAAGCCGAGTTCGTCGCCCCGCGCACCGAGACCGAGCGGCTGCTGGCCCAGCTGTGGGCCGACGCCCTGGGCGCCGACCGGGTCGGGGTCACCGACAACTTCTTCGCCCTCGGCGGCGACTCGATCCTCAGCATCCAGATCGTCTCCCGCGCCCGCCAAGCCGGGCTGCGGCTGACCTCCCGCGACGTGTTCGTCAACCAGACGATCGCCGAGCTCGCACTTGTCGTCACCGCCGAGACCGCGCCGACCGAGCGGGCCGTGCCAGAAGGTCCCGCCCCGCTGACCCCGATCCAGCGCTGGTTCTTCGCCGCCCACGGCCCGCGCGCGCACTTCACGATGTCCGTGCTGTTCGACCTCGCCGAGAACGTCGACCTGGGTGCGCTGGAAGGCGCTCTGCGGGCTGTCGTCGACCACCACGCCGCGCTGCGTACCCGGTTCCGCCAGGTCGAGGGCCAGTGGCGGCAGGAACCGGCCGACGTCGCGGTAACCCTCGCCCGCGGCGGCGGCATCGAAGCCGCGCGCGCCGAGATCGACCTGGCCGACGGCCCGCTGCTGCGAGCGCTGCTGCTCGACGACGGCAGGCTCTTCCTCACCGTCCACCACCTGGTGATGGACGGCGTCTCCTGGCGCATCCTGCTCGACGACCTGGTCACCGCCTACACCCGGCTGCGCGGCCAGCGCCCCGTCGACCTGCCCCCCGTCGGCACCACCTACGCCGACTGGGCCCACCGGCTCGGTGACCTCGTCGCCGGTGGCGACCTCGACCCCGCCCTCGAGCACTGGACCTCGGTGCCCGACCCCGCGCCGCTGCCGGTCGACCGGACCGGGAGCAACACCGCGGGGAGCACCGCGTCGATCACCGTGCGGCTCGATCCCGCCACGACCGACGCGGTGCTGCGGGCGGTCCCCGACCGCTACCGCACCCGGGTCAACGACGTCCTGCTCAGCGCCCTCGGCCGGGTCTTGGCCCGGTGGACGGGGACCGACACCGCCGCCATCACCCTGGAGGGCCACGGCCGCGAGGACGTCGTCGACGGCGCCGACCTCACCCGCACCGTCGGCTGGTTCACCACCCAGTTCCCGGTCGTGCTCGACGTGCCCGGCGGCGACTGGGGCGAGGTGCTCAAGTCGGTCAAGGAGCGGCTGCGCGCGGTCCCGCACAACGGCTTGAGCTACGAGGCGCTGCGCTACCTGGGCCAGGACAGCCCGCTGGCCGGTCGGCCGCTGCCGCAGATCGGGTTCAACTACCACGGCCGCTTCGACACCGATGACGCCGCCGGTCTGCTCAGCGGCCGCCACGAGGCCGGGCCCGAGGTGGACCCGAGCGCCGAGCGCGACTTCGTCCTCGAGGTCATCGGTCTGGTCGAGTCCGACGAGCTCGTGCTCACCTGGGAGTACTCGACCGCGCTGCACCACGAAGCGACCGTGCGCAGGCTCGCCGACGCGATGCTGGCCGCGCTGCGCGAGATCGCCAAGCACTGCACCGCGGCAGGCTCCGGCGGCCGCACGCCGTCGGACTTCCCGCTCGCGCGGCTCACCCAGTCCCAAGTGGACCGACTGGTGGGCGGCGGCGACGGGGCGGCCTTCGACGATTCGGTGGAGGACGTCTACCCGTTGACGCCGCTGCAATCCGGCATGGTCTTCCACAGCCTGGTCGACCCCGACGGCGGTGCCTACGTCGACCAGGTCCGCCTCGTCCTCGACGGGGTGAGCGACCCGAACGCGCTGGTGGCCGCGTTCCAAGCCGTCGTCGACCGCACCCCGGTGCTGCGCACCGCCGTGGTGTGGGAGGACGTCTCCGAACCGGTGCAGGTCGTGCGCCGCTCGGTGCGGCTCGACGCCGACATCCGCGACTGGCGCGACCTGTCCGACCGCGACCGCGACAAGGCCATGGGCCACCTGCTCGCCGAGGACCGCGCCCGGGCGTTCACCCTCGACACAGCGCCGCTGCTGCGCGTCGCCGTGCTGCGGGTCACCGACGACCGCGTCGTGCTGGTGTGGTCGTCGCACCACGTGCTGCTGGACGGGTGGAGCACCGCGCAGGTCTTCGGCGAGGTCGTCGAGCGCTACACCGACCTGGTCGAGCGCCGGACGCCGTCGGCGCCCGCGCGCAGGCCGTTCCGCGACTACCTGCGCTGGCTGTCCGAACAGGACGGTTCGGCCGCCGACGCGCACTGGGCCGGTGTGCTCGGCGGGTTCGCCGACCCGGTCGCCGTGCCGTGGGACCACGCGCCCGCGCAGGCGCACCGCACCGAGTCGAGCGCGTCGGTGCGAGCCGACCTCGACCACACCGAGACCGAGCGCCTCCGCCAAGCCGCGCAGCGCGCCGGGCTCACCGTCAATACCGTCGTGCAGGGCGCCTGGGCGCTGTTGCTGGCCCGCTGGGCGGGCACCACCGACGTCGTGTTCGGCACCACGGTGTCCGGCCGACCGCCGGAGCTCGCCGGGGTCGAGTCGATGGTCGGCATGTTCATCAACACCGTCCCGACCCGGGTGCTGGCCGACCCCGACCAGCCCGCGGGCGCGTGGTTGCGGGAGATCCAGGCCGGGCAGAGTGAATCTCGCGGCTTCGACTACCTGGCTCTGCCGCGCATCCAGTCGCACAGCGCGGTCGCCCCGGGGGCGGCGTTGTTCGACAGCGTCGTGGTGTTCGAGAATTACCCCTTCGAAGACGCCTCCCGCGAGGGCGGCTTGCGGGTCGCCGAGGTCACCGCGATCGACACGACCAACCTGCCGCTGACCCTCTCGGCGCACGTCGACGACCGGGTCCACCTCGACCTCGGCTACGACCCGGCCCTGCTGGACCGGGCCACCGCCGAGCGGGTCGCGGGGTGGCTGCACACGCTGGTGACCGAGCTGGTCGAGGACCAGGACCGGCCCATCGGCGCCCTGCCCTGGGTGTCCACAGAGGACCGAGCCCGGGTGCTCACCGGGTTCAACGACACCGACCACCCGCTGCCCTTCGAACCGCTGACCGAGGTGTTCGAGCGGCAGGCCGCACGCACCCCGGACGCGACCGCACTGGTGTTCGGCGACCGCGCGCTGACCTTCGCCGAGGTCGAGGCCGCCGCGAACCGCTTGGCGCACAAGCTGATCGCCGACGGCGCGGATCGGGAGAGCGTGGTCGCGCTGACGATGCCCCGTTCAGCCGACACCGTGATCGCGATCCTCGCCGTCGGCAAGGCGGGCGCGGCCTTCCTGCCGGTCGACCCGACCCTGCCCGCCGAGCGCATCGCCTACTTGCTCGACGACGCCAAGCCGGTCCTGGTCCTCGACGGCACCACCGACACCGCCGGGTTCCCGGACACCAGCCCCGGCAGGCGGATCTACGCCGACCAGGCCGCGTACGTCATCTACACCTCCGGGTCCACCGGCCGCCCCAAGGGCGTGGTCATCAGCCAGGGCAACCTGTCCGCGCTGCACCAGGACCACCGCGTCGACATCACCGGCGTCGACCGCACCCGGTTCGCGTTGACCGCGACCTTCTCCTTCGACACGTCGTTGGAGGGCCTGCTTTTCCTCGTCGACGGCCACGAGGTCCACGTCATCAGCGAGGACCTGCGGATCGACCCCGCCGCGTTCGTCGACTACGTCTCCCGCAACGGCATCGAGTACGTCGACCTCACCCCCACGCACGCCGCGCACCTCGCCGCCGCCGGACTGCTCGACAGCGGCCTGAAGGTCCTGATGCTGGGCGGTGAGGCCCTGCCGGAGAAGCTGTGGCGGGACGCGCAGGCCAAGGGTCTGCGAGTGGTCAACTACTACGGCCCCACCGAGACCACAGTGGACGCGACGGTCTGCTTCTCCGGTGACGCCGAACGCCCGCTCATCGGTCGGCCGCTGCGCAACACCCAGGCGTACGTGCTCGACGAGAACCTCGATCCGCTGCCGCCCGGCGTCCCCGGCGAGCTCTACCTCGCGGGTGTCCAGGTGGCCCGCGGCTACCTCGACCGCGCGGGCCTGACCGCCGCCCGGTTCATCGCCGACCCGTACGGCCCGGCCGGGACCCGCCTCTACCGAACCGGCGACCGCGTCCGGTGGACCGAGAACGGCATGCTGGACTACCTCGGCCGCGCCGACGACCAGGTCAAGATCCGCGGCTTCCGCATCGAACCCGGCGAGATCGCCGCCGTGCTGCGGGAACAGGCGGGCGTCAGCGATGCCGCCGTGGTCCCGTTCACCGACGCCACCGGCACGCGCCTCGTCGCCTACGTGGTGGGTGAGCCGGTCGGCGACCTGCGTGCCGAGTTGGCGCGCGAACTGCCGGACTACATGGTCCCGGCCGCGGTCATGGTGCTGCCGGTGCTCCCGGTGAACTCCAGCGGCAAGCTCGACCGCCGCGCCCTGCCCACCCCCGAGTTCGCGGCCTCGGCCGCGCACGTTGAGCCGCGCACCGAGGCGGAGCGGGTTGTGGCCGCAGCGTGGGCAGAGGTGCTCGGTGTGCCGAAGGTCGGCGCGCAGGACAACTTCTTCGCCCTCGGCGGCGACTCGATCCTCAGCATCCAGGTCGTGTCGCGGCTGCGCACGGCGTTCGGCACCCAGATCTCCCCGCGCGTCGTGTTCGACCACCCGACCGTCGCGGCCCTGGCGCGCGCGGTGCCGGGGGAGCGGACCGACGCGATTCCCGTGGTCGACCACAGTGGACCTGTCCCGCAATCGTTTGCGCAGCGCAGGTTGTGGTTCCTCGACCAGTTCGAACCCGGCGACACCGAGTACGTCAGCCCGACCGCGCTGCGGTTGACCGGCCCGCTCGACACCGCAGCGCTCACCTCCGCTCTGACCGCGCTCATCGCCAGGCACGACTCGCTGCGCACCACCTTCGACGAGGTCGACGGCGAGGCCGTGCAGATCGTGCGTGAGCCTTACGCCGCCGAGCTCATCGTCGTTGATGGCGACGCGGAGCAGGTCGTCGCGTCGGAGAGCGCGCAGCCCTTCGACCTGCGCCGAGGCCCGCTGCTGCGCACCACGTTGGTGCGCGAGTCGGCCACCTCGCACGTCCTCGTGCTGACCCTGCACCACATCATCACCGACGGCTGGTCCACCGCCGTCCTCACCGAGGACCTCGCCGCCCTCTACCGCGCGGAACTGTCCGGAGTGGATGCGGACCTGCCCGAGCTGCCCGTCCGCTACACCGACTTCACCCTGTGGCAGCGCGACCAGGCCGTCGACCTCGACTTCTGGAAGGCCGCGCTCGCCGGGGTCGAACCGCTGGACCTGCCGACCGACCGGCCCCGGCCCGCCGTGCGGACCACCTCCGGTGCCAAGCACGAGTTCACCCTGCCCGCAGCCACCCTCGACGCACTGCGCGAGGTGGGTCGCCGCGCTGACGGCACCCTGTTCACCACGCTGCTCGCCGCCTGCCAGGTCCTGTTCGCCCGCTACAGCGGCCAGTCCGACATCGCCCTGGGGACCGTGGCCTCCGGCCGTGAGCGGTCCGAGGTCGAGCGGGTCGTCGGGTTCTTCGTCAACACCGTCGTCCTGCGCTCCACAGTGGACCTCCGGTCGCCCTTCACCGACCTGGTGGCCGGGGCGCGGGCCACCGCGCTGGAAGCCTTCGCCCACCAGGACGTCCCCTTCGAGCGGGTCGTCGACGCCGTCGCACCCCAGCGCGACACCAGCCGGAGCCCGCTGTTCGACGTCATGGTGCTGCTGCAGAACACCCCCGACGAGGTCCCGGTCATCCCGGGGTTGACCGTCACCGAGGTCGACATCCCGGTCACCACCTCGACCAACGACCTCACCCTGGAGTTCCAGGAGTCGACCGGCGGCCTGCGCGGCGCGGTTGAGTACAACCCCGACCTGTTCGACCAGACGACCGTCGAACGGCTCGTCGAGCACCTGTCCGCCCTGCTCACCACCGTCGCGGCGGACCCGACCCAGGTTGCGGGCGACATCGACCCGCGGCACCCGGCCGAGCGCCGCCGGATCGAGTCCTGGCAGGGCACCCGCTCGGCGGGCTTCCAGCCGATCACCGGCCTGGTGGCCGACCGCGCCGCGAGCACCCCGGACGCGACCGCCGTCGTCTTCGGGTCGGACCGGCGCACGTTCGCCCAGGTCGAGGCCACCGCGAATCAGTTGGCCCGGTACCTGGTCGAGCAGGGGGCGGGCCCGGAGCGGGTGGTCGCGCTGGCCCTGCCCCGATCGGCGGACGTGGTCGTCGCGATCCTGGCCGTGCTCAAGTCCGGCGCCGCCTACCTGCCGGTCGACACCACCCTGCCGCGCGAGCGGATCGACTTCCTGCTCGACGACGCCGCACCGACGGTCGTGCTCGACACCTGGCCGGACCTGCGCGGCCGGGACGACTCCGACCTCGGCGTCGACCCGCACCCCCGCTCGGCGGCCTACGTCATCCACACCTCCGGCTCGACCGGCACCCCCAAGGGCGTCGTCGTCGACCGCGGCAACCTCGCCGCGCTCGCCGCCCACCAGCACACCGAGCTGATCGCCCCACTGGGCCCCGGCCTCAACTACGGCCAGACCTCGGTGTTCTCCTTCGACACCGCCGTCGAGGGCCTGCTGTTCCTCGCCGCGGGCCACACCCTGCACGTGCTCGACGACGACACCCGGCTCGACCCGCACGCCCTGGTCGACTACGCCTCGGCGCACCTCGACGTGCTGGACGTGACCCCCGCGCACGCCCGCCGCCTGGTCGAGTCCGGCCTGCTCGACGCCGGTCTGCGCGCGCTCACCCTCGGCGGCGAGGCCATCGACCCGGCGCTGTGGCGGGACCTGGCGGCCGCCGACCTGCTCGCGGTCAACCTCTATGGCCCGACCGAGGTCACCGTGGACGCGACCTGGGCCACGATCACCGGCGACCGCGCCACCATCGGCCGCCCCCTGTCCACCACCCGCGCCCACGTCCTCGACGAGGACCTGCGCGAGCAGCCGATCGGCGTGCCGGGGGAGCTGTTCCTGGCGGGCCCGCAGGTCAGCCGCGGCTACCTCGGGCGCCCCGGCCTGACCGCCGACCGGTTCACCGCCGACCCCTTCGGCGCGGCGGGCACCCGCATGTACCGCACGGGCGACCGGGCGCGCTGGCTCGCCGACGGCACGCTGGAGTACCTCGGCCGCGCCGACGACCAGGTCAAGATCCGCGGCCACCGGGTCGAACCGGGCGAGGTCACCGCCGCCCTGCTGCGCCACGACGGCGTGCGGGACGCGGCCGTCGTCGCCCGCCCGCACGGCGGTCACCTGCGGCTGGTCGGCTACGTCGTCGGCGAGGACGCCGACTTCGCGGCCTTCCTGCGGCAGTCGCTGCCGGACTACATGGTGCCGTCGGCGTTCGTGCGGCTCGACCGGCTCCCGGTCACCCACAACGGCAAGCTCGACCACCGGGCCCTGCCCGAGCCGACCGCGGCCCCGAGCGACCACGTGCCGCCGCGGCCGGGCACCGAGACCGCGCTCGCCGGGATCTGGGCCGAGGTCCTCGGCCTGCCCGAGGTGGGGGCGACGGACAACTTCTTCGCCCTCGGCGGCGACTCGATCCTGAGCATGCAGGTCGTGTCCCGGGCCAGGGCGGCCGGGCTGGCGATCACCTCCAAGGACGTGTTCGTCCGCCAGACCGTCGCCGAGTTGGCCACCGTCGCCACCGCCCCCACCGCGGCCGCCGAGGAACCGGTGATCACCGGGCCCGCGCCGCTGACCCCCATCCAGCACTGGTTCTTCGCCACCCACACGCCCGAGCAGCGCAACCACTTCACGATGGCCATGTCGTTCGCGCTGGCGCCTGATGTCGACCACTCCACGTTGCTGGCCGCGGTCGACCGGGTCGTGCGCCACCACGCCGCCCTGAGCACCCGGTTCGTCGAGACCGCCACGGGTTGGACCCAGGAAGCCACCGACACCGGCGTCGCCGACGAGATCAAGATCGACGCTGGGCACATGGTCCGCGCGGTCATCGCTGACGGGCACCTGCACCTGCGGGTGCACCACCTGGTGATCGACGCCGTGTCGTGGCGGGTCGTGCTGTCCGACGTGGAACGCGCCTACCGCGGCGAGTTCCTGTCCCCGACCGTCCCGTTCGGACACTGGGCGCACCGGCTCGCCGACTTCACCCTCGGCGGCGGGTTCGACGCCGATCTCCCGCACTGGCAGGCGATCCCGGCGACCCCCGCACTCCCGGTCGACGGATCCGGCGACGCCAACGCCGCCGCCGGACTCAGCGTCTCACTGGACGCCGCGACCACCGACGCGCTGCTCCACCAGGTGCCGGACGCCTACCGCACGCAGATCAACGACGTGCTGCTCGCCGCGCTGGCCCGCGCGGTCACCGAGTGGACCGGGCACCAGCACGCCCTGGTCACCCTGGAGGGCCACGGCCGCGAGGAGATCATCGAGGGTCTCGACACCGGCGGCACGGTCGGGTGGTTCACCAGCCAGTTCCCGGTGGCGCTGCCCGTCGCGGCGGAGTGGTCCTCGACATTGAAGTCCGTCAAGGAAGCCCTGCGCGCGATCCCGCACAAGGGCTTGGGCTACGAGGCCCTGCGCTACATCAAGGGCAGCCTCGACCACACCCCCGAACCGCAGATCGCCTTCAACTACCTGGGCCGCTGGGACGCCGGGGACGAGTCCGGCTCGATCCTGCGGGAGCAGGTCGCCGAGCCCGCGAGCGGCGGACCGGTGATGCCGCGCAGCCACCTGCTCGACGTCACCGCCGCGGTCACCGACGGCGTGCTGACCCTGGACTGGGAGTACGCGCCCGGGGTGCACGACGAGACGACCGTGCGCGCGGTTGCCGACAGGATGGTGGCCGCGCTGAGCGAGATCGTCGACCACTGCGCCCAAGCTGGCGCAGGCGGTCGTACCCCGTCGGACTACCCGCTCGCCCGGCTTACCCAGTCCGAAGTGGACACGCTGGTCGGCGACGGATCGACGGTGGCCGACGTGTACCCGCTGACCCCGCTGCAGTCCGGGATGCTGTTCCACGGTCTCCTCGACGCCGACGCCTACGTCAACCGCACCCAGGTCCGGCTGCGCGGGGTGGCGGACGTGCGGCGGCTCGGGCAGGCCTGGCACGAGGTCGCCGAGCACAACCCGGTCCTGCGCAGCAGCGTCGTGTGGCAGGGCGTTTCGGAGCCCGTGCAGGTCGTGCACCAGCGGTCGCAGGTGTCGGTCGAGTACGGGACCGCCGCCGAGACCGGCATCGACCTGGCCACCGGTCCGCTGACCAGGGTGATCATCGACAAGGTCGAACCCGGTGTCGTCGACCTGCTGTGGGTCTCGCACCACCTGCTGCTCGACGGGTGGAGCACCGCCCAGGTGTTCGCCGACGTCCTCGCCCGGTACGCGGGCAGCACCCCGCCCGCGCGCAGGCCCTTCCGCGACTACCTCGCATGGCTGGCCTCGCAGGACGTGGCCGCCGCCGAGCGGCACTGGCGGGCCGTGCTCGACGGCGTCGAAGGACCGACACCGCTGCCCTACGACCGGCCGCCGGTCGACGCCCACCGCACCCAGTCCAGCTCCCACGTGCGCGCCGCCCTCCCGGTCGGCGATGTGGGCGGGCACGGGCTGACGCTCAACACTGTCGTCCAGGGCGCATGGGCGCTGCTGCTGGCCCGCTACAGCGGTGAACGCGACGTCGTCTTCGGCACCACCGTGTCCGGTCGGCCCGCCGACCTGCCCGGGGTCGAGGACATGGTCGGCATGTTCATCAACACCGTGCCCAGCCGGGTCCTCGTCGAAGGCCGCGGCAGCGCTTTGGCGTGGCTGCGGGGACTCCAGACCGCGCAGGCCGAGTCACGGCGCTTCGACTACGTGTCGCTGGCCCAGACGCAGGCCTGGAGCGGGGTCGGCTCGCTGTTCGACAGCGTCGTCGCGTTCGAGAACTTCCCCGACGGCGCCGAGACCGAAGGCGCGCCGGACGTGGAGACCGTGGACGGGGCGGAGGCGACCACCCTCGCCCTCAGCCTCGCCGCGCACCTCGACGGCGACCGGCTGCGGCTCGAACTGGGCTACGACCCGGCGCTGTTCGACGACACCACCGCCCAGACGCTGGTCGACCGGCTCGTCGCCTTGGTCGACGCGCTCACCCACCAGCCGGAACAGGATCTGGCCGAGCTCCCGTGGCTGACGCCCGCCGAGCGGGATCTCGTTGTCCGGTCGTGGAACGACACCGCCGCAGCGGTCGAGCCCGCGGTGTTCTCTCGGCTCGTGAGCGGCTCTCCTGAGGCGGTCGCGGTCGAACAGGGCGGGCATGCGCTCACGTACGCCGAGCTGGACGCCGCAGCGAACCGGGTGGCGAACCTGCTGGTGTCGCTGGGCGCCGGGCCGGAGCGGATCGTCGCGCTGCGGTTGCCCCGGTCGGTGGACCTGGTGGTGGCGCAGCTGGCCGTGCTCAAGTCCGGTGCCGCGTACCTGCCGGTCGACCCGAACTACCCGGCCGAGCGGATCGCGTTCATGCTCGACGACGCCCAACCGGTGATCACCCTCGACCGGCTGCCCGACGCGACCGGTTTCCCCGACTCCGAGCCCGCGGTGGACATCGCGGTCGACTCGCCCGCGTACGTGATCTACACGTCCGGGTCCACCGGGCGGCCCAAGGGCGTCGTGGTGACCCACCGGGGGCTGGCGAACTTCGCCACCGCCGAGGTGGAGCGGTTCGACGTGCGCGCTGGGGATCGGGTGCTGGCGTTCTCCTCGCCCAGCTTCGACGCCTCGGTGCTGGAGCTGTGCATGGCTCTGCCCGCCGGGGCCACGCTGGTCGTGCCGCCCGCCGGTCCGCTGGTGGGGGAGCCGCTGGGGGCCGCGCTGCGGGACCTGCGGATCACCCACACCCTGATCCCGCCGGTCGCGCTGGCGACCGTGCCCGAGATCGAGCTGCCGCACCTGCGGACGCTGATCGTCGGTGGGGACACGACGTCAGCGGACCTGGTCCGGCGGTGGGCGCCGCGCACGGGGCTGATCAACGCGTACGGGCCGACCGAGGTGACCGTGGTCGCCACGTGGACCGAGCCGTTGTCTCCTGCTGCCGGTGCCCCGCCCATCGGGCGGCCGCTGCCGAACACCCGCGCGTACGTGCTCGATGAAGACCTGCTGCCGGTGCCGCCCGGTGTCCCTGGCGAGCTCTACGTGGCGGGTGTTGGTTTGGCTCGTGGGTATTTGGGCCGGCCTGGGTTGACGGCGTCGAGGTTTGTGGCGAATCCGTTTGATGGTGGTCGGATGTACCGCACTGGTGATGTGGTGCGGTGGACCGCTGACGGTGAGTTGGTGTTCGTAGGCCGGGCGGATGACCAGGTCAAGGTGCGTGGCTTCCGTATCGAACTCGGCGAGATCGAGTCGGTGATCGGGGCTCGGGACGAGGTGTCCGCTGTCGCTGTTGTGGTCCGGGAGGATGAGCCCGGCGTCAAGCGGTTGGTCGCCTACGTCGTGGGGTCGACCAGTGGCCTGCGCGACGCGCTCCTGACGGCGCTGCCCGAGCACATGGTTCCCGCTGCGTTCGTCGAGCTCGACGCACTTCCGTTGACCGCGAACGGGAAACTGGACCGGAGTGCACTTCCTGTTCCTGAGTGGACAGAGGCGGTCGGGTTCGTGGCGCCGCGCACCGAGGCTGAGCGCGTCGTGGCCGCCGCATGGGGTGACGTGCTGGGGATCGCTGCGGTTGGTGCCACGGACAACTTCTTCGCGCTGGGCGGCGACTCGATCCTCAGCATCCGGGTCGTGGCGCGACTGCGCGATGCGCTCGGGACGGACGTCTCGCCGCGGGTGCTGTTCGACAACCCGACCGTGGAAGGGCTCGCCGGTGCGCTCGGCGGCGCACCTGCCGCCGAGTCGATCCCAGTGCTGGCCGACGCCGCCGAGTCGCCGCTTTCGTTCGCGCAGCAGCGCTTGTGGTTCCTGCAGGAGTTCGACCCGGGCAGCACCGAGTACGTCACGCCGCTCGCGGTGCGCCTGCGCGGCGCGCTGGACCTGGGCGCGCTGGGTGCGGCGATGACCGCGCTGACCGCCAGGCACGAGTCCCTGCGGACCACCTTCCACGGTGTCGACGGGCAGGGCACCCAGGTCGTGCACCCGCCGACCGAGATCGCCGTGCCGGTGGTGGACATCGCCGAGGACGGGCTGGTCGCCGCGCTGGACCGGGTCGCCACCGAGCCGTTCGACCTGGCCGCCGGTCCACTGGTACGGCCGGTGGTGTTCCGCGTCGGCGCCGAGGACCACGTGCTGGCGCTGACCATGCACCACATCGTCACCGACGGCTGGTCGGCAGGCGTGCTCATGGCCGACCTCGCCGAGCTCTACCGCGCCGAGGTCGACGGCGACGAGGCCGACCTGCCCGAACTCCCGGTGCGCTACCGCGACTTCGCCGCCTGGCAGCGGGGGCGCACAGAGGTGCTGGCCACCCAGTTGGCGCACTGGAAGTCAACGCTGGCAGGCGTTCCCGCGCTGGAACTGCCGACCGACCGACCGCGGCCCGCCGTCCACACCACTACGGGCGCCCAGGTGCCGTTCACCGTGCCCGCCGCGGTCGCCGAGCGGCTGCGCGAGGTGGCGCGCGAGCAGGACGCCACGCTGTTCATGGTTCTGGTCGCTGCCACGCAGACGCTGCTGCACCGGTTCACCGGGCAGGACGACATCGCGGTCGGCACGGTCACCGCCGGTCGCGACCACCCGGACCTGCACAACCTGGTCGGCTTCTTCGTCAACACGCTGGTCCTGCGCTCCACTGTGGACTCGGCGGAACCG
This sequence comes from Actinokineospora baliensis, assembly GCF_016907695.1. NCBI lineage: Bacteria > Bacillati > Actinomycetota > Actinomycetes > Pseudonocardiales > Pseudonocardiaceae > Actinokineospora > Actinokineospora baliensis. The sequence continues at coordinate 7,196,843 of NZ_JAFBCK010000001.1, read as the reverse complement.
TTCAGCGGGTTCGTCGGCCGGGTCCGCTCGACCGTGCTCGACGCGTTCGCCAACCAGGATGTGCCATTCGAGCGGGTCGTGGACGCGGTGGCGCCCGAGCGCGACACCAGTCGCACGCCGCTGTTCCAGGCGATGGTGGTGCTGCAGAACGCCGTCGGCCGAGGCTCCGGCCTACCGGGGGTCGAGGCGTCGGACGTCAGCTTCCCCGTGGTGACCGCCGCCTACGACGTCACCGTGGAGTTCCACGAGACCGAGGACGGCGGGCTGCACGCCACGCTGGACTACAACACCGACCTGTTCGACGAGGTGACCGCCCGCAGGCTCGTGGCCGGACTGGACACGCTCCTCGAAGCGGCCGGTGCTCGACCCGGTGCGCCGGTGGGGACGCTGCCGGTGCTGACCGAGGCCGAGCGGGAGCAGGTGCTCGTCACCTGGAACGACACCGTCGTCCTCACCGAGCCCCGGACGTTGCCCGCGCTGGTGCGCCGTCAGGCATCCCTGCGGCCAGACGCGCCCGCGATCATCAGCGGTGACAAGGTGATCAGCTGGGGTGAGCTCGACGCGCGGACCGACCGGGTCGCGCGGGCACTCGTGGCCGGGGGTGCGGGGCCGGAGAAGGTTGTGGCCGTCCGGTTGGGACGGTCGCCGGAGCTGATCATCGCCGAACTCGCGATCACCAAGGCCGGGGCGGCGTTCCTGCCGATCGACCCCAACTACCCCGCCGACCGCATCGCCTACATGCTCGAGGACGCCGCACCGGTTCTGGTGCTCGACGGCCACCTGCCCGAGTCCGACTCGGGCGAGCTGGTGGAACCCGGGCTGACCAACCCGGCGTACGTGATCTACACGTCCGGCTCCACCGGGCGGCCCAAGGGCGTCGTGGTCACCCACTACGGCCTGGCGAGCTTCGCCGCTGCAGAGGTTCGCCGGTTCGACGTGCGCCCCGACGACCGGGTGCTGGCCTTTTCATCACCCAGCTTCGACGCGTCGGTGCTGGAACTGGGCATGGCCCTCGGCGGGGGCGCGGCGATCGTGGTGCCGCCGCCAGGACCGCTGCTGGGGGAGCAGCTCGGCGCCGTCCTGGCCGAGCAGCGCATCTCGCATACCCTGATCCCGCCGGTCGCGCTGGCCACCGTCCCGGACATCGACCTGCCCGACCTGCGCACCCTGATCGTCGGCGGCGACGCGTGCTCGGCGGAGCTGGTGGCCCGCTGGGCGCCGGGCCGGTCGATGATCAACGCCTACGGGCCGACCGAGTCCACTGTGGTCGCCACCTGGAGTGCGCCGCTGGTGCCGGGCGGGGTCCCGCCGATCGGCCGCCCGATCGAGAACACGCGGGCGTACGTTCTTGACGCGGACCTGTGGCCGGTTCCGGTTGGCGTGCCCGGCGAGCTTTACGTGGCAGGAGCGGGGTTGGCTCGGGGGTACCTGGGTCGGCCTGGGTTGACGGCGTCGCGGTTTGTGGCGAATCCGTTTGATGGTGGTCGGATGTACCGCACTGGTGATGTGGTTCGGTGGACGGTCGACGGTGAGTTGGTGTTTGTCGGCCGTGCTGATGACCAGGTGAAGGTACGCGGGTTCCGCATCGAACTCGGCGAGGTCGAGTCCGCTCTGCGCGCCCACCCGCTGGTGCTCGACGCGGCCGCCGCCGTGCACACCGACCCGGCAGGTCACAAGCGCTTGGTCGGTTACGCGGCTGGACCGTCCCTTCCAGACAGCTCGGCGTTGCGCGACTTCCTGGCCGAGACCCAGCCTGACCACCTGATCCCCACGGCCTTCGTTCTCATGGACGCGCTCCCCGTTTCCCCCAACGGAAAGGTCGACCGCAAGGCGCTGCCCGCTCCCGATCTCGCCACCAGCACGACCGCCTACGTCGAGCCGACAACCCCCGTGGAGCAAGCCCTTGCCAAGGTCTGGGCGGACGTCCTCGGCATGGACCGCGTGGGCTTGGCGGACAACTTCTTCGCCCTCGGCGGCGACTCGATCCTGAGCATCCAGGTCGCCGCTCGCGCCCGTCAGGCGGGCTTGAAGGTCGCCACCAAGGACCTCTTCCTCCACCAGACCATCGCCGACCTGGCCCCCGTGGTGACCTTTGTAGACATTGTGACCGATCGTGCCCCGGTGACCGGCCCGGTTGAACTGACGCCCATCCAGCGCTGGTTCCTCTCGTCGCCGCGCGCCGCGCACCAACACTTCAACCAGGCCCACTACGTCGAACTGACCGCCGCCCCAGACGTCGACGCCCTCCGCTCGGCCCTGTCGGCCCTGATGTCGCACCACGACGCCCTTCGCCTGCGGTACGCCCACGACGCCGAAGGCTGGCGCCAGTGGAACGCGGAGGTGTCCAACGAGTCCATCTTGGACGTTGTGCCGGTGGCCTCCGAAGCCGAAGCGGAGAAGGTCGCCGACTCCATCCACGCCGGTTTCACCCTCGAAACCGGCCCGCTGCTCCGAGCTGTTCTCCTCGCCTTCCCCGACCGCCACCGCCTCCTCCTAGTAGCCCACCACCTGGTAATCGATGGCGTCTCCTGGCGAATCATCCTCGATGACCTCGACACCGCCTACCACCAAGCCCTGCACGGCGAGATCGACCTGGGCGCCAAGACCACCTCGTTCCAAGACTGGTCCTCCCGCCTCACCGCCCTCGTCGCCTCCGGCGGCCTCGACGACGAACTCCCGTACTGGGAATCCCTATCCTGCGACGTCTCCCTCCCCGTCGACCGTCCCGCTGGGACAGCGGCGGTTGACGCGGTGTCGGTGTCACTGGACGCCTCGGTGACGGACGCGTTGCTGCGCGGGGCGCCGACTGCCTATCGGACCCGGATCAACGACGTGCTGCTGGCCGCGCTGGCCAGGTCATTGGGTCGGTGGACCGGGCGTTCGCGGGTGGGAGTGCACCTCGAGGGACACGGACGCGAGGATGTTCTGTCCGATGTGGACCTCTCGCGCACCGTTGGTTGGTTCACGACCATGTTCCCGGTGGTGCTGGACGTGCCGGAGGGCAACTGGCGGACGGTGGTGAAGGACGTCCGCAAGCAGTTGCGGAAACTGCCGGGGAACGGATTCGGGTACAGCGCGCTGCGCTACCTGGGCTCACTGTCGTCGGATGTGTCGCCTTCGGTGTCGTTCAACTACCTGGGGCAGTTCGATTCGCGAGCCGCTTCGGAGTCGGAGAGCTTGTTCGGGGAGACGTTGGGCGCGATCGGGGCTGATCATGATCCGGCTGATCGGACGGGGCATTTGATCGACATCGTTGGCGAGACCTCGGATGGGCGGATGACGTTCGTGTGGTACTTCGCTGCGGATCAGTTTGAGCGGGGGACGGTGGAAGCGGTGGCACGGGAGTTCGAGTCGGCGCTGCTGGCGATCGCACAGGACTGCGCACGATGAGCGGCGAGCTGTCCACAACGGCTTTGGCTGTCCACGGGGTGCGTTCGGTGCGGTCGGATTGTCGGGGTGCCTCGGTAGGATGGAAATCGGGGGCTGCTGGGGTAGATGATCATGTGGGTGACGAGTGGCTTGTCCACAACGGGTCTGGTCGTCCACAGGCTCCCTTCGTTGCGCCGGTTCTGTCGGTGGGCGTCGGTAGGCTGTGCATTCGGGGGCTCGTGAATCGGGTGATCTTGGTGCGCGGGTCACGGGTTTCGGCTTCGCCGTCGGATCGACGGCTCGCCTTCGGCATTGCGCTGGATCCGCGACAAGGCGAAAGCTCGATGCGGTGGACCTGTTTTGCGCAGGGCCCCTACGCCACCCGTGGCAGGACCGCAAAGCTGGGGCCGAAAAGCATGGCCCTGCAGCGCACAACGCTACGGCTGGCGTCCCCCCACGCAAAACAGGTCCACCCCATCGAGCAGTTGGCACCAGCGACTTCCGAGTGTCCAGTGGTTGTTTTTGGCGTCGGGGTAGGGCGGCTGGGGTGGCACCGTTGCTTCGGGGAGCGGTGGCTGGCTAGCTGGGTTGGCTCGGGTGGTCGGGTTGGCGGGGTTGGCTCGGTGGGGTTGGGGTGGCACCGTTGCTTCCGGGGGCGGTGGCTGGCTAGCTGGGTCGGCTCGGTGGGCTGGGTTGGCACCGCGGCTTCCGGGAGCGGTGGCTGGCTAGCTGGGTTGGCTCGGGTGGTTGGGGTGGCACCGTTGCTTCCGGGGGGCGGTGGCTGGGTTAAGGGTCGGGTGGGTGGCTCAGGCGGCCAGCTCCTTGGATTGGTCTGCGGGGGTGTGCGGTGACCGTTGAGCGCGAGGTCGACACGGCGGTGGTGCCGTTGTCGCGCAATCGCAACTACACGCTGCTCTGGGTGGGGCAGGCGTGTGCCGAGGTCGGGTTCAGTGCCTCGATGATCGCCTTCCCGCTGCTGGTCCTGGCGCTGACCGGCTCGGCGGCGGCGTCTGGGCTGGTGCTGGCGGCTGATGCTGTTGCGCAGCTCGCGGTGGGGCTGCCCGCTGGGGCTTTGGTGGACCGGTGGGATCGGCGGAAGGTGATGCTCGCCTGCGAGGCCGCCAACATTGTGGCGCTGGGGTCGTTGGTGGGCGCTGTTGTGGTTGGGGTGGCTACTATCCCGCACATGGTCGCGGTGGCTGTGGTGCTTGGGGTCTGCCGCGCGTTGTTTGAGCCCGCTGAGGATGCGAGCCTGCCCGCGCTGGTGCCCGATGAGCAGTTGGCGACGGCCGTTTCGATGAACGCGGCTCGGTCGTCGATCGGGCAGATGGCGGGGAACGCGCTGGGTGGGGTGTTGTTCGCGGTGGGCAGGTGGGTGCCGTTCCTGCTGGACCTCATCACCCACTTCATCTCGCTCGTCGCGATCTCCTTCATCCGCGTCCCCCGCCGCCCACCGGCTCCCCGGGAGGAGACGCACCTCGGGCGCGAGATCCTGGCTGGTATGCGGTGGGTGTGGGCGCACCGCGAGGTTCGGGTCACGGCCGTGTGCGCGTTGGCGCTCAACCTGTTCTTCAGCGCGTACTACCTCGTCGTCATCGTGTTGGCGGAGCGGGCGGGGGTGGGGGCGGCCGAGATCGGGATCATGGCGGCCATGCTCGGGGTCGGGGGGATCGCCGGGTCGTTGGTGGCGCCGTACCTGCACCGGGTGCTCTCGCCGTACGTGTCCATCGCCGGGGTGTTCTGGGCGCTCACCCTGCTCGCCCCGCTGGCCGTGCTCATCGACAGCGGCCTGCTGCTCGGCGCCCTGTTCGCCGGGATGGCGCTGTTCGCGCCGACCGCGAACACCACGATCACCACCCACCAGCTCCTGCTCACCCCGGACGCCCTGCGCGGGCGGCTCAGCGGGGTGATGAGCGTCGTCGTCGGCGGCGCTGCGGCGCTGGGGCCCGCTTTGGGCGGGGTGCTCGTCGAAGTCGTGTCCCCGGACACCGCGGTGCTGGTGGCCGCGGCGGGGATGGCGGCGGTGACCCTGCTCGTGACAGTCAACCCGACGCTGCGTCGGTATCCAGGGAAGAGAGAGGAAGCACAGTGAGGGACGACATCGCCTACCAGGTCCTGGTCAACGACGAGGACCAGTACTCCCTGTGGCCCGCCCACCGCGACATCCCCGCGGGCTGGCGCGCCGAGGGCACCACCGGCACCAAAGAAGAGTGCTCCGCCCACGTCGACAAGGTGTGGACCGACATGCGCCCCAAGTCCCTGCGCGAAGCCATGGACCAGGCCTGACCCACACCTGGCGGCGGCCACCCGGCCGCCGCCAGGGGCTAGCTCGATTCGCGAACCACCAGTTCCGTGGGGAGCACGATCGACTGGGGCAGGTCCTGCTCTCCCGCCAGTTGCGCCGCCAGCCGCCAGGCCGCTGTGCTGCCGAGGTTTTCGGGGGAGTGGCGGACCGTGGTCAGGGTTGGGGTGCACACCTGGGCCAGGGCTGTGTCGTCGAAGCTCACCACCGAGAGGGATTCGGGGACTGCCGTGCCCACTGACCGCAGGTAGCGGAGGGCACCGATCGCGATGGTGTCGGAGGCGCAGAACACGCCGTCCAGGTCCGGGGTCGTCGCCAGGAGGCCTGCCATCGCCGCCGCGCCTGCTTCGGTTGTCAGGGCGCACGGCACCACCCCAGCGGGCACCGCAGACCCGAGGGCTCGGCGCAGGCCCGCCACCCGGTCGACGCAGGCCGCGACGTCGGGGGGACCGGCCAGTACGCCTACTCGCGAACGGCCCCGTGCCACCAGGTGCGCTCCTGCCAGCGCCCCGCCGCCGAGGTTGTCTGAATCTACATAGGACACACCGGGGCCGAGTGGGCGGCCGACCAGGACCACCGGGATCGGCAGCCGTCCCGGTAGCGGGTCGTGGCCGCTGAGGCTCAGCACTATCGCACCGTCCACGTCGGACACTTCGAACGGGTTCATCGCGACCACCACCCGCCGACCGGCCAGTCCCGCGGTGATGCCGCGCAGCACCCCCGCCAGGAACGCGTCGTCGAAGGTGCGGTCGGGGTCCTCGGAGATCACCACCGCCACGGTGTCGGTCGTGGTGCTGGCCAACGACCGCGCGGCCTGGTTGCGCCGGTACCGCAGCGCCGACACCGCCGCCAGCACCGCGGCCCTGGTCCGCGGGCTGACCCCGGGCGAGCCGTTGAGGACGCGCGAGACCGTCGACCGGGACACACCGGCCAACCGGGCGACCGCTTCCAGGTTCACCCCAGCGCGACCCCGTCGACCGAGCGCCGACCGAGCACGGCGAACACCACGAGTACCGGCACAGTGGCCAGTGTGGCGCCCGCGAGCACGAGTGGGTAGTCCACGTAGTGCCCCGATTGCAGCCGCTCCAGTGCAAGTTGCACAGTCGGGTGGTCGGCGTCGAGCACCACCAGCGGCCACAGGAAGTCGTTCCAGCTGGCCATGAACGTGAACATGCCCAGCGACGCCAGCGCGGGCCGCACCGCGGGCAGGCAGACGTGCCAGTAGACCCGCGGCAGCGAACAGCCGTCCACCCTGGCCGCGTCGACCAGTTCGGCGGGGACCGCCGCGACCGTGTACTGCCGCATCCAGAACACCCCGAGCGCGGTCACCAGGTTCGGCACGATCACCGCTTGCGGCCCACCAGCCCAGCCCAGTTCCGCCATCGCCAGGTACAGCGGGATGACCCCGAGTTGCGTCGGCACCGCCATCGTCGCCACCACGAACGCGAAGAGCCGGTCGCGGCCGGGGAAGCGCACCCGCGCGAAGGCGAACCCGGCGAGGCTGGCGAACAGCACCGTCGACACGGTAACGGTGCCCGCCACGAGTGCGCTATTGCCGAGAGCGCGCCAGAAGGGCACGGTGTCGAAAACCCGCCGGGCGTTGGCCAGGAAGTGCCCGCCGGGGGCCAGCGGCACCGCCGACACCGCCGCCTGGTCGCCGACCAGCACCGCCCAGCAGAACGGGAACAGCGACCCGGCGACGAACGCGACCAGCAGCCCGTACACCCACGTCCTCACCGGTCGGGGCCCGCCAGCCGCCGGGTCAGCCGGTAGTTCGCCCACGCCAGCGCGCCGACCGCGACCAGCAGGACCCAGGCCACGGCCGAGGCGTAGCCGAGCCGCTGCGTCTCGAACGCCGACTGGTACAGGTAGAGCGCGACCGTCTGGAACTGCCCCGACGCGCCGCCGTTGGCCGACCCCGGTTGCGGGTCGAGCAGCTTGGGCTCGGTGAACACCTGCAGCCCGCCGATGGTCGAGGTGACCACGACGAACAGCAGCGTCGGCCGCAGCATCGGCAGCGTCACGTGCCAGAACCGGCGCAGCCGACCCGCACCGTCCACAATGGCCGCTTCGTGCACCGACGGCGGGATGGCCCGCATCGCGGCGAGCACCACGAGCGCGTTGTACCCGGTCCATCGCCAGTTCACCATGGCCGCGACCACCAGGTGGCTGCCGAACCGGTTGGCCTGCCAGTCCACCGCGCCCAGCCCCAGCGCGCCGAGCACCTCGTTGACCAGCCCGTAGCGCGGCCCGAACAGGTTGGCGAACACCACCCCCACCGCCACCGCGCTCATCGCCGTCGGCGCCAGCACCGCCACCCGCCACCCGGTGGCCCCCCGCGGCGCCGCGTCCAGCAGCGCCGCGAGGACCACCGCCGCCACCAGCTGCGGGCCGGTGGCGAGCAGGAAGATGCTCAGGGTGTTGACCGCCGCGGACCCCAGCCGCTCGTCGCCGAGCAGCTCCGCGTAGTTGGCCAGGCCGACGAAGCTGGGCGCGTCGTCGACCAGGCCCCAGGAGAACAGCGAGACGTAACCCGTGTAGAGCAACGGGAACAGCCCGGTGACCACGAACAGCAGGAAGAACGGCGCGATGAACAGGTAGGGCGTGAACCTCACCTGGTGATCTTCCCGGCGCCTTCGACCAGCCGCCGCCACCCCTGCTCCGGGTCGGTGCCCTGCTCCACCGCCCGCAGCGCCGGGGTCGCCACGTTCTCCTGGATGCGCCCGTCGCCGGGCCCCTTGTACTGCGGGGCCGACACCTTGCGGGCCTGCGCGGCGAACAGCTCACCCGTGCGGGCGCCGCCGAAGTAGTCGTCGACGGTGCCGACCAGCCGCGACGAGGTGAGCGCGGCGACCTGGCTGGGGAAGTTCCCGGTGCTGGCGAAGGCCTTGAGCTGCTGCTCCGGCGCGGTCAGCCAGGCCGCGAGCGCGGCGGCCTCCCTGGGGTGGGCGCTCTGCTTGGGCACCGCCAGGTACGACCCGCCCCAGTTGCCGCCGCCACCGGGGAACGCGTCGGTCACCGCCCACAGCCCCGCACCGCGCGGGCCCGCCTGGGCCTTGATCACGCCCAACATCCACGACGGGCACGTCTTGGTGGCGAACGCCGCCGCCCGGAACCCGGCCTCCCACTCGGCGGAGAACGCGGTCAGCCCGGCGGACTGGCCGCGCGCGCCCGCGGCGGTCACCGCGTCCCAGTTGCGCTTGATGCCCGGGTTCGACGCCACCACCAGCGTGTCGTCGGTGTCGAAGTACCCGGTGGGCAACTGGTTGTGCATGGCGTTGAAGATCTGCGCGGTCGAGTCGAACCACGGCTTGCCGGTGCGCGCCACGTAGTCGTCACCCGCGGCGAAGTAGGCCTCCCAGGTGGCGAACAGCGGCTTGACCGCCTCCGGCGCGGTCGGCAGGCCCGCCGCGGCGAGCAGGTCGACCCGGTAGCACATCGCCAGCGGCCCGATGTCGGTTCCATAGCCGATGAGCGAGCCGTCCTTGGCCTTGGCGGCGGCGTACTTCCAGTCCAGCCACCGGTCACCGGTCACCTCGCGCGGCCCGATCGCGGCCAGGTCGTGGAAGCGGCGGGACGCGGCGAGCGCGTCGGAGAGGTAGCCCTCCTCGATCGCGACCACGTCCGCGAGCCCGGATCCCGCACCCAAGCGGGTGAACAATTGTTGGTGGTAGGGGCCTCCTTGCCCCGTTCGCAGGTGTCGGACCTTGATCCCGGGGTGGGTCTGCTGGTACTCGATGAGCAGGTCCTCGTAGCCGAACTCGGTGAACGTGGCGATGGTCAGTTCCAGCGGGGCGCCCGGGTCGTGCGCGACGATCCCGGTGCCGCAGGCGGACGGTGTGGCGATGAGGGCGGTTGCGGTGGCGATGGCGAGGGCGCGGACCCTCCACGGTTGACGGCGCACGGGACCCCTCAGCGGTCGAGTCGGGGTTTGGGAGCGCTCCCACAGCGGAGCTGGTGATCAGTGTGGCCTGGGTTACACATCGGTGTCAAGATCTCGGGAAATCCTTGTGGGCAAAGGAAAACCGTTGGGAACGCTCCCGACTACGGGGGGTTGGTGCTCTAGACCACTCGTTTACAGTTCGGCCGCCGGAGGTTGCTCGCCGGTCGGGCAGGCACCCACCATGGGCGGGCGGGCCCCGCGGCCGAGGGCGGCGGGTCCGTGCGGGGAAGGGGGCCGAGGGTGGACGACACGTTGGAGCGGACGGCTTTCCGACGGGCCCAGCGGCGGGTCCCCGACCTGTTCGCCGGGACGGGTCCACCGCGCACCGTGGTCGTGGTGCCCAGCCTGAGCATGGACAGCGCCGGGCTGGTCAAGATCCCCGGCATCGAGCACTACGAGGAGCGGCTGCTGTTCACCCTGCAGCTGCTGCGCGAACCCGGGACGCGCGTGGTGTACGTGACCAGCGAGCCGGTCGCGCCGGAAGTGGTCGAGTACGCGCTGGACCTCGTGCCGTCGCTGCCGCGCGCGCACGCCAAGTCCCGCTTGACGATGCTCGACTGCGGCAGCCGCGACCCGATCCCGCTGACCGCGAAGATCCTGCGCCACCCCGGTGTCCTGGCCCGGCTGCGCGCGCTTTCCCGCGAGGACGCGGTTTTGGTGACCTTCACCAGCTCCGGTCTCGAGCGCACCCTGGCCGTCCGGCTCGGCGTTCCGCTCTACGCGCCGGACCCCGATCAGGCGGAGTTGGGCACGAAATCCGGCTCCCGCAGGCTCTTCCGGTCCGCTGGGGTGCCGGTCGCCGACGGCGCGGAGGGCCTGCGGGACCTCGATGACGTCGTCGGCGCGCTGGAGTCCTTGCGGGGCGCGGATCCGACGATGGCGCGCGCGATCATCAAGCTCAACGAGAGCTTCGGCGCGGGCGGCAACGTCATCTTCTCCTTCGACGGCGCACCGGTGTCCGGTCTGCGGGAGTGGATCCGCCGGGAACTGCCGCGCCGCGCGGAGTTCGCCACCCCGCCGGACGAGTGGGACAACTACCTGACCCAGGTCGAGGCCATGGGCGCGGTCGTGGAGCGGTTGGTGGAGGGCGACGAGGTCACCTCGCCATCGGCGCAGGTGGTGATGGGCGCCGGTGGCGACGTCGGTGTCCTCACCACGCACGACCAGGTGCTCGACGGGCAGATCTTCGCGGGGTGCGCGTTCCCCGCCCGCGCCGACTACCGGCTGGAGATCCAGGAACTGGCCCTGCGCACCGCGCGGGCCCTGGCGTCCCGGTCGGTCGTGGGCATCGCGAGCGTCGACTTCGTCTCCGTCCGCTCGGGATCGCGGTGGCGCCACCACGCGCTGGAGCTCAACCTGCGCATGGGCGGCGGCACCGCGCCGTACTTCCTCCTGCACGGCCTGGTCGAAGGCGGCTACGACCCCGAGACCGGGCGCTACCTCACCCCCGACGGCGCCCCGCGCGCGTACTTCGCCACCGACCGCCTCTACCGGGGCGAATACCGCGCACTGTCGCCTTCGGACGTCGTGGACACCCTTGTGCGGGACAGGTTGCACTACCGCACCGGAACCCGCACCGGCGCGGTCGCCTACATGCTCGGCGCGCTGGAGATCGGCCGCTTCGGCGTCGTCGTGGTCGAACGCGACACCGCCGCGGCCGAGCGCCGGTACCTCGACCTCGTCCGAGCGGTGGACGCCCGGGTGGGTCGGATCGCCCAAACGGGCTGACTCCGCGCCACCCCGGCCCCCAGTGGTTGATCATGTCGAGATCCGGGTAGCCGCGCCGAAGGCACCCGCGACCCCGCTGGAGGCACCCGTGGTGATCAGCTTGCCCGCTCCCGGCCGTGGCGCGACCGACCGCGCGAGCGGGTTGACCGTGGGGGTGGAGGAGGAGTTCCTGCTCGTCGACCCGGACGCCGGGTACCCGGTGCCCGCCGCGGCCGCGGTGCTGGCCGACCTGCGGGTGGGGCCGTGGATCGGGCAGGCGGAGTTCTTCCCGACCCAGGTCGAGACCGCCACCGGGGTGTGCACCGAACTCGACTGCCTGGGCGACGAGATCGCCGGGGCGCGGCGCGCGGTGCGGGAGGCGGCGGTGGCGCACGGGGTACTGCCGATGGCCTCCGGGGTGCCGGTGGTCGACGGCCCGCCGCCGCCGCGCTCGGACAAGGCCCGGTTCACCGCCATCCACGAGCGGTTCACCGCCGTGCTGGAGGACTACCAGGCCTGCGGCTGCCACGTGCACGTCGGCGTGGCAGACCCGGACACCGCGGCAGCCGTGGTCAACCACCTGGCGCCGTGGCTGCCCACGCTGCTCGCCCTGTCGGTCAACTCCCCCGTGCGCGGCGGCCGCGACCGGCGGCACGAGAGCCTGCGCCTGCTGGACCAGGCCCGCTTCCCCGGCGCGGGGCTGCCGCCGTACTTCACCTCCGGCGCCGACCACGACGAGCAGATCGCCCGACTGGTGGACTGCGGCGTCATCGTGGACAACCGGATGACGTTCTGGCTGGCCCGCCGCTCCGCGCACCTGCCGACGGTGGAGGTGCGGGTGGCCGACACCGTGCAACACCCGTGGGAGGCGGTCCTGCAAGCCGCCCTGACCAGAGCCCTGGTGCGAGTCGCCCTCGACGAACTCGCCCACGGCCGCGAAGGCCCCCGCCTGGACCCCCAACTGGGCGCCGCGTCCCTGTGGTGCGCCGCCCGCCACGGCCTGGGCACGGCGATCGACCCCGTCGCCGGGGTCGCCACCACGGCCCGCGCCCAGATCGACGCCCTCTTGCGGTTGACCGCCCCGGCCTTGCGTGAAACCGGTGACTGGGCCTTCACCCGCGCGGCGATCGACCGGCTGCTCGCATCGGGCACGGGTGCGGATCGGCAGCGTGCGGCTCTGCGCAGGGGGAGGTTGATCGACGAGGTGACAGGAGTGGGGGTCACCGGATCGGGGTAACGAGGCGGTGGGTGTGGGGGTCACCGGATTGGGGTAGTCGCGGGGGAGTCGCTCGAAAGGACTCCCGATGCCACTTCCCGCCCCGCGCGGCGAGCTCTCCGCCGCGGTCGTCGACGTCCTTCGGGGGCGTCGAGGCTTGTTGCCGCCTGTGGGTGACGCCGATCCGCACGGTGAGGATCTGACCCTGGCCCTGCACCTGCTCTACGAGCTGCACTACCGGGGGTTCGACGGCGTGGACGAGGAGTTGGAGTGGGATCCGGACCTGCTCCGCCTGCGGGCCGAGTTGGAGCGCCCGTTCCTGGGTGCGCTGCGCGACGAGGTCGGGACCGCCGGGGTGGCTGATGTGGTCGACGACCTGTTGGTGGAGCGGGTGCCGGGAAGCGGGGTGCCGCATTTCTTGCGTGAACGCGGCCAGTGGTGGCACTTCCGGGAGTTGTTCGTCCACCGGTCGATCTACCACCTGAAGGAGGCGGATCCGCACGCGTGGGTGATCCCGAGGTTGCGCGGCCGGGCCAAGGCGGCGGTGGTGGCCGTGGAGTTCGACGAGTTCGGCGGGGGGCACGCGGAGCGGATGCACTCGCGGTTGTTCGCCGACCTGCTCGAGGCAGCTGACCTGTCCAGCGGGTACCTGCACTACCTCGACGTCGTCCCCGCGCCCGCGCTGGCCACGGTCAACCTGATGTCGTTGTTCGGGCTGCACCGGTCGTTGCGCGGCGCGCTGGTCGGCCACTTCGCCGCCACCGAGATCACTACCGGGCCCAGCGCCCGCCGGATGGTGAGCGCGCTGCGGAAGCTGTCGGCGCCCGAGGCGTGCGTTCGGTTCTACAGCGAGCACATCGAGGCGGACGCGGTGCACGAGCAGGTGTTGCGGCACGAGGTGATCGGCGGGCTCCTGGAGGACGAACCGCACCTGGCCGCCGATGTCGCTTTTGGTCTACTGGCAGCGGAATCGCTTGAGGAGCGGCTGGCGCAGTGCCTGCTCGCGGCCTGGGAGGCAGACACGCCCTCGCTGCGTGAGACGGAGAATGTCCTTGTGTGAAGGGGTTTCCCGGCTGCCGTCGCGAGGTATACGCGGGAGTGGAACCAACGATCAGGGTGACGGGTGGACCGGTTCTTGTGGACGGTCCGGTGGTGGTGCACGGGGAAGACGGCTCGGTGGTGCGGTCCGAGCGGTTCGTGACCGCGGTGTGCACGTGCAGGCGGAGCAAGATCTACCCGTTGTGCGACACCAGTCACCGCGAGGTCCGGCGGGAACGGTGATGCCCCCGCACCACGGGGTGACCGGGGTGCGGGGGCCAAGTGCACTACGGGAATAGCGGTGTGTCCGCCTTGCACCCGCCGGTCGGCAGGATGCCGTCGAGGAGGTACTTCTCGTAGGTCTTGCCCACGCACGAGATCCCCACGGCGCCGTGGCCGTAAGCCGAAACCGGCAGCAGGGCCGAGTTCGGCATCAGCCGGTGCAGTGCTCGGGCGCCGCTGATGGGGGTCGACGGGTCGTGGGTGTTGTTGACGATCAGCAGGGGTGCCGAGGTCCTGACCCGCCACGGGCCCTGGAAGGCGCCGGGGGAGTGGGCGGGCCAGTTGCCGCAGACCGCGCTGAGCCAGGCCCACAGCGGACCGAAGTCCGGCGCGGTGCGGTTGGCGTGCGCCGCCGAGCGGGTGGCGGCGTCGCGGTCGGTCGGGTTGTTGGTCTCGCCGCAGGCGACGCCCTCGAAGGCGGGGCGGACCTGCTGTGCCTTGGTCTTGGCCGCCACCTCCTTGAGCGCCGACAGCGACGGGGCCGCCGCGGCGCGGGCGGTGCCGCTCTGGTGCAGCTGCTGCAGCAGGTCCATCAGCAGCGGGTAGCCCTCGGGGATGGTCAGCGCGCTGTGCGCCAGGCTGATCAGGTTCGGGTACGTCAGCGGCCCTTCCGCGGTCTGCAGCGGCCCCTGCTTGGCCCGTTCGACGACCGCGGTCCACTTCGCCCGCGCGGAGCCCGATGCCGCGCACCGGCTCGGCCCGACCCGGTCGCACTCGGCGAGCGCGCTGGTGAGCGCTTCCCACGCCCCGTCCGCGCTGTTGATGCGGGTGGTGACCAGGAACCGGGAGTCCCGGCCCTTTCCGGTGCTCCACTGCACCGGGTCGACCACGCTGTCGACGATCAGGTTGCGGATCCGGTCCGGGTACATCGCGGCGTAGGTGGCGCCGACGACGGAACCGTAAGACAGGCCGTAGAAGCTGAACGCGCTGTCCCCGACGGCCTGGCGGATCAGCTCCAGATCTCGCACGGTGTCCGCTGTGGACATGTGCCGGATGACCGGGTTCGAGCCGGTGGCGCACAGGGCGCGCAGGTAGTCCGCGTAGGCGAGGAACCCCGGCACGTCCTCGGCGGTCGCCGGGAACGGCTCCACCGGCTTGGCCACCTCGGCGGGGCCACCCGGTGTCGGTGAGCAGGTCAGGGGAGCGGAGCCGCACCCGTCGGTGACGCAGTTGCGGGACCCGCCGATGCCGCGCGGGTCCACCCCGACGATGTCGTAGCGGGCGGTGACCTTCGCGCCGAGCAGCTGCGCCGCGACCGGGGTGAAGTCGGCGGCGGAACCGCCGGGGCCGCCGTTGTTGATGAACAGCGTGCCGATCTTGTTCCGCTGGTCGCCCGCGGGCAGCTTCGTGGCGCGCAGCGTGATGGTCGGGCCCTTCGGCCGCGCGTGGTCGAGCGGGACCACGATGGCCGCGCACTGGAGCACCGTGTCATCCGGACACTGCGCCCACTGCACCTGCACCCCGCCTCGGGCGGCGGCGATGCCGGGTAACGCCATCGCGGCGAGTGTGGCCGTCGCCAAGACGGCCACCGATCTCTTGAGCATGTCTGTCCCCTCCATTCGGGCTTGACACACTTCTACGGAAGGCGGGGGTAGCCGGGACTCACGCTCGGGGCTGGTCCTGCTGTCATCCCGTGGTCGTAAGAGGCGCGATACTGGTCGCATGTCGCGACGCTGCCCTTGCGGAACCGGTCTGACCTATGACGAGTGCTGCGGGCGCGCCCACGCGGGCACACCCGCGGCCACGGCGGAGGCTCTGATGCGGTCCCGCTACAGCGCGTTCGCCCTCGGTGACGTCGACTACGTCAGCCGGACCTGGCACCCCGACACCCGGCCCACCGACCTGGTGCTCGACGCCGACCAGCGGTGGACGCTGCTGGAAATCGTGGCCACCGAGGGCGGTGGTCCATTCCACGCGAAGGGCGCGGTCGAGTTCCGCGCGCATTACCGGCACAACCGCGACCGGGGTGTCCTGCACGAGCGGAGCCGTTTCGTCCGCGACGGCGGCCTGTGGCTCTACCTCGACGGGGTAATAGCCTGAAGCCGTGCCGTGACAGGACACTGTCATGTTTTTGTCGCGACTTCACCGATTCGCTGAGCGGGCGGATGGGGCATCGTTGTCCGGGTGAGCACTGAACGGGTATTCCTGAGCTACGCCCATGGCGACGAGGCGAGCGCCGAACTCATCGAGGCGGCGCTGCTGGCTCGGGGTGTCCCGGTGTCGCGTGGTCGCGACCTCACCCTCTTCGACGGCGTCACCGACAAACTGCGCCAGGCACTGGACGAGGCAGCGGTGTTCGTGGCGGTTTGTTCGCCGACGTACCTCGACCAGCACGTCTGCCAGTGGGAGTTCACCAGGGCCCTGCTCGCCGCCGAGCGGCTCGGCCCACCACGGGACCGGGTCGTAGCCGTCGGCGGCGGGGATCCCACAGGACTCGCCGACCGGGTCACGCTGGAGGCCATTGGCGACGCCGTGCTTAAGAAGGTCCAAGCGGCCAATGGGGTGTCATTGGCCGAGGGCGGCATGCCGGAGCGCATTACTCGGCCTCGGCGGTTCGTGGGCGGGTACGCGTCGCTGTGGGATCTGCACCGCGCAGTGCAGCCGGTCGTCGTCACGGGGGCGGCAGCGACCGGTAAGACGACTTTCGCCGAGCAGTACGGGGTCCTCTTCCGGACCGCCTACGCCGGTGGCGTCGAGTGGACCAGCCTCGACCGCCTGGATCCGCTCGCCTGGTACGCGGCGGAACTGAGGCGCGTGGCGGCCGAGCGGTTCGCCGTCGACCTGAGCGGCCTGGAGTTCGACCAAGCCCGCGACACGCTCGCTGATCTGATGACAGTGGCCGGGGTCGACGTCCTCTGGGTGATCGACGACGTGCCCGCGGACTTCGACGCGGCCCGGCTGGTTCTTCCGTCCCCGCGCGTGCGGACGGTGCTGACAGCGCGAACCGCGAACCGGCGTTGGGGCTTCACCGAGGTCGCTGTACCGCCGTTCGCGCGTAGTGCGATCCGAGTTGACGGCGAGCACGCGCGCGCTGTGCTGGCGTTCGCCGCCGTCCTCGACTCGGTTCCTTTCGCGGGGGACTTCCTGGTGGAGGGGGTGGCCCCCGCGTTCGGCTCCTCCGCGCCGATGCTGGTGGCGCGGGTGCTCGACGAGCTCGACGGGGTCTTGCACGCCGTGGACAACCCGGGCAGCGCAGGCAGGCAAACGTGGCGTCTGCACCCGTTGACGGCTGCTGAGATCCGCCGAGGAACGGACGTGGCAGCGATTGTGGAGCGTGCCGCTGTCGTCCTAGAGCGGGCTGTGGCGGACCCAAGGGTGGGACTGGACACCCTTAGGCACGCAGTCCACATTGCGCGTGAACAGACGTTGTCTGTTCGGACCAAGGAAGCTCTGTTGCGCGCGGTAGCCGACCGCCTTGAAGAGCGCGGAGACTTCGCCGCCTCTTACACAGTCCGAGTCGCGGCCGGAGACAACCTCGCAGCAGCCTGGATGGCACTCGCCGCTGGTGATGCCCACGCTGTTCTGGCCAACGCTGCGGCACTAACCGGAGATCCAGTCACTGAGTACCGCGCTCGCTTCCTACGCGCGGCCGCCCACGACCTGCTTGGTGACCACAACGCCGCCAACGTGGTTCTTGGCGATAGAGGCGTTGAGCCCGTCTGGGTGTCAGAGTCCGAACGCAGTCGTATGGCCCTGATCCGGGTAAGAGCCCTCCGGCTACGGGGGCAACACTGGCTTGCGCGGGACCTAGTGGAGGAACTGCTTCCTAAGATCCAGCGAGCGGCCCCTGGGCCGACACACCGCGGAGAGTGGCCCGCAGCCGCCGTGGAGCACGCTCGCCTCTTGTTGCTCACCGGGAGCGTGGACGCTGCGCGGGAGAGGGCAGAAGAGGTCGTTTCCGCCTTCAGGGCAGCGGGGCTCTCGCGGCACCGGTTGGCACTAGAGGCCGACACAATCGCTGTAGAGGCCACGGAGGACTCCGGGTCAGCACGTCGTTTCGCCGATCAGGTCGAGCGCTGGTACGGCCCAGCGGACCCGCTCGCCACCCGCTCACGGGAGCTCTGTGGCCGATTGTCGCCACCCCCGAACCCGGTGCCCGCCACCGGATCGCGGTGGACGCGCGCGCTCCGGGCGGTCTTCGGCGACGGTGCGCTGGTCAGGGCGCAGGTTCCCAGCCGATCCCGTAGGACCGGGCGGGCCGCAGGTTGGTGAACTCGGCCCGCACCTCGCCGGTGTCGTCGAGGCGCAGCGGCCGCCGCGCCGGGGTCGGATCGGCGACCTCCTTGGAGAACTCGCCGTCGATCAACCACACCCCGCTCGGCCGCCGCTTGGGCTCGAACCGGATGTTGAGGGTGAACCGCTCGCACTCGAACTCCGGGGTGCAGCAGTAGAACGGCGCGATCTCCCCGGTGCGCACCCGGAAGAAGAAGTCGTGCTCGTCGCCGGGCTGCAGCGGGTGCGGCGGCCGCAGCGTGAACGCCACCCGGTCGGCGGAGGCCATCACCGGCGACCGCACCTCGCCGCCGGAGATCTCGTCGATGCCCAGCGCCGCCAGGTCGACCGGCCCGGCCTCCCGGCCTGCCAGCCCGACCGAGATGGCGTGCCGCACGTCGGTCAGCCCGGGCTGGTGGCTGACGATCCGGCGGGTCTCGAAGACCTCCACCTCGGCGCCGCGCAGCACCAGCCGCACCTGCAACCGCTTGGTGTGCCAGGGAACGCCGGGGTCGCCGCCGTCACCGGTCGCCTGCGCGCAAGCCAGTTCCGCGACCAGGTACACGACCTCGTCGGCGCGCCGCTGGATGGTCCGCACGTCCCGATCCGCGGTCTGCCCGTAGTCGGCCAGCCGGGTCGTGTAGGCGGCGTTGGTGGGGTTGTCCAACCCGAACACCGCCCGCGCCAACGCCCGCCGCCCCTGCGGCAGCCGCTCCACGAGCGCGCGCACCGCGGCGATCAGCTTGTCGCGCACCGCGCCGGGCGGGTCGTCCGCGCGCACCCCGGCCAGCTCGCGCAGCACCGGACCGGCCGAGGCGGGTAGCCCCACCTGGTGCACCCCGAGTCCCTTGCGCACCTGCTTGAGCTCGTGGTTGAGGACCTCGAGCCGACGGTCGGCGTTCACCACCGCTCACCCCCATCTCCCCCGGCGGGCACCCGAGTGTACCCAGTACGGCGCCGCGCGCGAATTCCCGCACCCCATTTCACGTTCCGACCGGGAAACCGCGCCAGGGGTTTCCCGGCACCGGAAAACCCAGGAAACAGGAAACCCCTGTCGCCACCCCGCCGTTCCGGAAGACCATTGGTGTGTCGGATTTACCGGCAACGCCAAGACAATGGAGGGGGGAGACCGGTGCACACCCACTACGTCACCATTGTGCTGCTGGCCGTCGGTCTGCTCGGATGACCGCGACCACCCGGGGGCGGCCGCGACCGGCCCCCGGGTGGGACCAGCCGCCGGATCGAGAACCAGGAGCCATGACCGAGTTCGGAACCGCTCTGCGGCGCGGCAGGCACGCCAAGGGCATGTCGCTGTCGGCGCTGGCCGACGCCGCCTTCATCAGCCGCGGCTACCTCAGCAAGATCGAAACGGGGAAGGGCAGGGCGAGCCGCGAGATCGCGGCCGCCTGCGACGCGGCCCTCGACGCCGGTGGCGCCCTGCTCGCCCTGCTCGACGAACCGGACCGGCCCGCGCGAGCGGGGACCGGGCCCGGGCTGCACGGGCTGCCGGACGCCACCGGTCACCTGGTCGGCCGCGCGGACGTGCTCGACCAGCTGTCCTCCGTGCTGCACGGCGACTTCGTCCGGATGTGCGTGGTGCACGGCCTGGCCGGGGTCGGCAAGACCACGGTGGCCGTCAGCGCGGCCCGCGACGCCGAGGACTCCTTCCCGGACGGGTCGGTGTTCCTCGACCTGCGCGGCCACACCCCCGGCGCGACCCCCGTGCACCCGCTGGAGGCATCGCACGCGCTGCTCAGCCTGCTCGGCGTCGCCTCCGAGCGCGTCCCGCCCGATGTGGACGGCCGCTCGAACCTGCTGCGCGACCTGCTGCGCGGTCGGCGGATGCTGCTGGTGTTCGACAACGTCGCCACCGCGGCGCAGGTGCGCCCGCTGCTGCCCGCCGAGGACGGCTGCCGGGTGCTGATCACCAGCCGCGGCAGGCTGCCCGCGCTCGACGAGGCCTGGCACATCCCGCTGGACATGCTCGAGCCCGCCGACGCGGTCGCCCTGCTGCGCTCGGTCGCCGGGAACCGGGCGCCCGCCGCCGCGGAGGCCGAGGAGATCGCCGCCCTCTGCGGGTACCTGCCGCTGGCGATCCGCATCGCCGCCGCCCGCTTGGCGTCGGGCACGGGCGCCCGGCTGCGCGACCGCCTCGCCGACGAACGAACCCGCCTGCTCGCCCTCGACGACGGTGAACGCGCGGTCGCCGCGGCCTTCGCCGTGTCCTACGCAGCACTGACCGACAAGGAGCGCGCTTTGTTCGGGCTGCTGGCCGTGCATCCCGGTCCCGTGCTGGAGGTCCCTGCTGTCGAGGCAATGGCCGCTCTGCCTATAGGCGAGGCCGAGGTCCTACTCGACCGCCTGCACGACGCCAGCCTGATCACCGTCGACGACGTAGGCCACATCGGGGTGCACGACCTAGTGCGCGCCTTCGCCGCCCGGCACGCCAAACCCGCCGAGGAGGGCCAAGCGGTCGCAGTGGTCCGCCTAGTCGACTACGCCTTGGCCAAGGTCATAGCCGCCGACAAGACCCTCGAACCGTCCCGCTACCGCCCCGCGATCGACCACACCCCGCTGCCGCCCTTCGCCGACCCAGAGGCGGCCCTGACCTGGCTGCGGGCCCAGTGGCCCACCCTCGAACGCGTCGTCGACCTGGCCGCGACCCGCGAACTGCACACGGCGTGCTGGCAGCTCGCCTTCGTCCTCCGCGCCTTCTTCTTCCGCGACAAGCTCTACGAGCCCTGGCTGGCCACCCACACCCGGGCCCTCGACGCCACCGACGCCCTAGGTGACCTGTCGGCCACCGGCATGATCCTCAACAACCTGGGCATGGCCTACATCGACGCGGGCCGCATCACCGACGCCATCTCCTGCCACGAACGCGCCCTGGCGGCCTTCACCGCCGCCCGCAACACCTGGGGCCGCACCGACGCCCTGTCCAGCCTCGCCTGGGCCCGCCTCTACCACGGCGAACCCGAGGTGACCGCGCACGACCTCGAGGAGGCGCTCGCCGCGTACCGGACCGCCGGGCGGATGCGGAACGTGGCCATCGCCTCCCGCGGGATCGCCCTGGCCCTGACCATGCTGGAACGGTATGACGAGGCGCTCGAACACGCGGAACGCGCGCGGGCACAACCCGACCAGCAACCGGTGGACGTGCTGATGGCCCTCAACTGCCTGGCCTGGATCCACTACAACGCGGGCAGACTCGACGAGGCGGTGCGCCTATACCGGGAGGCGTGCGGCTTGGCGGAACTGGCGGGCAGCGCTTACGAACTGGCCCGCGCACTGACGGGGTTGGGCAACGTCGCCGCGGTGCGAGGGGACGTCGCGGCTTCGCGGGCGCACTGGGGGGAAGCGGACCGACAGGAGACGCGGCTGCTGCCGGAGGTGCTGGGAGAGGAGAAGGTCCGCCGCTCCCTGGCCTCCGGCTGACCGTGGCCATGATCGACTGTGCTGAGTCGCCCCCGAATCCATTCTACGCGAGCGAACCCGGCTGGTGCTTTCCCGCGGTCGGTCCCTTGTGGACAACTCCGGGTTGTCCACAGCCCTCCCCGGCGTACCCCGATCCTCCACCTTCCCCGCGTACCCTGGATTCGGGGGGAGCTCAGCACAGTCGATCTTGCGGGCTCTGCGTCCCGCCGCAGCCGTGCCCGGACGTTGTCCACAGGCCGCCGTCCGCCATGTGCGTTCCCCGATTCCCCTTGCGTAGAATGGATTCGGGGGCTGCTCGCGACACTTGATCTTGCCGGGTACTGCCTGCCTGAGGCTGCGCGCGGAGTTGTCCACAGGCACCTCGCTCGGCTCGCCGAAGTGCCAGTCCCCGCGAGTAGGCTGGATTCGGGGGCTGCTCAGCACGCGCCTGGGTTCTCGAAGCCTTGTCCGGCCTGCTGTTCGCCCGCGACACCAACCGGTACTCGCTCAGGTGCGCGACAAGGTTCCGGTGGTCAGGAGCACGTGGCTGTCGCGGCGGGCCGGTTGGGCCGCGAGCCAACGAAAGCGCACAAGATCGAACCGCTCCCAGCAGCCCCCGAATCCAGCCTACCGAGCGCCCCACCCCGTGGCCCAGGCTGAAAGTCGCGGCTGGGGAAGAAAAGGGCCGTTGTGGACAAGGGCTACCAGCGCAGGCCGTAGGACAGGTGCGGCGTCAGGTCGGTGAAGGTCACGGTGATCTGCCCTGTTCCATCCACGGGCAGCTGGTGGTGGGCGGCCAGGTCGTCCTCCACCTCGCCCGGTGGCACGCCGTCGAGCAGCAGGACCTGGTCCGGCACGTCCGCCAATGAGAACGCCACGCGCAGCGTGAACAGCTGGCAGCGGGTGTGCGGCGTGCACACGTAGTGCCGGTGCATCGGTCGGGGGCGCAGTCGCACGGCTAGGTCGTGGATCTGGCCCGCGCGCAACGGCACCGGGAGCCGGACCGTGGTGGCGACGCGGTTGCGGGCCTTGCGGACGCGGTCGGTCAGGACGCCGCCGTGGATCAGGTCTATCGCCAGGTCCTCGACCCCGGCCTTGGTCGACCAGCCCAGGTCGACGTCGGTGATCTCGGTGTCGGCGACCAGCCTGCGGAACTCGAACACCTCGGGCTCGGCGGTCAGCGTGACCACCGTGCGCAGCTCCTCGGTGTGCCAGCTCGGCCGGGGCCGCGACCCGGCCAGCTGGCTGACGGTGTGGATGCTCTCGTCCACCCGGCGGCGGATGGTGCGGCTCTCCCGGCTGAGCTGGGCGCCCGCCCAGGCCAGCCGGTCGACGTAGAAGGGCTGGCGGGTCTCCTCGGACAGGGCGAACGCCGCGGTGAAGCAGAGGCGGAGGTCGTCGGGGAGCTTCTCGGCGAGCTCGGTGAGCGTGTCGACCACCTTGGTGCGGGCGGCGACGTCGTCGTCGGCGGGGGTGACGGCGCACAGGGCGCGCAGCGCGGGGCCCAGGCGCGGCGGCAGCGGGGTCGCGTGCACGGCCCTGCCCCGGCGCAGCGTCCTGAGGTCGGCGGCTAGTGGGTGCACGGTCCGATTGAACCGGGCCTCGGCCGCCGCGTGTCCAGTTGACCAGGAGTTGTCCGGCACTTGTCATGCCGCGCGGGTTTCCCGGCCAGGCACCGCCCAGGCGACAGGAAACCCCTCGGCACCCCCACCCCGGCGCGCCACCATGAGAAGCGTCGGGATCCGGCTGGTCGAGGAGGGGCGAGATGGCGATGTTGTTCTCACCGGGGCAGGCGGCCCGGTTCGGGCTGTGGCTGCTGGTCATCGGGTTCATCACGGGCTGGGTGCTCGGCACCCTGTCGTGACCGAGCGTGACCGCCCGGTGTTGTCCGGCGCCGCACGGTCGTTGTCCGCTGGCGAATCGATCCGCTCCGGGGGCAGCCGGGGCGGGTGCGCCGTTGCCAAGCTGTGGCCACGCACACAGGGAAGGGCGGGCACATGGACGTCATCGTGGTCGGAGCGGGCTCGGCGGGCTCGGTCGTGGCGCGGCGGCTGGTCGACGCGGGGGCGCGGGTCACGCTGCTGGAGGCGGGCGACCGGGACACCAACCCGGCCATCCACGACCCGGCGCGCGCGGGGGAGCTGTGGCACGGGCCGCAGGACTGGGACCACCACACCGTGCCGCAGCCGCACGCCGCCAACCGCCGCCTGCACCTGCCGCGCGGCAAGGTGCTCGGCGGGTCGCACGCGCTCAACGCGATGATCTGGGTCCGCGGTGCCGCCGCCGACTACGACGGGTGGGGGCAGCCGGGGTGGGCGTGGGCGGACGTGCGGGCGGTGTACGAGCGGATCGAGAACGACCTGCTCCCGGTCACCGCCAACGAACCGCTGCACCCCATCCAGCGGTCCATTGTGGACGCAGCGGTGCAGATCGGGATCGGGTTCAACCCCGACTACAACGCGGGTGAGCTCGACGGCGTGTCGGTCGAGCAGATCACCGCCCGCGACGGTCGTCGCATCAACACCTGGATCGCTTACGGGGAGCCGATCCTCGATAGTCCTTTGTTCACCGTCCACACGGGATCAATCGTGCACCGCGTGCTGTTCGAAGGCACTCGCGCGGTCGGTGTGCTCGCCGAGGTCGATGGTGAGCTGCGGGAGTTGCGCGCCGACCGGGTGGTGCTGTCGGCTGGTGCGCTCGCGTCCCCCACGATCCTGCTCCGCAGCGGGGTCGGGCCCGCGGGTGACCTGCGCGTGCTGGGGATCGACGTGGTGGCCGACCTGCCCGGGGTCGGCGAGAACTTGCACGACCACCTGCTGTCCCCGGTGATCTTCGCGACCGACCGCCGCGAGGTCGAACCGCCGGTGAGCGGCCGCTCGGTGACCCAGACGCACCTGTTCTGGCGCAGCAGGCCGGACCTGGCGCTGCCGGACACGCAGCCGATCCACTTCAGCGTGCCGATGTACGAGCCGTGGATGTCCGGGCCGCCCACCGGGTTCTCGCTGATGGCGGGCATGGTGACGCCGCGCAGCCGGGGCAGCCTGCGCCTGTCGGGCCCCGGCGTCGCCGACGAGCCGCTGATCGACCTCGCCGCCCTCGAGCACCCCGACGACCTCGCCAGCCTCATCGCCTCCGTCGAGCAGTGCCGCCGCCTCGGCGCGGCGCCCGCCCTCGCCGAGGAGTGGGGCGCCCGCGAGCTGTACCCGTCGGCGGGCACCGACGTCGAGGAGTACGTCCGCCGCACCGCGATCACCTACCACCACCAGGTCGGCACCTGCAAGATGGGCGCCGACCCCCTCGCCGTCGTCGGCCCCGACCTCGCCGTCCACGGCCTCACCGGGCTCACCGTCGCCGACGCCTCGGTCATGCCCACCGTGCCGACCGGCAACACCAACGCCCCCGCCGTCATGATCGGCGAACGGGCCGCGGACCTGTTGTCCCGCTAGGCGGGCCGCGCTCAGCAGCCCCCGAATCCAGTCTACTGAAGGAAAGCCGGTCGGTGCGCTCGGCGGCTGGACAGACTGTGGACAACTCGAGTTGTCCACAGGTGCCTCGCCTGCGCGGCCCGGTTTTGTCGGTCCCCCTTGCGTAGACTGGATTCGGGGGCTGCCCAGCGCGGTCGGCCGGGACGTCGATCGTCGAACTTTGGGCTTTCCGGGTGAAGTTCGCCCAGGACGGTAATCCCCGTACACCCGACGGCGTCTTTCACGGCAACGGGCGCGCCTGGCCCGCGACGCCGTGAGGGGTGCCGATGGCCTTGGTCGGACGGGCGGACCTGCTGGACCGGGTCGTGCGGTTGGTGGTCGACGGGCGGTTGCCGGACGACCCGGATCCCGGCCAGCGGCCCGCGCTGCTGCTGGTCGGCCCCGGCGGGTCCGGGCGGACCGCGGTGCTCGCCGAGGTCGCCGCGCGGCTCGGCGAAGAACCGCACGTGCGCAGGGACGTCCACGAGCTCAAGCCGGAAGCGGGCGTGCTGGACCTGCTGTCGGCGCTGGTCGTCGACTTCGGCAGGCTCGCCACCCGCTGGAGCTTCTCCCGGTTCGTGGTCGGCCGCCTGGTGACCACCATGGCGCTGCCCGCCAACGACCTGCGGGCGCAGGCGGACAAGGTCCGCCGCGAGCTGGCCAGGGTGAAGAACACCACCGAGCTCACGCAGCAGTTGGACGCGCTGCTGAGCGAGCCGTTGCGGGCGCTGGGCTTGCCCACCATCGCGCTGCAACCGATGGCCCGGGTGCTGCTGGCCGGGCTCAGCAGCGGTCGGTTCGGCGGGCGGCTGACCCTGCGCGCCGGTCAGCACTGGTACGGCCACCAGGACCGGGGCCTGCGCAACGACCCGGTGATGGAACTGGTCTCGCTCAACGACCAGTGGCGCTACGCGGGCGACGCGGGTCGTGACCGGGTGGTTGAGGTGCTGTTCGAGGCGTTCCTCGCCGATGTCCGGGCCACCACCCGGCGCGGTTCGTCGCTCGACCCGGTGTTGCTGCTGGACAACGCCGACCGCGAGCCCGCGCTGGAGTTCCTGCGGCTCTACCGGCAGGAGCGACCGGAGCCGACCCGGCTCACCGTCGTCGCCACCGGGCGGGCGGCGGGTGCGGCTGGCGTCACCCTGCCCCTGCGCGACCTGACCGACACCGAGATGTTCGACCTGACGAGCGCGCTGAAGGTGCCCGCCGATCAGCGCGACCGGCTGGTCCAGGTGCTCAGGCCGCTGACCCGCGGCCACCCGGGTGCCACGACCGCGCTGGCCCGGGCCGCCCTGGCGGCCGCCCCGAACGACGCCTGCCCCGGACAGCTCCTGAGCAGGCTCGTGGTCGACGACCGGGCACCGAGGCAGGCACCGCGCCCGGTGGTCGAGCTGATCGAGGGCATGCTCCTGCCGCCCCCCGGGACGTCGTCGGACAACCTGGCCGTCCTTTCCGCCGCCCGGGACTGGGCCGAGGCCGAGGTGCTGGCGTCAAGCGAGAGCGTGCTGGTGTCGGGTACCCACGAGGAGAAACTGGCCCTCATCGCGGCGCTGTTCGAGGTGGGTACGGGCGATCGGCGCACTATGCACCCGCTGACCCGGGCCCTGCTCCACCGCCGCCTGGCCGCGCTGCCACCTGGGCACTTCCGGTCCTGGAACGCCGTGCACCGCTACCTGGCCCAGGCGGACCCGGGCCCTGCGGGCTCCCCGCCGCGCGTGCGGGCGCTGCCGCACCTGTTGTCGGTTGGCGAGGTGCGCGAGGTGGCTGTCAAGGTGACCGAGGCGCTGACCAGCACGGACGGCGCGGAGTGGCTCGAGCACGTCCGTGACCTGGCCACCGCCCCCGCACCGCCCGCCGCCGACTGCGCCCCCGTTTGGTCCGAGCGGCTCGCCGCGGCGAAGGAGACCCTCGCCGACCTGGACCCGGTGACCGCGGGTGTCGGCACGCTCGTGCTGGCCTGGCAGGGGGTCAACGACCCCTTCGCGGTGACCGAGCGCGCCGACCTGCACGCCATCGTCGCCGCCGAGCTGCTCGCGGTCCTCAAGCACTCCGCGGGCGGCTACGCCGAACTGGTCGAGGAGAGCAAGGCCCACCAGGACGCGGTCCGCGCGTGGCGGCACATCACCTGCCCCGACCACGAGAAGGAGACCGCGTGATCGCCCTGCTGATCTCCGCCGTCGCGCTGCTGCTCTGGGCGGGCGTGATCTGGTACGGCTTCGACCGCCGGGTTTTCCGCAAGCGGCGGCCCGGCCAGATCCGACCGGCTCCCAGCCGCCGGGTCGTGATCACCGTCGTCCTCGGTCTCCTCGCCGCCCCGGTCGTGGCCGTCGCCTCGTCGTGGGGCTACCTCACCTGCCTGGGCGGCGGCTTCGACCTGGGCATCTCCCGCTCCGACGGCGAGTGCGTGGGGATCACCGACGGTGGCTACGAGTTCTCCGGCGCCTTGAGCGACGACTTCGGCGACGACACCCGCGGCGCGCTCGACAGGGTCGAGGCCAAGATCGCCGAGCAGAACGCCGCGATCGAGAAACCCGCTGTCACCGTGGCGTTCGTGGCGACCTTCACCTCAGACCTGTCCGGGCCGCGGCTGGTGCACCAGCTCGAGGGGGCGGCCGCTGCCCAGCAGCGCATCAACCGCGACCGGCCCTACGCCGTGCGG
This sequence comes from Actinokineospora baliensis, assembly GCF_016907695.1. Classification (NCBI taxonomy): domain Bacteria; kingdom Bacillati; phylum Actinomycetota; class Actinomycetes; order Pseudonocardiales; family Pseudonocardiaceae; genus Actinokineospora; species Actinokineospora baliensis. The sequence continues at coordinate 7,169,237 of NZ_JAFBCK010000001.1, read as the reverse complement.
TTGGTGCTGGCGCACCTGGGTACGGCGGAGAAGCAGTGGAAGACGGTGCTCGACCAGGTGGTCGAGCTGCGCGACGACCAGGAACAACCGCTGGTCGCGGCCATCGGCCTCGGGTTGAGCACGAGCGAGCTCGCCGAGATCACCCGCACCCTGTCGGAGAAGGAGATCCCCATGGTGTCCGATGTGGTCACCGCGACCAACGTGGGGACCACGCGGGACTTCCGCCGGATCGCCTACTCGAACCGCGATCAGGTGCAAGCGCTCCTGGCCAAACCCATTCCCCCTTCGGAGTCCGTGCTGCTCATGCGCTACGCCGATGACACGGACACCTACACCAAGTCCGGTGCTGAGGCGACCGCCCAGTTGCTGAACGACAACGACATCCAGCACAAGAAGCTTGATTTCGGAACCGCCATCGCGCTCGACCCCCTGTGCCCGACGGCGAACGGCTCCGCGACGGTGTTCTACGCGGGCAGGTCGCGCTACCTGTCGCGGCTGTTCGACGAACTGGTCAAGGACAACACCTGCGGCCACATCACCGTGCTGTCCACCTCGGACGCCGCCATCCTGAAACTGGCCGGATCGGACAAGACGGCGATCGACTCTTGGGGCATCCAGCGGGTGAACAACCTGCTCGAGCCCGGCGGGCGGTTCTCGATCCGCTACACGCCGCTGTCCCAGGAGAACTCCCGCCCGCAGTTCCAGGACCTCAAGGCCGCGATGAACGACCTCGACTTCAACCCCGCCGACCTGAGCACCGGGTGGGCGGCCAACGCCTGGGACGCGCTGAAAGTCGTCGATTCCTGGATCAACAAGGTCCTCGCCGAGGGCAGGAAACTGGACGCCACGGAGGTCTTGGCCCGCTCGCGCGTGATGCACACCGGCCAGGGCGCGCAGATGTTCGACGGTGCGACGGGCTCGTTCTGCTTCGCGGAGAACGGGGACCGCGTCGACAGCACGGCTCCGACGTGCGATCTGAGCGCGCGCAAGCCGCTGACCGTGGTCGCCGTGCCGTAGCCCTGGGATAACCGGTTGGTGCTCGGCGGGATCGCTGCCTACCGTGGTCGGCGATGGCAATCACCTGCACCGACCTCGTGTTCTCCTGGCCGGACGACACCCCCGTATTCGACGGGGTGTCGTTCACCGTCGGCACCGGGTTCACCGGGCTGGTCGGCGTCAACGGCGCGGGCAAGTCGACCCTGCTCAAGCTGCTCGCGGGCCAATACCGGCCGCGGTCAGGGTCGGTACTGGTCGACGGGGTCGTCGGCTACCTGCCGCAGACGCTGCCGCTGGGCGACGACCTCAGCGTGTCGCGGGTCCTCGGGGTGGACCGGGTGCTGGAGGCGCTGCGGGCGGTGGAGTCCGGCGACGTGCGTGACGAGCACTTCACCACCATCGGCACCGAGTGGGACATCGAGGAGCGCACCCGCGCCGAACTCGCCCGCCTCGGCCTGGCCGACGTCGCGTTCGACCGGCGGATCGGCACCCTCAGCGGTGGCCAGGTCGTATCCCTCGGCCTGGCCGCGCAACTGCTCAAACGGCCCGACGTGCTGCTGCTCGACGAACCCACGAACAACCTCGACACCGCCGCCCGCACCCGGCTGTACTCGGTCCTGGCCGACTGGCGCGGGTGCCTTGTGGTCGTCAGCCACGACCGCGACCTGCTCGACCGCGCCGATCGCGTGGCCGAGGTCGACCACGGCGAGATCCGCGTGTTCGGCGGCAACTTCACCGAGTGGGACGCAGCGACCAAGGCGGCGCGGGAGGCGGCCGAACGGACCGTGCGCGACGCCGAGCAGGAGGTCAAGCGGGAGAAACGGGAGATGCAGCAGGCCCGCGAACGCGCCGCTCGACGCGCCGGGAACGCCGCCCGCACCCTCGACAGCGCCGGACTCCCCAAGATCTTCGCGGGCACCATGAAACGCCGCGCCCAGGAGTCCGCAGGCCGGGCTGAAGGCACCCACACGGCCAGGGTGAGCGGCGCCCAAGCCCGCCTCGACGCCGCCAGCCGGGCCGTGCGCGACGACGCCAAGATCGTCCTGGAGCTGCCGGAGACCACCGTCCCGGCTGGCCGGACCCTGTTCCACGGCTCACGCTTGCGCGCGCGGGACCTGTTCGCCGGGGAAGGACTGACCCTCGACATCCGCGGCCCCGAGCGCATAGCCCTCACCGGCCCCAACGGCGCGGGCAAGTCAACCCTGCTCCGCCTCATCCGCGACGCCGTCCCAGCCGCCTACCTCTCCCAGCGCCTGGACAACCTAGACCCGGCACTGACCGTTGCCGAGAACCTGGCCCACGCCGCCCCGTCGATGCCCCGCGCCGACCTGATGAACCTGCTCGCCCGCTTCCTCTTCCGGGGGGACCGCGCACACCAGCCGGTGTCCACTTTGTCCGGTGGGGAGTTGCTGCGGGCCACGTTGGCGTGCGTGCTGTTCGCCGAACCGGCGCCGCGGTTGCTGTTGCTGGACGAGCCGACGAACAACCTGGACCTGGTGAGCGTTGGTCAGTTGGAGAGCGCGCTAGCGGCTTATCGGGGTGCTTTTGTTGTGGTGAGCCATGATGCGCGGTTCTTGGGTGAGCTGGGGATTACCCGGTGGCTGGAACTTCGCGATGGGGCTTTGGTGGGCTGACCCGGGTTCGTCGGGGTGGTGGGCTGATCGGGGGCGGCTGGGCGTGGCGAGCGTCGGCCGAGTGGCCAACGCGTTCGGCGCCCCGGGGTGTGTTCGTTGTGGTGAGGCGCGATGCCCGGTTGCATGGTGAGCTCGGTATCTCGCGGTGGCTCGAGCTCCGGGACTGAGCCCTGGCGGGCTGACCAGGGGCGCGGGTGGACTGCATGCCGAGGACGCCTCTGCCCGCTGCGCAATTGCGCCCCACTGGTGTGGGGCGCTGTTCGCCCCACCGGGACTGGCGGTCGCCAGCTGCCGGATGGGTGTGGTGGGCGTCGGCCCAGTGGTGAACGCGCTCGACGTCTGCGGGGTGTCTTTGGTTGCGGTGGGCCATGCCGCTCGGTTTCTGAGCGGGCTGGGCATCTCGCGGTGGCTTGAGCTCCGCGACGGCGCCCTGGTGGGTTGAGTCAGGAGTCGTCGGCGGGGTGGGGGCGGGCGAAGGGGTGGCCCAGGGCGTCGGGTTCCGGGGTGGCGAGGGCGGCTCGCAGGAAGCGGCGCATGACGGGGGAGTGTTCGTCGGGGCGCCAGCAGACGGCGGCCTCGATGATCTCCGTGTGTTGGCGCAGTGGGCGGGCGACCAGGCCGGGCCAGACCTGGGGGGCGTGTTCCGCGGTCAGGACCACCACCCCCATCCCGGCCTGCACCAGCGCCAGCGCATGCGCCACGGAGTCCGCCCGGTGCCGGGTCGCCGCGGTCGGGGTGAGCTCGGCCAGGTCGGGGACCACCACCCGGTCGTCCGGTAGGTCCGCGAGGTCGACCCGCTCGGCGTCCGCGCACGGGTGGGTCTGCGGGAGCACCACCACCAGCGGGGACCGGCCCACCACCGCCACCTCCAGTCCCGCCGCCCGCCGCGGCGTGGACCGGGATTGGCTCAGCAGCCCCGCGTGCGCCTCCCGGTGGTGCACCCGGTCGAGCACCTCGGCGTCCGACACCTCGACCAGTGCCACGTCCACATCGGACCCGACCGAGCGCAGCAACCGCGCCAGCAACCTCGGCGCGATCGAGTGCCCGATCGCCAGGGCCAGCCTGCCCCGGGTGCCGAGGCCAACCGCGCGCACCGTCTCGGTGGTCGCCGTCAGGTCGGCCAGCAGCCTGCGGGCGTGGTCGGCCAGCAACCGGCCCGCGGCGGTGACCGTCACCCCGCGCCCGTGCCGGACCAGCAGTTCCACCCCCAGTTCCCGCTCCAGGGCCCGCACCCGCACGGTCAGCGGCGGCTGGGTCATGTGCAGGCGCTCGGCGGCGCGGCTGATGGTGCCCTCCTCGGCGACCGCGAGGAAGCACTCCAGGTCCCGCACATCCATATCGGCAGGCTATAGCAGGCGTGGGCAAGACGTATTGGACGAATGGCCCCCGGGTTCGCATCATCAATCCGATGTCCGCCGGAGCACCGGCGCGGTCCCCACCGAAGGCGAGGCGCCGTGAGCACCCTGACCACCGACGTCCTGGTGATCGGCAGCGGTCCCGCCGGGGCCTCGGCCGCGCTGATGCTGGCCACCCACGGCGTCGACCACATCGTCATCACCAAGTACCGCTGGACGGCCAACACCCCGCGCGCGCACATCACCAACCAGCGCACCGTGGAGATCCTGCGCGACCTGGGCATCGAGGACGACGTGCGCGCCCAGGGCACCCCGCAGGACCTCATGGGCGACACCGTCTTCTGCACCAGCCTCACCGGCGACGAGATCGGCCGGGTCCGCACCTGGGGCACCCACCCGGCCCGCCGCGCCGACTACACCCTGGCCTCGCCGTCGAGCAACTGCGACCTGCCGCAGACGCTGCTGGAGCCGATCCTGATCGGCCACGCCGCCGAGCGCGGCAGCCGCGTCCGGTTCGACACCGAGTACCTGGGCCTGGAGCAGGACGACGAGGGCGTCACCGTCACCGTGCGGGACCGGCTCTCCGGGCACACCTACCCGATCCGGGCCAAGTACGTCATCGGCGCCGACGGCGGCCGCAGCCAGGTCGCCAAGGACGTCGGCCTGCCCTTCGAGGGCCAGATGGACCTCGCGGGCAGCATGAACATCGTCTTCCACGCCGACCTGTCCCGGCTGGTCGAGCACCGGCCCAGCGTCCTGTACTGGGTGCTGCAGCCCGGCTCCGACATCGGCGGCATCGGCATGGGCCTGGTGCGGATGGTCCGCCCGTGGGACGAGTGGCTGATCGTGTGGGGCTACGACATCTCCGGCCCGCCGCCCGCGGTGGACGACGCGATGGCCACCAAGATCGTGCACGACCTGATCGGCGACGACACCATCCCGGTCACCATCCGCTCCACCTCGTTGTGGGGCAACAACAAGATGTACGCGACCCGCTACCGCGCGGGCCGGGTGTTCTGCGCGGGCGACGCCGTGCACCGGCACCCGCCGTCAAACGGGCTGGGCTCCAACACCTCCATCCAGGACTCCTACAACCTGGCCTGGAAGCTCGCGATGGTGCTCTCCGGCAAGGCGGGTCCCGGCCTGCTCGACAGCTACGACGCCGAGCGCGCGCCGGTCGGCAAGCAGATCGTGTTGCGCGCCAACAAGTCCATCGAGGAGTTCGGCCCGATCTTCGAGGCCCTGGGCTTCACCGAGTCCGACGACCCCGCTGAGAAGGTCGCGAACATGCGGGCCAGGACGGAGAACACCGCCAAGGCCGCCGAGCAGCGGGCCGCGTTACGCAAAGCCTTAGAGCTCAAGGACTACGAGTTCAACGCGCACGGCGTCGAACTCGGCCAGCGCTACAACTCCAGCGCGATCGTCGGCGACGGCACACCCGAACCGGAGTACACCCGCGACCCCGAGCTGTACTACCACCCGACGACCTGGCCCGGCGCTCGTCTGCCGCACTGCTGGCTCGGCAGCGGCGGCCAGAAGGTCAGCACCCACGACCTGGCGGGCAAGGGCCGCTTCGCCCTGCTCACCGGCATCGCGGGCGAGGAGTGGGTCGCGGCGGCCGAGATCGCGGCCAAGCAGCTCGACATCGAGATCGCGGCCTTCGTCATCGGCGCGGGCCGCGACCACATCGACCTCTACGACGACTGGGCCAGGCTGCGCGAGGTCGAGGAGTCCGGCTGCGTGCTGGTCCGCCCGGACGCGCACGTCGGCTGGCGGGCGTGGACACTGCCCGCGGACCCGGCTGGTGACCTCACCACCGCGCTGGCGACCCTGCTCGACCGGCGCGACGAAGGCGCCGGGGAGCTCGCGGGCGCAGAGTAGAGCCCGACCCCACCCGGACCTGGAGCCACTCGTGTCTGATTCCCGCTACTCGAACTTCCGCTACACCGCTGGCCCGGCGCGCGTCGTGTTCGGCTCGCACACCCTCGCCGACGTGCGGCCGGAGGTGGAGCGGCTCGGTCGTGAGCGGGTCCTCATCCTGGCCGACCCGGGGCTGCCGGAGCTCGGCGACCGCCTCCGGGAGGCGCTGGGCCACCTCGCGGTCGGCCGGTTCGACGGCGCGGCCATGCACACCCCGGTCGCGGTGACCGAGAAGGCGCTGGCGGTGCTGCGCGAGGTCAGCGCGGACTGCGTGGTGGCCGTCGGCGGCGGTTCCACGACCGGGCTGGCGAAGGCGCTGGCCGTGCGCACCGGCGTCGACCAGGTCATCCTGCCCACCACGTACGCGGGCTCCGAGGTCACGCCGGTGCTCGGCGAGACCGACGGCGGCGTCAAGACCACCCGTTCCTCGCCTGACATCCTGCCCGAGACGGTCATCTACGACGTCGAGCTCACCCGCGGCCTCCCGCTGGGCATCACCGTCACCAGCGCGGTCAACGCCATGGCACACGCGGTCGAGGCGCTCTACGCCCCCGACGCCAACCCGGTCACCGACCGGCTCGCGCTCGAGGCCATCGAGCGCATCGCCCGCGCGCTGCGCCGGATCACCGCCGACCCCAGCGCCGAGGACGTCCGCGCCGACCTGCTGACCGGCGCCTGGCTCGCCGGGACCTGCCTCGGTGCGGTCGGCATGGGCCTGCACCACAAGCTCTGCCACACCCTCGGCGGCGCCTTCGGCCTCCCGCACTCGCCCACGCACGCCGTCGTGCTCCCGCACGCCCTGGCCTACAACGCCGCGCACACCCCCGAGGCCGTCCGCCGCATCGGCGAGGCCCTGGGCAGCACCGACGCCCCCGGCGCGATCTTCGACCTGCTCGTGGCCACCGGCGCGCCGACCTCGCTGCGGGAACTCGACCTGCCCGAGACAGACCTGCCGCGCGCGGTCGAGCTCGCCGTGGCCAAGCCGTACCCGAACCCCGCCCCGCTGACCGAAGACGGCGTGACGGGGTTGTTGCGCGCCGCGTGGGCGGGCGAGCGGCCGACGCTGGGCGGCGCACCCCGGCTGGACTGGCTGACCGACCAGGTGGTCGGCACCCTCGGCGGCGAGCCCCGGCTGCGGCACCTGATCGGCGACCTGGTCCGGCGCCTGCACGGGTTCGCCGTCGACAACGACCTCACCCAGGCCGAGTGGCAGGCGGGCATCGACTTCCTCACCCGCACCGGGCAGCTGTGCGACGACAAGCGGCAGGAGTTCGTGCTGCTGTCGGACTCCCTGGGCGTGTCCAGCGTGGTCGACGCGCTGACCAACTCGCGCACACCCGACACCACGCCTTCGGCGGTGCTGGGCCCGTTCTACGTCGAGGGCCCGCCCGAGCTCGAACACGGCTCCGACGTCGCCGACGGCCTATCCGGCGTCCCGCTGCACGTCGAGGCCACCATCACCTCGGTGGACGGGACCCCGCTGCCCGGCGCGGTCGTCGACGTCTGGCAGTCCAACGAGGACGGCTTCTACGACGTGCAGCTGCCCGACCTCGAGGGCCCGGTGCTGCGCGGCCGGTTCCGCGCCGACGAGCTCGGGATGGTCCGGTTCTGGTCGATCCTGCCCTCGGCGTACCCGATCCCGGCCGACGGCACCGTCGGCGACCTGCTCGCCGCGACCGGCAGGCACCCGTACCGGGCCCCGCACCTGCACTTCATGATCTCCGCGCCCGGCCACCAGCGGCTGATCACCCAGCTGTTCGTGGCGGGCGGCGACTACCTGGACTCCGACGCCGTGTTCGGCGTCAAACCCGACCTCGTCGTGGACTTCCCGGCGGGGGTCGGCACACCCCCGCCGGGTCGCCACGTCACCGGCGAGTGGCGCGACCTGGCGTTCAGCTTCCGGATCGCGCCCGCGCGGTGAGCGCCTACCCCAGGGCCGGGTCGTACTCCTCGGGGTGCACGGTGTTGCTCAGCAGCCGCCCGTGCGCCCCGAAGGTGAAGTGCGTCTGCCCGTCACCGGTCTCGTTCAGCCCGAACAGGACCCCGTGCGAGCGCAGCCGGTGGACGTCGCGGTGGTCGGCCACGGTCACCGAGGCGCAGTGGATGACCTTCTCCCGCCACGTGAAGACGTAGATGCCCGGGCGCAGCTGGTAGACGGAGTTCTCGTCGGTGTCGGCCAGGCCCTTCTCCGGTCCGGCCAGGCACTGCCAGGTGTACCAGTGCGGGCTCAGGTAGACGTGCTCGTAGGCGTGCTCCTGGCTGTACACCCACATCGCGCGCCGCCCGATGAGCGCGCGGGAGGGGGCGGGGGCCTCGCCGGAGAGGATCTCGCCCTCGATGGTCGCGGGGGTGAAGACCTGGGTCACCCGGGGCGTGCCGCCGCCGTTGATGGTCGTGGTGACCACCAGCGCGCGCCCGGCCCGCAGGTCAAGGAACAGCGACACGGCCTCCTCCGGCCGCTCGGCCGGGTGCCACTGCGAGTAGTAGAGGTCCTCGTCCACCAGGAACGTCTCGCAGTCGTCCACGCCGTGGTCCCACACCACCTTGGCCCCGGTGAACGACGCCGACAGCACCGCGGCCCCGTCCGCCCCGACCAGGGCCACCGTCCGCCCGTGCAGGTCCCCCACGGTCGGCGCCTTGTTCTCGTCGAACCCGGGCGCCAACCCGTCGAGCGGCAACCACGTCGAGGTATCGGACAACGTCATCGGCGTTCCTTTCTCCGGGTACCCGGCAGTCTTGGCCCTGCGCGCGCCCGGGGGGAACCGCGCCGCCGACCCCCGTGCGGCACCGGACAAGGATGGTGCGCCGCAGACCAACCACCGGTGCCCGCCCGCCCCCAGGATGGCACCATGGACCTCGCCCTCACCGGCAAGAAAGCCCTGGTCACCGGCGGCGCCTCCGGCATCGGCCTGGCCTGCGCCCGAGCCCTCGAAGCCGAAGGCGCCACCGTCGCCGTCCTCGACCGCGCGCCGGGTGCCCAGTTCGTGACCGACGTGACCGACGCGAGATCGCTGGCGGCCGCTGTCGACTCGGCGGTGGAGTGGCTGGGCGGGCTGGACGTCGTGGTGGGGTGCGCGGGCATCTCGGGACCGGTGGGCGACCTGCTGGTCGACACACCCGCGTCGGACATCGCGGCGGTGCTGGCGGTGAACGTGCTGGGGCAACTGCTGCTGGCGAAACACGTGTACCCGCACATGGGGGCGGACGGGTCGATCGTGCTGCTGGGGTCCGACTCGGCGTTCGTGTCGGTGCCGGGGATGGTGCCCTACAGCGCCTCGAAGGGGGCGGTGGTGTCGATGACGCGCGCGCTGGCGGTGGAGTTCGCGCCGGTGCGGGTGAACTGCGTGTGTCCGTCTGTTGTGGACACGCCGATGGCGCGGGCGGATCTGGGGGATCAGGCGATTGAGGAGGCGGAGTTCCCGGTGCAGTCGGCGGGGGAGGTGGCTTGGCAGGTGCTGTACTTGGCTTCGGAGCGGTCTCGGGCGGTGAACGGGCAGGCTGTGGTGGCGGACTTCGGGTATTCGGTGAGGTCTGGGTTTCCGGCGTAGCGGGCGCGGGTCTCTTGTTTCGGCTTCGCCGTCGGATCATCGGCTCGCCTGCGGCATCGCGCGCCGATCCGCGATTTTAGTGCGGGCTCGATGTGGTGGACCTGTTTTGCGTGGGGCCCCTACGACAGCCGTGGCAGGACCGCAAAGCAGGGGCCGAAAAGCATGGCCCTGCAGCGAGGCGACGCTACGGCTGACGTCCCCCCCACACAAAACAGGTCCACCCCATCGAGCAGTTGGCACCAGCGACTTCCGGGAGCGGTGGCCGGGTTGGCGGGGCTGGCTCGGGGGGCTGGGTTGGGTGGGTTGGCTCGGGGGGCTGGGTGCGGCGGCTCGATGGGGCGGACTTGTTTTGCGTGGGGGTGGCGGCAGTCGTAGCGTTGCTGCGCGGACAGGGCCATGCTTTTCGGCCCCTGCTTTGCGGTCCTGCCACGGCTGGCGCAGGGGCCCCGCGCAAAACAAGTTCGCCCCATCGAGCAGTTAGAGCGAGCGGCCTCCGAGAGCAGCAGTGAGGCAGGCAGGCCCGGCCCGGACGGCCGGGCTGGGCGGGCCAACTCGGGGGGCTGGTTTGGGCGGGCCAACTCGAGGGGCTGGGCGCGGCGGCTCGATGGGGCGGACTTGTTTTGTGTGGGGTGGCGGCAGTCGTAGCCTTGCCTCGCTGCAGGGCCATGCTTTTCGGCCCCGGCTTTGCGGTCCTGCCACGGCTGGTGCAGGGGCCCCGCGCAAAACAAGTTCGCCCCATCGAGCAGTTAGAGCGAGCGGCCTCTGAGAGCAGTGGCGAGGCTGACGCGACTGACTCGGCCAGCTGGGTTGAGCGGGCCAGCTCAGGGCGATGGGTCGGGCGGGCCAACTCGGGGCCGGGCGCGACGGCTCGATGGGGCGGACTTGTCTTGCGCGGGGGAGCGCCAGTCGTAGCCTTGCCTCGCTGCAGGGCCACGCTCTTCGGCCCCAGCTTTGCGGTCCTGCCACGGCTGGTGCAGGGGCCCCGCGCAAAACAAGTTCGCCCCATCGAGCAGTGAGAGGCAGCGGCCTCCGAGAGCGGCGGCGAGGCTGACGGGGCCGGGCCAGTGCCAGGGTTTGGGTGGCTGGGTGACGCCCCCAGGACGTCACCCAGCCGGTCTCTTATTCGCCTAGGTAGGCGGAGTGGAGGGTTTCGGGGGAGTTCAGGAGGTCTTGGGCTGATCCCTGGTAGGTCACCTGGCCCGAGGAGACGACAATGGCGTCTTGGGAGACGCCTAGGGCTAGGTGGGTGAATTGTTCTACCAGAAGGATTGCGGCGCCTTCTGAGGCGAAGCGGGTGACCATCGGTAGCAGGCGGGTGAAGACGACTGGGGCTAGGCCCAAGGACATCTCGTCTATGAGGAGGAACTTGGGGCGGGCGGCGAAGGCTCGGGCTAGGACGACCATCTGTTGTTCGCCGCCGCTGAGTAGTGCTGTGGGGGAGTTTCGGCGCTTGTCGAGTTCGGGGAACAGGGCGAGCACCTCCTCCACCCTGGGCCACGTGCGCGCGGTGAGCTTGAGGTTCTCCAGCACGGTCAGGCCGGGGAACACGGCTCGGCCCTGCTCGATGTGTGCCAGGCCGAGCTTCGCCCGGGCCACCCTGGAGTGCTTGGTGATCTCCGTGGTCCCGATCCGCACCGACCCGCGGGCGGCCGGGACCACGCCGGAGATGGCCTCCAGCAGGGAGGTCTTGCCCGCCCCATTCGGGCCCACCAGTGCGGTGATCCGGCCGGGTTCCAGGGTGAAGCCGACGTCGCGGATTACCGGGCCTGCGCCTCGGGTGACGGTGATGTCTTGTACCTGCAGCGCGTTCACAGGAGCTCCGTTTCACCCATGTAGGCCTTGAGGACCTCCGGGTTGGCGAGTACCTCGGCCTGGGGTCCGCTGGCCAGCACCTGCCCGAAGTCGAGCACGGTGATCGTGTCGCACACCGAGCGGACCAGGTCGAGGTCGTGTTCGATGAGCAGGACCGACACGCCGAAGCGGGCGGGGACCTGGCGCAGGCGCAGGCCGAGGGCGACGTGCTCCTCGTGCGGTAGGCCAGCGGCCGGTTCGTCGAGCAGCAGGACCTTCGGCTTGGCCAGCAGGTGGCCGACCACCTCCACCAGGCGGCGGGCGCCGACGTCGACGCGGCGTAGTGGGGTTTTGGGGGCGGGGCAGCCGAAGAACTCCAGGGCGTCGGCGATCTCGGCGGTCGACAGGCGGCGCCTGGCGACGAAGCGGACGTAGGCGCCGACGGTGAGGCCTGCGGGGACGCGGTCCTGCTGGAACGTGCGACGCAGGCCCGCGCGGGCCCGGCGGGTGGGCGACATCCCGTTGAGCGCGAGGCCGTCGAGTTCGACGGACCCGGTGGCCTGGGGGAGGAAGCCGCTGAGGATGTCGACCAAAGTGGACTTACCGGCGCCGTTGGGTCCGATGACGCCCAGCACGCCGTTGGACGGCACTGTGATGTCCACGTGCGACAGTGCTTTGACTTCGCCGAAGCTCACGCTCAAGTCCCGGACCACGAGCACGGGTTCACCGGGTTCCGGTATCTCCACATCGGACGGTGGTGCGCCCAGATTGATGCCCGCTGCCTCCTTGGACCGCCGCCGCCAGAGTTCGCGGACCGCGGTGCCCAGGTTGCCGCCGGTGGTGAGGGCGTGCGTGCCGAGCAGGCCGAAGACCACGAAACCCCAGTCCTGCGGGATGCCCCAGCGCTTGAGCAGCTCGGGGACCGCGACCCACAGCACCGCGCCGAAGACGGCCATGTCGATCAGGTGCGCGCCGGACATGATGGCCAGCACGTAGAGCGCCAGCGACTGCATCGCGGTGAAGCTGGCCGGGAACGCCAGGCCGACCTGGCCGGTCAGCAGACCGCCCGCGACTCCGCCGAGCGCCGCGCTCACCGCGAACGCGCTCAGCTTGGACGTGCGCACGGACGCGCCCGCCGCCGCGGTGCCGCGCTCGGAGAAGGCCACCGCCTGCCAGCCGCTGCCCCAGCGGGTGCGGCGCAGGAAGTGCACGAGCAGGCAGCACGCGGTGAGCACCATGGTGCCCAGCCAGAAGTAGCCGCGGTCGTCGGAGAACGCCTCCGGGCGCTCCACCGACACGCCGTCGACGGTCCCGGGGAACTGGATCTGCACCAGCGTCAGGTCCGCCGCGGCGGCCAGCCCCAGGGTCACCACGGCGAGGTTGATCCCCCGCAGCCGCAGCGCCGGGAGGCCGACCAGCACGCCGACCAGCCCGGCGGCGATACCGCCGCACACCAGGTACACCAGGAACCCGCCCGGCGCGCCCGCGCGGTTGAGGTAGGAGACCACCCACGCCCCGACCGCGGCGAAGGTCAACTGGCACAACGAGACCATGCCCGCGCTGCCGGTCACCACACCGAGGCCCAGCAGCGCGATCCCGGCCACGATCGCGCTCATCCCCAGGTACACGAAGTACCCGTCGAGCCCGACGCTGAACAGGTAGCCCACCACGATGGCCGCACCGGCCACCACCAGCGGGCCGCCGAAGCGGGTCAGCGGGCCGGTTTCAGCGCGCGACATCCCAGACCTCCTTGCGCTGCGACCACAGCAGCAGACCGACGACGACGAGGAACGGCAGGAAGTAGCGGACCACCGAGAGGCTGTCGACCTGGGCGAGTGCGCCCTGGGCCATGCCGAGCACCAGCCCGCCGACCACCGCCAGGTCCAGCCTGCGGAACCCGCCGAGCAGCGCGGCCGCCGCGGCGGGCACCACCAGCATCGACAGCGACGTCGCGTCGTTGGACTGCGACGGGGCGACGATCGAGATCACCAGGGTGCTCAGCAACCCGGTCGCCGCCCACACCCCGACCGCCAGCGGCTTGGCCGGGATGCCCATCAGCTCCGCGGTCGTCGGCCGCTCCGACAGCGCCCGCAGCTGCAGGCCGAACGAGGTCCCGCTCAGCAGCGCCCGGCAGCCCAGCGCGACCACCACCGACAGCACCACGGTGACCACCGTGACCTGGCTGACCACCACGCCGTTGACCTCGAACGCGGGGCCGTCGAGGATCGGGTGGAAGGGCTGCGGCTTGTTGCCGAACAGGATGAACGACAGCGAGATCAGCAGCAGGAGCACGGCGACGGTGACCGCGGAGCGGGTGCCGATGTCGGCCTCCGCCAGCCAGGTGGAGATGATCCACCCGAGCAGCGCGCTCAGCCCGCAGCCGAGCACGATGCCCACCACCGTCGCCGCCCACGTCGGGAGTCCCACGTCGACAGAGAGCCAGACCGCGACGTAGCAGCCGAACATCCCGGTCGCCGACTGGGCGAAGTTGACCACCCGCACCAGCCGCGACATGAGTGTCAGGCACACGGCGAGCACCGCGTACAGCCCGCCCGCGGCAAGACCTGCCAGCGCTCCTTGCAGCATCGAGGAACTCCCTAACCGGTACTAGTTCTTCGGGATCCGCAGCCAGTCCTGCTCGGCCAGTTCCCACTTGTTGGTGCCGGACATGAGCTTGATCGGCCAGCCCGCGGTGTTGTCGTGGTGGGTCTTGCCCTTGCCGAACACGTACGGGGTTCCGACCATCGGGTCGCTGATGGGCTGCATCTCCTGCAGCGCCTTGGTCACCGACTCGCGGTTGATGTCACCGGAGATGCCCTTGACCACCTGCAGGAAGTACTTCGCCGCGAGGTAACCGCCCTGGCTGAACGAGGTCAGCGGGATGTTGTTCTTGGTCATCAGCTCGCGCCACTCCTTGTTCTGGGCGGCGTCGGCGTCGGTGAACGGGTAGAACTCGGCCGGGACGTAGATGCCCGCACCGGCGTTGCTGACCGCCTTGGCGTAGTTCTCGCTGTACACCGAGGTGAGCAGCAGCCAGGTGACGTCGTTCCAGCCCTGCGCGGCGGCGGCCTTGAGCTGGCCGATGGAGTCCGGCTCGACCGGGTTGACGGTGATCGCCTTGCAGCCCGCCTGGCGCGCCTTGACGATGTAGCTGGTGTAGTCGGAGCCGCCGTAGGGCACGGTGGCGTCCATGTACGTCAGCTTCTTGCCGGTGATCTTGGTCCACTCGTCGATCGCGGCCTGGTAGGAGGGCAGCGTGTTGCCCGCGATCTCCAGCAGCGCGCAGATGTTGTCGAGCTTGAGCGTCTCCGAGCCGTAGAGCAGGGTCAGCGTCATGTCGTGGTAGGGACCGACGTTGGCCGGGGAGATGTTGGGGCTGTTGAAGCAGGCCGGGTCCACGCCGATGCCGGAGATGGACAGGATCTTCTGCTGCTCGTAGTACTTGTTGTTGATCTCGCACTCGAGCAGGCTCGACGAGCCGACCAGGGCGACGGCGCCGTCGGCACCGACGATCTCGCGCGCGGCGGCCGCGGCGGCGGCCGGGTCGCCCTTGTCGTCGAGCGCCTTGTACTGGATCTGCCGACCGCCGACCCCGCCGGAGGCGTTGGCGGCGTCGAAGACGGCCTTGGCGGCCGCGGAGGACTCCGGGAAGGTCGCCGCGCCGCTGAGCGCGTTGACCGAGCCGACCACGATCGGCCCGCTGCCACCGCCGCTGCCACTGCTGCCACCGTCGGCACACCCGGCGGCGACGAGTGTGACCGCGGCGGCCACCGCCACGCTGCGCATGATCTTTCTCATAGCGGTCCCTGTCTTTCTCGGCTGCGGTCGCTTGCGCGCGCAGGGCACGGGATTCACTCAATTCTTCGAAGGTGGAACGGACCCTATGAGTGGTCTGGCCCACGCTCCTTGACTTTGCGGGCACGCGTGTTGTCGTGCGCAGCACGGGGTGCGATCCAGGTCACTCGCCGACCTTGCCCGCAAACGCCCCTGGCCGCCTCCCGGAGCGCGCGGAAGCGCTCCAGGAGGCGGCCAGGGGGTGGAACTGCACGGCGCCTCACCTCATCGGGTGAGCCCCAGTGGCTCGATCCGCTAGTCGATGGCGGCGGCCACCGGCACGGAGTCGACGATCTGCTCGAAGCTGGCGACGGTGTCGCCGTCGAACTTCCACACGTGCGCCACGCGGGCGGTGAACTCGCGGCCCGACCGGCGGTTCGTGGCGTGGTAGTGGCCCAGGCCGATCACGGTCTGACCGCCGTCGACCAGCTCGGCCAGGGTGAAGGTGTAGCCGTCCCAGTCCTGCCCGATGGCGATGAACACCTTCTCGCGCACCTCGTCCGGCCCGGTGTAGGTGCCCGCGTAGGGGAACCCGGCCGCCTCGGTCCAGGTGGTCGTCGCGGTGATCGGGGCGAGCATGCCGTCGAGGTCACCGCGGTCGCTCGCCGCGTAGTGTGCGGCGACGACGTCCACAGTAGACAATGGGTTCTCCTCTGCGTTGTGCTGGTCAGACCGGCTGGACGTCGGGGTAGACGACCGCGCCGAGCGGGTAGATGTGGCCGCCGCCGGTGGAGTGCTCGGAGGCACCCTCGCCGTTGAGGCCGAGGAACACCCCGGTGGTGCGCAGCGCGATGCTCAGGTCGTGCAGCCACACGCTGGCCACCGCGATGCGGAACTCCCGGAAGCAGAACAGGTACAGCCCGTCGGCGAACTTCCAGACCGTGGACAGGTCGGTGTCGCCGTGCCCGCGCTGGATGCCCTCCAGGCACTGCCAGGTGTAGCGCTGCGAGGACACGTACACGTGCTCGTAGAGGTGGTTGGGGCTGTAGCGGTAGAGGTTGCGCTTGCCGATCAGGTCGCGCGAGGGCCCCGGCACCTCACCGGTCGGCTCGCCGCCGTTGGTGGTCCCCGCCCAGAACGACTGCCGGACCCTGGGCTGCCCCTCGACGTCCTCGGCGCCGATCACCGACAGCACGCCGAGCGCGCGGTGCGTGGTGGTCGAGAAGACCAGGGTCAGCGACTCGCCCTCGACACTGGTCAGCGGCAGGTTCACGAAGAACACGTCCTCGCGCACCGCCACCGCGTCGTAGGGGTCGCGCACCCCGTTGCACACCACGTGGGTGGCGTCCTCGAACCGCAGCTCGAGCACGGGGCCGTCCTCGAGCGCGATGACGATCTCGCGCCCGGTCAGGTCGGCGTTGGGCAGGCGGTAGGTGGCGATACCGTCGGCGAACTCGTCGTAGGTGCGCCACTCGTCCTCGGCAGGAGTCGACATGGGCCCATCGTGCGAGCCCACCGCCCGCTCGGCCAGCGCGCGCGGCCCGGCCGAGCGCTGGCGGGCAAAAGCTGGTCACTCCTGGTCAATAGACTCTTCGGCATGCGACGAGTGGGGGCTTGGGGCGCGGCGGTGCTGCTCAACCTGGGGGTGGGGTACCTGGCGGTGTACCCGCTGACCCTGGTGGCGGTCGCCGTGGTGGCGCCGGGGGAGACCGCGGAGATGGGCGGGATGCTGGCGTTCCTGCCGCTCGTCGCCATCGCCCTGGCGGTCGTGGGCGGGGTGTTCTACGGGGTGAACCGGGCGGTCGTGACCGTGGGGCAGATCGGCGGCCGCGGCTATTGGCGGACGGCGCTGGTCCTGTTCCTGGTACCGAGCGCGTTCGCGGTCGGGTGGTGGGACCTCTGGCGGGAGATCGCGTTCTAGGCATGCGACAACTGGGGGCTTGGAGCGCGACGGTGCTGGTCAACCTGGGCATCGGTTACCTCGCGGTGCTGCCCGGGCAGTTGGCCGCGCTGGCCGTGGGCGCGCCGGAGGAGTTGGCCGACGACGGCGGTCCCGTGCTGAACCTGGGGTACATCGGCGTGCTCTGGGCGGTGGTGCTCGTGTTCTTCCTCGGCGTGAACGTCGGCGTCATCCGCCCGGCGAGCGGGCTGGGCGGCCCGCGCTTCTGGGCCGTGGCGGTGGTCGCCCTGGTGGTGCCCTGGCTGCTGCACTGGTGACGCGGCAGGGCGGGCACCCCCGTGCGGAGGTGCCCGCCCGGTTGGCGGTGCCTGGTGATCAGCCCAGGGTCAGCGCCAGGTCGTCGAGCACGAAGGACGTCTGCAGCGAGGCGTCCTCGGTGCCGGTGAACTTCAGGGTGAAGGTCTGCCCGGCGAGGCTGGACAGGTCAACCGTCCGCTGGGTGTACCCGGCGGCCTTGTTGACGTTGGAGTAGGAGGCCACCGTGGTGGAACCGGCCGTCACGGTGAGCTTGTCGTAGACGGTCGAGCCGGTTTCCGCGGTGTCGATGTGCAGGTAGTAGGTCAGGGTGGCCTTGCAGCCCGCCGGGATGCTGACCGACTGCGCCACGCTGTCGGTGTGCGCCGAGCCGTAGCCGTTGAGCCACGCCGAGTAGGTGCCGCCGTGCGCGGGCTGGTTCTGCGAGGCGAACTGGCCGATCACACCGGAGGTCTGGGTCCAGCCGGTGGCGCCGGACTCGAAGCCCGCGTTGGTCAGCTTCTGGCCCGAGCAGCCACCGGGCGGCTGGGTCGTGGTGGTCGGCGGGGTGGTGGTGGTCGGGCTGGTCGGCGGCGTGGTGGTGCCGCCGGTGCAGGTCGGGTCACCGGACTGGGCGGGCACGCTCACCGCGTCCCAGGCGGCCTTGACGGTGTTGAACTCGGTGCAGCTGCCCGGGTACAGGTTCTTGGCCGCCTGCAGCGTCCAGGTCCGGTACTTCAGGTAGGAACTGGCCGAGGTCTTCATCAGCATCGCGTTGTACATGATCTTGATGGCGGACTGGATGCCCAGGCCGGTCACCGAGCTGTTGTTGCAGGTCGGGCTGGTCGGCTTGCCGCCACCGGGGTTGTTGCCCTCGGCGATCAGGTAGAACCAGTGGTTGCCGGGGCCCGCCGAGGCGTGCACCTCGCCGCCGGGGACGCTGCTGGAGTAGCAGTTGGGGTTGTTGGAGACCTGCGACGGGTTGTACATGTTGCGGATCGGGCCGCTGCCGACCAGGTTGATCTCCTCGCCCACCAGGTAGTCCGGCGGGTCGTACTGCGAGGACTCGTTGGCGAAGGCCTCGGTCGCCGCGCCGAAGGTGTCGGCGACGAACTCCTGGGTGCCCGACTGCGAGATGCCGCCGGGGGTGTGGTCGTCGATGCCGTGGCCCATCTCGTGGCCGACCACGTCGATGGAGCTGATCCAGCCACCGGCCTGGTTGTGCCCGATCTGCACCTGGCTGCCGTCGTAGAAGGCGTTGAGGTCGTTGAGGCCGACCTTGATCGGCCACGCGCCGCCGTTGCCGTCCATGCCGTTGCGGCCCAGCCACTGGGTGAGCATCTTGCGCTCGGTCTCGGCGGCGAACAGCGCGTCGACGCAGCCGGTCTCCCGGTTGGACGCCTGGCCGTTGCCCCACGAGTCGGAGGTCTTGCTGAACGGGGTCGACGCGCTGATGTCCTGGCAGGACAGGTTGCTGGTGTTCGGGTCGCGCATCACGTAGTTGCTGCCCGAGTGGGTGGTGTCGATGGTGACCGGTCCGCTGTAGGCGGAACTGCCGCTGCCGCGGGCCACGTGCTCCTGGGTGCGCAGCACCTTGCCGTCGATGGCGTCGACGTAGACGCTGAGCCTGCTCGGCTCGCCCTCGGCGGTCTTGCCGTCGACAGTGGACTCCCAGGCCAGCCGGGCGGTGCCGAGGGAGACCACGACGAGCCTGCTCGCCTCGGTCTTCTCGACGGACTTGAGCTGACCGCGGGCGGCGGTCTCGGCCTGCTCCTTGGTCACCTTGGCGGAGGTGGCCACGCCCTGGATGGTCTGGTCCTGGGCGACGGAGGTGTACTTCACGGTGCCCGCGTTGTCGGTGACCACGACGAAGTCGCCGCCGACGACGGGAAGGCCCTTGTAGGTGCGGTCGTAGGACACGTACTGGGTCGAGCCCGCGGAGTAGACCTTGCGCTGGACGAACGAATCGTCGGCCGAGGCGTGCAGTGCCGCGGGACGGGAGTCGACCAGGGCGGCCGCGGCGTGGGCGGCGGTGTCCTGGGCCACCTGGGCGGATTGGGCGGCGTCGACCTGCTGGTTCGACGTCGCCGCGACGGCGCTGCCGATCACCACCAGGCCGGACACCAGCGCGCCACCCACGGCGAGCAGGCGATGACTGGGCTTCATGGGGAAGTGGCTCCTTTCCCGGCCGTGTTCTCGCGCACGGACCGGAAAGATGCAGGGAATGCGCATTCGGGCGCATCAGGAATCCGCGCACCGCGCCGGTCGAGTGAGGTCCCTCGCCGCTCGCCCGCCGCCGGTGCCGGACGAATAGACGTTAACTCCGGCGAACTTCACGCGGAACGTCCAGATATTCACATGCGACAAGTGTTAACGCGTCAATTCGGTCGACCCGCCCAGAAAAGTCGGGATATCCTTCGGAAAGGGCGAGAAAGGGTATTCACCGGAAATGGCGGAGAAATCCGGCAGACCGGTCGGGGCGGCGCGGAGGTAGGGTCGGCGCGGCAGGGCGACAGGCGGCGGGAGGCTGAAATGGACACCGCACCCGGCTGGTCCGAGGCGGCCGGTCTGCTCGGCGGGCTGCCGGTCGTGGTGTGGACGGCCGAGGCGGGCACCGGGCGGCTGAGCTTCGTCTCCGAGGGGGTCGAGGCGCTGCTGGGCTACCCGCGCGAGGCGTGGCTGGCCGACCCCGGTTTCTGGGCGAGCGTGGTGCACCCCGACGACCGGGCCGCCGCCGTCGCCGCCCGCGCCGCGCTGCGCGACCACGAGCTCGACCTGCGGGTCGTGGCCGCGGACGGCTCCGTGCTGTGGCTGCACGACGTCGTGCACGTCGAACGGACCCCGGACGGCACCCCCGTCGGCCTGCGCGGCGTCTCGCTCGACATCACCGCTCGGCGGGCCGCGCACGAGCGGGAGCGGTTCCTCGGCGCCCTCGAGCGCGAACTGCAGCCGCTGGAGGACGCGGAGGAGATCATCGCGACCGCGGCCAGCAGACTCGGCGTCCACCTGGGCGTCGACCGCTGCGCCTACGCGCGCGTCGAAGCCGACGAAGACCACTTCGTGATGAGCGGCAGCCACGCCACCGGACTGCCGCCGCTGGCCGGGCGGTACGCGATGTCGGCCTTCGGCGCGGGCGCCCTCACCGCCATGCGGGCCGGTCTGCCGTGGGTGGTCGTCGACGCCGACACCGACCACCGGCTGGCCGACCTCGACGCCTATAGGGTGACCGGCATCCGCGCGGTGATCTGCGTGCCTCTGCGCAAGGCGGGCCGGTTCGTCGCGGCGATGGCAGTGCACCAGGCCACCCCGCGCGCCTGGACGGCCGAGGAGGTTGACCTAGTCGGCGTCGTGGTCGCCCGCTGCTGGGAGACGTTGGAACGCGTGCACGCCGGGCGGGCGCTGCGGGCCAGCGAGCAGCGGTACCGGATGCTGTTCGAGCGGGCCACCGACGGCGTGTGGGTGGTTGACGAGCAGCTGCGCTACGTGGAGGTCAACCCGGCGGGCTGCGCGTTGTTCGGGGCCACCCGCGAGGAGATCCTCGGCCGCACGATCAACGAGTTCGTCGCCGTCGAGGAGACCGGGCGGCTGCGGGAGCTGTGGCACCGGCTCACCGCCGGTGACGTGGCGACCGAGGTGTGGGAGATCCACCGGGGCGACGGCCGGGTGGTCGCGCTGGAGCTGAGCATCCAGGCCACGCCTGCCGGGGTCCAGGCCATCGGGCGGGACGTGACCGCGCGCAGGCGGGCCGACCAGGAGCGCGAGCTGCTGCTGCGCCGCGAGCACGAGATCGCCGAGGCGCTGCAGCGCAGCCTGCTGCCGCGGGAGCTGCCCGGCCTGGCCCGCCTGGCCACCGCGGCGCGGTACCTGCCCGCTGCCCGGCACGCCCAGGCGGGAGGCGACTGGTACGAGGTGCTGCAGCTGACCGACACCGTCGTGGCGCTGTCGGTCGGCGACGTCGTCGGCAAGGGGCCGACCGCGGCGGCCGTGATGGGGCAGTTGCGCAGCGCGCTCGCCGGGTACCTGCTCGACGGGTACTCACCCGCCGCGGCCTTGGAGCGGTTGGACGCGTTCGTGGCCCGTACGCCGGGTGCGATGGGGACGACCTGCGCGTGCCTGACGTTCGACTGGGCGAGCGGGCTGCTGCGCTGGTCGCTGGCCGGGCACCCGCCACCGCTGGTGGCCGACGGCCGGGTGGGGTACCTGGCGGGCGCGGCCGGTCCGGTGCTGGGGGTGGCCGGGCGCGGGCCGTACCGCGAAGGGGAGACAACCCTGCGGCCGGGCGCGACGGTGCTGCTGTACACCGACGGCCTGGTCGAGCGGCCAGGAACGGTGATCGACGTGGGTCTGGCGCGGCTGGCCGAGGTGGTCACCGCGAGGGCTGGGTTGGACCCGGAGAGCCTGGCCACCCGGGTCACCACCGCACTGCTCGACGGCGGCCACGGCGACGATGTGGCCCTGGTCGTCGCCCGGTTCATCCCGCCGCCGCTGGCCGCGCGCGACCTGCCCGCCGTGGTCGCCGAACTCGGCCCGCTGCGCACCGCCGTCGACCACTGGGCCGACGCCGCCGGCCTGGCCCCCGGCGTCCGCAACGACCTCCACCTGGCCCTCGGCGAGGCCGCCGCCAACGCCGTCGAACACGCCTACCCCAACACCAACGGCACCTTCGACGTCGACGTGTCCCGCGCCCCGGACGGCTCCGTCGTCGCCGAAGTCCGCGACCGAGGCCAATGGCGCCCCGAACCCCCCAACAACACCCACCGCGGCCGCGGCGTCGACATGATCCACGAACTGGCCGAATCCGTGTCTTACACCCGAACCCCCGCGGGCACGACCGTGACCTTCCGCGTAGTCGGCGGCGGAACCCACCCGATGCTGCCGGTGGTCGATCCTCTTGGCGCGGTGGAGATGACGGGATCGCTGGACCTGCCGGGGGTGGATCAGTGGCGGGAATCGTTGCTGGCCAAGGCTTCCGCGGGACCCGTGATGGTCGACCTGTCCGGTGTGGATTATATGAGCAGCGCGGGCGTGGCGCTGTTGCTGGAGGTCGCGGCCGTGGCCCCGGTGACGGTGGTGGTGGCGGAGGGGAGCGCACCCGCCCGGATCTTGGGACTGTCGGGCCTGGCCTCGGAGGTGCTGGCGGTGCGGTACGCCCGCTGACAGCACCGGGGTCAGACTTGGCTGCGCCTGTCGGAAGCACCCTCTTTGCGCGCACACATCCGGGACACATTCCCCACCCTCTCCGGGGGCGGCCCTGGTGCCAGTCTATCGGGTGTGGGGGTGCGGGGAAGGGTCTGCGACGAGCTGTGGACAACTCGGGACGTTGTGGACGGCTGGCTTCGGGGCGGCGGTAGTGGGTGTCGCTGTGGAGCGCGGCAACCAGCGATGTCCCGTGGTCGGCGAGTTTGTCGAACAACGCCTGCGGCTTCGCCTCGCGGCTGGGCGGTGGCCCGTCATGCAAGCACCTCCCCGCCCGGGCATTTGAGGACCAGTTCAGGTCGGGCGAAGGCAGGCGGTCCACAGGGCGGCTTGCAGCGACAGCTTGGCGGCGCGGACCTCTAGGCTGTCGGAGTCATCCTCTTTGCGCGCACTCACCCGGGACACATTCCCCACCCTCTCCGGGGGCGGCCCTGGTGCCAGTCTATCGGGTGTGGGGGCGCGGGGAAGGGTGTGCGGCGAGCTGTGGATGGCTCGGGACGTTGTGGACAGTTGGCTTCGGGGTAGCGGTAGGTGTCGCTGCGGAGCATGGCAACCAGCGATGTCCCGCGACCGGCGATCTTGTCGAATCACGCCTGCGGCTTCGCTTCGCTGTTGAGCAGCGGCCCTTCCTGCAAGCACCCTCTCCGCCCGGGCATTGAGGACCAGTTCAGATCGGGCAGAGGTCCACAGGGCGACGTGCAAGGGCAGCTTGGCGGCGCGGAATCCTCGGCGGTCGGCGGCATCGCACTCACCCGGGACACATCCCCCACCCTCTCCGGGGGCGGCCCTGGTGCCAGTCTATCCGGTGTGGGGGCGCGGGGAAGGGGCTGCGACGAGCTGTGGATGGCTCGGGACGTTGTGGACGGTTGCCCTCGGGGTGTCTTTATGCGGTTGTCGAGCCGCGGTGGGCGCGAGCTCGGGTAGCGGTGCGTGGCGAACAGGACATCGCAGCGGAGGGGTTCAGGTTGGGCGGTGGCGGGCGGTCCACAGGGCGGCGGCGAGTCCCAGGACGGCGTAGGTGGTGAAGGTCAGGGGGATGGTCACCGGGTGGTCGGGCGTTGCGATGAGGCCCACCAAGAGGGGGTGCACAGCGCTGCCGAGCATGCTGCAGGTGAGCAGGGCCGAGCCCGCCAGGTGCGCGTGTGGCGTGAGTGCGGCGAGCCAGGCCAGGGTGGTGGGGATGATCGGCGCGAGGCCGAGGCCCGTGAGGGCGTAGCCGATCACCGCCACCGGGGGTTGGGTGGCCACCACGAGTCCGGCGGTGGTCACGGCGAACGCGGCGGGCACGATCACCGCTGGTCGGGTGGCGACCAGCGGCACCAGTAGGCGGCCGACGGCCAGGCCTGCCCAGAACAGGGCGGTCAGCCGGGCGGCGGTGTCCGGGGCGGTGCCGGTCCAGGTCAGGTGTGTGCTGGCCCACGCCCCCGCCGACGTCTCGACCCCGGCGTAGAGGAAGCCGATCAGGGCGAACGGCGCGAGCAGCACCAGCGTCGCGCGGCCCACCGGCGGGGTCGGGGGTGGTGTCCCGCCCGCCTCGGCGACCAGCGGTACCGACAGCACGACCACCGCGGCGATGGCCATCAGGGCGGTCGACACGCCGAACCCGGCCACCAGCAGCGGCGCGGCGATCGCGCCTGCCCCGAACATCGCGTTGACCAGGTTGACCAGCAGGACGCCGCGGGGTCCGGAGGCGTAGGTGGTGTTCAGGTGCAGCGCCACCCCGCCGAACCCCAGCCCGGCTACCAGGGCGCTGACCAGCAGGAACGTCCAGTTCGGGGCTTGTGCGGCGCCGACGAGGCCGCAGCCGAACGCGGCGAGCAGGACGGCCAGGGTCGGTCTCGGCGGCAGGTGCCGCGCGGCGACGCCGCAGCCGAGGATCGCCACCAGCGCGCCCAGGTTGAAGGCGCTGATGACCTCCCCACCCCCGGTCGGGCCGAGGTCGTAGGTCTCGCGCAGCCGGGGCAGCGCCACCCCCCACGCCGCCGCCGACGCGCCCAGCGCCAGGAACACCGCGAACGCGGACGGCAACGTCCACAGTGGTCGGCGCACCCGGCTCACTTCCCTTTTTGTCCCACGACTGGATAAAATCGGACACCGCCAACCGTAGGCGAAGGAGACGCCCGTGCAAAGCCCCGCTCGACCGACCGCGGTGACCCGGTTGGTGCGGCTGCTGCACGACGAGGGCCCGATGAGCCGCGCCGCCGCGACCACCCGGCTCGGTCTCACCAGGACGGCCATCGGCGACGCGGCCGGGTGGCTCGCCGACGCCGGGGTGCTGGCCGCCGCGGCCGCGGAGCCCACGGGCCGCGGCCGACCGTCGCCGGTGCTCGGGTTCGCCGACCGGGGACCGGTCGTGCTCGCGGTGCACCTGAAGCCCCGGCGCGCGGAGGTGGCGGTGGTCGGGCTCGGGGCCGAAGTGGTCGAGCAGTGCGGGTTCACCTTGCCCGGGCAGGGGCCGCGCGCGGTGCTCAAGGCGCTG
Organism: Actinokineospora baliensis; assembly: GCF_016907695.1. Lineage (NCBI taxonomy): Bacteria > Bacillati > Actinomycetota > Actinomycetes > Pseudonocardiales > Pseudonocardiaceae > Actinokineospora > Actinokineospora baliensis. The sequence goes on along the minus strand of NZ_JAFBCK010000001.1, from coordinate 7,144,350 downwards.
GCGGCTCGGCTCACGTCGGTGGCGCGGCGGCACGGGCGGCCGCTGGTCGGGGTGGCGGTCGGTCTGGCCGGGATGACCAGGCCGGGCGGGGTGGTGCGCAACGCGGTGCACTTCGGCTGGACCGATGTCCCGGCGGAGGAGGTGCTGCGGTCGGCGCTGCCGGAGGGGCTACCGGTGCGGGTCGCCACCGACTCCGGACTGACCGCGCTCGCCGAGCAACGCCGGGGCGCGGGGCGCGGCGACGGGCCCGTCCTGGTGCTGGTCGGCGGGCACACGGGGATCGGCGGCGCGCTGGTGGGTGCCGAGTCGCACGTGCTGGAGGTCGGCCACCTGTCGATCGACCGCAAAGGTCTGCCGTGCCCGTGCGGTCAACGCGGCTGCCTGGAGCTCTACGCCGACGGGCGCGCGGTCGCCAGGAACGCGGGGGTGCCGGTCGACCACCTGCCGCACGTGCTCGCCCGCGCCGAAGCGGGCGCCGCCAGGGACACCAGGGCGGTCCTGACCGCCGCCGACCACCTCGGCACCGGCCTGGTCAACCTCCTCAACGTCCTCGCCCCGGCGAAGGTCGTCCTCACCGGCCTCCTGGCCGACCTGCACCGCCTCGGCGGCGACCGGATCACCGAACACCTGGGCCGCTCGGTGATCGCCCGCGCCGACGGCACACCGGTCGTGGCGGGCGCGGTCGCGCACCCGGTGTTGGTGGGTGCCGCGGAACTGGCCTTCGAGGACTTCCTCACCCACCCGCCGTTGATTGACCACTGTGGACAGACAACCTCCTGGGGTTGAACCCCCGCTCCCGGTGGTACGTGGTGTATGTCTCGCCCCTGTCGCCAACTCCCCGGAGTTCGCCATGTCCACGCTGACCCCCGCCCCCACCCGCCCCACCCAACCCCTCGACGACGCCGAGTACGACGACCTCTGCGCCTGCCGCTGTCCCCGCCTCCCCGGCACCCACACCGCCGGGCAGTGCACCCAGCGCTAGCCCCTCACCGAATCGCCGTCAGCGCCAGGTCCGCGATCATGGCGACGGCGAGGAGGACCAGCACCACGCCGAAGGCCCGCCGGAGGATCACCGGGGACAGGGCCATCGAGAGCCGTCGGCCGTCCCAGGCCGCGAGGACGGCGGCGGCGGCGAAGGGGGCGATCACCGACCACTGGGGGCCGGATGGACCGGTCACCAGGCGGGTGGTGAGTGCGACCACCGAGTTGACCGCGATGACCAGCAGGCTGGTGCCGATCGCGACCCGCATCCGCAGCGAGACCGCGCTGACCAGGGCGGGCACCGCCAGGAACCCACCACCCACCCCCAACAGCCCGGTCACCGCCCCCAAACCGGCACCGGCGCCCACCGCCCGCGCCGCCCGTGCTTGACGCGGGGCCGACACCTCGGCCTCGGCCGGGGCGCCAGCGATCATCTTGACCGCCGCTGCCACGGCCAGCAGTGCGAAAGCCGCGGTCAGCGACCAGGCGGGCAGGTGGGTGGACAGCACGGCGGCACCGGCGGAGACGGGGATGCCCGCGCAGGCGAACTGCAGGCCCGTCCGCCAGCAGACGTCGCCGCCCCGGGCGTGGCGGGTGAGGGCGGTGAGCGAGGTCGCGGTGACGATCAGCAGGCTCGCCGTGGCCGCCATCGATGGGGTCATGCCGAGGAGGTAGACCAGAGCCGGGACGGCCAGCACTCCGCCGCCTCCGCCGAGCGTGCCCATCGCGAGGCCGACCACACCGCCTGCGGCCAGCGCTGTGAGGATCACGCTAAGCCCGTCCACGCGCTGAACCCGCCAGCGAGGTCTGCGACATCGGCGAAACCGTTGGCGCGCAAGGTCGATGCCGCGACGGAAGACCGGTACCCGCCCGCGCAGAAGACCACCGTCGGGCGGGCCGGGTCGAGTTCGCTCAGGCGCGCCACCAGTTCCGGCAGGGGGATCAGCACAGCGCCGGGGATCGTGCCGGTCGCCTCCACCTCGCCGGGACCGCGCACGTCCACCAACTGCCGCGCCGGAGCCACCTCCGCCAGTTCGGCCGCGCTCAGCCGCTCGGCGCGGCGCACCGGACGCGGCCGCGTGTACCCGCGGACCCGGTCGAACCCGATGCGCGCCAACCGGTTGCGCGACTCCACCGCTCGCTCCGGGGCGCACACCAGCACGATCTCGTCCTCCGCGGCCAACACCGTCCCCGCGGCCTCCGCGTAGCGTCCACCGAGCCCGACGTTGACCGAACCCGGTAGGTGCCCCGCGGCGAACTCGTCCGGGTCCCGCGTGTCCAACAGCACCGAACCCTCCACAGCGGACACTTCGGGAACGGGGTCGTGCTCGTCGAAGATCGGCCGCGAAGCCCGGTTGCGCGTGGACGCGTAGGCGAAGTACCGAGGAGCGGTCGGCTGACCGGCGCACACCGCGCGGACGAACTCCCGCTCCGTGATCGGCGCCAGTGCGTAGTTGGTCCGCCGCTGCTCGCCGAGGGTGCCGGTCGTCTCCGTGGACAGGTTCTTCCCGCACGCGGACCCGGCCCCGTGCCCGGGGAACACCCGCGTCCCGTCCGGCAACTCCAGCAGCCGCCGCGTCGACCGGTACAGCGCCGAGGCGAGTTCCCTGGCGCTCCACCCGTTGGCCGACAACAGATCCGGCCTGCCGACGTCGCCGAGGAACAGCGTGTCGCCGGTCAGCACGCCGTAGGGCACCTCGTCGTCGGCGTGTTCGCGGACCACGAGGCAGATCGACTCCGGCGTGTGCCCCGGCGTGTGCAGCACCTCCAGGTCCACGTCCCCCAACGAGATCCGCCTGCGGTCGGCCAGCCGGTGCACCGGGAAGTCCACCTCCGCCGCGCTCCCGTACCCGATCACCGCCCCGGTCGCCTCGGCCAGTTCCAGGTGACCGGACAGGAAGTCGGCGTGCACGTGGGTTTCCAGCACCCACTCGATCCGCAGCCGGTTGGCCGCGGCGTCGGCCAGGTAGGTCCCGATGTCGCGGCGCGGGTCGACGACGGCGGCCAGCCCGCTGCGCCTGTCACCGACCAAATAGGACGCTTGGGACAGGCATTCGGTGTAGTACTGGGCGAAAACGAGGTTCGACGCCACGGCTCCTCCAGGTCTCACGCGCGCCCGCGCAGCATCAGGTTCCAGTACATCAGCGGCAGCCCGTAGCGCTTGAGGTACCACATGTCGGTGCGCTCCCGGATCGTGTTGATCACCGGGATCGACGGCGTGGGGCGCATCGTGTAGTCGAACTCGGCCAGCAGCATCCGCCTGCGCGCGGTCGTCAGCGGGCAGGACGCGTACCCGTCGTAGCGCGCGGTCGGCTCCTGGCCCCGGCGGACCGCGAGCAGGTTGGCCACCACGACCGGCGCCTGCTTGCGGATCGCCGCACCGGTCTTGGAGTTCGGCGTCGACCCGGCGTCGCCGAGCGCGAACACCTCGGGGTGGCGGACGTGGCGCAGCGTGTGCTTGTCCACCTCGACGTACCCGGTCGCACCGGCCAGCGGCCCGCCCTTGATCCAGTCCGGCGCGCTCTGCGGTGGCACCAGGTGCGCCATCGAGTACGGCAGCTCGGTCTCGCCGTTGATCACCACCGACCCGTCGCGGACCTCGGTCACCTCGCTGGACAGGTGCGTGGTGATCCCGTACCGCCGCACCACCCCGGCCAGGACCTCGGCGAACTCCGGCACGCCGAACAGCGCGGGCGTCGGCAGCACCAGGTGGACGTCGATGTCGCGCAGCACGCCCTGCTCGCGCCAGTAGTCGGCGGCCAGGTAGGCGATCTTCTGCGGCGCCCCGGCGCACTTGATCGGCCCCGACGGCATCGCGAACACCGCGGTGCCCCGCCGGGTGCGCTTGATCAGCTCCCACGTGCGCGGCGCCAGGTCGGCGCTGTAGTTGCTGGACGCGTTCGCGCGTAGCGCCTCGGTCATGCCGGGCACCGCGCCCCAGTTGAGCTGGATGCCGGGGCACACGACGAGCTGGTCGTAGCCGAGCTCGGTGCCGTCGTCCAGGTGCACCCGCTTGGCGTCCGGGTCGATCCCCACGGCGGCGCGGCGCACCCAGGTGACGCCCTTGGGCACCACCGACGCCTGCGGCCGGGCGCTCTCCCGCAACGGCGCCCGGCCGCCGCCGACCAGCGTCCACAGCGGCTGGTAGTGGTGGGTGTGCGCCGGGTCGACCAGGGTGATGTCCTGCAGACCGGCCCGCCGCAGCCGAGCGGCCACGGTGATACCGGCTGTGCCGCCACCCACGATCACGACCATCACGCCTCCTCAATGTTCGGACATTTAAGGTACGACTCGGCGGGCTTGTCCGGGGCGCAAAGGTAGGTACATTTAGCGGATGGACCACGGGATCCGGTGGCGGCGCGTGCAGGACGACCTCGTCCGCAGGCTCCGCGAGGGCGAGTTCGACGGCTTCTTCCCCAGCGAGGCGGAGCTGGTCGCGCAGTACGGGGTCAGCCGCACCACGGTCCGGCGGGCGCTGGCCAAGCTGCGCACCGACGGCGTGGTCACCGCCGAACGCGGGCGACGCCCCCGGGTCCGCGCCGAACAGGGCGTCGAGCAGCCGCTGGGCACCCTCTACAGCCTCAACGCCTCGGTCCGCACCGCCGGGCTCACCCAGCGCAGCGTCGTGCGCAAGCTCGAGGTGCACGCCGACGGCGTCGTCGCCGACCACCTCGGCCTCGACGGCTCCGCCCCGCTGGTGCACCTGGAGCGGCTGCGCCTGGCGGGCGACGAACCGCTGGCCATCGACCGCGTGTGGTTACCCGCCGAGCACGGGCGGTGCCTGCTGACCGCCGACCTCACCGACATCGGCGTCTACGCGGTTCTCGCCCGCACCGGCCTGCGCCTGGACCGGGCCCGCGAGAACATCCGCGCGGTGGCCCTCTCGCCGGTGGAGCGCTCCGTCCTCGGCTGCGGCGTCGGGCTCTCCATCCACCGGCTCAGCCGGGCCCAGGGCCAGCCCATGGAATGGCGGCACACCCTGGTCCGCGGCGACCGGTTCACCCTGACGGCCGCCTTCGGCGGCTGACGCCCGCGCGCATCATGGACCGCGGGCCGTGATCAGCGCACGAGCCGAACGGAGCCGGTGCGGTGGGGCGAGACGAGGCCGCGGAACGGGTGGCAGCCACCTTCGCCACCCTCGCCGTACCCGATTTGTCCCTCCCCCTCCTCTCCGCCACCCTCGACTGGCCCCACCCCACCACCCACCACGTCGTCACCGAGATGACCCGCGCGGGCACCCTGACCCCCACCCGCCCCGGCTGGTTCGCGCCCCCCACCCCCCTGCGCTCCGCCCCGGACCCCGTGCTGCCGACAAAGTTCGTGACGGCCTTGGCATCACACGCCCACTCACCCACCTGGGTCGCCGACCACCGCCCCCACTTGGCCGCCGCCTTCGCCTCCGCAGGCGCCGCTCAAGCCCGATGCACCCTCGCCCTAACCCTCTGGCCCCTCACCGCCGAACCCCCCTTACTGCACGACAGCACCTGGCGCGCCGACCTGACCACCTGGGGCGAAACCGCTGCCCGCCAATGGAAAAACCCCGCAGCCCTAGCCGCCCTCCACGACCACTCCGGCCACACCGCAGCCGCAGCGGGCGACCCGCTCATAGCGGAATCCCAACTGGTCCGAGCCCTAACCCTCTGGCGCAACCTCACCGACGAGCCTCGCCTTATCGGCACCCTCGAGTCCTTGCTTGATTTGTTCCGCAACACCAGACAATGGCACCGAGCCCTTGACGCCGCCTTCGCCCTCTTGGTCGAACACCGCCGCCAGGACACCCCCGAAGGCCCCGCCCTCCACACCATCGGCACCCTCATGCTCCAAGCCAACCGCCCCACCGCCGCTGCGATGTACCTGGAACAAGCGGAACGAGCACTAGGCCCACGGCTTGATCTCTTGCTCCAACGAGCCACCGCCGCCCAAAAATCCGGAGCAATAGCAGCCGCCCGCCACCACCTACACAGAGCCCTATCCCTAGCCATTGATGTCGACGAAGTCGAAGCCGCCCGAATACGCCTACTGCTGAGCGGAGACACCTGAGCAGGCGTGCCAACATAACCCCCCGACCCCGACAGCATTGCCGACCACTGGACACTCGGAAGCCGCTGGTGCCAGAACACTCCCCGAGTCGACCCGCCCAACCCGGCCACTGGACACTCGGACCCTCCGGTGCCAGATGCTCGATGGGGCGGACTTGGTTTGCGTGGGGTGGCGGTGCCCGTAGCCTTGCCTCGCTGCAGGGCCATGCTTTTCGGCCCCGGCTTTTGCGGTCCTGCCACGGGTGGCGCAGGGGCCCCGCGCAAACCAAGTTCGCCCCATCGAGCACACCGCACCACCCACGGATCCAGCGCAATGCCGCAGGCGAGCCGACCAGGACCCTACGGAATCAACCGCACCTCCGGATAACACCACGACCCCCCAGAGAACAACCCCCGATCCCGCCCCCGCAAATGCAGATCAAAGAACCCTGCCACATACTCCCGCTGCACCACCACCGACCGCCGAGCATCCACACCCCCAACCACCCGCTCCACAACCCCAGCCCCCAAATACCCCCGCGCCTGCGGCACCACAAACTGCAGATCCGTAAACGAGTAATGCGTACTGGAGTCCAAGTGCAGATCCCGCTTCCACCCCCGCTGCACCCCCCAGAAATCAGCCCAACTCGGATCCAGTTCACGCGCCACGTGCGAATGCTCCAACTCCCGCCCCGTCACCGGATCCACATCATCCCCGCCGAACAGCAAGAACGGCCGATCAAGCCCCTCCGCCACCACCCGACCAGGCAGATAGACCCCCGCCCCGTACCCGAGCGCACCATCGATGTTGACCCCCGCCTTGATGCGTCGATCAACAACCATCGTCTCGCCCGTGGTGAAGCCGCCGTACGAGTGTCCCGCCATGCCGATCCGGCTTGTGTCGGCGAAGGGCAGGTCAGCGAGCCGGTCGAGGACGAAGCGGGTGTCGGCGACGCGGGTGTCGATGGCCTTCTTCTTGTCCGCGCTGCTGCCTGCGTTCGCGCGGCCGTACTCAACCCGGCCGTCCGGGAATTGGACGACCGCTGACTCGAAGGTGTGCGACATCGACACCACGACGTAGCCGCGGCTGGCCAGGTCGTCGATCCTGTCGGTGTAGAACTCGCGGGGGCCGCCGAATCCCGGGGAGAACAGCACCACCGGCCACTTGCCGCGCGCCGGGGCCGCGTCGAGCACGGCTTGGCGGCGCACCGCGGTCCAGTCGACGGTGCCCGGTGGGAGGCCGACGAAGTTCGGGTCCGCCAACAGTTGCGTGAACGCCGCCGCGACCCCGCTCGACAGCCAGCGGGCGCGGGTGCCGCCCGCCCTGGCCGCCGGGTAGCTCACGGTGAGCATCAGCTCGCGGCGCCGGTCGGGGACCCACGGGTCGGCGCGGCCCTGGTCGACCACGTGCACCTCCCTGGTCCCCACCGGGTACCGCCCGCTCAACCCCGGCGTGGTCACCCCAGTACCCGCCGCCGCGGGCAGTGCCGTGAGCACTGTCGCGGCCGTCGCGGTGGCGAGCACCGCGCCGAACGTTCTCCGGTTCATGTGGACGAACTCCCCTCGTCTGTGGACCTCGCCATCGTCTCGGCGGGCGACCGGCACCGGCGTCCCCCCGATGTCTGACCGCGGCGTCCTCCGTCCGGGGGAGGGCCGGTCACCAGGATCGAGTTGTCACAACTTCAACAATGCAGCAGGCTCACCCCTGACCGGTGTGCTCGCCGCAGACGGAGGACGACGCGATGGCACTGCTCGAGGACGGCGCGTGGCAGGGAAAGGTCTGGACCGGGACCTGGACCGAGGGCGGTGGCGGGACCTACACCGCCGTGGAGCCCGCCACCGGGGAGCCGCTCGGGGTGGTCGGCAAGGCCACCCCGGCCGACGTGCACGCGGCGGCCGAGCGGGCGGTCACCGCGCAGCGGGCCTGGGCTGCGGCACCCCACGAGCTGCGGGCCGCGGTGCTGCGCGGTGCCGGTGACCTGCTGACCCTGCACGCCGAGGAGATCAAGGACTGGCTCTCCCGGGAGTCCGGCGCGATCCGGCCGTTCGGCGAGTTCCAGGTCCACACCAGCGCCCAGGAGTGCTACGAGGCCGCCGCGCTGCCCTCGCACCCGTACGGCGAGCTGCTGCGCACCGGTGCGCCCCGGCTGTCGTTCGCGCGCAGGCTGCCCGTGGGCGTGGTCGGCGTGATCGCGCCGTTCAACGTCCCCACGATCCTGGCCATCCGCGCGGTCGCCCCCGCGCTGGCCCTGGGCAACGCGGTCATCCTCAAGCCCGACCCGCGCACCGCGATCTCCGGCGGAGCCGTGTTCGCGCGGATCTTCGCCGAGGCCGGGCTGCCCGAGGGCCTGCTGCAGGTGCTACCCGGCGGCGCCGACGTCGGCGAGGCCCTGGTCACCGAGCCCGCGGTGCGGGTCATCGCGTTCACCGGGTCGACCAGGGCCGGGCGCGCGGTGGGGGCGCTGGCGGGCCAGCACCTCAAGCGGGCGCACCTGGAGCTGGGCGGCAACTCGGCGCTGATCGTCCTGCCCGACGTGGACGTCACCGCGGCGGCCTCGGTCGGCGCGTGGGGCACGTTCACCCACTCCGGTCAGATCTGCATGGCCACCAGCAGGCACCTGGTGCACGAGTCGATCGCCGAGGAGTACACGGCGGTGCTGGCCGAGAAGGTGTCCGGGCTGCCGGTCGGCGACCCGTACCGCGAGCAGGTGGCCCTGGGTCCGCTGATCGACCAGGGCCAGCGCGACCGGGTGCACGGCCTGGTCACCGCCAGCGCCGAGGGCGGCGCGACGGTGCGCACCGGCGGCACCTTCGACGGCCTGTTCTACCGCCCAACCGTGCTCGGCGACGTGCCGGTCGACGTGCCCGCCTACCAGGAGGAGATCTTCGGCCCGGTCGCCCCGGTGACGCCGTTCTCCTCGATCGACGAGGTCGCCGCCCTCGCCGCCGGTTCGGACTACGGCCTCTCGCTGGGCATCCTCACCCGAGACCTGCAGGCAGGCCTCGACCTCGCCGACCGAGTGCCCTCCGGCCTGGTCCACATCAACGACCAAACCGTCAACGACGAAGCCCCCGCCCCCTTCGGCGGCGTCGGCTCCTCCGGCACCGGCTCCCGCCACGGCGGCGCCGCGGCCAACATCGAGGCCTTCACCGAAACCCAGTGGGTGACCCTCCGCGGGGACCTCCCCCGATACCCCTTCTGACCTCCGGGTGGGTGCCGAAGCCGCTCGGCACCCACCCGGTCCCCGAGGAATCGCACGGCCCCCCTGACCCAGGGCCTGTTCGCTCTTGAGCTGGGGCCGACCCCGCCAGCCCGACCACCCGACTCCGACAGCATTGCCGACCACTGGACACTCGGAAGCTGCCCACCCGAAATGCTCGATGGGGCGGACTTGGTTTGTGTGGGGTGGCGGTGCCCGTAGCGTTGTGCGCTGCAGGGCCATGCTTTTCGGCCCCAGCTTTGCGGTCCTGCCACGGGTAGCGCAGGGGCCCCGCGCAAACCAAGTTCGCCCCATCGAGCACACCCACGCCACCACGATCCAGCGCAATGCCGAAGGCGAGCCGACCCCGAAGCCACCGGATTGTGGAGGAATGGTGTGGGTGTGCGGAGTCTCTGTGCGCACCCCCTCCCTCCGTTGATCTTCCGCCTATCCTCCGATTCGCCCGCTGGGGGCGACACGGGAAGTGCTGGGGGCGGACCATGGCCGATGTCAAAGTGCTGGAAGCGCAACGTTGGGTCAACGCGACCTACGGCGCCGTGCCCGGCTACGTGCGCTGCCCGGAGGACGGCAAGACCGCGTGGAGCACGATGTTCTCGCTCACCCGCGCTCTGCAACGGGAACTGGGCATCACCTCTCTGTCGGACAGCTTCGGCCCCACCACGTTGTCGCTGCTGGCCCAGCGCGGCAACGTCGGTCCCGGTTACGCCAACGCCAACGTCGTCCGGATCGTGCAGCACGCGTTGTACTGCAAGGGTTATTGGGGCGGCACCACCAATGGCGTCTACAGCCAGGCGACGCTCACTGCGGTCGCCCAGCTCAAGGCGGACCTGGGGGTCGGCGGGGACGGGACCCTGCCGCCGAAGGTGTTCAAGGCGTTGTTGACCATGGACGCCTACGTGCTGCTCTCCGGTGGTGACGAGCAGGTCCGGGTGATCCAGCAGTGGCTCAACGGCCGGTACCTGGGCAGGTCCACCTTCTTCGCCACCCCGTGCGACGGGCACTTCTCGCGGGACGTGCAGAAGGCGCTGATGAAGGCGCTGCAGTACGAGTTCGGCATCCCGGAGGACCAGGTCACCGGCAACTTCGGTCCGGCGACGCAGAGCGGGTTGCGCGCGCACCCGGTGTCACTGGGGCAGTCCGGGGTGTTCGTGCAGCTGTTCAGCGCCGCGTGCGTGTTCAACGGCCCGGTGCCGGACGACACCATCCCCGGTAACAACACCATTCCGGTCCGCACCGCGTTCAAGTCCACTTTCGACAGTGCGCTCAAGCAGTTCGTCGAGTTCTTCCAACGGTTCTCCGCGCTTTCGACCACCGGATACGGCGACTACCAGACCTGGTCGCAGCTGCTGGTCTCCAGCGGTGACCCCGATCGGCCCGTGACTGGGTGCGACACGAGGTTCCACATCTCGATCACCCGCGCGCAGGCGTTGCGCGCGGCCGGGTACACCATCGTCGGGCGCTACCTCGACGAGGACGTCAACAGCACGCTGGACAAGGAGTTGCAGCCGGGCGAGCTGGAGGCGATCTTCGCGGGCGGCCTGCGCATGTTCCCGATCTCGCAGTACAACGCCCGTGAACTCCCGGACTTCACCTACGAGCAGGGCTACCAGCACGCGTTGCGCGCCCACGCGCGGGCGGTCGGCTACGGGTTCAACCGGGGCGCGGTGATCTACTTCGCCGTCGACTACGACGCGACCGACGAGCAGATCGACAGCAACATCCTGCCCTACTTCCGCGGTGTGCAAGCGGGTCTGGCCAACCAGGGCAAGCGTTACCTGGCGGGCGTGTACGGGTCGCGCAACGTGTGCTCGCGGGTGACCGACGAGGCTTACGCCCGGTTCTCCTTCGTCTCCGGGATGTCGTGGGGGTTCTCGGGGAACCTGGGGTTCCCGCTGCCGACGAACTGGTCGTTCAACCAGATCAAGGAGTTCTCGTTCACCTCCGGGGCCGACCGCTTCGACCTCGACCGCGTGGTGTGCCGCGACGGCGGCGACCCCGGTGTCGGACCGGAGGGCGTCGGCGGCCAACAGTCCCCTGTGGACGTTTACCTGCGGTACGTCGACGACCTGTACGCGACCGCCCAGCGCTACGGCAAGGGTGACCCGAACCGGCTGGTCGCCGAGTACCTGCGCTACCCGACCTACGTCGACCTCTACTCCGGCTGGCAGAACCTCATCGGCGACGTCGACCGCGACTGGATCGCCTACGCCGAACGGGCGGGCCTGACCAAGGTGACCCGCTACCTCGATCCCTGCTACGGCGTGGAGATCGGGGTCGAGCACTTCGGCGCGACGGCCAATGCTGTGCTGCTGCGCGGAACCGGCTCCGGCACCACCGCCGACCGCGGCGACTTCGGCGGCTGGGGCGGTGACCTGGCCACGTTCTACGGCGAGTGGCGGGCCAACGGGACCGCCTACGCCTCGGGGTACGCCTTCTGCGCCGACCGGCTCGCGAAGATCAACGTCAGCTCGTCGTTCCCGTTCGCCGACCTGGTCGAGGACGTCGACGGGTACCTGGTCGCGGCGGCCGTGCTGGCCGGGACGCCGATCAACGCCGCTGTGCGGGAACACCTGACCACCGGCCACGTGTCGCGATTCCGCCGGTTCGTCGACCTGCGCCACGGCGGTCGCGCCGACCACGTGGTCGCCACCGCGCGGAACCTGTTGGGCAGCGCGGGCGACACCGAACTGGCGGCCCTGCGCACGGCGGCCATCAAGACGACCGGCGGGTGGGACGCGCTGCTGCCGGGGCACATGCCCGACAGCAAGCTCGACCCGTTCCTGCAGGGCTACGCCGACACGTTGCTCGGCTTGGTAGGGCAGGAGAACGCCCGCGGGTTGCGGCTGAGTTGATGGTGGGCTTGGTTATCGCGGTGTTGGCTGCCGTCATCTTGTTGGTACACAAAGCAAGTAGGCGGCTGCCGCGCGCGGTTCGCCCGTGGGCCGTCGTGGGTGTCGTGGCGGCCTTGTCTGCGGTCGCGACGTACGGGTGGGGCGCGGCGCACATGTACACACCGGACATCAGCGAGACCTGCGCGCTGGTGTACGGGATCGCCTGGGACGCCCGCGTCGGCGGGTCGACCCTGCTGCCCCTGAGCAGGCAATGCGCCGCCGGGATCGACCTGGTCCCCGGCTACGTCAACCCGGCCATGGCCGGGCTCGCACTCGCGGCCACCGCCTGCCTGGGGATGGCGGTCCGCGCACGAACTCTGGGAGGGGTCCAGACATGACCACACTGGGACGACGGGGTTTCCTCGCGGGGGTGGGCGGTGTCGCGCTGACACTCTCGGTCGGCGCCACCGAAGCCGCCGCCGCGCCGACCGAATGGCGCGGCCGCACCTCCGCCAACGGCTGGCCCATCCGCACCCGCGGCATGACCGAGGTCCGCGTCGAAGGCTCCACCGCGACCATGACGGCCCTGGCAGGCCCGGCCGCCATCCTCCTCGCCCACGTCGCACGCCGCTTCCACTACGAGATAACCCCTTTGGCGGCGGGCGACATCCTCGGCCACACCACCGACCGCCGAGTTGGCGCGCTGCAGTCCAACCATCTCTCCGGAACCGCGATCTCGCTGCTGCCCACCCGCCTCCCCCTCTCCTCCACCGGCAACCTCTACCCCCACGAGATCGCCACCATCCGAGACATCCTCACCGACTGCTCAGCCGCGATCCGCTGGGGCGGCGACGATCTGCTCACCCCGCAGGAAGGCCACTTCGCCCTGGACATCACCCCGGCGGCGGCCGCGGACGCGGTCCGCACCCTGGTGGCCGCAGGCGCCATCCCCGACCCCTTCACCCCCACCCGCCGAGCCAAGTCCCTCGCCCTCGAACGCCGCCAACGCCGCCGCTGATCCGAGCTCGCCCCACCGCGCTACGGGCGGTGGGGTAGTCGGGGCGCGGGAAACGGCGACGACGCACCCCTGGCTGCCGAGGCGGCGGACCAGCGGCGGCGAGTGAAGGAGTGGCGGCGTTCCATGTCGGGAGAGTTGGCCTTCTCGCCGCTGCCACCGCGGCGGCTGCGGATCCCGGCCACACCATGGTGGCCACCAGCGTCCGTCGCCACTGCTTCCCGCCAGGGTCTCGGCCGAACGCCGCCGCGGCCCCAGCCGAGCGCCGTTCCCACCCCAGCGGCGGCTGGGGAAGCGGCCCACACCCCGCCCGCCGCGGGCGTCATCCCCGACCCCTTCACCCCCACCCGCCGAGCCAAGTCCCTCGCCCTCGAACGCCGCCAACGCCGCCGTTGATCCACGTGGTGTTCGAGGGAGAAGCGGTGCGACGCAGAACCATCCGGCGTCGTCGCGCCACTTCGCGCCAGCCGTCATCCTCGACCCTTCCACCCCCACCCGCCGAGTCAGATCCCTTGCCCCTCGAACACCTATCCCGCCCATCCTCGCGCTACGGGCGGTGGGGGAGCGGATCGGTCAGGCTGAGCAGCCGCAGCAGGTCTGGGGCGTAGTAGGCCTTGGCGTAGGGCTTGTCGTCGAGGCGGTGGAGGACTCCGGCGTCTACTAGGCGGGCGCAGACGTCTCCGGCGTTCTTGGTGGTGATGCCGTGGAGTTCGGCTATCTGGCGGTGGTTGGTGACGGGGGTGGCGATGAGGCTGGTCAGGACCTTGCGGATGTTGCCGGTGCGCCTGCCGGAGAGCCGGTGGTGCAGGGCCTCGTGCGCGGCCTCCAGCTTGGTGATCAACGACAGCTCCTCCCGCGACACCGCGCGGATGCCGTTGGCGAAGAAGGAGATCCACTGCTCGTAGTCGCCCTCGTCGGCCAGCAGGCGCACCCGGGCGCGGTACTCGCCCAGGTTGCGGTCGATCCAGGTGGACAGCGGCAGCACCTGCCCGCGCAGCACCCCGGAGCGGGCCAACTCCAGGCCCACGTAGAGCCGGGCGATGTGGCCGTTGCCGTGCCGGAACGGGCGGACGACCTCGTGGAAGAAGTGGCCTAGGGCGACCTTGGCCAGCACCGGGACCTCGGTCTCGCCCCCCGACCACGCCGCGAACTGCTCGAACGCCGCCCTGCTGGCCGCACCCGGCGGGCTGGCCAGCAGGAACGGGTCGCTGCCGCCGAGCCACGTGTGGTGGGTACGCCAGATCCCGCTCTCACTGCCGCCGAACGCGCCCGCCACGGCTGACATCAGGGCGACGTGGTCGGTCACGCCCGCGCGCACGGCCGCGAAGCCCGTGTCCCCGGCGCGCAAGTAGCTGGTGATGGCCGGTTCGACCGCGGTATCCGGCCGCACCCCCGGCAGTTGCGACACCAGGACCTCCAGCAGCGCCGTGCTGATCCCGTCCAACCGGGCCGACCGCTGCACCTCGCGGACCTGGGTGGCGCGCACCAACGCCGACGGGTCGAGCAGCCGGACCGTCGCCTCGTCCAAGCGCCCCAACGCTTCCTGGGCGTCGGCCAGACCCCGGTGCGTGCGCGAGGACAGCAGCACGTCCGACGGCAGCGGCTTGGGCAGGAACGCCCCCTCGGCCGCCAGCCGCACCGGCACGGTGTCCCGCCCGTCGCGCACCGGGATCCACATACCCGCGGGGGAAGACCTCACCGGGGAAGACCGCGTCGTCTCCATGGCCGGGAAGCCTCCAAGACACGGACTGATATCCACAAACGGTGAGATCTCGGCTTCCTTGATCGACACCTGGCCCCCGAGACCCGGATTGGTCCACCTGGGCGGCGGCCGATTCCCCAGTTCACCGCCGCCGGTGCGCGGCCACGCGGATGTCCTGGCCCGGCGGTGGTCCAGTCCCGCTGGGCGTTTTCTGGACAAAGACAAGCGCGTGGCCGCCACGGCCTCCGGTGCAACCGCCGAAGTTCACCCGAACGACGCAATTGTCCCGGCGGTTCTGGGTGGGCACGGGGAAACGGCGCACCCCATTCGGCTTATCGCAGCACCGGACCGCCGCTCAGCGGAGCAGCCGGTCGACCGCCCCCACGGTGTGGCGGCCGACGTCGCGGCCCAACTCGACACCCACCTCGTCGGCCACCCGGGTGTGGATGCCCGACCACACCCGCGCGTTCACGTTGTCGCGGCTCAACTCCCGCCACGCCTGGTACCGGAACACCACCCCCGGTGCCGTCGGGCTCGTCAGCTCGAACGGCTTCGAGGCGCGCGGTCCGACCAGTGCGGTCAGCACCTGCTCGGCCACCCCGGCGTACGTGCCGTGCCCGCTCGGGTAGTCCGGGTGCGCGGGCGTCGCGTGCAATGGGGTCCAGTCCGGCAGGCCGTTCGCCCGCAACGCGGTGACCGGGCGCCAGAGCTGGTAGGCGTACTTCGCGTCGGACGTGGCGATCTGGGTGTCCACCGCCGCGACGTTGAACACGGCGACCAGCGCCACCCGGTCGGCCAGCGAACCCCGCGACCCGGCCAGCGCGACCCGCAGTGGCGTGACGTAAGCGGTTTGCGAACCCTGGTACCAGAAGGAGGCCACTGTCGTCTGCGCGTCGGTGCGCACAGTGCTGGTGCTCGACCCGTAGTCCCGCGCCTCGGCGAGATCGCGCTGGTAGCGCGCGGAATCCAACGCGGGCGGCGGCGCGGGCCGGAACTGGTCGGCCCGGCGCAGCGCGAACGGCTTGGCCGAGCGGTTCCCGTACTGGGCGGCCGGGGCGTATGCGGGCGGCGTCGGCTGCCACACCCCGGGCGCGGCGGGCGGCACCGCGAACGGCGCGTTCACCGACGCCGGGTCGAGGCCGTCACCCGCGCGCTCGGCCAGGACCCGGAGCGCCTGCGCGGCACCCTCCCGCGCGCCGCGGGACTTCCCGGCCCCGTCCGGGATCCTGGCCAGGGTGGTGGCCAGCGCCCGATCGATCTCCGCCGACTGGCCCGGCACCAGGTCGACCAGCGCGTCGTGCAGCGCCGTCGCCACCGCCGCCTCGGCGAACGGGCGGTCGTGCCCGTGCCGCAGCGCCCTGGCCGCGGCCAGCCACCCGATCGCCCACGTCCGGTTGTTGGTCACCTGCGTCGGCGCGGGCGCCGCCGCGACCACCCGCGCCGTCACGTCGTACCACTCCAGCGCGAGGTCCACCCGGCTCGCCTGGGCCTGCACCGGGGACACCAGGGCGCCCGCCGCCACGGCCGCCGCCAGCCCCGCCAGTCGATATCGCATCACCACTCCGTTCCGTCGGTCCCGCTGTTCAACCACGCGGCCACACGGCCCGTCCAGGAGGCCCACCAGGTGAACAGGGGTTGCGCGCACCGCCAGACCGTCCACAAAGGAGGCGTCCGGCATGCCGACCCGGCCCGTGGCGCGGTGCCGGAAAGGGTGGGTCCGCGCCGTTCGGCGGACGTGGGGTGGCTGCGCTCGGTAGCATCGGCCACCCCCGGCGTGACCACCGGCGCAAGGCGAGAGGAGCGGGTGCGGCCATGACCGACCGGCCCGCGTTCAACCCGTTCGTGCCGCCTCAGCGGCGGGTGAGCAAGGCCATGCTCACGCTGCGTCCCATCGACCACCCCGATCACGACGACCACTACGTGGACGTCTGCGGCAGTGCCAGGGCCTACCAGCGGCTGGTGGGCTCACCGGACGTGGTCGAGGACATCGTGACCACCGGCGGGTACGTGCTGGCCTTCGGTGAGTCCGGCTGCGGCAAGACCGCCCTGGTCAACCGCTGCGCGCACTGGGCGCGCGAGGCGCTGCGGGAGGCGCTCGACGCCCGCGTGGTCATCGTCGACCTGCGCAAACACGCCCTGGCCCTGGAGTCCTCCAGTGTGGCCACCCGCATCGGGTGGGCCTGCCAGCGGCTGGTCAGGGCGCTGCGCGACGAGAAGGCGCTGGTCGACCCGGCCGCCCCCGAGTTGGACTCCGAGGACCCGGACCAGATCCTGCCCGAGCTCGACTCCCTGCTCGACCCGAGCCTCGCGCTGATCGTGCTGCTGCCCGACCACCTGGACCTGGTCCGCGAGGTGCTGCTCTACGCCAGCGGCATGCTCAGCCCCCGGGTGCTCTACCTGGCCGAGTCCGCCCTGCTCACCGACGCCCAGGTGCGCAAGATCGAGCTGGACCTGGAGGACACCAGGCCGCCGACCGTGCTGCGGCTGCGCACCCTCACCCGCCCCGACGTGCTGCGGTTCGTCGCCGACCGGCTCGACCGCCACCGCGGCGCCGGGCGCTACCCGGGGCTCACCGACGCCACGGTGACCGAGCTGGTGACCACCGGGTCGGTGAAGACGCTGCAGCGCACCCTGCTGCGCACGTTCGAGATGTTGCGCGGTGAGGCCGTGAACTACAGTGAGTCGTACGCGGTGACCGTCGAGGATCTGAATCGATACACCAGAGGAATCCAGTCATGAGCGGCGTCGATCCGACCCCGAGGCGGGAGCGCAGGCGCAACCCGTACAACGCGATGGCGGTCGCCACCACCTCGGTCGTGGGCGGTGACGCCGCCACCGCCGACGTCACCGTGGTCACCGACGCCATGCGCCGCGCCTACCGGATGCTCGACGAGTACCTCGACGCCGACGTCGACCCGGCCTCCGCCGGGGTGGTCGTGGCGCTGCTCGGCGACTACGGCATGGGCAAGACCCACCTCGCGGTCCGCCTGGTCCGCCACGCCCGCACCGTGCTCGGCGGCCCGACCAAGGCCATCTACCTCGACGCCAACGCCGAGGACTTCCTGTCGCTCTACCTGCGGTTCATGCGCGAGGTCGGACCGGACGCCCTGGTCACCCAGGTCCGCGACTACTACGCCGACGTGGTCGCCGCCGCGCTGCAGGAGACCGGCCTGTCCGGCGACGCCCTGCGCGCGCTGACCGCGGGCCAGGTCACCCCGCAGCGGGTCATCCGCGAACTGGGCATGCTGGAGAGCGCGCTGCTGCGCCGGGTGCAGGAGACCCTGGTCGGGGTCACCGGCGAGCACGACTTCAGCGCCGTGCTGACCCTGCTGCTGCGCTCGGGCTTCGACGAGGCGGTCTGGCGCTGGCTCACCGGCGGCGACCCGGACGAGATCCTGGTCGACCGGGGCATCACCCGCCGCATCGACAACGAACTCGCCGCGCTGGAGGCGCTGCGGGTCATCGCCCTGCTGTTCTCCGGGCTGCGCAACCGGTTCGTGCTGGTGATCGACGAGCTCGACAAGATCTTCTCCACCGGGCACCGGCCCAACGACACGCTGATGGCCCGGTTCCAGGACCTGCTCGCGGTCAGCGCCCGCACCGGCGCCTGCCTGGTCCTGTGTGGACTGCCCGACAGCTGGGAGGTGCTCACCCCCGCGGTGCGGGCGCGGATCCCGGTGCGGGTCGACCTGGCCGGGCTCACCGACGCCGAGATCACCGAGTTCGTGCTCCAGTCGCACCGCCAGGTCCTGGGCTACGACGACATCAGGCCGTTCACCCCGGTTGCCATCCGCACGATCGGCAGGTTGACCCGTGGTCACGCCCGTGACGTGATCCGCTTGTGCCGCAAGGCGTTCCGCCTCGCCGACAACGCCTCGGCCGCCGCTGGGCACGAGGTGCTCGTCGACGAGGCGATGCTGCAGGCCGCCGCGGCGGACGAGTTCGGCGCCCCCAACCTCGACGACGTCCTCGGCCAGGTCTGGCGGCTGGCCGAGCGGCGGGGGTGGAACCCGCGCCGCGACCACATGCTCGACGCGGACCCGTTGGCGCGCGCGGACTTCTGGATCACCTTCCCCGAGTTCGACAGCGGCGTTGCCCTGCTGATCGCCCCCTCGCTGGTCGAAGACGCCGAGGTGGCCAGGCTGTTGGAGCGGATCACCGCGCTGCGCGCGCTCGCCCCCGCGGCTGAGGTCGTCGTGGTCGTCGTCGGGGTGCCCACGGACTTGGCCGTGGTCCGGGTGCGCGACGTGCTCGACCGGGATCCGCTGGTGGTGCGACCGCACAGCTTCACCGAGGACCTCACCGCCGTGCTGGAGTCCGCCCGCACCAGGCTGCCGCGCGGCGCCGACGACGACTCCCTCGGCGGCGTGCGCAGGCAGCTCGACACCTGGCTGGCCCGCATCGCTTCCAGCCAGCGAGAACTGGCCGACGCCCTCACCCGCCGGGTCGACGACATCGCCGCGACAGTCCACACAGGAGAGACGGCTCGGGTCGCCGACGGCGTGCTCCCGCCCGCGTTGGCCGACCTGTTCGACGAAGCCGTTGCCGCGCTCGACGACCTGGCCCGCGTCCACGTGGCCCCCGAGGTCTTCGGGCGCGACGTGATCGCCACCGCCGACCCGCTCGTCGTCCGGCTGCGAGAACCGTCCATTGTGGCCGCGACCGGGTCCGCTGTGCTGCTGCGCCAAGTCGTCGACACCTTCCGCGTCGTGCTGGCCGACTGGTACGCCGCCAATCCGTCCCGTGTGGACGCCGAGGCGCGCGACCAGCTCGACCGCATGTGCGACACCTACGACAACATCACCGACGCCCTGCCTGCCCGCGGCGCCCTCATCGAGTTGGTGCGAGCCGGACTGCTGGCCGGGCCGGTCCGCCAGCGCGCGGAACGGGCGTTGGCGGACTTCAGCTTCCGGGTCAGAGAAGCGGTGCTCGAGTCGGTTGCCCACCGCTGAGCAGCCCGGCAACCACATCACCGGGAGCACCGTCCACGGGCCCGTCGTGCAGGCCCAGCAGTTGGTGGTCGAACTCGTCGTGCTGTCCTCGGACCTGGCGCAGGCACCGCAGGACCGGACGCGGCTCGCCGAGTGGGTGGTCGGCCTGTTCCGGCGCGATCCCGAGCTGTGGAGCCGGTTCAACCAGGCGGCCATCGCCGCGGAGGGCGACCTGACCGAACCGGTGCGCCGCGAGTTCCTGGGGCTGCTGGGGCAGGTCGGCGCGGCCGCGGCGGGGATGAGCGCCGCGGTGACCGAGCAGTGGGACCGGGGCCTGGCCGAACTGGTGGGTGTGGGGCAGCGGCTGGGCGCCGCGCGGCCCGCCGTCGACTGGGGCGCCGAGGGGCCCTACCCCGGGCTCGCCGCGTTCACCGACCGCCACGCGCCGGTGTTCTTCGGGCGGGAGCGGACGTTGGCGCGGTTGCTGGCGGAACTGGGGAAACCGCGCACGCAGCCGCTGTTCGTGGTCGGGGTGTCGGGCGTGGGGAAGTCGTCGCTGCTGCGGGCGGGGCTGGTGCCCGCGATCGGGCGGGGCGAACTGCTGGTACCCGGGTCGGCGTCGTGGCCGCGGGTGGTGTTCACCCCGCGCGGCGCGCCGTTGACCGGACTGCGGGAAGCGTTGCCCGACAACAGGTCCGTGCTGGTGGTCGACCAGTTCGAGAACGCGTTGCTCGAGGACGACCCCGAACGGTCGGCATTCCTGGCCGCGGTCGCGGACGCGGCCGAGGACCACCTCGTCGTCGTCGGCCTGCGCGCGGACGCCTACGCCGCCTGCGCCGCGGTGTTCTCCCTGCACCACAACACCTTCACCGTCGGCCGGATGACCGACCAGGAACTCGGGCGCGCGATCACGGCCCCCGCGGCCGCCGCGGGCGTCACCCTGGCCGACGGTCTGGCCGACCTGATGATCGAGGACCTGCGCGACCTCGGCCCGGACCCCCACTACCACCCCGGTTCGCTGCCGCTGCTCGGCTACGCGCTGCACGCCACCTGGCACCGCCACCGCGGCACCACCATGACCCTCGCCGACTACCACGCGGCGGGCCGGGTCCGCGGCGCCCTGGTCGAAGCCGCCGACCACGTCCTGGCGTCCCTGCCGGAACCCGACGTCCGCTCGGTCCTGGTGTCCCTGGTGACCCTCGGCGAAGAAGGCGCCCACCGCCGCCGCAGGGTCCCCGTCGACCTCATCGCAGGCCCCGTCCTCACCGAACTGCACGCCGCCCGCCTGATCACCATCACCGACGACCAAGCCGAGATCAGCCACGACGCCCTGCTGCGCACCTGGCCCCACCTGCGCACCTGGCTCGCAGAGGCCGCCGAATCCGCCCCCTTCCTCGACCGGCTCGCCAAACGAGCCCAAACCTGGCTCGACCTCTCCCAAGACCCCGGCAGCCTCGACCGCGGCGCCCAGTTGACCCTCACCCAGGCCTGGTTGGCCGCTAGCCCCACCCGGTTCGCCACCCTTGGACCTGTTGAACGACGCTTCGTCACCGCGTCATTGGCCGCTGATCAAGCCCACACCTACCGCGAAGCCCTTCGTCTCCGCAGGCTCCGCCGACTCAATGCCGCAATCGCTGCCGTTCTGGTCCTTAGTCTGGCCGCAGGCGCGCTTGCTGTTCTTCAGTGGCGCAGAGCAGGAACTAGTCGTGGTGAAGCCCTGTCCCGTCAGTACAGCGCTCAGGCGATGGCTTCTGGCGTTCCAGCTGATCGAGCAGCCATGTACGCCCTGCGTGCCTATGACGTCGCCCGAACGCCCGAAGCCAGGGGAGCACTTCTTGGGGCAGCGATGTCCGGGTACCTCGGTACGATCGATGGACCCGGACTCACACCAACGGTGATGAGCGGCGACGGTCGGTACCTGGCCATCATCCGAGACAACCGCGAGCTCCTCGTGTGGGACGTCACGGACAGGACCGCACTTCCCATCAACTTCTCCTTCTACCAAGGCCTGTACCTGCACTTCGAGTTCTCGCCAGATGGGCGGTGGTTCGCGGCCGCACACCCCGGCGGGACAGCGGTCTGGGAGCTGCCCAGCGGCAGGCAAGCCGCATCCCTCCCGGCGTCCTACGCGCTGGCGTGGCAGCCGGACGGTAGGCGCCTCGCGACCGTGTCCCCTCAACCGACCCATGGCTTCTCCCTGCGGTATTGGCGGACCGCTACCTGGGAAGCCGACGGGGAGGTGGCCGCGCGGCAGGCGGAGCACATCTCGTTCAGCCCTGATGGGCGCCGAGTCGCGTTGGTCGACCAGTTCGAGAGTTCGTTGACGGTCATGTCCACTGACGGAACACCGGCTTGGCGGCGAACCGATGTGCCGGAGGTGTTCCTGGACGCCACCTGGAGTCCCGACGGGGCGGCTGTGGTGACCGGAACGCCACATGGGATCCGCTTCTGGAACTCCTCAACCGGCGGACTTGTCGAGGACGTCCCCCTCCCTCAGTCGTCGGCGCTGAGGGGCAGGATCGCCTTCACCGCGGATGGCCAACTGATGGCGAACGGCCATCCCAGTTCGATCCGGTTCTGGAGCACCCGCACCCACGAATGGACACCCGAGGTGATCGGCGAGGCCGCGGTGGGCGGGGTGATCGCCGCTGACGGGCATGTCGTCGCGTTCGCCAACGAGGACGGTTCGGTCGACATCGTCGGTCGAGATGGGGGTTGGCTGCCGCTCAGCGTTACGGGGCAGGTCCACGTTGACGTGGTGGACGACGCCTTGAGCGTTGGTGACGCGGCCAACGCCGTCGCCTTCTGGGACGTCCGAGCGCACACCCACCTTCGTAGCCAGCGGTACCAAGGGCCCGGTCGAGTCGCACTCAGCGCGGCTGGACTCTCCGCGAGGCGCATTGCACCGAACGTGGTCCGCATGGCTGGCGACGGCACGAGCACCGACATCACGGTGGACAACACCATCATCTCCGCCATGGCGTTCACCGAGGACGGCGACGATCTCGGCATAGGGACCAGCGCGTACGACACGCAGTCCCGCTTCTCTGCCTTGACCCTGATCGACTCCACCGGGCGGCGCTTGGCCAATCGGGAGTTCGACCTCCTCGGTTCTGTCCTCGCCGTCGAGACCCTGCCAGGGAAGCGGTTGGCGGTCGTCACCAAGGCGTACTTGCCGGAGTACCCCGCGACGAACTCCGTTCTGCGGGTTGTGCGGATCCCGGGCCTCGACGACGAGTTCACCCTCGACCTTGGGCCCGGTCCGATCAGGAGGCTGTCCATCGGGGGCAGCGGGCGGATCGCCGCCGCGATCGGCACCGACCGGGCGGTCACGATCTGGGATCTGGACGCCCGACGGACGAAGGCCAAGGTAGGTGACCACCCCCTGATCCCCACCGCTGTCGCCATCACAGCGGACGAACGCGTCGTTGCCACTGGAGCGGATGTCGTCCGGCTTTGGGATGTGCGAACCGGCGAGTTATTCGCCGTTCTTCCCGGCCATAGCGAGCAAATCACCGACCTGGCCTGGACCGCGGACGGCAAGTTGGTCACCGCGGCCGACGACGGCAGGGTCGGGGTGTGGGATGTCGACGTCGAGCGGGTGGTGGCCAGGTTGTGCCGGGCTGTTGGGCCTCGGGCGGACTGGGCCTCGATCGGGGTCGGGCCGGAGGATGTGCCTTGTCCTAGCTGAGTTGGGCCACCAGCGCGTCCATCTCGTGGTCTGCGCGCCGCACGCGGGTTTGGTCGAGGGTGATGCCGACCAGGTAGTGCTGGCGGGGGAGGCGGCGGTAGTAGATGGCCCCGGATTGGACGTCGAGGATTATTCGTTGGAGGCGGCCGCCCAGGGCTGGGGAGATGGCTTGGTTGAGTTGGTTGGCCAGGGTGGACAGGCCTCGGCCGAGGGTGTCGTAGAGGGCTCGGCGGTGGGTGGGGGTGGCCAGCTCGTGGAAGGCGGCCAACTCCGCGGCGTCGAAGCAGTCGACCTCGGCCAGTTTTTCGGTGCGGGTGAAGTACGACAGGGCGTGCAGGCCGTCGAGGCGGATGGCGGGGGCGAGGGTCGCCAGGGCCGCTTCGTCGCCGGTGGTGTGCAGGGGGGTGGGGTCTTCGGCGACCGGGGTGCCCTCGTCGTCGTAGGAGCCGGGGTTCTGCGGCGGGAGGTTCTCGTCCAGGCGCAGGTCGTTGACGACCCCGGCCAGCACGGCGTCGGCGCGTTCGCGTTCGAGCGGGGTGGCGCTCGCGGTGACCGACCCGATCACGTGCCGACCGGGGCGAACGGTCTCGCAGAAGACCGCGCCGCCTTCGGCGTCGAGCACCGTGCGGATGAGCCTGCCGGTGCGCATCGGCTGCAGGTCGCGGTCGAGCGACCGCCACGCCACCGCCAGCCGGATCCCCAGGCGCAGCAGCGCGTCCCACCGGCCGCTGCCCGGCACCCGGCTCAGCCCGTAGACGAAGTCGTCGTGGTCGAAGAAGCCGACGCTGTCGAGGCCGGGGGCGGCGGCCGTGGCGGCGCGCAGGCGCTCGGAGACGACCACCGGCACATCCGCGCGGTCGTCCGCGGTCTCGATCCGCCACGCGAGCTCAGATCTGGGGGATGTCGACATCGATCACCTTCCAGGTCCCGGTGCCCGCCTCGGCCACCCGCGCGTTGTTCCCGGCCACCGCGGTGTACGGGTGGTCCAGGTCGAGGTACTCCTCGCAGTCGACCAGCGCGGTGGCCGCGATCCCGGCCGCGCCCGCCCGGTCACCGGTCGACGCGGTCGCCGCCGCCAGGTCCACCGCCGCGGCCAACGTCCACGGGTGCGCCCCGCCCAGCCGGTCCAGCAGCACCTCGTACGCGGCGCGGACCTCGGTCAACCCGTCCTCGGCCACGCCCCGTGCGCGCAGTGCCAGCCCCAACCCCAGCCTGCCCAGTCCGACGAACGGGTGGTCCCCGCTCAACCCGATCGTGTCGACCAGTCCGGTGAGCGCGGCCCTGGCCAACCGGACCGTCTCCGCGGGCTCCCACTCGTAGACCCGCTGCGTCGCCGCCAGCGACAGCATGCACGCGAACCGGTCCGGGTGTGTGTCCCGGCGCACGGTGGTCAGGTGTCGCAGCGCGTTGTTGATGTCCGCGCGCGCTGACCGGGGATCCCGGCCCCTCTTAGCGATACCCAGGTGCCATTCCATGCCGCCGCGCAGCTGCAGGTCCGTCCAGTGCGAGTGGCGGGCCTGCCGGTCCGCCTCCTCCAGGTACGCCTCAGCTTCCGGTAGGCCCAGCTGCGACGCGTAGATGCCCGCCTTGCCCAGCGCCCACACGGTGTCCTTGTGGTAGTCGCCATAGAGGCGCATCAACCGCTCTAGGTGCGTGCGTTGCGTGTGCAGTGCGGTGCGCGGGTCACCGGCGAGGAACTGCGACACAGCGAGGTTGTTGGTCGCCCACTGCGTCTCCGGGTGGTCTGGCCCTAGCACGTCGACGTGTCGCTGCCAGGTGAGCGAGTCCTGCACGAGAGCGTCAGCGAAGCGCCCTAGTCCGCGCAGGTTGCCGCCCCGGTCGCGGGCGGTGGCGAGGGTGCGTGGGTCAGCGACGCCGTGCACCCGCTTCTGCACCAGCACTACGGCTTCGTCCATGGCCAACGCTCCCTCGCGGTCGCCTAGCTCACGCCGCAGGTTCGCCAGCTGCGTACCCAGCCGCAGCCTAAGCTCGTCCTCTTCGCCATAGCGCTCGGTCCACGCCTCGAACAGCTGCAGCCCCGATGCCAACGCCGCCCGACGCACACCGACCCCGCCGAAAGCGAAGTAGAACCTGGCCTGGTTGACCAGCCACCGCCGCACCGCCGGGTCGTCGCTGAGCATCGCGCCGGAGGGCTCGATGTGCGTGCCCAGCTCCACGAACCGCTTGCGGTGCGCCGCGCTCACCTCGAACGGGGCGTACCCGGACAGCGCGCGCAGCACCGCCACTTGGCGCGCGGCGTGGCTGGCCGGGTCGATCAGCTCGGCGATGGTGGAGCGCAACACGTCGCCCACCCGCACCCGCTCCCGGCCCCAGTCGACCTCGAAGAGCCCGTACCGCTCACCGAGCCACAGCGCCCGGTCGATCAGCGGTGGGAACACCAGCAGCTCCGGCGCCTCGACCTCGGCGCCGAGCTCGGCCCGCCACGGCAGCGACCGCACCAGGTCCAACGCCGCGCCCAGCGGTGAGAGGAACGCGCCGTACTCGGCCACCAGCGCCGCGACCGCACCCAGTCGCGCGTCGACGGGGGCAGCCGTGGTCTGGCCCTTGGCGCCGTGCGCGCGGGCGGTGGCCAAGGCCAGCCGGACCATCCGGTGGATCGCGGTCGGCCCGGTGGTGTCGGCGCGTAGCCGGTCCAGCAGGTCGGTGCCCGCGACATCGGCGGCCTCGTACACGTCCAGGTACGTCGCGCGGGTGCCGTCGGTCAGCACCCGGACCCGCTCAGCGAGCCAGCTCGCGGCCAGGTTCAGCGCCAGCGGCCAGTTCCGCAGCTCTTCGGCGATCTCCTCGGCCATCCCCGCCGGGAGGCCCTCGGCGCCCTGCCTGACCAGAACCGCGGCGTGCTCGGTCGAGAGCCCGGACACCGGCAGTGCGGCGTCGACCAGGTCCTCGGCGACCTCGGGAACGGTGATCAGCACGTGGCCCCGGCCGCCCTTGGGCAGCACGTCGACCAGGTCCGCGACATCGCCGACGCCGTCGTAGACCAGCAGGAACCGCAGGTCCGGGTTGCCCGCCAACCGGTCGAGCGCGGCGAGGCTGCCGTAGTGCTCCGGCTCCGCGCGCAGCAGCGAGGCCAGCTCCGCCAGCTGCACCAGCGTCGCCTGCCGCTCTTGCGCGGGGAGCCACCACACCACGTCGTAGGCGAAGGCGTAGCGGTGGGCGTAGGCAAGTGCCAGCTCGGACTTGCCCACCCCGTGCTCGCCGGTCAACGCCACCGTGGTGATCCCGTCCGGACCTCCCGCGAACGCCGCCCGCACCTGACCCAGCTCGGTGTCGCGGTGTCCGAACCTGGTGCTCGACTCCGGTAGCCCGAACACCGGCGACGGCAGCCCGGGGATCCTGGGCGACGCGTCAGCCGCCAGCGGGGGCGTCGGGTAGCCCAGGCCGGAGAACAGGCGCTCGCGCACGACATCTACGCGGTCCCGCACCGCCTTCAGCATGGAATCGCTGACGCGCCCACCCGGCACGAACACCGGGTGTAGCACCACATCGGCGTGCTCGGCGGGCGAGTTCGCCGCCACTACGCGCACCAGCGGTAGATCTGCCGCGTCAGCGGCGTCTGCCGCGCACACCAGCACGTTGACCTCGGCCAGCTCTGAGGCCACCCAGTCGACCCAGGGGCGCAGCGCGGGGTCCGCAGTCACTACGACCCGTTGTTCGTCCCCTACGTCCACGCCGGCGACGCGGCGGTAGCGGTCGCGCACCAACGCGCTGACCCGCTCCGGTGCGATGCCTCTATCCGCGTCGACCATTGTCGCGAGCTTCGCGTACCGGGACCACAAGTCGTCGGAGTCCTCGGCGACCACGGCCAACAAGGGCGCTGGTGTGACGTAAGAGAGCTCGGGTAGCTCCACGTACGGATCGGTCAACCGGGAGCGCGGCGGCAACACCGGGCCGAACGCTTGGCGGATCGCAGTGCGCAGCCCGTTGACGCGGTGCTCAGCGTCGTCAAGGCGGAACCGCGTAGCCGCGACCACGATGTCCACCCGCAGCGGGGCACCCCGGCGCACGCCGTCGACGATGTCGACCGCGGCGCCCAGAGTCGGGATCAGCGGCTCGAAGCACACCACCACGGTGTCACCGAGCACGCCCGCGGCGCGCAAGGTCGCGGTGTGCCCACCGGAGGGCAGGGCCACCAGCACGTCGTCGTACTCGGCGGCGGTCATCGCGGCCCGCAGGTCCGTGAGCGCGCGCTCGTCCACGCCGGAGTGGCGCAGCGGCGGCAGCCCGTCGGCGACCGAGAGCACCTCGACCAACCCGCTCAGCCCGGGGATGACGTGGGTCGCCAGTTCCCGCTGTTCCCGCGTTCGGGTGACCACCGATCCGGTCACGGCCTGCGCCGCGGTCCACACACCGTCCGGGCAGGCGCGCCGACCCACGTGGAAGACCCGCAGGAAGTCGCGCACCGGGGTCAGCTCGTCCGACCAGTCCAGCACCAGCACCCGCCGACCGGCGCCCACCAGCACACCGCACAGGTTGGCGACGGCGTCGACCCGACCCGCGTTGTCCACAACGGACACGAACACGGTCAGGACGGCCTGTCCGCTGGTCGTGGGCCGACTCATCGCGCTCCCATTCGCCCGTGCTCCTATAGGCCCTCGCGCCACCGGCCGCCGCTCACCCCGACGCGCCGCCCGACAGCGAGCTCTGGTGCGCCTGGTACCGGTCGGGCACCGCGGCGAGCCTGCCGAGCACCCCGGCCAGCGACTCCCGCAGCACGCAGTCGGGCAGCGCCGCGAGCTTCGCGAAATCAATATCGGAAACGTCGAGCAGGTGTGAGCGCAACACGCCCGATTCCGGCGAACCCGAATCCGCGGCCGCGGTGGGCGACGCGATCCCAGAGCCGTCCATCCGCACCCCCTTCGGTGAACGCCACCCGGCGTCCGACCCGGTCGAGCCCCCGATCGGGTGGCCTACTTCCCCGACCCTATCGGCCGGTGCGGTGCGTGGTGCCCGTGCTGGCCGAAGATACACCGATCAGCCGACACCCCGGTCCGCCGCCGCCGTGTTACATGGAACGCGAAACCCGGTGGTGGGATGGGCGCGGCGCCGCGGCGCGCGCGGGAACGGGGGAGAGCGGGGATGCGAGTGCGGCCGCCGACGCGCCAGTTCGTCGTCAAGCTGCACAGCCGCTGCGACCTGGCCTGCGACTACTGCTACGTCTACGAGATGGCCGACCCGAGGTGGCGCTCTGCGCCCGCGGTGATGTCCGAGCGCACCGCCGATGACCTGGTCGGACGGCTCGCCGAGCACGTCGTGCGGCACGGCTTGGAGCGCGTCGAGGTGGTGCTGCACGGCGGCGAGCCGCTGCTGGCCGGTCCGGCGCGGATCGCGGCCTTGGTGCGCTCGGCCCGCCGCCGGGTTCCGGTGCCGGTCGGATTCACCGTGCAGACCAATGCGGTGCGGTTGGACGAGGCATTCCTGCGGTTGTTCGCCGAGTTGAATGTGCGCGTCGGGGTCAGCCTCGACGGGACAAAAGCCGGACACGACCGACATCGGAAACGGCGCGACGGCACCGGAACTCACCACATCGTGGCCGCCGCCGTGCGGAAACTGGCCGGGCCGGATTTCCGGCACCTGTTCGCGGGCCTGCTGTGCGTGGTCGACCTCGCCGAAGACCCGTTGGCCTGCTATCGGGAATTGCTCGACTTCGGCCCGCCGGTGCTCGACTTCCTGCTCCCGCACGGCAGTTGGACCGCACCGCCGCCCGGCCGCTCGGCCACGGATCCGCGCACCCCGTACGCCGATTGGCTGATACCGGTGTTCGACGAGTGGTACGCCGCGTCACCGCGGACCACGATCGTGCGGCAGTTCGCGGAGATGGTGACCCTCTGGCTGGGCGGCACCTCCGGGGTCGAGGGGCTCGGCGAGCAGACCGCGCCGCCGCTGGTGGTCGCCACCGACGGATCCATCGAGCTCTCGGACATCATCGCCGCGGTCGAGCCGGGTGCCGTCGACACCGGGCTCAACGTCGCCACGGACCCGTTCGACGCGGTCGTCTTCCCGCCGCAGGAGTTGGCCCCCGAGTGCCGGACCTGCCCGGTCCTGGCGGCTTGTGGCGGCGGGCACCCCGCGCACCGCTACCGCGCGGGCGAGGGGTTCGTGAACCCCTCGGTGTACTGCCCGGACCTGTTCCGGTTGACCAGCCACGTGCGGGCCCGGCTCGCCCACGACCTCGCTGCGCTGAAGTGACTACCGAACCAACGCAGCACGTGGTGCCGGAGGACGTCTTCGACGACCTTGCTGCTGGCAGAGGCGGGGCCGCTGCCGCCCGCCTCTTAGTGTCAGCACGCCGCAGCCGCACCTTGTCGTTCATTCGCCTCTTGGCCAACGACAGCGAGGCGTTCGCTGTCTTGGGCGAACTGCGGCAGCACGCTCCGCATGCCGTCAACCGCGTGCTGGACGACCCGATGGTGGGCCTATGGGCCACCGCAAGCCTCTTACGACGAGAGCGCGGGTTGACCACACCAGGCTGCCTGGCACAGGTGGCAGCGGCGGCCGCTATACGCGCGGATGTCCGGGTACGCCTGACCTTCGCGGAAGAGGCCCGCGTCCTACCGTCGCTGGGACCAGTCGACCCTGTCAGCGGCCGCGTGGGCACCGACCAACTCCGCTGGCGGCCGTTCCCGGCACTCGTCCCGGCGCCGGGGTTGCGTTGGACCTTCGGTGGCTGGCCATCCGGGCTGCTGCCGGACGGCCTCGGGCTGTCGCAGGCACCTGACCTGGCCCTCTGGGCCGAGCGGGTGACCGCTGCCTGGGACCTGCTCGCCGCCGATCACCCGGTGCTGGCCGAGGAACTGGCGGTGATGGTCACCGCTGTGGCGCCATTGGACCCCACGGACGTGGGGGAGATGAGCGCGACTGTGGGCGACGCGCTTGGGTGCGTGTTCCTCTCGTTGGGCGCCGACGCCGAGTTGGTGGCGGTGACGCTGGCGCACGAGTTGCACCACGCCAAGCTCGCCGTGCTGATGGACCTCTTCCCGTTGTTCGATACAGCCGACGACCGCCGCTTCTACGCACCGTGGCGCACCGATCCCCGTCCCGTCGCCGGACTGCTGCACGGCATCTACGCGCACCTCACCATCGCCGCGTTCTGGCGGCGACGCCGAGAGGTGTCCGAGAGTTCCCGCGCTAACCAAGAGTTCGCGAGGTGGCGCGCAGCGACGTGGTCGACGAGCCAAGTGCTGCTCGCCAGCGGCGCACTGACCCCTATAGGCCGCCGCTTCGTCGAGCAAATCAGCGCACAGGTGCAAGGTTGGCTCGCCGATCCAGTGCCCGCCGAGGACCTAAGAGCGGCTACCGAACTCTTGACCGAGCACCGCAACCGCTGGTCTAGGGGATAGGCGGCATAAGAAGGGCCGCGAGACGCAAGCGCTTGACCGGGACCTTTTCCTGGGTCTTGGGCGCATCGTCGATCCGGTCCAAGATGTGCCGACTGACGGTGAACAACAGGTAAGTCACCACGATCGCCGGAGCCACTACGGCGACGGTGCCGGGGAAGCTGGTCTCCAGCAGCAACGACAGCACGATGGCTGTTAGGCCGTTCTGCTGACTTAGGGCCAGAC
This sequence comes from Actinokineospora baliensis, assembly GCF_016907695.1. NCBI lineage: Bacteria > Bacillati > Actinomycetota > Actinomycetes > Pseudonocardiales > Pseudonocardiaceae > Actinokineospora > Actinokineospora baliensis. The sequence goes on along the minus strand of NZ_JAFBCK010000001.1, from coordinate 7,113,377 downwards.
ACCACCTGTCGTACCGACTCAACCGAGACGCGATAAGAGACCCCACCGCGATCTGCGCCACGAACGCCGTTAGCCCCAGCAGCATCCCCTTGAGCAGCAAGCCCAACGACCCCTGCCCCACAGCGCCCGCGAGCACCACGCCGAGCGCGACTCCCGCCAACAGCAACGCTCCGGTCAGCGTCTTCTCTACTACGCCCTCGGCCCGAGCATGTCCTTCGAACGGCCTAACTACCAAGCCCGCCAACGCAACACCCAACATCAGCCCTTGCGTCACCGCCACTACGGCGAACCCGAGGACCACTAGTGTCGCCAGGAAGGCCAATAGGCCAGACATCCGTGGCCTGCCGTACCGCACATAGAGGGTCCACAGCGCTGCTGCGGCTACGGCGAAGATGGCGTTGTAGAGCAGGCTGGTGCCGAAGTCCGCGAGCCCGCTCGACAGCACACCGGGCGTACCCAGGGCGAACGCGGACAGGTAGACCACGAGCAACACCGTGACCGGGTCGTCGAACGCCGCCCACGCGGACAGGATCGCCTTCGCCCGTTCGGACATCCGCCTGTTCATGGTCGCGGCGACCGACAACGGGTCGATCTGCGCGACGGCGACCCCCAGGATGAGGCTCACCGGCCGCGAATCGACCAGGTACATCACCCCGGCGATGAGCGCGGTCTTGGCCAACACCCCCACCGTCACCGCGAGCACGACGACACCGATGTTGCCGCGCAGCTCCGACAGCACAATGCCGCGCGTGCTCCCGTAGAGCCCCACGGCGAGCAACGCCATGACGAACAGGTGGTACCCGGCCGCGGTGTGCACGCCCGCCACGCCTATGAGGTCCGCGAGAGCCCAGCAGACGACGGTGATCCCCAAGAGGGCCAACGGCAGGCGACTACCGCCCGTGGGCGGCGCTGCCACCGATTGCTGAGACATAACGTCCCCCTAGGCGACCTTCATCGGCCGCTTCGTGGTACCAGACCACCGATGGTATCGCGACCAGACCTGAGTCAGGGCTGATCCAGCAACCGCCGCAGCCTGCCTGCCATGATGCCGTCCAAGTCCACCTCGCCCGCACCCCTGTGCCGGACATCCTCGTAGGCCTCGAACAACAACTGCCGCAGTGCTTCAGCTGACAGGCCTATAGGCGACCAGCGCTGCTCGATCCAGTCGATCGCGGCCGGGCTCAGGGCGGGTACATCAGCAGGTGCGCCCGCGAGCCGTGCCTCGACGAATCGGCTGACATCACCGGGTGCCAGCGGTCCGAGAGCCAACACCACCGCGTCGACGTCGGGTGAGCGCAAGTGGGACGACTCCGTGAACAGGACCACTTGCCGCGGCGCTGCCCCGGCGTACCAGCGCAATTCGGCCAATAGTTCCAAGGGAGGTAAGAGGACCACAAGCAGCGCGTCTTCCGGCAGCTTCGACACGAGCTCGTCGAAAACGCGCCTAGGGGCGTCGCGGGCAAGGCCGACCTCGTCAGCCAAACGGCCGCACACGACATCTATGCGCTCCCGCACCGTGAGCGCGGCCGGTTCCTCCGACACGTCCACGCACCGCACGTTGTCGAAGGAGTCGAGCAGCCACCGGGCGCACCGCTGCACCAGCGTCGACTTCCCGCACCCGGACGGACCCGTGACCAGCACCAGCCGGGCCGGGTCGCGGGGGAACGCCGTGGTGAACCGGGTGAACCCGTCCAGGAAGTGGTCCACCTCGGCGACCAGCCCGGCCAGTTCCGGCCGCTGGACCAGGGGTAACGCCGCGGTGGCGAACGGGGTGAACGGGTTGGTCCACCGCGCCTGGGTCATGGGTGACCCCTCCCTCGTCGGCCGAGCGAGCCGTGCGGCCGATCCAATACCACCGGCGACCGGTGATCAAGGGCCAGGTGGCGGATCCACAGTGGACGAGCGGTGCGCGTGGGCGACCTTGAGCAGCGCGGCCGCGGTCACCTGCTTCTCCTCGTCGGTCAGGTGCGCGGCGAAGTGCTTCTCGATGCCGCCGAGGTAGATCGGCACGGTCGTGCGGAACGCGGTCCTGCCGTCCTCGGTCAGCACCGCCCAGACCACCCGCCGGTCCTGGGCGTCGGTCTCCTTGCGCACCAGCCCGGCCGCCGCCATCTCGTCGACCAGCCTGCTGACCCGGGTGCGGCTGAGCACCACCCGGTCGGCCAGGTCGCGCATGCGCAGCCCGGGGGCCTCGGCGGCCTGGAGTTCGAGCAGGACGTCGTACCAGGTGAGCGGGATGCTGCCCGCCCGGTCGAGCTCGGCCTCGATCGCGCGCAGGGCCGCGTTGTAGGCCAGCAGCACCGACCGCCACGCCTCGATGCCCAGGTCGTCGGTGCGCAGGGGGAGTCGCATGGGCCGAGTGTAGGCGATTGCGTGCGTCCGCACATATTTGCTAAGGTGCGTGCAGACGCACATTTCTGGAGAAGGGGGCCGACCATGGCTCGCGTCATCGGTACCGACGAGGTCAAGCAGCGCATCGACGCCGGTTCAGCGGTCGTCCTGGAGGCGCTGCCGCCCTCCTACTACGCGCAGGCGCACCTGCCCGGCGCGCTCAACCTGCCGCTCGACGACCTGGACGGCCGCGCCGCCGAGGTGATCCCGACCAAGGACACCGAGGTCATCGTCTACTGCTCCGACGACACCTGCGGCAACTCCGGCATCGCCGCCGACCGGCTCGCGGAACTGGGCTACACCAACGTCCTCAAGTACGCCGCGGGCAAGCGCGACTGGGTCGACGCCGGTCTGCCCACCGAGAGCGCCGACCAGGGCGCCACCCGCGTCGTCGGCGGCGTCGAACTGCCCGCGGCGGGCGTGTGGCGGATCGACCCCGGTCACGCCGAGGTCGGGTTCGTCGGCAGGCACTTCATGCTCACCAAGGTCCGCGGCCGGTTCACCGGCGTCGAGGGCGCGGTCACCGTCGGCGAGCGGCCCGAGGACAGCGCGGTCACCGTCACCATCGACATGACCTCCGTGGCCAGCGGCGACCAGACCCGCGACGACCACCTGCGCTCCGCCGACTTCTTCGACGTCGCCGCGCACCCCGGCGCCACCTTCACCTCGACGTCGGTGTCCTGGACCGGCTCCGGCGGCGTCCTCGACGGCGACCTCACCATCAAGGGCGTCACCCACCCGGTGTCGCTCGCGGTCGACCACCTCGGCGTCGTGCGCGACCCGTGGGGCAACGACCGCGCGGTGTTCTCCGCCAAGGGCCGGATCAACCGCGAGGACTGGGGCCTGACCTGGAACATGGTGCTCGAAGCAGGCGGGATCCTGGTGTCCAAGGAGATCGACCTGGAACTCGAGGTCGAGCTGATCCGCGAGACCGCCTGACCCGACCGGGGCGCCGCGCCGAGGGGGAGCGGCGCCCCGGTCGCTGTCACAACAAGAGGCCCGTCAACTCCCGCATGTCCCCGAACACCACCGCACCCTCCTGCGCCAACCACTCGCCGGGCGTCACTCCTCCCGCGTACCCGTAGCAGCGCATCCCCGCCGCCCGGGCCGCCCGCGCCCCGTACCGGCTGTCCTCCACCACCACGGCCCGCGCACCGCCCAACCGCCGCGCGGCGTGCAGGAACAGGTCCGGCGCGGGCTTGCCCTCGGCCACCTCGGTAGCGCTGAAGATCCGCCCAGCGAACCGCGGATACAGCCCCGTGACCCCCAACGTCCCCCGCATCTTCTCGTGGGTCCCGCTGGAAGCCACGCAATACGGCACCCCAGCCGCGTCCAACGCGTCCAGAACCTCCACGACCCCCGCCACCGCCGTCAGCTCGGAAGCGAGCGCCGCCCCGTGCAACTCCGCGAACCGGCGCTCCCACTCCACGGCCGCCGAGGCCCCCACCCGCCCCGCGATCACCCCCGCGATCGACACCGCCGACCGACCGACGAACAGGTCGACCACCTCCGCCTCGGTGATCGCCCACCCCAGGTCGGCACCCACCGCCACATTCGCCCGAACCGCGATCGGCTCGCTGTCCACCAGCACCCCGTCGCAGTCGAAGATCACCAAGTCAGGTCGCACCCGCCCGATCCTGCCCCACCTCACCCCGCCCCGGCGCGCAACTGCCGGGCCCGCAATGCGATGTAGCCGCGCAGGATCCGGTCCGCGTAGTCCTCCTCGTCGGCGAAGTCGTCCGGGCGCGGGTAGTGGGCGAGCACCTCGATGGCGAAGTCCGGTCGCCAGTGGAGGGCCACCTGCAGGAGGTACCAACCCGCGTCGCGCTGCGAGTGGGCCAGGACCTTCGCCACGAATGCGGGCGGGAAGTGCCCGAGCACCTTGGCGATGCGCTTGGCGTGCTTCCTCTTGCCGGGCAGCCGCTTGGCGAACGCCTTGACCCGGATGTAGGGGACGACCTCGGCGATCTGCTCCGGCGTGAGCTCCCGCAGGACCTTGTCGGCGCGGTCGCCCGCGGCGGTGATGGAGTCAGCCAGGCTGACGGTGGCGCGGTCGGCGGCGACCGGGCGGGGGGTGGTGAGGCGGGCGCGGACGTCGAACCAGATCCAGTGGTCGGCGGCGGGGATCTCGAAGGCGTAGAGCAGGCCGTCGAGCTGGTCGGCGGTCGGCAGCCGGGGCGGCTGGTCGCCGGGGAACAGGGCGACCAGCGTCGACGGGCCGATCTCCGTGCCGGTGGTCGCGGCCATCCGGGCGGCTATGGCGCGCAGCGGCGGGTTGCCCGCCTCGTCGCGGGCCTGGCTCAGCAGCGCCGCGAACTCGGCCACCGATGCCGCGCCCTCAGGGTCAACCACCACCGCGACCTCCCCGTGTTCACGAGGATGATCGCGACCCACCTGGTGAGCGCTACAGCTGGTCGGTCTCGCGGCGCGGCTGCGGGGCCGAGGGGGTGGCGTTGCGGCGCAGCACGGCTTCCAGCTGCTCTCGTCGCAGGGGCTTGGTCAGGAAGTCGTCCATGCCGACCTCGCGGCAGCGCTTTTCGTCGGAGGCCAGGGCCGAGGCGGTCAGGGCGATCACCGGGACCTGGTTGCGCGGCGCGGGCAGCTGCCGGATCTGGGTGGTGGCCTGGTAGCCGTCGAGGATGGGCATTTGGCAGTCCATCAGCACCACGTCGTAGTCGCCGGTGCTGACCATGTTCAGTGCCTCTTCGCCGTTCTCCGCGATGTCGGCGCTGTAGCCCAGGGTACTCAACATCTGCACCACCACCTGCTGGTTGATGTCGTTGTCCTCGGCCACCAGCACCCGCCCGGCGGTCGGCCGGTCCTCGGCGGGGGTCGCGCGCACCGCGGGCGGCTCCTGCTGCGGCACAACGGGTCCGTCGGCGAGCAACCGGCCAAGCGCGTCCCGCAGCGCCGCGGCCCGGATCGGTTTGGCCAGGTAGGCCTCGACCCCCATCCGCCGGACGCGGCGCGCCTCCTCGGCGTCGTTGGTGGAGGTGAGGATCCCCAGCCGGGGCGAGCCGGTGGTGTGGTCGGCCTGGATCCTGGCGACCAGCTGGATCCCGTCCAGGTCGGGCATCCGCATGTCCAGCAGCGCCGCGTCGAACGGCTGGCCCGCCTCGGTCGCCGCCCGCAGCACCGCCATCGCCTCGGCACCGGTCGACGCGGTGGCCACCTCGGCGCCCCAGGTGCGCAGCAGCTGGGACACGATCTGCAGGTTGGTGGCGTTGTCGTCGACCACCAGGATCGCCGCGCCGGTGACCGCGCCGCTGGGGCGGGTCGAGGGCAGCGGGGCGGTCGCGGGCGCCAGCGGGAGGGTGAAGTGGAACGCGCTGCCCTTGTCCGGGGCGCTGCGCATGCCGATGCTGCCCTCCATCAGGTCCACCAGCTGCCTGCAGATCGCCAGGCCGAGGCCGGTGCCGCCGTATCGCCGCGTGGTGGACACGTCGACCTGGGTGAACGCGTCGAACAGGTGCTCCTGGCGGTCCTCGGGCACGCCGATCCCGGTGTCGGTGACGGTGAAGGTGACCGGGTGGCGCCCGTCGGCGTCCGGCGGCGGGATCGACACCCACACCACGACCTCGCCAGCCGGGGTGAACTTGATCGCGTTGGACACCAGGTTGATCAGCACCTGCCGGATCCGGTGCGCGTCGCCGTGCAGGGCGGGCGGGATGGCCGGGTGCACGACGGCGGCGATCTCCAGGCCGGGTTTGCGCGCGGTCGGCGCCAGCAGGCTGACCACGTCCTCGACCAGCGCGCGCGGGTCGAAGTCGATCGGGTCGATCTCCAGCTTGCCCGCCTCCATCTTGGAGAAGTCCAGGATGTCGCTGATCACCTCCAGCAGCGCGTCCGCCGAGCGCTGCAGGGTGGAGACGTAGTCGCGCTGGCGCTGGTCGAGGTCGGTGTCGAGCAGCAATGTGGCCAGGCCGAGCACCCCGTTCATCGGGGTGCGGATCTCGTGGCTCATGTTGGCCACGAACGCCGACTTCATCCGCGAGGCGGTCAGCGCCTGGTCGCGGGCGTCGGCGAGGTCGCGCTCGTACTGCTTGCGCTCGGTGATGTCGCGGACGAACGCGCTGAACACCAGTTCGTCGCCGTCGCCGGAGCGCCACATGGTCAGCTCAGCGGGGAACTCCGACCCGTCCCGGCGCTGGGCAACGACCTGGCTGGTGCCGCCGAGCAGGTGCGGCGCGCCGCCTTCGACGACCCGGCGCACCCCGGCCATGTGGGCGTCCTTGTGGTCGTCGGGCACCACCAGGTCCACCAGCGGCACCCCCAGCGCCTCGGCCGCGGTCCACCCGAAGATCACCTCGGCCTGACCGTTCCAGTAGGACACCCGGCCGTCCGGGCGCATGGAGATGAACGCGTCGCCCGCCGCGTGCAGGATCGCCCGCACCTGCTCGCCGCGCGCCGCCAGCCGCACCTCGGCCAACCGCTTGCGCCGCTCGTTGCGCGCGGCCAGCACCAGCGCGCCGAGCAGCACCTGCACGATGAGCGTGGTGATCGCGATGATCCGGCTGGTGAGCACCGCTGTGCCCGCGTACGCCTGCGTCGCGTCGATCCGCGCCACCACCGCCCAGCCGAGGGCGGGCGCTGGCCGGTAGGTGCTCTGGTAGTCGGTCTCGTCCACGGTGTCGGTGGTCGACCCGCTCAACCCGCGCAGCCCCGCCTCGACCCCCGCGTACCCGAGCGCCGAGGTCAGCCCCGGCCCGCTGACGTCCTCGCCGACGACGTTGCCGCGCGCGTCGGCGACCACCACCTCCACGTCCTGCGCGTTGGCCACCCGGTCGACCAGGTCCGTCAGCGGCCCGACCGGGTAGCTCACCGCGAGCACCCCCAGCAGGGTGCCGCGCGCGTCGGTGACCGGCGCCGAGATGGCGATGACCTCGGGATGGCCAAGCACCGCGGACTCGAAGGTGTTGGACACGTACGGCCTGCCCTGGCGCACCGCGCCCTGGAAGTAGTCGCGGTCGGCGAAGTCGGTGCCCCGCACGGTCAACGTGGTCGGTGCCATGGTGATCAACCGGCCCTTGGCGTCGAGCGCCCACGCGGCCAGGAACGGCGGCCGCTGCTCCTGCAGCGACCGCACCGCCTCCACCACCGCGGCCTCGGCTGTCGTCGAGGAGAACTCGGCCGCGCGCAGGCTCGGCCGCTGCGCGTAGGCGTTGACCAGCGCCCCGATCCCGCTCAACCGGTCGTCCAGTTCCGCGGCGACCGCGTCGGCGCTGTGCGCGAGCCTGCGGTCGATCTCGCCGGTGGCCATGCCGGTCGCGACGCTGATCGACACGTACGCCAGCAACACCACCGGCAGCAGGGCCAGCAGCACGAACCCCGCGCACAGCTGGGTCAGCCGCTTGCGCAGTTCCGCGCGCAGCACCGGATCCGTGCGCACCTCCCGGTGCGACACCGACAGCCGCAGCAACAGCAGCGCGGTCACCACCAGCGAGCCGCCCGCGATCACCACGATGTCGCGGGTGGTCGCGTGCGAGGCGCGCAGCAGCAGCACCACCGGCAGCAGCACGACGCACACGGTCAGCGTGATCTCTTTCGCCCACCGGAACGCCCGGCGCAGGTTGCGCAGCCGCGACTCCAACCGCGCCGACACCAGCACAGCGCCGGAGAGCAGCACGCACCCGAGTTGACCGCCCAGCCCCGCGCGCAGCAACACCGCGTACAGCAACCAGGAACCGGCCCAGGCCAGCAGCCAGGTCGACGCCCGCCACCCCGAGTGCGCGAACCCCGCCGCCATCCCCGCGAACACCGGGACCCACAGCCACAACGGCAACGCGGGCCCACCACCGGGCACCGTCCACACGAGAGCGCCCGCCGCCACCGCCACCACGCAGGCGTCGAGGACCGGCAGCGCGCCCGGCCGCCCGCGCATCGCGGCGAGCAGTGCCACCGCGCCCAGTGCGGGTACTGCGGCCGGGGTCAGCAGGGCGTCGTCGAGCGCCCACGCCGCGGTGGCCAGCACCTGGGTGAGCAGCAGCGGGCCCCACGGTCCGCGCCAATCCCGGTCTTTGGCCATGATCGCCAGCACGTCCACGCCGATCAGCGCGACCACCAGCGCGACCCGGGCCCCGGTGGTGGGGAGCAAGGCGGCGACCACCACGGCGAGCCCGTGCAGCAGGATCCAGGTCCACTGCAGCCCGCGCACCCGCTTGACCGGTGATGCTTTCACCACCCGAGCGTGCGCCACGCCCGCGCGCGCGGCAGGCGACATCACCCGAGAGAGTGAGACATTCACACCGTGACGCGCGGTGCGGGTGACACCCCGGGGCTCGACCGAGCGGGTCCGCCCACACAGGGGACCACACTCGCCTGCCCGGTGGTGGTCATCCCCGGGACTCCACCCGAGGAGGTGACGACCCCTCATCACCCCCGCGACCGGGTTCTCGCAGCTCAGCGGTGCGTTCCCTGTCACATGGACCTGGACGACGGGTGGGTGTAGGCAGAAGGCCGACCGAGGACTGGAGAACGGCATGCGGTACCTGATGATGAGCAAGGCGGGCGGCGACGCCCCGGACGAGCGCCTCTACCGGGAGATGGGCGCGTTCGTCGAGGAGCTGACCGCGGCCGGTGTGCTGCTGGCGACCGGGGGGCTGGCGCCGACGGGCATCCGGGTGTCCTCGGTCGGCGACGAGATCACCGTGACCGACGGCCCGTTCGCCGAGGCCAAGGAGGCGGTGGCCGGGTTCGCGCTGGTCGAGGTCCGCTCCGAGGAGGAGGCGGTGGAGCTGGCCAAGCGGTTCCGCCGGATCGTCGGCGACGGCGAGAGCGTCATGCAGCGGGTCTTCTAGTCCCGTGGCCAGGGCACCCGACGTCAACCGGACCCTCGACGCCGTCTGGAAGGCCGAGGCGGCGCGGGTGGTCGGCGCGCTGACCAGGATGGTCGGCGACGTCGGGCTGGCCGAGGAGCTGGCGCAGGAAGCGCTGGTCAGCGCGCTGCGGCAGTGGCCGCGCGACGGGGTCCCGGACAACCCGGCGGCGTGGTTGACCGCGGTGGCCAAGCGGCGCGCGGTCGACCACCTCCGCCGGGTGCGCCGCGAGCGGGACGCGGCGCCGGAGGCCGTCGAGTCCATAGAGGACGATCAACCGGATGACGTGCTCCGGTTGGTCTTCCTGGCCTGCCACCCGGCCCTGTCCACCGCCGAGCGGGTCGCGCTGACCCTCAAGCTGGTGTGCGGGCTGACCACCGAGGAGATCGCCAGGGCGTTCCTGGTCGACACCCCGACCATCGCCGAGCGCGTCGCCAGGGCCAAGCGGACCCTGGCCGGGCACCCGCTGAGCTCCCCGGGGCAGCTCAGCTCGGTGCAAGAGGTGATCTACCTGGTGTTCAACGAGGGCTACTCCGCGACCTCGGGTGACGACCTGCTGCGGCCCGGCCTGTGCCTCGAGGCGTTGCGGCTGGGTCGGTTGCTCGCCGAGTTGGTCCCCGGCGACCCCGAGGTGCACGGCCTGGTCGCGCTGATGGAACTCCAGGCGTCCCGCGCCGCCGCGCGTACCGGTCCCGACGGCGAGCCGGTCCGGCTGCACGAGCAGAACCGCGGTCGGTGGGACCCGCTGCTGATCCGCCGCGGGTTCACGGCCCTGCTGAAGGCGCGCAGCGCCGGGCCCGCCGGGCCGTACGTGCTGCAAGCGGCGATCGCGGCCTGCCACGCGGGGGCCCGCACGGCCGAGGACACGGACTGGGCGCAGATCGCTTCGCTCTACGACGCCCTCGCCCACCTGCTGCCCACCCCGGTGGTCCAGCTCAACCGCGCGGTCGCCATCGGCATGGCCCGTGGCCCCGAGGCAGGCCTGGAACTGGTCGACGCCATCACCGACCTGCGTGACTACCACCTGCTGCCCAGCACCCGAGGTGACCTGCTGCTGCGCCTGGGGCGGGGCGAGGAGGCTCGTCGCGAGTTCGAACGCGCCGCCACGCTCACCGACAACGCCGCTGAACGCGCATTCCTGCGCCGACGCGCCGACGAGGCCGCCACCCCCGTCGGTCGCGCGATCGCCGAGCTGGCAACGGAATTCCTCGCCGGGTTCGACCCGTCCACGGCCCGTTCCTACGCCCAGACACTCGGCCGCCTCCGCAGGGCCGTCGGCGACCGGACACCGCTGACTTCGGTGACCACAGAGGACGTTGGTGCGGTGTTCGCCTCGGTGTGGGGCAGTGCCTCGGCCAGGACGTGGAATCGCCACCGGTCGGCCATCCGCTCTTTCTGCGCGTGGGCCGGGATCGCGGACTTAGCGGCCACTGTGGACAGAAAGGTCGAGTCGCGGAGTGTCGTGGCCCCGGTTGTCGGTCAACCCTGGGGAGACGATGCCCCGCTGCGCGAGCGTCTGTTGTGGACGTTGCTCCGCGAGTCGCGGGCTCCGGTGCGCGCGGTACTCGACCTCGACGTGGAGCACCTGGACTTCTCGGGCCGCCGCGCCGTCGACGGGGTGACCTGGCGGGAAGGGACAGCACGCCTGCTGCCGCTGCTGCTGCGCGGACGTGACCGCGGTCCGCTGTTCCTGGCCGACCGCCGCCCCGGGCCGGGGCGCGTACCGGGGGAGGGGGATCTGTGCCCGGTGACGGGGCGGGGGCGGTTGTCCTACGAACGAGCGGAGTACCTGTTCAAGCGGGCGACCGGGTTGACCCTGGGGATGTTGCGCAAGAGCCCACCGCCGGTGGGGGTGCCGGAGCCGGGGTAGGTCCGACACCCCCACCGGGGGACGCCGCAGGCGGGCGGCGTCCCTTCGCGGTGGGCCGTGGGGTGGTGCTACTCGTCGAGGAAATCGGGCTGCTCGGCCACGATCTCGTCGTAGAGCAGCTGGAAGCTGAACCAGCCCAACTGCGGGTCGCCGAAGCCGTCCTTGGCCGCGACGGCCTGCTCGTGGGCCATCGGCTTGGGGTCACCGGCGGACAGGGCCAGCAGTTGCACCTCGGCGCAGCTGTCGAAGGTGAAGAACCAGTGCACCGCCTCCTCCAGCGACCCGCCAACGGTGATCAAACCGTGGTGGCGCAGCAGGATCGCCCGGTTGTCGCCCAGCTTCTCGGCGATGTCGCGGCCCTGCTCGACCGCGATCGAGGGACCGCGGTAGTCGTCGTAGAGCACCTGGTCCTGGTAGAACGCGGCCGACTCCTGGTCGTAGGGCTCCAGCAGCCGCCCCAGCGCGCCCAGCGCCCGCGAGTGCGCGGTGTGCGCGTGCGCGGCCGCCTCGGCGTGCGGGCCGAGGTCGTGGATCGCCGAGTGGATGACGAACGCGCTCGGGTTGACCGGGTGCTTGCCCTGCACCACGGTGCCCTCGCTGTCGACCAGGATCAGGTCGCTGACCTTCACCAGCTTGAACGACACGCCGAACGGGTTGACCCAGAATAGGTTCGGGTGCTCGGGGTCGCGCACCGAGATGTGCCCGGAGATCCCCTCGCCGAACCCGTACTTGCCGAACAGGCGCAGTGCCGCGGCTAAGCGCTGCTTGCGCTGCTTGCGTTCAGCGGCTGGGTCGGTGAAGACCTCCGCGGCCGGCATGGGCAGACCGGTGTGCGTGTCGGCCAGGTAGCCCGGCTTCGCTTGCTCCACAGTGGACATCGGGTGGTCCTCGCTTCCTGGGTCAGGCTGGCAGTAGCTCGTCATCGGTGCGCACCGCGGTCGCGGTGCTGTGCTCGCGGATCGCCGCGACGATGTCCACCGCTCGGTCCACGAGGGACTGAACGCCGAAGGTGAAGAACAGGCTGCCCAGCGTCGGGTCGCCGAGGCCGTAGAGCCTGGGGTTGGGCTTGCCGTCCACGGTCAGCCTGCTGGTGGCCCGCTCCACGTGCAGCCCGCCACGCGGGTGCGGCTGCGCCACCCCGGAGGAGACCAGCGAGCTGAACAGCGGGGTGGCCTTCTCGGAGAGCTTGCGCAGCCGCGCGTTCACCCCGTTGACCACGACGTCGGCGCGGTGCTCCTCGGCGTGGTCGCCGCGGGCGGTGGAGAGTCGGAAGCCGTGTCCGGTCGGCTCGATTCCCACCAGCCCGCTGACCAGTTCCACCTGGCCGGAGTCGATCAGCCGCAGCAGCGCCGCGGCGTTGCTCGGCGGCATCGGGCAGCACAGGCTCATCAGCGCGCGGTCGTGCTCGGCGAGCACGAGGCTCTTGTCCTGTTCGGTCAGCAGCGGCCAGATGTCGGGCCCCGCCTCGGGAACCGCCTGCTGCACGATCCGCATCGCCACGCTCGGCGAGTCCACCTCGGCCAGTTGCCTGCGCAGTCGCTGCACCGGGTCCTCCGCGCGCACCGACTCCAGTTCCCGGCGCACGGTGGCGATGTCCTCGCCAACCTCGGCCAGTTCCGCGGCCATCACCGCGATCAGGTCGGCCACGGTCAGCCGCTCGCCGCCCGCGGCCAGCGCTCGGAACCGGGCCGGGGTGAAGTGCCGCAGCACGTGGTGCACCGGGCGCTGGCGCACCGCGGGGAGCACGTTGCGCCGGGAGTACACCCGGATCTTGCCCTGGTGCCCGCGCGCGGCCAGTGCCAGCACCACGTCGACCGCGGTCAACCCGGCACCGATCACCGCGACGTCGGCGTCGGGTGCGATACCGCTCAACGAGTCGCGCACCGGATATGGTTCGCCGATGAATCCGGCGTGTCCGGAAAGCGCGTACAGGTCCGCCGGGCGGCCCGCGCCCACGCTCAACACAGCGTAGTCGACTTCGTGGCGCACCCCCCGGTCGGTCCACATGGTGAGCCCGTCGGCGCCGGGCTGGGCCCGTTCGACCCGGTTGCGAACCAATTCCACGTGCCAGCCCTTGCGCACTAGTGCCAAGAGCGCAGCGCGAGCCGACTGTTCGAGGTAATCCCCGTAGACCGCGCGGGGGACGAACTGCGCCCCCGAGAGGGGGTCGGTATAGACCGAACGTGAACCGGTGAACAGGTCTCGACCGGCCAGCCACTCGAACATGTGGTGATCGTCACCCGCGCGCACCGACATGTCCTCTGGTGTCGCGTTGACCCGGACCACGTCCAGGTCCGGCTGGTACGGCCTACCCCGCCACAGGTGCTTGGACGGCTCGAACACGGTGATCGTGCCAGGTGCCAGGTCGGTGTCCGCCGCGATCGCGTCGAGCAGGCACACCGCGGACGCCCCGCCGCCGACCACGCCAATTCTGGATAAGGACGACATGCTCCCCCTTTGATATCCGAACCCCCGGAGGTGTCAAACGCCAAGCCGGCGTAATCAGTGCGCGCAAAAAGAGCATCGTTGTCGCACTGTTCGGCCTTACATTACCGTCGGTGTTCGGGTCTAGTTAGCGATCGCGCGCGCGGTCAGTTGCGAATTAGCGCAGCCGAACCCCTGATGGACGATAAGTGACCCCCTGTATACCGACAGTGATCAGATTGTGATGCATCTGGCTGTACGGTTTTGGGTGATTCCCAAAACCAGCTCACCTGGTTAGTCAGCTCCGGTACGCTCGCGTGCGGAGTTTGCCCGGCCATGGTCCGACAGAAGATCCCGGGGGGTCCCGCAGTGACCAGTGCGTCCGTCGCGGTGGTTGCCACGACGCCGGTCGTCGAACCGGCGCGCGCGTTCGACCTGTGGGGTGACGAGGTCCGCCGGGTGTGCGGCACGCTGCAGGTCGTCGGCGACCGGGACCGCTTCGGCAGCGGCACCATCGCCACCAGGGTGTTCGGCACCCTGCGCGTCTCGCGGATCACCGCCGACCCGCACGCGGTGGTCCGCCACGACCGCGTGGCCAGCAACGAGGGCGGCCACGTCTACGTGGTCACCCTGCTCAACGGCACCGCGCGGCTGTGCCAGGACGGCACCGACATCACCGTGCGCACCGGCGACCTGGTCGCCTTCGACAGCAGCAGGCCCTACACGCTGGCCATGCCGCAGCCGTTCACCATGGTCGGGGTGCGCGCCCCGCACCGGGCGCTGGGGGTCACCCCGCAGAAGACCAGCTCCATCACCGCCGCGCCGTGGAACGGCAAGACCGGGGTCGGCGCGCTGGCCAGCCACACCTTCGCCGCACTGGGCTACCACCTGGCCGAACTCGACGAGGCGGCCCGCGAACCGCTGGGCACCACCGTCGGCGGCATGATCACCACGCTGTTCGCCGAGCGGCTGTGCTCGGAGGTGGTCGACCCCGCCGCCGCCCGCCAGCTGCTCGTGCTGCGGATCTGCGGCTACGCCCAGGAGCACATGGGCGACAGCTCGCTGAGCCCGGCCATGCTGGCCCGCAGGCACAACATCTCCCTGCGCTACCTGCAGGTCCTGTTCGCCGAGCAGGGCTCGAGCCCGGCCCGCTGGATCCGCGACCAGCGCCTCGAGCGGCTGCGCACCGACCTGGTCAACCCCCGCTACGACCACCTCACCGTCTCGGCCATCGCCGAGCGCTGGGGCCTGGTGGACGCCTCGCAGGTGAGCAGGCTGTTCCGGATGAAGTACGGGGTCTCGCCAAGGGAGTACCGCCGCACCGGCGGGGACTGCGCGACGCTCACCCCGATCGGCCGCGCTGTCCCCGGGTGGCGCTGAGCCGTCAGGGCCAATGCTCCATTGCCACTGCGGGAGGTTTGTTGTGGCAAAAGGATTTCAGTGCTGATGGCCGCGGTCCCGCCGCGCCGCTGGCGCGGCGGGACCGCGGTTCGGTTTTAGTCCTCGCGGTCGTGCGGGGTCGGGTTGCTGGTGAACCGGCCCGGGCGGACGAACACCGCGGCGCGCCGGTCGGCGGCCATCTCCCGGTCGTAGACCTCGAAGTCGTCGTGCTGCCCGCCCGCGGCGGTGTAGATCTCCCGCAGCAACGACGGCAGCCGTTCGGCGGACACGCCCTCGTGCGCGTCATCGGGTCCGGCGATCTCCACCTCGCCGGTCACCGAGATCCAGTCCCAGCCCGCGCGGAAGACGAGCGTCGCTTTCGGCGTGCTGCGCAGGTTGCGCAGTTTGGTGGTGCCGCCGCGCGAGACGAGCGCGAGGACGCGCTCACCGGTCACCGGGTGGTCCACCAGTCCCACGTTGACCACCGAGGTGGCCGGTTCACCGCTCGCGCGCTGTGTGACCAGCACCGCGAGCCAGTCCTGTGTGGACGCCAACGCGGCCACCTTGGCCAGTCCGGTCTCGGTGTCGAACCCCTTGCCAGCCATGGCTGAGCACCCCTTGGTCCTGTGCGTGAAATGAGCAGAGAGCGTGCGCGCAAGCACGACGGCAGGCGCAACCACCCGAATACTATCGGTTGAGCGGGGCACGGGCAGGAGCCGGTGATGGGGATCGCCGGCCGCCCGCACGGTCGCTGAGCGCGGCCCCGGTACGGCATCGACCGAACAAGACTCGTCCGAGAAGGAGCCTGCGGTGGGCGTTGACTTGCGCGTGGCCATGCGGAACTTCGCCACCGGGGTGTGCGTGATGACCACCAGGGTGGATGGTCCGAACGGACCAGAGCACGACGCGGTGACGGTCAACTCGCTCACCTCGCTCTCGCTCGACCCGCCGCTGGTGTCGGTGTGCCTGCGCCGCGACTCGGTCTTCCTGACCGACCTGCTGGTCAGCGGCCACTGGGCACTGTCCATCTTGGACATCGGGGCGTCCGACGTGGCCAGGGCGTTCGCCGCGGGCCGCGAGCAGCGGCGCGCCGCGCTGGCCACGGTGTCCGCGGTCGCCGGTGAGCACACCGGCGCGCTGGTCCTCGACGGGCCCGGCTGGCTGGAGTGCGGGCTGCGGCAGGCGGTGGAGGTCGGCGACCACACGCTGCTCATCGGCGACGTGCTCGCCACCGGCTCGCAGGACCGGCGGCCACCACTGGTTTTCCTGCACGGGGAGTACCACGCCGTCGGCGCAGGCGGCGCCGCGCGGCTCGACAGGGAGGTTCGGACCCGATGACCACATCGCAGACCACCGGCACCGGCGCGGTGCTGGCCGCCGTCGAGGGGGTCGTCGGCGCAGACCGGGTCACCCGGGGCGGACTGGGCGACAACACCGGCCTGTTCCGCCAGCGCGAGGTGCTCGCCTCGGTCAAGCCCGCCACCGCCGAGCAGGCCCGCGAGGTCGTCGCGGCGGTCGCGGCCAGCGGCGGCGCGGTCTCGGTGCACGCCTTCAGCACCGGGCGCAATTGGGGCCTGGGCTCGCGGGAACCCGCCACCGACAACGTGATCGCGCTCGACCTGTCGGACCTGAAGGCCATTCGCGACATCGACGTGGCCGCGGGCTGGGCGGTCGTCGAACCGGGCGTCACCCAGGGGCACCTCGCCGGACTGCTCGCCGACACCGAGCGGATGGTCAACGTCACCGTCTCCACCGCGCACTCCAGCGTGCTCGGCAACGCGCTCGACCGCGGTGTCGGCCTGCGCCACCAGCGGGTCGAGGACCTGGTCGGCCTGGAGGTCGTGCTGCCCGACGGCGAGGTCGTGCACGTCGGTTGGTGGCCGGAGGACGACCGCACGACCCCGGTCTACCCGCACACCCTCGGCCCGTCGCTGGTGCAGCTGTTCGTCCAGTCCAACCTGGGCGTGGTCACCGGCGCCACCATCCGGCTGCTGCCCAGGCCGGAGGCGCTGCGCGTGGTGCGGCTCAACTTCACCCCGGACAACCTCGGCGCGGCGACGGCGCTGCTGCGCCGCTGGGTCGCCCAGGGGCTGGCCTCCGGGGTGCCGAAGTTCTACAACCCGACCGCCGCGCGCGGCTACGGCAGCGCCCCCGGCCAGTTCCTGCTGCACATCCCGGTCGACGGCACCGAGGCCTCGGTCGCCGCGCTGAGCGCGATCCTCGCCGACGAGGCCACCCGCTCCGGGGTGTTCACCGAGGTGTCGACCACCGACGCCACCGACCCGGCCGCCCAGCACCACGAGGTCACCAGCCTCGTCGAGCGCTCCTACCTCGGCGACCCCGACGTCACCGACCGGGTCTTCGAGCAGAAGATGGGGATGCCAGCCGACAAGCTCGACTCGGCCATGGGCTTCCTGTTCTTCCTGCCCCTGCTGCCGTTCACCGCCGAGGCTGTCGTCAAGGCCGAGGAGCTGCTCGGCCAGGTGCACGCCGACACCGGGATCCTCGCGGGCGGCACCGGCAACGTGCTCGGCGCCGACCTGGTGGACCTCGTCGTCGCCATGAAGTTCGACCGGGCGGACGCCCAAGCGGCGCACCGCGCGCTGGACCGGTTGTACGAACTGTTCTCCGAGCAGGGCTTCCTGCCCTACCGGCTCGACGTCGACCACCACGGGTGGATCGACCGGGTCGGGGGCCGACCGAGCGCCAGGGCGTTCGCCAGGCGGCTCAAGGACTCCCTCGACCCGACCGGGGTCATCGCGCCCGGTCGCTACCTCTAGGCCAGGAAGGGCACGCAATGACCGTTGTCGACACCGTAGAGACCACCGCGCCGCTCACCGCGCAGGACGTGCTCGCCAGGGCCAAGGCCGCCGTGCCGCTGCTGCGCGAGCGGTCCGTGGACATCGAGCGCGAGCGCTCGTTGCCCGCCGACGTGGTCGAGCTGCTGCGCTCGACCGGCGCCTTCCGCGTCGCACTGCCCAAGGACAAGGGCGGCCCCGAGCTCAACCCGATGGAGCAGACCCAGTTCATCGAGACCCTGGCCACCGGCGACACCTCCGCCGCCTGGTGCGCCATGATCGGCATGGACACCCCGCTGTACGCGCAGTTCCTCGGCGAGGAGGTCTCCGCGGAGCTGTTCACCGACCACGACACGGTCACCGCGGGCCTGATCCTGCCGATCGGCCGCGCCGACCGGGTGGCAGGCGGGTTCCGGCTCAACGGCCGCTGGGGCTTCGGCAGCGGCATCACCCACGCCGACTACGTGGTGGCGGGCGCGTTCGTGCACACCGACGGCGAGCCGGAGGCCAGCCCCACCGGCCAGCCCATGCACTGGCGCATCTTCATCGCCAGGCGCGACCAGTTCGTCGTGCACGACACCTGGTTCACCACCGGCCTGGCGGGCAGCGGCAGCCGCGACTACGAAGCGGTCGACCTGTTCGTCCCCGAGGCGCACTCGTTCAGCTTCGCCACCGCCACGGTGTCGGGCCCCAACGCCACCCCCGACGCCATCCTGCGCAACATGCCCGGCGTCCCGCTCGGCGTCGCCCGCGCCGCCCTCGACTTCGTCCGCGACCTCGCGGTCAACCGCACCGACCGGATGAGCGGCGTGCCGTGGGCGGAGATCTACCGCATCCAGTACACCATCGCCGAGGCGGAGATGGAGCTCGGCGCGGTCCGCGAGCAGGTCTACGGTTCCCTGCGCACCCAGTGGGAGCTGCTCAACGCGGGCATCGAGCTCACCCCCGACCAGCGCGTGGCCACGGTCCTGGCCCGCACCAACTCCTTCCGCGTCGCCCGCGACATCGTCGCCAAGCTCTGCGACCTGGTCGCCACCACCGCCATCTACAAGCCGTCCCCGATGGACCGCTGGCTGCGCGACACCCAGACCATGCGCCAGCACGTGATCGCCCAGGACCAGGTCCTGCAGTCGGTCGGCGCCCACCTGCTCGGCGGCACCCCGCAGAACCCGTTCAGCCTGGGGATCGTGCAGTAGGTTCCTGACAGCGCAACGGCCCCGGGATGAACATCCCGGGGCCGTTGGTCGTTTGATGGCCGCCTCGGCTGCGCCATCGGGGCCGGTCCGTGGTGGTGCGGTGGGCTCGATGGGGCGAACCTGTTTTGCGCGGGGCCCCTGCGCCGCCCGTGGCAGGACCGCAAAGCTGGGGCCGAAAAGCGTGGCCCTGTCCGCGCACAACGCTACGGACAGCACCACCCCACGCAAAACAGGTCCGCCCCATCGAGCATCTGGCACCGAGGGTTCCTGGGAGCGGTGCTGGGCTGGCGGGGTTGACTCGGTGGGCCGGGTTGGCGGGGTCGGTTCGTGGTGGGTGGGGTGTGCTCGATGGGGCGAACTTGGTTTGCGCGGGGCCCCCTGCGCCGCCCGTGGCAGGACCGCAAAGCTGGGGCCGAAGAGCATGGCCCTGCAGCGCACAACGCTACGGACGACGCCACCCCACGCAAACCAAGTCCGCCCCATCGAGCAGTGGGGTGGGCTGGCTCGGTGGGGCGGGCTGGTGAGGTTCCCTGCCAGGCCGGGGGCGATGCCGGGTGGGGATGTGGGGGCGGGTGGCGGGAGGGAGTGTTACTAGCCGCCGACGATGACCTGGGGGTCGCCGGTGTACCAGACGTTGTCGATGCGGACGTGCTTGATGCGCCAGCGCTGGCCGTCGCGCACGAGGGTGGCGGCGTAGAGGTTCTTGAGCAGGGCGTGCCTGCTGTGGTCGTCGGCGGGCAGGTGCTGGGCCTCGACGATCGCCGAGAGGCTGGCGGTGTCGCCGTCGACGCTCACCCGGGTGTTGGTGACGCTGTGGGTGGTGTGCAGGCGCGGGTCGAGGACGATGGCCGCGATCATCTCGATGCCCTCGAACAGCGGCACCTCGAGCCCGCACTTGGTGGCGGCGGGCCGGAAGTCGAACTCGGCGTCGGCGGTGAACGCGGACTCGAACAGCGCGCGGTCGTGCAGGTCGCGGCCGAAGGCGAAGCGGTGCAGGGTGTCGACGATCTCCTGGCGGTCGACCAGTTCCCGCAGTGCGGACGCGGTGTCGGCGCCGAGGGCCTGCTCCGTGGTGACGTACACGATTCTCCTCATTCAGTGGGGGTGTGTTGATGACAGACTGTCGCTTGTGGAGGTCAGTTCCCGCAGTGCCGCGCGGCGCGGCTTTCCGGTACGGGTCTTGGGGAACTCCCCGTCGGCCAACAGGACCAGTCTGGCCGGGGTGAGGCCGTGCGCGGCCAGCACCGCGGCGCGCACCGCCGCTTCGTCCGGATTCCCTTCCAGGAACAGGACAAGTCCGTCGTCGCCGACGGTGGCGCCGACGGATCCCTTGCGGGCGCCGGGGAGTTCGGACACGGTCGCCTCGATCGCGCTCGCGTGGTGGACCGCGCCGTCGACGGTCAGCGCGCCCGCGGTGGTGCCGGTGATGGTGAGCGCCCCGTCGCGCACCACGGCGAGGTCGCCGGTGTCGAGCCAACCGTCCTCGGTGAACGGCGACGCGGTGCCGTCGGTGTAACCGGGGGTGACCGAGTCGCCACGGATCTGCATCCGCCCTTGCGCACCAACGGGGACGACGGCGCCGTCCTCGTCGACGACCCGCACGGCGATGCCCGCGTGCGGTGTGCCCACCGGCACCGGGTCGGTGACCCGAGCCGGGTCCACGCGGTGATCGATGACGCCTGCGGCGGTCTCGGACATGCCCCAGCCGGGCCGCACCGCTGTGGCGGGCAGGCCGAAGGGCGCCAACGCGGCGGTGAACCGGCGGATCGTCGCCGCCAGCACGGGTTCGCCGCCGTTCATCACGTACCGCAGCCCGGACAGGTCCCAGGTGCCCGAGTCCGCCCGCGCCGCGATCGCCTCCAGCGCCGAGGTCGTGCCCCAGGCGACGGTCACGCCGAAGCGGTCGGCGATGTCGAGCCAGCGCGCCGGGTCACCGGTGATCCACAGCCGGTGCGCGTGCACCTGGGCGCAGGCCAACTGCACGTCCCGCAGGTGGAACATGACCAGCCCGCCGACGTGGTCGAGCGGCATGGAGTTGAAGGTGACCTCGTGCTCGTCGAGGTCGTTGTCCTCGATGGTGGCCGCCGAGCGGCTCAGCACCGCGCGGTTGGTCAGCGCCACGGTCTTGACCGGTCCGGAACTGCCCGCCGTGGTGGTGAGCAGGACGACGTCGTCGAGTTCGGTCTGCACCCAGTCCTTGTCGGGCGCGTGCGCCAGCAACCGCGCCACCGGACCGACCCAGCGCGGCCCGCGCGGCAGCGGCTCGTCGGCCACCAGCCACCGGTACCCGGGCCCGCTCGGGACCGCCACCGCGGGCACGGCGACGAAACCGCCGAGCACGCAGGCCCAGAACGCGACCAGCAGGTCCTGGTTGTCGGCCTGGTGGACCACCACCCGCTCACCCACCCGCACACCCGCCTGGCGCAACCCGCCCAGCACCCGCGCGGCGGCGTCGAGCAGGTCGGCGTAGGAGAGCCGGGTCTGCGCGCCGTCGGCGGCGATCAGGTGGATCGACGGCTCGATCGAGCGGGCCGCCGCCCTGGGCAGCAGTTCGCCGAGGCACTGCGCGTCCAGCTGGGGAGCTGGCCCGCCGTCGAGGACCGACCGCTCGGACATGGGAACCTCCTTGCTGGGCAAGCGGGACGAAACGGTCATCGGTGCTCACAAGCGCGGGGCGCGCCTGCTGGCGCGCCCCGCGGTCGTGGGGTGTCTGGCTAGGCGGCGACGCGCTTCTTGCGCAGCGCCGACACCAGGGTGGCCAGCAGCGTCAGCGCCGAGACGGCGGTGATCACGTACATGCCGTTGTGGTAGCTCTCGATGGTGTTGGTGGCACCCGCGCCACCGGTGCCCACCGCCATGGTCGCGGTGACCACGGCCAGCAGCAACGCCGCGCCGACCTGGTAACCGGTCTGCAGCACACCTGCGGCCAGGCCCTGCTCCGAGTCGGCGACACCGCTGGTGGCCTGCACGTAGGAGCCGGTGAACGACAGCGGGAAGGCCACGCCGATCAGCAGCATGGTCGGCAGCAGCACCGCCGCGTAGCTGGAGTCGACGTCGATGCGCAGGAAGGAGACGTAGGCCAGGGTGTAGGCGACGAAGCCGGCGAACATCATCCACTTCGGGCCGAACTTGCCGAGCAGGCCACCGGCGCGCGGGGCGATGATGGCGATCAGGATGCCGCAGGGCAGGAAGGCCAGCGCCATCTCCAGCGGCGACCAGCCCCGGCTGTCCTGCAGGTACAGCGAGCCGATGAACTGGAAGCTCATGTAGGTGCCCAGGATGGCCGCCGCGGTCAGCGCCGCGCCGATCAGGCCGCCGTTGCGCAGGAAGCCCAGCCGGATCAGCGGGTTGGCGGTGCTGCGCTCGATCAGCACGAACGCCACGACCAGCACGATGACGCCCGCGAACTGCAGCAGGGTCTGGGCAGAGGCCCAGCCGACCTCGGGGGCGCGCACGATGGTGAACACCAGCAGCAGCATCGCGCCGGTCACGCTGATGGCGCCGGGGATGTCGTAGTGGCGCTTGCCGGTGGCGGGCTCGTCCTTGCGGACCAGGAGGGCGCCGCCGACCAGGATGGCCAGCGCGATCGGCACCGGCAGCAGGAAGGTCCAGCGCCAGCCGATCTCGGTGAGCAGACCACCGGCGACCAGGCCGAGGGAGAAGCCGAACGCGCCGCAAGCGGTGTAGATGGCGACGGCCTTGTTGCGCGGGGCGCCCTCGGGGAACTGGGTCAGGATGATCGCCAGACCGGCGGGCGCGGTGAACGCCGCGGCGACGCCCATGACGAACCGGGCCGCGATGACCAGGAAGCCGTCGGTGGCCAGGCCGCCGATCAGCGAGGCGAGGCCGAAGATGGTGACCGCGACCAGGAACACCTTGCGCCGCCCGACCAGGTCGGCCATCCGGCCGCCGAGCAGCAGGAACCCGCCGAAGCCGAGCACGTAGGCGCTGACCACCCACTGCACCGAGGAGGTGGACATGCCCAGTTCCTGCTGGATGGGCGGCACCGCGATGCCGACCATGGCGTTGTCGAGCGCGTCGAGGAACATCGCGCTGCACAGCACGATCAGCGTGGCCCAGAGCTTGCCGGTCCACTTCTCGCCGCTGGTGCCGGTGGTGCTGGTCGTGACCTCGGCCTTCGGGTCCACCACCGGCGGCGGCGTCTCCTGCGGCGTCGCTTCCTGTGACGCAGTCATGCTTCTTCCCCACTCCAGGTTGAACAACAGGGATCGGACGGACAACTTTTTTGAACTTGAGGTACAAAACTCCGGCACGGCCAGCCGCCCCGATGGTCGTGCCGGAGTGCTCAGATGGCCATGACGGCCGCGTCGATCGCCGCGTCGAACCGGGAGCGGTCCACCCTGGCCTTGGCCAGCACCCGCAGCCCGATCATCGTGCTCTGCATCAAGCACGCCAACGCCTTCGGGTCCTTCTCCGCCGCGATCTCGCCCGCCTGCTGGGCGGCGATGAACGCGGCGTGCAGCACCGCCTGGCTGGAGTCGAACGAGCGGCCCAGCACCCTGGCGGCGTCCTCGTCGTGCGGGCCGATCTCCACCGCGCTGTTGACCACCAGGCAGCCGCACCGGTCCGGGTCGGCCAGGTCGGCGTCGACGAACCCGGTGAGCAGCGCCCTGATCCGGTCGCGGATCGGCTCGTCGGTGTCGAGCACGGCCCGCAGGTCGTGCAGCGACACGTCGGCGTAGTGCTCCAGGCTGCGCAGGAACAGCTCGTGCTTGCTGCCGAAGGTGTTGTACAGGCTGCCCTTGCCGATGCCGATGCTGTCG
Source organism: Actinokineospora baliensis (assembly GCF_016907695.1). NCBI lineage: Bacteria > Bacillati > Actinomycetota > Actinomycetes > Pseudonocardiales > Pseudonocardiaceae > Actinokineospora > Actinokineospora baliensis. The sequence continues at coordinate 7,089,719 of NZ_JAFBCK010000001.1, read as the reverse complement.
GCCAGGTCCTGCGGGGAGGTCTCGCCGTAGCCGCCCGCCCGGAACGCCTCGGCGGCCTGGGCCACCGCCTGCTCCGGATCGAACTTGCGAGGTCTCCCCATGGCCGGGAACGGTAGACTGTTTTAGACCTGGAGGTCAAGTATTCGGCGAGGAGAGCGCTCATGACGTACACGTTCGGCGACCGACCCGGCTGGAACACCATGTTCCGCCAGGGGGAGCTGACGCTGGGGCTGATGTACCCGCTGGAGTCCTACGCGGGCGCCGTGCCCAGGCTGGAGGTCGCCGAGCAGCTCGAGCAGTCGGTGCTCGCCGACCAGCGCGGGTTCGCCGCGCTCTGGGCGCGCGACGTCCCCCTGCTCGACCTGTCCTTCGGCGACGGCGGCCAGCTGTTCGACACCTGGGTGTGGCTGGCCACCATCGCCGCCCGCACCTCCCGCATCGCGCTGGCCACCGGCTCCACGGTGCTGCCGCTGCGCAACCCGATCGACGTCGCCAAGGCGGCGGCCTCGCTCGACCAGCTCAGCGGCGGCAGGCTGGTCATCGGCGCGGCCACCGGCGACCGCGGCGTGGAGTTCCCCGCCTACGGGCTCAACCGCGACCACAGCGGCGCCCTGTTCCGCTCGTCGGTCGAGGTCATCCGCAGGCTGTGGGCCGAGGACTTCCCCGACGTCGACTCGGTCTACGGCACCCTGCGCGGCACCGACCTGCTGCCCAAGCCGGTCGGGCGGCGGGTGCCGATGCTGATCACCGGCAACAGCCGCCAGGAGATCAGCTGGATCGCCGAACACGGCGACGGCTGGCTGATGTACCCGCGACCGCTGGTCCAGCAGCGCATGATCACCACGTCCTGGCAGCAGGCCACCCCGAGGTGGAAGCCGTTCGCCCAATCGCTCTACATCGACCTGGAGTCCGACGCGGCCGCCGGGCCCAAGCCGATCCACCTCGGCTTCAGGTCCGGCTGGCGGCACCTGCTCGACCACTTGGGGCAATTGCGCGACATCGGCGTCAACCACGTGGCACTGAACCTGAAGTACGGCCACCGGCCAGCGCCGGAGGTGCTGCAGGAGATCGCGGAGAACGTGTTGCCGCACTTCCCGACGGTTTACCCGGAGCCAGCCGAGGTGCACTGAGCCACCCCGCCGACGGGACTTCCGGTAGCGGATTCGCATTCGCGGGCAGTGGCGCCGGTCACTCTCCGCGAATGCGAATCCCCGTACACGACCGCCCCGATTCCCGCCTTTTCTCTCACCGCTGAAAATAACGACACGTGGCCCGCTCGGCCCCGACTTCCACGTGCTCATCCCCGTCTGGCTCATCCCGCAACCGGAAATCACTCGCCGTCGTCACCCTCAGTGGTGACCTGCGCCGGACTCGCCTTGTCGACGGCCGCGTCCCGCCCGACCGCGCTGCCGCTCGGCACGGTCTGGCGCCGCCGCTGTGGGGCCCGCCACCGGTGGCGCCCACAGTCGGCTGGGCGCCGAGGTCTCTTCCGTTCGGCACCGAAAGAAAGTTACGCGGCCTCGTCAGCGCGAACTCCGCCGATGTGGGCACGCCACCGGTGGCGCCCGCCGTCGGCTTGGGCGCTGTGCCGCCCTGCTCCTCCAGGCCCGCCCTGGTCGCCGCGACGCGGTCGTGGTGGTGCGTCCTGCCCGACTGCTGATCGGAGTCGCGACCCCACCGACGCGCCCTCGGGGTCGAGTTGTCCACAACCCTCGGAGTTGTCCACCGACCAGCCCGCGTCCCCCTTTCGTGGTGGGGGCACCGATAGACTGGCCTAGGGACGTCCCCCAGGGATCGGGTGGGGCTTGGCTCGTGGTTGTGTCGCCTGGTGGTGTGGGCGGTGTTGGGCCTGTTGCCACCGTCGCTCATGATGGCCCTCGACACATCGCTGCCGCTGGTGCTGCTGGCCGCGTTCGTGTGTGGCAGTCGGCCCGTTGGGCGTTGTGGCAAACGGGGCCGCAGGACCGCGTTCCCGGCGGCGTGCTGGCCCGGGGTGTTGTTCTTCCTTTGGTGGTGCGGCTATCGGTTTGCCGGGAACGCTGGTGGTTGTGTCCACTGTGGTCTTATTGGTGAGAACCCAAGTGGACTAAGACCCGGCGGTGGGCAGGGCGCGCACTGGGGCGGGTGGGTTCAGGTCCACGTCCGCCCGCAGCACCAGTGCTCGCACAGCCGCCAGTCGGGCGGCCACAGCGTCTCGGTGGCGGTGCAGGGTGCGTACCTGCTCCACCGCCGCCGATACCATGGCTTCCGCCTCGGCTTCGGCGGATGCGCGCAGTGAAGCCAGTTCTGCGTTCTGCTCCGCCCGCCGCGCTGACATCGCTGTGGTGAAGTCGGTGTGGACCTGGTCGCGCAGGGCTCGGGCTCGTTCGTCGAGTTCGCGGCGGCTCTGCTCGGCCAAGTGGGCCTGGGTGGTGATCAGGTCGTGGGTGCGTTTGGTCAACGCCTGGTGATCCACCTCGGCTTTGCGGGTCAGGCGGTCGTGGCGTTCGCGGGCGGCGGTTTCCATGGCGCGCACCGTCGACCAGGTGCGTTCGGCCATCGACCGCGCGCGGGCGAGCACCTCTTCGGCCTCCGCGTGCGCCAGTTCGATCACCCGGCGCGCCCGCACTTCGGCGCCGGTCAGGTCGACCGGGGTGCGGCACAACCGGTCGACGCGGGTGCGCAGCACCGCGGCTTCCCTGCGGACCCGCTCCAGCTCGTCGGTGAGCGCTTGCGCCTTCGCCGCGGCCGCGTCGCGGTCTTCGGCCAGGGTTCGCAGATCGGTCTCGACGCAGGCGACGTAGTGGTGCACCTGGCGCTTGCGGTAGCCGCGCCAGGACACGTCGAAGCCGGTCGCCAGGGGCACCATCTCGGTCATCGCGGTTCCTCCCACCAGGGAGCGGGGACCGGTCAACAGGTCCCCGCTCCGGTGCCGACGCCCGGCGCCGACCGCCGTGGCCTCCTCGACACCCAGCCTCGCCGCGGGGCCGCCGCGCCGCCTCCTCTCCGGCAGGTGAACGCGCGGAGGCAACGCGGATGATCATTTCGACGTTGTACTTGCGTGAGCGGCGATCCGCGCCGCGTACCAGGGGGAGAACCCTCATGCCAGCAAGTCGACCCCGGACCGGGGTCGTCGCCGCCGCGGTGCTCGCCGCCGCGGCCATCGCGACCGGGCCGGTCACCGAAGCCAGGGCCCAGGCCGCACCAGCCCAGGACCAGCCCGCGCAGAGCAGCCGCGGCGAGATCACCCTGATCACCGGTGACCACGTGGTGTTCGCGGGCGGGCAGGCGTCGATCCGCCCGGCCCGCGGCCGGGAACGGGTCACCTTCCTGCGCCGCGTCGACCAGCGCGGCGACCTCAGCGTCTACCCCGACGACGTGCTGCCCGACCTCGCCGCGGGCAGGCTGGACCGGCGCCTGTTCAACGTTTCCGCGCTCGTCCGCGACGGATTCGGCGACCAGGCGTCCAAGGCCACGCCGCTGATCGTCACCTACGACGGCGCGGCCCCGCGGCTCGCGGCGGCCGCCGACGTGCGCGCGCTGACCAGCGTCAACGGCGCCTCCTTCACCGTCGCCAAGGGCACCCCGTTCCTCGGCGGTGGCACCCGCGCGGCCGGACTCGCCCGGGTCTGGCTCGACGGCCGGGTCACCGCGTCGCTGGACCGCAGCGTGCCGCAGATCGGCGCGCCGGAGGCGTGGAAAGCCGGGCTGACCGGCAAGGGCGTCACCGTCGCCGTGCTCGACACCGGCATCGACGCGACCCACCCGGACCTGGCTGGCGCCGTCACGCAGGCGCGCAACTTCAGCGACTCGCCCGACACCGACGACCGCGTCGGGCACGGCACCCACGTCGCGGCCACCATCACCGGGTCCGGTCGCTACCAGGGCGTCGCCCCCGACAGCGCGCTGCTGGTAGGAAAGGTCCTCGGCGACCACGGCGGCGGCTCCGAGTCCGATGTCATCGCGGGCATGGAGTGGGCGGCCACCTCCGGCGCCGACGTGGTGAACCTGAGCCTGGGCACCTCTTCGCCGTCAACGGGCGACGACCCGGCTTCGCTCGCGGTCAACCGGCTCACCGCCGAGACGGGCACGCTGTTCGTGGTCGCCGCGGGCAACACCGGACGCCAGGTCGGCTCGCCCGCCGCGGCCGACGCCGCGTTGACCGTCGGTGCCGTCGACCGCGCCGACGCCCTCGCGCCGTTCTCCTCCCGGGGACCGCGCGCCGGGGACGGCGCGATCAAGCCCGACATCACCGCGCCCGGCGTCGCCATCGTCGCCGCGAAAGCCGCGCACGGCGAGATCGGTGACCCGGTGGGGGACCGGCACGTGTCGCTGTCGGGTACCTCGATGGCCACCCCGCACGTGGCGGGCGCCGCGGCGCTGCTGGTCGGGCAGCACCCGGATTGGCGGCCGGAGCGCCTCAAGGCGGCCCTGGTCGGCAGCGCCAAGCCCAACCCGGCGCTCACCCCGTTCGAACAGGGCGGCGGCCGGGTCGACGTCGCCAGGGTGATCGCGCAGGAGGTGACCGCGGACTCGGCGTCGCTGAGCCTGGGCGTCGCCAGGTGGCCGCACCACGACGACGCCGTCATCACCCGCACGCTCACCTACCGCAACTCGGGCACCTCACCGGTGACCCTCGACCTGACCGCGGACGTCCGCGGTCCGGCCACGCCGCCCGCCGGGTTCCTCACCTTCTCGCCCTCGCGGGTGCAGGTGCCCGCCGGTGGGCAGGCGAGTGTCACCGTCACGGCCGACACCACGTTCTCCGGACCCGACGGCAGGTACTCCGGGGCGATCACCGCGACGGGTGGGTCCACTGTGGTCCGCACGCCCTTCGGTGTGGACAAGGAAGAGGAGAGCTACGACCTCACCGTCGAGTTCAAGGACCTGCCGGGCAACGCCAGCAGGCGCTTCGTCTTCCTCGTCGACCTCGACCGCTCGGAGTCCACTGTAGACCTCGACAGCCCGGCCAAGAAGGTCTTCCGGCTGCGCAAGGGCAACTACTTCTTCGAGGGGTCCACCTTCGGTGACGCCGACGTCTTCTCCTGGGAACCCAGGGTCGCCGTCACCAAGGACGCGACGCTGGTGGTGGACGGGACCAAGGCCGTCCGGCCCGCGGTGTCGATCGCCCACAAGGACGCGAAGGTCGCCGGGGTCGAGCTCGACCTCCGAGTGGCCATAAAGGACGGTCACGCGGGTGCGGGCATCAGTGCCCCGGACTTCGAGCCGATTCTCCTCGTGCCGTCGAAGACGAGCGCGCCGCGGGGCGTCGCGACGTTCAGCCTGCGCGCCAGGCTCGCGAAGCCGGATGAGACCGGCGCGTTCACCACCAGCCCGTACTTCTACGCGGTTGGCTTCGAACACGACGGGGCGGTACCCGCCAAGCTCAACCGCCACTTCGCAGACAAGGACCTGGTCGTGGTGCGCACCGAAGCCGCCGCGGGGAGTCCCGGTGCCGTCGGGTGGTTCGACGACCTGGTCTCACGGCCGCTGCCCGCGAAGTTCGACCGGCACTACAGCCCCGGGCTGGAGTGGTTCGACGTCTTCAGCGAAGGTGCCACGCAGTTCGAGTACGACAGCTTCATGTTCACCGAGAAGCCGGTCGTGTACGAGAAGGGCAAGCCCGCCGTCCAGCGGTGGAACAACGCGGTCTTCGGCCCGGCCCTGCCCACCTCCGACTTCCTCGGCGCCGTTCGCCTCGGTGACGAGCTCGAGGTCAGCGTCCCGCTCTACGGCGACCAGGACCCCAACCACACGGGCCTGTCCGACACCGCGACGGCGAGCACCGAGCTGTACCGGGACGCGGAGTTGGTGGCGAAGTTCGACCGCAGCGGCAGCCTGTTCGCCGTTGTCCCGCCGGGGAAGCAGACCTACCGGCTGCGCGCGAGCGACACCCGGCAAGCGCCGTTCACGCTGAGCACCGCGGTCACCGCTGAGTGGACCTTCGCCTCCGAGCGCACGCCGGACGACAAGTACACCCACGTCCGGCTACCGGTGGTCCGGTTCGCGCCGCCGCTGGACGGGGAGAACAAGGCCAAGGCCGGGAGCCTGTTCGTCCTGCCGCTCTACGGCCAGCGCTCGGGCGGTGACAGCGCGGGCATCTCGACCCCCGTGCTGCGGGTCTCCTACGACGACGGGGCCACTTGGCGCACGACACCCGTCATCGCCAACGGTGGCAAGTGGTTCGCCCTGCTCCACCACCCGGCCGGGGCGAAGTTCGTGTCCCTCAAGGCATCCGCCAAGGCCGCGGACGGCGCGACGGTCGAGCAGACCGTCATCCGCGCCTACGGCCTCAAGTAGGTCATGACCAGGGGGCCGCGGTCGGGCAGCCGACCGCGGCCCCCGCTGGTCGAAATGGGGTGCTTCCCATATTTCGCACACCTGGTTGACATGCTCGGTACGGTCGAAGAAATGCATTCCGGCGCGCCCGAGAATATGACGAAAGGCCCTATCGGACGTTCATAACCCCAGGTGAGGCGGCTAGTTGATGGACAAACCCCGATTGTTCGACCGCGGTGACCCGCGGGTGGTGCCTGCGGAATTCGGCCGTTTCCGATTGGCGGCCTGCGGCGGACTGGTCGACGCCACCACCGGCAGCGCGGTCTACCGGCACCCGTCCGCGCTGACCAGCGCCGCCGCGTTCGCCGACCGCGTCGTGCTGGGCACCGGCACCGGTGAAGCCGTTGTCCTGTCCGCGGACTTCCAGCACATCACCACGTTCGACCTACACGATTCCCCCGTCGCCGACATCGCTGTGGCGGGCGGCGTCCTGTTCGCCCTGGCCGCCGACGGCAGCGCCACCTGGTGGGACCTTGCCACCCGCGAGCGGTTGGGCCGGGCGCGCCGCACAGGTGCCCTCGCGTGCATCGCCTTGCCGGACAACCGCTTCGCCACCGTCGGCGAAGATCTACGCTTGTGGTCGGAAACCGAGGTCGTGGCGATCCGCGCCCCGCACCACCTCACCACGGCGGCCGTCACCGACGACGGGATGCTCATCGCCGCCGGATCACCCACCGGCCCGCTCGTGGCCTACGACTTACCGACCCGCCAGTGGTTCACCGCCCCCATCACCGGCATCGCCGCGCTGCACTACGCGCCGGACCGGTTCCTCGCGTGCACCGCGGACGGCGACGTCCGCGAGATCCCGGTGGCGGACCTCCTCGGCGCGTGACCCGGCACGGGCCCGGCGCTGGGCCCGTGCCGCGCGCGATCAGTGGGGGATCTTCTCGCCCGCCGCCACCGCGAAGGGCAGCCGGTTGCCCTCCGGCGGCAGCGGGCACGTCGCGTACGCCGTGAACGCGCACGGCAGGTTCACCGCCCGGTTGAAGTCGAGCACGACCCCGCCGTCCCCGTCCGGGTCGGCCACCGCCAGCGACCGGTTCGCCGCGTACGTGGTCACACCGCTGGTCGCGTCGGTGAACAGGATGCTGAAGCCGCCCGCCTTCCCGTTGAACGCCGTCAACGTGTGCTCCGCGCCGCCGTGGGCGAACCGCACCACGCCGGGCGCGGTGTAGACGTGGCTCAACCCCGCCACAACAGCCCCCACCGTCGTCGGCCGAGGCTCGTCGAACGGCTCGAACACCCCGCGCAACACCCACGCCGGATCCGGCTCGTAGCTGGGCACGCCGCGGAACCCGCGCACCGCCTCAGCCGCCGGGTCGTGCACCCGCACGAGGTACCCACCCCGCCGAGCGACCTCCACCTCGACGTCCCCGACCCGAACCCGAGCCCCGGCACCGCTGTTGACCAACTCGAACCGCTCCACCCCCACGACCGGCTCCCCGTCCCGGCTCACCCCACCAGCGGCCGCATCGACATAGGCCGCCTCCGAGTCCTGCCACCACAACCCCGGCAACCCGTGGTAGGCGGTCGGCTCCTCGGTCAACCAGTCGAGCGAGACCAACGCCAACCACCCGTGCGGATCAGCCAGGGTCCGCTCCCGCTCGTCCTTCCAGTCCTGCCACAACGCCCTGAACCCCACGTCACCCATGCCGCCGTCCGTTCGCCAGTGCCGCCAACCCCGTCACCAGGTCAAACGCCAGCCGACGAGCCCTATTTCCCCTCCCAGATCGTGGACGCCCCGGGAGCGTCACCCCGCGGCCAACGCCCCCTTGTCCACCAGCGCCCGCCGACACTGCACACAGCTCACCGTCTCCAGCGGCTGCGCGTCCAGCCGGTCCTTCACCCGCCGCTTCTTCGACTTGTCACACAGCGTCCAGTTCTCCCGACGGCTCTTGACCCCGCGCTGGTGCACCGCGGTGGCGTGCCGCAGCTCGGAAGTCGGCGCGGTGATCGTGACCGCCACGTACCTGACCACTTCGTCCGGCGCGGACGGTCCCGCCGTGGCCGGATCGGTGTTCTGCACGAACAGGACGTAGCCACCGCAATCTATCCGCACGATCTCCCCGGGGGCAGGGAGGTCCTGTTGAACGAGCTCGATGCGCAGGTCAGCCATGACATGCCCTCCTAGCCTTCACCACCCGATGACAGCCCTCACCACCGACATCGCTCCACTGTGGGCACCAGCTACAGCGGTAGTCGGAATACACCAGAACGGGTTGCGCGGTCACGTCTACGCCACTCTGCGTCGCCATCGGCGGGCGTCATCTTGGCGGTCGAGTGATCGGTCGGGGCGGTCGTACGTGGCACGACCGGCAGGAACGCCGGTCGTGGGTTGGGCCTGGTGGGCGACCGCGGTCTGGGCCTTTCGGGGCAGGTGGTCGGCGTGTCGCGGGGGATTGGCTGTGTGTCGCGGTGTTCGGGGTTCCCCGAGGGGCGACCGGTCTGGTTGAGTTCCGGTTCGTTTGGACTTTCTGGGGCTTTTGGCACACTGGGGTGGGTTTCATGGCCGATGGGTCTTCGCGCAGCCATGCCTTTTTCCGGCGGGTACGGCTGCTCGTGTTCGCTGTGGTGCTCACCACCCTGATGTCCGGGGTGGCGGCGCTGGCACCCCCGCCGTCGGCGGCCGCGCCGTCGCGGCTGCCCAAACCGGTAGCCGAGAAGGTGGTCCCGCACCGCGAGGTGGTGCCGTCCCGCGCACCGTCGACATACGTAGACCAACCGGCGCGAACGGCGACGACGTGGCCGGAAGGCGGGTCGGCCGAGGTCGTGCTGGGGGGCGACAAGCCCGCTGTGACGGGGGAACCGTCCAACTCGGCGGAGCGCGGCGCGCGGGTTCCGGTGGCGCGCCAGGCGGGTTCGCTGCCGGTTCGGATCGCCGCGCCCGCTGCCGGGCGCACGCCCACGGCGAGGGTCGAGTTGGCCCAGCGGTCGGTGGCCGAGCGCGCGGGTGTGTCCGGTGTGCTGCTGGCCGTACGGCCGACCTCCGGGCCGATCGACTCGGCGACCGTGACCGTCGACTACTCGTCGTTCCGCCACGCCGGTGGCGCCGACCTCGGTACCCGCTTGCGGTTGGTGCGGTTGCCGGAGTGCGCCCTGGCCACCCCGCACCTGCCCAGCTGCCAGGTCCAGTCCGAGGTGGACTCGCGCAACGACGGCTCCGCCCAGTCGGTGTCGGCGACCGTCCCGGTCAAGGGTGCGACCGTGCTCGCCGCCACAGCGGGGTCCTCGGGTCCTGGGGGGTCGTTCGTCGCCAGTTCGCTCGGCCCGTCCGGCAGTTGGGGCGTGACCGGGTCGGCTGGTGCGTTCACCTGGTCGTACCCGATCACCCTGCCGCCGACGGCGAGCGGCACCAGCGCCATGCCCGACGTCACCCTGTCGTACAACTCGGCTGGTGTGGACGGTCGTACGGCGGCGACGAACAACCAGGCGTCGTGGGTTGGGCAGGGTTGGGATTACTCGCCGGGGTTCGTCGAGCGCACGTACCGTTCGTGCGCCGATGACACGGCGTTGCCGCAGGCGCAGCAGACCGGTGACCTGTGCTGGGCCGGGCACATCGTGACGATGAGCCTGGGCGGGAGATCGACGGCGTTGGTGCGCAACGACGCTGACGGCACGTGGCGCCCGGCCAGTGACGATGGTGCGCGTGTGGAGCTTGTCTCCACGGGTACCCCGTCGAGCGAGTATTGGCGGGTCACCACCACCGATGGCGTGAAGTACCACTTCGGTCGCAACGAGGGCCCGGGGCGCACCACCCAGGACACGACGAACTCCCGTTGGACCGTCCCGGTCTACGGTCCGCGCAACGGTGATCCCTGTTACAACGCCGCCGGGTTCGCGCAGTCCAAATGCGACCAGGTGTGGCGCTGGAACCTGGACTACGTCGAAGACCCGCACGGCAACGCCTCGCTGTACCACTACGCCCCGGAGTCCAACTACTACGGCGCGAACAAGGCAACGACCGGTGTGGTCTACACCCGTGGCGGCACGCTCAAGCGCATCGACTACGGGCTGCGCCTGACCTCCGGTTCGGTCTACGGCACCGCCCCCGGCCAGGTGGTGTTCGACGTCTCCGAGCGCTGTACCCCCAACGGCGCCATCACCTGCGACCCCGCCCAGTTCACCGCCGCCAACGCGACGCACTGGCCGGACACCCCGCAGGACCAGCAGTGCCTCTCCGGCGCGACCTGCAACAACCACTCGCCCAGCTTCTGGTCCACCAAGCGCCTGACCTCCATCACCACCCAGTACAACACCGGATCCGGCCCGGTGAAGGTCGACTCGTACGCGCTGACCCAGACCTTCCCGACCCAGACCGACCCGAGCCTGCGCCTGGACCAGATCGTGCGCACCGCCTGGGAAGCGGGCACCACCGGGACCGCCCTACCGCCGGTCACCTTCACCAGTGAGGTGTACGACAACCGGGTCAGCGGCTACAACAACCAGCCCGCCATGGGCCACTGGCGACTGCGCAACGTCGCCACCGAGACCGGTGGCCAGGTGTCGGTGGACTACTCGCCGACGGAGTGCACCTCGACCACGGTGCCCACGGACCTGCCCAACAACACCAAGCGCTGCTACCCGGTCTACTGGAGGTTGCCGCTCAACCAGAACCCGACGCTGGACTTCTTCCACGTCTACCCGGTCACCCAGGTCCAGGTCCAAGACGGCAACGCCACCTCCCCGACCCAGCGGACCGCCTACACCTACCTCGGCGCCCCGGCCTGGCACTTCGACGACAACGAACTCGTCAAGCCCGCGCACCGCACCTACGGCCAGTTCCGCGGCTACGGCCAGGTCGAGACCCGCACCGGAGCGGGCACAGACCAGCGGACGCTGACCAAGACCACCTACTTCCGGGGCATGCACGGGGACACCTTGCCCGGCAACCAGCAGCGCACGGCCACCGTGACCAACTCCCTGGGCGAGACCCGCAACGACGACAACGTGTTCGCGGGCAGCGCCCACGAGACCCAGACCTACCTCGGTGACGGCGGCGCACAGCTGAGCACGTCGATCACCGAGCTCACCGACCTCGCCACCACCGCGACCCGGGCCCGCACAGGCCTGCCCGCAGCGACAGCGCGCATCGTCGCGCCCTCCCGCACCCGCGATCACCACCTTGGCCGCCGGGGGCACGCGCACCAGTTCGGCCACGCACCGGTACGACACCCTCGGCCGCAAGGTTTCCACCACCGAGTCGGCCGACGGCATCGCCGACACCTGCGCGACCACCAGCTACGCCGACAACACGACGTCGTGGATCCGCGACCGGCCCGCCGAGGTGTGGCAGTCCACCGCCACGTGCCCGACCTCCGGCCCGGCCACCCCGCCGAGTCCGATCGTCGGGGCGAAGCGCACCTACTACGACGCGTCCGCCACGCTCGGCGCCGTCCCGGGCGCGGGCGACCCGACCAGGTCGGACTCGGCCACGGCGAACACCAGTGGCACGTTGACCTTCCAGACCACGGAGTCGGCGACCTACGACGCCGCAGGCCGCGTTCTGTCCAAGAAGGACGCGCTCAACCAGGAGACCACCACCGCCTACACCCCGACCCTGGGTGGCATCGTCTCCACCGTCACCACCACCAACGCCAAGGCGCAGGTGTCCTCGGTGACCCTCGAACCGACCCGCGGCGCCGTCGTCAAGGGTGTCGAGATCGGCGGCAGGATCACCGAAGCGACCTATGACAGCTTCGGCAGGTTGACCGCGCTCTGGAAGCCGGGTCGGTCCAAGGCCGCTGGCGACCTGGCCAACGCGCAGCACAGCTATTTGGTGCGCAACAACGGTCCCTTGGCCGTGACCACGCGAACGCTCGTCGACTACGGCAGCGGCACCAACTACGTCACCTCCGTCACCCTCTACGACGCCATGGGCAAGCCGAGGCAGACCCAGGTCGACGACCTCAGCAACCCGGCGGGCGTCAGCAACCGCGTTGTCGCCGAACTGTTCTACGACACCCACGGCTGGGTCGTCGCTTCGCACAACCACTACGTCACCACCGGTGTTCCCGGTACGACCCTGGTCACCGTCCCCGACGCCTCGGTGGACGACCGGTCCACCACCACGTTCGACGGCACGGGGCGCGCGGTGCAAAGCGTGTCCTACCAAGGCCTCACCGCCAAGGCGACCTTGTCCACGGTCTACGGCGGCGACCGCGTGACCACCTTGCCGCCCACAGGAGGGGTCGCCAAGACCACGGTCGTTGACGCCAAGGGGCGCACAACGGAGGTCCGCGAGTACAGCGCGGCCCCCTCCGTCGCGGGCAACGTCGTCACCGGTGGCACTTACCGCGCCAGTACCTACGAGTACAACTCGGTGGACCAGTTGACCCGCAACGCCGACGCCGCGGGCAACGACTGGGAGTACCAGTACGACTTCCTCGGCAGGCAAACCGGTCTGACCGACCCGGACGCGGGCCAGACCACCAGGGCCTACGACCTGCTCGGCCAGCTGACCTCGGTCACCGACGGCCGCGGTCAGGTGCTCAGCTACGACTACGACGTGATCGGCCGCCGCACCGCCGAGTACAGCGGCGTCGGCGTCGGGCGGACCGCGCTGGCCACCTGGACCTTCGACACGGCGGTCAACGGCGCGGGCAAACTCGCCTCCACCAAGCGGATCACCGCCAACGGCGACTACCAGGTGGGCGTCAGCCAGTACAACTCGCAGGGCCTGCCGACCAACAACGTGGTCTCGGTGCCCGCGTCCGAGACCGGGCTCAACGGCTTCCACACCACGACGTTCTCCTACACCACGACCGGCCAACTCTCCGGTGCCGCGTTGCCGTCCAAGGGCGGGTTGCCCGGTGAGGCGATGACCTACGCCATCAACCGGTACGGGTTGCCGTCGGAAACCCGCAGCAACGTGTGGGACTACGTGTCCGGCACGAGCCGCAACGCCGCGGGCGAGGCGGTGCAGTACCAGCTCAGCTCACTGGGCAACGCGGGCACGCTCGACTTCGAGCGCGACGCCCGCACGCACGCGGTGACCAAGACCGTGTTGTCGGTCCAGGCGGCCACCCCGCTGGTCGACGAGCTCCAGTACACCTTCGACCCGGCAGGCAACCTCACCAAGATCGTCAACGCCCGGCCGGGCGGCAACCGCACCCAGTGCTTCGGTTACGACACGCTCAATCGGCTCAACAACGCCTGGACCGCCACAGATGGCTGTACGGGAGCGCCGAGCACCACCCCCGGGTCGACGAACGTCGGTGGCCCCACCCCGTACTGGACGTCGTGGACGCACAACACCATCGGGTTGCGCACCGGCGAGACCAAGCACGGCATCGGTCAGGCCGACACCACCACGTCCTACACCTACCCGGCCTCCGGCCCCACCGCGGTCCGCCCGCACTCGCTGACCTCCACGGCCACGACCGGGCCCGGCGGCTCGACCGGCAACACCTACGCCTACGACAACAGCGGCAACACCACCACCCGCGACATCAACGGCGCCGTCCACACCCTGACCTGGAACCAGAACAACCGCCTCGCCAAGGTCCAGTCGCCCACCGGTGACACGACCTACGTCCACGACGCGGACGGCAACCAGCTCATCCGCCGCGAACCGGGCAAGGTGATCCTCTACCTGCCCGGCCAGGAATGGGCCCGCGACACCACGACCGGCACGATCACCGGAACCCGCTACTACAGCCACAACGGCACCGTCGTCGCGCGCCGGGTCGGCTCGGGCAACCCCGAGTACCTGCAGTCCGACGACCACGGCACCGCCCAGGTGTCGGTCTCGGCCGTCGGGTTCGCCGTGACCAGGCGCGAGTTCGACCCGTACGGCAACCCGCTGGGCACCGGCGTCGGCACGTGGGCCGACAACCACGGCTTCCTCGACAAACCGACCAACCCGGCGACCTCGCTGACCGATGTCGGGGCCCGCCAGTACGACGCCGCGACCGGCCGCTTCATCAGCGTCGACCCGCTGCTCGGCCTGGACGACCCGCGCACGTGGACCGGGTACGTCTACGCCGCGGCCAACCCCACCACGTTCTTCGACCCCAGCGGCCTGTACCAGGAGTGCGGTCCGGAGTGCTTCTACGAGGGGCCCGGCTGGGACACCGACCCGGTCAAGTACCAGAAGATCAACGACGAACGGCGCGACCGGGCCAACGGCTCGAAGCGCAAGTACCCCAACGGGACCGTCGTCATCAAGTCCAACCACGGCAACTACATCAACGACCGCAAGATCCCCAGCGGTGGTCCGGACCTGTTCGAGCTCGGCCAGCAGTTCGACGACCGGAGCGTGGCGTTCGGGAAGAAGTACGAAGCAAGCGCCTACCTCTACTGGGATGGCACCTGGACTGAACGCGACGTCAACGAACTGCTCGTCGAGATCTGCGGCATGCAAGAGGAGTGGTGCACCAGCGGCTTCCTCATCGATGCGCTGGCACCGCGGCGCGCCGAACTACCCGCGGGCGGCAACGACCGGGGCTGGAGCGTCAAGCCGGGCTCCGGTGGCAAGCACAAGACCAAGTTCGACCTCGACGACTACACCTCCGACCAGCTCACCCAAGCCCCCGCCTCCTGCAACAGCTTCATCGCGGGCACGCTGGTCCTGTTGGCCGACGGCAGCACCAAGCCGATCGAGGAGGTGCGCGTCGGCGACGTCGTCGCCAACTCCGCGCCCGGCGGTGGGGTAGAGGCGCACCCGGTCACTGACCTGCACATCACCGACAAGGACACCACCTACGTCACGCTGACCGTCGCTCACGGCGGCGGGGTGGGCCGGGTGGTGGTCACCGACCACCACCTGTTCTTCGACACCGAACGCCGGGTGTGGACCAGGGCCGACGAACTGGCACTCGGCACCCGGTTGCGCACCCCGGACGGCACCGCCGTCGTCGCCGACGCACGCGTGCACACCATGACCACGCGCACCTACGACCTCACGGTCGAGACGGTGCACACGTACTACGTGCTCGCTGGCCCCGCCGCTGTCCTGGTGCACAACTGCAGGACCATCACCATGGAGGAAGCCCTCGACCTGGCCGCCGAACACGTCGGCGACAACCCGCGTATCGTGCGCAGCGGCAGCGGGGCTGTCCAGTTCATGAAAACCTTCAGCGACGACAAGGGCCGGACGATCACCCGTATCGCCCGCTTCGACGTCAACCCGAACAGCGACCACGTGCAGGAGACGGGACCGCACCTCAACCTGCAGATCCAGATCAACGGCAAGGCTCCGAAGAACGGGTACAAAGACCCGCACTACCCGATCTCCAAGTCGTCGATCCGAGAGGGGGACTGGTGGGACTAAAACAAGGCGGCGGCGTCCGGATCCGGGGAGCCGTTCGTGAACCGTTCCTCGACATCGCGGGCACCCGGGCTGAACTGGAGGACTTCGGCCGCCACCTGAGCGCTGACGGTGACGGCCTGGACCTGGACGTGGACTACGACCCGGCTCCGTACGACCACGTGGTCGCCCGGGTCGAGCTCACGGTCACCTCGGGTCCGGCGCTGGTGTCGGTGTCCCCGGACCACAGGGTCGTCCACTTCACCGGTGGCCGCGCCGCCCTCGACGATGTCGCCTCCGCGTTCGTGGACTTCCCCGCCGATGTGCCCGTCGGCTACACCGTCCACGTCGAGTACTACCCGGACCACTACTTCCTGCACCCGGATGCGGTCCCGATCGTGATCCAGCTCAGCTGACCGTTGCGCGCTGGGGCCCCGTCCGTTCCCGGGCGGGGCCTCAGTTGTCCGCGCAGTTCGCGGCTCGGCTCAGGAGGAGGTCGCGTTCGCGGGGGTTGTCGGTGAGGGTGGCGGCTCGTTCGTATTCGGTTCTGGCTTCGGCTGTGCGGTTCAGCTTGAGGAGGAGGTCGGCGCGGACGGCGGGGAGGAGGTGGTAGCGGGACAGGGATTTCTCGGCTACCAAGGCGTCCACAAGGATCAGGGCGGCCGTGGGGCCCTCGGACATGGAGATGGCGACGGCGCGGTTGAGGTCGATGATGGGGGAGGGGGCCACTCGGGCCAGGATCGAGTAGAGGGTGGAGATCTCGGTCCAGTTGGTCTCGTCGGGGGTTCTGGCGCGGGCGTGGCACGCGGCGATCGCGGCCTGCGCGGTGTACCGACCGCTGAGGCCGCCCAGGGTGACGGCCCGGTCGAGGGCGGCCAGGCCGCGGTGGATGAGGAGGCGGTCCCAGCGGGTGCGGTCCTGCTCGAGCAGGGTGACGATCTCGCCGGACGCTCCGGTGCGGGTGCGCAGGCGGGAGGCCTGCAGTTCCATCAGCGCGATCAACCCGTGCGCCTCGGGCTCGTCCGGTGCGAACGCGGCCAGCACCCGACCCAGCCGCATCGCCTCCTCGCACAGGTCGGGGCGTGTGAGGTCGGGGCCCGCGGTGGCCGAGTAGCCCTCGTTGAACAGCAGGTAGACCACACCGAGCACGGACGCCAGCCGGGGGGCGAGGTCGGGGCCGGTCGGCACCTCGAACGGGACCCGGGCGTCGGCCAGCACCTTCTTGGCCCGGACGATGCGCTGGGCCATCGTCGAGGTGGGGACGAGGAACGCGCGGGCGATCTCCTCGGTGCGCAGCCCGGCCAGCATCTTCAACGTCAGCGCCGCGCGGGCGGGCGGGGTCAGCACCGGGTGGCAGGCGGTGAACATCAGCCGCAGGACGTCGTCCTCGACGTGCTCCTCGACGTCGACATCGATCTCCTCCGCCGTCTCCAGGGCACGGCCGAGCTCGGCGACCTTGCGCTCCAGCCGAACCTCCCGCCGGACGCCGTCGATCGCCCGGCGCTTGGCCACCGCCATGAGCCAGGCCCCCGGGTTGTTCGGAACGCCTGAAGTCGGCCACTGTTCGAGCGCCGCGACCAGGGCGTCTTGGGCCAGGTCCTCGGCTAGGCCGACGTCGTGGACCACCCTGGCCAGACCCGCGATGAGCCGCGCCGCCTCGATCCGCCAGACCGCCTCGACCGTCGCGTGGGTGGCGGGCATCGACTCGGCTGGCACGTCCGGACCCAACCGCACCGGGTGGACGAACGCAACCAGGGCGGTGCGCGGCCGCACCGCCCTGGTTGCAGTCAGCTCTCCTGCCCCTGCTCGCCCACCCCGTCGGCGAACGCGCGCACCTCGTCGGTGGCGACGTCGGCGAAGTCCTCCGCGGTGAAGATCTGCCGGATCTCCACCTCGCCGACCTGCCCCGGCGAGACGTTGGGGGACCGCTTCACCCACTCGATGGCCTCCGCCAGCGACGCCACCTCCAGGATCGAGTACCCCGCGATCACCTCCTTGGTCTCGGTGAACGGCCCGTCCACCACCGTCCGGTCATCGCCGTCGAACCGGACCTTGGCGCCCCTGGAACTCGGGTGCAGCCCGTCGGCCGAGAGCAGCACCCCGGCCTTGACCAACTCCTCCTGGTAGCGCCCCATCGCCACCATCGCCTCGGTGGTCGGCAGCTGCCCAGCCTCCGACTCCGCCGTCGCCTTCCCCAACACCATGAACCGCACGAGCACCTCCACGTCATCCGGGCCCCGGGCGGGCAGCCCGGTTCCAACCCCGATCCACCAGGGCGTCGAACGAGCGGGCCCGGTTTCGACATCGTCCCCGAAGTTCTCCCAAGATCTTTCGCGGGCCGGGCCCACGGCGCCGCGCCCGCGAAAATTCCCCGAGTTTAGATCAGGGCGAACAGGACATCTCGCGAGTTGCCGAGGTGGGCGGCAGAACCGGCTGTTTCCGCGGAATTCGGCGAGCTCGCGACCAGGGCCGTGCCACGCTCGGTTCGCACACCACGCCGAGGGACCGGGAATTCACACCGACCTCGAACACCCTCGGTTCGACGGGGAACGACACCTGGGGAGAACAATGTCATGGCATAGACGCGGAGTCGGGGTGGTCCTGGTCGCGGTGCTGGTCACCGGGGTCGCGCCGGGGATCGCGGCGGCGGCACCGGCCGAGGTGGCCACCGCCGCTCCGACCGCCATCAGGATGACGGTCGGAATCGACGAAAAGGAACTCGACACGATGCGGGCGCGAGCCCGCGCGGGGGAGAAATCCGTTCCACAACAACTCGGCCCGCGACAGGGACGGGCCCCGCGGACGCCGGATGACGACAAGCGCGATCGGCAACCCGCGCAGAAGCCCGCCACCGCGGAGAAGCAGGCCCGGGCGACAGCCGCCGCGGCGGAACGGCAGACGACCCGCGCCCCGGGCGCGGTCACCGCCGCGCCACCGCCGCCGGTGCAGTCCGAGCCGAACCGCAGGCTGCTCGACGAGTGCTTCAGCGCACCGGAATCGGCGCCGGGCATGGGCCGCATTCACAACAGGTTCACGCACTGCCAACGCATCGACGTCGAGGCGGAGTACTGGATCATCCGCAACGGCGTCCCGGTCGAGAAGCAGGGCACCACCACCGCCACGCTGGAGCTGTTCACCCAGACCGACGACAAGCAGCGCCGCGCCAGGCAGTGGGCCAGGATCCAGCGGGACTCGGTCGACTACGACTGGGGCTGGTGGGACAACATCTGGTTGGCCCCCAACGTGCCGCTGACGATCATCGGCCAGTGCCGCGAGCCGTTCTCGGTGTGCGGGGCCAGCGGGGGCGGTGTGACCTTCCCCTGGGTCTACTGGGACAACCAGGTCGCCTGGCAGTCGTGGGACGTGTACAACAAGCCCGGTTCCGGTGTGGGCCGGGACGTGATCTCCTACAACCACGAGTACGTGGAGCTGTTCACCGACTTCCCGCCCTTCGTGACCATCAAGCGCGGCGAGAGCCCGCAACGGAAGCTGCGCTGCGACTCGGCGACCTACTTCCGGCACGGCACCGTGACCTACCCGCACGCCTGCGTGTTCTCGGAGGTCACCCCGCGGTCGGTGTTCACCACCGACCCGTCGTCCACCTACTACCTGGTGTCGCTGCACATCCTGCAGGCGCAGGACGCCCCGAACCAGACCTACCCGAGGCTCGTGCCCGACGGTGTGCCGCCGCCGCGCGACAAGCGGATCCCCGGCAAGTACCTCGCCGGTGACGAGAACGCGCCGGGGCTGCACCGGATCAGCCCGCAACTGCACCCGACCGAGGACAAGGAGAACGACGCCCACAAGAACGGTGCCTGCTACGGGACCGGGGTCCACGCCGACCTCTACCGCGACCTCGGGTTGCCGGTGCCGCCGGACACCTCGATCCCCGAGGAGTGCGACGAGTACCCGATGGGGTCGACGCTGGAAGGGGCCGCGCACCCGGACTGGGACTTCTCGGTCAAGGCCGTTCCGCGCTCGCACAACCGCGCCGCGGGCGGGAAAGTGCGCGTCTACTATGTCGACGACCGGATCCTGCAGTGGGACTACGACCTCGAGGATCCCTTTGACAGCAACGACCGCTTCTACGTAGACGTCCAGTAGACGGGAGGACGAGGGTGGCTGATCCGTTCGACCCCACGGCCCTGCTCGGTGAGGGCTGGTGCTTGCTCGTCACCGACATGCCGGTCGACGCGACCCTGGAACTGATGGGCGTCGCCGAGGAACGCGACCTGCCCGACGGTCTGGGGCGGGCGAGTGCCCGCCTGGCGAGCGGCGCGGCCGACGGCGTGTTGTTGTTGGCCAAGCGGGTGCGGCCGGGTCACACCCTCGTCCTCGAACTCGACGGCCTGACCGGCTGGATCGGGATGGACCCCGACCTGCTGGCCGAACTCTCGGCCGGTGGGGGCGTCGCCTGCGCCGCCTTCACCGACCCGAACAACACCGAAGTACTCACGTCCTTCAACGGCTCACCCGTCACCGGCCTCAACCCCCGCTCCATGAGGCTGTGGGGCGCGGAGAACACCGCTGCCCTCACCACCTTCTCCGCCGACGACTCGCACACCCCCACCCAACGTGCCGTTCTCGCGATCCAAGTCGCGACCGGGGTCCGCCTCACCGAACAAGACCTCGACGACCCGTGGACCGGCGGCCTGGCCGTGTGGCCCTAGCGCGAACCGTCAGCGGATGAGGTCTTCCAGGAGGTCCGGTGCGGCGACGACCGCGTAGCCGAGGGCCGTGGTCAGGGGGAGGAAGAGGGCGGTTCGGGGGTGGAGCGGGCGTGCGCGCCAGGCCAGGGCGGCGAGGGCGATGAGTAGGAACGCGGCCAGGAAAGGGATCTGGTTCGGGTAGTGCCACCCCCGCCTGGCGGCGTCGGCCACCAGCAGACCCGCCGTGGTGGCGGTGGCGAGTGGATGGGGGATGCGGCGCGACACCTCTCCCAGCGCCAGACCGCTGATCACGGCCAGCGCCAGCCACAGGGCCAACTTCCCGGCGCTCAGGTGGAAGCCGGTGAGCCCGAAGAACGCGATCACCGCTCCCACCAAGGCGAGGGTGGACCTGGTCATGGCCACGGCCCGAGTAGTTCCCGCGCAGAGCAAGGCCACCAAGAGGGCCCACAACCCGATGGTGTGCGCGAGCGGACGGATAACCGGGGTGGACGCGGCGAAGGCGCCCAACGCGCCGGAAAGGACACCGGCCGCCACCGCGAGGAGGGGCCGCGCCGCACCGGGATGTCGCACGGTACCCAGCATGGCACGGCCCCCCGCGGTCAGCTGTGCAGGGAGAACGACTTGATGCCGCCGTCGTTCCACTCGGCGCCGACCCACGACTGGTTCTGCCCGAAGATCAGACCGCTCGAGGTGCCCTCGAAGTCGTAGTCGCTGAACTTCTCCGAGACGTCGCAGTCACCGAACAGGGTGTACGAGGACACGCCGTCGGCCTCGTCCTGGACGTCGTCCATGTCGGAGATGCCGTAGCCCTCGCTGTCGCAGGTGTCGCCACCGTACACTTCGGACTCGTCGCCGGTCTGGCCCGCCTCCTCGTAGAAGGTCACCAGCAGCTCGTCGGGCAGCGGCTGCCGCTGGGCCCTGGCGGCGACCGGCTCGTCGAAACAGCGCTTGCTGAGCACCTTGGACGCCTGCTCGCCCGGTGCGAGCGGCGCGAGGACGGTCTGGCAGACGCGGTGGGTCTCGGTGGTGGACGCCTGCGCGGGCGCCGCGACCAGTGCCGTGGTGGTCACGAGCGCGGCGCCGAGGGAAAGGGTGGCCAGGGCGGTGCGGAAGGTGAATGCCATCGGGGCGGACTCCAGAGTTGGAGGGGGCCCAATCTGTGGACTGGGCAGGCATTAACCATCCATCAGCAAGATTAGGGAATCTACCGCCGTAGTGGAATCTGCCGGTCGCTGGGCTGATCAGCCCACGAGGGCGGTGTGGTCCTGGTGTCGGTGGCGGTTCGGGCGGGGGAGTGCGGATTCGACCCACTGGCGCTGTTCGCCGCGGTGGTGCGACCGGCCGATGGGGGCCGTGTGGTCGAACCCGTACGCCCGGGTGTCGGCCAGGCGCACTAGCGGTCCCGCCCCTACGCCGATCCCGACGGCCACCACGTACACGTCCCCCAGGTGCGCGAACCCCGTCCACCCGCCCGCGAACTCCCACATCCGCGCCACGTGCGGCTCTCCGTCGACCACCCACTCGGCGGTGTGCCAGTGCGCGTGGTCCTGGGCGGCCCGCGTGGCGTGCTCGGCGCTGGCGCTCGCGACGGAGAGGTCCTCGGTCGGCAGGGTCAGGTCCGCCAGCGCGTGCGCCCCGTGCCGCGCGGCCGCTGTCGCCGGGTTCGGGGCGAGGGCGGCCAGGGTCTCCGCGGCGAACGTGCCCACCCGCAGTCCGCCTTGCCCGGTCAGGTGCGCCAGCCACACTCCGTAGGTCGAGGTCACTCCGCCTCGCCGGTATGTGTGCACCCAATCGAGTTGTCGAGCCGCATCTCCGGGCCATCCGTAGAGCGCGAAGCGCGGAGGCGGTGCGGTGTTCACCCTTCGATGCTACCCCCGGCGTTCACCCGGTTCCGGTGCGAGCGAAGCACCCGACCGGGGGGTTGTGTCGACAGTGGACACCGGATGTGGCTCGATGGGGTGACCGGACTCGGGTCCGGCGCCACTTCGAGGGGAGCGTCCGCATGTCGAGTTTCCGGGGCCGTCTGCTCGCCGTGCTCGTCCCGGTCGTGGTGGGCGGGCTGGCCGTGTTGTCGGTGTTCGTCGTGGTCAACGCGACGGGGCTGGAGGAGGACGCGCAGCGGGCGCACGGGCGCGATGTCGCCGACAGCCTCGCCAGGCAGGTGGAGACGCAGATCGCGGGGGCGCGGGCGGCCGAGCGGGGCATCGTGGCGGCGGGCAGCGCCCTGCCGGTGGAGAGCCGCCCGGTCCTCGACGAGGTGGTCCGCGGCGCGCTCGCGACCACGCCCGAGATCTACGACATGTACCTGTGCTTCGACGCCCCCGGTGACCCGCGCTACCCGCTCTCCGGCGTCTACCAGTTCCTCTGGATCAAGGACGGCACCGGCACCCCCGTCCGCCAGGACCTCGACGACGCGGCCAACGCCGAGGCCATCACCTACGCCTGGTACACCGAGCCGAAGCGCACCGGCGCGGAGAGCGTCGTGGAGCCGTACTACGACGAGAACCTCAAGGCGCTGATGACCTCGATCACCGCGCCGATGGTCCAGGGCGGCGGCACGATCGGGGTCGCGGGCGTGGACGTCACCCTCGACCAGCTCTCCAAGAAGGTCAGCGCCGCCAAGGTGTCCGACAACGGCTACGCGATCCTGCTCTCCCGCGCGGGGACGCTGCTCGCGGCCCCGGACGCGGCGGTCGTGGGCACGAAGACGCTGGAGCAGGCCGCTGCCGAACCCGCACGCGACACCGCCGCCGCGCTCCTGCGCGACGCGGCCAAGGGCGGCACCGGCAGCCTGGACGGCAAGAACCCGTTGTCGCAGGACGCGGGTGACGCGGTGGTGAGCTGGGCGCCGGTTGAGGGGACCGGCTGGACGCTGGCGACGGTCACCCCGATGAGCGACGTCCTCGCCCCGGTCGCCGCGCTGCGCACCAAGCTGATCGGCTTCGCCCTCGGCATCGCGTTGGTCGTGCTCGCGACCGTGTGGTTCACCACCCGCAGGTTGACCCGCCGGATGCCCGTCCTGCGCACCGCGGCGCTCGACATCGCCCGCGGCCGCCTCGACGTCACGCTGCCGCCCGCGGGCCGCGACGAGCTCGGCGAGCTGTCGGGAGCCTTCGGCGAGATGGTGACGACCCTGCGCGGAACCGCCGACCACCTGCGCCGGATCGCCGCCGGTGACCTGGCCGCCCCGGTGCGGCCCGCCGGTGACGACGACGAACTCGGCACCGCCCTGGCGCAGATGCAGCGCGGGCTCACCGCCTCGGTGCGGGCCGTGGTCGACACCGCGACGGCGTTGAGCGGGTCGGCCGAGGCGTTGCGCGACCAGGCCGACGAGCTGCGCGACAGCGCCGCGGTGACCCACACCCAGTCGGCCGCGGCCAGCACCGGCGCCTCGGAGTTCAGCGACAGCGTCGCCGAGATCGCCTCCACCGTCTCCCGCGGCTCCACGCTGGCCACCGACGCCGAGCAGGCGACCGCCACCATGACCGACCAGCTGCGCAGCCTCGCCGGGTCCTCGGCCGCCATCGCGGGCGTGGTCGACGTGATCACCCGCATCGCCGCCCAAACCCACCTGCTCGCCCTCAACGCGACCATCGAGGCGTCGCGGGCAGGCGAGGCGGGCCGGGGCTTCGCGGTCGTGGCCACCGAGGTCAAGGGCCTGGCGGAGTCCACGACCACCGCCACGATCAGCGTCACCGAGCGCATCGCCGCCATCCAGTCCGATGTAGACGGAACCGTCCAGGTGATCCAGCAGATCGGTACCTCCATCCGCGACATGGCCGAACTGCAGGGCACCATCGTCGCCGCGGTGGAGGAACAATCCGCCGCCTCCTACGCCGTCCGCGAAAGCATCGGCCACGTCGCGAACGTGGCGGGCCGCACGGAGACCAACGTCCAAGCCAGCCTCGCCCTGGCCGACTCCCTGGCCACCGCCGTCGAACGGCTGGAGCGGGTCAGCAAGAGCTTCCAGCTGCCGCACTGACCAGGTGCAGTTGTCAGTTCGCCGCTGTGATCAGTACTCGCTCCCATGCCTTGAGCAGGTCGACCACGACCTCCTCCGGGAGGTAGGCGGTGTCCGCCCATAGCGATACCTCGAACGTGCTATCCATTCGGAACACTGTGGCGTAGGCGCTGACGAACATGAACTCGCTGGGTTCCATGGTGATCGTCGTGGTGCCGATGGCGGAGGTGTGTGGAGGGGTGGGTTGGCCGAAGATGCTGGGGGAGCTGACGTCGTTGTAGACGGTGTCTCGGAGGAAGGGGGAGCCTCGGTCGGCGTCCACCTTTTCGCGGACCAGTTGTTGTTCGTCGGGGTCGACGGTGCTGTGGGTGTAGGCGGAGGTGGCGGATTCCCAGATCTGGGCGGCCAGGTCGTCGAAGGGCTTGTCGGTGTCCACGACGATGAGGGCGTCTTGGGAAAGGGTGCCCATCATGCGCAGGGTTTGGGCGCTGGAACGGTTGGCGGACAAGGAACTCACCGCGATCCGGGGCTGGCCCGAGTGCTCGCCGAGGATTGCGCACAGTCCCGCTAGGGCGACCATCGAGGGGCTCACGCGGGTGCGGTGGGTCAGGGTCCGCAGTGCGGTGGCGGCGTCGAAGGACACCATTCGGCCCTCGACGTAGCGCGGGTCGCCGGGGGTGGCGACCGGTGTGGGGAAGACGGCGGCGGGGGCGGACCGGTACTTGGCTTCCCACCAGGCAAGGGTTCGGGCGTTGCGGGCCAAGCCCTCGGGGCTGCGCTGCGCTTCGGCGAGTTGGCGTGGTTGCCACGCCTGCCAA
Source organism: Actinokineospora baliensis (assembly GCF_016907695.1). Lineage (NCBI taxonomy): Bacteria > Bacillati > Actinomycetota > Actinomycetes > Pseudonocardiales > Pseudonocardiaceae > Actinokineospora > Actinokineospora baliensis. Next base: position 7,064,705 of record NZ_JAFBCK010000001.1, on the reverse strand, counting down.
GGGGATGTGTCGCCTGCCAACACGTCCGCGACTCGGGAAGTGAAGAACTCCAAAGCGATCCCGTCGACGGCCATGTGCGTCAACACGGCCGCGATCTCCTGCGGCGCGCCGTCGCGCAGGACCAGGGCCAGGCGGACCGGCAGGTCGGTGGGGCCGAACCGCGTCGACATCATGTCGGCGTGGGCGGATTCGGTGGTGCCGCCCTCGGTCAACTCCAGTGCGTAGCCGGGTGACCCGAGCACCCGTTGCCGGTCTGCTCCTGGGTAGATCGTGCGCAGCGACTCGGATTCGTTCAAAACAAAGGAAAGAGCACCGATGATTTCGTCCACAGTGGATCCGATGACGGGAATCGCCACCAGGAGGAAAGCGAGGTAGCGGTCGTCGGGGTAGGCGAGCAGTTCCCGCTGGATCTTGCGCTGGCCCCAGGTGAGCGGCGCTTCGACGTCCTCGCCCGCCGACACCGGGATGGGCACACTGGTCACTTCGCGCTCCTTCGGTCGGTGCGGCGCAGGCGGCACGTCAGGCGGGCGGTGGCGATCCGGCGGTCGGGCCGGTCGAACACGGTGACCTCGAAGGTCGCGACGTCGATCCCGGTGAACACCGGCACGCACACCCCGGTCACCCGACCGCCCGCGGCGACCCGGTGGTGGGTGATCGACAGCTCCTGGCCGAGGATCTCGCCCGCGAACAGGCAGGCGGCGACCGACCCGAGCGTCTCGGCGAACGCGGCGGTGGCGCCCCCGGCGAGGAACCCCGCGTCCTGGCGGTTCCCGGCGACCGGCATGGTGCCGACCACCCGCTCCGGGCGCCGCTCGACGACCCTGATGCCCAACCGATCGGTGAGCAGCCCGTCTCCATCGGGCTCGACAGCACCCGCGGCTGCGGCCAACCCTTCGAGCCACCCCAACGGCCCTGGGACGCCACCGAACGGAGCCACGTCAATCGCGCTGGATCCTCGCCGTACCAACAAACCTGCGGCGACATCCCCGGCGGGAACCCCGGAAAGCCCCAGCGCCCCAGCGATCGCCGCGGCTCGAGCGTTCGGCGCCAGGTCGGCCCCGATCACCAACACGACGTCAGCGGCACCGGTGTCGAGCAACAACCGCGCCGACCGCATCGCCTCGACCGCCAAGTCCGCGACGCCGGACACGCAGACCATCGGCCCGGTGATCCCGTACGCGCGGCTGAGGTGGCCGAGGATGGAACTGTTGGCGGACTGGAAGAAGAACACCGGATCAGGGGTCCCGCCGCCAGCCAGCCCCTTGGTCGCCTCATCGGCGGTGAAGGTGTCGCCGAACAGGGTCGCCAGCACGATGGCCGTGCGGGAGCCGTCTACCGCGCCCGCCTCGGCCAGACACCGACGAGCGACGTCGAACACCAGCGGCCCGAAACGCGACTTGGCATACCCGCGAACCGGTTCGAGCTCAACCGGCGCCGCGCCAGGCAACCCGGTAGCCGCGTCACCCCAAGGGGTCAGCACCGCTCCGACGGTCATGACGCTCGCTCCACGGCCGGACGAGCGACGATCGGCCAGCCGATCGCGTTGGGCGGCTTCGATCCCGCCGACGGGCCGCGGTGGATGGCCCCGAGGAGGGCGATTCCGCTGCGTTCACCTCTCGCGTCGCCCATGGCCGGACGAGCCAGTATCGGTGGCGGCCCTGCGGAGGCGACGTCGTCGGTCCCTGTGTGGTGTTGGGGAGCGTGTTCACCGGCTCGATGCCACCACTGCCCACGGAGTGGGCAACTGGCGCAGCGAGTGGCAGCGCGGACAACCGCACTGGTCCGAGGGTGTCCGCCATATGCACCTGCCGCGACACGCGCTCCATGGTCCGGTGAGCAGCGGTCCGCTGACGGGCCGTGTTGGGCGGCCTCGAGGACGTCCACGGCCGGACGAGCGATGATCGGGCGGTAGATCGTGTTGGGCGGCCCTGCGGAGGCGACGCAGCCCGTCCCGGTGCGGTGTTGGGGAGCGTGTTCACCGGCTCGATGCCACCACTGCCCACGGGACTGGCACCTGCCGCAGCGAGTGGCAGCGCGGACAACCGCACTGGTCCGAGGGTGTCCGCCGCATGCACCTGTCATGACGCTCGCTCCAGTACCAGGGCGGCGTTGGCTCCGCCGAAGGCCGCGTTGAGCGACACCGCTACCTCGATGTCCGCCTGCCTGGCCGTGTTGGGTACGCAGTCCACATCGCACTCCGGGTCTGGTTCGAGGAACCCCATCGTCGGCGGCACCACCCCGTCGGCCAGGGCGAGCAGGGTGATCACGGCTTCCACCGCGCCCGTCGCCTCCAGCAGGTGGCCGGTTGTGCTCTTGGTGGAGCTCACCACCACGCCCGGACCGAACACCTCCCGCAACCCCCGCGATTCCGCCGCATCGTTGAAGGTCGTCCCCGTTCCGTGCGCGTTCACGTAGTCGACCGAGCTCGGGTCCCGGCCCGCCATCACCAATGCGGCGCGAGCGGCCGCGGCGAGCCCGGCTCCGTCCGGGTGCGGTCGTACGACGTGGTGGGCGTCGGCGGCCATTCCCCAGCCGGTCAGGCGGGCCAGTACCCGGGCGCCGCGGGTGGCGGCCGAGGTGGCGGACTCGAGGACCAGGGCCGCGGCGCCGTCGCCGTGGAGGAGGCCGGTGCGGCCCAGGGAGAAGGGGCGGACGGCGCCGTCGGTGCTCAGGGCTTGGCCGGAGTCGAACTTGGCGAAGATGTCCTGGCTCACCACGTGCACTCCCGCGCAGACCGCCGCTCGTGCCTGTCCGGTCCGCACCAGTTGCGCCCCGGTGATGATCGCGGTGGTCGAAGCTATACACGCGTTGACGAACGCCAGTCGGGGTGTCGCCAGCCCCAGGTCCTCGGCGATCCGGTCGGCCAGCCGACCCGGCAGGCTGTCCAGCGGCGGCTCGGCTCCCGGCGTCCGCCAGAACCCCGGATCCGCCCGGCGATCCCCGGCGCTGCCCAGCAAGAACGGCGCCCCAGCACCGTCATGGCCCGCCATCTCCAGCGCCGCCGCCGCGCAAGCCCGCAGCACCGGCGCCTGGGCGGGCGTCTCGCCAGGCACGATCGTCACCCCCGGAACCCCGTCGCCGGAGTACACGGCGGCCCGGTCCGTGCGGAACCTGCTGGTGTCGAACCGTTCGACGGGCCGGAACGGGTCACCGCCGCCGAACACGCCCGTGCGGACCGCGTCAGCGCCGAACCCGAACGCGGTGAACACCCCGTACCCGGTGATCACGACATCGTCAGCCATCTAGTGCCCCATCCCGAGACCGCCGTCGACCGGGATCACCGCGCCCGTCACGTACCCCGCCCCCGGCGAGGCCACCCACAGCACCGCGTCGGCCACCTCGGCCGCGGTCGCCGTCCGGCCCAACGGCACCTCGGCCACGATCCGCTCCACCGTCGCGGCGGGCAACGTCCCGGTCATGCCCGCGTCCACCAGCCCCGGCGCCACCACGTTCACCGTGATGCCCCACGGCGCGAACTCCCTGGCCAACGACCTGGCCATGCCCACCAGCCCCGCCTTGCTCGCCGCGTAGTTGGACTGACCGGCGAACCCCCGCAGCCCCGCGACCGACGACATCAGCACGATCCGCCCGCCACGCGCGCGGATCATGTCCGGCACCACCCGCCGGACCGCCTCGTAGGCGTTGCCCAGGTTGATCTCCACCACCGACAGGAACCGCTCCCGGTCCATCCCCATCAACAGCCCGTCATCAGCCACCCCGGCATTGGCCACCAACACCTCAACCGGCCCCTGCTGCCGCTTGACCTCGGCAAACGCCTCACCGGTAGCCGCCGAATCGCGAAGGTCGCACACGACGCCGAACAGCCCGTCCGGAACCCCACTACCCCGGTGCGTCACCGCGACCTTGTCCCCGGCGGCCGCGAATGCCCGCGCACAGGCCAGCCCCAGCCCCCGGTTGCCTCCGGTCACCACCACCGACCGCCCGCTCACAGTGCCTCCCCAACGATGGCCACCGGCACTTCGACCAGTCCGTGTCGCCGCTTGGCCTGGCTGGTCGCCTGCGAGTCGCATTTGATGCCGAACAGCCCGCCCGGAGTACCCCGGCGCGTCACCGCCACCTTGTCCCTGGCCGTTGCGAACGTCCGCGCACAGGCCAGCCTCACCGCGACCTTGTCCCCGGCGGCCGCGAATGCCCGCGCACAGGCCAGCCCCAGCCCTCGATTGCCTCCGGTCACCACCACCGACCGCCCGCTCACAGTGCCTCCCCAACGATGGCCACCGGCACTTCGACCAGTCCGTGCTGCCTGGCCTCGCTGGTCGCTGTGGAGTCGCATACGACGCCGTACAGGCGATCGGGGGCGCCTCTGCGGTGGCGCAACGCGACCTTGTCCCGGGCGCCCGCGAATGCCCGCGCGCAGGGCAGCCCTAACCCCCGGTTGCTCCCGGTCACCACCGTCAGCCGCTCGCTCACCGAACCTCCCCGGCGTTGGCCATCGGCGCCCCCACTGGCCCGTGCTGTCGCTTGGCGTCGGTGAAAGCCTCGCCTGTGCGGGCCGAGCCGCGAAGGCCGCCGCTATCGCGGTCGTTCACCGCCAGCTTGTTCCCAACGGCCGCGCAGGCCAGCCCCAGCCACTGATCCGCTGACTGTCCGCTCACAGCGCCTCCCCGACAACGGCGTCCAGTGCCTCCGACAGTCCTGGGCGGGCGCATCGCACCGCGTAGACCTCGGCGTGGCGTTTGGTGGGGGAGTCGAACCGCAGTGGTGTTCCGTCCAGCGCGGTGCACTCCCCGCCTGCCTCACTGACCAGGATCGCGATCGGTGCGATGTCCCAGATTCGCATGCCCCGGTGCAGCAACGCCCCGTACGCGCCTCGGGCAACCATGACCGCGTCGAAAACGCTGTTGCTGGACCGAATCCCTCGGCACGAGCCTGCCAAACCCGTCACTGTGGCCAAATCGGGCGCGATCGCTTCCGGAGCGCCCACATCCATCCCATATGCGACAAGTTCATCCACAAGAGACTCACGCGAAGTCAAGCGCAACCGCTCATCCCCACAGAACGCGCCCTCACCCAACTCGGCGGTGTAGAGCTCGGCAAAGGCAGGCAGCGCGATGCCGCCCGCGATCACGGACCCGTTGCGCACCGCGGCGAGCATCGACCCGTACAGCGGGCTGCCTGCGGCGAAGTTGCTGGTGCCGTCGATCGGGTCGATGATCCAGGTCAGGCCGTCGCCCTCGACGGGGTCGGCTTCCTCGCTGACGATGGCCGAAGCCGGGAACCGGGCCCGGATCAGCTCAGTCAGCACCGCGTTGACCCGCAGGTCGGCTTCGGTGACGACCTGGTCGCGTTCGCCCGACGTGCCGATGACTTGCCGCGGCAGGTCGGCGATGCCTTGGGTGGCCTCCCGCAGCGCGTGCTCGACGAACGCGCGGAGTTCACCCACCGGCCAGCTCCCGGTAGCGCTCGATGATCGGCACCTCCGGCGGCAGGATCGCCGGGGGGAGGTCGTCGAGTGCGAAGAAGCGGGCGCTGAACGCTTCGTCGAGGTCCGCGCTGACCGCGACCCCATCCGGCACCCTGGCGACGTAGGCCGCGGTGACGTTGTGGATTTCGTCGCCGTTGGGGCACTTGTAGTAGAACTCGGGGCCGGAGAACACGCCGAGCAGGTCCAGTTCCTCGACCTTGACCCCGGTCTCCTCGAACACCTCGCGCCGCCCGCAGTCCTCAAGCGACTCACCGGGGTCCAGCAGCCCGCCGGGCAGGCCCCAGTCGTGGGTGTCGGCCCGCTCGATCAGCAGTACCCGCCCGGACTCGTCGACCACGACGACGTTCGCGCCGGTCAAGATCAGCGGTGCGGTGCCCACCGCCGCGCGCAGTTGCCGCAGGTAGTCCTTCATCCGGTCCTCCGCAGGGATTCGGCGATCTCGGCGCTGTGCTCGTGGACGCGGGCGACGGTGTCGCAGACCCGGTCGACCGCGGCGGCCGCCAGGTGCGTCGACAGCGGTAGCGTGATCATGGTCCTGGCCAGTTCCTCGGTACCGGGCAGGGGGCAGGCGGGCACGTCGGCGTACGCGGTCTGCCGGTGCAGCGGCGGGTCGAAGTAGGACCGGGTCGAGATCCGCTCCGCGCGCAGGCAGGCCGCCAGTTCGTCGCGGGTCAGGCCGAAGTCGGCGCCGACCCGGACGGTGAAGTCCTTGTAGGAGCTGACCGCCCCGGCCGGGACCTCCTGGAACGACAGGCCGGGTATGCCGGACAACGACTTCAGGTACCGATCGACCAGGCTGTGGCGCTGCTCCAGCCAGCCGGGCAGTTGCGGCAACGCGGCGTTGCCCAGCAGCGCGGCGATCTCGGTCATCCGGCCGTTGAGCCCCAGCAGCACCGAGTCGTAGTTGCCGGGATTGCCGTACTCGCGCGCCACCCGCAGCTGACGGGCGAGGCCGTCGTCCGCGGTGGCGATCAGGCCGCCTTCGCCGGTGGTGAGGGTTTTGGTCGGGCTCAGGCTGAACACCTCGGCCAGCCCCTTGGACCCCACCATCGACCCGTCCGGGTAGCGGGCGCCGAACCCGTGCGCCGCGTCGAACAGCAGCACCGCCCCGGCCCGCTCAGCCCTCGCCGACAACTCGTCCACCGCGCACGGCGAACCGTAGGTGTGCGTCGCCAGGATCGCCGAGAAACCGTTGTCTGGCAAGGAAGACGGGTCGATCGTCGCGGTTCGCGGGTCGCTGTCGGCGAAGACGACCGGCAGCCCGTTCCACCGCACGGCGTGGCCACTGGCGATGAAGGTGAAGCTGGGCACCACAACAGGCCCGCTCAGGTCCAGGCAGCGCAGCACCAGCATGAGCCCGGTCGTGCAGTTGCTGACCGCGACCACGTTCGGCACGCCCAGGTACTCGGCCGCCAACCCCTCGAACCGGCGCACCTCGGCCCCGTTGGTGATCATCCCCGAGCCCAGCACCGCACCGACCCCGGCCAGCAGGTCGTCCGCGGCGGGCAGGGCGGGCCTGATCAACGGCAGTGGCTCGTCGAACGCGGGCGGGCCGCCCAGCGCCGCGGGCCTCATCGGGCCACCGGCTGGCGCGCGGTCCGCTCGACCATGAGCAGGTAGTTGTTGTAGCGGGCGTCGGCGTGGTCGGCGTAGCGGCCGGACCGCACCGCCGCGGCGATGTCGCGGACCGAGTCGAGCACCCGCAGCCGCGGCCGGAACCCGAGGTCGTTCTCGATCGGGTCGAAGTCCACCCGGTAGTTGCGCGGGTCCCTGGCCGCCTCCACCACGTCGACCTCGGCGTCGGGCACCTCGGCGCTGATCAGCTCGCCCAGGGCGGCGATCCGGTAGTTCTCCGCGTTGCTCCCGCAGTTGTAGACCAGCGACGGCGCGGTGGCGCCCAGCACCGTGCGCACCGCCTCGGCCGCGGCCCGCACGTGCAGGAACGGCCGCCACTGGTCGCCCCCGTGCACCATGAACCGGCCGTCGGCCGCGGCCCGCGCGGTCATCGTGTTCACGGCCAGGTCGAACCGCATCCGCGGCGACAACCCGTGCAGGGTGGCGAACCGCAGGATCGACGGGCGCGGGCCGTCGCCCGCGTGGCTGAGCAGGTAGTGCTCGGCGAACACCTTGGTCTCGGCGTAGAGCGAGCGCGGCTCGACCGGCGAGTCCACCCCGACCGGCGCGTCGCCCGCCGCGCCGTAGGTGCTGCAGGTGGAGGCGAACACGAACTGCCCGACCCCGGCCCGCTTGCTCGCCTCGGCCAGCCGGATCGTGCCCAGGTAGTTCGTGTCGCGGGCCAGGTCGCCCGCGAGGTCGCAGGCCGGGTCGCCGACGATCGCGGCCAGGTGCACGACCGCGTCGATCCCGGTCAGCCGCGACGCCCAGTCGCCGGGGTCGCGGATGTCGCCGGTGATATAAGTGATGCCGGGGCGCTCCTGGCGCTCGCGGGTGATCGACTCGTCGTCGACGACGGTGACGTCGGCGCCGTGTTTGGCCAGCAGCGGGGCCAGCACCGAACCCAGGTAGCCCTGGCCGCCGGTGACCAGCACGGTGGGTGGTCGCATCAAAGCCTCATTTCTCACGGACGAGGGGTCAGCTCGAGCAACTGGTAGGTGACGTCGCGGTCGGGCGGGCTGGCCGCGAACCCGGTGGCGGTCAGCCCGGCCCCGGCGGCGAGCCCGTCGAGCCGGGCCCGGTTGCCCAGCGAGCCGAAGCCCAGCAGCACCCGCCCGCCCGGCGCGGTGAACCGGTGCGCCCGCTCGAGGAACCGGCGGTGCGCGGTGTACCCGGGGTCGAAGATGGCCAGGTCCAGGTCGGACCCGGGCGCGTGGTCGGCGGGGGACTCGATGAACGGCGAGTTCCAGAACACGAGGTCGAAGCGGGCGTCGTCGTCGAGGGCGTCGAACAGGTCGCCCCGCCGCGCGTCGAGCCGGTCGGCGACGCCGTGCCGCTCGGCGTTGCGCCGGGTGTTGGCCACCGCGGCGGCGCTGATGTCGGTCGCGGTGACGTGGGCGCACACCCTGGCGGCGGTGACCGCGGTGATCCCGGCGCCGCAGCCGATCTCCAGCATCGTGCCGCCTGGCGGGTAGGGCAGGTGGGTGGTGAAGAACCGGGTCGAGGCGTCGTAGACCGGGGAGAACACGCCGGGCAGCAGGTCCCAGGTGTCGCCGAGCAGGGTGAAGGTGTCCGGGCGGCGCAACCGGTTGGCGGCCAGCAGCCGCAGGCCGCTGTCGTAGCTCATCGGGTGCTCCTGGCGGGCTCGGTGGCCGCGTCGCGCTCGGGGAAGCGCTGCCCGGTCAACCCGAGCAGCACGGCTGCCTTGACCGCGGTCTCCTCGAACTCGACCACCGGGTCCGACAGCGCGATGATCGCCCCGCCCACGCCGAACTCCACCCGGTCCCCGGCGGCCACCACGGTCCGGATGACGATGCTGAAGTCCGCCGCGCCGCTGAGCGAGAAGTAGCCGATGGCCCCCGAGTACACCCCGCGCGGACCCTGCTCCAGCCGGTCGATGATCTGCATCGTGCGGATCTTCGGCGCGCCGGTCATCGACCCGCCGGGGAACGCCGAGCGCACGCACCGCACCGCCGAGACGTCCGGCCGCAGCCGCGCGCTGACGGTGCTGACCAGCTGGTGCACCGTCGTGTAGGTCTCCACGGCGAACATCGGGTCGACGGTGACCGTGCCGGGCAGCGCGCAGCGGCCGAGGTCGTTGCGCACCAGGTCGACGATCATCAGGTTCTCGGCGCGGTCCTTCGGGCTGTGCCGCAGGTCCAGCCGCAGCCGCTCGTCCTCCTCCGGTGTGCGCCCGCGCGGCCTGGTGCCCTTGATTGGCTTGCTCTCCACCCGCCGGTCCCGGCTGACGCGCAGGAACCGCTCGGGGGAGCAGCTGAGCACCGACAGCTCGCCCAGGCGCAGGAAAGCGCCGAAGGGCACCGGGTTGCGCTCGCGCAGCGCCCGGTAGGCGGGCCACGGGTCGAGGCGGCCGGTCGCGGTGATCATGTTGGTCAGGCAGATCTCGTAGCTCTCACCCGCGGTGATCTGCTGGAGGCAGTCGTCGATGAGGTCGAGGTAGCGCGCGCGGTCGTGGCGGAGTTCCAGCGGGCCGATCGGCTCGGAGGTGTCCCTGGCGGGGGCGACGGGTTCGGTGAGCCTGCGCTCGGTCTCGTCGAGCCAGGCGTCGGCCTCGGCAGTGTCGCCCGCTGTGGCCAGGGCCAACAGGTACAGCTCACCGGTCTCGTGGTCGACGGCGACCGCCCGGTCGGCGAAGATCATGGCCGCGTCGGGGTGCGGCGAGGGGTGCACGGCGTCGCCGCCGGTCTCGGCCTTGAGCTCGTAGCCCAGGTAGCCGACCCAGCCGAGGGCGAAGTCGAACGGCAGCGGCGGCACGATCGTCCTGCGGGCGGCCAGATCCCGGTCCAGCCAGTCGAAGAATCCACTGTGGACCGTCTCGGTGCCCGTGGCCGACGTGATGGTGACCGTGCCCCGGTTGACGTCCGCCGTGGCCACCCGCGCGGCGGGCCCGCTGGCGTCGACCAGGAACGAGAACCGGTCCGGTCCGGCTGATCCGCCCGCCGACCTGGTGCCGCTGTCGAGCCACGCCGCGTGCTCGGACCCGGCAAAACACCGCTCGTAGACCTGCTCCGCGGTCACCGGGGTGCTCAGCGTGCGGACCACGACCCGGTCCGGGCCGGTGACTGACACCGGCGACCGGCGCGGCGGCACCGCGAGGAAGTTGCGCATGATCCGCGCCCCGTCCGGGGTCCCGATGGACTCCGGGTGGAACTGCACGCCCCAGAACGGGCGGTCGCGGTGCCGCAGCCCCATCAGCACCCCGTCGTCGGTCCACGCGATCGGCAGCAGCTCCTCGGGCAGGCCGGTGACCGCCAGCGAGTGGTACCTGATGGCCCGGAACGACTCCGGCACGTCGGCGAACAGCTCGTCGCCGCTGTGCCGGACCAGCGACTCCTCGCCGTGGCGCGGCACCGGGGCGGGGACGACGGCGGCGCCGAAGACGTGCGCGATGCCCTGGTGGCCCAGGCACACCCCCAGCAGCGGCAGGTCGGCGGTGGCGATGACCTCGGCGCAGATCCCGAAGTCGGCCTCCCGCTGCGGGGTGCCGGGTCCCGGCGAGACGATCACGTGGTCGTAGCGGTCCAACTCGGCCGGGCGCCAGTCCGGGTCGTCGTTGCGGACCACCGTCGGCCAGCTGCCGGTTGCCCTGGCCACGTCGTGCGCGAGGTTGTAGGTGAACGAGTCATAATTGTCGATCAGCAGCGTTCGCATGCGGGTCCCCCTCTCCGCGGTGGGCGTGCAGCAGCTCGTGGCTGCGGATGAGCTTGCCGGTGGGGTTGCGCGGGACCGCCCGGTCGACCGCGAACCGCTTCGGCACCTTGAAGTCGCTGAGCCGCTCCCGGCACCACCGCAGCAGATCCGCCGCGGTGACCTCCTCCGGTGCGCCCACGTAGGCCTCGACCGCCGCGCCGCTGTGCACGACGACGGCCTCGGTCACCCCGGGGTGCGCGCGCAGCACGGCCTCGACCTCCATCAGGTCGATCTTGAGCCCGGCCACGGTGACCACGGAGTCGGCGCGGCCCAGGATGCTGATGGTCGCGCCGTCCTCGCCGAGCTCGGCCCGGTCGAAGGTGCGCAACCAGCCGTCGTCGAACCGGTCGACCCCGTCGGCGCGCAGGTACGGCGACCGGTCCAGGCGGACGTAGAGCTCGCCGTTGGTCACCCGGACCGTGGTGTTGGCCACCGGGCGCCCGACCCCGGGCGGCGGGCACGGTTTCGTCAGTTCCGCCGTGAGGATCCCGGTTTCCGTCGTGCCGTAGACCGGGCTCACCGGCACACCGAACCTGGCTTCGAATGCCGAGTTCACCGCGGGCGGCAGCATTTCCCCGGCCGAGACCGCCAACCGCAGGTCCGGCAGCGGCGGCGGGGTCGTTCGCGACAGCAGTTCGAAGTGCAGTGGCACACCGAGGATCGCCGCGACCCGGTGTTCGGCCGCCCGCTCGACCCACCCCGCCGCCCTGGTTCCCAGCGGTAGGACCAGTCCGGTGCCGGATGCCAGGCCGTGCAGGACTCCGCCGATCAGGCCCATGGTGTGGATCAGCGAGTTGAGCAGCAGCACCCGTTCGCCGCGCCGGGGCATCCCGTCGAGCACCGCGTACCGCTCGATCTCCGCGTGCAGGTCCGCTGCGGTGCGCCCGATGACCTTGGGCAGACCCGTCGAGCCGGAACTGAACTGCACCAACCGGATGTCGCCCGGGTCGGCCCCGGCGCCGAGGTGGTCCAGACCGGCTTCCGTGAGCTCGTGGGTCGGCGGGTGCAGCCCGTAGAGCCGCTCGACCTCCGGCGCCGGGAGCCGGGTGTCGACCAGCACGACCTGCGCGTCGAGCCGCCACAGGGCGAACAGCGCGTGCAGGGCGGCCGGACCGGGCGGCAACCGCAACGCGACGATCGAACCCGGCGCGATGTCCGGCAGGGATTCGGCCCGAGCGGCGACGGCGCGACGGAGGTCGGACCGGGTTTCCGCGCCGTCGGCGACCAACCAGGGGTCGGTGTCCGCGCCGCGGTCGAGCAGTTCGTCGATCCAGTTCACCGAGTACCTCCCGTGCTCTGCAAAGCCGGGGCTGACAACAACTTCCTGGCGCCCACCAGTGCCACCGCGAACGCGACCAGCCCGGCGACCACCGGCACCCGGTACCCCTCGGCGGCGCCGATGTGCTGCACCACCCAGCCGCCGCTCGCTGCGCCGATCGAGATGCCGACGATGAGCGCGGACTCGGTCAGCGTCACGCCCTCGTTGATCTGCTTGGCGGGCACGACCTCCTGCAGCAGCGTCATGCTGGTCACCATCGTCGGCGACACCACGACCCCGGCCACCGCGAGCCAAGCACCGAGCAGCAGGAGGTTGTCGACGAACAGCAGCGGCACCATCGCCAGGCCAAGCACCGCGACCCCGGTGAGGTAGCGGACCGCGGCGCCGCGCTGGGGGCGCAGCAGGCCGAACACGATCCCGGAGATCGCCGACCCGGCGGCCAGCAGCGCGAGCACGAACCCGGCGGAGCTCTTGTGCCCCAACGAATCCGCGAACCCGATGGTCACCACTTCCAGCGACCCCAGGATCACCCCGATGGCCAGGAAGGTCACCAGGACCACCTGGACCCCCGGCGCCCGCACCGGGGACTTCGGCTTCGCCCCGGCGGTGTGCGGCTCGATCGGCGGCTCGGTGCGCTTCTGGGCGGCGAACAACACCGTCCCCACGACCAGCAGCGCGGTGGCCACCAGCAGACCCGCCTCCGGGAACACCAGTGTGGACAGCAGTGTCGCCAGGATCGGCCCGCCGACCAGGCACACCTCGTCCACCACCCGCTCGAACGAGTTCGCCACGTGCAGCCCGTCCGGGTCGTCGGCGAGCACGTGCGCCCACCGCGCCCTGGCCATCGCGCTCACGAACGGCACACCCGCGGAGATCACGTAGGTCACGAAGACCGTCCACACAGGAGCCGTGTGGTACGCGCAGATGACCGTGACCGTCGACGAAGCCGCCGAGATCAGCGTCGCGGGCAACGCGACCTTCGCCTGCCCCAGCCGGTCCACCAGCCTGCCGATGAACGGCGAGCCCACCGCCACCGCGACGAGCCCGGCCGCCGACACCGCGCCCGCCAGGGCGAACGAGTCGTAGCGGGTGGCCACCATGATCACTGTGCTGACGCTGAACATCGCCATCGGCAGCCGGGCCACGAACCCGGCGGCGGTGAACGCCACCGCCCCGGGTGTGGCGAAGATGCGGCGGTACGGGCTGAGCATGCCCCAGGTCCTCCTCAGTCGGCGTAGAGCTCGCGCAGCATCTTCACCAGGACCGGCGAGTACCTGGCCGCGGCCAGGATCTCCGCGGGCGGCACCTTGCCCGGGTGGATCTCGTCGGCGAACCTGGCGAACTCGATGCGCAGGCTGTGCTCGATCGTGCGCGGCCAGTCGACCGGCAGGTGCCAGTCGTACTCGTAGCCGGTCGCCAGCAGGTGGGCCACCGCCGTCGAGATCACCTCGTGCCTGGGGTGCGGCTGGATGGCCTGGCGCACCGGGTGGAAACCGGTCAGGTCCACCCCGGTCCCACCGCCGGTGATCAGCGCCGCCACCTCTTGGGCCAGCAGCGGGGACAGGTGCAGGCCGTCGCGGTAGGTGCCGGTGAGCAGCCACAGGCCGTCGAGCTCGGTCGGGCCGATCAGCGGGAACCCGTCGAGGGAGACCGGCCGGTTGCCGACCTGCGCGGCGCGGATGCCCGAGGTCCACAGGTCGCGGTGCAGCTGCCTGGTCGCGCAGTCGAGCAGGAAGTGCAGGTCGCGGACCACCGGCTTGTCCACCACGGTGGGGGAGATGATGTTCGTGGCCCCCACGTAGACCTGACCGCCCGAGCGCGGCACCAGGTGCAGACCGCAGGCGAACGCCCGGTTCGGGGTGCGCAGCACCGACCGCGGCCCGTCGGCGCCGTCGGTGTCCAACAGCGCCGACACGCCGAAACCGGCCACCAGCCGCGGGATCCGGCCCGCCGCGCCGCCCGCGGTGTCCAGGATGTCCTGGGTGCGGGTGCCCGCCGCGAGCACGACCTGACCGGCCTCGATCCGGGTCCCCGAGGTCAGCACGACCCCGGTCACCGCGCCGCCGGTGTACTCGAGACTGGCGGCCGACTCCCCGGCCAGGACCCCGCCTCGCGCCGTGAAAGCCCGCTCCAGCCGCTGGAGCAGCCGGTGCGAGTCGACCGCGTGCTCGTCGGGCAGGTGCACCGCGCGGAACGGCCTGCCCGCGTTGTCCGGGTTGATCCACTCCACCTCGGTGACGTCGATGTCGTGGCAGGGCTGGTCGTACTCCGCGGCGGCCCGGCGGATCGCGGCGAAGTTCGCGTCGTCGATCGAGGCCACGCCGACCCCGTTGAGCAGCACCACCGTCCCGTCGGCGGCCAGCACGTCGTCCTCGGCGCCGGTGTCCTCGGCCAGCCCGGCCAGCCAGTCGTCCCAGGTGCCCAGCGCCCGGATGCCCAGTTCCAGCTTGGACCGGCCGTGCTCGCTGCTGAGCAGGACGTCGGTGACCTCGCCGATCGCGCCGAGCATCGCCCCCGCCGCCACCGACGCCGCCCCCGGCCGGTGCGGTTCGCCCAGCACCGTGACCTTGAGCCCCTGCCTGGCCAGCACCAACCCCAGGGACAACCCCAGCACGCCGTTCCCGGCGACGACGACATCCACCCCGCTCATCGCTGCCCGCTCCCCGCCGCTTCGGCGACCAGGTCCGGGTGGGTCCTGGCCAGGTACTCGTGGATCGCCCTGGCCGAGGTGAAGTCCAGGACGTCGTCGCGCCCGGGCTCCACCACCAGCCCGTGCCGCTCCTCCAACAGGTGGCGCAACCACACCAGCGCGAACGAATCCACCATGATCGGCGTGTCGTAGTCCAACGCCACGTCCGACTGCATGTTCATGCACTCGTTGACCACACCGAGGACGTCATTCCGGTCGATCATCATTCCCCTTTCCCGCACCGGGGCAGCCGGAATCGCCCCGATGTCGGCACCCGACAACGGGCATGGCGAACCCCTGGACAGCGTTGGATGTGTCGAATAAGAAACCGGTCCCACCCGCGTCAGCGCGTGGTCGCCCGGTGGTGGCTTCAGTGGGCAGTGCTCCGCAACGGACCCCCTTGGACTGTTCCCATCAGGGACTTAACCAGAGGTTAGTGCGGCAGGCAAGGTCATCCGGAGTCCGGCGGGGAACAATCAGTGCCCCTTACCTGACCTGTACTGGGAAAACCCACTCCAATGGCGGATATCCGCGCCAAGCGAATAGGTGGACGATCGAAATATTCAACGATCACCCGCCGCTGTGGTCTGACTTCTCAAGTTAGTTCGCCCCTGACTCGACGGAGGTCCCTATTCGTTCGACATCGCGCCGAAAAGGATAGTTGTCCGATCCTTGTCGGATTCAGGGGTCGGTAGGGGTGGCTCGTGGCGGGTCAGTCGGCGATGCCGGTGAAGGCGACGACCGACTCGACGCGGCCGCGCACGAGGTACTCGCCGGGCACGGAGTTGCGGGCGCCGTACTCCTCGGCGCGGTCCTGACCCATGTAGCGCGCGCCGATGCGGGTCGCCCACTCGCGCACGACGGCGAGGTCGTCGATGAACGCGGGCGTCCCGGTGAGGCTGACATAGGAGTAAGGCGGCTCCTGGTCGTCCACGCACACGCTGAAACGCCCTGTGCGCCGCAGCGCCCGGTACTTCACCGAGTCCGACCAGGTCGTGAACACGATGTCGTCCCCGTCGAGCAAGAACCAGATCGGCGTGACGTGCGGGGTCCCGTCCTTGCGCACGACCGCCAGCTTCCCGGTGCGGGTGCCGCTCAGCGCGAAGGCGCGCCAGGCATCATCGGACATGCGGAGCATGGGAGCCTCCCCGGGTGGCGGTGGAAAACGCTTGCGGCGCAACGCTTCCCAACGGGGCGCGGGCCACAGGTGAACACTACTTCGACACCGTGGCCGCAGCACGGCGGGGTGGGCATCTCATGCGGACGAGGTGGGCTCCCGATGGGAACTCCGGGAGTGGAGGCGAATGGCACGGTGGCGCCGCGCTTCCAGTCGGGGCGCGGCCCTGGGGAAGCAGTGTGGTCGCGGCGCGGGTCGGTCACCGCGCGCGGACAAGGCCAGCCCGATGGGAGAATCCCGGGGGCGGCGGCAAATAGCACTTGCGGGGCAGCGTTTCCAGTCGGAGTGCGGCTCGGGGAGCAGTGCAGTCGCGGCGCGGCGGGGTGGGTTCCCGATGGGAGCCCTTCGGGGGGGTGAGTGGCACTTGTGGTGCAGTGCTTCCGGACTGGGTGCGGCCCGGGCGGTCAGTGCGGTCACCGCACGGACGAGGCAGGCTTCCGATGGAGCCTCCCGGGGTGAGTGGCACTTTGCGCGCAGTGCTTCGAGTCGGGGCGCGATCCCGGGTGGGCAGTGTGGTTGCGGCGCGGCGCGGCGGGGTGGGTTCCCGATGGGGGCCGTACCAGGGGTGAGTGGCATCTGTGGCGTAGCGCTTCCAGTTGGGGTGCGGCCCGGGGAACGGTGTGGTCGCAGCGCGGCGACCCCATCGCGTGTGGACGAGGCGGCCCCAGTTGGAGCCACTCGGGGGTGGCGGCGAACAGCACTTGAGGCGCAACGCTTTCAGTTGGGGTGCGGCCCCGGGGGGTGAGCGGAGCGGTCGCGGCGGGCCAGCCCGCACTGCGCATGCGGACGAGGCGGGCTCCCGGTGGGAGCCCGCCTCGTGGCCTACCGGCGGACCGGTTAGAGCGGGGTGGCCGCGATGTCGAGCTCGCGGACCGTGGTGCCGACGCGGGTTCGCAGCGTCACCGTGGCGTTCTCACCGGAGCGGGTGACCGTGATGGTGCGCTCGTCGGTCCAGCCAGCGAAGCGGAACTCGCCTTCGCCGGTGTGGATGAGCTTCGCGGTCGGCTTGCCCGCCACGCTGAGCACGAGCGCGCCGTCGATGACGGTGATGGTGGCCTCGGCCTGCTCCTGCGGCTGCAGGAACTCGCCGTCCTCCTCTTCCCAGCTGGGGAAGGACACCGGGATCGGGAACGCCACCGCGTGCGCGCCCAGCTGGTCCTCGGTCAGCGGCACGCGCTTCTTGTTGATGAGCACGTCGTCGCGGTCGAGGTCGGCGAGGTACTCGTCGGGGAACAGCTCCAGCAGCTCCTCCGACACCAGCGCGTCGATCACCATGTGCACCCGGGGCACGGTGTCGGTGTTCTCCACCTGGTGCATGCGGGAGAAGTCACCGAACCAGAACTCGCCCGGCTGCCACTGGTGCAGGGTGCCCTCCATGAACAGCTTGGCGCCGTCGCAGGTGGTGACCGGCACGTGCAGCCGGGCGTTGCCCCAGGCGGGCCCGTACTTGGTGTCGTTGTGCAGCCAGCTCTTGGCGCCGGGGCCCAGCGAGAGCAGCCGCACCGCGCGCAGCTCGGCGGGGATGTCGGCGAGCAGCTGGGAGAAGTACGGGGCCTTGTCCCGCCAGATGGTGTCCTCGTGCTCGACCAGGCCGGGGCCGCCCGGGTCGGTCCGCTCGAGGTTGCCAGCGGCGCTGCGCAGCGACAAGCAGCGCCAGTCGATCTCGGCCTCGGTGATGGTGCCGTCGTCGGCGTAGCTGCGCTGCAGGCTCCACCGGTGCTCGCTCAGGACGCGCAGGTCCTCCTGCAGCTGGTCGGCGTCGTAGTCGCGCTTGAGCCGGGCGGCGGGCGGGACCTTGGCCAGGGCGGGTGGGGGTGGGTTGTCGAGTGACACCGTTGTAGACCTTTCGCGATTCGGGTGGGTAACTCCGGACGGGCTCAGCTCTGGGCCAGCGCCGGGTCCGCGGTCGCCCGCGGCGCGCGCACGCCCGCGAGCACGTCGTCGACGGCGGCGCGCACCTGCGGGGTGAGGAACCCGTGCCGCCGGTTGAGCTCGTCGAGGTGGGCGCCGAGCGCGTCCACGTCGGCGTACTCGCACGTGATCACCATGTTGGCGTAGCGGGTGCCGTCGATGGTGAAGCTGCTCGAGCGCACCACCGCCAGGGTGGCCCTGATGTCGGCGTCGGCCGCCGCGCTCAGCGGGGTGGTGGGGAACTGCATCGCGATCCGCTGGGCCGAGCCTGCGGTCGCGCCGCGGCGCTGCCCCCACTGTCCGAACAGGATGTCCAGCAGCGCCACGTAGGTGTTGAGCCCCGAGGCCGCGATCGACAGCGAGGTCGAGCCGGACACCCGGGGGTTGATCTCGATGATCTCGTACCGGCCGTCGACGTAGATCATCTCGACCTCGACCGAGCCGGTGACCTCCAGCGCCGCGCACAACCGCTTGAGCCGCTCGGCCACCGGCTCGAAGCGCTCGTCGGCCTCCGCGCGCGGCGCGGTGTAGCGGACCGTGGTGAAGGCGAAGGTCGGGGCCCCACCGGTGGGGCCCTTCCACAGCAGCGGCTGCACCACGTAGTCGCCCGCGGCGCCCACGACCTCCACCGAGCACAGCTCGCCCGCCAGGCACCGCTCCAGCACGACGTTGCCGTCGTAGGGCTGGTCGAGGTAGCCGTCGAGGTCGCCGGGGTTGGCCAGGAAGCGGATCCCGTTGCCCAGGCAGTCCCACAGCGGCTTGCTCAGCAGCGGGTAGCCCAGCTCGCCCGCCCGCTCGATGAGGTACTCGCGGTAGGCGGGCACCGGCAGGGTCCTGGAGTTGAGCAGGTCGCCGTCGACCAGCACACCGTCCGGTGTGTCCAGTCCGTGCGCGCCGACCTTGAGCTTGGTCTCCCACTTGTTGGCCATCAGCCCGGTCGCCGCCGCGCTGTGCATGACCGTCGGGATGCCCTCGGCCGCGAGCTGCTCGCACACCAGCGCGTCGCGCAGTGCGTTTTCGTCCGGGATGGACAGTGAGACGACGCCGTCGGCGCCCCATTCCCTGATCCTGCGCAGGGTTTCGGCCACCGACACCCCGGCGGGCATCTTCTCCGACTCGCCGGGGAACTCGTCCGGGCCGCACTCGCCGTCGGTGTAGAACAACTTGCCGACCAGGCCCCGTTCACGCAGCGCGACACCGAGCGCGTCGAGGAAGGGGACCGTCTGCTGGATCTCGATGGATCGTAAGAACGCGATCTTCCTCACGGGCGCTCGACCTCGACGGTGATCGCGCCGACCACGTCGTTGGCGAGCTCGTTGACCTCGGTGGTCGAGCCCGCGGTGACGATGACGTAGCCGACCCTGGCCACGTTGTCGGTCGGGTCGCCGATCTCCTTGCCCGGCTCGGCGTACACCTCGGCCTCCACGACGTGCTCGCTGTCGGGCACCCCGCTCACGCCGCGGAACACCCCGGCGGTGGGCGGGGTGAGGAACCGGATCGCCGCCGCGCGCTGCTCGGTCGGCTCGAGCGCGGGCGCCCGGCCCACCGCGATGTCGATGTAGGCGGCGGCCTCGCTGATGCCGGTCGCCAGGCGCACCAGCTTCATGATGTGGTCGCCGGGCGGGCGGGCACCGATCTCGATGATCTTCGCGACACCCGGGGAGACCAGCTTGATCTCGGTGTGCGCGATGCCGTTGCGGAACCCGAGGGCGGACAGGCCCGCCTCGACGCCCGCGAGCAGGGTGGCGCGGTCGGCCGAGGACAGCTCCGCGGGCACGGTGTGACCCAGCTCCGCGCGGCTGTCGTTGTCGGTGGTGAACTTCTGGGTCACCGCGATGTGGCGCACCACGCCGTCGACCACGGCCGACTCGACGCTGAACTCCACGCCGCCCACGTACTCCTGGGCCAGCACCGAGTTGTCCAGCGGGGTGCCGTGCGGGAACTCGAACGGCCAGCCCTGGGCGAAGGTCACCGCCTGCGCGAGCCCGGCGGCCTCGCGCACGATGGACACCCCGATCGACCCGGCGTTCTCGGCGGGCTTGACCACCAGCGGGAACTCCAGGCCCGCCTCGGCGATCCGCGCGGCGAGGACCTCGGCGTCGGGGCCGCTGACCGTGCGCGGCGCCGGGGCGCCCGCCTGGTCGAACGCCTCGGCCATGGCCCGCTTGTTGCGCACGGCGTCGGCCAGCGCCGGGTCGTGCGAGGGCAGGCCCAGGTCGGCGGCGACCAGGGTGGCCAGGCCGGAGAAGAACTCCCACCCGGTGATGACGCCGTCGACGCCCGCCTCGCGGCCGTAGGCCACCAGTTCCTTGCGCGCCAGCTCCAGGTCGCTGAAGTCGGTGAACACGGTGCCCGCGATCAGGTCCCGGCTGCTCTGCGGGTACTTCTCGTAGAGGTCGGCGTGCGTGGCGACGTGGGTCACCACGCCGAGCGCCTGCGCGGCCCTGAGCAGGTCCTCCCCGGCGTTGCCGTTCGCTTCGATCAACAGCAGCTTCGTCATCGTGACCTCTTGTGTATATGGGATTTCAGCGGGGAGATGAAGGGTGCGGCGCTCACGCCGCGGCGGGGACGGCGGCCCGGCGCGGCTGGCGCACCAGCAGAGTGGACAGCAGGCTCAGCACGATCAGGACGGTCCATGGCCAGATCCGGCCCCACGACAGCAATGTGGTGAACAGCGCGGGGGCGAGCGCGCCGCCGACGTTCCAGGACAGCATCTGGAACACCGCCAGGTAGCGCCCGCGCAGCGCGGGCGGCGCCAGGTCGATCGACAGCGTGCTCACCGCGGGGGACTGGATGATCTCGGCGAGGGTGTAGACCAGGATCGCCAGGACCAGCGCCGGGACCACCACCCAGCCGGGCACCACGCCCGCGGCGGCGAAGAGCCCGAACGCCCCCGCGTTGAGCAGCGCGGCGAGGGTGATCATCCGCGACGACCGGTGCTTCTCCACCCAGCCGCTGATCACCGTCTGCGTGGTCGCCACCAGCACGGTGTTCACCGTGAGCAGCACGCCCGCCAGCCAGACGATGCCAGCCAGCGTCTCGATGATGTAGATCGCCAGCAGCACGCTGAGCACCATCGCCGAGAGCACGAACACGAAGTTCACCGCCACCAGCCGCATGAAGGCCTGGTCGCGCAGCACAACCCGGTAACCGCCTGCCTTCTCCGGTTCCGGTTCGGCCCCGCCGTCGGGTTCGCTGTCCTCGGTGGCCTTCGCGATCGCCGAGTCCGCACCAGCCGGGCGCCAGCTGACCAGCAACCACGCGGCGAACAGGTAGGACACCGCGTTGGCCAAGAGCAGCCAGTGCATCCAGGCCACCCCGCCGATGCCGACCACGGCGGCGGCCACAGCGCCGCCGAGGCCGACACCGGCGTTGCGCAGTGCCTGCATCAGACCGAACCAGCGGGTCCGGTTGTCCTCTGTGGACGCCAGGGCGACCAGGGCGCCGTAGGAGGTCCAGTAGGCGCTCACGCCGACCTGCACGATCAACCCCAGCACCGCCACGTGCCAGAACTCCTCGGCCACCAGGTACGCGGCGAAACCGCCGCCCGCGACCAGGTTGCCCGCCGCCGCCACCGCCCGGGGACCGAACCGGTCGACCAGCGGGCCGAACAACGTCGGCGCCGGTATCGCCAGCAGTTGGGCCACGGTCAGCGCGAAACCGACCTCCAGCAACGACATCGACGTCGTCCTGGCGAAGTACACGACCTGGAAGGCGAACAGCAGGCCGCTGCCGAGGCTGTCGATGGCGCCCGCGGTGAGGAACCGGGTGTGGCCCTTGACCTCGGGTAAGCCCCAGCGCGAAGGGGGTCGCTGCGCGCCGGCGGTGGTGGTGTCAGACATGGGAGTCCTTGCAGGGGGTGTGGGTGCGGACCGTTCGGCTTACTCGCCGTAGGCGCGCCGGAACTTCTCCATGATGTACTCCCCCGAGAAGACCGGGGAGTAGCGCGGAGGGTTGCCGGGAGCGGTGCAGGTCGGGATGCACTCGATCAGCGCGCCGTAGTTCGGCTGGTGGAAGAACGGTACCGAGAACCGCTCCTTGGCCGCGAGCTCCGGCGCCGGGTTGACCACACGGTGGACGGTGCTCACCCAGCGGTCGTTGGTCCAGATCGCCATCAGGTCGCCGATGTTGACCACGAACGACCCCTCGATCGCGGGCACGTCGACCCACTCGCCCACCTTGTCGAGCACCTGCAGGCCGCCGGGGGCGTCGTCCTGGTACAGGATGGTGAGGCTGCCCCAGTCGCTGTGCTGGCCCTTGCGCAGCTGACCGGGCTTGGGCGGCACCAGCTGCGCCGGGTAGTAGTTCGCGGTCAGGTTCGTCATGTGGTCGTCGACCTTGTCGTCGAACCAGTTCTCCGGCAGGTCCAGTGCCAGCGCGAACAGCCGCATCAGCTCGGTGGCCAGGTCTTCCATGCTCGCGTAGTAGGCCCGGTAGGCCTCCTTGAACCCGGGCAGCTCCGGCCACAGGTTCGGCGTGGTGAGCAGCGGGTGCGAGCCCTCGGGCAGGGTCGGCCCGTCCGGCTCGCCGAGCCGGTTGTAGGTGTAGGTCTCCGACAGGTCCGGCAGGTCGCGCTCCTGCTCGACGGAGGCGTCGGAGTTGGAGGCGGCCAGGCTGCCCTGGCGGCCGAACCCGCGCATCAGCGGGTCGTCCGGGGTGCTGACCAGCGCGAGCTTGTACTCGTCTGCCAGCGCGAAGAACTCCCGGGTCGCCCGGTACATCTCGTCGATGCGCTCCTGCGGCACGCCGTGGCCGACGATGGCCAGGAAGCCGCTGGTCTCGCACACCCGGCCCAGGGTCTTGGCGACCAGGGTGCGCGCCGCTGCGTCGCCCTCGCGGGCGCTGGTCAGGTCGATGACCGGCACGTAGCCGTCGATCAGCGTGACCGGCGACTTCCGGGTGCCTGCTTCGGAAATGGTCATCCGGGGATCCTCACCTCGTTGCTGCTGTGGTTGTGGGGTCTGGGGCCTGCCAGCGCGGCGGCGGCGGGACCCAGTCGCGCACCGCCGCCTCGAACCCGGCCGCGTCGGTCACCGAGACCAGTGAGCCGATCTCGGCTTCGCGCAGGAAACCCCGCTGCGCCATCCGGGTGACCACCTCGACCAGCGGGTCCCAGTACCCGTCGATGTTGAGCAGCACCAGCGGTTTGCCATGGTGGCCCAGGATGAGCGCGGCCCACACCTCGAAGAGCTCCTCGAGCGTGCCGACCCCACCGGGCACCGCGACGATCGCGTCGCCGAGGTCGGCCAGCAGTTGCTTGCGCTCGTGCATGGTGGGCACCACGTGCAGCTCGGAGAGCCCGGGGTGGGCGATCTCGGCGTCCACCAGCTCGCGCGGGATGACCCCGATGACCTTGCCGCCCTCGGCGAGCGCGCGGTCGGCCACCACACCCATCAGGCCGGTGCTGCCGCCGCCGTAGACGAACTCGGTGCCCCGCCCGGCGAGCTCGGCGACGAAGCGCCCGACCTCGTCGGCGAAGACGGGGGAGTCCCCCGGCGCCGAGCCCGCGTAGACCGTGACCCGCATCAGGGGCTCACGCGCCCGTAGTTCTCGAACGCGGCGTGCGTGATCGGCATCAGCTGCCGCCACTGGGCCTCCATCGCCTCGGCGACCACGGCGATCTCGTGCTGCGGGTGCGACGGGTAGGCCGCGTCCTCGCGGTGGGTGCGCAGGCTCAGGAAGTGCATGAGCGAGCGGGCGTTGCAGGTCGCGTACAGCGAGGAGTAGGTGGCGTTGGGCAGCACCATGCGGGCGACCTCGCGAGCCACGCCGCGCTCGATCAGCTCGTGGTACCCGGCGTAGGCGGCGCCGTAGGTGGACTTGGCGATGTCGAGCAGGCGCTCGTGGTCACCCTCGTCGCCGGGCACGTACTGGTAGTGGCCCGGCTTGCCCTTCTGGCGCAGCAGCCGGTCGGCGTCCGGCACGTAGAACACCGGGCGCACCTCGCGGTAGCGGGCGCTCTCCTCGTTGAACGACCAGGTGCGGTGGCGCATCATGTGCCGCACGGTGAAGATCGGCGCCGACACCAGGAACGTCAGGTAGTTGTGCTCGAACGGGCTGCCGTGCCTGGCCTTCATCAGGTACTTGATCAGGCCCTCGACGTAGCCGTCGGTCTTGTTCTCGGTCTGGGCGATCTCGCCGACCGTGGACACCCTGGCCGCGCGCACCACGCCGAGGTCGCTGGCCTGGTGGTCGACCAGTTGCACGGTGATCTCGCTGCGGAGTTCGATCTCGGGGATCGCGGCGTCGACGGCGGGGTTCTCGGGACGGACGAGCTGGCTGGTCACGACTGGTGATCCATTCTGGTTGTGGACAGCGCACCTGACCCGGCGCCTGGCGCCGACAGGTCGTGGCCGATCCGGTCGATCGGGGTGGGTCCGCGGGGGAGGTCAGCCGCGGCTGGCGGCCAAGGCGTGGCGGATGTCGCCGTCGATGCCCTGCACGGCGTAGGTGGCGGTGACGACGGCGGCCCTGGCACTGCCCAGGGCGGCCCTGGCGGCGTCGACGCCCGGTTCCGGCAGCAGCGAGACCGCCTCGATGGCGCACTCGATGAGGTGCACCGCCGTCGCGGTCAGCCACTCCTGCTCGGACCCGCCCGCCAGCACGGCCTGCCGCGCGTCGCGCAGCAGGCCGAGCGCGGTCGATTCGGACTGCTCGACAGAGATCACCCAAACCCCCAATTTGTGTGATAGTCACTTTCCGGCCTCGTCGCCCGGCGATAGGGCGCGCTCGGTGGCCGGTGAAACCAAGTCAACCCGGTTGGGCTATTCCGCGGTTATCGCGGAGGCATCGCCGTAGGTGCCCCGGGTAATAGTGTCGAGATATCACCTGGCCGTACCGTGATCACCGACAGCGGCGGGAGTACCGAGCCGCCGGGGCAATCCCCAGTGAGAGGAACAGGCACTGAACATGTGGGGGCGCAAGACCGTGACGACCGTGTCCGCGGAGCTGGCGACGGGACGGGCTTCGGCCGCCGTCGCGGTGGCCGACACCCCGTGGGGCACCTGAGCGCTCGCCCGCCCCACCGGGGACCTGCCGTCCCCGGTGGGGCTCACCACCACCATGAGGAATCCTCGCCGGGGTGAATCCCCGGAAACCTGAACCGAGCTCGCGGTGTTTATCGCGAAGGGGTTCCGGGTACCACAATCCCAGTCATCCGATCACCACCCGAGATGGCGAACAGTGGAATCCCCAATACCGCTTTCGGCGCACCACGCTGCGCCAGCGGCCCCCTTTCCCGCCATTTCCCCACCCGCCAGGTGGGGAGTCCGCTACCCTCCCGCCCCCGCCACCAGACACCCCAGTCGGCAACCAACCGCCCGGTGGCGAAGCCCGGTCATGAGTTCCACCCACGTCCCCAGAAGCCGCCGGTGCCCACCCACCCCACCGAGCCGGCCCGCCCAGCCCCGCCGCCCGGGCCGGCCCTGCCTGCCTCACCGCTGCTCTCGGAGGCCGCTGCCTCTAATGCTCGATGGGGCGAACTTGTTTTGCGCGGGGCCCCTGCGCTACCCGTGGCAGGACCGCAAAGCTGGGGCCGAAGAGCATGGCCCTGTCCGCGCAGAACGCTACGACTGCCGCTCCCCCACGCAAAACAAGTCCGCCCCATCGAGCCGTCGCACTCAGCCCCCGAGCCAGCCCGCCCAGCCCAGCCGCCCGAGTCAGCCCCGCCAACCCAGCCATCGCTCCCGGAAGCCGCCGCCCCCAACTGCTCGATGGGGCGAACTTGTTTTGCGCGGGGCCCCTGCACCAGCCGTGGCAGGACCGCAAAGCTGGGGCCGAAAAGCATGGCCCTGTCCGCGCACAACGCTACGACTGCCGCCACCCTACGCAAAACAAGTCCGCCCCATCGAGCCGCCGCACCCAGCCCCCCGAGCCAGCCCACCCAACCCAGCCCCCGGGTCAGCCCCGCCAGCCCAACCCACCGAGCCGACCCACCCAGCCCAACCACCGCTCCCGGAAGTCGCTGGTGCCAACTGCTCGATGAGGTGGACCTGTTTTGCGTGGGGGGACGTCAGTCGTAGCCTTGCCTCGCTGCAGGGCCATGCTCTTCGGCCCCGGCTTTTGCGGTCCTGCCACGGCTGTCGTAGGGGCCCCGCACAAAACAGGTCCACCACATCGAGCCTTCACTCAAATCGCGGATCGGGTCGCGAGGTCGCCGCCAGGCGACGAGCCGACCCCGCCTCAGCCCGCCGTGATCCGATCGATCGTCAACCGCCCAGGCTGCGAATCCTCGGTCTCCACCCGCGCCGCCTCCTCATGCCTCCCGAGCTCACGCAACTGCGCCGCCAACTCCAACCGGATCCCGTCCACCGGCACCGTGTTCACCGCCTGCGCCGCCAAGTCCAGCGCCTCCCGCAGCACCCGCGCCGCCGTCTCCGGCTTGCCCAGCACCGCGTTCACCGTGCCCAGCCGGTGCAGCACCCGCACCTGGCCCATCAGGTCGCGGCTGACCCGCACGGTGTCGAGCAGCCCGTTGAGCAGCTCCGCGGCGTGCTGGTGGCGGGCCTGGCGCATCAGCAGTTCGCTGAGTCGGAACCGCAGCTGGTTCTCCACCCGCCTGCTGCCCTCCGGTGGGCACAACGCCAAGGCGCGCAACAGGTGCTGCTCGGCGCGGCCGATGTCGCCCGCGGCCAGGTCGAGTGCGGCGATCTGCACCCACACGTGCGCCTGACCCACGACGTCGCCGACGGTGGCGAACTCGGCGCAGGCCCGCTCGTAGCCGCGCCGCGCGGCGCCGTCCTCGCCGCGCATCTGGTTGACCAGGGCCAGGTTCCGCCGGGCGATGGCCATGCCGTGCACCTCGTCCAGCTCGGTGAACGTGGCCAGTGCGGGTCGCAGCACCCACAGCGCCTCGGTGAGCTTGCGCCCGCTCAGGTGCATCGATCCCAGCGAGCACAGCAGAGCCGCTTCGCCGCGCCGGTTGCCCGTGGCGCGGACCGCTTCCAGGGCTTTGGTGTGGGTCCGTTCCCAGTGGTCGTGGTAGAGCCGCGCCTCGAACAGCGCGACGAGGGTCACAGCGAGGTCCCAGGCGTGTTCGTCGAGCCCGGCGGCCACGGCCATGTCCACCGCGCCGCACAGGCAGTCGCGTTCTGCTTCCAGCCACGACAGCGGCCGCGCCAGCAACCGGTCGACGAGGTCGCGCGGCAGCGGCCACCGTTCGGCCGAACCGTGCAGCACAGTGCTGTTGTCGCGCCCGTAAAGCGAGGTGTGCGCGCCGCGGGCCAACCCGAGCCACCCGCCGACCACGCGGGTGATCGCGGCGTGCGCGTCGTCGCCCTCTTGCTCCAGCCGCTCCCTGGCGAACAGCCGCAGCAGGCCGTGGAACCGGTAGCGCGGCGTGGAGGCCACGTCCCCCGGGGCGATCTCGATCATCTGCATGTCGACCAGGTGCTCGACCAACTGGGTGCCGCGGTCGAGGTCGACGCCGAGCAGCGCGGCGGCCACCCAGGCCGGGAACGTGGCGCCCGCCAGGGCACCGAGCAGGCGCATCAGCTCGCGGGCCTGGGGGTCGAGGCTGTCGTAGGTGAGGGCGACGCTGGCGCGCACCACCATCTCCCCGTGCGAGAGCTCGTCGAGCCTGCGCTGTTCGTCGGAGAGCCGTTCCAGCATCCACGACAGGGTCAGCGTCGGCCGCGCCGCGAGCCGCGCCGAGATGATGCGCAGCGCCAACGGTAATCGGTCGACCAACCGCACCAGCGCGTCCGCGGCGGCGGGTTCGGCCGCGACCCGCTCCTGCCCGACCACCTGCACGAGCATCCGCACGGCCTGCGCGGGGGCGAGCACGTCGACCTCGAGCACCTTGGCACCGGCCAGACCGGTGAGCCGCACGCGGCTGGTCACCACCACCGCGCAGTTGCCGCTGCCCGGCAGCAGGTGCCGGACCTGCGACTCCGACGCGGCGTCGTCGAGCACGATCAGCGACCGGGAGTCGGCAAGCAGGTGCCGGAACAGGGTGGCCCGCTCACCGAGGGTCTCCGGGATCCCCTCGACCGGCACCCCCAGCGCGCGCAGGAACCGACCGAGCACGTCGGCCGGGTCGGCCGGGGCTGGCCCGGTGCCGCCGAGCTGGCAGTACAGCTGCCCGTCGGGGAAGTCCGTCTCGCCGAGCGCGTGCGCCACGTGCACGCCGAGCGTGCTCTTGCCCACACCCGGTTTCCCGGTCAGCACCACCACTTTCGCCGCGCGCCGGGTGTCGCGGCCGACCAGCAGGTAGCGCACCCTGGCGACCAGGTCGGCGTGCCCGGTGAAGTCGGCGATGTCGGCGGGCAGCTGCCGGGGCACGGGGGTGACCTCGGGTTCGGCGCGGGTCGCCGCGGACCTCGGGGTGAGCAGCTGGTGGGCGTCGGAGAGCATCGCCGATTCCAGTTCGCGCAGCTCCGCGCCCGGCTCGATGCCGAGCTCCTCGATCATCAGCTCCCGGCCGACCCGGTAGGCCTCCAGCGCTTCCGCGCGCCTGCCGGAGCGGTAGAGCGCCAGCATGTACTGCCCGCGCAGCCGCTCCCGCAGCGGGTGTTCCTGCAGCAGCGCGGCGATGTCGCCGATCGTGGTGTGGTGGTCGCCAACCCGGAAGGCCAGGTCGAACGAGGTCTCCCTGGCCAGCAGCAGGCTCTCGTCGAGCTGCGCGGCGCGCGCCCGCACCAGCCTGCTGTGGATGCCGTCGAGCGCCGGACCCCGCCAGAGCCCGATGGCCTCGCGCAGCACCCGCGTGGCCTCCTTGAGGTTGCCCTGCGCGGCCAGCACGTCGGCGTCAGCGGTCAACCTGGCGAACAACCGCGCGTCGAGCTCGTCGTCGGGGACCCGCAGCAGGTACCCCGGCGCCCTGGTCACCAGCGCGTCGGCCCACCCGGACTCGCGCAGGATGTTGCGCAGCGCGGACACGCAGATCTGCACCTGCACCCTGGCGGTGGCGGGCGGCGCCCCGTCCCAGATGGCCTCGATCAGCCGGTTGGTGCCCACCACCCGGTTGGCCTCGAGCAGCAGCATCGTCAACACGATCTGCTGGCGCCCCGGCGAGAGCCGGAACGACTCCCCGACCTGCGCCTCCAGCGGCCCCAGCACCCGAAACGTCGGCGACCGCCCCTCCGATTCCATCCGTCCCCTTCGCCCTCCCCGACGGCCCGGGAAGTCAACCCACCCGCGCTCGATGGTGCACTGTACCCAGCACCCGCCACCCCAACTGTGGTTTCACCCCAAGCGATGGCCCCCCGTCCACCCCCCGGACCGCCCCCCGCCGTCCACACGAACATGAGGTAGCCGCAGGTACCCGCGCGTAGCTCAGGAAGGGCGGTGGGCGAACGGAAACGCCTCACCCAACCCCTCGTCGGGACGGCGCGGGTGGACACTGAGCGGAGTCACCCGACCACACTCGACGTCCACAGCGGCCACGCCGGGTGCGGCGCGGGTGTTGTCCAACCAATCCCCGGTCGCGGCCACCACGGTATTCCATGATCATGGTCTCATCCGGACGCACACCCGGGTGGGGGCGGGGACGCGCGCCGAACCGATCACGGGGCGAGTGGGACACCAGCTGCGGTCTTCGGTTGTCAGCATCGGATTCCCGCAGGGGCCGTGACGACGTCGAACCGCTCGTCGGGCGAAGGTCGGCGCCGCTCAGGCTCGCAAATAGGTCAGAACGGCGAGTACGCGGCGGTGGTCGTCGGGGGCTACGGGGAGGTCCAGCTTGGTGAAGATGTTGCTGACGTGCTTGTTCACCGCGGCTTCTGTGACCGTGAGAGCGCGGGCGACGGCCGCGTTGGACCGGCCTTCCGCCATCAGTGCGAGCACTTCCCGCTCCCGCGCGCTTATTCGGCTGAGTGGATCGTGGCGGCGCTGTAACATCTGCCGGATGACTTCCGGGTCGACGACCGTTCCGCCGGTGGCCACCTTTTCGGCGGCGGCCACGAAATCCGTTACCGCGCCGATGCGGTCTTTGAGCAAATAGCCGACGGCGTGGCCGCCGTCGGAGTCGAGGAGGCGGGCGGCGTAGGACTGCTCGACGTACTGGCTCAGGACCAGGACGGGCAGTCCGCGGTGGGTGCTGCGCAGGGTGACCGCGGCGCGCAGGCCGTCGTCGGCGCGGCCGGGGGGCATCCGGACGTCGGTGACGATCAGGTCGGGGACGTCGTCGCGGACGACCTCGAGCAGCTCGTCGGCGTCGGCGGCCTCGGCGACCACCCGGTGGCCGAAGCGGGTGAGCAGGTTGACGAGTCCGTCGCGCATCAGCAGCGAGTCCTCGGCGACGACTATGCGAAGCGACATGGGATCTCCACGTGGAGCAGGGTTGGCCCGCCGGGGGGACTGGACACGCGCAGCCTGCCGTTGAGCACCGCGACGCGGTCGGCGAGGCCGGTCAGACCGGTGCTCGCCGAGGAGTCGGCGCCGCCGACGCCGTTGTCCCTGACCTCCAGCACGAACAGGTCGGTGAGCAGGCGGCCGCGGATGGCCGCCTGGGTGGCCCGGCTGTGCTTGGCGATGTTGGCCAGCGCCTCGGTGATCAGGAAGTAGCCCGCCAGCTCCACGTCGCGCGGCAGCCGGACCGGCAGCTGCAGGTCGACCTCGACCGGGATGGCGAAGCGGGTGGCGATGTCCTCGACGGCCGCGGTGAGGCCGCTGTCCACCAGGACCTGCGGGTGCACGCCGCGGATGAGGTCGCGCAGCTCGCCCAGGGTCAGCGACACCTGTTCCTGGGCCAGTTCCAGCTGCCGGTCGACCGCGGAGCCCGGCTCGAGGTCCAGGCGGGCCATGCCCAGCGTCATGCTGAGCGTGACCAGCCGCTGCTGGGCGCCGTCGTGCAGGTCGCGTTCGATGCGGCCGCGCTCGAGTTCGAACGCGTCGACCAGCCGCGCCCTGGACCGGGTGATCTCGGTGAGCTGGTCGCCGAGCTCGTTGTCGCGGGGGGCGAGGATGGCGCGGGTCAGCGCCGCCCGGCAGCCCGCCCACGCGGTGATCGTGTAGGGCGCGGAGGGCACCAGCGCCACCGCGACGATGACCCACGGCCACGCGGACGGGTCGTCCAGCGGCGACATCGCGGTGAGCACCGGAGCGCCGAGCGCGAACAGCAGCACGCCCGCGTCCAGCCACCACAGCGCGATCATCGACACGGCGGTGTAGCCGAGCTCGCGCCACGTCACCGGTTCGTGCAGCCTGGTCTGGAACCAGCCGCGCAGACCGGGCGCGGCGGGGGACTGGTGCGGGTCCGGCGCCGGGTCCAGGTCGACCAGCCGCAGCCGCCACCGCTCGAACCGGGCGACGTAGATGCCGGAGAACACCGTCGCGCACAGCACCACGGCCCCCACACCCACCACCAGCAACATCGTCCCCGTGGTGGCCAGCACGGCGATGACCGCCAGCGTCGCGGCCCCCAGGGCCACCCCCGAGGCCAGGTACAGCAGGGCGCGCCACGGCCACGGCGAGGTCACGAAGCTCAGCGGCTTCTGAGCCATCGCCTGCCAGGCGGTACGGGGGAGCACGGTCCGACCGTAGGGCATGGGCACCGGTCACCGCGGTAGTGCAGGCACTAGCTCATGACTCGCGCTGGCGCCAGTGCGCCGACCCCCCTCGCCGCACTGGAATGTGCACCATGACCTCCACTACGAAAGCGACCGCTGTGGAAGCGGTTCAGCTCTGGTCCGCGCGGAAGGTCTACGGTACTGGCGACCACGCCGTCACGGCGCTGGACGATGTGTCGATCGGCTTCCTGCGCGGGACCTTCACCGCCATCATGGGTCCGTCCGGATCCGGCAAGTCCACCCTGCTGCAGTGCGCGGCCGGTCTGGACCAACCCACCTCGGGCAAGGTCGTCGTCGCGGGCACCGACATCGGTGCACTCGACGAGACCGCCCGCACCGTGCTGCGCCGCGACCACATCGGGTTCGTCTTCCAGGCGTTCAACCTGGTCGGGTCGCTGACCGCGGCGCAGAACGTCGAACTGCCGGTCCGCTTCGCGGGCAAGCGAGCCGCGCCCGCCGACGTGCTGGCCGCGCTGGCCGAGGTCGGCCTGGCCGACCGGGTGCACCACCGGCCCGGCGAGCTCTCCGGCGGCCAGCAGCAGCGGGTCGCGCTGGCCCGCGCGCTGATCACCCGGCCGGACGTGCTCTTCGCCGACGAGCCGACGGGCGCGCTCGACACCACGACCTCGCGGGAGGTGCTGCGGCTGCTGCGCGGCATCGTCGACCGGCACGCCCAGACGGTGATCATGGTGACGCACGACCCGGTGGCCGCCTCCTACGCCGACCGGGTGGTGTTCCTCAAGGACGGGCGGATCGCCGACCAGTTGGTCCTGCCGCCGGAGCACCGCAACTCGCACCCGGCGGCCATCGCGGGTCACATGGCCAGGTTGGAGTCCTGATGCTCGCCGCAGCCAACGTCAGGGACCGCTGGTCGAGCTTCCTCGGCGCGTTCAGCGCGATCGCCCTGGGGATCGCGCTGATCACGACCACCCTGCTGGTGTTCATCTCGTCCTCGCCGAAGGTGCCGCCGCGGGTCGGCGGTACGCCGGTGCTGGCGGTGGCCAGCGCCTCGGTGAACCTCAGCGGTTCCACCAGCGACCGCATGCCGTGGAGCGACGAAGCCGCGGCCGAGCTCGCGGGCAGGCTCGGGTCGCTCGACGGGGTGTCGGCCGCGGTCGAGGACCGCGGCTTCTACCTGCAAGCCGTCCGGGACGGGCACCCCGTCGCCGACCCGAACGCCGAGGGCGCCGGGCACGGCTGGTCCAGCGCGTCGCTGGCGCCCTACGGCCTGGCCTCCGGGCGGGCCCCCACCGCGGTGGGGGAGGTCGTCGTGGACGACGCCTTCGGCGCCCGGGTCGGTTCGACTCTGCCGGTGCTCACCGCGACCGGCCAGCGTGACCTGCGGGTCGTGGGCACCGTCAACGGACCGGGGTTCTACCTCAGCGACGCCGAGGCCAGGTCGATCTCGCCCGGTGTCCGCGCCATCGGTCTGCTGCTGCGCCCGGGTGCCTCCGCGTCGGACGTGCGGGACGCGGCCGAGGGGGTGGTGGGGTCCTCGGGTGAGGTCGTCACCGGTGCGGGGCGTTCGGTGCTCGAGCCGGAGTACATCTCGCACACCCGGTGGCTGGGCACCCAGCTGATCTCGGCCATGGCGATCCTCGGCGGGTTCGTGACCGTGTTCGTGGTGGCCGCGACCTTCGCGCTCGGCGCCGCCCAGCGCCGCAGGGAGATCGGCCTGCTGCGCACCATCGGCGCCGCGCCCCGCCAGATCCGCCGGATGATCCTGGGCGAGGCGGTGTTCGTCGGCGCGGCCGGTGCCGTCGCCGGGGCGGTCCTCGGGGTGGTGCTGGCGCCGCTGATGGGCGAGCTGCTGCTGGCCATCGGGGTGTCCACACCGGACTTCGTGGTGGAGGTGGCGTTCTGGCCGCTGGCCGTGTCGGTGCTGATCGGGCTGGCGGTGGCGGTGCTCGGCGCGTGGGCGGCCAGCCACCGCGCGGCGAAGGTGGTGCCGATGGAGGCGCTGCGCGACTCGCAGGTGGAGAAGCGGCCGATGACCAGGGGCCGCTGGCTCTTCGGCGGTGGCGCGCTCGGGGTCGGGGTGCTGCTGTCGGTGCTGACCGCGGGCGCCTCGGCCGATGACCGGGTCAACATGGCCCTGGCGACCGCGATGGTGCTGACCGTGGCGGCGGCGATGCTGGCGCCGGTGGTGATCGGGCCGCTGGTGCGGTTGGTCACCTGGCCCGCGCGCCGGGCCAAGGGGGCCGGACCGGTGGTGGTGCGCGCCGAGTTGATCACCGCGGCCCGGCGCACCGCGTCCACCGCGGCGCCGATCATCGCCACGGTCGGGTTCGCCGTGCTGCTCAGCGGCATGGTCACCACCATGCAGAGCGCTTACCCGGCCGGGGAGACCGCCAAGCTGCGCGGCCTGTCGGTTGTGGTGCCCGATGGCGCCCCCGGGCTCACCGACACCGCTGTCGGCCAGGTCGGGGTGGGTCGCTCGTCGCTGCCGACCCGGATCTTCCTCGACCGGCCCGGGTACGGCCGGACCGTGGTCGACGGGGTGGGCAACGCCGACCCGAAGTACGCCGACCGCGGTGGCGCCGTCGTGTCCACCTCGCTGGCGGCGAAGTTCGACTGGAAAGCCGGGCAGCGGGTCGACGTCCGGTTCGTCGACGGTCGCGACGAGTCGTTGACCATCGCCTCGGTCCAGCCGGACGACCCGGCCCGCGGCGACTTCGTGATGGCCCGCGCCCTGGTCCGCGCGCACGACGGGTCGGCGATGACCGACTCGATCTTCATCCAACAGGCCCAGGCACCGGCCTCGGTCGGACCGGGCGCCCGGATCCACGACGCGGAGACCTACGCGCTGGCCAAGTACGAGAAGGAGAACCGGCTGCTGCTGCAGTTCGCCATCGTGCTGATCGTGGTCGCCGTCGGCTACACCGGCATCGCGGTCGCCAACACCACCGCGATGAGCGCCCAGGCCAGGCGCCCGGACTTCCGGGTGCTCAAGTCGGCTGGCGCCACCGTCCGCCAGGTGCTGCGGTTGGTGACCTGGGAGACGACGGTGGTGGTCGGCATCGGAACCCTGCTGGGGCTGCTGGTGACCATCCCCCCGTTGGCGGCCATGGCTTCGGGGCTCGCGGAGGCCACCGCGACCCCGGTGTCGTTGCAGATGGACTGGGCGACCGTGGTGTTCGTGGTCGTCGCCTGCTTGGCGCTGGCCGTGGCCGCCAGCGTGCTGATGACCTGGCGGTCCATCCGGACCCGCCGCGCCTGACCCGCCCGCCGCTTCCCCGCGGCGGGCCGCCCAGGGGGTGGCGGGGACCGGTGGAGGGCGATCCCCCCGCTCCTCCGCCCCCGGGTCCCGTCACCCCCCACCCCGGCCCGCGCCCGTCCACCCAGGACGGGCGCGGGCCCAATCGTCTGCTGTGGAACGGATATAGCGGTCGCGTAGCCCGGTGGTGCCCACTGGAGCCGGATCTCGGAAAGGGGACATCCCATGCCCGCCACCACCAGCCCGGCGACCCGCTGGCTGCGCCCGTGCAACACCGTGGCCCGCCCCCGGCTGCGCCTGCTCTGCCTGCCGCACGCGGGCGGCACCGCGCACGCCTACCGCACCTGGCCCACCGAACTGCCCGACGACGTCGCCGTGCTGGCCGTGCAGTACCCGGGCAGGCAGGACCGCTTGGCCGAGCCACCGGCCACCCGCATCGAGGACCTGGTGAACCCGATCGCCGACGCCCTCGCCCCGTACGCGGGTGAGCCGCTGGTCGTGTTCGGGCACAGCATGGGCGCCTCGGTCGGCTACGAGCTGACCGTGGAACTGG
Source organism: Actinokineospora baliensis (assembly GCF_016907695.1). Taxonomy (NCBI): domain Bacteria; kingdom Bacillati; phylum Actinomycetota; class Actinomycetes; order Pseudonocardiales; family Pseudonocardiaceae; genus Actinokineospora; species Actinokineospora baliensis. The sequence continues at coordinate 7,029,600 of NZ_JAFBCK010000001.1, read as the reverse complement.
AGCGCCGCCACGGCCCGGTGGTGGACCTGCTCGTCGCCTCCGGCTCGATCGCCCCGCACCACCGGGATCCGCACCAGGCGCACACCCTGCCCGACGCCGAGCTGCTCGCCGACGTCAAGCGGGTCAACGGGTCCTTCGCGCCGCTGCTGGAGGCTCCGGACCTGGTGGAGCTGCTGCTGCCCACCATCCGCGCCGACTACCGGCTCAGCCAGACCTACCTGCGTCCCCAGGCCCTCGCCGTCCAAGCCTCGCTCCTGGCCCTAGGAGGCGCCGACGACCCGGACGTCAGCCACAACGACCTCCTGTCGTGGTCGGCGGTCACCGCGGGCACCTTCACCGCCCAATCCCTCCCCGGCGGCCACTTCTACCTGGCCGAGCACGAGCAGGCGACCCTGCGCGCGCTGGCCGCCCATTTCCCGCGCTGACCGTTCCGACTGGACCGCCAGAGCCGGGCTGAGCCCGTGAACCCCGGCTCAGCTGGTGTGGACGATGGCGGTCGTGGTGAGTACGACCACCGCGGCGGCGCAGGACAGGGCTAGGGCCGGGTAGCCCGCCTGGGCCAGGACGATGCCTGCCACTGCGGTGCCCGCGGTGCCCGCGAGGCCCATCAGGAGGTCGGTGAGGCCTTGTGCGGCCGGGCGGACTTCCGCGGGGAGGGACTCGGTGAGCAGCGTCGAGCCGCCGATGAGGGTTGCGCTCCAGGACAGGCCAAGCAGGCCCAGGGCGACCGTCAGCAGGGCGGGGTCGTGCGGGACGGCCGCGGCGAGCAGGCAGGCGGCGAGCAGGCCCGCGGCGCCCGCGGCGAGCAGCGGACGCCTGCCGAAGCGGTCGCCCAGCCAGCCGACGAGGGGGGAGAGGCCGAACATGCCCGCGAGGTGGGTGCTCATGACGAGGCCGACCACGCCCAGGCTGCCGTGGTCGAGGTGGACCGGGGTCATTGACATCAGCGACACCATGACGAGGTGTCCGGTCACCACCGCCAGCAGACCGAGGCGGGCGGGTGGGCGCGTTCGCAGTGTGCGCAGGGCCGCGCGGATGCCGACCGCGGGGCGGTCGCCCGCGAGTCCCAGTTCGCGGGCCAGCAACAGGGGGTCGGGGCGCAGGACGACCAGCACGATGAGCGCGGCGGTGAGGAAGGTCAGGCCGCTGAGCACGAAGGGGCCCACCATCACCGCGGCGTGCCATCCCCGGAACAGGGAGTCGACCGCGGCTGAGATCGCTGGGCCCGTCACCGCGCCGACGGTGGTCGCCCACACCACTGTGGACAGTGCGCGGCCACGGCCTGCCCGGTCCGCCAGGTCGGTGGCGGCGAAGCGGGCTTGGAAGTTGGACGTCGTGGCGCCGCCGAAGCAGAACATCGCGGGGTAGAGCAGGGCCACCCAGCCGGTGGCGGCCGTGGTGGTGAGCAGCGCCGCGCCCACCGCCCCGACCAGGTAGCCCGCGGCCAGCCCGACCCGCCTGCCCCGGGTCCGCATGAGCGCGGCCCCCACCGGGGCCAGGAGGGCAGAGCCGACCACCATCGCGCTGCCCGCGAGCCCGGCCTGCGACGGACCGACCAGCCGGGCCGCGAACAGCACACCGACCGCGATCCCGATGCCCAACCCGACCCCGCCGACGAGCTGGCTCGCGAACAGACCCGCGACCGCGCGGCGCTGCACGGCGGCCGGTGTCTGATCAGCGGTCACTGTTGTCCTCTCGTCGGGTTGGCAGTGTGGGCGTCCGGTCAGCCGGTGCCGTGGCCGTGGTGCTCGGGGGCGCCGGGCGCAACAGTGCTGCTCTGTTCCCACTTGGGCGCCACGGCGCCTGCGGGTGCGGTGCGGTAGGCGAAGTCCTCGAGTGTCATCAGGTAGTCGCGCTCGCGCTGGCGGTAGCTCACGCAGGACCGGCGCGGGTAGAAGCCGCTCTGCTCGACCTGCGGTGCCCACTTCAGCGGGATGCAGTCGCGCACGGGCTTGGTCGTCTTGAGCCAGTCGGTGGCGAAGACGGTCTCCCAGAAGGTGATGTGCGCGTCGTAGGTGCCGTAGACGAAGGCCTGGGTGAACGGGCCGCCGTTGAGCACCGGTGCGCTCAGGTCGGCGATGTGGTTGCCCATCCGGCCCGCCGCGCCGGGGGCGCCGAAGCCGATCGGGTTGTACGGGTCCGGGACCGGGCGCAGCGCCTTGTCGTTGTCGACGCAGTTGATCAGCACCGCGCCGCACGGGCCGGTGCGGATGGCGTTGCGCGCGTAGTAGTCCTGGATGAAGAAGTGCAGGTCGAAGTGCGGCTTGTCGAACACGTGCTCCGGCCCGTGCCCGCCGGGCTGCCAGTTGAACATCATCCACTGGAAGGGCAGGCCCTGCAGCTTCGGGAACCACAGCACCCGCTCGTGCCCGCTCTTGCACTCCGACACGGGGTCGACGGTGCCGTTGGCGTCCTTGTCGAAGCAGGTGTTGCCGTCGTGCAGCGGCAGGGTCGGCATCGACCGGGCGGCCGCGTCGTCCACGGTGATGCCGATCATCGTCGGGGCGCCGTTGGACGACTTCGAGTAGACGGTCTGCACGTAGCCGTCACCCAGGGACGCGCGGTTCTCCACGATGATGCCGTTGTTGCCGTGGCCGTCGTGCCCCGAGTCCTGGGCGGCCGCCGCGGTGCACGCGGTGGCGCCGGAGGCGAGCAGGGCCACCGATAAGAGGATCTTGCGGATTCTGTTGCTGTTCATGGGTTCCCCCCGTGGTGCGGACTTTGTTGTGTGAGCGGGCGGTCCCAGTGCTGGGACCGCCCGTGAACCGAACTAGTGCGCCGAGTGCCCTTCCCAGCGGTAGTTCTCGAACGCGGCGTCGAGCTTCGCGCCGGTGAGCCGGTTGGCGAAGGTCGACATGGTGTAGGTGCCGATGCCCAGCACGACCTCCAGCGCGTTGCGCCGGGTGTAGCCCGCGTCGAGGAACGCCGCGAGCTCCTCGGGGGCGACGCCGCCGTGCTTGGTGATCACGGCGATGGCGAACCGGCGGATGGCCTCCAGCCTGTCGTCGGCCAGCGGCTCGCGCTCGCGCAGCGCGTCGATGACGTCGGCCTCGACGTCCTGCCCGGCCAGCATGGTGGAGTGCATCGCGACGCAGTAGTGGCACTCGACGTGGGTGGCCATCGCCATGATGACGACCTCGCGCTCCATGGCGGTGAGCGTGGTCTTGTCGAAGGCGCCGATGTTGCCCATGAAGGTGCCCAGCAGATCCGGCGAGGTGGCCATGTTGGCCACCGGTGCGGGGACGTAGCCGAACTTCTTCAGCGAGCCCTCGACCATGGGCTTCGAGCTCGCTGGGGCGGTCTCGGGGGTGTGTGCGACGAACTGGCTCATCGGGTGTGTCCTCCTGGGACGACTGGGTTCTCTGGTTGACCTCGGGCGAAGCGGGTTCTCGGCTAGCTGCTGGCCTCCTCGTCGGTACCGGTGGTCCCCCCGCACGGCGGCAGTGCCGTGCGCAGCCGGTCGGCCAACGCGGCCAGCAGCGGCGGCCGCATCACGCTGTAGTGGTCGCCCTCGAGGTCGACCACCTCGCTGCCGGGGCCGAACAGGGCCAGCCACGCCGAGGTGACCTCGGTGGTCGCGCCGTGGCGGGCGCGCAACACCAGGACTGGACCCGGGTACGGGCGCGGCCGGTGGGCCAGCAAGGCGCGGCTGTTGTGCGAGAAGCGGTCCACGATGGCGGTGAGCGTGTCGAAGTCGATGTCGTGCGGCAGAACGGATTCCGCGCGAGCTCGGTCGTAGAACTCCCGCAGGGAGGTGAATCCGGCGGGTGTCCAGTCGCGGCCCGCCAGGCCCGCGAGGTCCCGGGCGAACCAGGACAGCAGCGCCGACTCGTCGACCTCCTGCCCGGAGCCGGGTGCCTCCACCAGGTCGACCACCGCCACGAACTCGACCGCACGGCCCGCCTCGGCCAGTTGGCGGGCGATCTCCACGGCCAGTACCCCGCCCATCGACCAGCCGCCGAGCCGGTACGGGCCGGGGTGGACCGCGGTGATCGCCTCGACGTAGTGCGCGGCCATCGCCGAGAGCGAGGCAGGCGGCTCGTCGGGGGTTTGCAGCCCGTGGAACGGCTGGTCGGGACCGAGCAGTTCGGCCAGGGCCGAGTAGCACAGCACATCGCCGCCGACGGGGTGCACGAAGAACAGCGGCGTCTGCTGCCCGGTCGTTCGGATCGGCACCAGCGCGCGGCGGTCGTGCTGGGCCGCGCCGCGCAGCGCCTCGGCGAGCTGGGCGATGGTGGGCCTGGCGAACAGGGTGGCCAGCGGGAGCGACCGGCCCAGTCCACTTCGGACTCTCGACATCAGTCGGACGGCGAGCAGCGAGTCCCCGCCCAGCGCGAAGAAGTGGCTGTCGACGCCGATCTCGGCGGTGGGGAAGAACTCGGCCCAGATCTCGGCGAGGCGGACCTCGACCGCGTCGCGCGGGCCGGTGCCCGCTGCCCCGACCGGTGTGGCGTCCGGCGCGGGCAGCGCGGCGCGGTCGACCTTGCCGTTGGCGCTGAGGGGGAGCGAGTCGAGCGCGACGACCCGCGAGGGCACGAGGTACTCGGGGAGTTCAGCGCGTAGTCCGGCGAGCAGGTCGGTTTCGTCGACGGCATCGCCCACGACGTAGGCGACCAGCCGCTTGGCGTGCCGTTCGCCCACCGCGGCCGCGACCGCGGCGCGGATGCCGGGCCTGCGCAGCAGTGCCGCGTCGACCTCGCCCAGTTCGATCCGGAACCCGTTGACCTTCACCTGGAAGTCCTCGCGGCCGAGGAACTCGATGGTGCCGTCCGGCAGGTACCGGCCCAGGTCGCCGGTGCGGTAGAGCCGTTCGCCGGTGACCGGGTGCCGCACGAAGCTCGCCCGGGTGCGCGCCTGGTCGCCGAGGTAGCCGCGGGCCAGGCCGACGCCCGCGATGTAGAGCTGCCCGGGAACCCAGGTCGGGCACGGGCGCATGGCGTCGTTGAGCACGTGGAACCGCTGGTTGCGCATCGGGGTGCCGTAGGGGATCGACGTCCAGCCCGGGTCGACGTCCCCGATCGGGTACAGGATCGACCAGATCGCCGCCTCGGTGGCACCGCCGAGGCTCCACACACCGGCCTGCGGCAGCAGGGTGCGGATGCGGCCGGGCAGGGTGACCGGGATCCAGTCCCCGCTCATCATCACCACGCGCACCGGGAGGTCGGTGAGTCCTGCGGCCAGCGCGTGCTCGGTGAACATCTCCATCAGCGTCGGCACGCTGTTCCACACCGTGACCCGGTGTTCGGTCACCAGCTCTGCCCACCTAGCGGGCTCGCGCAGGGCCGAGGGCTCGGGCAGCACCACCGCGGCACCCGCGGCGAGGGCGCCGAACACGTCGTAGACCGACAGGTCGAAGTTCAGCGCGGACAGGCCGAGCACGCGGTCGGCGGCGGTGATCCCGAACCGGTCGTTGACGTCGTGGATGGTGTTGAGCGCCGCGGCGTGCTCGATCATCACGCCCTTGGGCGTCCCGGTCGAGCCGGAGGTGAAGATCACGTACGCCAGGTCGCGCGGGGCGACGGCGGTGGCGGGCAGCGGTTCGGTGCTCTCGGCCGAGTCGAGGTCGACGCTGAGCCGGACCGTGCCCTCGGGCCACCGGATCTGGCGCTCGACCGCGGACTGGGTCAGCACGGCCGCGGCACCGGAGAGTTCCAGCAGCGTGCGCAGCCGCTCGGCGGGCACCCCCGCGTCGACCGGCACGTAGGCGGCCCCGGCCTTGAGGACACCGAGGGTGGCCACGACCTGCTCCCACCCCTTGTCCATCACCACCGCGACGAGCGCGCCGGGGGTGACCCCGTTGGCCCGCAGCCACCGGTCGACCTGGTTGGACCGCGCGTCGAGGTCCCCGTAGGTCAGGGTGCGGGCGGCGAGCACGGCGACGTCGTCGGGCCGGGCGGCGGCGCGCTCGAGGAACGGGCCGTGCAGCAGCCCGGTGGGCAGGTCGGCGTCGGTCGCGTTGGCCCGGGCGCGCACGGCCAGGTCGGCGGGCGGGACCAGGACCGGCGCCGGGCGCCGCCATGCCGCCGGGTCCTCGCTCAGCTCGTGCAGCACCTCGACGTAGGCGGCGAACATCGCCGCCACCACCCCCTCGGGGAACAGCGCCTCGACGACGTCCCAGTTGACCAGCAGCGCCCCCATGTCCTCGACCACCTGGTGGTCGAGCCACACCTGGGGCGTGCGGATGGAGCTGGAGACCTCGCGACCGCGCGGGCTGAGCCCGGCCAGGTGCTGGGCCAACCCGGTGGCGGCGGGCTCGTCGTCGCGCGCCGAGAAGTTGACCATGCTCGCGAACACGACCGGCATGCCCGCGGCACCCGAGGTACCGCGTGTCCGGTTCAGCTCGCGCAGCACCTCAACGCCGGACACCGCGCTGTGCTCCAGGTCCGTCCACAGCTGCCGCTGCACGCGGTCGGCCCGCGCGGCGAACGCTTCGTCGGCCGCGCTGTGCACCTCCAGAAGCGTTGTGGCGCTGAAGTTGCCGACCACGTCGGGGACCTGCGGGTGCAGCGGGACCCGGTTGAAGAACAGCACGTTGAGGGTGAAGTCACTCGACTTGCTCCACGCCGCGAGCACTTGGGCGTAAGCGGTGGCCAACGCCGCGGACGCGGTGACGCCGTGCTCTTGGGCATTGCGCTTGAACGCCGACCACGTGGCCGGATCGAGCCGGGTGGAGCGGTGGGTGAACCGCGGCGTGCCGATCGAGGCCGGGCTGACCGCGAGCGGCAACTCAGGAGCGGGCGGCAGGGTGGCGATCCGCTCCTTCCAGTAGTCACGGGCGGCTGGGCTGTCGATCTCGGCGGCCGCGGTCACGTAGTCGCGGTAGGTGATCTCCAGCTCGGGCAGCGAGTCGACCTCACCCCGGTAGGTCGCCGCCCACTCCTTGAACAGCAGCGACGTGCTCCAGGCATCGATGATCAGCGCGTCGAGTCCGATGTGGAGTCTGGTGGTCGTGTCGTCGAGCCGGGTGGCCCTCACGTCGAACAGCGGCCAGGTGGCGGTGTCGAACACCTGGTCCTCGAGCTCGCGGTGGATCTCGGCGAGCCGGCTGGACTGGTCCGCGGCGCCGCTCAGGTCGGTCACCGCGATGACGTAGTCCTCAACCTCGGGCAGCACCCGCTGCCAGCCCTCCTGGCTGACCACGGCGCGGAGCTGGTCGTGCCGGATGATCATCGTGCGCAGCGCGGACTGCAGCCGGTCGAGGTCGACCTCGACGTCCACCTCGAGGAAGAAGTAGGTGGAGACGTCGCCGAGCTCGAAGGCCCCTGACCGACCGACCAGGTAGGCCTGCTGCAGGTCGGTGAGCGGGAACGGCTCGTGGCGGTTGTCCCGGTCGGCCACCAGGGCAGCGGGTCGCGGGCTCCCGGCGTGCTCGGTGGGCTCGGTCGGCGCACCCAGCAGGCCGAGGACCTCCTCGCCGAGGCCGGTGATGCTGCGCCCCTCCAGGAACGCCACCAGCGGGAGCGCGATCCCCAACTCCGCCGACAGCGCGTCCTTGACCTCCAACGCCATCAGCGAGTCCAACCCCAGGTTGGGCAGCGGTTCGTGCACGTCGAGGTCTTCGGCGCGGGCACCGAGCGCGCGGCCGACCACCGCGGCCAGCACGGCCGTCACCTTGCCTGGCCGGTCCACGGGCGAGGTGGCAAGCAGATCCGTCCGTGAGTCCGAAATGGACGCTGTGGACCCGGTCGCCTTGGGGCTGGCGGGGAGAGGACGACGGGCGGCTGGCACGGCCTCGGCGGGTGCCTGGGTGCGCAGCATGCTCGACCGCTGCGCGCGCTTGAGGTAGACGCCCTCGGCCTCGGCGACCGGGTTGCCCGCGGCGTCGACCAGGCGGACCGTGGCGTTGAGCATCGCGGTCGGGTCGGCGGCCGGGTGCAGCACGACGTGGGTGTAGAGCGTCTGGTCGGGGTCGTAGCCGTGGAAGGCGAACCGTTCCACGCCGACGAGCATGAACACCGCGTCGGACGGGGTTCGTTCTGGCAGGCAGGAGAACAGCGCCTGGAACATGGCGTCGGTCAGCCCGGGGTGCAGCAGGTACGGGTCGCACTCGCGCGGCCCGGGCACGCGCATGCGGGCGAGCGCCTCGCCCGGCACGTGGTGGATGTGCTCGATCCACTGCGCCGCCGCGCCGAGGTAGACCCGACGACGCCACATCGCGCGGTAGAAGTCCGCCCCCGAAGTCTCGTCCGCGAGCCGCGCCCTGATGGCGTCCAAGTCGGCGGTGCGGGAGTCCTGCGGTCCAGTGTGGACAAATCCGCGCGCGTGCCGCACCCAGTCGCCCGCGTGTTCGCCGTAGTAGTCGAACGAGTGCCCACCGTCGGTCGTCGGTTCGACGACGAGGTGGACGGCGGTGCGCTCGTCGTGGTCGAGCACCAGGCTCTGCAGCACAAGGCAGTCGCGCACGGCGGCAGGTCCCGGACCGACCAGCTCGACCGCTGCGGCGAACGCCGCCTCCAGGTACACCCCGATATTGATCACCGGTAGGCCGTCGACCACGCAGTCGCCAAGACACGGGTGCGCGGCGGCGTCGAGCACGGACTCGAACTGGACCAGGTCCAGGGGCGAGGGAACGCGCCTGCCGAGCAACCCCGTGGGCGCGGCGGGCGCGGCCGCCGCGGTGGGCGGCGCGCTGGGGGTGAACCAGTGCCGCGAGCGCTGGAAGGGGTAGAGCGGCACGTCGACGCGGGTGCGGGCCCGACCCGCCTCGAAGCCCGCCCAGTCGACCGCGACCCCGGCGACGTGCAGCGCCCCGAGGCTCTCCAGCATCACCTGGGCGTCACTGTGCTGGGGTCGCAGCGAATGCAGGAACGTCATCGGCTCGTCCGTGGGGGCGAACCGCTTCGCCATGCCCGTGAGCGTCGGCGCGGGCCCGATCTCCACGAAGGTCCGGTACCCGAGGTCGAACAGGGTGCGCATGCCCGCGTGGAAGTCGACCGGCCTGCGCACGTGCGCGCGCAGGTACTCGGCGCTGTACACACCTTCGCCGCGCAGCACACCGCCGTCGAGGTTCGACACCAGCGGGATCCGCGCCGCCTGGAAGTCCACAGTGGATGCCTCGGCCTCGAACGCGTCGAGCATCGGGTCCATCAGCGGTGAGTGGAACGCCCGGCTGACGGTGATCGGCTTGGTGCGGACGCCCTGCTCGGCCAGCAGCGCCACCGCCGCGGCGACTGCCTCCTCCGCCCCGGAGATCACGACGCTCTCCGGCCCGTTGACCGCCGCGAGGGCGAGGTCGGCGATGTCGGAGATCAGCGGCTGGACCCGCTCGGAGCTCGCGAACACAGCCGCCATGGCGCCGCCGGTGGTCAGGTCCTGCATGAGCGCGCCCCGGCGGGCGGCCAGCCGCGCGGCGTCGGGCAGGTCGAGCACGCCCGCGACGCACGCGGCCACGAGTTCGCCGACGCTGTGGCCCAGCACTGCTGCGGGCTCGACGCCCCAGGACCGCCAGAGCTGAGCCAGCGCGTACTCCACGGCGAACAGCGCGGGCTGGGTGTAGCGGGTCTGGTCGACAAGACCGACCTCCTGCGGGTCGAGCACCGACCGCAGCGGCCTGCCGAGCAGTGGCGCGAGGACCGCGTCGCACTCGTCGAGGGCGGCCCGGAACACCGGCTCGGTCGCGTCCAGCTCACCCGCCATGCCCGCGTACTGGGCGCCCTGCCCGGTGAACAGGAACACCACATCGGTCCGACTCCCGGCTGGCACGTATCCCTGGCGGGCGGCCGACACCGTCGCACCAGCGGTGACCTCGGTGAGCGCGACGTGCATCTCCTTCGGGGTCGCCCCCGCCACGGTGAGCCGGTGCGCGAAGGTGGCGCGACCGGTGTTGGCGGTCCGGCAGACATCGGCGAGCTCGTCATCGGCGGTCCGGGCGAGCCGGTCGCGGTAGCGCTCGGCCAGGGCCGTCAGCGCGGGCAGCGACTTCGCCGACAAGGTCAGCAGGTGCGCGGCGCGCTCGGGAACGGTCCTGTCCGGGGGATCGGCCAGCGGCGCCTCGGCGAGGACGACGTGGGCGTTGGTGCCGCTGGCGCCGAACGAGCTCACCGCCGCCACCCTCGGCTCGGGCCCGCGCGGCCACGGGGTGAGCGCGGTGGGGATGCGCAGCGCGAGGTCCTCGATGCCGATCTCGGGGTTGACCTCGGTGAGGTGCAGGTGCGCCGGGATCTCGCCGTGGTGCAGCGCGAGGGCGGCCTTGATCAGCCCGGCGATCCCCGCCGCGGGCTCCAGGTGGCCGATGTTGGTCTTGACCGACCCGACCAAGACCGGGTCGCCGCCCGCGCGGTCGCCGAGGACGGCGTCGAGCGCGCGCAGCTCGATCGGGTCGCCCAGGGGAGTGCCGGTGCCGTGCGCCTCGACGTAGCCGACCTGGTCGGCCCGCACACCCGCCGCGGTCAGCGCCTCACCGATGACGGCACGCTGGGCCGCAGCGTTGGGCACGGTGACGCCGCTGCTGCGCCCGTCCTGGTTGACGGCGGAACCGCGCACGACTGCCCAGATCCGGTCGCCGTCGCGCTGCGCGTCCGACAGCCGCTTGAGCACGACCACGCCGCACCCCTCGCCGCGCACGTAGCCGTCGGCGGCGGCGTCGAAGGTCTTGCAGCGCCCGTCCGGGGCGAGCATGCCCGCCTTGGACAGCACCACGAACCACTCCGGCGAGAGCAGGACGTTGACCCCGCCCGCCAGCGCCATGGACGTCTCGCCCGAGCGCAGGCTCTGGCAGGCCAGGTGCAGGCCGACCAGGGAGGACGAGCACGCGGTGTCCACCGACATGCTCGGCCCGGACAGGCCGAGCCAGTAGGACAGCCTGCCCGCGGCGAAGGTGGAGGCGTTGGTGGTCAACGCGTGCGCCCGCAGCTCGGCCGGGTCGACCTGCTGGACCTGCAGCTGGCCGTAGTCGTTGTTGGTGACCCCGAGGAACACCCCGGTCCTGCTCCCGGCGAGGTCGTCCGGCCGGATCCCGGCGTCCTCCAGCGCTTCCCAGCCGACCTCCAGCACCAGCCGCTGCTGCGGGTCGAGGGTGGCCGCCTCCTTGGGCGAGATACCGAAGAACGGCGCGTCGAACTGGTCCACATCGGACAGCAGTCCCGCGCGCTTGGTGCAGGTCCGCCCAGGTGCATCGGGTGCCGGGTCGTAGAACTTCCCGGTGTCCCAGCGGGAATCCGGTACCTCGGTGATCGCGTCGCCGCCGGAGCGCAGGAGCTCCCAGAACGCCGCGGTGTCGGCACCACCGGGCATCCGGCAGGCCATGCCCACGATCGCGATCGGCTCGGACCTGGCCAGCTCGGCCTCGGCGATCCGCGCGCGCAGCTTGCGGATCTCCACCACGCTCTGCACCAGCAACTGGTGCCGGTCGTCGGTCTCGGGCGCGGTCATCTGGTGCTCCCTGCTGCGCGTGCGGCGCGCACCTCGTCGGCCAGGATGGCCAGGAGTTCGGCTTCGGTCAGGTCGTCGGCGAGCGGCTCGGCCACCGGTTCGGCCACGCGGGTGGCCGCGGGCTCCGGCGCGGGCGTGCCGGTCGGGTCGAGCAGGCTCGCGAGGTGGGCGGCCAGGCTGTCGGAGGTGGGGTGTTCGAACATCACCGTCGCGGGCAGCTTGCGCCCGAACACGATCTCCAGGCGGGAACGCACCTGCGCCGCCAGCAAGGAGTCCATGCCCAGCTGGAAGAACCCGGCCCCCGGGTCGACGCGGGCCCGGTCGAGCTTGAGCACGGCGGTGACCGCGTCGAGGACGGTGTCGTGGACCTGCTCGCGCCGGACAGCTCCGTCGGCGACCAGCGGGCGCACCGCCGGTGCTGGGGCGACCGCTGGGAGTTGGGGGAGTGGCGCGCCCTGGACGTGGCGCGGTCCCGACTCGCGGAACCAGAAGCGCTCCCGCTGCCACGGGTAGCCGGGCAGCGACACCACCCGCCCGGACGCCGGGAACAGCAGGTCCTGGTCGACGGCGACCCCCGCGCAGTGCAGCGCCGCCAAGCCCATCGTCATCGCGCGGTCCTCTGGCTCGTCGCGGCGCATCGACGGGATCAGCACCCCGGTCTGGTCGGTGGCCTCGAAGCCCTGCTCCACCGCGGAGAGCAGGATCGGGTGCGGGCTCATCTCGACGAACACGCCGTTGCCCGTGTCCATCAGCCGCGTCACCGCGTCCCAGAACAGCACCGGTTCGCGCAGGTTGCGCACCCAGTACCCGGCGTCGAACTCCGTGCCGTCGCACACCTGTCCGGTGACCGTGGACAGGATCGGGACGGTGGCCCGCATCGGCGTGATCGCGTCCAGCTCGGCCAGCAGGTCCTCGCGCAGCGGGTCCATCTGCGGGCTGTGCGAGGCCACGTCGACCCGCACCGGCTTGCAGAACACGTTCCTGGCCCGCAGCGCGGTCGCGATCTCCTCGAGCGCCGCGGGATCACCGGACACGACGGTCGAGGTGGGGCTGTTGCACACCGCGACCGACACCCGGTCCCGGTAGCCCTCGATCAGGGCGTCGGTCTCGGCCATCGGCAGCGCGACGACCAGCATCGAGCCCCGTCCGCTGACCCGGCGCAGCAGCCTGCTGCGACCGCAGATGACGCGCACCGCGTCCGCCAGCGACAGCGCGCCCGCCACGTGCGCGGCGGCCACCTCGCCCATGCTGTGGCCCACGACCGCGGCGGGTTCGACCCCCAGCGAACGCCAGCGCGCGGCCAGTCCGACGCCGATGGCGAACAGCGCGGGCTGGACGAAGTCGATGCGGGTCGGCTCGTCGTCGGCGGCGAACACCTCGGCCATGACCGGGTGCCCGAGGTAGCGGCACATGGCTTCGTCGACCTCGGTGACCGCGGCCCGGAACACCGGGCACAGCCGCATCAGCTCGCGGCCCATCCCCGCCCGCTGGGAACCCTGCCCGGGGAAGACGAACACCACGCCGTGGTCGATGCCCGCCGTGGTCGACCCCGTGACGACAGCGGCGGATCCCTCGCCCGCCGACCACTCGTCCAGCCGCGCCACGGCTTCCCGCGCCGTCGCGGCCAGGACGGCACCGCGGTGCTCGTGCTGGGTCCGCCTGCGGGCCGCGGTGAACGCGATGTCGCGCAACGGCGCCGGGTCGTCCGCCAGGTGCTCGCGCAGGGCAGCGGCGGCGGCCTGGCGGGCCTGCGGTGTGCGGCCGGAGAACGGGACCAGGAACGGCCCTGCGGCCACCGGCTCCGCGGCGTCGGTGGCGGGCGCGGGGCCGAGGATCACGTGCGCGTTGGTGCCGCCCGCGCCGAAGGAGCTGACCGCCGCGTGCCTGTGCTCGTCGTCGACCGTCCACTCGCGACTGCGCGTCGGCACGAACAGCCTGCTGCCCTCGAGCGAGATGTGCGGGTTCAGCGAGTCGAAGTGCAGGTTCGGCGCGATGCGGCGGTGGTGCACGCTCAACGCGGCCTTGATCAACCCCACGATGCCCGCGCCCGCCTCGACGTGACCGAGGTTGGTCTTGACCGAGCCGAGGGCGCACGGCTGCCCCGCACCGCCGTAGACCTCGGCGAGCGACTCGACCTCGATCGGGTCACCGAGCGAGGTACCGGTGCCGTGCGCCTCCAGCAGCGTCACCTGGGCGGGCTCGACGCGCGCAGCTCGCAGCGCCGCCTCGATGACATCGCGCTGCGCCAACCCGTTCGGCGCGGCCAGCCCGTTGGTGAGCCCGTCCTGGTTCACCGCTGAGCCGTTGACCACGGCCCAGATCCGGTCGCCGTCGGCCACGGCGTCGGAGAGCCGCTTGAGCACGATCGCGGAGACCCCCTCGGCGCGGACGTAGCCGTCGGCTCGCGCGTCGAAGGTCTTGCAGCGACCGTCCGGGGCGAGGGGGAGGCCCTTGGCGTGGGCCATGGTCGCGATCGGCGAGAGGATGAGGTTCATCCCGCCGACGACCGCGGTGTCGATCTCCCTGCTGCGCAGGCTCTGCACCGCCAGGTGCACCGCGACCAGCGACGACGAGCACGCCGAGTCCATGCTCAGGCTGGGCCCGCGCAGGTCGAGCAGGTAGGACAGCCGGTTCGGGATGGCGCAGGCGAGCCCGCCCATGATCGTGTACGGGTCGATCTCCGTCGGGTCGGCGAGCTGCAGGTGCAGGTAGTCGGTGCAGTTCGTGCCGACGAACACGCCGGTGGCGCTGCCGCGCAGTTGCGCGCGGGTGCGACCGGCGTCCTCCAGCGCTTCCCACGCGACTTCCAGGAACAGCCGCTGCTGCGGGTCCATCCGCTCCGCTTCCCGCGGCGAGATGCCGAAGAAGTAGGGGTCGAACTCGTCAACACCGTCGAGGAAACCGCCGTGCCGCAGCGACATCCGCCCCGGCACCGCGGGGTCCTCGGCGTAGAACTCCTCGACGTCCCAGCGGTCGCCGGGGACCTCGGAGATCGCGTCGCGGCCCTGGTCGAGCAACCTCCAGAACGACCGCGGCGAGCGCACCCCGCCTGGCAGCCTGCAGCCGATGCCGACGATGGCCATCGGTTCCCGCTTGGCGTTCTCCAGTGAGTCGATCTTCGCGCGCAGGTCGCGGATCGCGGCGAGCGCCTTGGTCAGGTGGGCGTCACTCATCTCAGATGGTCTCCAAGCGCTGGTGTAGCTCGGCGATCTCGCGGTCGAGCAGCTCCTCGGCGGTCAGGCCCTGGCCACCGGCGGCCGGCGCGGGCTCGGCGACGAGCTCCAGCGGCTCGGCGGCCGAGCGGACCGGCACCCCGATACGGTCGAGCAGCATCGGCGCCAGCTCGCGGGTGGTCGGGTAGTTCCAGACGACGGTGGCCGACAACCGGGTGCCGAACCGCTTCTCCAGCCGGTTGCGCAGCTCCAGCGACATGATCGAGTCGATCCCCAGCGCCTTGAGCGGGCCGTCCGGGTCGATCCGCGCCGCGGGCAGCTTGGCCACCTCGGCGACGCACTCGCGCACCATCAGCTCGGCGGCGGACGGCCGGTCGTCGAGGTCGAGCAGGCACAGCGCGTCGTGCGCGGACATCCCAGCCGGGTCGGCCGCTGCCCTGGTCTCGTTGCGTGCCAACGTGATCCCGGTCGCGCACACCAGCGGTGCGCCCTCGACGTCGGCGAGGGTCAGGTCCGCGCCGCGCACGGCGGCCGCCGCATCGCCCCGCACCAGCGCCTCTGGCCGTCCAGGTGCCACGTCGCGCCGGTGGACGAGCACGCGTTCGATGTGCTCGCAGCCGAACCCCTCCCCGGCCACCTCGCGCAGGGCCGAGGCGAACGCGGTCGCGATGTCGGCGCGTCCGGTGCCCGCGCTCGGGACGACCTCGACCGCCGCCGAGGCGACCTCGGTGGTGTCGGCGCCGTCCCGGGCGAACACCCGGACGGTGGCGTGCTCGCCGGTGCGCAGGACGACGGTCTGGAGCAGGCCGGGTCCGACCGGGCGCGCGGTCAGGTCGACGAGTTCCACCACCCCGGAGGGGAAGGTCTCGGCCACCGCGGCGAGCACGACCTCCATGACCCCGGCGCCGTCGAGGGCCTCGTTGTGCGCCCGCTGCCAGTACGAGGTCCCGGGGTCGATCGGGGAATCGAGCCGCTCACCGAGCACCGGGTGACCACCGGCGCCGACGCCGCGCGGCGCACCCGGTGCGCCGATGTGGTCGAGCCAGTACCGCTCCCGCTGCCACGGGTAGGCGGGCAACCGCGTGCCGAGCCTGCCGGGCGTGCGCACCGCCGACGGCACACCGAGCACGGTCAGGCCGCCGAGGGAGTCGAGCATGGTGGCCCGCTCCGGCTCGGCGCGCCGCAGCGACGGGAACACCTCGGCCACCGCGCCCGCGTCGGCGATGACCTGCTCGACCGCGGGCAGCAGGATCGGGTGCGGGCTGATCTCCACGAACGCGGTGGTCCCGGCGTCGAGCAGGGCGCGCACCTGGTCGCCGAAGAGCACCGGCTCGCGCAGGTTGTCCACCCAGTAGCCCGCGTCGAGGTCCGCGCCATCGGTGACCCGACCGGTCACCGTGGAGTACACCGGGACCTGCCCGCGGCGGGGGGAGACCGGCCGCGCCAGCTCGAGCAGGTCCTCGCGCAGCGGGTCCATCTGCGGGCTGTGCGAGGCCACGTCGACCTTGACCCAGCGGTGGAAGACCCCGTCGCTGGCCAGACCGGCGGCGATCTCGCGCAGCGCATCGGGATCCCCGGACAATACCGTCGCGTATGGACTGTTGTTCACCGCGACCGAGACTGCGTGCTCGTATCCACTGAGGACAGAGTTGGCCTGCGCCACGGTGAGCTCGCAGGCCAGCATCGCGCCGCGGCCGCTGACCCCGCGCAGCAGTGCGCTGCGCCCGCAGATGATCCGCACCGCGTCGGCCAGGCTGATCGCGCCTGCCACGTGCGCGGCCGCGACCTCGCCCATGCTGTGGCCGACCACGGCGTCCGGGGTGATCCCCCACGACCGCCACAGCTGCGCCAGCGCGACCTCGACGGCGAACAGGGTGGGCTGCACCACGTCGATCCGGTCCATCGCGGACCCGGGCCCGGTCAGCTCGTCGAGCACCGACCAGCCCGCGTACTCGGCGATCTCCGCGTCGACCCGGCGCAGCGCGGCGTGGAAGGCGGGCTCGTGGCGCAGCAGGTCACGGCCCATGCCCAGCCACTGGGAACCCTGACCGGGGAAGACGAAGGCGATCTTCGGCCTGGTCCCGCCCGCACCGACGCGGACACCGGCGGCGGCCCCATCCGCCCCGAACGCGGCCAGCGCGGTCGCGACCTCGGCCGTCGACCGGCCGACGACGGCCAACCGGTGCTCGCCGTCGCCGCGCCTGGCCGACGCGGCGGCGAAATCGGCCAGGGTGTCCGGGGCGGGTGTCGCCTGGGATGTCATCGTCGTGGCCACCCGGGACGCGCGTTCGCGCAGGGCGGGCAGGCTCCGGGCGGAGAGGGTGAACAGCACGTCCCGCTCGGCCGCGGGTGCGCCGAGACCGAGGGCGGCGAGCTCGCCCAACGGGTCGGCGGCACCGTCGCGGCTCATCGTGGCCACCGCGGTCGGCACGGTCTGCCGCAGGGCACTGCTCAAGATCGGGTTGGCGCTGATCTCGACGAACACGCCGTGCCCCGCCGAGAGCCACTCGACGGCCGGGCGCAACCGGATGGGGCTGCGCAGGTTCTCGGCGAAGTAGTCGCCGTCGACCGCGCGCCAGTCCACCGGTTCGCCGGTGACCGTGGAGATCATCGGGATCCGGCCGGGCCGCGGCCGGACGTCCGCGGCCCGCAACTGCGCGAGGGCGCGGTCCAACTGGGGGCTGTGCACCGCGACGTCGATGCGGACCATCGCGCACCGGACACCCTCGGCCTTGAGCACGTCGAGCACCGCACCGAGCGCGCTCGCCGACCCGGAGAGCGCACTCGACCGGGGTCCGTACTCGGCGGCGACCACGACATCCGGCCCGGTGAAGCGGGCCAGGTCGACCGCGGGCAGCTCGATGGCCGCCATGCCGCCGCCGGTGCCCGCCACCTGGGCCTGCGCGCTGCTGTAGAGGTGAACCAGGCGCGCGCCGTCGGCGAGGTCGAGTACGCCCGCGAGCACCGCCGCGGTGATCTCGGCGAAGCAGGCGCCGACCACGGCGTCGGGTCGGATCCCGCACGAGTCCAGCCAGCGCGCGATGCCGTACTGGATCGCGAAGGCCATCGGCTGGGCGATGTCGACCGCGTCACCGGCGCCGTCGTCGGCCGCGAACATCCGCTGCCGCACCGACCACCCCAGGTGTGGTGCGAGCGCGGCGTCGCACTCGACGATCGCGGCGCGGAACTCCGGTTCGGCGCGGAACAGGTCGCGCCCCATGCCCGCCCACTGCTGCCCGTGCGGGGAGCACACGAACGCCACCCTGGGCGCCTCGACCGGCGCGGCGACCGGTCGAGGCGCGGGTACCGGGTCGTACCAACCGCGCAGGACGACGTGGACGTTCGTGCCGCCCCAACCGAAGGAGCTCACCCCGGCGACCGCGGGCCGGTCCTGCGGCCACGGTTCCACCGCGACCGGGACCCGCAGGCCGAGGTCGTCGAAGGCGATGTGCGGGTTCGGCCGCTCGAAGTGCAGGTTCCCCGGGATCTCCCGGTGCCGCAGGCACAGCGCGGCCTTGATGAGCCCGGCCACCCCGGCCGCCCCCTCCAGGTGGCCGATGTTCGACTTCACCGACCCGATCACCAGCGGCCGCTCCCGACCCGCGCCGAGCACCGCGCCGAGCGCGGCCGCCTCGATGGGGTCGCCCAGTTGCGTGCCGGTGCCGTGGGTCTCCAGGTAGTGCACGTCGGCGGGCGCGACACCCGCGTTCGCGTACGCGTCGCGCAGGACCTCCTGCTGGGCGAGCGGATTCGGCGCGGTGAGGCCGTTGCTGAGCCCGTCGTTGTTCGCCGCCGAGCCCGCGATCACGCACCAGACCTCGTCGCCGTCGGCCAACGCGCGCGACAGCGGCTTGAGCACCACGACGCCGCAGCCCTCGCCGCGGCCGTAGCCGTCGGCGCGGGCGTCGAAGGACTTGCAGCGCCCGTCGGGCGACAGCCCGCCGAAGCGGGTCAGCGCGACCGTGGTGGCCGGGCTGAGCAGCAGGTTCACCCCGCCCGCGACGGCCATCGTCGACTCGCCCAGCCGCAGGCTCTGGCACGCGGTGTGGATCGCGAACAGCGAGGCCGAGCACGCGGTGTCCACCACGACGCTGGGCCCGCGCAGGCCCAGCGCGTAGGACACCCGGTTGGCGATCATGTTGACGGCCCGCCCGGTGGCCGAGTGCACGGCGGTGCGCTCGGGGTCGATCCCGGCCAGGTCGGCGTAGTCCCGCCAGATCGCGCCCGCGAACACCCCGGTCCGGCTCCCCGCCAGCCGCGCGTCGGCGACCCCGGCGTTCTCCAGCGCCTCCCAGGCGACCTCGAGGAACAGCCGCTGCTGCGGGTCCATCTCCTGGGCCTCGCGCGGCGAGATCTCGAAGAACAGCGGGTCGAACTCGTCCAGGGGCTGCGCCAGCAGCGCCGCCTGGTCGGTGGCCATGGTCGCCGAATCGGTCGGCCAGCGGTGCGCGGGCACCGGCCGCACCGCGTCCACGCCGTCGCGCAGCAGGTCCCAGAATCCCTCGGGGTCGTCGGCGCTGGGGAAGCGGCAGGCCATGCCGATCACCGCGATGGGCTCGTCGGCGGTCGCGGCGGTGCTGGTCACAGCGGTGCTGGTCACGGCCGCGCCGTCGCGGGCGAAGGCGGCGAGGGCGTCGACCGAGGGGTAGGCCCACAGTGCGGAGACCGGCACCGCCGCGCCCAGCTCGCGCGAGAGCGCCGCGGCCAGCTGCGTCGCGCGCAGCGAGTCCAGGCCCAGCTCGGCGAACCGCGCGGCGGGATCGACCTCGGCCGCCGGGCGGTCGAGCAGGTCAGCGACTGCTCCCCGCAGCCAGGCGTGTAACGGGACCGGCTCCACATTCACTCCCCAGTGATCGAAGGCGGGCACCGACCAGCGACGCGGCAGGAACGAGCGAAACCCGCCCAGGCGCGCGGCGATGTGCGTACCGTCCATGTCGGGGACGTGGACCGCGTCATGGTCAGCTCGAAGATGACTATCCGTAGATGAGAACTTCCCCCGGTTGCTCAACTCCGCGCGGAGGTACGGCCATTCGGGGTGTCCCACCACCCCAACGGCGCACCGTTGTCGCGCTCGATGACGAAGCTACCCACCCCGACCAAAACGGTCAAGCCACTTGACTGCATTAGGCCGTTCGGTGGAGCGCCAACTAGTCAAGCGACTTGACTAGTTGCCGGGGGCGCCGGCAGCCTTCGTGGTGACAACTAGGAGGAGGTCCGCATGTCGTTCGTCAGTCACACGGTCGAGACCGCGCCCGAGGGTTCCAAGCCCATGGTCGAGGGTGCGCGGAAGAAGTTCGGGTTCATCCCCTCGCCCGTCGCGCGGATCGCGGAGTCGCCGGAGCTGTTGGCGACGTTCATGGGCAACACGGCCGCGTTCGACCGGTCGTCGCTCGACGCGCTGCAGCGCGAGGTCGTCATCATGGCGATCGCGACCCGGGTGGAGTGCCACTACTGCGTGGCGCTGCACTCGGCGACGATGACCCGCCAGGCGGTCGACGGGGAGGTCATCGGGGCGCTGCGCGAGGGCAAGCCGCTCGCCGACGCCAAGCTCGAGGCGCTGCGGCAGTTCACCACCGCGGTCCTCGCGACCAACGGCGGGGTGTCCACAGAGGACCTGGAGGCGTTCTTCGCCGCGGGCTACGACCAGCGCAACGCCCTGGACGTGGTGCTCGGTGTCGGTACGTACACGCTGTCCACGTTCGCCAACCGGTTGACCGAGGCCCCGCTCGACGCCCCGTTCGAGGCGCACCGCTGGGAGCCTCACCACACCGGGCGCAACGCCACCGCCTGACCGGACGCGGTGACGATCCGCTGGAGATCGGCGCGCAGGCGGTCGACCTGATCGGCTCCGATCAGGTCGACCCAGCGCGCCTCGATCTCGTTCCAGCGCCGCACCACGCTCGCCACACAAGCCCACCCGCGCGGCGCCAACACCACCATCCTGCTGCGACGGTCGCTCGGGTGCGGCCTGCGCTCCACGTAGCCGCGCGCCTCGAGTTCATCCACCAACTGGACCGCCGCCTGCTTGGTCACCCCCAGGTGCACCCCCAGCTCAACCGCCGTCGCCCCCGCCGCACGGTGCGAGAGGTACTGGAACACGAACCCATGCGCAGGCCGAACATCACCAAACCCCTCCGCGGCAAGGAACTCGTGCACCTCGTCCATGACGGTGCGAAACGCCATGGCCAACAGGGCGGGAATCTCGGCGGCCAACACCTCTCCTCTGGTCAAGTGCCTTTACTTTATGTCCCACCCCGCCACCCCGCACCACCGAGCCCCACCGTCCCGAGTTCTGGTACGACCATTGACAACCCGCCCGCCGGGTAGACGATCAAGATCTCGTTCCGAAGTGGATGACCAGGCGCTCGCGCTACGGCAGTTCGCCAGCCGGTGGGCATCACTGCGGGTCACATTAAGTCGGCCGCGATCTGCATGCTCGCCCATTCGCGCCTGGTCCGACGCGGGCCGCTGCTGTGTCCGCCTGTGTTGCCATGGTGGTCGCAACTGTGGCCGGTCGGGCCGTGGGGAACGATTCTCGTGCTCTGTGCGGCTGAGTTCGGTTTGGTCGTAGCGCTGTCGCGGGGTCATCCACGCGTGCGCCGGTATGCTCGCGACCTTGTTCGCCATCGATACAGGCAAAGTGGAGATTCAACAGATCGTGAACTCGGCTGGTTCGGAAACAGAGAAGATCGCTATCACGGTGCGCAACAGCCGCCACGCCGGACGGAACCCGTAGAGTGCATGGGACTGTGACTGCGGGGAGACAGATTCCTTCTGTCGTTGGTCGGTAGTGGATGGGTTGACTTCGAACGCCTGGAAACGATGTCCTGGACCTGGGCGCTCTCACACGACATGCCACTTGACTGTGCAGACGCAGTTTCGGTGCGCTCATGGTTCGAGTCGCGCTGGACAAGCTCGGTAGGGACTTCTGCTGACCCAGTTGCTGTACTTCACCGCTGTGCACAACGTCAGAGGCCCATCCCGGGGAACCGGAATGGGCCTCTGACCTGGGTGGGCGATACTGGGATCGAACCAGTGACCCCTTCGGTGTGAACTATGTACAGCATATCGCGTTGACCTGCCGGAATGTGATTTCGGCAGGTCAACGCGTGCATGATTCAAGTCGTTGAATGCGGTTCAGTGCCGTCTGGAGTGCATTTCTGCTCCCCGTTTGCTCCCCGACGTGCTCCCCACGCACGGGCGCGGTGCAACTGTCCGATCGGGCGCTCTGGTGAGAAGCATGAGCGTGGTCGTCGCAGGCCCGCGCCTTTGCGCTTCGCCCGGTCTCCGTGGTCGCGTCATACCGTACCGACAGAGCGCGGCAGAGGGCACGCCCCGCGCCCACGCCGGGCCCGCCACAGCCAGGTCGAAGCCGAGTTGCCCGGGCATGGGCGCGGTGTTCAAGGTGACACAAAGTCGCATCCGGTGGATCCATCATCGCACAACATGAATCTGATTCACCAGCTATTGGTTATGGCAGGCTTCGGCAACCATCTGCATCCGTCCGTGGCTGGCGAGAGGCATCGAGCAGAGTCTGGAGCCCTGCGGGTCTACCAAAGGCGCATCTGTTCTCCCGATTCGAACTCCTCCAGGGTTTGCTCCTGCCAAAACTTGAGGTTTCGGCGAGAAGCGAGGGTGGCCGGGTCATCGGGACCCAGTATTTGGATGCAGTCGTCAAGTAGTTTGGCGTACGCCTTGGTGGCTGCGTCGGCGTCTCCAGATTCCGCTTGCCATCCGGCGAGGTTGCCTCGGGCGATGAGGGTGTTGGGATGGCTAGGGCCTAGTATCCGCAGGCAGTCGTCGAGTAGCTCTGCGAACGCTACCGCGGCTCCGGTAGCGTCTCCCGTCTCCCCTTGCCACGTGGCGAGCTCGCCTCGGGAGGTCAGAGTGGCATGGGTGATGGGATGGTCGGGTCCCAGTATTCTCAGGCAGTCGTCGAGCAACTTCGTGTAATTTTCGGCAGCCTGCCGCACGTTTCCTGACCGTCCCTGCCAGTAGGCGTGGGTGTCGCGAGTTATGAGGGTGGCGGGATGTTCAGGACCGAGCGCTCGCAGACAATCGTCAAGCAGCTTGGCCGAGGCGGTTACGGCTCCGGTTGCGTCTCCGACCTGTCCTCGTAGATGGACCAGGTTGTGGCGAGTGGCGAGCGTGCTGGGGTGGTTGGGCCCCAATACCCGTTGTTGGTCTTCGAGCAAATCGGCGATTTCGGCTGCACCTTCGGCGGCGTTTCCCGACTTATTTCGCCAGAAGGCGAGGCTGTTGCGGATGGTGAAGGTGGTGGGGTGATCGGGCCCCACCACCCGTAGGCAGTCCTCGAGCAATTCGGCGAACCCCTGGGCCGCCTGGACTGCGTCTCCTGCTAAACCCTGCCAGCCCGCGAGATTGCCTCGGGCAGTGAGGGTACGCGGATCATTGGAGCCGTACACACGTAGGCAATCTTCGACCAGCTCGGCAAAGGCGTTCTTCGCCGCAGCGGCATCGCCAGCTTCTCCTCGCCAGTAGGCCAGACTGTGTCGATTGGTGAGAGTTTCGGGATGATCCGGACCCAATGCTCGCACATACTGCGGGTGGAGCTTGGTCAACAACGCCGCAGCCCCAGCAGCGTCCCCCGTCTCCCCTAGACATCGGGCGAGGTTGTGACGGATGACGAGGGTATCAGGGTGATTGGATCCCAGCAGATGGTTGGCGGTATTGAGTAGATCGGCGAAGTGGTCCCGCGCGGCGGCGGGTTGTCCGGCTTCGCAGAGACTGTTTCCGGCTTTGAACAGCACTAAGTGTGCCTCGGGGTTCCAGAGAAGTTCGCCGGTGTTTGTGTGCAGAGCAAGAGTGTTGGCGCGTAGGGAAGCGGCCAAGGCGGTGTCTCGTTCAATGTCGGGCCAGGCGGCCGCCAATGCACTGGCGGTGAGGTAAGCAAGGCGCGTCAACTCCTTTTCAGAGATGTCGTCGCGAGTGGCGCGTTGAACCAGAGCGTGGACCCGCACCTCGAGATGCAGGGCGCCAGGGTTGAAGGTGATCAAATTGAGACGATGCAGACAGGTCAACCCATCGCGGGTCTGTTCGCCATCGATGTGGCGGCCGGTGGCCTGGGTGAGGTGGGTCAAAACCGAGTCGGTCATGAGCACTGACAGTGGAATGCCGTTGCCGTTCAGTAGCGCGCACAGTCGCAGCAGTGGCGCGGCCAAGCCGACTGGGGGCAATTGGTCGGCGGCCTCAACCGATAGCGACCAAGTGGCGGCAATCGTGTTCTGGTGTTCGTCGGGCAGAGCGTCGGGATCGGGCAGAACCTGGACCAATCGACGAGCCCGGTCGTGGAACCTGCACAGATACTCGATGCAGGTAAGGTCTCGATCAGCGAGATAGGCGGCGGCTTGGGACAGCGCCAGCGGCAGATGCCCGAGCGCTTCGGCGAGTTCGACGCCGCCCTCGGCCAGATCCGCCCGGTGGTTGAGCAATGTCCGCAGGTAGGCGATGGACTCTTCCGAGGTGAACAGCCCGACCTCCGCTACTGGGCCGACCCGGGTGAGTGCAGCGTCGCGGCGCCGGGTGGTGACCAGCACCTGCCCGCGTGTGGCGCGTGGCGGCCACAGACCGGCAAGGTCCGCTGGGGCTTGCACGTCATCGAAGACCACCAGCCACCGGTACTCGGTGTTGTTCAACCAGTCCAACGTCCGACGAGTCGCCTGCTCGGCGTCTTCGCCGTGTACGCCGGTCAGTTCTGCGGCCAGCCGTGCATACGTGGCCAGGATGGCGTCGCGGGAAGTGGCCGTGATCCACACCAACAGCTGTACGTGCTGTCCGTCCCAGAGGCGATGAGCGTAGTCCGCAGCCAGCTGGGTCTTGCCCACCCCGCCCAGCCCCGTCACTACCCCCACCAGGCCATCGCCAGTCACGGGTGCGGCCATCATGCGTTGCTGAAATCCCCTCACTCGGGTAGGCACCGGCCCGAACCGATACGGCAACCCCACCGGCTCCCGAGCAGCTGAAGCGCTGAGGTGGACATCGCCATGAATGGATCCGGCCTGAAGCACATGCCCACTGACCAGGCCGGACACCGTGTTCACCACGCTGCCGTTCCCGGCTTCGCCCTCCACCGTGCCCAATCATCCACCCCTCTACGCCAGTACGTGCTCTCTTAACCAATAGCACGCGTATGACCTCGTGACCGATGGTTGAGCAACCGGCAGGCTTGGAACCGGCACCTGCTCGGCCTGCAGCGGTAGTCTGGTCGGCCGAATCAGCGGGCAGTGGTACCCGCTCGACGACGCCGCGTCGATGAGGATCGTGGTGGCGATGCCGAGAGCAAGGATCTGATGCCGTCTTCTGCCTTGGATGCCAGGTGGTCCTGATGTGGTCGACGATGAAGCTGTAGTCGGAGGCTTGTGGCTGCGACGGCAACTACGACATGTAATCAGTTGGCTACTTGTGCCGTCGAGTGGCGAGTAGGCGACTTGTCCATAGAATACTCTCCTGCGGATTTCAAAACTCGAGCCGATGCCTCTGATCTGTGTGTTGGGATGCTCCGGCTGGGCCTCAATGTGTTCGGAAGGGGTTATGACTGGGCGTCGATGGTTACTGCGGCTGGTGGGTGCTGGCTGCGGCGGCCGAGACCGTGGTGATGACCAAGTGCTCATCGACCAATGGCTCCCGAGCCAGCCGCGCGATGCCGTTGACCCGCGCGGTTGGACGTCGTTGAGGGTCGTTAATTGCTGCTCGGAGAATCTTTATTTGTGAACTATATGCGGTATATTGTGTTGACCTGCCGCAACCTGATTTTGGCAGGTCAGCACGAGTGCATTCAGGGTGTCGAGTGCAGTTTGAGCCGTTCGACGGGCATTTCTGCTCCCCATTTGCTCCCCGCAGTTCTCCCCATCGCGGATCCTGCTGCAACGGGATCGTGCAGTGTGGACAACTACGGGGCCGCCACAGGATGAAAAAGCTCACTGTTCTGCTCCCTGCCGCGGATGGCGAAGTGGTTGATTCCAGGAGCAGTCCGCTGCCTACCCGACGGTTGGTAGTGGAGGCGATGATGCCGGTGGCCCGTCGATGGGACAGTCGTCCTCGGTGACGGGCAGAGATGGCCTGGAACGCGACTACTGCCGTGTCAATGCTCGTTGACCAGTGGAAGCGCGACTGTTTCCCTGGTCAGGCGATCTGGTTGTGGATTGTGGGGCGGGCTCAGGGGCCGGGTGCGACGGCCGGGCCTTGGTTGATCGTGGTTCGGCTGTTCGACGACTTACAGCCGCGTTCGTGCCCGGTGGCCGCTTGTCCGCCGGCATAGTGTCCGAGTGCTATTGATCGACTACAGGCGCCTGGCCGGATGAGCGGGGCGTGGTTTCCCGACCGTGGTATGTCCCGGGCGGTGCTGATCGGCGCGGGTGACTACACCTCACCCGAGCTGCCCGACATTCCCGCTGTGTCGAACAACCTCTCGGCGCTGCGCGACACCCTGACCGATCCGACCAGGGGCGTGTTCAGCGCAGCGCACTGCGCGGTCGAGGGACTGGCTAGACCGACGTCGCGGACTGCGGTCGGCGGCACGCTGCGCCGGGTGGCCGCCGAGGCGACGGATCTCCTGTTGGTCTACTACTCCGGTCACGGCGTCCTCGACGACGGCGGCAACTTGCACCTCGCGTTCGGTGATACCGAGCCGGACACCGTCGCCTACAGCGGCATCCCGGTGTCGCGCATCAAGCTGGAGCTCGGCCAAGCCCGAGCCCGGGCCAGGGTGCTCGTCCTGGATTGCTGTTTTTCGGGCCAGGCGATCGCGGCGATGGCGAGCCCCAGCAGCCTGGTCCCGGGTCAGCTGCGCCTCGAGGGTACCTACACCCTGGCCTCTAGTTCCGCCACCAAGCCGTCGTTCGCCCCGACGGGATCGCGGCACACGGCGTTCACCGCCGCACTGCTCGACGCGCTCGGCCAAGCCAAACCGCTCACGTTGGACGAGATCTACCAGCACGTCCACAAGGCGCTGACTGATAGCGGGCTGCCCACCCCGCAGCGGCGCGCGACGAACAGCGCCGAGCGGCTCGCGTTGGTCCGCCCCGGCGCGACGGCTGCGGGACAGGCGAGGACACCCGCACTGCCCCCGTCACCGGCCAGCCGCCGCGAGGGCCTCTTGGCCCAGGTGCTCGAAGACGCGAACAGATCGGGTGCTGGCACCCCTGTTCGACGTGCCCGGGGCGCACCGGCCGCCGTGTCCGCTCAACCGGGGGCCGACGGTGCCCGCGCGCAGGTCATCGAGTTCTGGCGCGCGGTGGAGATGTTCAGCCCCCAGAAGGTGGGCAAGGCGAACCGCGACGAGCGTCGCACCGCGGTCGTCGCGGGGAAGCCGTTGCCGTGGGAGATGGGGCACGAGTTGGCCCGGCGGAGACTGGAACCCGGCCAGGCTTGGCGGCACGTGGTGTACCTGGGTGTGCACCGGCTGGAGCCGGTGTTCGAGGTCGTGCGCTCGGTCTTCGAGCCGGACGAGGACAGCTACGACGAGCGCCCGTCGGGAGACAGCGCGCTGGCCGTGTTCGCCGTCGGGGGTGACGGGCGCCCGCTAGTGGACTCGCAGGTGTTGGGCGCGTGTGGGTGGGCCACGAGCAGGCTGCTCAACCCGGGGCCGGACGCGCCCGGCTGGCTCAGCGGGTTCGACGACGCCGCCGACAAGTTCGACGAGCTGTTCGAGGACCTGATGGCGCCCGGAGTCGCGGACGGCGACGAGGTCGTCCGCGGTCCGCGTGAGCACGAGTCGGGTCTGGTCATCGACGAGGACCTGCTCGCCCGCTGTTTGCTGGTGGTCGAGGACTTGGTGCGACTGGGCACGTCGGTGCCGCACGGCGAGATCCGGATCGAGAGCCAGATCGTGCCCGAGCGCAAGGCGCTGAGCACCGACGGGCTCGACTTCATCAACAGTGCACTCGCCGAGGACCTGGTCACCGTGGCCGAGCAGGTGCGCGCGGGTCAGGCGGGTGCGGCCCTGCGGGACTACCTGCGGCCCGACTCGGACCTCGCCCCGGGTGATCGGGTGGATGTGCGCGAACAACTCGACGTGGTGCTGGACGCCGTGGCACCGGCGAGGATTCCCCTGGGCCGGTGGCCCGCGGACCCGGAGCACTCGCTGGCGCTGGGACAGCAGTTGGCCGTCAACCGCGCGCTTATGCTGGCGGACGGCCCGGGTGGGGTCTTCGGCGTCAACGGACCACCCGGCACGGGCAAAACGACCATGCTCCGCGACATCGTCGCCGCGCTGGTGGTGCGGCGCGCGTGCGGCCTCGCCGAGCTCCGCCGCCCGGGCGACGCCTTCACCGGTGAGACGGAGACATGGCAGACCAGCAGGTACGTCCGCGTGCTGCACCGCTTGAAGCCGCAGATCACCGGGTTCGAGGTCGCTGTGGCGTCGGCGAACAACACGGCGGTGGAGAACGTCACGAACGAGATGCCTGCCCGGAACGCGATCGACGACCACTGGCGCGCCGCCGCAGCCTCGGTCGACTACTTCCCAGGGATCGCCTCCTCGCTGCTCGGCGGCAGCCAGGACACCGGGGACGCGGGCTGGGCGTTGCTGTCCGCGCGCCTGGGCAAGAAGGCAAACCGCACGGCCTTCGCCGACGCGTTCTGGTGGGCCGAATACAACGTGCCCGCGGACCAGCTCAGTTCGCGAGCGGGCCTGCTTGCCCTGCTCAAGGCGGGCGATCCCGGTGAGTGGCCCGCGGCGGTCGCCGAGTTCCGCCAAGCGCTGAAGCAGGCCGAGGCGGGCCAGGCCGAGCGGGAACTGGCCTACCAGGCTCTCCGCGTGGAGCCCGCGGCCGAACAACGGGTCCGCGAGTGCGTGGGTGACTTGACCGAAGCGAATCGGCAGTTGACCGGCATCCTGAGTCACAAGTCCAGGGTGGATGGCGAAGCTCGGGACTGGAACGCCGAACGGGCCAGACGGTGGGGCATCCACCGCGGCCACCAGGACTTCCGTCCCGGGTTCCTGCAGTGGCTGATGACGTGGGGCAGGGCCCAGCGCGAATGGCGCGAGCGCGATCGGTACCTGAGCGCGGAGGTGCTCACGGCCGAACAAGCCGTTGCCGCCACGCACCAAGAGCTGCGGCGGCTGTCGGACGCGCAGGCCCAAGCGCAGCGCGTCGTGGAGTCCGCACGGGACGCGCTGCGCCAGGCCGAACACGAACTGGACTTGATCGCGTCCACCCTGGCGCAGGCGCGCACCGATCTCGGCGACCACTTCCCCGGGCAGGACTGGTTCGGCGACCGGCGCCGCCGCGAACTCACCGCGCCGTGGACCGATCCGGCGTGGAACACCACCCGCACCGAACTCTTCCTGGCCGCACTGCGGCTGCACAAGGCGTTTCTGCGCGGTTCGGCGAACAAGATGCGCCAGACCCTGCACGGCGCGATGGACGTCGTCTCCGGCGAAGTGCCGAAGACGGCGGGCCCGTCCGCCGTGCTGGCGGCGTGGCAGGCGCTGTTCCTGGTGGTGCCGGTGGTCTCAACGACGTTCGCCTCACTCGGCCGGATGTTCGGCCAGGTGGGGGCCGAGGCGCTGGGTTGGCTGCTGGTCGACGAGGCGGGCCAAGCGACCCCGCAGGGCGCGGTGGGCGCGCTGTGGCGCACGCGCAACGCGGTCGTCGTGGGCGATCCACTGCAGCTCGAACCGATCACCACCGTGCCCTTCAGCGCCGAGCAGGCGATACGGCGCGAGTTCGCCGTCGACGAGCAGTGGCTCACCAGCCGGACCTCGGTGCAGCGACTGGCCGACCGGATCACCCCGCTGGGCACCGAACTGTCCGAGCAGGACGGCAACATCTGGGTGGGCGCGCCGCTGGCGGTGCACCGCCGGTGCCAGGAGCCGATGTTCGGGATCGCCAACGACATCGCCTACGACGGCATGATGGTGCACGCCACCGCCCGTTCGGGCGCGAAGCGTTTCGCCACCGCGTACCCGACGCTACCGCCGTCGAAGTGGATCGACGTCGTGGGGCGGGACACCCAGGGCCACTGGGTACCCGCCGAGGGCAAGGAGCTCGAGCACATCCTCGATGTGCTGGCCGGGCTGGAGTTCCCGATGTCGGAGGTCCTCGTGATCGCGCCGTTCGCGGATGTAGCCAAGCGGGTGGAGGCGGCCGCCTGCGGGTACGGGGGTCTAGTGGCCGGGACCATCCACCGCTCGCAGGGCAGACAGGCCGACATCGTGATCCTTGTTCTCGGCACCGCGCCCCAGCAGACGGGCGCCCGTGCGTGGGCGTCGAAGAAGCCGAACTTGCTCAACGTGGCCGCGAGCCGGGCCAAGCACCGGCTGTACGTCATCGGCAACCGGGACCTGTGGTCCCGCAACCGCAACTTCGACCTCCTGGCGCGGCGGCTTCCCCGAGGGGAGCCGAAAGGCGCTGCTTGACCCCGCGTGGGATGGCTGGCTTGTGGCTGCGGCTTGTGGAGATGCTGGCCGCAGTAGTCGAGACCGTGGGGACGACTAAGTACTCACCGACCTACGGGTCCCGAGCCAGTCGTACGATGCCGTTGACCTGCGGTTGAACACCGTTGCAGTTCGTTGAGCGCTACTCAGAGAGCCCTTATGTGTGAACTATGTACAGCATATCGCGTTGACCTGCCGGAATGCGTTCTGGCAGGTCAACGCGTGTACGGTCCGAGTCGTTGAGTGCAGTTCTTCGCCGTTTGGAGCGCATTTCTGCTCCCCATTTGCTCCCCGGTATGCTCCCCACGCAGGGGTGCGGCACGACAGTCCGATGAGGCGCTTTGGTGAAAAGAATGCGCTTTGCTCGTCGCAGGCGCGCTTTGGCGCTCCGTGGCCGCGTCGAGCCGTACTGGGTGGGCGCGGCCGAAGAGCTCGCCACGGGCCCATGCAAGTAGGCACAATTCTCCAGTTCTGCTCCGGCTCCGGTGTGCGTTCGACTCCCGGGCGGGAGCACCAAAGGATGGGAACAGGGCCGACCAGCGGTTTTGCGCCGGCAGCCTAGTGGTCGAGAGCCGGTTCGAGCTGATTCCGCTTGTTGAAGCGGGTTCGCGGAATCCCTGATCCGACTCGGCGAACTGTGCCTCAGTCGCCTGAAGCCGTAGACCTTACCGCTCGTCGCTGCCACCGCCCGCCGTCGCAGCGAGATCACCGGCCCGGCAACTGCGGGCTTTGCGGCGGACTCGGCGGCCCACGACGCACGAAAGCACCGGACCGGCGAGTCAGTAGCGTCCTGGCGCGGCAGTACGGGTGCAGCAGACCGCGGTGCGCGATCGGCCGCCTCGCGGCAACAGCGCCACCGGCGTCGAGCCAGCGATCGCGAACCCCGAAAGCGGGGCTCGTAGCGGGCTACTCGTCCGTAATGATGTCAGCCGTCCGCTGCGAGCGATAGCGTTGACCGGGTGATCACGGCTGAGATGAAGCGCAAGATCGACCAGGTATGGAGCTCGTTCTGGGCAGCGGGCATCTCGAACCCGCTGGAGGTGATCGAGCAGATCACCTATCTGGTCCACCTCCGCCGGCTAGAGGAGCTGTACCCAGGCACCGACGGTTCGACGCAGCCCTTGATCTACCAAGGGGCGACTGAGCGCCTACGGTGGTCGAAGCTCACCAACGAGGCCCCGCAGCGCATGCTCGCGCTCATTTGCGATGACGTTGTCGCATGGCTGCGGGATCTCAGTTATCGGTTTCCGGATCACTTCAGTCAGTTCAAAAGCGTGCGGTTCACGATCACTACGCCAAGCTTGCTGATGAGGGTAGTCGAGTTTGTCAACGACATCGCCGTCAGTGAGGCGGGCACCGCTGGCGCTGTCTACGAACATCTGCTCGGCAAGATGGATGGGAGCTCGGGAGACCTCCGAACACCACGCGACATCGTCGAGCTGCTGGTGCAAATAACGAGACCCGGCAGAGCTGACGACATCTGCGACCCCTTTTGCGGTACAGGAGAGCTTTTGCTGGCCGCCAGACAGTTCGTTGAACGATCGGGTGTGGGAGTGGCACCCGAAGGTGTCCTCCGAGGATTCAGCGCGCATTCTGAACTTCTACCCATCGCGGAGATGAACCTGGCCCTGCACGGCGTAGCGCGGCCGGATCTCCGGTCGGTCGACCCGTTGAGCAGGGATGCCGACGACTTGGGCGAGTACTCATTGATCCTGGCCAACCCACCTTTCGGTGGGCACTACGACTACGACCGGCTCTCTGACGAGTTGAAAACGTATGCCGGAACCAGGAGGATTGAACTGCTCTATCTGGCAGCGATTCTGCGCTGGTTGAAGCCGGGTGGACGCGCCGGAGTCGTGGTGCCGGACGGAGTGCTCTTCGGAAGCACCTCGGCTCATCAGGAGATTCGGCGCACACTTGTGGAGAAGCACAAGCTGGACGGCGTGGTGAGCTTGCCCAAGGGGATCTTCCAGCCGTACACAGGGGTGTCAGCATCGCTGCTGCTTTTCACAAAGACGGGCCGCACGGACTTCGTGTGGTTCTACGACATGACCGGAGAGGAAAGGCTGCGTGACGGCGCCCACGCCTCCACCTTGGCCGACGTTATATCGAGGTGGCAGAAGCGGGGCAGCTCGGAGCGCAAGAGAACTCCGGCCGATCAGAGCTTCTGCGTATCAGTGGCGGACATCGTCTTCAACGGGTACGAGCTCACGCCTCATCACTACCGGCACGAGCACGAGATGAAGAAGCTCGCTCGAGACGGTGTGTGGCGCCTCGGCGACATCGCCGAGGTGATCGCGGGGAAGGTGCGGACCTCGTCAGCGGACAACGATGTCGACGCCGCCGGGGCGGGTAAGGAGCAGCGGGTACTTCGTCCTGCCCTGCTCGATGTGTCGCTGCCGGACGTCGAAGATCTCCCGGTCACTGCACGGAAAGCCGACTCCGGCAGTACCTTGCGCGAAGGCGACGTGGTGGGGCGTGATCTGGCCGCAGCTCGTCACTGGACGGTGTTGCCGCGTCATTATGAGGGAGTGCAGGCGGGTCAGGGGTTGCTGGTCGTACGGCCTGTTCAGGGTGAGGTGCCCGCCGAGTATCTGGCGGCCTACCTGTCCAGCCCACAGGCTGAACGCAACTTTCCTCGCTACAACGTCATTCCGCGGATCCGCCCCAAGGGACTGGCCGATCTCCTCGTTCCGGCGTGTGACGGCACCTTCGCCGAGATTCGCGCCGCCGTGACCAGACTGACGGAAGGCGTCGACGAGGCCGCGAGGATCCACGACAATCTACGGCGCTCGAAGAAGGCGATTTTTGAGCCGGGCGGTAGCGGCGAGCGTCGGAGCAGGCTGGAACAGGCGGGCGAGCTCAGCTCGCTGGTGGCGCAGAACTTGCGCAGGCAGGGTGAACCGTATCGGCTGTTCCAGGATTCCTATCCGTACCCGATTGCCCGTGCCGTGCGCAGGTTCAAGCACAGTTCGTCGCCAGCGGAGAAGCACGAGGCGGCTCTCCTGTGCGTCGAGTCCTTGATCCTTTCTCTGGGCATCGTCTCCCTTTCTCTTTCCGCGCAACGCGGGTGGGGTGCCCTGGCAGAGGTACAGGCGTGGGCGACGGGAGTGCGGCAGGGCGGTGTCTCGCTAGGGCACTGGGTAGGAGTGATCAGGGCGACGGGAACGTTCGCCCGGGGGAGCGGGGACGAGGCGGCAGGCCTGGCCGAGGCGACGGCGACGAAGAAGGGAGGGAAAGGCTTGATGGCCGACCTGAGCTCCCTCGTGACGCTGCGGGACAAGCTCAGGCACGGAGCCAGCCCCCGTACTCGCGCAGAGATCGAGCGCAGTCTGGAGATACTGGAGGAGCTGACCTTCAGAGCGCTCACCGGGAGCTCGGTCCTCGCCAAGATGTCACTGGTGCACACGAGCAAGCTCCGATGGCTTCCGAACGCCGGCAAGTACGAGGTCTCGGGCCTTGCGCTGATGGGTGATCACCCCGACTTCGAACCTGCGGTGTTCGAGACCAACCGACCGCTCGCCGATGATCGTCTGTACCTGTCCACCTGGCAGGGAGAGATGATTCCGCTGTGGCCCTTCTGCGTGCTGGGCGACTGCCCGACCTGCCTGACTCCGGAGGTCTACTACCCGGATCGGCTGACGGGAACGACCGCTCTGCTGAAGAGCCTGGACCGCGGGCACGAACTCGAGAGCGATGAGGTGTTCGAGGACCTCAAGAGCTGGACCACGCCGGCCTCGGCCGACTGACACGTGACATCGACCGACGAGCTACTCCTGCGGGTGATCATCGCCGCCGGTTGTACGACACGACCGGGCGAGAACGTGCAGCTCGTAAGCTGCAGAAGCCGCGTCATCTGTCGGAGATCGAGGGCCTTGTTCGGAGGCCAGTGGCGGCGGCATTGCCTCCTGTCGGTTGGTGACCTCGATACGTGCCGCCGCCCTGGCCGGACCTCGGGGAGGGCACCAACCTGCGCGAGATCGTCTGGGGAGGGCCGGACCTCGGGGAGGGCACCAACCTGCGCGAGATCGTCTGGGGAGGGCCGGACCTCGGGGAGGGCACCAACCTGCGCGAGATCGTCTGGGGAGGGCCGGACCTCGGGGAGGGCACCAACCTGCGCGAGATCGTCTGGGGAGGGCCGGACCTCGGGGAGGGCACCAACCTGCGCGAGATCGTCTGGGGAGGGCCGGACCTCGGGCGGGAGTACCAAAGGATGGGAACAGGGCCGACCAGCGGTTTTATACCGGCAGCCTGGTGGTGGAGGGCCGGTTCGAGCTGACTCCGCTTGGTTGAAGCGGGTTCGCTGGGCGGGTTTGGCGCATCCCGCCCAGCGAACTAGGTGGTTGAGGTTGGGTCCTGGGCGAGGCGGACGCGGTGGCCTTCTGCGGTGTCGCCGAAGTCGCGTTCGTCGTCGTTGCGGAAGCGTTTGTAGAACCATTCGGGTACTCGGGCCGGGTCTAGGCGGGTGCGGAGGACGCCGTCCTGGACGTCGCGGGCCACGTTGCGCAGGCGGTGCCATTCGGTCTCGGGCACGGGGCCGGGGCGTCCGTTGTTGAGTTCGGTGTTGACGACCTTGGCGAGTCGTTCGCGTTCGTCTGCCACCTTGCGTTGGCTGGACCAGATCTCGTAGGCGATCTGGTAGGCAGCCAGGGACGGGACGAAGAAGCTGAGGAGGGTGTCGAGCAGTGTGGCGTTCGCGACCGCGAGACCCACAACCAGCCCGATGGCGGTCCACAGGAACGCGGCAGCGGCGATGAGGTGGCTGTAGCGGCGGCGGAGACGGGCGTCCCAGGAGAGGTTCTGTTCCTGGGCGATGAAGACATCGTAGGGGTGGTAGACGTCGTGAGTGGGGTCGTACCAGCCGTCGGTGATGCGCTTGTCCTTCTTGCCACCTCGGGGGAGTTGGCGGGCAAGGCGCCGGACGTCTGGTTCGGGGATGGGATCGCCGGCGACGGTGGCGCGCCAGGGCATGTGGAACAGGGCGGTGTCGAACATCTCCTGGAGCAGGGCGCCTTGGCGGGCGGTGTTCCCGGCGAGGCCCTTGAGCAGGAACGCGGAGACAACGAACCAGAAGAAGCCGACGATCGAGACCACGGTCCGGCCGTGCCCGATCAACGTGATCAGGACACCAGCGGCGGCGAGCGCCACGGCGGCGTCGACGCGGACGGCTTCGAAGAGCTGGCCACGTTGGTGACTTGCCGCCGCGGCGCGCTGCAGGAGCAGCATGTCCTCGTCGAGCTGCCGTTCGTGGATGGCCCGAGGCGGTATCCCGCGAACACCGGCGGGGTTGGTGGAGAGGTTCACGGCTTGGTCATCCGGTTCCCGAAGAGCTTCTTCCACTCGTCGTACGCGGCGTGCTCTTGGTCGTCGTCTTCGAGGTCGACCGCCCGCTCAGCGATGGCGCGGGCCTGGTTGAGCGCGTTGGCCGCGGCGAGTTTCTGGGTGGCGTTCATGACGGCGTTGACGTCACCGCCGAGACCGGCGGGGTCGAGCCACTCGTCGCCGATGCGTTCGGCGGCGGTGGCCAGGAACAGCACGACCTCGTCCTGGTAGCGCCCGATCGGCGGCTTCACCAGGGACTGGGCCATGACCTCCAGCAGGAAGGAGGGCGAGACGGGCTCGCCGAGCTCGCGATTGATGCCCTTGATCATCTTGACGAAGGGCACGTACTTGCCGTCGCAGTCGGTGTTCTTGGCGATGCTCAGCTCGTGGTGGCGCTTGGGGTTGGTCGCGAGCCAGTCACCCGCCGACGGGTTGGGGATGTAGTAGCCGCCGTCCTCCCGCTTGAAGGCGGGGACCACGTCGATGGACATGACGTCGTCGTCGGCGCCGTAGGGGATGACGACCGCCATGCCGTCGCGGGCGGCGGCGCTCCACTTCTGGCGGAGCAGGGTCTCCAGGGCGTTGATGACCTGGATGGGGGCCTGGTCTCGGAAGCCGGCCTGGGAGCCGTCGGCGTCGAGGACGACGAAGATGTCGATGTCCTTGAGCTTCTTGGTCTTGGTGTCGCGCCGGTAGCTGCCGGTGAGGAAGTCGTCGGCGAGGTCCCAGTGCGACTTGACGAAGTCGCGGATGGCCTCGTGCCGCGCCTTGGCCAAGTTCTGCTCGGTCTGGGTGATCTCCAGGTTGTGCTTGAGCTTGGCGAAGGCGTCGTCGATGTATCCCATGCGGTGTTCCTGCTCGTGGTCTCAGTTGTGGTAGTACCGCATGCCGGTCGAGGCGTGCGGGGCGGAGCCGAGGGTGCCGAAGGTGATGCCGCGCAGGCCGCCGATGCTGGCCCGCTGGCCGGGGCCCCAGCCCGGTTGGTCGGAGCAAGGCCAGTTGTAGGTACAGAGCAGCTTGTAGGTGGTGCCGGCGGGCACCCGGTCGAGCTTGGCGCGGAACCGGGCGAGCCGGGCGCGGGAGGCGGTGAACTCGGCGTTGCCGTCACCGGAGGCGGCGTAGGACACCGGGAACTCGATCACCGGCACCACGGCGCCCGAGGGCTGGTGGCACTCGAGGACGACCGTGGCCAGCGAGCCCTCCTCGATCCACGCCTTGATCGCGTTCTCGTTCTGCACCCAGTCACGGCGCAGCCGGTCCATGTTGATTCCGAGATCAGCGAGGATGTCAGTGATGGCGCCGAGGATGATGTCGGTCAGGTGCGTGGCTGTATGGGTCCGGGTGTAGCTGTAGGTGTAGGTCGAGGTCATCGCTGGGTCACCGCCCGGCGGAGGGCCTCACGGTCGATCAGCGGACCCGAGCTGGCGGCCTTCGTCTCCGCAGCGGGCGGCGCGGCGTCCGACAGCCGAGCGTGCCTCTCCGCGGCGGCCTTCACCTGCTCCTGCAGCGGGGCGGGCGACGGGAGGTAGACCGTGAAGTCGTCGGCGCCCGCCGCGCCGGGGACGGGATTGAGGTTCTCCTCCAGCGTCAGCGCCGTCGTGCCGGACACCGTGGTGATCTCGCAGTGCACCTTGCCAGCCACCAGGGTGATCGGGTGCTTGTGCAGGTGCCCTCCCGCGACCAGCATCCGCCCGACCGCCTCGGCGGCCGACATCGCCTGCACCGCCTCGTCGCGCGACAGCGCGGAGGACTGCGCCACGGTGTCCGCCACGAGGTCCGCGATCACCGCCCAGGTCGCGCTGGCGCTGCGCATAGGTGAGGCCGCCACTTCCCTAGTGCGCCGCACGGGACACCTCCGGCTGGCTCGTCTCCGCGACGGCGTTGCTCACCGCGGAGGCCAGGTCGTCCTCGGTGAGGCTGCCGGGGTCGAGCACCGTGTCCAGCCGCTGAGCCAGGGCTTCGAAGACCACCTTGCGCGTGCGGCGGCCGTCCAACCCGTTCGCGGCCTCGGCGATGCGGTTCATCGCCGAGGAGCGCGCCAGGTCACCCAGGGCCGGGTACTTGTCGGCGAGCGTGAGCAGCGTGGAGGCCAGGATCTCCCGCAGCGCCTCCGGCTCCGGGAGCGGGACGAGGATGGCGGCGTCGGAACGGGACAGGAACGCCTCGTCCAGGGCGGTGGTGAAGTTGCTCGTCGCGACGAAGAACAGGTGCGGGTGCTCGGCGGCGTTGAGGTCCAGCGCCGTGAGCACCGCGTCGGTGGCTCGGTGGACATCCGCCGGGTTGGCGGCCAACGACGCCGCCGAGCGGGCGACTGCCATCGACTCCACCTCGTCCAGGATCACCACCGTCGGCACCCCGTCCGACGCCAGACCCGGCACGTACTCGCCGAGCAGCTCGCTGACCCGCTGTTGCGACTGCCCGTGTTCGGCGCTCATCAGCCCGTGCGGGTTGATCTCGATCCGCCGCACCTCGCCGCCGGGAACGAAGCGCGCGACCTGCGCTGGCAGACCGCGCGCAAGGGTCGTCTTGCCGGTGCCGGGCGGCCCGTAGAGCGTGCACAACCCGTGCAACGCCGTCACCGCGAACGGCAGGTCAGGCCGCACGAGCAGCGACAACAAGGTCTGGTTGCGCAACTGCTCCTTGATCGCCTCCGGCAC
Organism: Actinokineospora baliensis; assembly: GCF_016907695.1. Taxonomy (NCBI): domain Bacteria; kingdom Bacillati; phylum Actinomycetota; class Actinomycetes; order Pseudonocardiales; family Pseudonocardiaceae; genus Actinokineospora; species Actinokineospora baliensis. Next base: position 6,991,678 of record NZ_JAFBCK010000001.1, on the reverse strand, counting down.
CACGATGGCGTCCCACAGCGCAGCCTCCGCCGAGTCAGCGGTGACCACCTCCTCGGACAGCACGCACTCCTGAACCTTCATGATCTCTATCCCATCCCTGTGCGTGTCGATGTATTCTTGTCGCCTGACCGTGGTTTGCCGGTCACGCTCCTCGCTTGCTCGCTCAGTTCCTCATGCTGTCGCCCAAGTCGTCGGGATTGCGGGTAGGTGGACCGACAGCGACCCACCTACCTGCGGAGCCACCGTCAGCGGTTCTCGGTGACGGTGGTCTTTGGGTGCCGGGCCGCGGTCGCCGGGGCGACGTAGCGCCCGGTGATCGCGCTGCGGTGCGCGGTGGCGGTGCTGCGGTTGCCGGAGGGCGACGTGCTCACCGAGGTGCGCGGGTGACGCGCGGCGGCGGCGTTGTTGATGTAGCGGCCGGTGATGGCGCTGCGGTTGGCCATGATGACTCCTTGGTTCGGCCAGCTCCGGGATGGAACTGGCTTCACCTAGGTCTGACGTAACACTGCGGCATCTGTCCGGTGGCCCAGCGAACAGTGGGATCAGGCGCAGTCGTTGCAGACGGTCTCGCCGGGTCGGAACCTGCTCGGGGCTAGGCGGAGGTGGCACTGAGGGCACGGTCTTTCCTTACGAGCTTTGGCCACGTCACATCCGCAGTGCCCGTCTCGACATCGTGGCTCCGAGCAGCTTTCGCACGTCTCATCGCTCTGGAAGTCGTTGCAGATCTCGCAGATTTGCCACTTCCGGCTTTGAGAACCGCCAGTGTACGCACGAGGAACAGCTAACTGTTTCCACGGAACTATGTCGCGCACCGCGATCGCGATCAGGTAGTGCTGGTCGATCCACACGGCCTGTCCATACAGCGTCTCGCTCAGGGTGCCGTTGCCGTAGCGGAGGTGCGTATCGTCTCTGGTGAAGTGTCCTTCCTGGCTTTCCAGTGCCGCCGCAATCAAGGGGGTTCCCGACTGGTCCGATCTGCGAGCGGGTGGGATGAAGCTGTGAGGAGCGGCGAACTGGACGACGCCGTCGGCATCGAGCAAGTACACGACACCCGCTCCCTGAAGCTGCCGCGCCGCCCACACGCAGCAGGCTTCGCGAGATGCCGAGGAGCGCTCAAAGAGGTCGGCCACATCGCGGGCGAGCGGACCTTTCGGCCCGATTGCGGGCCTCAACTCGTCGTCAGGGAGCAAGATCTCGGCCGCGAACGCGTCGCACGCTTCCTCCTCCAACGTCTCGGATTCGTGTGGGCAGATCTCGAAGAGCCGGCCGCCGAGCGTGATGTCGGTCTTCTGGAGATGGTGCCCCAGTTCGTGGAGGCCGGTGAACCCGTTCCGCCTCTGGGACGCAGCTACTGTGATGCGGAGGGTCGGCGGCATGTGAAGGTAGCTGCCCGCGACCGAGCAGCGGTCGTAGCCAGCGGGCTCGTCGACATAGACGACGGCGAGGTCGTCCCAGCCCTCCAATTCGACGAGAGGGTCAACTCGGAGTCGTTCCACAACACCGGGTCGTCTTTGCTCCAGTACGTCGATCATTGCGAAGGCTTGGCTGCGGGCTTCATTCGGGTACTTCCCGCGCGTCATCGTTCCTCCGACCGCGAACCGAGAAGGTACTGCTCGATCCTCCTCGACCAATCCGGAGGTCCCGAACCCGTTTGGCGAGCGGCCATCGCCAGGACGCCATACGCTCCCGCCTCGCGGGCAGCAGCCTCATCGGTGTTGTCTCGTGCGGCATGTTCTCGCCATACCGTGCGCAACCGCGGATGTTGCACCTGCGCCACCAAGTCGGCTGGAAGGGGCCGAACAGCCTGTAACACCAGATCATGGTCGACCCCAGTGGACTCCGAGACCGCGAAAGCTTGCGCGGGAGTCATCGGCTTGTAGCCGCGCACGATGTCCATCACCTCGGCCTGGGTGAGGCCCAGCGGCATCAAGGCCGTCACCAAACCCTCGAAGCTGAACTTGTCCGCGAGCACGTTCACCAAGCTGGGAGTCGACCGTCCTTCCGACTCGATCGGGAGGACGGGACTCCCCCGCAGAGTGTCGAGGTCGTCGAGGATCTCAGCTCTGACCATGGCGGCCTGGTCGAACTCCGACAGGATGGGAGTTCCGCGACGTGATCGCGGTGGCAGGTCCGCGTCCGCTTCGAGGCGCTGGTCTGCGGCGTTCACGAACTCGTCCGTCCATTGGTCGAGGACTGCGTCGAGCACCCGAACGGGCAACTCGGCCTGCAGCCCTCGCCACACGGTCACCGGTACACCGAACGCGGTACCCCTGGGTTCCAGGACGAGGCAGTGCTCGTCCTCGGCGGGCGGGTCCAGCGTCACCGGCGTCATGGTGACGTCGAAGTCACCGACGTCGAGCAACAGAACCAGCAGGGACACGTCGTCCCACGACGCTCTCCACACCTGGCCCCGCCGGACCTGCACAGAGCGTGGTTCACCGAAACGAGCCTGGCGGCCAGCTTCGGTCAAGACATCCGGAACGCGAGCCTGGCTCGCGAGTTCGAGCAGGCGGTCGGAAACGGTCGGATCGTTCACGATGTCCTCCCGATGCGGTCGACCTCATAAGTCGTCACCCAGGTCTGACGTCGCAACGAGCGAACCGTCCGGCCACGCGCGAGGTGAGCAGGAGTCAGCGACACAGCTCAATCACCTCCAGGACGATCCGCTGAGCATCCGGCCCTGTGCCTGCCAGTTCAACCAACTTCGTCCTCGTGAGCTCGATCATCTGATACGCCCGGGACCGCCCGAGGCCCAGCCTTTCCCGTACTGCCACGACATCGTGCAGAACAGGGACGATCGTCCTCTCGTCCGCAGACAATCGCGCGTGCACCGCGACCGCGGCGCACCCCGTGTCGAGTTCGGTGTCGGCCGCGATCACGAGATCCTCAGCAGTCGGTTCCGGGGACGGCAACTCGGCGGACTCGGCGACGTCGGCCGCCGAGACTACGATCGGATCCAGGGCTGCGAGGAAGCGCTGCGTGAAGACGAAGACCAACTGTGCCAACTCCAGACTTCCCTCCGCCTTGGTCAACACAGCTCGCGTGATCGCCACCAGGGAGGCGTGATCCGCCAGGGGTGAACGCCGGGAATCACTGTTCCACTTCGGCACTCGAACATCAGGCACACCCCGAGCAGCTTTCACCAGCGGTTCAAGGTCACCCCCGAACGGGGCACCATCCGTCCCAGCAAGCCTCCACCGACCCGCGCCAGGCTCACCGTCCGGGACTTGCTCGAACGCATCGTCCTTCAAGATCTTCTCGATCGAGCGACGAAGGACGCCGCCCCCGGTCTTCCGAGCCTGATCGATCAACCAATGGCGGATCGACTTCCGCAGTAACCTGCCGAAGCTCGCCTCATCTCTTGCCTGCGCCATCAACATGGCCGTGACGCTCGCGAGCCGGTCGACGAAGAAGCCCTGCACCACATCATCCAACTCGTGCCCGGCCAACACCGGCATCCTGGCCAGTTCCTCCCTGACCAACTTCTGCGTCAGCGCGACTCCAACAGGCCCAAGATGCCCACGGATCCGCAACTCCTCAAACGCGGAGATCACCGCCTCCTCTCACCGGGACCCCCGACCAGAGCGACCGTTATACACCCATAACACCGGCTGCCACGAGCGAGGCGAGCCACCAAGCGCGATTGGAAACCCCAACTAACTCGTCCCGTTACCCGCTGACCTCAGCGAGCGCTCAGCCGTTCCCCGACAGGTGCTCGACGGTCTCATCCACTCCGGAGACCGTATTGCGACCTCTTGCAGGGTCTATTTCGTGTGTGATCGGCTCTGGCGCACTTTCGGTGGTGGGCCGAGGTCGGATCTCAGTCGCGGTGAGCCGGGCTCGCCGCGACGCCACCCCGTGCTCAGCTACCCCTGACCACCGAAAGTGCGCCAGAGTCGATGGCGGGATAGTCCCTGCCTTGCACCGAGCGGGGTCTGGTGGCGCCGCATCGGGTGGTCGGACGCACACGCCGGTGCGCGCGAACAGATATCCACTGCGGCCTTGGATCAGTCGGTCGCGGCATCAAGGCATCTCGCTGGATCGTCGATTGCCAGTGGGTGGAATCACTCGCAGCGGAACGGCCTGTTGAGCATGCAACGCCTCGGTCGGGGTGTACGTGGACTTCGAGAACCTGGTCTGCGGCGCGGGCCGTGGACTGCCCGGCCGTGCCAACCCCGTGCCCTACGCGGCGATCACCCGGTTGTATCGGGACTACGGCAACGCGGTCATCCGCCGCGCATACGCGGACTGGGCGAATCCGCAGTTCAGGCGCTATCAGCAGGACCTGGCCATGAACGGCGTCGACCCCCTACAACTCCGAAACCGAACGCCGCGCAGCCCTACCGGCATGGCTACACACCTACAATCACCACCGCGGCCACACCGCACTCGCAGGCCACCCACCCATCAGCCGCGTCCCCAACCTCCCAGGTCAGTACAACTAGCACAGCGACCCTGCGGCATTGACAGGTGTCCTCGACCAGCCGCACGTTGGTGTCCGGTCCGGGAGCACTACTGGCGCGTCCGAGGCTTCGACGGCGTGCGGCTCACCCTCACCGCCACCTGCCGCATCGCCGCCAACCAGGGCCGCCAGGCTCCCACCGCCCTGCGATCAGAGGTCTAGTTGATGGCACCTCACGCTGTCGGTGAACGCCGCCCACCTTACCGGAGAGAAAGCCAAGGTAGGACTGTTCGAGCCGAGCTTGGTGTCTCGGACTCCCACCAGGCCGGGTACGGAGCCGACTTCGACGCAGCCTCCGTTCTGGCCTCCGCTGTGAGTGGACTTGTGCCAGTTGGTCGCGGCGGCGAGGGCGGTTACTGCGTCCTCGTACCTCATGGTGATCACAGATCCTTCATCAGTCGGTGGATGTACGCCGGTGACTCTGTCGGGTTGATCGCCAGGACCCGGAGCCGGCTCGGGGCGTTGCGGTAGGTGGTGATCTGCTTCACCTCCTCGTAGTAGTGGCCCTTGATGCGGTCTTCGACGTACGCACACCCAGCGTAGTTCTCTAGCTCGGACGAAGCAGAGATCGTGAAGGGCCTCTCCAGCACCTTCTTGACCGCTAGAGCGAGCCCCGAGGAGAGCTGAAAGAGTGATCGAGTGAGCACACTCCGAGACAACGACGTCGACGTGCCAGGCAGGCTTCGCGCGGCGATGGTGGGTGCCCTGCGCGAGATGGGAGCGATCCGCTCCGACCAGGTCGCCGATGCCCTTCTCGCCGTGCCCCGGCACTTGTTCGCCCCGGTGGGTGAGTCGCTGGAGCGGGTCTACGACCCGACGACGGTCATCGTCACCAAGCGCGACGAGCAGGGTGCGGCGATCAGTTCGCTGTCGGAGGCCCACATCCAGGCCACGATGCTGGAGCAGGCGGGTATCGAGCCGGGGATGCGTGTGCTGGAGATCGGCACCGGCGGCTACAACGCCTCGCTGATCGCCGAGTTGGTCGGCGACACGGGGACGGTCGTGTCGGTCGACATCGACTCCGACATCGTCGCCGGCGCCCGCGACTGCCTGGCCTGGGCCGGGTACGACCGGGTGATCGTGGTCGAGGCCGACGCCGAGCACGGCGTCGGCGAGTACGCGCCGTTCGACCGGGTGATCGTGACCGCGGGGGCGTGGGACATCCCTCCGGCCTGGTCGCGGCAGCTCACCGAGCATGGCCGGATCGTCGTGCCGCTGCGGCTGCGCGGCATGACCCGGTCGATCGCGTTCGAGCGCGACGGTGACCGCCTGGCCAGCCTCAGCCACCGGCTGTGCGGGTTCGTCCCGATGCAGGGCGAGGGCACCCACACCGAGCGCTTGGTGCACATCGACGGCGACCAGGTCGCCATCCGAGTCGACGGCGACCAGGACATCGACCCCGAGCTGCTGCGGACCGCCTTGCACTCGCCACGCGTCGAGCACTGGTCGGGGGTCGAGTTCGACCACATCGACGGCATGGACCTGTTCGTCGGCACCACCGCACCCGGCTTCGCGCTGCTCTACGCGACGAAGCCGATCATCGACAGCGGCCTCGTCGGGCCCGCCGCCATCCGCGGCGTGCCGACCGCGGTCCGGGGCGGCAGCTTCGCCTACCGCACCAAGCGCCCGGTCGAAGGCACAGGCACCTTCGAGACCGGGGTACTTGCGCACGGCCCCGACGCCGACGCCCTCGCGCAGGAGTACGTCGCATGGCTGCGGACCTGGGACCGCGACCACCGCAACGGCACCGGCCCGCTCATCGAAGTCCATCCCGCCGGGACCCCGGACAGCGAACTCGGTAGTGGACTGGTCGTGGACAAGGTCCACACCCGAGTAGTGATTTCTTGGCCCTGACTGGGGCATCCCTCCGCCAGCCGAAACCATTAGGCGCTTCCGTGTGGGAGACAGGGCATCGACGATCGGCAAGACAACAGCGCAACCGTCCACGACGATGGATAGTTTTCGACGCATTTCAGCCGGTCTCAACTGGACTAAGGAGTACCCAACGTGGCCATCGAGGCCGCGTTGACGAGGATGCCCTGAGTGGCGGCGGACAGACCGAGTCGGTTCCAGTGAAAGATCACGATGTGCGCAAGTACTGCGCGAAGGCACGAGGAAGAGTTCCTTGTGTAGCCGCGCCGCAGAGCTGTTGCCCCGTCTTTTGGAAGCTGGTGAACCAGGGTGTCGCCTGGACCATGAGCGTCCTGGGCTGGACGGCGTCGCTGTCGAGGGGGTTGGCGATGGCGAGTAGTGGGTGCAGGTTCTCTGCGAGATGGGCGATCTTTGCAGGCTCGGCGGCGGCCGGGCGAAGTTGGACGACGCGGGAAAAGACGTCGCCGCGCTCGAAGGTCTCGAGGTGGACAGCGTTCAGGAGGGTCGTGAGCAAGAGGATGGAGAGTTCTCGGCGGCCGATGCCTGGGGTGTCGTGGGTGAGGTAGTCGACGACGCCGCGGCTGTCGGCGTGGAAGAGGTCGTGGACTATGTCCATGCTGGTGGGGCCGCCGAAGGCTGTGGTTTCGGGTTCGTAGGTGGTGGGCCACCAGCGTTGGATGACACTGTTGGCAACGAGGGAGTTGAGGGCGTGGTCGACGGCGGGTTTGTCGGCGTGGTGGAGGCGGAGGCGCCAGCAGGGGTGTTTGCGGAGGAACCACCAGGTGGTGATGGCTCCGCTCTGCTGTAGGTCGTCGAGGATAGGACGGAGGTGGGTGACGGCGATGGACTCGGCGTCGGCCCAGACGGTGAACTCGATACGGAGGTCGTACCAGGTGGCTTCGGCTTGCTGGTCGAGGGCTGCCAGTCCGGCGGCGTGGTAGGTACGGATGGCGTCGTCGAGGTCGGTGGCGGTGAGGTTGTTGTTGTGGGCTGTCGTGGTGAGGTCGGCGCCTGCGAGGACGGCGAAGATGCTGCTGGTCAGGTGATCAGGAGGCATGTGTCCCATCCGGGCGTGGGGTGCTGGGTGGTGAGTTGGGCGAGGGTGATGCCAGGGCCTCCTGTGAGCAGGCCGCCAGGCGCGGTGCCGGGGTGTGCGGCCAGCAGGGTGCGTACGCGAGCGAGCTGTTCAGCGAGAAGCGGGGTGCGTGCGTCGCGGGCAGCTCGGAGGGCGGTTTGGTAGACCCCGGCGATGCCGTGGCAGAGGCCCGGGTCGGTGAGGCGGGCCAGGTTGGCGTCGGCGAGGCTGTCGAGCAGGATGCTTTCGGCAGCCTGCTGGCGGTGCGAATCGGCAATGGCGATGGCTGCGAGTTGCAGGGCGCGGGCGATCCCCACGTTCCCGTAGCACCAGTACGGTCGCGCAGGCTCGGCATGATTAGGGCATCCCGCGCGGAGTTCGCCGCGGGTGATCCACTGTGGCCACCGAGTGTCGTCTTGTTGCCAGCCGTCGAACCAGTTCAACAGGACGTGGATCGCCTCGTGTTGGCCATGGACTTCATGGCCGTGGATGGTGGCGAGTGCCAGGAACGCGAGCAGACCGGCAGCGCCGTGTGCCATGCCGAAGTTGGCGTGGCCACCGGGGGTAGGGATGATCTGGTCAGGATCGTGGTTTACCCACCAACCGGGGACTTCGCCTCCGCCTCGATGTCTTGGTTGGATCAAGCGCACTACGTAGTGAAGGACGTCGGCGAGTAGTCGTTCGTCGATCGGGTAGTGCAGTAGCAGGGTGCCGATGCCGGTGAGGCCGTAGAAGAGGTCGTACTCGGTGAACGTGGCGGGGTCGCCCCGGTCGATGCGGGCGTGCGCGGCGGCCAAGCGCCGTTGGGTGAGCTTGATGACGGGGTCGTTCAGCTTCTCGGCGGCTGCACGAAAGCCTGGGTGGTGGGTAGCTGCCGTGTGTAGAAGGAACGCGATGGCTGGGGCGCCGTAGTAGAGGCCCGCTTGGTCGGAGGCATCGATCGGGCCGGTGGTGACGTGCCGAAGGCAGGTGCGGACGGTATCCCAGGTCCCGGTGCCGCTTCGTGCTCGTTCGATGTGTACTAGAGCCTCGGCCGCGGCACCCCGCGCGAGGGACTGGTTCAGCGCCGTGTCTGCGGTCACAGTCACTGGGTGCCTGCCAGGGCGAGGTGTCGACGGGCAACGGCACGTGCGAGGCGGAACGTTTCCTTCTCGAAGGTGGGGTCGACGCCAACGGCACGAACGTGGTGGTCGTGCAGCAGGGCCCGCAAGACGGTCGGTTGGCGCTGTTGGTCGAGCGTAGCGGCGTAGGCAGTCAGCTCTTGCGCGCGCATGGCCCATGCGCTCAGCAGGGCAGGGCCATGTGCAATAGCCGCGATGGCGGGACAATGGGCCAAGGCGAGAGTGTGGTCACGCAGGGTCTGGTCGAGCGGGCCGCTCGTTTGGGGAAGGCAGCGGAGCAACGAGCGGTATCCGACCTGACGATCTACCGCGAAGTATGCGGCCATGTCCGCCGTCGAGACTGCCGCGAGGGCCTGTGCGGGGATATCGGAGTCCCTAGCCGCAGCAATCTGGGCCAGGGCGACAGCGGTGTCCGCGGCGAAGACTCTCTCGGCCGCAGTTGCAGCAGGACCGTCGCCATAGCGGGCCGGATGCTGCGGTGTTGAGGTCAAGGTGAGTTGGCCTGGTAACCCGCTGCGCTCCAGCTCGGACGCGAACTCGGCAAGACGAGTGGTGACGACACTGAAGTGGCCAGGGTCGGCGAGGCGCAGGAGCACGGCCAAGTGGTGATCAGCGTCGAGGCGGATCATGTCGCGGTGTCGCCGAACCCACCAGTGGTCAACCAGCTCGCCGAGGCTCGTGGCGAAGGCCGGCAAGTGAGTGGTCAGGATCTCGTCGAATCGTGCGGGGTTGCCGGTGATGCGGACTTGGACGAGCGTCGAGCCGCCAGGCGCAAGGACAGCGGCCGGAGGGGTGGTGCTTGGCAGTCGGCGCGGGACCGGGTTGGTGGCCGTGAGTGGGATCAGCAGTTCGGCGGGTCGCCCGATCCAGCCATCGCTGTTGGGCGGGCCGTCTTCGTGCAGTTCGACGCGGTCGGCTCGGTCTAGTCGGCCCTGTAGTAGTGAGCGGTCGAGTGTGTGGCCGAGGTTCAGCGGCAGGCGGAGTTCGCCGTCGACCAGCACGATGCGGTTCGGTACGCGCCAACGGTGTTGCCATGCCTGCAATGTGGTGTCGGTGAGGTCTCTGGGGGTTAGTAGCCAGCGGGCGGAGGCGAGCACTGTGCGCCGGTAGCGGATGCGCGGGACGTAGGGCAGCGTCCGGGCCGCGCCGAGGTCGAAGCTGCGGAAGACCGCGGTGCGGGCGTTGGCGACTTCGGCGAGGAACCTGGCTAGCGGCGGCGTCTGCGCGGTGGTGTCGAGAGCGTGCGAGACCTGGGGCGCCACGCGGCGGCCGGTGGTTTGGTGGACCAGATACATCTGGTCGTCGTCCGCAGTGACCGCCAGCTCGTTGATGCTGACCGTCGCGACTGCCGCGGCAGGATGCTCGGCGAGGTGCAGGACCGTCGGGAGTTGTGGCGCGACGCGGGTGACGTTCTCGTTGTGAGGGCGTCGGGGTGGAAAGGACAGGTGCACGGCCAACGCGTCGCCGGTGGTGTAGGTGGCTGCCAGCCGGGCGCGGTCTTCCTCGTCGAGAAGGTGAGCGAAGCGACCGGCCATGCTGGTGTGGGCGCGAGGTGCGGCGGTTATGCGGAGTTGAAAGTCACCGCGGTTGATCGCTTCGGTGGAGGGGGCATGGATCGCGACTCCGAGTTCGACCCGGTCAGGGAGAACTGCGGTGGTGTGGTCGCCAACGGTCAGCGTGTTGATGTCGGCTTCGCTCAGGACTACTTCGTCAGTACCGGTGAGAGTGGCCTGTTGGATCAAGGCAAGTAGGGCGGCGTCGCGCTCGGTAAGGGTTCGCCAAGCCGGTCTGGCTCGTGGTGCACCGAGGTATCCGGTTGGGTAGCCCAGCCCGGCATCGGAGACCAGTTCGAGTACGGGAACCAGCGCGCCAGCGCCGTAGCGAGCGCGGAAGCGTGCGTGGTAGTCAAGCCAGGACGCAGATCCGAACGGCTGTGTTGTGGTACGCACGAGGATGCTGGCGGCTGAGGCGGCTTCAGTCAGCACCGTTTCAGGGATGACAACTCGCGCGTCGAGTGCCACATCGGCCGCCAGTACGGGCCCAGGCGTCCGCGCCACCATCCTGTCGGCGAGTTGCGCACGCAGCCCAGCGCAGTTCTGTTCGTTGTGGCTCCGTAGCAACTCATGGATCTCGTCCAGACCAGAGTTCGCGCCTGCTGTGCGAAGTGCCTGAACCAGGTAGGTCAGGCTGTCAACGGCGGTCATCGGTGCTCGGAGGTTGGTGATCAGCAGGCCGGTGTCTATCAGCCCATGAAGCAGCGTGCGCACCTTATCCGAAGAGGCAGTAGGGAACCGCGCACTCACCTCGTCGACGAGCGTTTCCAAGCCGATCGGTGTACCTGCCGCGGCGAGGGCGAACCCCACGGGCCGAGTCAGACGCACCGAGGATTCCCGCAGGGCACCAGGCGAGCCAGCGCCGATTGGGGCCGCTTGTGGGTGACTATGCGGCCACTGCGAACGAAGCGGGTGTTGTCGGCGACCACTGTGAGGCGTTCGCGTAGCGCCGGGTGTTGTTCAAGCTGCTCGACCTGATTGAGGACCCACTCGGCGTCCGCTCTCAGTACGACGCGGTGTTCGACCCCGACCTTGGCAGCGGCCGGACCGATAGAGGCCGTGCCGACTCCCGCGAACAGGCCGAACGGGGTAGCGCGGCGTTGCCAGCGGAGTAGGTACGAGGCCATGGACGTCACGGCCCGCCGGACCTGCTTGAGCGAACTGGGGCCTTGGAGAACCTGGTCAAGTCGGGCCGTCAAAGCGGGGCTCGCCAAGCGCAGGGCGTCTCGGACTTCGGAGCGAGTCCAGACTGCGGCGAGCCAGGTGCGTCCGCGCTCGATTGCGGTCGGGTCGGACAGGTCCAGGTCTGGTGGCGGGTCGAGGTCTCCGGGGTAGGTGGTGGCGCGGACCAGGACAACGCCGGTGTGCCGGTAGCGCATCGTTCGCTCCTCTCCGCTGGGCTGGTGGGACCGCCGTTGGCGCCCGCGTGGTGCCGGGCGCCAACGGCGGGGTCAGGGGGCTAGAACGGGTCGGCCGAGTTCGTGCTGCAGGCGCTGGTGCTGCAGGTGTTGCCGCACCCGTCGCTGGTGTCGCAGGTGGTGATCACCAGACGGGTGGCGGACTCCACGACGCGCATGTCCAGCTCGAACTCCGTGTCGTCGATGACCGGGGCGTCGTCGACAAGGGGGTGGGCAAGGTCGAGGCCCAGCGGGGCGGCGGGTCGGTCGAGGATCAGGACGGTCATCGGTTCACCTCTCGTGGGGTTGCCTGGTCGGGTGTCGGCCAGGTGATCGTGAGCAGGCCGTGGGTCTTCTCCAGCACGGCCGTGTTGTCACTGGCCGCGGGGCGGGTAACGGCGTGCGGCCAGTAGGCGTAGGTGGGTTCCGGGCCGCCGCGTGCGAGGCGGTCCCAAGCCTGGATCTGTTCGACCATCGCCGCGGCGACTTCGGTGCCGTTCGGCCCGTAGGCGCGGGCGCCGAACTCGACTCCACTGTCGAGGCGGTGGATGGCGAGGTAGGCGAAGGAGTCGCCGCGGACGACGCCGAAGGGGAACCAGTTCTTGCGGTCGGCGGCCATCTCGGTGCCCTCGTCGACGGCGATCTTGCAGAAGCCGGGCATGAATCCGGCGAACCACAGGTACATGTCGGCGAAGGACACCCCGTGGCTGATGGTGACCTGCGACCACACCTCGGTTCGTTCGGTGGCCAGGACACCGTCGAGCTGGCTCATATCTTGTGGCGGCTCGCCGTCGTCGAATCGCAGCTTGACGTTGTGTCCCTTGCCGTCTGGCAGCAGGAACACGCGCTCGTCCACCGCGCCAGCGCCCTGCATGGTGACGAACCCGCACACCTCCGACGAGGTGCTCACCAGGTGATCACCTTCGCGGCGGAAGGCGATCGACCGACTGATCCCTTTCATCCGCAGCGGGAGCACAATCGTGCCCGTTGGCGCCAACTGCTCCAGCCAAGCAGGGGCGAAGTCCCAGGCACCGACGGTCACGAGGATCGTGTCGAACGGCTCGTCCAGCCCACCCACTGGGCGATCGGCGTCGGCGTGCAGCACAACGACCCGGTCGTCGTAACCGGTGGCCTCCAGTGCCGCACGAGCGCGCTCGACGACGTCGGAGTCGATGTCGACGCTGATCACCCGGCCGCCCGGACCGGTGACCTCGGCGAGCAGGGCGGCGTTGTAGCCACCTGAACCGATCTCCAGCACGGTCATGTCCCGCCCGAGCCGGGCCTGCTCGATCATCCGGGCTTGGATGAATGGCGCGCTCGTGGAAGAGATGATCACGCCGTCGGAGTCGCGCTTGATCGCCACCGAGTCATCAGCGTTGTAGGCGACCTCCAGCGGCGTGCCCTCGGGCACGAACCGGTGCCGCGGCACCGCGCGGAACGCTTGTTCCACCACCGGCAGGGGGATCATCCCTTGCGCCTTCAGCTTGTCGATCAGACCGTCGCGGAACTCATCCGCGCGCTCGTCGAGGTTGTCGTCTGGGAGTGTGTTCACCTGTCGCTCTTTCAGGGATCGGTTTCGTGTCTAACTTTGCGACCAGAGGAGGGGATGCAAGTCCGGGGGAATGAGCACTGCGAGGCGGACTCCAGCGGCCTGTACTTGGTTGGCCGCGTCATGGAACCTGGCGCACGGCCACACCTCGGTAAGACACAATGGACATGTCCGAGGAGTTCTCGCGGCGGGTAGATGTGCGGCGAGATCGTCGATCCCGCGGATGACTTGGCCAATTGGGCTGTCGACCGCGACGATGACCGCTCGGCTCTCCCGCCTGCCGGTCACGGTCCCACCTGTAAGCCGGACAGGCGTGCGGTGGTGAACGCGACCGTGCGAGCCAGAGCATGGTCGTGGCCGTCGGCGGGGAGCAGTTCGTGGGGCAAGCGCATTTCGTGGAGTACGCGGTTGACGTAGTGGTCGGCCAGCACGCGGAAGTCGCTGTTGGAGTCCCGTTCTTTGTTGTCACCTATCGGGATCTCGGGGTCCAGGGTTGTGCGCAGCATCAGGTCGTAGTGCAGGCTGTGTGCCTCGACCAGCGACTCCAGAGACGACAACGCGGCGGGGTCGGGCCGCTCGTGTCGATAGGCCAACGCCGCTCGGTAGTAGCCGAGCGCGTCGGGCACGGCGCGGTCGACGAGCACAACGTCAGCGTGCAGCCATGCCTCCAGCTCGTTGCTGATGCCGCGGGTGATGATCCAGAGGGTGGAGGCGTAGGTGTGGTTGAACAGAATCGGTAGCCCGATTCGCTGGGCCTGTTCTCCGAGGTCGGCGACGGTGGCGACCTGGATGTCCTGGCGGCGCAGTTCGTGGGCGAGGCGGGCGAGGAAGGTGGATTTGCCGGTGGAGTGCGTGCCCAGCACCGCCACGGTGACCGGGCGTTCGACGTTCACCACAATCCTTCCTCCTGTCGCTCGAAGCCGGGCATCGCGGCGACTCGCACCAGTTCGGGCCAGTCGAGGTCGGCGTGACCGACGAGGGTGAACAGCAGTTGTGCGGTCATCCAGGTGTCGTATCCGGCGCGGTGCCGCTGGCCGGGGTACTGGTGCGTGTCGAGTTGGACGTCGTCGATGAGCCGGTCCAGGCCGTAGCCGGTAGTCGATCCGGGTCGGAGGTGCTTGGCCAGCCGCAGCGTGTCCAATACCAGGGAGGGTTGCCAGGTCGGCAGGTGAGCGGACAGAACGCGGTGTTCGACCGATGCGTTGTGCGCGATCAACACCCGGTCGGAGAGGGCTTCGGTGACCTGGTCGGCCACCTGGGACCACGTCGGGCAGTCGGCTACGTCGGCGTTGCTGATGCCGTGCACCTTGCGGGTGACCAACGGAGTGATCGGAGATTGCGGGCGGATCAACCAGGTGGTGACGTGCTCGGGCTTCACAGGCTGGTCGAGGTGCAGGATGGCGATCTCCACGATCTCCGGCGGCTGTCCGCCGTTGCCCTCCACATCGACCACCGCCAGTCGCCGACCAGCCAACGCCACGGGGATCATGAGGAGACGCCTTCCTGCTGGTTGCTGGGCCAACCGATGTCGGCCCGTCCGTGCTGATGCCGGTGGTGGGGCTTCGCGAGGTCGTGGACCTGGTAGCCGAGGTGGTGCTGCATCCGGTACCGGCGCTGTTCGTCCAGCCCGTCGACCACCACCGCCCGATCGGTGATCTCCACCAGCCTGCCGCCTAGCGCCTCCGCCATCGGCGCGACCCGCCCGACCGCCGGCGGAGACCACGCGGTCGAGCACCGCTGGAGTTGGGTGGCGGGGCAGATGTCGCATAGCTCGCGGATGCCGAAGTGGCCGTTGTAGTCCGCCAGGCCGTGGGCGTAGGTGACCGCGCAACTGGTCTTGCGGAACAGCGGCGACCCGTGTCCCCGGGTGGCCGCCGCGGCGAGGATGCGTCGTTCCAGGTCGCGGGGGAGGATTTTGCGGCGGGCCTGGTCCTCGTAGGGTTCGGGCAGGCCGTGGGCGCGGTAGTAGTCGCGGATCTGGTCCTTGAAGAACAGACCGGTGAACACCGTCGCGTGCGCGTGCCTGCTCAACTCCAGAGCCGACCGGATGTGGTGATCGGTGTCGTTGAGACCAGGCACGATCGGCCGCCAGTACAACACCACTCGGTATCGCTCAGCGTGCTCGAACGCCGTCTGCAACGACGCCGTGGCGATATCGGAGTCGACCGGCTCGATCCGGTCGTCGGTGATCCCCGACCGGGTGACCAGCAGGGTGACCTTGAGGTGCCGGAACGAGTTGAGCACGGCGCAGTCCTCGGGCGTGACCCGCCACCGGGTGATCACCAGGACGTGGTTGGTCAGCCCGCGCTCGTCCAGCAGCCGCAGAGTGTTGAACGTGTGCGGTTTGACCCGCGGCAACATCGGATCGGTCGCCCGGTTGAACACCTGCACCGGCGTGACGTGCGGCTCGAAGAACCGGTGACCGACCAGCAGGTCGACCGCGTCGGCGTCAGCCATCAACGCACGGGGCACCTTCATCTCGTAGTTGCCGAACAGATGCCGCACGCAGTACCCGCAGTCCAGCGGGCACCCGACCACGTGATTCAGGCTCAACCCGCTCTTGCGGTACTCGACGACCTCCAGCAGTTCCGGTCGCAGTCCCGCCTGCTGCGTCGTGCTCAGGATGGGCAGCGGGTTCCGTACGAGGTCGGTCTGTCCGTCCGAGTCCTGGCTGGTGGAGATCGTCACGGAAGCCTCCTGCTCCTCTGACACGCAACCTTGCGTTGAGTGTCATCTGAACAGGGCTCACCGGGGCTTGGTCAGGGGGCAAATAGTCAAATGAGCGTGGACAGCATCGACTATTTGCCCCCTACCGACGATCAGGCACGTTGGCTACCGGCCGGTGCGCGACTGGCCATGTTCGAGGTACACAGGCGCGAGTCCGCCGTGAGCCTGGAACGCCTCGGTCAAGCGGCGCTCCAACCTCGGGATCACGAAGTCCCCGAGGCGGGAGACCGCCACCCACTCGACCTTGTCCAACTCGACCTGGTCGAGCTGGATGCGTTGCTCGTCATCGCCGAGGACGCCGCAGTCGAACACGTACAGGATCTTGTCGCCTTCTGCCCCGTTCGGCGCCCAGTCGTGGACCAGGAGGCGTTGGATCGATCTGGTCAGCCCCAGCTCCTCGCGGACCTCGCGCTCACACGCATCAGCGGGCGATTCACCGATGTCGACGTAGCCACCCGGGATGTCCCACCGATTCCCGTACGTCTTGCGCACCAGCAGGATCTTGTCGTCTTTGACGAACAACGCGCCAGCCGCGAGGCGGGGTGTGGCGAACTTGTCCGCTGGGCTGCCCATCACGCCATCCCGGTGATGTCGACTCGCTGCGCGAGCTTGTCGAGCTGCACCCCAGGCTTCCCCGGCGAGTTCTGGACCAACGTCATGACAACCCTTCTGGCTACGTGGTGCTTACGTACGTGTTCGGGAGCCATTCGCTCCGCGCCCAGGAGCGTGCCGAGCGCGTCATCGCCTCTGCCGGTCAAACTCTGCGCACGGGCGAAGTCCAGCAGGTACCGCACGCGGCGCTCGACCGGCACGTTCGCGGTGTCGATCGGCAGTCTCGTGCTGAGAACTGTCTGGAGATCACCCAGTTCCGCCGCTGTGTTGACCCGGTGGATGGCCACGTTCGTCGGTCCGAACGCCGTCCAGAGATCGTTGCCATCGCGCCCGAGCCGTCGCGCGGCCTGGGTGGCTTCGTCCAGGTAGCCAGTGGTCCGGACACCGTCACCAAAGCGCGCTGCCGCCATGGACCCGGCGAGGAATAACATCCCGTACACGGACACCGCCGCACTGCCGCGGCCCAGCTCGCCTTCCACACCGCGCGCGCCAGACTCGATGACCCGCATCGCGGCCTCGAAGCGCCCGTTCGACAACATCGCGAAAGCCACCGAGCGCATCAGCGACCCCCTGATCACAGGGTCGTCGGCCTGCTCGGCAGCGTTCAAACCGCGTTCAGCGGCTATCCACGCCAAGTCCGAATCTTACGTCTTCGTCAGCACCGAAGCCGCCACCTGGTACGACAACGCCAGCACACCCTGAGCTTCGGATCGCCCTGAAATCGACGCCTCATGAACGACTCGTTGCGCGTCGCCGAGCACGACCAAAGCTCTACCTGCCGCGACGGAGAAACGCGACTGCTGGTAAGCGTCGAACGCAGCTTTCAGGTCTTGCTTCACCGCCCTCAAAGTGGGTGGATCACGATCTTCACCTTGTAGCTGAGCTGGAGTTGTCGCGTAACTGGTCAACGCCTCGCACAGCTCGGCCACCGAACCTGACGAGCGCCCTGCCAGCCGGGACATCGACGAACCACGCTCGGGTTCAGGAGTGATGTACCCAACCAGCCGCGCACGCCGCTGGGTCTGGTCCTGCTTCGCCAGCTCACGGAGCCTGATCAACTCAGCGCCAAGGGCCGCGTCCAGCGCACGAACAAGATCGACAGAGGGCAGGTTCCTCTGCGGTCGCTCAGCCAGCGACACATACTGGCGGGTGTACCCGACACGCTGGGCAAGCTGCGGCTGGCTCAGCCCGGCTGCTTTGCGAAGCCTCCGGACCTCACCAGCAAGGCGAGCAGCGGTCTCACTGGCTTCGCTCTCACTGCCGTGCGACACCCTGCCGACGCTACCAGCCGAGCCGCTACGGGTAGAAAGTCCGACAGACCTCTGCGCGATCTCCCGCAGAGTTGAGGCGGCGGGGCTACAGCGCTGCATGGGAGGGCTGCAACTCCTCAACCAGCGCTGAGCAAGATCGCGAGCACCGTTTCTGCACCGAGGTGAGGCCCCAGGGGGATCGGTAAGGCTCGGTCGGCGCGTTTCGCCAAGCGGAGCCAACCCCGGACAGCCGCTGCGGTAAGCCACCCAAGGAGTGCAACAGTCAAACCGCCGCCCAGCCGTACCACCCCAGCGCGAGGCCTAGGACGCCAGCGAGTTTGAAGTCTCCGACGCCGAGTCCACCGGTTGCGAGGGCGAGGTAGGACGCGGCGAGGCCGCCCGTTCCGAGCAGGGCACCTGTCAGGTTGGCGTGCTGCGGGTCGAGGACGGTGACAGCAGTGAGGCCGCGCCGAGTCGAACGGCCCGTACTCGTCCAAGCCGTGATCGGCGGAGCGGTGGGTCTTGTCCCCGTTCTGGTCGAACTTAAACGTCGGTAGCTCAAAGCGATTCGACCGCACCTGCCGGGCGGCGTTGGACGAGTCCACCGGCGGCTCCAGCGTGGGCAGCAGGCCGTGCGCGATTGCCAGCGGCCCCGGTCCGCGAGCCGACCGGCAATGTCGACCGTCTTCTCGAACCGGCTGAACGCACCGAGCAGTTCGAAGACCCCAACCTCTAACTCCGTGACGATTTGCGGCCGTCCGACCTCGCCAGCGTCATGACTACGTTGCTGAATGTCTCCCGGTGCCCCTCCAACCACGGCTCAACGAACGATATTCGCGGGTAGCGAACACCGTGGGCCTGCCGCGTGCGGCGACGTCGGCGATCAACGTGACACCAGCGATCCCGGAGTACGTCCCGGATACGACGTGGGTGTCCGCCAACTCCGCGCGGAGGGCGGTTGAGGTGGTCGTTCTACGCATACTTGACCAGCCCCCCGTTGAAGGACCGTCGAGAAGACGACCGGCATGAAGTTGGACGCGACACCGACACCAAGACCAAAGTGCTGGCTCGAGATTCGAGTCACCAATAGATCGCAATGAGTGACCAAGAGAGGCCGAGTCGATGGCCTAGGGGGCACGCCGTTCTCGGTCCGTCCTTCGGGCGCGTCCTGGTGAACCTAGACCTACCGAAGGTGGCGATGGCGGATTGCGAGTGTCGACCACGGTCGACGTGCCAGCAGTGTCGCCCCCAGTGAGCCGTTGTCATGATGAAGTCGAGTCCGTCGTGGCTGATCAACACCGCGTCCCCGCCTGGCCCGGCTCATCCACGGCCGCCGCCGCGACGTCGACGACCACAGCCGTATCACGAATCCCCTGGTCAAACACATGTTGATCACTTTGGATCATTGCTGGGAGCAGGGTGTGGACTGGGGACGACCTGGAAACGACGCTGTACCAACGAAAGCGGCCTGACCCCTTCGGTATCGCGATTGGGGTCAGATCACGCTGCTCCCCACGTGCTCCCCGAAACGATCAACGCCCCACCAACGTGATCCGTTGGCAGGGCGCTGACCTGCAAATATAACCAGTGGGCGATACTGGGATCGAACCAGTGACCCCTTCGGTGTGAACGAAGTGCTCTCCCGC
The DNA here is from genome assembly GCF_016907695.1 of Actinokineospora baliensis. Classification (NCBI taxonomy): domain Bacteria; kingdom Bacillati; phylum Actinomycetota; class Actinomycetes; order Pseudonocardiales; family Pseudonocardiaceae; genus Actinokineospora; species Actinokineospora baliensis. The sequence goes on along the minus strand of NZ_JAFBCK010000001.1, from coordinate 6,972,414 downwards.
TGAGCTAATCGCCCGGTGCGGCCGTGGCCGCATCGACTGGGAGAAGACTACAGGATGGTCTTGGTCAGGCGAACAGGGGGGACCCCAGCCAGGGCCATTCGAGGCCGAACCAGCCGCCTACCAGGGCGAAGCCGTTGAGGAGCCAGATGGTGGTGACGACGATGGCGCCGGTGAGGGCGAGGACCAGGAGGCGGATGGCCAGGGGTTGGCGGCCCAGCCAGGCGGTCCAGGTGTCGTACTTGCCCCTGGCGTAGGTGAGGGCGCGGTGGGCCCAGGAGAACTCCACGGCGAGGATCGCCAGGCCCGCGAAGACCACCAGCCAGCCGGGGCCGGGGTAGGGGATCATAACTATTCCGGCGGCTAGGACCAGTCCACCGACGAGTCCAACCCCCACCCGCCACACGGTCCGGGTCGTCGCGTTGCGGTTAGCCCAATCGGGGCGCATCGCGCCTTTCTCGTTGGCCTCGTCCGCCACGGTGGCACCACCTCCCTCACGCGCCTGACCATTGTGCCGTTGGGCCGTTCGAGCGGCACGGCCAAGCGCCTTGACCCACCTGTGACCTGCGCGAAGGGTGGGTCACGCCACAACCGGGAGGCAGGCCCGCAGGTCAGCGCGGCATTGCCCCCGGTGGGGAAAACAGGGAAGGAACATTCGTGCTCAGGGCGCTACCGGCGCGGCCGAAAACCAGCCAGTATGGAGACGCCTCACGCAGATTCGTCACGCTGCGCAGTGGTGCGACAGCCCTACGCACAGGGTAGTGGACCGGACGGGTGATGTGCACCTGATCCACGTCCCGCTCCCGGCGTGGTGCCGTCACATAGAAGGGACTCAGTCGTTTGGCTGGGAGAGGAGCAGAAGGGTAGCGACGATGCGAAACGATCACGTCACGCTGCGGTCCACCGCGGTGTTCGACCTCCTCGCGCCGAGGACCCCAGCGGTCCCGGTGAAGGTCGAGCTGCGCTACGACACGCGTGACCCGTACGCGGTGGTGGCGGCGTTCCGCACCGGCCGCGCGGGGTGGGTCGAGTGGGTCTTCGCCCGCGACCTGCTCGCCGACGGCCTCATCGCCGAGGCGGGGGACGGCGACGTCCGCATCCGCCCCGCCGTCGACGACCCCGAGGTCGTGGTGATCGAGCTCAGCTCCCCCTCCGGCCACGCCGTGTTCGAGGCCTCCGCCCAGGAACTCGCCGACTTCCTCGACCGCACCTACGACGTCGTCGTCCCCGGCAACGAACACCTCTGGGTCGACGTCGACGAGGCGCTCACGCACTTGATCTCCACCGACCTGACCTGAGCGAACGCCGGGAACCGACCCCCGATTTGGAGGCCGGATCAGGCGTCCTATAGAGTTCTGCTCGCACCACGGCGGACGGGTTGGGGGTCCTGACCAGGAGCCTGGTGGGTGTGCGGACGTAGCGCAGCTGGTAGCGCATCACCTTGCCAAGGTGAGGGTCGCGGGTTCGAATCCCGTCGTCCGCTCGGAAAGCGGTTCGGCCTCTGCGCCGGCCCCCCGGGGGCCAACCCCTTCGGGATCCGGCGGAGTGGCCGAGTGGCTTAGGCAAGGGCCTGCAAAGCCCTGTACGCGGGTTCGATTCCCGCCTCCGCCTCGGGCGATTAGCTCAGTGGGAGAGCACTACCTTGACACGGTAGGGGTCACTGGTTCAATCCCAGTATCGCCCACCAGTTTATTTGCGCTGGTGAGACGGCCTGTCAGTATTTAGTACTGACAGGCCGTTCGGCATTTCAGCCACCTGTTGACGTAGTTTGACCGCCTGGGTGACCAGGTCCACGCAGGCGGAGTGTGCGACGGTTTGTTCGCGAACGAACCTGGTCGAGGGTGAGGGTTGGTCTAGCAGGAGATTCGTCGCCGTCGAATCGAACGGACGTGACTCCATTGCTGTTGGCTGCGCCTTGTCGACGGAGTCGCGATTGTCGGCCGCATGTCGTGTTTGGTGGTTTCGGCGGTGTTGCGGATGTGTGCAAGGGCGTTGAATGCTGTGTCGGTGGGTTTGGGAATGGCCTGGAGGCAGCGCTCGGTCGCGCGGAGGTGGCGTGGCCAAGGCGTTCGCGGACGGTTTGGAGGTCAGCGCCGCCCCGGAGGAGCCGATAGGCGTGGGCGTGGCGCAGGTCGTGGATGCGGACCCGGTGGGTGATTCCGGCGGTGGAGAGGGCGGGATCCCGGACGCGTTTTCTGGAACCAGTGGCGGGAGACGTGCTGGCGGTCTGGCTCGTGGTTGATGATGCTGGTCGGAGGCCGGTCTTTGCCAGCGGCGCGCCGCCGGGCGTGGCAGTGGCAGTGGCAGTGTTGTGGACGGTCAGTGTGAGCTGGATGCGGCGGTTGCTGGCGGAGCTGACCGCCGGGAGGATCGGGTTGGTGGTCTGGGCTGGCTACCTGACGAAGATCGGCCCGCTCACGCTGGCGTCCTACGCGGACCGGATCATCAACATCCGCCCCTTCTCCTTGCTGCTGGCGCGGGCGTGGATCCGGCCGACATCGTCCAAATGACCGCGTGGGCCGGGCGCGGGGAGCTACCCTCCGTCGCGATCCACGTCTACCCGAGGAGGACGGCCCGAGGTGTTCGGCGCGCACATCAACGATCCGCACGAGTGGATGCGGGAGCAGGAGCAGCGCACCGCCGCGCTCATGGCCAAGGCGCAGGACGCGCAGGAGCGGTTGGCGGCGAACTCGGTCACGCACTCCAGCGCCGACCGCGTGGTCAGCGTCACTGTCAACCCCGGCGGCGGTCTGACCGGCTTGACCCTCTCGCCGGAGGCCGAGCGGATGCGGCACGGGCAGTTGGCCGCGCTGATCCAGGCTACCTACACCCAGGCTGCGCGGATGGCGGCCGCGCGCACCATGGAGATCATGTCCGATCTCGTCGGCGGCGACTCCGAGGCGCTCGACATCGTTCGGCGGTCCATGCCCGCCGACCCGGAACCCGATGACCGGCCCCGGCCGCGCCCCCACCTCGACGACGACGAGGGCTTCGGCGGCGTCTACGGGAAGGGGGATCGGCGGTGACCGCGGGGTACGAGATCGAGGACACGGCGTCGCTGTCGACGCACGCCGGGCGGGTCGCCGCCGTCGCCGACGGCATCCGGGAGGCCGACTCGGCCGCCGCGCAGGTCGGGCTCGGCGGTGTGGCGGCCTACGGACTGCTCTGCTCACCGCTGGTGATTCCCGCCTTGCAGGTGTTCCAGGGGCACATGGACGACCTGCTGAAGAGCGCGTCCGACCTGGCCGGGGCGCTGTCGGAGGGCATCTCGCGCACCGTCACCGACTACACCGAGTTGGAGCGGCGGCTCGCGGCCCACTACGACAGGTTCGGGGGCGGGCGGTGAGCGACGAACTGGTCGCCGAGGCGGAGGGACCGAAGACCTTCGCGGGCTCCGGCCTGCTGGAATCGAGCATGAACCTGGCCCACGACCTGGGCGACGACTCCAACTGGCAGGAACTGGCCGTGGACGGGGCCATGATCGGCATCGACGTCCTGTCGATGGTGATGAACCCGCTGGGTGAGCTGGTCAAGGCCGGGGTCGGCTGGTTGATGGAGCACCTCGACTTCCTCCGCGAGCCGCTGGAGGTGCTCACCGGCGACCCCGGCCAGATCGACGCCATCGCCGCGACCTGGGAGAACATCGGCAAGCGCCTGGACAAGATGAACGCCGACTACACCTCGGCGATGGCGCTGACCACGGGGTGGAGCGGTGACGCCGCCACGGCGTACCAAGGGCTGGCCAGCCAGTACATCGCAGCCTTGGCACAGGTCGCCGACCAGGCCAGGGACGCCGCCAACGGCGTGCGGACCGCCGGTGTCGTCGTCGGCACGACCAGGGCCATCGTCTTCGACCTGATCGCCACCTTCATCAGCAATGTGATCACCCGGGCCCTGCTGGCGCTGGCGTCATCCTGGTTCACCCTGGGTGCCTCGGTCGGCGTGTTCATCGCCAGCGTGATCGCCGACGCGGTCCAGCTCGCCGCCAAGCTGCAAAAACGACTGGGCAAGCTGCTCCAGGCGATCCAGGGTTTCGTGGCCAAGTACCGCGTCCTCGGCGACCGGTCGGCCGAGGCCGCGAGGTCACTCGGGCGCAGGTCGACGGAGCTGGGGCGGGAGGCGAACAAGGCGATCCGGCAGTCGACCAGGACGTTGGACGACTTGGCGCCGCAGTCGGGGCGGTTGAAGGCCTACACCGACAGGGTGGACCGGATGGCCGAGTCCGGGCTCGGCCGCACCCTCGACCACCTGGGCACCAAGACGGTCAAGGAGGGCACGAAGTCGATCAACGACACGCTCAACCCGGACGAGGACGCCTGAGATGCGCTGGGGACCGACCATCGGTGCCGGTATCGCCTTCCTGCTGGTCGGGATCTGGGTGTTCATCGGCGTGCAGTCGCGGACCGGGTTGACGCCCTCGGCCGAGCCGTCCGTGCGCCGCACCGGCGTCGCCGAGGTGCGGTCGTGCGCGACGAATCCCCTCGACCTCTGGTTGACCACGGTCTGCGAGGCGCAGGTGCGGTGGGAAGGCGAAGAACGCACCGAGGACAAGCGGATCCACTCGGTGGGGCCGCGCGTCGGCGCGGTCGACGTGCAGCTGCGAATCGACGGCTCCGGCGCTGGCCGAGGTGGCGCGGGCGCCAAGATCGTGACCGCGGACTATCCGCACCGGCACGACGGCGCGTTGTTCTTCCTTCTGATGATGGGAATACCTGGCGCGAGTATGGCAATAGGCGTGTTCCTGGGCAGTCGGCTGTCCAGGTTGTTGCCCGAGCCCGCTCCTGAGAAGTTCACCCTTCGCCCGATGGAAAGAAAGCGGGGTCGCCGCAAGCGATAGGCGGCAAGTGCTTGACTTCTTGAGGTCAAGAATCCCTCGGTGACATCTGCGTTCAAGATGGTGTCCCCGAAAGGGAGGAGTTGGGTTCAGCACGTGCCTGTCGGTCCCTGCGCGCGGAACGGCCGCGTGGTGGTGTCGCCGCTTCCATCGTGATGGCGCCGTATTCTTGAGCGCTCCGCCTACCTTCATCAGTAGTGCTTGGACGCTGATCACTTGGATCGCCTCCTCGTACTCGTATCGTCGTTTGACTTTGGGACGTGCGGTCGGCGGCCAGTGGGTTACCGGGTGGGTCATCCGCCTGGGGCGCGCCCTGGGCGAGCTGACTGAGAGTGTCGACACATGCACTACTTGGCTATGATCAGGTGTAACACGCCCGCTGAACGGGCCTATTAGGTGCTGTAGAAGCATCAGTCCGAGGGGTGGGTACCAGGTGGCGACAGGCGAGTGGATCGAGAGCGTGCCCACTGATGGGAGTGTGGAGCTGCCTCCGGACTCAAGGACGATGGAGGCCATCGGTCGGAACCACTCGTTCGAGACGGCGCTCGCCGACCTCGTCGACAACTCGATCGACGCGGGCGCCACCCACGTGTTGATCCGTTTCGTGCGTGGCCGGGGTCGGTTGTGCTCGCTCTACGTGGTGGACAACGGGCGTGGGATCGCTCCTGACCGGATCGATGAGGCGATGACGGTCGGTGGTCGTCGGGCCTATGGTGAGGCGGACCTGGGCTGGTTCGGGCTGGGGCTCAAGGCGGCCTCTTTCAGCCAGGCCCGCGAGCTGACCGTGCTGTCGCGAGCGGCGGGCGCGGTCGCTGTCGGCCGTCGCTGGCGGCTGGGCGAGGCCAAGACCCATTTTTTGTGCGACATCGTCCCCGAGTCGTTCGCCGCCCAGGAGCTCGATCAGGACCGGGGAGTGCCCGACTCGGGTAGCGGCACCATCGTCCGCTGGGACGAAGTCGGGGGCTTTCCCGCCACGCGCGACAAGGACCAGGTCGAGCGGTTCATCTCGCGGAAGGTCACCGCCGCGGGCGATCACCTCGGGCTCGTGTTCCACCGCCTGATCGAAAGCGGTCGGGTGTCTATTACTTTCGACGTCCACGAAGCGGGCACAGCGGGTCCCACATCGCCGATCGCCGTGGAACCAATCAACCCGTTCGGCTACCTCCGCCCTGGCGCGACTGGGTTCCCCAAGGACCTCAGGGCGACCGTTGACGGCCAAACGCTGACTTTTCGCTGCCACATCTGGCCGCCCAGGTCCACCGCTCGGCAGTTCAAGCTCAACGGTCGTCCCGCCGAATACCAGGGCATGTACTTCTACCGGCGGGATCGCCTCCTGCAGCCCGGAGGTTGGGAAGGTGTGCACGCACCCCACGCCAAGCTCCAGTTGGCGCGCGTCGAGGTCGAGATCGATGGTGATGTCGAGGCGCTGCTGCGAATGAACCCGGAGAAATCGAGGGTCCAGGTCCGGCCGGAGTTCGGCCAGGCGTGCGAGGCGGCCAGAGCCGAGGACGGGACCGGGTTCAGCGACTACTTCCACCTCGCTGAGCAGGTCTACCAGGCTGGGAACAAGCGTCGATCGACGCGCAAACCGATGGTCCCGCCCGGCAGGGGCTTCACCCCGGGGCTGCGGAGCACCATCGAGGCGGAGATCGAATCACTGAGAGTCGATCCGGTGGACCTGCGATGGCGCGAGTTCGACGACGACCAGTTCTTCGACATCGACCGCGACGAGCGGACGATCTGGCTCAACAAGCGGTACCGGAAGATGCTGCTCGGTGACCGCCACGGTGGGCTCAACGACCTGCCGCTGATCAAGACCATGATCTACCTGCTGATGGAGGACGTCTTCCAGGGTGAGTACCTCGGTTCGCGCGATAAGGACAACATCGAGCTCTGGAAGTCGCTGTTGACGACCGCCGTGCGGGCGGAGCGCCGATGACCTACTCGACCTCCCAGGACCGGCACCTCGCCCCTGCCCACCTTGAGCGGGTCCTCGCCGAGGGCGTGCCCTACCTCAAGCCCATCGCCGGCGATCCGCTGGTCTGGCTCTTCGTGACCCCGGCGGAGGGGCATCTGGGCGTCCGGGTCCACAGTCCGGGAGCCGATCACGCGCCCGCAACCCGACTGCAACACGTCGTCAGCCGCCTGACCCACCACGACGTCGGCCGCTGCCTCGAGGTCGTCGTCACGGTGCCCGCACTGTTCCAGGCGGCCTATCCACTGCTGTGCTCGATCGCCGACCGGGTCCAGCTCGATCAGATGTCGCCCGCTGACGCGCTGGCACTCACCCTGCGCGAGTTCGCCGCTCTTCTCCGACGTGAAGAGGGGTTCCCGAGGGAGCGCGAGATCGGTCTCTTCGGCGAGCTGCTCAGCCTCGCCGGGCTCATCCACGGACTCGGCGCGCCAGCCGCGCTGGCGGCTTGGCGGGGCCCAGAGGGAGAGGAACATGATTTCGGCCTGCGCGGCGACGACGTCGAGGTCAAGACGACCAGCTCGGAGCGGCGCACGCACTGGATCGAGTCCCTGCCGCAACTCGTACCCACCGGTGACCGGCCGCTGTGGTTGGTGTCCCACCAGCTCACGCAGGCGGGGACAGGGGCAGGAGCCCGGTTGGGGCAGCTGGTCGAGCGAGTTCGTGCCATGCTCGGTCCGGGCACAGGTCGCGACGACTTGGACGCGGGACTGGCCGTGTGGGGTTGGCAAGAGGACCTCGGCGAACGGTGCGATACCCGGTGGACCCGGCGAGTGGCGTCCGCAGTGTACGCCGTCGGTGAGGGGTTCCCACGCTTGACACCGAGATCCCTGGCAGACGCCGGGGTCGCGCTGGACCGCCTCGCGGAGGTGCGCTACCGCATCGACCTCACCGGTCTCGACCCGGCGGCCGCGCCGCCCGCTGTCCTGTCGGCGGCCGTCGACCACCTGGAAGGATGACAATGTCGGACGCCATGGCGAAGTCTTACCTCGCCGCGTTGGACGCGATGAACCGCAGCGGTCCCCGGCATCTGCACCGGAACGCGTTGGCGCAGGCGGCCGAGTTCGGCAGCGGAGCCGAAATCTCCGACGCCGCGCTGTGCGCTTACCTTGAGGCCTCGTCCCCGTCGGATGACGAACTGCGCAACGAGCTGCACATCAAGCTGGCGAAGTGGGACAGTGCCCGTGCCGGGGACGCCGAGTGGACCCAAGGTACTGGCGCGAACACTCCCCAGCGCCGCGCTGTGGTCGTCGACAAGCTCGGCGTCAACGCCGCGACGACCCGGCTCTTCGAGTCGCTGTTCCCCATGCACGGCAAGGACGGCACGGTCGTCATCGCCAAGGAGTGGGACCCCTGGTACGACGATGACCTCGTCCGGACCAGGGATTTCTACTGGAACCACTACGCCAACCACCTGCGCACCCGGCGTGGCTGGGACGCGCAGGCCATCACCAGCCTGCACAACGCGACCAGGCACGTGGTCGAGCGGCTGAGCGAGCCCACCCGCACCCAGCCGTACCAGGCGAAGGGATTGGTGGTGGGGTACGTCCAGAGCGGGAAGACCGCGAACTTCACCGGCGTCATCGCCAAAGCGGTGGACGCGGGGTACCGGCTGATCATCGTGCTCACGGGTACGACGAACATGCTGCGCGAACAGACCCAGCGCCGCTTGGACATGGAGTTCGTCGGCCGCGAGAACATCTTGCGCGGCGTGGACCCCGAGAGCGTCGAAGCGCTCTCCGCCGTCGACTACCAGGACGACCACGACTGGCTCGACGGCAGGTTCGTCGAGCACGGCTGCAGGCCCGCCGACGTCGGCAAACCCGACATCCACCGCATGACCACGCGCGAGTTCGACTACCGGAGCCTCAAACAGGGCATCTCGGCACTGGACTTCGAGCACCTGGATCGGCGCAAACCACTCAACCACATCGACAACCTGCTGGCCGCCGATGCCCGACTGATGATCGTCAAGAAGAACGGCCCGGTGCTGACCAAGCTGGTCAATGACCTGAAGCTGATCACCGCCCGCCTGCACCAGATCCCCGCGCTGATCATCGACGACGAGTCGGACCAGGCGTCGGTCAACACGATCAACGCCAAGCAGTCGCCCGCCGGGAAACGGAAGCGGACCGCGATCAACGGGCTGATCTCCCAACTGCTCGGCATGCTGCCGCGGGGGCAGTACGTCGGCTACACGGCGACGCCGTTCGCCAACGTGTTCATCGATCCCGGCGACGCGCAGGACATTTTTCCCAAAGACTTCCTCATCTCGCTCGAACGCCCGCCCGGCTACATGGGCGCGGAGGACTTTCACGACCTCGACAGCGACTTCACCAACGGAGACCTCACTGTCGCGAACTCGAACGAGAAGGCCCACATCCGGATCGTCGACCCACCAGGGACGGACCAGGAGTCCGACCGAGACCTGCGACGGGCGATCGACTTCTTCGTGCTCACGGGCGCGATGAAGCTCTTCCGCGAGGCCGAGGGACATCCCGAGTTCAAACACCACACCATGTTGGTGCACGAGGCCATGCACACCGATACCCACCGGGCGACAGCCGACCAGATCAGGAAGATCTGGGGTGAGTCCGGGTACTTCTCCGCGACCAGCCACGCCAGACTGCGCGATGCTTTCGAAGCCGACCTGCTCCCGGTGTCCGCTGTTCGCGCCGAGGGGCAGGCTGTCCCAAGCTCCTTCGACGACCTCATTCCATACCTCGGCGCGGTCGCGCGGCGGGTCAGTCCGAACGGCAACCCGGTGTTGGTGGTCAACAGCGACCAGGACATCGAGCAGGAGGAAGTCAACTTCGACCACCACAAGGTCTGGCGGATCCTGGTCGGCGGGAACAAGCTCGCCCGCGGCTTCACGGTCGAGGGCCTCACCGTGTCGTACTACGTCCGGGCGACCCAGACCGCAGACGCCCTCATGCAGATGGGCCGCTGGTTCGGCTTTCGCAAGGGGTACCGGGACCTGGTGCGGTTGTTCACGACCGAGGGTCTCAGGGACTCGTTCGAGTCGATCTGCTTGGACGAACGGACTTTCCGCGAAGAGCTCAAGGCCTATGCCGAGGTCGATGAGAACGGCAGGCCCACTTGCACACCGGCCGAGGTGCCGCCCTTGGTCAGCAGCCACGGTCTCCAGCCGACGGCGTCGTCGAAGATGTACAACGCCGTCCTCGTGGAGCGACGAGTGGGCAACCGGGAACCGAGCTCCGCCTATCCCGCGACGCGGGAGAGTGAGTCGTTGGAACGCAACGTGGACGCTTGTGTCCCTTTGATCGCGGCTTGCCAGGAACTGATCACGTTGTCGAACAACGGGAAGACACCGTTCGCCGCGCTCACAGGTACCGTGGGGCATGCCGAAGTGGTGGCCGCGTTGAGCGCGCTGACCTGGCGCCACCCCATGTCGTTCAAGCCGGACCTGGCGTGGATCAGCCGCCTGGGGCCGGAAGTGGTGACGGATTGGCGGATCGTGATGCCGCAGCAGAAGTCGGGCAGGCGAGCGGTCCTGCGCGGTCAGGTGGAACTGAGCCTGCACGGACGAAAAGAGGTCGACGGGCGGATCCGCGGCAACGCCACCTCCGCGCACCGAGGTGCTCTCGAGTCGCTCAAGGTCGGCCCGACGACGGCGAAGATGCTGCTCTACCCCATGGTCAGCAAGGACGCCGCAGTCCCGGGAGTGGTCGAACGGGACCCGTCCGGGGTGGTGATGGCGATCGTCTTGCGGCTGCCAGACGGGGCGACCAAGAATGTCGGCGCGTTGCAATGGCAGACCGTCGACTCCAGCAAGCCCTCGTACGCGTTGGTCGACGGCTGAGGAGTGCGGCGGCTGTGTCGGTCCGAAGCACTGTGCACGGAGTGCGTTAGGCTCCACCGACACCCGGACCCCTGTGGAGAAGAGATGACGGACCGTACCTCGGTGGAACTGTTCGCCGGGGGTGGCGGGTTGGCGATGGCCGTGCACCGCGCGGGCTTCCGGCCGCTATTGCTCAACGAGTACGCCCGGCACGCGTGTGACACCCTCGAAGCGAACGGGGCCAAGCCGCGGGGCGAGGACGAGTGGGTGCCGGAGTCAGGTCAGCCGTGGCCCTTGGTGGCCGGGGACGTGCAGGAACTGGACCTGGGCTACCTGAGCGGCAAAGTGGATGTGCTCGCGGGTGGTCCGCCGTGCCAGCCGTTCAGCCTCGGCGGTGTGGCCAAGGGCGACGAGGACCGGCGCAACATGTTCCCCGAGCTGTTCCGCGCCGTCCGCGAGATCCAGCCGAAAGCCGTGATCTGCGAAAACGTGCGAGGTCTGCTCCGGAGTTCGTTCAAGCCCTACTTCGAGTACATACTCCGCGAACTGGGCCTGCCGTTCCTGGAACGGGACCCGGAGACCAGTTGGGACGCCCACGACGCGGTCCTGCGCGGGACCGACGTGGCCGGTATCGACCCGACGAGACGCTACGACGTCGTCATGACGCCGGTCAACGCAGCGGATTACGGCGTACCGCAGGTCCGGAGCCGGGTGATCATAGTCGCGTTCCGGGCAGATCTCGGGGTCGACCTCGAGCGGTTCCGTGACCTGGTCAAGCCCACGCACTCCGAGGCGGCGCTACACAGGTCGATTGGTGACGGGCGGTACTGGGAACGGCACCCCAAGGTGCCCAAGCACGTTCGCGACCGCGTGGAGGCGAAGCTGCCGGAGCGCGTCCAGGACGACGGCCTGCTGCCGTGGCGCACCCTGCGTGACGCTCTGGTCGGTACTGGTGACGAGGGACCGCTGCCTGCTGTCAGGTGGGACCGTCTCGATCGCCGGGAGTACTTCGTGGGCGGCTTCACCGACCACGTGGGGTGGCCGGACGCGCGGATCTACCCAGGGCACACCCCAAATACCATGGACCGCCCGGCCAAGACAGTCAAAGCAGGCGTTCACGGCGTGCCCGGAGGTGAGTCTGTGCTACTCACCGACGAGCGGGTGAAAGACGACACGGATCCCAGTGGCTATCGGTACCTGCACCGCTACATGACTGTTCGCGAGACGGCCCGGGTAATGACCTTCCCCGACGAGTGGCGGCTCTCCGGCCCGCGCGGGGAGAAGATGCGTCAGCTGGGCAACGCGGTGCCGGTACTGCTTGGGCAGGTGTTCGCCGAGGCGGTGGCGACGTGCCTGGACGAGATCACGGACGGGAGGTGACCGCCCCGGACAGTGCGTGGAAGCCCCGACCGGGCCGTGCCGCCGCGGACACCACCGCTGAGCAGGACCGGGCTGCGGGCGGCAGACACCGACGCATGGTGGACCTAGGCGCGGGCCGCTACGCGCGCGCGTCGGTCGACCTGAAGCCCGATCGGGCGGGCGTAGAAGTCCTCGCCAGGCTGCGGTGGTCCGACGGCGGCCGTGCCCATACCCGTGAGCTGGGTCCGGTGTCGCACGCGACGCGGCCCCGCAACCTCGCTGAGGGGTGGACCAAAGCGCGCGAGTCGGGTCTCGTCACTACTGAACAGCTCCCGAGTAACTCCTGGGCCTCATCCGCCGGAGTACGGGCATCAATGCGGGGAAACCGGGGCCGCGACACCGCCCCCGAGCTGGCGTTGCGCGCGCTCCTGCACCGGCGCGGGCTGCGGTATCGCGTCTCCGCCAGGCCGCTCGCCGATTCGCGCCGGACCGCCGACGTCGTCTTCCCCAAGGCCCGGGTCGCGGTGTTCGTCGATGGTTGTTTCTGGCATGGTTGTCCTGAGCACCACAGACCCGCGTCCGTGAACTCCGCTTTCTGGCGGAACAAGATCGAGGGCAACCGCGCGCGCGACGAGGATACGACCTCGGTGTTGGAAGCCGCGGGGTGGAAGGTGATCCGGGCTTGGGAGCACGACGACCCGGCGGTCACAGCGCACCAGGTTGAAACTGTGGTTCGCCAGCGAACAGCGGAGGCCAGCGGGTAGCAGGAGGGTGCGTGTCGAAGTCGAAACTGCCTAGCGCCGTGCGGGAGGCCGTGTGCCGGGAGCTGTACCGACAGGTGCACGCCCTGGACTGGGAGTCACTGGGAGACCAGCAGAAGACCGAGCAGTACTCGCTATGGGTCGACCATCCAGCGATCGGCGGCGAGCTCGCCGATCACTACACAGCCGAGGGCATGCGCGTGTGGCTCAAGGATGGGCCGATGAAGGAATACACCCGCGCTCTTGAGGGTGTCGGCTCCTATGCCGCCTACGCAGTCAAACGACTTGCCGACATCGGTGAGACGATCCGCGAGGCGATAGGGCCGGAGTGGCGAACAGTGCCTGGGACGCGGGCGGAGAAGCCGATGCACATGGACATCACCGACGGCACTGTTCGGCGATACATGTGCTGGGGGCAGCCGCAGACGTTCCGCGACTTGCTGTGGGCGGCCGTCCGAGTAGCTATTGGCGCGCCGGAGCGACCGCTGATCTTGATTACCTTGCGGGAAGGGAGGTCGTTGGAATCGACCGAGGAAGTATTTCAGGACAAGGTGGCGGCGCACTGTGGAGTGGACTTGATCCGTGTGTCCCGCCGATTGATTGACAAGGGCTGAGTCTTGACTTCAACCTGTGGTCACGTCACCGGGTGAGCCTTTTCATTCTGGGTGCCTCGTAGTTCTGTAAGACGTGGATGGCTTCGGGTGGTCGGTTGGCGTGAGGGGCGGCAGCGAAGCTAGCGCATGATGTTCCAGGCCCCGGGTTGTGGGTACTGGCGCGTTCGTCGGGCCTATGCGGGCGGCGTGGATGCAGTTGGCATCCTTGTGATTCTGTCGTCGCGTGACGTTGTCCAGTTTTTGGCCGGTCCGGCTTTTCTGTCCTGTTCTACGTCTATTTCCGGGTCGCGGTCGTTGCCTACCATTTCGCCTGTGACCGGCTACAAGTGGGACGTGTTCATCAGCTATAGCCGCAAGGGAATGGCGCAGAAGTGGCTGTTGAACCACTTTTACGAACGCTTGCTCGACTGCCTCATCGGCGAGATGTCCTATACACCCAGGGTGTACATGGATCGGTTGTCCATCGCCAAAGGGGCACACTGGCCTTCCGATCTCCAGCAGGCCCTCCTGCACAGCAAGATGATCGTGCCGCTGTTCACCCCGCCGTACTTCCGGTCTCCGTGGTGCATGGCGGAGTTCCACAGCATGCGGGCGCGGCAGAAGATGCTCGGAATCGGCGGGGGCCGCATCCCCCAAGGGCTGATCTACCCGGTGCTGTACTCGGACTCCGACAACTTCCCACCCGAGGCCCGCGAGTTCTCCTGGTGGAACTTCAAGGACGTGTCCAACCCGGATCCGGTGTTCCAGATGACTCGCGACTTCCACCGCTTCCACGACCGGGTAGCGGAGTTCGCCTCCGACCTGGCGAAGGTGCTCGAACAGGTTCCGGAGTGGGAGCCCGACTGGCCACTCGTTGTCACCCCCGACCCCGTGCTCATGCCTCCTCCGCTGATCCCCAGGTTCGGTGATCCGGCGCAACGCACTGGGCGACCGCCGTCCGCTGATCTCGACGGTCCCGAGGAGGTGGCGCAGAGATGACCGGCACCGTCATCACCTTCTACTCCTACAAGGGTGGGGTCGGGCGGAGTTCAACGCTGTCCAACGTCGCCGTGCTGCTGGCGCGGTGGGGTCGCAAAGTGCTGGTCGTGGACTGGGACCTCGAGGCGCCTGGGCTGCACCACTACTTCGGCCCTTCCCTGTCCACGCCTCCCGACAGCGGTGTGATCGACCTGGCCAACGACTTCCTCAGCGGCGCGAAGGCACCCGGCAAGCACATCGTCCCGATCGACATCGGCGAGGGCACCCTCGACCTGTTGGCAGCGGGCGGGCTGGATCCCGCCAACCCCCGCCGCACGCACCCCACCTACCACAGCCGCATGCAGCGGATCGACTGGGCCGACCTCTACGCACAGGGTTTCGCGACCTTCCTGGAGCGGTGCCGGGAAGAGTGGACCGACAACTACGACTTCGTGCTGATCGACAGCCGGACCGGGATCTCCGACACGGCGGGCATCTGCACAGCGCACCTGCCGGATCGGCTCGTGGTCGTCTTCACCGCGAACGACCAGAACCTGATGGACGTCGTCGACGTCGCGCAACGCGCTGACATCGCCAGGGACAGGCTGCCCTACGACCGCCCCCCGCACATGGTGCTGCCTGTCCTCTCGAGGTTCGACGGCCGGGTCGAGTACCAGCAGGCCGAGGAGTGGCACCGCAGGTGCACCGAAGCCGTGGCGCCGCTGTTCGGCAACTGGCTGGCCAAGAGCGTGTCGGAAGAACTGATGTTGCGGCACCTCACGGTCCCGTACGTCTCCTACTGGAGCTTCGGCGAGCAGCTCCCGGTGCGGTCGGAGCAGGTACCGTCCCCCGATCAGATCTCGTACGCTCTGGAAACGGTGGCGGCGGTGATCGGCCAGCAGTTCGACCGCACGGACCTGCTGGCCGACAACAGGGACGCTTATGTGGCCGCGGCCAGGTCTCGGCGTCGGGAGTTCGACCTCGACCTGCTGGTGTCCAGCCCGCGCTCGGCCCAGGTGGCGGCGACCGAGCTGATCGAAGAGCTGCGTGCGCTCGGCTTGCGCGCTGACCGATCGCTGTCGGCCAACGTCGAGTTCCTGGACCACCCGCGGGAGCCCGCCAAGCACCTGTGCCTGATGGTCGACGGCGAGGTGAGCCGGTGGCAGACCACGGAGGCGGAACGGTTCCTGAGGCACGCGCTCGACCCCGACGGCGACCAACGGCAGTTGTTCTGCGTGTTGACCCACGGTACGGATCGGGCGCAGTTGCCGGGGTTCCTGCGCAACCTGCGACCGCTGGAACTGGCACCGCGCACACGGCCGATCGATGTGGCCCGCGAGCTGCACGACCTGATCACCGGTAGGCCGAGCCCGGCGGAGACCCCGGACCGAGAAGTCCTCCGCCAAGTGGCGGCGGTTCTCCGCGCGCTGCCGGACGAGATGCCCTACGCGGCCCGCTTCGTGCTCATCGAGCAGGTCGTGCACGACATGGCAGCCGCACTGGACCGCGACGAGCTGTCCCTGATGCGTGACCTCGCCACCGACTTGGAACTACTGGGCAAGACCCGCACGGATGGCGAGCGGGTCGCGATACCCGTGCACCTGCGCGCCGGGATCGACGCGCTCCTGGACCGGATCGACCGCCGCGGCCAAGCCTTCACCGAATGAGAGGCGGCACCATGCCGAAGAAGTACGGGGCCAACGAACAGGCCACGCTGATAGCCCTCGTGCTCGCCAACGAGGAGATCACCAACACCGAGCTCAAGGCGCGGCACGGCGTGACGCTCGACAAGGCCGGTCGCGAGCGGCTGAACCGGGACGGGCTGTTGGTCAGCCACACCACGAGCACCCCGTTCGTGCACCAGATCACCGCGGCGGGCATCGCCTGGTGCGAGCGGGAGATGGCGCACATCGAGCCGACCGCGAAGGCGGGTGGCCTGGCCCGGGTCGTGTTCGTGTTCGCCAGGACCGTGATCGAGCGCTTGCTCCAGCAGCACTCCATCCTCGGCTTCCTGCACCCGGCCGCTGCACACCTGCCCGAGACGCACTTGACCGAGGTGCACCCGGCTGAGTTGCGCCCGACCGAACCGCGCCCGGCCGAGTTGGAGTCGGCCGAGTTGGAGTCGCTGATCCGCAGGGTGTACGAGGAGCTCTCAGTCAAGCCGCAGGACTGGGTCCGCCTGGCCAAGCTCCGCCCCGAGCTCAACGGCGCGGGCAAGTCCGAGGTGGATGAGGTGCTGCTGGCGATGGTGCGGGCGGGCGGGACCCACCTGGCCCCCGACTCCAACCGCAAGGTGCTCACGGAGGCCGACCACGCGGCCGCCATCCGGATCGGCGGCGAGGACAACCACTTGATGGCGGTCGACGAGTCATGAGCGAGGAACTGCGCGAGGCGCTGGCCGCGCTCCGCTTCAACTCGGCCGAGACCCCGGACGACGTCTGGCACACCTCGCCGTCCCATGTGGAGGACCTGCACCTCAAAGCGCGGGACCGGATCGGGGCCAGTCTCCGCGATGCCAAGGCGAGCACCGGTCCCAGTCCGATCGGGCTGGTGTTGCAGGGTCGAAAGGGTGTCGGCAAAACGCACCTGCTCGGCTCGGTCCGGAACATGGTGCAAGCGGTGGAGGGCTACTTCTTCCTGGTCGAGCTCAACACGGGAACGACGTTCTGGGACGACGTGGCGAGCGCGATGCGCTCCGAGCTGCACCGGGGAGGTGACGACCGCCAGACGCAGATCAGCCGGTTCCTGCGGCAGGCCTGCGCGGTGGCCGAGGTCCCCGACGAGGTGGCGAGCGCGGTCGTCGGAGACGCGCCGCTGAAGCCGGGACACCTCAAGGACTTCATCGCCTGTCTGCGCAAAGTGGACCCCAGGATCGCGGTCGAGTGTGGTGACACGATCCGCGCGCTGGTGCTGTACGCCTCGGAGCACGCTGACATCGGTTGGGCGTACCTGACCGGGTCGGCCAGCACCGAGTTCGGCAACTGGGGATTGCCCAACCCGAACACCCCGGCACGGCAGCTGGTGCGGGACATCTCGCGGGTCCTGGCGCTCACCGGCCCGTGCGTGGTCGCCATCGACCAACTGGACACGCTGGTCAACATGGCCCAGGATGCCACCGGTGAGCGTGTGACCGACGCCGAACTGGGCTTGCAGCTCGCCCTGCTCGCCGACGGGATGATGCAGCTGCGGGAGACCACGCGGCGCACCCTGTCCATTGTGGCCTGTCTGCCCAACACCTGGAAGATGCTGCACTCGGCCGCCAGCGACTCGTTCGGCGACCGGTTCACCGAGATCCCGATCCTGGGATCCATCACCGACCCGCGCATCGGGCGGGTGTTCGTCCAGCGTTGGCTCGGAGTGGTCTACCAGGGCGTCGGGTTCGTCCCGCCGCACCCGACGTGGCCGGTCGCCCCCAGCGCGTTCGGTGATGAGTCGTGGGGTGCCTACACCCCCAGGCAGCTGCTGATGCGCGTCCACGCGCACGCCGAGTCGTGCCTGCACGGTGAGATCCGGGAACTGGCCGATTTCGACGAGAAGCAGCAGGCAGCGGTGGCCGAGCAGGTGGTCCCCACCCTCGACTACTTCACCGAGCTCGACGCGCAGTACGAGCGGCTGCGCCGCGAGGCCGACATCTCCGCGGCCGCGTTGAAGCAGCACAACGAGGACGCCCTGATGCCCGAGCTGCTCCACGCGGGACTGCAGTCGTGGATCATCGAGGTCGGCAACGACGACATGCGGTGGTCGAGCGAGATCCTGCCCGGTGGTGACGAAGTCCACGCCACCCTGCACCGGATCACCGACGAGCAGCTCGACGTCACGCAGCGCTGGTCGTTCCGGCTGATCGCCAGCGGGCACGGCAACGGGGTGCTCAAGCGCCTGCGTTCTGCCCGGTCCGCGGCCGGGGTCCAGCCGGGGGTGGCCAACCGGTTCTTGGTGATGCTCGGCAACGGAACGCAGGGGTGGGCCGGGGCCGTCACCAGGCACGAGGTCGCCGCCATCGTCGGCGTGGGCGGCAAGCGGATCGAGATCACCGACGACGACCTGCGCACGTTCAGCGCGCTCAAGTCGATGCTGCCCCAGCGGTCCCACCGGCTGCTGACCTGGTTGGCCGCGCGCAAACCCGCGAGCACCAACACGTTCCTGCGGGAGATCCTGCCCACCTCGACCAAGTCCCCCGCAGGTCACCAGGAGACCCGGCCCCCGCCCGCCGGGCAGCGGCCTCCCCGACCGGAGGAGATCGCGCTCGGTACGGGCGGTGAGATCCTGATCGAGCTGGAGTCGCTGCGCAAGCACGTGATGATCATCGCGGGCAGTGGGAGCGGGAAGACCGTGCTGCTGCGGCGCATCGTCGAGGAGTGCGCGCTACGCGGGGTGTCGGCCATCGTGCTGGACCCCAACAACGACCTGGCGCGATTCGGCGACGCCTGGCCGGACGCACCCGATGGCTGGCGCCCCGGCGATGCCGACACCGCCGCCGACTACCTCGCCAACACCGAGGTCGTGGTGTGGACCCCGGGTAGGGAGAGCGGTCGACCGCTCAGCTTCCACCCGCTGCCGGACTTCGCAGAGGTCAGCACTGATACCGACGAGTTCACCGCGGCGTTGGAGGCCGCGGTGGCGCGGTTGGTGCCGCGCGCCAAGGTCGACGGGAGGACCAAGTCCGCTGAGCGCGGGAAAGCGGTGCTGCGTGAAGCCTTGCGGCACCATGCGCGCACCGGCAAACGCGAACTGGCGGAGTTCGTCGAGCTGCTCGCCGAACTCCCAGAGGGCGTCAGCAAGCTGAGGACCGGCGCGGCGACCGCGGCCGACCTGGCCGAGACGCTGCGGGCCGCGATGGTGAACGACCCGCTGCTCGGCGGTGCGGGCGCGCCGACCGACCCGGGGGTACTGCTGACCCCATCCCCGGGATACCGAGCACGGCTGTCGGTGATCAGCTTCATCGGCTTGCCGTCCGAGGAGCAGCGGCAGGGCTTCGTCAGCCAGCTCCAGTTGGAGATCTTCTCCTGGCTCAAGCGCAACCCCGCCGGGGACCGGCCGCTGGGCGGGCTCCTGGTGATGGACGAGGCGCAGACGATCGCCCCGTCGGGGAGCACCACGGCCAGCACGCAGAGCACCATCCTGCTCGCTTCCCAGGCGCGCAAGTACGGGCTGGGCCTCGTGCTGGCCACCCAGGCCCCCAAGGGCGTGCACAACCAGGTCACCGGCAACGCCACGACCCAGTTCCTCGGCAGGTTGAACAACGCGACGCAGATCGCCGCGGCGAACGAGATCGCCAGGGCGAAGGGCAGCACCGTCGCCGACATCGCGAAGCTGGACAGGGGCGAGTTCTACGTGACCGGGGACGGGATCGGGCTCCGCCGGATGCGGACACCGCTGTGCCTGAGCCACCACCCACCGAGCCCGCTGCGGCTGGAGGAGGTGCTCGACCGCGCCCGGGACGACGACAACGACAACCCCGACGACAACGGTGGCAATGGCGTCGCCGATGAGGAGTGACCAGCTGAACGGGACGTGCCCCGCACCTCACAGGTGCGGGGCACGTCCCGTTCAGCGTCGTTATCGCGTGGCCGTGGCGGTGAGCACCGCATTGACCCGCTTCCACAGCGCGGCGAACAGTTCGTCCTTGCGGTAGATCCGAGTGGCTGAGCCACCACCGAGCAGCGACAGGTCCCGCAGTTCGAGCAGGGCACCCGCCTTCGCGTCATACACCGGGCGCGCCCACCCGTTGCTGCACGCGCTACCCGCGTCGTGCCTGCCGACGACGAAGTTCACCGTCTCGTCGCCGCCGATGCCGCCCCGCAGGATGTCCAGGGCGTACACGGTGTCGCCCGCCTGCTCGACCCGGACGGCGATCCGGGAGTCGCCGATGTGCACCGTGCCGGTGAACCGGGTCACGTCCAGGCCGGGCATGGCGGCGACGAACTGCTCGCCCAGGTACCGCAGAACGGCGTCCTGTTCGGCGTAGCGGCTGAAGGAGACCGGAGTCCCTGAGACCTCGGCGCGCGCCTTGGTCCGGCTGACGATGTCGGCTACCAGCGCCCGACCGATACCCGAGGTCTCGGCGAGCTCGACCCTGGTGGCCAACGCGTCGACGAACCGCTCCGGCCGGTCGGTGTCGGCGCGCACGTAGGTCACGTGCGGGTGGATCAGGTCGGCAGGCACCGAGACGTCGCCGACCAGTGCGGGAAGAACGTGCTCGTCACCTGCCTTGACCGCGCGCAGAGCCGCCTCGGTGAACTCGTCGATCGAGGAGACCAGGGGCACGAAGTACCGGACCCGCGCCTCGGGCAGGTCGCCGCCTTCCTTGCGGGCCCACCAGTCGTGGGTGTGCTCGGGTCCGTGCAGCACGATCAGGCCGCGCTGCTCGCACGCCCGCACCAGTTCGTCGGCGGCGTTCCGCTGCTCCTCGGCGAAGGAGATCGCGAGGTCGTAGTCCTGCTCGGAACTCGTCTTCGCGGGCCCGTCGACGCTGTCGTGCGTGGTGTCGTCGTCAGTGGCTGGGTCAGTCACTCGATCTCCTCTGTGCTCGCCCGCCTCCGGCGGGCCGGTGTCCTGGACTGCCGCAGCATCGACGGAGGTCGTTGACCAGCGGTGGACCATTCGTGGATGCCCTGGTGGACCGGTGCCCACCGGTGTTGGCAACGGGCAACACCTTGTTGTCGGTGTGCGCCGCGCTGAATCCTTGTGATGGGGATCGGGACATCCGAAAACCACTCCCACACCTTCACCTGGAGGATTCGCCATGTCCAAAACCATGTCCACTTTCGTCACCTCGCTGTGCGCGATCCCGGTCGCGTTCGTCCTCGCGACGGGTGTGCAGGTCACAGCTGGTTCGACCAGCTTGTCCGACGAGGAGCCGAAGAACCCGCCGACCACGACGACCACGATCACGACAGAGGGCAACCCCTGGCACGGCTGAGTACGACCGGCGAATTGCCCACCGGCTCGCGTCGGAAAGCTGGTGGGCAATTGCGCTCCACACAACAGGGGTGTTGTACTCAAGATGGCCGAAATGGGAGGCACAGTGGCTGAATCATTCGCTGAGCGGTTGCACCACCACCGCGTCGCGGCTGAGTTGTCGATCGGAGCCCTGGCCAAGCGGGTCAACTACAGCAAGGGCTACCTGAGCAGGGTCCAGAGGGGGCTCAGGGCACCGACCGAGACCCTGGCCAAGCTCTGCGACGCCGCACTCGGCGCGGGCGGGGAGCTGATCGCGGCCGCCCGCGCGGACCGTGACCGGCATGCCGAGAACCTGACCCTGGACCGCAGGCAGGTGCTGACCGCGGGCACGGTCCTCGGTCTGGCACTCGTGGGTGGCCCCCGACCCACTCTCGAGGACCGGGTCATCGAGGGCATGCGGACCTCCTTCGAACACCTGCGGGTTCTCGGCGCGCAGGCGAGCCCGGCGATGGTGCTGGAGCCCCTCGTCGCGCACGTGCGCACCGTGCACGCGCTCGCCGCCGAGAACCCCGAGCCGACTAGAGCGAGTCTGCTGCTGCTCGCGGCGCGGATGGCCGAGTACACGGGCTGGATGTACCAGGAGTCCGGGGACGACCAGGGAGCGCTGTGGTGGACCAGGCACGCCGCTGAGCTGGCTCGCGCGGGGGGCGATCACGAGATAGCGAGCTATGCGCTGGTCCGTGAAGCGGGCCTGGCCCTCTACCGCCACGACCCGATCCGCACGATCGACCTGGCCCGGCAGGCCCAGCAAATCGGCACGCCCAGCAGGCGCACCCTCGCGATGGCCGCGCGCCGAGAAGCACAGGGCCACGCCCTCGCGGGTGATCTCGGCGCCTACGAACGCGCGTCTGACCGAGCCGCGGCGCTGATCGAGGCGGCCACCGCGGACGTTCGGGCGTACCCGGTCCTCGGCACGACCGCGCCAGAACCGGTGGAGCTGGCCAGGGGGTGGTCGCTGTGCGACCTCGGCAGAGCCGCCGAGTCAGCTGCCTTGCTCGATCGGGCGGTGACGCTGATACCGATCGGGTCGCGCCGCTCGCGAGCTCGATTCGGGGTCCGGCGTTCCCTCGCCCACGCCTTGTCGGGGGAGGTGGACCAGAGCTGCGTGACCCTGTTCGAGGTCCTCGACGACGCGGCGCACGTCGACTCGGCGACCGTGCGCATGGACCTGCGGGAGGTGGCGAGGACACTGAGTCGCTGGCGCAACCACCGCGCGGTCCGGCAGGTCTACCCGGGGCTGAACCGCGTTCTGCACCAGGTCTGAAGCACCGCCGTAAGCCTCGGCGGATCGCGGCGTGCGCTCATCGCGATCCGCCCGGCCGTTGACAAGGGCAGTCGAGTGCTTCCAGCTGTGCTCGGACGACCGCGGCTTCCGGTTGTCCGAGTGCGGTGAACCCGGTTTCGGCCAGCCTCCACTGCGGTGAGGCTGCTTCGTGCTTGCCCGCATCGTGCAGAGCACGGGCGAGACCGTAGTGCGCGCGTGCCTGGTGGATCCGGTCACCGTCGCCCCCCACGAGGTCCAATGCCGCCTCGTAGGAGGCACGGGCTTCGGTGATCTCGCCCATGGCCAGCGCGGTCTCGCCACGGTCGCAGAGGAGCCGGGCGTGCAGGTCGGCATCGATGGTCCCCTCCGCGACGGCCCGCGCTCGAATCTGGTGGTGTGCGGCCTCAGCGAACCGGCCCTGTACGCGGTGCACGTTGCCGATGTAGTTCAACGCATAGGCCTGCGTACAGGGGTCCCCGGCTTCCAGCGCGCTCTCGTACGCCTCGACGTGGTTGTCCAGCGCTTCTTCGGCCAAGCCGAGCTGTAGCTGGACCGAGCCCAGGTTGTTCAGCGCGTGCGCCAGCCCCTGCGCGTGGCCGACCGCGTGCAGCAGGGGAACAGCGGCCTCGTTCTGCCGGAGGGCCAGGTCGAGATCGCCACGCAGCTCGCTGAAGTGGCCCAGCATGCTCAACGCGTGCCCTTGACCACGCAGGTCGGCACACTGCTCGTACTTGGCCAGCGCGCTGGTGAAGTGCTCGACCGCCAAGTCGTGCTCACCGAGTTCCGCGATCGGGATCGCCAGAGCGCAGAGCGTTGCCGCCTCGCCGCGGGCATCACCGAGCCGTCGCCACCGGGGCAGTGCCTGCTGAGCGAGCGCCCGTGCCTCGGTCAGCCTGCCGAGCCGGTTGTACGCGGTGGCCATCCTGAGCAACACGTGCGCCTGACCGTAGTAGTCCGGTTCGTCGAACACGATCTCCTTGGCCCGGCCCATGGTCGAGATCCAGTCCTCGACCTGGCTGGTGGTGTGGAAGTAGCGCCACATGAGCACAGCCATCCGCCAGGCGTGTCCCGGCCTGCCGTTGTCCGCGGCGTGACCGATGGCGGCGACCAGGTTGCCCTGCTCGTCCTCGACCCAGCGCAGTGCGGCGCGCGGATCGGTGAAGGTGGGCGCGGCAGCGCAGGCGCGGTGCGAGGTCGGTTGCAGGTGCCGGTCGAACGGATAAGCCGTGCTGACGGCCGAGGTCAGCGCGACGAGGTAGAAGTCGAGCAGCCGCAGCAGGGCAGCCTCAGCCTCGGTGGGCGTCATCCCGGTGGCCGCCTCGTCGGCGGTGTCGGGAGAGTGCTCGGCAGCGGCGAACTCCTTGAGCGGGTCGAGCATCTGGTACCGCTCGGTCGCAACTTCCTCGATCAGGCAGACCTCGTGCAGGTAGTCCAACGTGGCGCGGGCGGTCGCCACGTCGCAACCCGCCAGCGCAGCGGCACCCTGCACGTCCAGTTCTGGCCCCGGTAGGTGTCCGAACAGCCGGAACATGCGCTGCCGCGAGGCGTCGAGCAGCTGGTACGACATCCGCAGCGCGGCCGCGAGGTCATCACCGTCGCTGCGCCACGGGCCGCTCTCCTCCAACAGGTCGAGCAGGTGGTGCAACGGCCAACTGATGTGCCTGCGGAACAGCGCGGCGACGACGAGTATCGACATCGGCAGGTGGCCGCAGCGCTTGACCACGGCGGCGAGCTCGTCGGGGACGCCCGGTACCCGCCGCGATCCGACCACAGCCCGGAAGAGCTCGACAGCCGCGCCCGCGGGCAGCGGGGCAAGCCGGATGTGCTCGCCGGTGTCCGCACCGCCCATCCGCCTGCTGGTCACGATGGCGAAGCAGCCGGGAGCTTGGGGCAGCAGGGGTTGGACGTGCTCGGCGGACTCCGCGTTGTCCAGCACGACGAGCCGCTTGGTGTTGTGCAGCATCGATTGGTACAGCGAGTACTTCCGCCCAGCGGTCGCGGGCACCTGCTCGGCGGGCATGCCCATCTCCACCAGCAGTTGGGCCAGCGCGTCCTCGGTTGTCGTCGTGCGCACGTTCGGCGTGTGCCCGTTGAGCCGGACCAAGAGCTGCCCTTGTGGGAAGCGGTCGCGCATCCGGTGCGCGGCCTCGACGGCAAGAGCGCTCTTGCCGACGCCCGGCGCACCGCTCAACCAGACCACGCCACTGTCTGCTGCGGCGGCGTCCTCGATCGCCGCCAACTCGTCCTCCCGACCTGTGAAGCTCCTCGATCGCGGCGGCAGCGAGCTGACCGGATCCCCTTGTTCCGTTAGGGCGGCGAGGTTGCGCAGCACCGGGCCCGGGAGTTGGTCGATCTCAGCGAGCGCGGCCTCGGTCTCGGTGAAGACCCGCCACGCGGCCAGGTGGTCGTCGTCGGCGAGTAGAGCCCGCATCAGCAGCGCGGCGTACCGCTCCCGGACCGGGTCCATCCGCACCGCGTCGCGCAACCGGTCCCGCGCGGACCTGTGGTCGCCCGCGTCGAGTTCCAGTTGGGCCAGATCACCGACCGCGTCGTGGAACGCGTCCTCGGAGAAGACGACGTCAGGCCCGCCGACCCGGTCGATATCGATGTCCTCGAGGAACCGACCGCGGCGCAGGGCGACCGCCTCGCGCAAGAAGTCGATCGCCTCGGCGCGATCGGCGGCGCCACGTGCTGCCTCGCGCAACCGGTAGAACCTGGTCGTGTCGACCTGGTCGTCGGTGACCCGCAACGCGTACCCGGTCGGGGTCTTCTCGATGTCGACGTCGTCAGCCTCGCGGAAAGCCGTGCGCAGCTTGCTGATGTAGCCGCGCACCAGGTTGACCCGTTCCGGGAGGCTGGGCCAAATGATCTCTGTCAGCCGTTCGGGGGATAGTGGCCGGTTGGCGTGCAGCAGCAGCACCACGAGGAAGAACCGCTGCTGCTGGTCTCCCAAGGGCACAGGCTTGCCCTCGTGCCACGCCTCAAGCGGGCCAAACATCCGAAAGTCCACTCCGCGCCTCCCCGCGTGCGAGCTTGTTCTCTGCTGAACACATCGCGCAATCGGCCGTCCGGGTATCAGGGTGTCCCCATTTCGTCCACTTTCGGTCGACACGGGCCGGAGACGATCACCCGATCCGGACGGAGGAGAACTGATGCGCGCCGAGATCGTGCCGTGCTATGTGGTCTGTGACCTGTCGTCGTCGATGGCCGACCGCGTAGGGGACCTGAACCTGGGCTTGCGGGAGTTCCGTACCGCGGTGTGCGCCGACGCACACGCCGCAGCACGGACGCGGGTCGGCGTTGTCGGGTTCGCGGGCATACCCCGACTGCTGCACCCGTTGCGGCCCATAGAGGAGCTCCCCGACCTGACCGTGCCCCGCCCCAGGGTGGGTACGAACTTCGGACTCGCGTTCACGTTCGTGCGCGAGACCATCGAGCGCGACGTGCGGGCGTTGAAGGCAGAGCGGTTCCTCGTGCGCAGGCCGGTGGTGTTCTTCGTCTCGGACGGCAGGCCAACAGACCCGGCGGCGTGGCCCAAGGCGTACAACGCACTCGCTGACCCGAAGTGGCCGACTCGTCCACAAGTGGTCGCCTACGGCATCGGAGCCGCCGACCAGCGGACCCTCGGCCGAATCGGTGTGTCCGGTGTGTTCCTCGGCCAGGACGGCATCCGCGTCGCGACGGCCCTGAGCGTATCGGTCACACGGCGGGCCGCTCCCGAGCACGTCTGAGACATCCACCATCTGTCCACTTCTGGTCCACACCGCGGGCGCAGGCTCCGCGGGGCGAAGCGGTCCACGAGGGAGACGAAGATGATCGGTCATGTGAACTTGGTTCGCGAACTGAAGTCGCTGCGCAAGGGGCGGGGCGTGCTCGCGAGCGGTATCGAGGACCGGGTGGGTCCCGCGCTGCGCGCGGCCTGCGAGATCGTCAGCGGTGACGACAAACTGGCGATCCGGCGCAAGGTGACCGCTCGGCTCACCGAGTTGGCGCGCCGACTGCCCGACGACCTCGCCGAGGTGGCGCTCGTCGCGTTCGCACTGAAGGCCGAGGCGCGGCACGCGTTGTACCAGGACCGCGTCTCCTGGGTCGCGAACGAGGACAACTGCGACACCCGCACCATCCGCCGCCGGGTGGACGAGGCGATCGACCACCTCGCCGAACTGGCGGAGGCCACCCCCGTATCCGGTTCGCGGGCCGTGCGGACGAGCACCGAGCTCCACGTTGTGCTGTCGCTCGACCGTTCCCGGCCCGAGCTGCTGGAACTGCACCGCACCACCGCTGTCGAGGACGACCTCGTCGAGCTCGACTTCACGACCACGTGCCAGATCCAGGAGCCGCGTGTGCTCTACGGCGGTACCCTCATCGCGCCAGACCGCCTGCGGCTACCCGCGCCGCTCTCCAGAGGTACCTCGCACGCCTTCGCGATCCACGGACAGCTCGCCACCGCGCCTTCCGCGCTGATCCTTGTTCCGGAGCACTCGTACACCGTGCTGGACCTGCGTGTGCGGTTCGCGCAGTCCGCCACCCCCAGAGAAGTGTGGGCGATCCGCGGGTTGTCCCGAGACGGATCGGGGGCGTTCAGCACGACACCATTGCGGATCGACGATGCCGGGGAAATCCATCTTCGCCAAACCGACCTCGCGGCGGCCTCGCCGCGAGGCGTGCAGTGGTCCCACTAGCCCGCTGGCGTACCTGGGGCTCGTTTGAGGGAGGCAAGTCAAGGGAGACGTTATCCACCCTCGGCCTGACTCGGCCGAGGGTGGATGCTGCTTGGTGCTCACCCGGGGCGGGCGAGCACCGTGGCGTCAGTGGATGTCCTCGCGGACGTAGAAGTACCAGCCGGGGCCGTCGTTGCGGCTGCCGAAGTCGCCGGGGTCTTGGTCCCACCAGTAGCAGTTGTCGGTGTACATGTAGGGGGGTCTGTGCAGGTTGTCGGAGTCGGCGTCGCATTCGGCTCGGTTGTGGTAAACGCCGATGTGGTAGCGGCCCCAGAACTCGTGGGCGCTCGCTGTCGTGGTGGTGGCTACCAGGGTTCCTGCCGCGATCAGCAGTGCGCCAGCCAGCGCGGTTGTCCTGCGCATCGTGTCTGCCTCCGGGGGGATACGGGATTGAGGAGTCCGGTGGAAGAAGTACACGCGGGAAACGGCCGGAGTTCCAGGTCCGCTCGCCCGCCATCACCTGTCGTGCACCAGGTGGGGGTGTGGGTTCGGGCGGACGCTTGGGGTGGGAATGCCGAAGGGCGGACCGTGGTCGGTCCGCCCTTCGGGTGGGGGTTAGAACTGCGCGGTCGGGGGGAAGGTGGAGGCGGCCAGGCTGATGGCGTTGGCCACGGTGGTGAAATAGGTTTCGTTGAAGGTGCCCGAGGTCAGGTGGCTCGGGTTGATCTGGTGGCTGTTGGTCGGGTCGGCCACCGCGGCGGCGATGTCGACGATCTCGTCGGCGCCTTGGTCGGTGTAGTTGTTGACCAGAGCGTCGTTGACCTGTTGGCGGACGATCTCTCGGGGGTCGGCGGCGGGTAGGCCCAGGGCGGGGATCGTCGCGACGATCACGTGGACGAGGGAGCCGTCGGTGCGGCGGGTGTTGCGGAGGGCACTGGCGTTGGCCTGGTGCATCACCGAGCGGAAGCTGGCCAGGATGTCGTCCTTGGAGCGGCCCGCGAGCACGTCGTTGGCGCCTAGGGCGACTACGACGGTGCGGAGGTTCGGTTCGCCGTAAGCGTGGCGGTGCAGGGTGTCGGCGGCGTTGGTCAGGGAGGCTGAGCCCACGCCGGTCCGGGGGCCCGCGGTGGAGTCGCCGCGGTACAGGACCTGGGCGTCTACGGGTGTTGACGACCCTTGGAAGGCGTGGACGTCGGTGATGGAGCCGTTGAAGTAGTTCGAGACGGTGCCGCCGGAGAGCTTGAGGGCGCCGATGGACAGCGGGCCCGTGCCGGTCCAGGTGGCGGTGGACACCACGGGGGTGCCCACGGCTTGGCCGTTGACGTACAGCGAAAGCAGCCGGGTGGCGCTGTCGTAGGTGCCGACCAGGTGCGTCCACGTGTTCAGGGTAGGTGCCGGACCGACCACAGTGGCCAGTGCCGCGCCCGCGGTGTCGGACCCCGGGCCTGTCAGCGCCCAGGCGTTGGCGGGCTGGGAGTACTGCAGCAGCATCGACCCGGTCGCGGTACCGCCTTGCGCCACAACCGTCGCCGTCGTCGAGGTGGACTCGAGGTTCACCCACGCAGAAACCGTGTACCCGCGCGCGGTGTTGAGCACCGCGCCACTGGTCGCGGCGTATCCGGTGGTGCCGTTGAAGTCCACCGCTCCGCCACGGGCAGTGGTGCGGGTGTAGCCGCCCGCCAGCGTGGCCGGGGACGACCCGGCGCTGTCGAGGAGCGTCGTACCGCTGGGCTCGGTCATCTTCCAGGCCGCGGTCTCGGGCAAACCGGTGCGGCTGGTGTTGACGATGCTGCCGGGCAACGGAACGCCGACCGAGTTGAGCGCGCCGGGAAGCCGGTCGACCCAGGTGTTGCGGTGACCCGCGGTGGCGTCCGGCCCTGCTGCGGCGGCGTACTGGTCACCCAGCACGACGACGGTGCCCGCCGAGGTGTCCGCTGTGGACACCTGAACGCTCGACACCAGGTACGTGCCGTTGGCCGCGGTGGTGAACCCGGTTGGCGAGGTCGCCGCGGTCAGGTCCCCCGCACCGAATCGCACCGGCGCGGTCGCGTTGGCGTGCACCGGGATCGTGCTGACCGCACTCGCGTGGTGCACGCTGACGACCAGGTTCCCCGTGCCGCCCGCGGTGGCCGGGAAGGACACCGCGTCGCTGATCACCTCGCCACCGGCCGGGATCGTCACCGCCGCGGTGCCGCCGAAGGTCAGCGCCGCCGGGGTGGCCAGGGCCTCGACCCCGGTGCCCTTCTGCGCGCCCACGGACGCCTTGGTGACGGTGACCGGGTTCGGGTTGAGCGCGTTGGACAGCGTGACCCGCACCTGTGAGCCGGTCGTGGTGGGGTGCACCACGGTGCGCACGGTCTGGTTGGCCAGTCCCGCGCCACCCGGCGGGGTGGTGATGGTGTCCGCAGGTGCCGACCACGCGCCCAGCCACCCGGTGGCGACCGGACGCGGCGCCATGGCGAGCACGTGCATCGCCGGAGCACCAACGCAACCGGGCATGAACGTGGTGCCGTAGTTGGGCAGCGTCACCGACTTGACGACCTTGGTCGGGTCGGCGGGCACGAAGATCGTGAACAGTCGAGGCTGGCCCGCGGTGCTCGTCGCGGTACCGAGGGTGAAGTGTGGCAGCACGACCTGTGCGGTGTCCCTGGAGCCCATGAACCAGTCGGGCACGGGCGGGAACTGCGGCCGGTCGGTCGTGTTGTCGAGGTAGTTGACCCCACCGGCGCGCTGCGGGCTGCTGTAGCACGTGTTGACCACCAGCAGGCCGATGGCGCTGGCCTTCACCTGCTGCGCCGCGGGTAGCGGGATGGTCTGGCCGTAGGCGACGACGTTGTCGTTGCCGTCCGGCCGGTGCGCGGGCATCACGAAGGTCGCGCCGTCGACGGTCAGCGACGCGCCGGGGGCCAAGCCCGCGGCGGCCATGGTCTGCGCCGAGATTCCCTTGGCACCGCTGCCATCCAGGTCGGACCCCGTGCCTTCGGGGGCGATGCCGTTGTTGTTCATCGCTGAGGCGAAGTCGGCTGCGGTGGCCGCACCGATCGCCGCCGCGGTGAGGTAGTCGACGCCGATCTTCCAACCCGTGGCGGAGGCGTTGCGACCGGACACCTTGAACTTCACCTTGTGCGTGCCAGCGGTCAAGTGCACGCCGCCGAGCGGCAGGTACGCTGTACCCACCGCTGCCTGGTAGCCGTCCCAGGCTGCCGTGTCGGTGTTGGCCAGCGGCACATCGTTCACCGAGACCGCCACCTTGGCCTGCTGCGGCCCCTTGGTGAGGTTCACACCGAGGGCGTAGTCGGCCTCCTGGGCGATCTTGACGGCCAGTTCGACCGAGGCGTTGTCCGCGGTCGCGTCGAAGGCCAACTGCGCGCCCTCCGACCACGACGCGGTGCCACCGGCCTGGTTCTGCGCCACGACGGTCATGCTCTGGCCCGCGGGCTGGGTCGGGGTGACCTGGTTGGCCTGCTCGGCTTCGAAGCGACCGGTCGGGTTCAGCTGCAGGAAGTCGATGCCCGCGTGGAAGCGGTCACCGACGGCGCCCGCGTTGGCACCGGTCAGTTTCACGGTCAGCGTGTGCGTGCCCGCGGTGAGCCGCCTGGTGCCCAACGACAGTTGCCGCGTTCGCACCACCGGGTCGTAGTGGTCGAACGAGCCGACGGGCCCGGCGTCGGTCGGCTGACCGACCGCCACGCCGTCGATGGAGAACTGGGTCTGGCCGTAGTCCATCGACCTGGTCACGCCGAGGCCGAGTTCGTAGTCGCGTTCGGTGGCGACGGTGAACGCCAGCGAGAACTGCTGGTTCACCGCTGTGCCTTGGAAATGCACGTGCGCGCCGCCCGACCACGTGACCCAGCAGCAGCTGACCTGGTTGGTCACGGGCACGTTCTGCCCGCCGGGCTGCGAGAACGCCATCGACTCGGCTTCGATCCTGGTCGAGGCGACCGGGGTGGGCGGGGCGACGTAGAACTGGTAGGACTGCTCGGGGGAGAACTTGCGCGCGCTGTCGAAACTGCGCGCGTGCAGGGTGTGGTAGCCGGGGCTCAAGCCGGAGGGCACCCGGATCGGCACGTTGGTCTTGCCCGATACCCAACCGCCCGTGGTGCCGAACTGGCGGTCGATCTCGCAGTCGACCGGGCCGGGGATGGTCTGCGTGCCGGGGCCGGTGAAGCTGTAGCTGAAGCCGAGGACGTCCGGGTTGGTCGGGTCGGA
The DNA here is from genome assembly GCF_016907695.1 of Actinokineospora baliensis. Taxonomy (NCBI): domain Bacteria; kingdom Bacillati; phylum Actinomycetota; class Actinomycetes; order Pseudonocardiales; family Pseudonocardiaceae; genus Actinokineospora; species Actinokineospora baliensis. Next base: position 6,941,024 of record NZ_JAFBCK010000001.1, on the reverse strand, counting down.
CAGGATGAACGAGCCCGGGTTGTTCGCTGCCGCGCCCCAGTTCTGCGCGGGGTAGTCGACGCTGCGGATCGTCGGCAACGCCGGGATCGGCGTGGTGCGGACGATGAAGTAGTACGACGTCGAGTACGCGGGTCCCCACAGGTACCTGCTGGGGTCACCCGGGTATTGCCCGATCGCACCGACTTGGAAGCGGTACACGCCGTCGCCAAGCGGTGGCGTGGTCCACGCTCCCGTTGTGCCGGAAGCGATCTGCACGTCGTTGCCGGAGTTGGCGACCTGGATCCCGTTGCTGTTGAACACCTCGTAGCGCAACACGATCGGCAGCGTGGGGTTGTTGTTGTCGGTCGCGGTGGCGGTCAGCGTGGGGGTCGCGGTGCCGGTGGTCGCGGTGGAGCTGCACAGGTACGCGCTCGGGACGGCCAGGCCGGTGGGCTGGTTGGGGCGGAAGCTGAACTCCACCACGACCTTGGGCGCCGCGGCACCGGAGGTGGCGAACTTCTTCCACTGCAGCTGCTCGGCCTCGTTGGGAGCGGTGAGTGCCATGTGGATGTCCGGCCAGGATCCGATGGAGGCCGCCTGGAGGTAGTCCTTGAGGTCGTTCGACTCGAACAGCACCCCACCCGCGCCGCCGCACTGGTCACCGGCACCGGAGGACCGGGTGTCGAGCACCCCCTCGACGGCCGGGTTGTTCCAGCTCAGGCTGCCGGTGAACACGCCGGTGCGGCGGATCTGCACGGGTTCGGCTACGCACAGGTGCGCGCCGTGGGTCTGGGTGGTGGCGACCTGCGCCTTCCACACCACCGCGGGCCAGCCCGCGCGCGGGGCGAGCTCGGAGGTGTTGAAGCGGAAGTACGAGCGCGCGACCGTGAGGGCACCGCACTGGTTGTTGCCGTTGTAGCAGCGGCCGACCTGGGCGTCCATGTTGGCGTTGAAGTAGTTCCAGCCGTTCTGGGTCGTCTCACCCCAGGCCAGCTGGTTGCCGGTCATCGACGGGTCGACGTAGACCGGGTACTTCACATCGGGCTTGGTCAGCGCCGCGATGTCGGGTCGGACGGAGACCTCGCCGGTCTCGACCTTCGCGGCCTTGCCCGCGACGCGGCCCTGCTGCTCGGTCGCCTTGGTGACGGCGACGTCGACCCGCTGGACGCGACCGCCCTCGGGGTCCTGCGCGGAGGGCTTGGCGTGGCCCGCGGGCTGGCTGGAGTCCCACTGGGTCGGCGTGGAGCCGCGGAACACCGGCTTACCGGTGCCGTCCACCGCCGAGAGCGCGCCGTCTGCGCCGCTGGTCAGGGTCAGGCCGGTGGTGCGGGAGGTCACCTTGATCTCTCGCAGGGCGGGGTTGGCCGCGGCCGCGGCGTCGTGCACCACGAGGACCTGGGAATACCCGAGGTCGGAGGCGGTCAGCACCAGGTCGACGCCGGGGAACACGGCCGGGTAGGTCACCGACGGCCCGTCCACCTTCGGGGTCGGCAGCGGCGACGGCCAGGTGAGGGCGACCTGTCCGTCTCCATGGGGAGACTTCAGGGTGACGTAGGGCGCCGTGCCGCCCGCGGAGAAGGCCACGTCGAGCGGCGTGGCGACGGGGGAGAGGGTGCCCTCAGGCGTGGTCCGCACTGTGGCGTCGACCGTGAGCCACTTGCCGTCGCGCTTGACCCGCTGCGGCGCGGCACTGGACTCCAACACGAACTTGCCATCCGGCCGGGCGATGACCTGCGTCGACTCGGTGGTCCGCTCAGCCACCTCAACCGGCTTGCCGGTGGCCCTGGCGCGCTGCAGGGCGCTGTCCTCGGCCGCGGTCGGCGCGGCAGCGGGGGCGGACGGTGCGGGGGCGGCGGCTTGAGCGGGGATGGCGAGGCCCACCACCCCCACGACCGCCGCGAGCAAGAGGGTGCCCGGCACCGATAACCGATGACGGGCAGCATGAAGCGACATCCGGGACCTTCTGCGCATCGTGAAACCCCAGGCTTTCTAGTCAGCGCAACACCAAGAAGTGCCCCGACTTTAGCCTTCCGTTCCGGTGATGCGGAAGCACCTTGGTGGCGTGGAACCGCGATTGCGCTGTTCAGCGGCATTTCGGGAGAATTGATGATCATCTTTTCCTGGCGCTTCCGCATCGGCTCCCGTTCTGGTAAGCGCGGGTGCGCGAAGGAAGGAAATGATTGACGAACTGCGGTTCGATACCGCTCCTCTTCGCCGTACTGGTCACGGTGGTCAGTTGTCCGCCACGTAGGCGGCGCGGGTGGGGGAGCCGTGTTTGCGGAGGATGTTGGCCACGTGGTCCTCGACCGTGCGGCGGGAGAGGAAGAGGGTTTCGGCTATCTCGCGGTTCGTGCGGCCGTCGGCGAGGAGGTGGGCTATTTCGGTTTCTCGGGGGGACAGCGACCGGCCGTAGCCGCGGCGGCCTCGGGTGGAGCGGACGGGGGTGCCCGCGCGGCGGGCGTGGTGGCGGCAGCGGGCCGCGGCGATGACGGCGCCGAGGGATTCGTAGGTCTTGGCCAGGTCCAGGAACGAGTGGGGTGCTCCTAGGAGGGCGGCGCGTTCGGTGAGGGTGGCGGCGATGTGGGGCAGGCCGAGGCTCTGGTGTTCGGCCGCGGCGGCGGTGTACAGGGAGGCGGCGGTGTGGGGTGGTTCGGTGGCGGCTGCCAAGTGGGCTCGGGCCGTGTTGAGGGCTGCGCTCAGGAAGGGGCCGTCCAGGGTGGCGATGCCGGTCGCGGCCTGGTCGATCAGTCGCCGGGCGTCTTCGAAGCGTTGCGCGGCTGCGTAAGCGGCGACGGCTACCGGGGTGAGGTCGCCTGCCCAGGCCCAGACCCGTTGGTGGCGCAAGAGTGCGACACCGGCGTCGGCGTGCGTGCAGGCCGATCGGATGTCACCTCGGTCCAACAGCAAGGTGGTCATCGCCGCGATGGCTGACAGCACCACGGGAGCGACACCGGTCTCCGGATCGGTCATCCCCGTCTCGCGCAAGCACTTCTTGGCCCGCGCGAGGTCACCCGCCGCGATCGCCAGCCACCCCTGGACCAAACGCATCTCACCCGCGACCGGCAACGACCCGGCGTTGGCGACGGCGATCGCCTCCGCGCGCTCGGCCAACCCGGCCCAGCGCCCGGCCATCCAGTCGAGCCTGACTTCGGTGCCCAGCCCGGTGCTGCGCACGTACGGCGCGGACGCCGCCCCGCGCAGACCCTCGGCGAGCAGTGCCCTGGCGTGGTCGTAGTGGCCGAGCCACGCGCACACGTCCGCGAGGTTGCACCGCGCGCGGCTCAGTTGCTCCAGGTGCTCGAGGTCGTGCGGGTCGACCGCTGACGGCAGCAAGTCCTCCAGGTCGGCCGCACTGGCGTCGCCGAGGGTCAGCCGCGACTGCACCATGCTGGCCAGCAGTGCGGTGCGAGCCGGACCTCTGGGCATCGCACCGATGCGCTCGAACACCAGGTTCTGCCAGCGGCGGCACTCCTCGACCGACCGGTTGCCGAGGTAGGGCATTCCGAAGATCGCCACCCCGCGCAGGCTCCACGCCTCGGCGACCCCAGGGGTGCGCACCGCCGACCGGATCTTGATGTCGGCGCGCGGCAGGTCGCCCGGTGCGCGCATGAGCAGCAGACCGAGCCCGATCGCGACCTCGGCGCGCACCCGCTCCGGCAACCGCTGGTCGGTGAACAGCCGCTCCAGCACTGGAATCACCTCCCGATGCCCGCCGCCGCGAAGACCGTGTCCACAGAGGATGGTCACGAGCCGGGCCAATTCCTCGGCGGGCAAAGCGGGTTCGGCCACCAGGTCGGTCAGCCACCCCAAAGCGGTGTCATCGTCCCCTGCCGCCATCGCCTCCTCCGCCGCGCGCACACCGTGGCGCACCCACTCCCGGACCGCGCCCGCACCCCGCGCGTGCGTCGCCAGTTGGTGCGCGGGCCACTCTCCCCCGAGCACGGCCAAAGCGCGCTCGTGCAACCGCCGCCGCTCGCCGCTGGGCATCGACTCGTACACCGCTCGAGCAGCGAGCGGGTACCGGATCCCGATGTGTGGCCCCGTCTCGACCAGCACGGCTCGGCGGAGCAACCGGCCCACCTCGATCATCTCCGCACCCGCCACCGCGCACAACACCTGAGCGGGCACCGGAACCCGCAGCACCGCTGCCGCGCGAACGACGGAGGCCGCCGCGGTGCTGAGTCGTCGCACCTGGTCGGTCATCTCCTCGCGGACCGACCACGGCACGGGAGCCCGGTCGAGCGCCTGTTCCGCCGAGGTGCCATCAGCATCCCGGAGTACAGCCGGATCACCCATCGCGCCAACGAGTTCAGCGACCGCGAACGGCAATCCCGCTGTGCGCCGCCACAACGCGTCCACCGCCGCGCTCGACACCTCGCCCACCACTTCCGCCGCGAGCAGCTCAACCCCGTCGCGCCCCAGGGGCTCCACCACGATCCTGGTCCGGTTCATCCGCCCGGATCGTGGTCCCAGCGGACCGCTGGCACCGACCTGCTCCGGCCGGTAAGTGAGGACCAGAGTCAGAGCCGCAGGTGGGTCGTCCACGATCGCCCGCAAGACCCGCAGACTCCACTTGTCGGCCCACTGCGCGTCTTCAACCACCAATGTCACCCGCCCCATGGCGCCGATCACCTCGCGCAACCCGGTGGCGACCGCGGCGGCTGACGTGTCCGATGAGGACGGTAGTCGGTCGGCGAGTTCGGGCACCAGCGAGCCGACCGCGCCCGCTGCCTGCCCGAGTGGACCGAGCGCGCGCGGGTACGTGCTCAGCAGGTCGACCAAGACCCCGAACGGGGTCTGGTGCCTCGACGGGTCGCACCGGCGGGCCGCGACCCAGTGCTCGATCCGTTGCCGCCGCACCAGTTCGGCGACCAGGGTGCCCTTGCCGACCCCGGCGACCCCTTCGACCAGCACCAGCGACGGCGGCCACTTCGCGGCCTCGGTCAGCGCGGCCAGCTCGCGGTCCCTGGCCACCGGAGCGGTCACGGCGGGCCGGAACCAGACGCCCGGTGCGCCGCGCTCCGCTGCACGATCGGCCTGGTAGCCCACGGGTGGAGCATACCGACCCCGAATGGCCGCCGGAAGTCATCACTTCCCCGGCGTCACAACGGTTCTGGGAACGCCGATGGGCGGTGCGGCCGGGGATCGCCCGACCGCACCGCCGTCCTCCGCTACCCTGCCGAGGCTCAGGTCACGGTGAGCGTGAACTCGGTCTGACCGGTCTTGCCCGCCGTGTCGGTCGCGGTGATCACGACCTTGTAGGTGCCGGGTTGGAACGGGGCGAACAGCGACATCTGGCTGCTGCCGCCCGGGGTGACGCTGAACGGGAAGAACATCGGCGCGAACGCCAGACCGGTCGCCGACAGCTTGCTCGCGCCGGTCCCGCCCGCCACGGTGACGGTGGCCTTCACGCTCCCGCCCCGGCTCACCGTCGCCGACGAAGGCGAAGCGGTCGGCTTGGGACCGTCGGTGGACCCGCCGTCGCCGACGGTGAGCGTGTAGGTCGCCGTCTTCGTCCCGCTGGTGCCCTTGGCCGACACCGTGATCGGGTAGCTGCCCTTGGCCGCCCCGGCCGCCACGTCGAAGGTGACCTTGGCCGACTCACCGGAGTTGATCGAGGCGGGCTGGAACTTCACCGCGACGCCCGAGGGCTGCCCGGTCGCGGAGAGCTCCAGACGCTCGGACTGGTCACCGACGGTGGTCGCCACGGTCGCCGAGATGTACTTGCCCGGGTCGGCGCGGCCCGCGGCCGGGGACACCGCCACGGTGAACTTGCCGTCGGTCGGGGGAGTGCCGCCGATCTCCGACCGGGCCCAGTCGCCCATCTCGTTGGTCAGCCGCGCCATGATGCTGTAGCGGTCGCAGCCGCTGGACCCCCACGACACCACCCCGACGATCACCCCGTCGACGGTGAACGGGCCGCCGCTGTCGCCGGTGCAGGTCGCGGTGCGGCCGTCGTTGTAGCCGATGCACAGCATCAGGTCGGGGTTGACCCGGATGTTGAACACCTGGCAGTTGGCGGCGTCGTTGACCGGCAGCGTCGTCTTGTAGAGCACGCCGGAGCCGCCGTTGGCCGAGGTCCGGCCGTAGCCGACCGCGGTGCCGCTCTTGCCGGGCTGGGTCAGCGCGGTGTCGCCGGACCCGGCCACCTTCGCCCACTGGCTCTCGGGCACCGGCAGGTCGTCCTCGGTGGTGACGACGGCGACGTCGTAGCCGGTCTGCCAGCCGCCGGTCCCGGTGTACTTCGGGTGGGTCTTGTACGAGAGCAGCTTCGTGCGGAAGGTCTCGTCCCCGGTGGTGTTGAGGTCGTCGTCGCCGTAGAGGTAGTGCTTAGCGCCGGTCGCGTCGACCATGCAATGCGCGGCGGTGATGATCTTGCGCTTGCCGACCACGGACGCGGTGCACGACTGGCCCTGCGGCCCACCGCCCCCGGCCCGCATCCCGGCGATGACGAACGGGTTCTCCCGCACGGTGGTCCGCTGCCCGTTGACCACCTGGGCGCTACCCCCGGGCACCTTGAGCTGATCGGTCGGCGTCGCCGCGACCGCGGGCCCCTCAGCCGCGTTCGCGACCGGAACCGCCACCACGGCCAAAGCCACCGCGACGGCGAGCAACAGCTTGCGCTCTCTCACTTCGATGTCCTTCGGTTGCAGGGAATCGAACGGTCGGGGCCCGGTGACCGGACCACCGGCGGGGACATCCGCTGGTGGCCAAGGCGACTATCGGGTCCGGTCCCGGCGGAAACAACCGTGGAAACCGTGGGTAGCGCTACCGCCCCCGTCGGCGGAAGCCGAGAACGGTGGACAGGGCGCGGAGGATGGCCGGTCGTTCGGCGGGCTTGGTCCCGCGCAACGCGGCGCGGATGATCAGGTACCGGGTGAGACAAGTCGCGACAACGGACGCCGCCGTGCCAGCGCTGACCAGTTCGACCACGCCCACCGTGCCGCCCTTCCTCCGGTGAGTAGATGGTGGTTCACTAGTAGGGAAAACCACTAGGGCATGCGACAGGTTCTGACAAACTCGGACACGGAGGACCAGTGCCGATACGGAAGCCGGTGGTTGCCGACCCCGTGTTGGCCGCATTGCTCGCCGAACTGCGCCTGCTGCATGTCACGGCGGGGGAGCCGACGGTGCGGGACGTAGCGTTGCGGTGTGGCGGCCGGATCAGCCGTGACACCGTGCACCGGGTGCTGGCTGCCGATCGAGCACCGCGGTGGCACAACCTCGAGTTGGTGGTGCGTGCGCTGGGTGGCGACGCTCACCGGTTCCACGAGCTGTGGGTGGCCGCACGCGCCGCTGATCCGCGGTGATCACCTTCGGCGAGCCACCGGGGGAGGCGGGAAAGGCCCTCTTCACGGCGCTGAGGGATCTGTACGTCGCCGCTGGTGCGCCAACCGTGCGCGCCATCGCCGAACGGACCGCGCTCAGCCGTGACACCGTGCACCGGGCGCTCACGGCTGATCGGGTACCTAGGTGGGCCACCGTGCACGACATCGTCACCGCGCTGGACGGCGACACCGAGCGGTTTCGCCAACTGTGGGCCGCGGCGTCAGGTGTGATCGTCACGGTAGGTACTGGATCTGGGAAGACTGCTGCCTTGGCGGCACATGCTGCCACGCGACTCCGCGTCGCAATCGTCGATGACCACCAAGTGGTCCTTGACGGCCTGCGTGTGCTCCTCGAGGACGGGGGCTTCGAGATCGTGGGTACTGCCACTGATACGCCCGCGGCGGTGGCGATGGTGCTGGAGGTCGAGCCGGACGTCGTTGTGATGGACGTGCGGATGCCGAGCGGGAACGGCATCGACGCCACCGCTGAGATCCTCACGCATCGGTCGGACGCCCGTGTCCTCATCCTGACCTCGTACTCCGATGACCCGACGGCGCGGGACGCGGTCCATGCGGGCGCCCGCGGTTTTCTCCTCAAGGACGTCAGCGGCGACGAACTCGTCCAAGCGGTCGGCGCCATCGCGAACGGCCAGACCCACTGGGGTCATCCAGCCGCGCGGCGGGCTGCCAACGAACCAAAGCAAGAGGTGCGGCGACACCGCCTCACCCCTCGGGAGTGCGAGGTTCTGGAGGCCGTTTCGGAAGGGTTGTCACGAGAGGACATCGCCAAGAGGTTGAACATCAGCGTGCGCACGCTCGATTCGCACAACGCCGCGATCGCCCGCAAAACCGGGACGCGCAACCGAGTGCAGATGGCGCTCTACGCCATCGAGCACGGACTGGTCGTCCCGCCGCGCGGGCATGCGGGCGCTTGACAGCGTGGGTTGGGCGCCGATCGTGCGGCCGTTGTCCTGAGCGGGGCGGTGACCTGGGCTAATGGTGAGCTCAGCCGCAGGGCGGGGTCACCACACGGTCACCTCTCCTGGGGCCGCGTACCGTCGGGGGGGACAAGAGGCGGTGGCCCCAGGCGCGACACCGGTCGGGTGGAGCCCGGCGGTGCCCGGCTGCTGCCCGGTTCGATCGAGTTGGCCGCGGACGGCCGCGTCGGGCGATCCCGGACGCACCCGAACCGCGGGCCCGGCCATGGCGGCCGCCCCCCATGTACGCAGGAGTGAAGGCAGGACATGACCACGATCACACCCACCGTCGACGAGCCCCGCCCGGCGGCCAAACCGGTCCTCGGCGCCCCGGCGGGGCGCGCGGAACTGGTGACCATCCGGCTCTTCCTGATCATCCCGTTCCTCGCCCTGGTCGCCGTGGTCCCCGCGGTGTGGGGGTGGGGGATCGGCTGGACGGAGATCGCCGTCGGTGCCGGGTTCTACGTCGTGTCCGGGTTGGGCATCACGGTGGGTTACCACCGCTACTTCACCCACGGCGCGTTCAAGGCCAACCGCGCGCTGCGGGTGGCCCTGGCGGTGGCCGGTGGGCTGGCCGCGCAGGGGTCGGTGATCACCTGGGTGGCCGACCACCGGCGCCACCACGCGTTCTCCGACCGGGAGGGCGACCCGCACTCGCCGTGGCTGTTCGGCACCTCGCCGCTGGCGCTGGCCAAGGGGTTCTGGCACGCGCACATGGGCTGGCTGTTCGGCAGCGACCGCACCAACGTCGAGCGGTTCGCCCCCGACCTGGCCGCCGACCCCGACATCCGCGCGGTCGACCGGCTGTTCCCGCTGTGGGTCGTGCTCAGCGTCGGCCTGCCCGGCGTGCTGGTCGGGCTGATCACCTGGTCCTGGTGGGGGCTGCTGACCGGGTTCCTGTGGGCCGGGCTGGCCAGGGTCGCGTTCCTGCACCACATCACCTGGTCGGTCAATTCGATCTGCCACATGGTCGGCGACCGGCCGTTCACCAGCCGCGACAAGTCGGCGAACTTCTGGCCGCTGGCGATCCTGTCCTTCGGCGAGTCCTGGCACAACCTGCACCACGCCGACCCGACCTCGGCGCGGCACGGGGTGCGCCGCGGCCAGTTCGACATCTCCGCCCGGGTGATCTGGCTGTTCGAGAAGGCGGGTTGGGCGCGCAACGTGCGCTGGCCGGACGAGCGCCGGTTGGCCCGGCTGACGGTCGCCCCAGCGGAGTAGACGGCGGCGCAGCGCACCCCGGACCTCTCCCCGGGGTGCGCAATGGACGGTCAAGAACTGTCGGAGTCCCTCTATAGGGTGATCCACAGTTCACGGAGAGGGGAACAGACGTTGATGTCGGCCACGACCTACCTGGAGTTGTCCGAGACCGGCGGCGGTGCGCACAAGTTCTACGAGGTGCGCGTCGAGGACACCGAGGTGACCATCACCTACGGGCGGATCGGGGAGCAGGGCCAGGTCAGGACCGCCGCCTTCGCCGACCACGCCAAGGCGCTCGCGGCGGCGGCGAAGAAGGTCGGCGAGAAGGTCCGCAAGGGCTACGCACCCGCGGTCAAGGGCGAGCGCCAGCGCAGGCCGGTCAGCAGGCGCGAGATCGTCTCCACCCGCTCCACCGCGCGGCAGGCCCCGGTGCTGTGGCGCTTCGCCTCCGGCGCGCCGGCGTTCGGGATCTTCATCGGCGAGGACCGCGCCTGGGTCGGCAACGAGAACGGCGACGTCTACACGCTGACCCACGACGGCCAGGTCACCGGCCGGTTCGGCCTGCCGGACTCGGTCAAGTGCATCGTCGCCGACGACTTCTGGGTCTACGCCGGGTGCGACGACGGCAACGTCTACGACCTGGGCGCGAAGGTGCCCCGGGTGGCCTACGAGATCGCGGGCGATGTCGACATCTACTGGCTCGACATCCACGACGGCGTGCTCGGCGTGTCCGACCGGCACGGCGGCGTCACCGTCGTCGACCACGAGGACGAGTTCCAGTGGTCGCGGCCCAGCACCGGCGACAGCGCGTGGATGGTCCGCAACTCGGCCGAGGGCGTCTTCCACGGCGACTCCAGCGGCGTCACGCACTACTCCGGCCGCGGCGACCGCGTGTGGCACACCGACACCTCCGGCAGCGTGCTGTTCGGCTGGCAGGAGCGCGCCGAGGTCTTCGCCGGGACCAGCCGGGGCTGGGTGCACCGCTTCGCCAAGTCCGACGGCCGCGAGCGGGCCGCCTACCGCTGCGACGCCGCCGTGTTCTCCTGCGCCACCTCCCCGGACGGCGAGTTCGTCTTCGCGGGCGACAACCAGTCCTCTGTGTACTGCTTCGCCGCCGACGGCACCCGGCTGTGGAAACTGGGTACCGGCTGCGGTTCGGCGTACTCCATGCAGTACCGCGACGAGCGGCTGTACCTGGTGACCACCGACGGCTCACTGGCCTGTGTGGACGCCAGCCCGGCCGCGGTGCACGCCGCGGAGCAGGGGCAGCTGCCCACCCGCCACGACATCAAGGCGGGCAGCCTGGACCGCGTCGAGGCCACCGCCGAGGTCGAGGTCATCACCGCGCCGACCGACGGCGTCATCGTCGAGTGCGTCCAGCACAACGGCCGCGTCCGGGTGCACGTGGTCTCCGAGGGCTACGACTCCAGCTGGGGCGTCCAGTTCCCCAAGAACATCCGCGTGCCCGGTGCCCGCTACGTGGTCACCGAGGTCATCACCTCGGCCAGCGGGTCGTTCTACCGCGCCAGGGGCGAGATCAAGCGCATCCGGTAGGTCGGGTCCCGGCGCGCCGTGGTCGGTCGGCCGCGGCGCGCCGAGTCCACTAGGGATTGTCCATTCAGAACAGTACCGGTCCGGTCTGGGCCGATCGGGTGGTTCCCGGGTGCCGCGTGGCCCGTTCGGGCGCCGTGGAGCATGATGGGGCGCCGGTTGTGGCTCCCTGTGGTGTGACGAGGTGTTGGTGGACGGCGTCGAGATCGATCTGGCGGTGACCGAGCGGGCCGCGGTGGTGCGGGTCGTCGGCGACGTCGCCGCCGTGGACGTGGCCCCGCTGCGCGACCGGCTGCTCGCGGCGTGTTCGGCCGCGCCGGAGCCCAGGGTGGTCGTGGTGGACCTGACGCGGGTCGCGCTGCTGTCGGCGCACGGCGCGCGGGTGCTGACCCGGTTCGTCGGGGCGTGCGCGCGCGGTCAGGTGCGGGTGTGCCTGGTGGCCGACGTGGACGGGATCGCGCACCGGGTGCTGCGGATCGCCGGGGTCAGCGAGCGGGTGCCGACGTTCCCGAGCGTGAGCAGCGCGGACGAGGCGATCGAGCGCTCGCTGGCCGCGCTCAGCCGTCCTTGACCTCGCCGTCCTCCTGCTCGCCGTCGTCCTTCTTGACGTAGGTCGGGTGCAGGTGCACCGGCGCGGCGCGCTTGGCCCTGGCGCGCAGGTTGAGGAACTCGACGAAGATCGAGAACGCGATCGGCCCGTACACGTAGCCCTTGGGGATGTGCTGGTCGAACCCCTCGGCGATCAGGCTGCCGCCGATGAGCAGCAGGAACGACAGGGCCAGCATCTTCACCGTCGGGTGCCGGTTGACGAACTCGCTGATCGCCCGCGCCGACACCAGCATGATGATCATCGCGACCACCACGGCGGTCACCATGATCGCCAGCTCGTCCACCATGCCGACCGCGGTGATCACCGAGTCCAGCGAGAACACCACGTCCAGCACCAGGATCTGCGCGATGACCGCCGCGAACGAGGCGGCCTTGCGGGTGCCCGAGTGCTCGGCGCCCTCGAGCTGCTCGTGGATCTCGTAGGTGGCCTTGCCCAGCAGGAACAGCCCGCCGAGCAGCAGGATCAGGTCGCGCCCGGAGATCTCCTGGCCGAGCGCGGTGAACAGCGGCGCGGTCAGGCCGACCACCCACGACAGCGATGCCAGCAGCAGCAACCGCGTGATCAGCGCCAGCGACAGGCCGACGATCCTGGCGCGCTGCCGCTGGTGGGCCGGTAGCCGGTCGGCCAGGATCGAGATGAACACGATGTTGTCGATCCCGAGCACGACCTCCAGCAGCAGCAACGTGCCGAAGGCGATCCAGAGTTCGGGGCTGAGCATCCAGTCCATGCGCTGAATCGTCCTCCCGCGCGGCGATCGGGGCGCTCCGACGCGCACCCCGACCGGCCGTGTTCCATTCGTCCGGTTTAGCGCAATTTACCCGATTGGGTGGCGCTACGCGCGGCTCGTCACGGTGGGTGTCGTCTTCTGGGCGCCCGGCTCGAGCCTTCGGGCCCAGCCCTGCCGGAGGTGGGCGAGGGCGACCGCCACAGCGATGACGGCGGCACCGGTCGCGAAGGTGACGTGCAGGGCGGTCGCGACGGTCGCGGGACCCGCGGCGGTGATGTCGGACGTGCCCGCGGCCAGGGTGAAGACGGTGCCCATCGCGGAGGTGCCCAGGATGAAGCCGATCTGGCGGGACAGGGCCAGCACCCCGGAGGTCGCGCCCCGACCGCTCGCGGGGGCGTTGGTCATGACCGCGGTGCTGTTGGCGGCCTGGAACTGGGCGAAGCTCGCGGTGATCACCACGATCGGTCCGAGGTAGCCGGGGATCCCGAGGCTCGCGGGCAGCGCGGCCAGGGCCACGCACCCCACCGCCATCCCGGTCAGTCCCAGCACCGTCGTCCGGTGGGTGCCGAGCGCGTCGACGACGCGGCCCGCGGGCAAGCCGCTGAGGGCCGCCACGGTCGGACCCGCCGCGAGCACCGCGCCGATGAGCGCCGCGTCGAGGCCGAGCGCGCCCGACAGGTAGAACGGCCCGACGACCAGCGTCGACATCAGCACGGTCGTGGCCAGGGAGCTGATGGTCAGGTTCGCGACGAGCTTGCGGTCGCGCAGGACCGCGGTGGTCAGCTTGGCGCGCGGCGCCTGGGGCTGGTCCGGCAGGTGCCGCCGCGCGAGGCCGTACGCGACCGCGCCGAGCGCGGTGATGACCAGGAAGATCGACTGCCAGCCCAGGGTGGCGATCAGCAGCCCGCCCAGCGGCGGCCCGAGCGCCGTGCCCACCGCCGACGCCGTCCCCAGCAGGCCCATCGCGGTACCGATCCGCTCCTTCGGCACGGTCTCGCTGACGAAGGCCATCGACAGCGCCATCATGATCGCCGCCCCGGCGCCCTGCCCGGCCCGCGCCGCCACCAGCACCCCTAGCGCCGGTGCCGCCGCGCAGGCCGCGGACATCGCCGTGAACAGGACGATCCCGGCGAGGAACAGCCGTCTGCGGCCGGTCGCGTCACCGAGGAACCCGGCGACCACGGTCAGCGCCGTGATGGCGACCAGGTAGCCGAGCACCACCCACTGGACCTCGGCGAAGGTGGCGCCGAACACCCGGGCCAGCGCCGGTGCGGCCACGCTGGCGACGCTGGTGCCCAACGACGGCAACAGGATGGTCAGGGAGAGGGCGGCCAACGCCCAGCGCTTCGTCATGCCGCCATGGTGCGATCTGGCGGCAAATTTCTCCTACCACTCTTGCCGCTATGGCAAACTGGGGTCATGGTTACCGACGACGACGCGGTGCTGGCCGCCGTGGGCCCCCGGCTGCGGGCGCTGCGCAAGAGCCGGGGCACCACGCTGACCCAGCTGGCCGAGACCACCGGCATCTCGGTCAGCACCCTGTCCCGGCTGGAGTCCGGCGAGCGCAAGCCCAACCTGGAGCTGCTGCTCCCGCTCGCCCGCGCCTACCAGGTCCCGCTCGACGACCTCGTCGGCGCGCCACCGGTCGGCGACCCCAGGGTGCGGCTCAAGCCGATCAAACACGCCGACGCGGTGATCGTGCCGCTCACCCAACACCCCGGCGGACTGCAGGCGTTCAAGATGGTCATCCCGACCACCCGCAGCGAACCCGACCCGCGCACCCACTCCGGCTACGAGTGGCTCTACGTGCTCAGCGGCACCCTGCGGCTCGTCCTCGCCGAACACGACATCCTCGTCAAAACCGGCGAAGCCGCCGAGTTCGACACCCGCCTCCCGCACTGGTTCGGCTCGACCGGCACCGCGCCCGTGGAGATCCTCAGCCTCTTCGGCCCGCAAGGCGAACGCATGCACGTGCGCGCCAAGCCCCGAGGCGAGTGACGGGATTCGTCTACAGTGGACTCATGACCGACACCCCCTGGGAGCCCCCGCTCGCGGGCACCGAGGCCGAACACCTCACCGGCGCACTCGACCGCCTGCGCACCACGTTCCGCTGGAAAGCCGACGGCCTCTCCGCCGACGGCCTGTCCACCCGGATCGGCGCGTCGACCCTGACCATCGGCACCCTGCTACGCCACCTGGCCGTCGTCGAAGACCACATCTTCACCGTCCGCCTCACCGGCACCCCCTGGACCGGCGACCCGCACTGGGGATTCGGCCCGACCGACGCCACACCCGCCGAGCACTACGCCCAGTGGGACCAGGCTGTCGCCCGCGCTCGAACACGCCTTGCTGCGGCGCTGGCCGACGGGGGCTTGGACCAGCTGGTTCATCTCTCCGATGGGGACGGCAACCACGTCAGCCTCCGGCGTCTGGTGTGCGACTTGATCGAGGAGTACGGGCGCCACGCCGGCCACGCGGACCTCTTGCGGGAAGCCATTGACGGGCGAGTGGGCGAGGACCCGCCCCCTGGCTGGCGCGCCGAGTCCTGATGCTTGTCTTCCTCGATGTCGACGGGCCGCTCAACCCTTTCGCGGCCGAAGAGAAGCCGCCGGGTTTCGTTGAACACCGGTTCCGGCTGCGGGGGTGGAGCAGGAAGCACCCGCTGCGGATGTGGCTCAACCCTGGGCACGGGGCTGCGCTCTTGGACGCTGGTCCTGCTCAGCTGGTGTGGGCGACTACGTGGAACCACCAGGCGAACACGCTGGTCGGTCCGGCTATCGGGCTACCGCCGCTCGCGGTGGTCGACTGTGCGGACACGGGGGCTTCGTGGAAGTACGGGCCTGTTGCGGCGTTCGCCGGTCGTCGGCCGTTGGTGTGGTTGGACGATGACTTTGATGTGTATCCGGCTGCGCGGGAGGAGTTCTTGGCTGGTCGGGAGGGGGTGGTGACGGAGTTGATCGCGGTGGATCCGCGGAGGGGGATGGGGGAGGAGCACTTGGCGGTGCTGCGGGAGTGCTTGCGCGGGTGAAGTTGCTTGTTTCGGCTCGCCTTCGGCATTGCGCTGGATCGCGGTGGTACGGGGTGCTCGATGGGGCGAACCTGTTTTGCGCGGGGCCCCTGCGCTGCCCGTGGCAGGACCGCAAAGCTGGGGCCGAAAAGCATGGCCCTGCAGCGCACAACGCTACGGACACCGCCACCCCACGCAAAACAGGTCCGCCCCATCGAGCATTTGGGTGGGCGGCTTCCTGGGAGCGGTGGTGGGGCTGGCGGGGCTGGCTCGGTGGGCTGGGTTGGCGGGGTCGGTTCGTGGTGGCTGGGTGGGCTCGATGGGGCGAACTTGGTTTGCGCGGGGCCCCTGCGCCACCCGTGGCAGGACCGCAAAGCTGGGGCCGAAAAGCATGGCCCTGTCCGCGCACAACGCTACGGGCACCGCTCCCCCACACAAACCAAGTCCGCCCCATCGAGCTGAGGAGCCGCGCGGTTTCCGGACAGGGGATCAACTGTCTATTCAAGCGGCGATTTGTTGGTTCTTGTGTTCGATGTATACCTCGTGCGGTGGGCGGTAGCCTATCGCTGAGTGAAGTCGTCGGCGATTATACCAGAACTCGATGTAGCGAGTGATGTGCTGCCGGGCTTCGTCTCGGGTGGAGTAAGCCATCCGGTTGACGCATTCGTTTTTGAGTGTGCCGAAGAACGATTCGGCCATCGCGTTGTCGAAACAGATTCCGGTTCGCCCTGCTGATTGCTTCAACCGGAGGCTGGTGAGGACGTTGTGGTACTCGGTGGACATGTAATTGCTGCCGCGGTCGCTGTGAAATATCGCACCGTCGGCGAGTGGGCGGTTTCGGGCCGCGTTGCGGATAGCGCGGCTGATGAGCGGTGTCTGGTAGTTGTCGTCCATCGCGTAGCCGATCACTTCTTTCGTGCAGCAATCCAGCACGGTGGCCAGGTAAAGCCAGCCTTCCATCGTGGGAACGTAGGTGATGTCGCCGACCAGCTTGCGTCCCGGCGCGGGCGCGGTGAAGTCACGGCCGACCAGGTCGCCCACCGGCGCGGCCGCCGCGGTGGTCAGCCCGAACCGCCGGGGCCTTGGCTGGCAGGGAACCAGCCCCAGTTCACGCATGAGGTGCCGGACCAGTTCAACACCCACGCACACGCCTGCCCGCCGCAACTGGGCATGGACCCGCCGGTGGCCGTAAGTCGAGTCCGAGGCCTCGAACGCGTCCCGGATAAACGCTTTCAGCTCCTCTCGCCGTCGCGCGGTGGCCGATTCCGCCCGGCCGCGCCATTCGTAGTAGCCGGACCTGGAAACGTCGAGCAGTCGGCACATGAACAGGACGGGATACGCGTACTTCGCAGGTTCAAGTCGCATCGTTTCGATGAACTCGTACTTGCTGACTACTCGGCATCCTTCGCGAAGTACGCTGCGGCTTTTTTCAGGAAAGACACTTCCATCTCGAGTTCGCGGTTACGGCGTTCCAACTCTCGTAGTCGCGCTCGTTCGTCCGTTGCCAACGGCTCCGACACGGCGACGGCCGAGTCCGCACCTTGTTCCCGCTCATAGCTCCGCACCCATACACGCAGTGTCTCCGAGTTCATATTCAACTCTCGCGCCGTCTCGGCGATCGGCCGTTTCGACCGCAACGCCATCTGAACTGCTTCCTCACGAAACTCCGGCGAGTACGGACTCCGATGGGCCACGTGCACTCCCTCAACTTCCCGACAGGACAATCTTACTGGGTTCCTGTCCGGAAACCTCGAGGCCCCTCAAGCATTTAGGTGGGCGGCTTCCTGGGAGCGGTGGTCGGGCTGGCGGGGCTGACTCGGTGGGTTGGAGTGCGTGGGCAGGCTCGGGGGCTAACACTCCTGCTTCGGGGGGGGGCGGTGGTTGGTGATGCAGCCGGAGGCCGGTGGTGAGGTCGGTGGTCGGTCCGGTGAAGGGGGCGACCACCGACCGTGGGGGTTACCACTCGCAGCCGTTGGTGACGAGCATCATGGAGGAGAAGCAGTGGCTGCAGCAGCTGGAGAGCAGCTGGGGCTCGTCACCGGTTTGCTCGACGGCGGGTAGGAGGTCGAGGGGGTTCACGGTCAGGTCCATTGGGGCACCTCCTTTCGTTGGCTCAGGCTGGGACGACGTCCCTGGCGTAGGTGGGGAGGAGGGGGCGGGGGCCGCCGTGGTGGAGGCGGAGGAGGAAGGAGAGGGTGCCGACGTAGCCGTTGGCGAAGGAGGCGACCACGTCGCCGGTGTCGTCGGGGGTGAGGAGGTGGGATCGGCGGCGGACGGCTCGGGCGGTGATGGCCCGGGCGGTGTCGGCGGCGTGGTCGCGGTAGGTGGGGGACAGGTCGGCGCAGTCGAGGAGGAAGTCGCCGTCGGTGGCCAGGCCGTGGCACCACAGGGGCGGGGACGTCCAGTTGGCGTGGTGGACGGCGGTGGCCGCGCGGTCGGCCAGGTCCAGCGCGGCGTGGTCGCCGGTCAACTGGTGCAGCCGCAGCAAGAACGTCCCGACACCGGTGGCGCCGCTGCAGAAACCGGTGAGGCGAACGGTGTCGGCGTGCTCGTCGTCCTCGCCGCTGGGCCAGAACGCGGCGTCGCCGTCGATGATCGCGACTCGCCCCAGGGCCTCGGCGGCGGCGCGGGCCATGTCGAGGTAGCGGTCGTCTCCGGTGGCCTCGCCGACGTCGAGCAGGAACGCGGCGATGCCCGCGACCCCGTGGGCGAAGCCCCAGTGCCGGGTACCCGCCAACAGGAAGCTCCCGGTCGCGGTCCACTGTGGACCCTCAGTCGCGCTGGCGAGCAGGCCGTCCGCGCACTGCCGTGCCCGTACGAGCAGGTCGTCGTCGCCGGTGTGCCGCCACAGCCGCACCAACGCCAGGCCCGCACCCGCGACACCGTGGAACACATCTGGCACATGCCACTGCGTGGGTAGCGTCAGCGCGAGGTCCAAGCCCGCGGCAGTGACGTCTTCCGCGCCTAACACCACGCCCGCCTCATAGAGGCTGACAGCGGTGCCCGCGCGTCCGAACATCAAGCCGGGCAGTATCCGTGGTTCGCGGGGAAGTGTGCGCATGGTCCACCGGGCCGCGGTGTCGATGGTGTCGAGCAGCCCGGTGTAGCCCGCCCGGACCGCTTGGCACAGCACCAGCATCACGCCGGGGGCGCCCACGTGCACCGAGCACGGGTCGTACCGGCTGGCCGTTTCCGAGTTGCGCCACAGTGAGGCGCCAGCCGGGTCCGCGGTGGCGACGACATCGGCCAGCATCCCGTCGATGAGCTCGGCGATGTCCGGCTGGGCCGGGGGCTCGGCGGCCGTGACCGGGGCGGTCAGCATCGCGCGAACATCCTCGATGTCCGGGCGCTGCGCGGGATCCGGCGAGAGCAGACCCGTGATGGCCGGGGCCAGTCTGGCCACAACCGGGTTGCGCGGCGCCATCGACCGGACCATCTCGCGCACCCGGGTGCCCTTGGCCGCGGGCGGGTGCGCGCCGGAGGCGAGGTGGAACAGGGTGGCGC
Organism: Actinokineospora baliensis; assembly: GCF_016907695.1. Lineage (NCBI taxonomy): Bacteria > Bacillati > Actinomycetota > Actinomycetes > Pseudonocardiales > Pseudonocardiaceae > Actinokineospora > Actinokineospora baliensis. The sequence continues at coordinate 6,922,141 of NZ_JAFBCK010000001.1, read as the reverse complement.
CGAGCCCGTAGAGGTCCGTGGCCCTGTCGGGTGCCGCGACGATCATCCGGGCCCGCCCCTCCTCTTCCGGGGCGGCGTAGCCGGGCGTCAGCAGCCGGGGTGCGATGTCGTCTGGTCGCAGGGCCGACTCCAGGTCGATCAGCACGAGCCTGCGTTCGGGGGTGACGAGCACGTTGTTCGGGGTGAGGTCACCGAGCACGTACCCGGCGGCGTGCACCTTCGCCAGCAGGTCGAGCAGTTGCCCGGTCAGGTCCACGGCGAGGTCGACGTCCAGTGCGAGCGCGGTGGCGCTCGGCCGCAGTTCACGGGCGACGAACCGGCGCAGCGGCACGCCGTCGACCCACTGCTGGGCCACGAAGATGTCGGTGCCGGAGGTGAAGATGTCGATGAACCGCGGCGAGGCGCCCTGCGGACCGAGCAGTGACAGCATGCGCGCCTCGGCGCGGGCCCTGGTGCGCGAGTCGCCGCCGTCGACCGTGGCGCCGGTGTGCTCGCGGAAGCGCTTGAGCACCACCCGCGACCCCGCCTGGTCTTCGGCCAGGTACACGCCACCCCGGTTGTTCTGCCGGATCGCCGTGCGGACGGTGAACCTCCCGCCGACGAGGACCGAGGGGGCCACAGTGGACGGTTGCGCGTCTGGGTCGAGGAACGGGTCGACCGCCCAGGCCGGGGCCACGCGGCCAACACCCCGCTGGTCCGGGATGACCGTTCCGTCCGGTGTGCGCAGCACCGCGCGGTACTCGCCGTCGTCGGTCAGCACCAGCGGCGGGGTGAAGCCGCCATAGCGGTAGAAAACCTGGGAATGCGGGCGAAACCGGCGGTCGGTGAGGATCCACTGACCCGGGAGGCCGAGGGTGGCCTCGTGGAGCTGTTCGGCCACCACGCGCGCATGGGTGTCGTCGTCGGGATAGACGGTGATGAACTTGCCCGCCGCGTTGCGGTCGGCGTTGGGGCCGACGAGCTCGTGCAGGTGGCGCAGGGTGGCGGCGAACTTGAAGGCGCACCGGTTGCGGGCGAGGACCTCCACCGCGCGCGACAGCACGAGGCACGCCGACAGCGGTGTCGCCGGGACGTGCAGCTTCCACCCCTGGTCGCGGCGCTGGTGGTCGGCGGGCAGCACGTAGTGCCAACGCTCGTCGACGGCGTGCCGCCAGCGCTTCGGCTCGTGGCGGGCGAGCACCGCCGCGGCGCAGTCGGCGAGCAAAGTGTTGTCCTCGAACATCATCGCGACTTCCCCCGAGATCTGGGCCCCGAAAGAGAGCCCGTCCGCAAACTAGACTCCTGTGCTGGCTGTGAAACAAGCCGTTCATCGTGGGATAACACGGTAGGTGCAGCGGATTCCATCAATAGGATTGCCGAGGGTGACCGCCGGTGAACGGCCGCAGGCCCCGCTTGCCCGAACGGGCTGCCTGGGCGACGGCGCAGGTTCCCGCCCAGTGCCAGCGAATCCGCTCCGCCGCCCGGTCGCGGTCGCTACAGTGGCCGCCTGCCGATCCGTTGATCACCTGCTGAGGGCGCCGTGGCCGACCAACCGACCCAGAACCGTTTGGCGGCAACGTCGTCGAACGTCGTGCAGGCGCACACGGTGGTGGGTGGCGTCCACTTCTCGACGACACCGGTGGCCCTGCCGGTCCCGCGGCAACTGCCCGCCGACACCGCCCACTTCAACGATCGGGAGAAGTACCTGGCCTCGTTGGGCGATTGGCTGGACAGCCCTGCTCCGGTTGTACCAACGATGATTGTGGGGATCGGCGGAGTCGGCAAGACCTCGCTGGCGACGCATTGGGCCCATCGGGTGCGTGACAACTTCCCCGATGGAGACCTCTATCTGGACCTGCGCGGCTACCACGCGGACGAAGCAGTGCCCGCCGAGGACGCCTTAGAGCAGATTCTGCGGTCTTTGGACATCCCGGGAGAGCGCATCCCGGTTGGCACCGAGCCGAGGGCGGCTCTGTACCGATCCCTGGTCTACGGCAAGCGAATCCTGATCGTCCTGGACAACGCGGCCACGCCGCAGCAGGTGCGGCCGCTGCTCCCCGGCTCGCCCACGTGCCGTGTGCTGATCACCAGTCGCAGTAGACTGACTGGATTGGCGACCAGGGAGGGGGCTCAACGGATGGCCTTGGACGTGCTGCCCCCGCAGCGGGCAGTGGAGGTGCTTGCCCGAATCGCGGGTGCTGAACGGGTCGCGGCCGAACCCGGTGCGGCGGCGGATTTGGCGCACAGTTGCGGCTACCTCCCGTTGGCCTTACGCATCGTTGGCAGCAGGCTTGCCGCGAACGAGTCGTTGAGCCTGTCCGAATTCGCTGAAGAGTTGCGCCAAGAGCGGTTGGACGCTCTTACCGACGATGAGGACCCCACCGCAGCCGTACGGGTGGTGTTCTCGTTGTCTTACCGAACCTTGCAGCCTGACGTGGCTCGGTTGTTCCGCCTTCTTGGTGTAGCACCGGGGGCGGACATCGGCCTCGATGCTGTCGCCGCGTTGGCGGACCTCCCAGTGGCTGCGGCCCGGCGGTTGCTAGACGCGTTGGTGAACGCTCACCTGGTTCGCGAAGACTCGCCTAAGCGCTACCGGTTCCACGACCTTCTTCGCGTGTACGCCGCCGAACGGGCTGCCGAGGACCAAGAGCGCGCCGAAGCGCTACGACGTTTGCTGACCTGGTACGCGCAAGTGGCCGACGCTGCTGCTCGGGTGTTCGCGCCCAACTTCACCCGCATCGACATCGGGCTCCCCGGGCCGAGAAGGCCGCTACCGACGTTTGCCGGTAGGGCGGAGGCTCTGCACTGGTGCGACCTGGAGCGGGCCAACCTGGTGGACGCGGTAGGGCAAGCTGAGCGTGCGGGTGAGTTGACGCTGGCCTGGCAGTTGCCCGTGACCATGTTCGGCGACTTCCTGGTCCGCCGTCCGCTGAACGACTGGGTGGAGACGCACTTGGTCGCATTGCGCGCGGCGGAGGCGGCCGAGCAACCCCTAGCGCTGGCATGGCTACACACCAGCATCGCGCTCGCCTATAGGGGCTTGCGTGACTACACCACCGCGCTAGAGCACTTCAACCTGGCTCGCGAGGGCTGGCAAGAGTTGGGTGAGCGTTGGGCGCAAGCGTGGGCACTACGCGACATCGGCGACGTTCAACATCTGCTCGGCGATGTCACCTCTGCCGTAGCGACGCTCTCGGAGGCGTTGGAGCTGCACATCGCCGAGGGAGATTCGTTCGGCGAGGCCACCGCGTTGAGGCTGCTCGGTGCGGCTCAGGACAGCCTCGGCGACTACGAGGCCGCACTGGCGAGCCTCCAGCGGTCTCTGGAGATCCGCAAGGAGCACGGAGACCAGCGCAACGTCGCGATGGTCTACACGGCGCTGAGCGGCGTCCACAACAGCATGGATGACCCCACTACGGCGCTCGACTACGCGACCCAGGCGCTCCCCATCGCCGAAACCCTGGACGACTGGCACACCGAAGCTCGCGCCCATGATGCCCTCGGAGACGCGCTGGCGAAGCTCGACAGGGTGGCTGAGGCTCGGGAGCACTGGGAGGCCGCGCTCGTCCTCCTCCAGAAGCTCGCCGACCCCGACACGGACACGGTCCAGCGGAAGCTGGGATAACCGAATACGCACATAGCAAGGTGGAAACAACCCTGCACATCTAGCCTCTACTGTGGCACTGTCCAACGGCAGTGCGCGCGCCAGGAGGTGGGTCGTGGTTGAGGTCGTCACCGAGAAGCACCGCTTACCCGTGCGGAAGCTCGTCGCCGCCAGTGTCGGTAACGCGGTTGAGTGGTATGACTGGACTGTCTACGCGACGTTCAGCACCTACATCGCCACCGCGTTGTTCGAACCGGGGCGCAAGGCGCTGATCGCGACGTTCGCGACTTACGCGTTGGCGTTCTTCTTCCGGCCGTTGGGTGGGTACCTGCTGGGCCGGTTCGCCGACACCCGGGGGCGGCGGCCCGCGATGATCCTGACGATCGTGGGGATGGCCGGGGCTTCGTTGGCGATCGGGGTGTTGCCGACGTTCGGGCAGGTGGGGTGGTTGGCGCCGGTTCTGTTGCTGCTCGCCCGGATCACCCAGGGGCTGTCGATGGGCGGCGAGGTGTCGAACGCCTCGGCTTACCTCGCCGAGATCGCGCCGTCGGGCAGGCGGGGGCGGTACTCGGCGTTCTTCTACATCTCGACCGGGTCGGCGGTGTTGATCGCGTCGCTGCTGGGCTACTTCCTCAACAGCGGCTTGGGCAAGGCCGCCATGCAGGACTACGGCTGGCGGATCCCGTTCATCATCGGCGGCGCTCTGGGCCTCGTCGGGCTCGTCTTGCGCCGCGCGCTGGACGAGACGGACCAGTTCGAGCACAACAAGGACAAGGCGCGGCGGTTGACCAACCCGTTGCTCTTGACGCTGCGGCAGCACCCCAAGGCGGTCGTGCACCTTGTCGGGTTCACGATGCTGTCCACGCTGTGCTACTACACGTTCTTCAGCGCCCTAACCCCGTTCGCCATCAACACCAGGAAAGTCGACGACAGCGATGTGTTCCTGGCGTTGTCCATCGGCACCGCGCTGTTCGTTCTCCTGCAGTACCCGATGGGGGCGGTCGCGGACAGGTTCGGGCGCAAGCCACAGCTGTTGGTCTGGGCGGCCGCGATGGCAGTTCTCAGCTACCCACTGTCCACACTGGTGCGCCCTGGGCTCGGCAACCTGGTCGTAGTGTTCTGCGTTGGCCTGGGCCTATACACCGCGATGACGTCGATCGCGCCAGCCATCATGAGCGAGCTGTTCCCCACAGAGCTACGCGGCCTCGGCATCGGCGCCTGGTACAACCTCACAGTTGCGCTCTTTGGTGGCACCGCTCCGCTCGTAGTGACGGCCTTGGCGGACATAGGCGCTTCAACAGTCTTCTTCTGGTACCTCTCGGCAGCAGCCGCAATCGCTTTCGTCGTGATCCTTACGTTGCCGGAGACGAAGGGCGCTGAACTCCGATAGAACCCCGGACAGCCCAGTGCCCGCCGTAGCGGTAAGAGCCACTACGGCGGGCACTGGGGGCTAGCTGATCAGAACTGCGCGGTCGGCGGGAAGCTCGACGCTGCCAGCGCGATGGCGTCGGCCACCGCGGTGAAGTAGGCGTCGTTGAGCAGCCCACCGGTCAGGTAGCTCGGGTTCACCAGGTTCACGTTGCTCGGGTCGGCCACGGTGCCCGCGATGTTGATGATCTCGTCGGCCCCTTGGTCGGTGAAGTTGACCAGCAGGTCGTTGTTGACCTGCTGTCGGGTGATTTCCCTCGGGTCGTTGGCGGCCAAGCCCAACGCGGGGATGGTCGACACGATGACGTGGGTGAGGTCGCCGTCCGAGCGGCGCGTGTTGCGCAGCGCCCCCGCGTTGCTCTGGAGCATCACGCTCTTGAAGCCCGCCAGGATGTCGGACTTGTTCTTGCCTGCCAGCACGTCGTTGGCGCCGAGGGCGACGACGACCGTACGCAGGTTGGGCTCGTCGTAGACGTTCCTGCCGAGCGTGGCCGCCGCGTCGAACAGCGACGGCGCGCTCACCCCCGCCTGCTGGCCGGTGACCGCGTTGCCCTGGAACAGCACACCCGCGTCGGTGTCGGTTGCGAGGCCCTGGAACACGCGGAGCTCGCTGATGAGCCCGTTGAAGTAGCCGGACACGGTGCCGCCTGCGGACTTGCCCGCCCCGATGACGAACGGTCCAGCACCGTCGACGACGCTCCTGGAGCCTCCGGCGGACACGCCGTTGACGTAGAGCCTCATCTCCTTGGCAGCGGCGTCGTAGGTGCCGACCAGGTGCGTCCACACGTTGAGCTCAGGCGCGGAGCCGACGACCACGGCAGACGCGCCACCAGCGGGGTTGGTGAGTGCCCAGGCGTTCTGCGGCTTCGAGTAGAGCAACTGCAGCGACCCGGTGGAGCTGTCGCCGCGGCTGAAGACCGTGGCCGACGCGGCGGTCGACTCCAGCTTCACCCACGCCGACACCGTGTAGCTCTGCGTGGTGCTGATCGGGCTGCCCGCCATGGTGGCGTGTCCAGTGCTGCCGTTGAAGTCGACGGCGCCTCCGCGCTCGGTGCTGCGGGTGTAGCCGCCGGTCAGCGTCCCCGCGTTCGACCCATTCGCGTCGATCAGCGTGGTGCCACTGGCCTCGTTCATCCGCCAAGAGGCAGAGGTCGAGAGCCCAGACCGGCTGGCGTTCACGATGCTGCCCGGCAGAGGCATCCCTGCGGTGTTCAAGGCGTCAGGAAGCTTGTCCACCCACGTCTTGCGGTGTCCGGCACTGACATCGCTGTCCGCCGCTGCGGACTGCTGGTCGCCTAGGACGACAACGGTGCCTAGCGAGCTGTCCGAGGTAGAGACCTGAAGACCGGACAGAACGTAGGTACCGGTAAGAGTCGTGGTGAACCCGCTGCCGGAGGCTGTCGTGGTTAGGTCACCAGCGCCCAGCCTTACTGCGGCTGTGGCACCGGAGTGCGCGGGCACTCGGCTTGCCGCAGCGGAGTGGTAGACGCTGACAACGAGGTTGCCCGAGCCACCGGAGGTCGACGGGAACGCGACAGCGTCACTCGTGACCTCACCGCCCACCGGGATCGTCACCGACGCACTACCACCGAAGGCGAGCGCGACCGGTGCCGCGACAGAGTCAACCCCGGTGCCCTGCTGAGCGCCGACAGAGGCCTTGTTGACGGTAAGAGGCGACGGATTGCCCGCGTTGGTCAAGGTGATCCGCACCTGTGAGCCGGTCACGCTCGGGTGTACGACGGTGCGCACGGTCTGGTTGGCGAAACCAGCCCCCGCGGGCGGCACTGTGACCGTGTCCGGCTGCGAGGCCCACGCACCCAGCCACCCCGCCTGGACCGGTCGCGGTGCCATGGCGAGCACGTGCAGGGCGGACCCGCCGTTGCAGCCAGGCAGGAACGGGGTGCCGTAGTTGGGCAGCGTGACGTTCTTGAGCGCCTTGGTCGGGTCGGTCGGCACGAAGATCGCGTAGATCCTCGGCTGGTAGGCGTTGTTGGTCGAGGTGCCCCACGTGACGTAGGGCAGCACGACCTGCGCGGACCCCTTGGGGCCGTCGAACCAGTCCGGAACCGAGGGGAAGCGCGGCTTGTCGACGGTGTTGTCCTGGTAGGTCACCGCGCCGGTGCGCTCAGGGATCTGGTAGCAGGTGTCGACCACGAGGAAGCCCACCGCGCTCGCCTTGACCTGCTGCGACACCGGCAGCGAGATCGTCTGGCCGAACGCGATGACGTTGTCGTTGCCGTCCGCGCGGTGCGCGGGCATCACGAAGGTGGCGCCCTCGACGGCCACGGACTGACCCGGTGCCATGCCCGCCGCGGCGAGCGTCTGTGCCGAGATACCCGCGATGCCGTTGGTGTCCAGGTCCGCGGCGGTGCCGTCCGGTGCGATGCCGTTGTTGTTCATCGCCGAGGTGAAGTCGGTGACGGTCGAGTTGGCGAACGCGATGGCGTTGAGGTGGTCGACGCCCACCTTGAAGCCGGACGAGCCGCTGTTCCTGCCGACGACGACCAGCTTCACCTTGTGGATTCCCGCAGTGAGGTGGGCGCCGCCCAAGCGGTAGTAGGTCGTGCCCACCGCCGCGGTGTAGGTGTCCAGCGGTGTGCTCTTGGCTTCACCGAGCTGGGTGTCGTCCAGCAGGACGTTCACGATGCCCTGCTGGGGCCCGGTGGTGAGGTTGAGCCCGATCGCGTAGTCCGCTTCGGTGGGGATGCGGAAGGCCAGCTCCGCCGACTGACCCGCGGCGGTGGTGTCGATGGCCAGCTGCGCGCCCTCGGACCAGCTGGCGGTACCCGCGGCCTGGTCCTGTCGCCCGAAGGTCACCCCCGCGGACGCGGTGACCGTGACCTGACTGGCCTGCTCCGCCTCGAAGCGGCCAGTAGGCGCCAAGACGAGGTAGTCGACCCCGGCGTGGTAGCGGCTACCGACGCTGGCGGGGTTGGTGCCGGTCATGGTGACCGTGAGCGTGTGCGTGCCTGCCGTCAACCTACGAGTGCCTAGTGACACCTGTCCGTACCGGACAACAACGTCGTAGGTGTCGTAAGAGCCCGCAGGACCGTTCGGCGACGGTTGTCCCACAGACTGCCCGTCGATCTTGTACGACACGATGCCGTAGTCGTAAGACTTCGTGATGCCGACGCCGAGGTCGTAGTCCCGCTCGGTGCCCACGGTGAAGGCCAGCGTGAACGTCTGGTTCACCGCGTTGCCGACGAAGTGGACCTGCCCGGTGCCCGACCAGTCGACACCGCAGCAGTCCGCCTGGACGCCGACGGTCGAGTTCTGGCCGTTCGGCTGCGAGATCGTCATCGTCTCGGCCTCGATCAGCGTCGACGGCGAGGCGACGTTCGGTGCGACGTAGAACTCGTACGCCTGAGACTCGGGCGACAGCTTGTGCGCGCGGTCGAAACTGCGGACGTACATGGTGTGGTAGCCCGGGCTAAGACCCGCGGGCAGCCGCACGTTCACATTGGACCTACCGGAGACCCAGCCGCCCGTAGTGCCGAACACGCGGTCGTAGACGCAGTCGGTCGGGCCAGGGACAACCTCGGTACCCGGGCCGTTGAAGGTGTAGGTGAAGCCCTCGACCTCGGCGTTGCCCGGGTCGTTGAGCATCACGGAACCGGGGGCGTTCGCCGGAGCACCCCACGCGAGCTTGGGGTAATCGGCGCTCGGCCTGATGGTCGGCGTCTGCGTCAGCGGCGCTGACCGGACGTTGAAGTCGAGCACCGACGAGTACGCGGGACCCCACAGGTAACGGGCGGGGTAGCCGGGGTACAGGCCGATGGCGCCCACCTGGTACCGGTAGTCACCGTCGGGCAGGACGGGGGTGGTCCACGTCCCCACGGTCCCGGAGGAGATCTGCGCGGCATCGCCGGAGTGGGTCACCAGCGCGTTCGTGGCGCGGTTGTAGATCTCGTAGCGCAGCACGATGGGCAGCGGCGGGTCGTTGTTGTCGGTCGCGCTCGCCTGCAACGCGGGCGTCGACGTGCCGACGACCTGCGGGTACGGGGTGCACTTGGCCGCGGCCGGGATGTTCAAGCCGGTCGGCTGGTTGGGGCGGTAGCTGAACTCGGCGACCAGCTTCGGCGCGGCGGCGCCGGAGGTGGCGAACTTCTTCCACTGCAGCTGCTGGTTCTCGTCCGCGGCCGCGAGCGCGACGGTGATGTCGTTCCAGCCGCCGTTGGCCGCGGTCTGCACGAAGTCCTTGACCGGGGCCGCGTCGAACGCGACACCACCGGCACCGCCGCACTGGTCGCCCGCGCCGGAGTACTTGGTGTCCAGGAGACCGGACAAGCCGGGGTTGTTCCACGACATGCCCGAGAAGATCGGCGGGGCGCTCCACAGCCGCACGGGCTCCGCGGTGCACAGGTGCGCGCCGTGGGTCTGGGTGGTGTACACGCCAGCGGTCCACACCACGGCAGCCCAGCCGGAGCGGGGCTTGATGGGCTCGGTGTTGAGCCGGAAGAACGACCGCGCGGTGGTCAGCGAACCGCAGGCGCCCGCGCCGTTGTAGCAGCGGCCGACCTGGGCGTCCATGTTGGCGTTGAAGTAGCTGTAACCGTTCGCGGTGGTCTCGCCCCAGGCCAGCTGGTTGCCGGTCAGCGACGGGTCCACGTAGACCGGGTACTTCACGCCGGGCCTGGTCAGCGCGGCGACATCCGGCGCGATCGCGACCTCGGCGGCCTTGACCGTGGTCCGCGCCGCAGCGGTCAGCTTGCCCGCGGGCTGTTCGACGGCGACCGCGCGGGCGGTGATGGCTACCTTGTCCACCCGCCCCGCCTTGGGGTCCGCCGCGGTCGGGGTGGCGTCGGTGGCGGCGGGCTTGCTCGAATCCCACATGGTCGGGGTGGAGCCGGTGAACACGGCCTTGCCCGCGCTGTCGACCGCCGAGAGAGCGCCGTCGGCGCCGGTGCGCAACTCCAGACCGGTCGTGCGCGCGGTGACCTTGACCTGCCGCAACGAGGGGTTCGCCGCCGCGGCCTCGTCGTGCACGACGAGGACCTGCTGGTAGCTCAGCGCGGAGGCGATCAGCACCAGGTCGACGCCGGGCAGCACGCCCGCGTAGGTGACCTTGGAGCCCTCGACCCGCGGCGCGGGCAGCGGGGTCGGCCAGTGCAGCGCGACCTGGCCCTCGGCGGACTTCAGCGTGATGTAAGGGGCCGTGCCGCCACCGGAGAACGACACGTCGAGCGGGGTGGCCGCGGGCGAGAGCGACCCGTCGGCGTTGGCGCGCAGCGCCGGGTCGATCCCCACCCAGTGGTCCCCGCGCTTGACCCGCTGCGGCGCCGCGCTGGACTCGAACACGAACGACCCGTCCGGCCGCGCCAAGACCTGCGTCGACTCGGTCACCTGATCGGCGATCGCGACGGGCTTGCCGGTCTTGCGGGCCGCCGAGAAGGCGCTCTTCTCGGCGGCCGACAGCGGCGCGGGCTCAGCGGACGGCTTCGCCGGAGCCGCCGCGGCGGGCACCGACAACCCGGTGATCACGAGCCCGGCGACGAGCAACGCCTGCCCGGCCAACGCGGCTGTGCGCGTGACCGGACCGGATGAGGACAAGCGGGAACTTCGGCGCATGGTCTAACCCCCAGGAAAGCGCGTGGACCCGAGGACGATAGCCGCCGAATCCGGCCGGGGGAAGGGAGTTGAAGGCCACAGAAACATTCCGGGTGGACCGTTCGGAGCAACTTTCGGCGCCTGGGGAGAAGGGGCTTCCGGGCCGTTGAGTCGCCGTGCTTTAGTTTCCCGCAGTGCCATTAACTGGGGTTTGACGCGTACTGGGGATGTGGATCAATGCAGGTCAAAGTGCTGCCCAATGCTGCCCTTGAACGATCATGGCGCGGACGGTCGGTCCTGTTGATCATATTGTCCGCATTGCTCTCGAGCGTGGTCGCCGTCGTTTCGGCGCCAAGTTCAACGGCGGCTCCCGCTCGGCTCCCGGCGCCGGTCCTGGACAAGGTGATCTCGCACGCCACATTTCCACTGACCGCCAGTCCGATCGCGGAAAAACTTGACGGAACGCGGTACGGAACGTCGTGGCCCGCGCCGGGAGCGGCCGACGTCGTGCTGGCAGCCGCCGTTCCGCCGGTCGGCGCCGAGCGGGCCAACTCGGCCGACCGGGCGACGGGAACACCCGCGCCGAGTCAGGCGGGGACGCTCCCCGTTCGCGTATCCACCCCCGTTCGCGCGAGCCGGGCGTCCGTGCGGGTCCAGCTCGCGCCGCGGTCGATTGCGCAACTATCGGGCACGGCGGTCGTCATCGCGCTGCAGCCGAACGGGGGGGAGCTCGACAACGCCAAGGTGCTGCTCGACTACGCCACCTTCCGATACGCCTCCGGCGCCGACCTGGGCAGCAGACTGCGCCTCGTCCGACTCCCCGAGTGCGTCCTGACCACCCCGCAGCTGCCCACCTGCCAGGTCCAGACTCCGGTCAAGACACAGAACGACGCCACCGCGCAATCGGTGTCCACCGACCTCGCCCTGCGCCGCGGCACAACCGTCTTGGCCGCGACCGGCGCGGCCGATGGGACCAACGGGGCGTTCTCCGCGAGCTCCCTCGCCCCGGCCGAGAGCTGGGCCGTTTCGGGCAACACCGGCGCCTTCACCTGGTCCTACCCTGTTGCGGTCCCCCCGACCGCCAGCGGAAACGATGTGGCCCCCCAGGTGTCCCTGACGTACAACTCGGCCACGGTCGACGGGCGCACCGCGGCGACCAACAACCAGAGTTCCTGGGTGGGGCAGGGTTGGTCTTACACCCCGGGCTTCATTGAGCGGACCTATCGCACGTGTGCGGATGACACGACCCTGCCGCAGGCGCAGCAGACGGCTGACCTGTGCTGGGCGGGTGAGATCGTCAGCATGAGCCTCGGTGGTCGGGCGACCTCGCTGGTCCGTGATGACGCAACCGGCACTTGGAGGCAAGCCAACGACGACGGGACCCGGGTCGAGCAGGTTTACTCGGCGGCCAACGGCGCGCTCAACGGCGAGCACTGGCGTATCACCACCACCGATGGTTCCAAGTTCTACTTCGGGCTCAACTCGGCACCCGGTCGCACCACGCAGGACGCCACCAACTCCACCTGGACAGTGCCCGTCTACGGGCCCCGTGTCGGCAACCCCTGCTACAACGCCGCGGGCTTCGCGCAATCGTCCTGCACGCAGGGCTGGCGTTGGAACCTCGACTACGTCGAAGACCCACACGGCAACGCCGCCATCTACTACTACACGCCTGAGACCAACTACTACGGCGCCAACAACGGCAACTCCGGTGTGGTCTACACCCGGGGTGGCACCCTCAAGCGGATCGAGTACGGCCTGCGCAAGATCAGCGGCTCCGTCTACGGCTCACCCGCCCCCGCCGAGGTGCGGTTCGCCGTGTCCGAACGCTGTGTGCCCGCGGGCGCGATCACGTGCGACTCGGCCCAGTTCACCGCGGCCAACGCGGCCAGTTGGCCCGACACCCCGCAGGACCAGCAGTGCCTGCCCGCCACCAGTTGCGCCAACCACTCGCCCAGCTTCTGGTCGACCAAGCGGCTGACCGAGATCTCCACGTGGTATCGCACTGGATCCCTTCCGGTGCGCGTGGAGTCGCACACGCTGACCCAGAGTTTCCCCGGTCTCGGTGATCCATCCCTGCGCCTCGACCAGATCGTGCGCACCGCGTACACCGAAACGGGTGTTGGCACCTCGACCGGACCGGTCGTGTTCAACAGCCAACTCCTGGACAACCGCGTCTCCGGTTACAACTCCCAGCCCGCCATGGCGCACTGGCGGCTCCAAGAGGTCGCGACGCCCACTGGTGGTCGCTACCGGGTCACATACCTGCCCGTCGAATGCACGGCCACATCGGTACCCACTGACAACGCCAACAACGGCAAACGTTGCTACCCGGTCTACTGGCGGCTGCCGCTCAACGCGAACCCCACGCTGGACTACTTCCACGTGTACCCGGTTAGCCGTGTCGAACTGCAGGACGCCAACGGGATCTCCCCGACGCAGAACACCGACTACACCTACTTGGATCCGCCCGCCTGGCATTACGACGACGCCGAGGTGACGAAGCCCGCCTACCGCACCTACGGGCAGTTCCGCGGGTACAAGCAGGTCGAGGTCCGCACAGGCAACACCGTCAACGGCATCGGTGGTGCGTACGACAAGCAGACCCTCGTCCGCACCACCTACTTCCGCGGCATGCACGGCGACACCCTGCCCGGCAACCAGCAGCGAACCGCATCGGTCACCAACTCCCTCGGGGAGTCGACCACCGATGACAACGCCTTCGCGGGCATGGCCTACGAATCGCAGACGTTCCTCGGTACCAGCGGTGCGCAGCTCGGCTCCAGCACCAATACCCCGACCAAACTCGCGACAACGGGAACACGTGTTAGGGCGGGACTGCCGGCTGCTACGGCGGACATCGTCCGGATTACGCGCACCAAGAAGGTCAACAACCTCGCCGCGGGCGGCGTTCAGACCAACACCCAGCTGACCCGGTACGACACCGTTGGGCGTCCGGTATCGGTCACCGACTCCGCCGACGGCATCACCGACGGCTGCACGACCACGAGCTACGCGGACAACACAACACTGTGGATCCGCGACAGGGTCGCCCAGGTCTGGAAGTCCACTGCGGCGTGCCCGACAACGGGACAGGTCATCGCGCCCGCACCCATCGTCTCGTCAGAGCGCAGCTACTTCGACTCGCAAGCCACTGCGGGTGTGGTCGCCACGGTTGGCGACACCACCAAGGTCGAGAAGGCCACCGCCTACGCGGGGCAACCCACTTGGGCGACCACGAGCACGACGACCTACGACGCCTCCGGTCGCGTTCTGTCGCAGAAGGACGCGCTCAACCAGGAGACCAAGAACGCGTACACACCTGCTGATGGCGGGGTGCTCGCGCAGGTCGTGATGACGAACGCCAAGAACCAGAACACGACCACAACATTCGAGCCCGCCCGTGGCACGTCGGTGCGCGTGGTGGACATCGCCAACCGGATCACCGAGTCGACGCTCGACGTGTTCGGCAGGGTCACGGCTGTGTGGCGACCAGGTCGGTCCAAGTCCGCAGGCGACACCCCGAACACCGAGTACACCTACCTGGTTCGGGACAACGGCCCGCTCGCGCTCACCGAACGCAACCTCGTCGACTACAGCACCGGTACAAACTACGTCACCTCCGTCACCCTCACCGATGCGTTCGGTAGGACGCGACAGGTGCAGAAGGACGACGTCAGCGATCCCGCGGGTGTGACGAAGCGAGTTGTTAACGAGGTCACGTATGACTCGCACGGATGGGCCATCAGGTCCAACAACCGCTATGTGACGACCGGAGTGCCCAGCACGACCCTCATCACCGTCCCCGACGCCAGCGTTGACGACCGGACCGTGACCACCTACGACCCGAGCGGTCGCCCAACCACCGTCGTCTCGTACCAAGGCACCACGGCCAAGGCCACCACGACGACCGTGTACGGCGGAGACCGGGTCACCACGTTCCCGGCCGTGGGCGGTGTGACCAAGGCGACCGTCACCGATGCCCTGGGCCGCGAGGTGGAGGTCCGGCAATACCTGACGCAGCCGACCGTGACCGGCAACGTTGTCTCCGGTGGGACGGCGGCGACCTCGACCTTCCGCTACAACGACCGGGGTCAACTCGACCGGGTCACCGACGCGGCAGGCAACAAGTGGGAGTACCAGTTCGACTTCCTCGGGAGGAAGACGGTCACCACCGACCCCGACGCGGGGCAGACCACCGACACATACGACCTGGTAGGCCAGGTCACCACGACGACCGACGCGCGCGGACAGGTGCTTAGCTACGACTACGACGTGCTCGGGCGCCGCACCGCGCAGTACAGCGGGAGCGGGGTGGGCAAGACAACGTTGGCGACGTGGGTCTACGACACGGCGACCGGTGGTGTCGGCAAGCTCACCTCCAGCACGCGGTATACCGCCAACGGCAACTACCTCGTCGGTGTCGGCGGGTACAACAGCCAGGGGCTGCCGCAGAACCAGGTCATCCAACTGCCCACGTCGGAAACCGGGTTCGCCGGATTCCAGACCACGACGTTCTCGTACACCACGACCGGCCAGTTGACCGGCATGGCATTGCCGACGAAGGGGGGCTTGCCCGGCGAGGCCCTCAGCTTCACCGTCGACAAGTACGGCAATCGGCTCAAGAGCACCAGCGCCGCGTTCGACTACGTGTCCGGATCCGTCTACAACGCCTCGGGCGAGGCGGTCGAGTACCAGCTGAGTTCCCTGGGCAACGCAGGCAAGTTCTCGTTCGAACGCGATCCGCGCACCCACCGGTTGTCCCGTTCGCACCTGTCGGTTCAACGCGCGGACCCCCTGGTTGACGACCTCAACTACACCTACGACGCCGCGGGCAACCTCACGAAGATCGTCAACTACCGGGGCGCCCCCGCGAGCAACACCCGCACCCAGTGCTTCGGCTACGACAGCCTCGCTCGGCTGTCGGAGGCGTGGACCTCAACGGACAACTGCGTGGCGGCGCCGAGCACGAGCACCGTTGGCGGACCCGATCCGTACTGGACGTCGTGGACGATCAACCAGATTGGCCTGCGCACCAATCAGACCAAGCACGGCATCGGTCAAGCCGACACCATCACCAACTACACCTACCCGGCGGCAGGAGGCACGCGGCCGCACTCGTTGACGTCTACGACCACGACCGGTCCGGGGGCGACCACTACCGCCCACGGCTACGACAACGCGGGCAACACCTCGACCCGCACCATCGGCGGGGCCCAGCACACGCTTACCTGGAACGAGGAGAACCGACTCACGCAGGTCCAGTCCCCGACGGGGACCACCGGCTACGTGTACGACGCCGACGGCAACCAATTGATTCGTCGGGAGCCTGGCAAGGTCATCCTCTACCTGCCAGGGCAGGAGTGGTCCCGCGACACCGCGACGGGAGTCATCACCGGGACCAGGTACTACACCCACAACGGCACCGTGGTCGCCCGCCGGGTCGGCGGCGCGAACCCTGAGTACCTGCAGTCCGACCACCACAACACCACGTCGGTCTCGGTCAGCGCGGTCGGCTTCTCGGTGACCCGCCGGGAGATGGACCCCTACGGCAACCAGGTCGGCGCGACCCAGGGCGGGACGTGGGCGGACAACCACGGCTTCCTGAACATGCCCGCCAACACCACCACTGGACTGGTGGACATCGGCGCCCGCAACTACGACCCCGCAACCGGTCGCTTCGTCTCGGTCGACCCGGTGCAGGATTTCACCGACCCGCAGTCGTGGACGGGGTACGCCTACGCCAACAACAGCCCGGCGACTTTCTGGGACCCGACCGGACTGTGGTGTGATGGCTGTGGCTACCAACCCACGGGGCAGTTGGCCAGCGGCTGGCCCACGGTCAACGGCTATGTCCCCAGCAAGCTGAACTGGCAGGGACAGCCCGTCGCGGATGTGTCCAAGCCGGGTGGTGCGCAGCTGTCCAAACGCTACTTCGACGCCGAGCTGCGTCCGGTGGGCGAAGCGGGCAAGCGGATGCTTGAGCCGATCCCCGGCTACCGCGAACCCGGCTGCGGCACCGTGTGCGGCGTCATCCGGGGCACCGTGGCAGCGGTGGCTGTCGGCGCGGTGTGCGGGACAACCCCGATCGGGTGGTTCGGGTGCGGTGTCGCGGCGGGCGCGTCCGGCGGAGCTGTGTCCGCCGGGTCGACCGGTGGTGACCCGGTGGCGGGTGCCGTGATGGGCGGCGCCCTCGGTGGCGGCTTCAGCGTCCTGGGCAAGCTCGTCTCGACCGGCGTGGGCAAGTGGGCCGCCTCGTCGTCGAGCCGGATGGCGACCGTGACGTCCAACATCATCAACGGGTCGGCTACCAACCTGCGCAACCAGGTGATCAACGCTGTCCGCAACGAGATGGCCAAGCGAGCGGGTTTCAGCGGCGCCGGGCAGCGCTACATCCTCGACGCGAACCTGTCCCCCCGTTTGGCCGAGGGGTTGCGCGGGCTCGGTTACAATGTGCGATCGTTGGGTGAGATGGGAGTTCCGGGCAGCACGAAGGACCCCGCGATCTATGACCTCGCCAAGCAGCTCGGCGCGAAGGTGATCACACACGACCGCGGGCGCCAGATGGACGGCGGGTTCTTCGAGCTCGCGGTGACCATCGACAACAGGGTGTCCACACCCGCCGGGATCGCACGCCTCCTGGAGGGCAAGTAGTGGTGAGCCATCACGTATCCCGGCAGCCGGGTGCTCTCGACGCGATACACGACCGGTGGGTGAGCGGGCTCAACCGAAACGTGGACGACGTGGCGTACCAGGACGAGTGGTACCAGCAGCAATGCGGTGCCTGCCGCTACTGGTTCCCCCTCGCAGGGACCCTCGGATCCGACCACGGTGCCTGCGCCAACGCAGAATCGCCGTTCGACCGCACGGTCCAGTTCGAACACGACGGTTGCGAGGCGTTCGACGCCTCGGGGACGTGGACCATCCCGGAGGACATGCCCTGATCGGCTATTCGGCGCCGCGGACGAGGGCGTGGGCGGCGGTGAGGGCGGTGTGGGTGTCGACGCGGATGCGCAGGGCTTGGGCGTAGAGGGACAGGACCTCGTCCGAGCGGGTCATGGTGGTGATGAGGTCCAGGAGGGCCTGGTCGTCGGTTTCGGTGCCGGTCAGGGGGGTTCGGGCGAGCAGGGCGGACCACACCTGGGCGCCGGTGTTGGGGTAGAGGCGGTGCACCGCCCGCTCGGCGTCGGTGAGGGTGGGGCGGGGGAAGGCGTAGGGGGCGGTCATCTCGGGTCTCAGTAGTGGAAGACGCGGACTAGGGCGTTGAGCTTGGTGGCCAGCGTCGACAGGTCGTCCGCGGCGGACTGGCTGGCTCGGGCGCTGTCGGTGGTCGCGGTGGTGACCTCGGCGACCGCGCCGAAGGTGGCGGAGAGCTCGCCGCTGCCCTTGGCGGCCTCGTCGATGGCGCGGCTCATCTCGGCCGTGGTCGCCGACTGCTGCTCCACCGCCGAGGCGACCGTGGTGGAGTGGTCGGTGATCTGGCCGACGACCTCCTGGATCTGCTGGACCGAGCGGGCGGCGCCCGCGGTGCCCGCCTGGATCGCCTCGACCCGGCGGGAGATGTCGTCGGTGGCCTTGGCCGTTTCCTGGGCCAGGTCCTTGACCTCGCTGGCGACGACGGCGAAGCCCTTGCCCGCCTCGCCCGCGCGGGCGGCCTCGATGGTGGCGTTGAGCGCGAGCAGGTTGGTCTGACCGGCGATGGCACTGATCATCTTGACCACCTCGCCGATCTCGGAGCTGGCCTGGGCCAGCGCGGCGATCTGGGTGCCGGTATCGGTGGCCGCCTCCAGCGACTGCTGCGCGACGTCGGCCGCCTTGCCCGCGCTGCTGGCGATCTCGGCGATCGACGAGGTCATCTCCTGCGCGCCGACCGACATCGACCGGACGCTCTCGCTCACCCGTCCCGCGGTGTCGGCCGCCGTCCCGGCGCGCTCGGCGGCCTGCCCCGACCCGGTGCTCAGCGTGCCGCTGACCTCCGAGAGCCGCACGGACGCCGACGACAGCGCGATCGCGGTCCCGGCGAGCTCGGACACGGTCGCGCGGACGGTGGCCATGGCGGTGTCGAGGTCGCGGCCCATCACGGCGAGCTCGTCGCGGCCGCGCAGGCCCGCGTGCCCGGTGAGGTCCTTGTCGGCCAGCGCGGCGATGGCGGTGCCGACCTTGCGCAGGCCGCCCAGGATGCCGCGCACGACGTAGTAGCCCACGCCAAGCGACAGCAGGATGCCGACGACCAGGACGACGATGATCGTGGTGCGGGACGACTCGTAGTCGTCGGTGACCTGCTGGCGGCGCTGCTCCGCGGTCGCGACCTCGTGGTTGACCATCTGCACGACCAGGTCCTCAGCGGCCTTGGCGGCGGGAACCAGCAGCGTGTCGCGCAGGTTGCCGACCTTCTCCACGTCGTGCGCGCGGCCCGCGGGCAGCACCTGCTCGTCGCGGATGCGCTGGTACTCGGCCCACTTCGTGCGGACCTGCTCGACCAGCGACGGGTCGGTGGTGTGCTTGGCGTAGGCGTCGAGGTCCTCGGTGAAGGCGGCGTCGTCGTCGCGCAGCGCCTGCTCGTACTTGGCCAGCGTCTCCGGGGTGGTCGACAGCGCGTGGTTGAGCACGTTGCGCCGGGTGCTCTCCATGTCGACGCGGACCTCGTAGATCTGCTCGACCGGCAGCAGGCCCTGCTTGTAGAGGCTCTCCGCGGAGGAGTCCATCGACCCCATGCGCACGACGGCGAGCACCCCGACCCCGGCGGCGACGACGGCGAGCAACCCCACCGTGCCCAGCACCTTGGTCCCGACCTTGCGGTTGGCCAGCCAGCGCGCGACCGGGTTGCGCACCGGTCGGCCGGTTCCGTGCTCGCTCACCGAAGCCCCTTCCCTCAGCACTGGTGAAGGAATCGGCGCGGGGGCCTTCGTTCTGAGGAGACTGGGCGCGCAATCGTCACGCGATGTGGCAGTGGTCGCGCTGCGGGACCTGCCTCAGCGGATAGGGGTTAACCCACAGGCGTGATGGGGTTGGTGTCCACAGCGGACAGTGGGTCAGGGTGGGGGCCGCGGGTCCCCGGACGCCTGGGGGTACACGTCCTGGGGACCCGCGGAGTGGGCGACGGCTCAGCCGTGCCCGGGTCCAGGCCGGTCGTCGCCCCGGCCGCGGTCACCACCACGCTGGTCACCGCCGCGCCGGTCATCCCCGCGCTCACCCGGGCCCACTCGGCGGTCATCGCGGCGCTCGAACCGGCCGCCCGGGCCGCCTGGGCCCACGCGCTCGCGGGCGTCGCCCACGGCGGGGCGGCTGTCGCGGTTGCCGTGCTGGACCAGCGCCATCGTCCCGGCGCCGAGCACGGCCCCGAGGAGGAGCACGGCGACCAGGAGGGTGGCGCGGTGCCGGGCGACCCGTCCAACTCCCGCACCGGCGCGCCGCCAGCGGGACCGGGTGACCACAGGCGCGGGCGCGGCGAACGCGGCGGTGTGCTGCGGCTCGACGGGAGGCGGTTCGGTGCCGTGCTGGTCGGGACCGGGTTGCTCGACCGTGGGCTGATCGGCGTCCGGCTGCTCCACCGCGGGCTGGGCCGTCGGGTGCTCGAGGCGGGCGGTGGGCTGCTCCGGCTCCGGCCGCGGGGTGTCCGGGTCCTGCGGTGTGGTCATCTACTGAGCCTTTCGTTCGGGATCACGCCGCGACGGCGTCGCGTTGGCGGGTGGGCAGGGGGGTGCTGTCCGGTGTGGTCAGCGCGCGCACGCCCGCGACGGCGACCAGGGCGAGGACGACCTGGGCGCCGAGGGCGGTGGCGCTCGGGAGCGCGGTTCCCAACAGGAGGGTCACGGTGACCGCGGTGACGGGGTCGACGATGGTGGTGGTGCCGATGGCGGTGGTGGCCGTTCCCCGCGCGTACGCCCGCTGCAGCAGCAAGCCGCCTGCGACCAGCAACCCGACCGCTTGGACGGCCAGCACCGGACCCGCGGTCGTGCCCCAGTACCCCGCCGCGGTGTGCATGACGGTCGAGCCGAGCCCGGAGACCACAGCAGCCGACGTGCTCAGCCGCGTGCACCCGCCCTTGGCCCGCAACGCGACCACCACGGCCACACCCACCAGCAGCTGCGCTTGCCAGACCGGGATCACCTGCGCCACCTGCGACCCGGCCGCGATCAGGACGAACCCGCCGACCCCGACGCAGACCGCCAGCACCGCGTTGCGGGTCCGCGCGTCGACCGCGCCCCGGCCGAGGAGCACGACCAGCACGAACCCCAGCACACCGATCGGCTGCACGATCGACACCGGGGCCAGCGCCAACGCGACGATGTGCAACCCGCTGCCCACGACGCCGATCCCGACGCCGACCAGCCAACCCGGGCTGCGCACGACCTCGCCCAGCCCGCGCCAGCCCAACGCGCCTATAGGCACCGCCGCCCGCACGGCCCGGTGCTGGGCGCGGACACCCGCGGCGAAGCAACAGGCCGCCGCGACCGCGCACAGGACCGCGACCAGCGTCAGCACCGGGCACCTCCACAGTGGACGGCGCCGTCAGCGGGCAGGTGGGTGGTCAGCACACCAGAGACGATGGCTGACGATCATGAAGGTTCGATGAGAACCCGGTCGCGCTTGGTTAAGAAACCAGCGGCAGCAGGATCGACACCCTGGCGCCGCCGGTCGGGGCGGTGCCCACGTCCGTGCCGCCCCCGTGCTGGGCGGCGACCTGGGCCACGATGGCCAACCCCAGGCCGGACCCGGGCAGCGCGCGGGCGGCCTCGGCGCGGTAGAAGCGCTCGAAGACGTGCGGCCGGTCCTGCTCGGCGATCCCCGGCCCCTCGTCGTCGACGTCCACCCTGGCCCAGCCGTCGACCGCGGTGACCCTGGCGGTGACCGTCGCCCCGTCCGGGCTCCACTTGGCGGCGTTGTCCAGCAGGTTCAGCACGGCCCGCTCCAGCGACACCGGCCGCGCCCGGACCACCGCGGGCTCGAACTGCGCGGTGTAGCGCACCCTGGGCGCCCTGGCCCGCGCCCGCTCCACCGCCGGGCCGACGACGTCGGCGAGGTCGACGACCTCCTCGGCCTCCGGGGACCGGTCTCCTGTGGACAGTTCGACGAGCTCGCCGATCAGCGTGGTCAGTTCCTCGGCCTGCGAGCGCAGGTCGGCCAGCAGCCGGGTGCGGTCCTCTTCCGGCAGGTCACGGGCGTTCCCGGCGGCGTGCACGAGCAGTTCGACGTTGTTGCGCAGGCTGGTCAGCGGGGTCCGCAACTCGTGCCCGGCGTCCTGGACCAGGCGGCGCTGCGCCTCGCGGGAGCTCGCGAGGGCGGCGAGCATGGCGTTGAGCGCGCCACCGAGACGGGCGATCTCGTCGGTGCCGCGCACCGCGATCCCGGCCGAGAGGTCCTGCGTCCTGGCCACGTCCTCCGCGGCGGCGGTGAGCTCGTCGACCGGCCGCAGCGCCGTGCGCGCCACCAACCACCCCACCACGGCGGCCAGCGCGACCCCGATCAGCCCGACCAGCCCGTGCCAGGCGCCCAACTCGGCCAGCGTGCGCTCGATGTCCTCGGCGTCCAGCGCGACCTGCGCGGCACCGTCGGCGCGCGGCAACGTCAGGACCCGGTAGCGCTCGTCGTTGACCAAGACCTCCTCGGGGGCCCTGGGCACCACCCCCGCGGCGGCCTGCATCGCGCGACCGGTGACCGGGATCGCCGGACCGCCCGCGGTACCCGTGACCCGGCCATCGGCGTCGAGGAACTGCACGATCACCCCGTACGGGTCACGGCGCGGCGGCCCCCGGCGCTCGTCGCGGGCCGGTGTTGTGCTCAGGAACCCGAGTGCCGCCTCGGGCGAGCGGGCGGCGACGGCGACCTTGGCCGCGGACTGCAGCCGGTCGTCGAAGTCCCGGTTGAGCTTGCCGCGCACCAGCAACCACGAGGTCAACGCCACCCCGAGCACGGCGACGGCGACCGCGCCGACGGCCAGGACGGTCAACCGGGACCGCAGCGACAACCTCACAGCGGGTCCTCCCGCAGCACGTAGCCGACCCCGCGCACGGTGTGCAGCAGTCGCGGCTCACCCTCGGCCTCCAGCTTGCGCCGCAAGTACCCGACGTAGACGTCCAGGCCGTTGGACGCCGCGCCGAAGTCGTAGCCCCACACGTGGTCGAACATGGCGGTGCGGGTCAGCACCACGCGGGGGTGGCGCAGGAAGACCTCCAAGATCGCGAACTCGGTCCTGGTCAGCCGCAGCGACCGCCCGCCCCGGCCGACCTCCCTGGTGACCGGGTCGAGCACGACGTCGGCGAAGCGCAAGGAGGTGTCCGTGGCGGTGTCGGCGTGGTACTCGGCGCGGCGCAGCAGGGCGCGCACCCTGGCCAGCAGTTCCTGCAGCGCGAACGGCTTGACCAGGTAGTCGTCGGCGCCCGCCTCCAGCCCGGCCACCCGGTCGTCGACCCCGGTGCGCGCGGTGAGCATGAGGATCGGCACGTAGTTGCCCTCGGCCCGCAGCACCCGGCACGCGTCGAGCCCCCCGAGCACCGGCATCATCACGTCCAGGATCACCCCGTCCGGCCGCTCGGCGCGGATCACCCCCAGCGCCGCGGCCCCGTCGGCGGCGGTCGAGACGGTGTACCCCTCGAACCGCAGGGTCCGCGACAGCGAATCCCGCACAGCCGCCTCGTCGTCGACGATCACCAGGTGCACCCCACTACGGTCGCACACCTTCGGTGGACGGCAGCGCTCCGCTGTTGTACACCCACCCGGGGGTGGCGAAGACCGGCCTTGCGGGGGGTTGACCGACCCCGGTCGGGTGCAGTGTGGACTCTCCCGTGCGCGGAGGTGGGAGGTGGTGGGCGTCCGCGGTCACCCACAGGTGGGCAGTGGTTCCCCGGTCGGGCGAGTGCCATTGAGTGGACCACGCTCAGTGCTGAGACTCGGTGTGACGGTATCCGTCGGTCGGGGGACCCCATTCAGCGCAGGAGGAACCATGTCGGCCACCAACCTCTCAGGTGCGAACGCCGCGTTGACGCTGTCGGCCAGGGCACTGCCCGAGACCCTGATCCACCCCTCCGCCCGCAACACCCAGGACCACAGCTTCACCTTCATGGGCGCGTTCAAAATAGACGCCCAAATCTCCACCGGCGACGGCGTCACCGCCCTCATCACCGCCTACGCGGTCGGCATCCGCCTCTTCCAGTACACGGTCAACGCCGACAACCCGACCATGCGGGCCGCCGCGAGCATCGCGGGCTTCAAACTCGCCCTCGAAACCGACCTCATCACCGACCCGAGCAGGCTCGTCTTCGAAGGCGAAGGCTGCGTCCCCATCGAAGGCAGCCAACAACTCCACCACGTCCTACCCGTCGACTAGTCCTGTAGAACCGCCCCCTACAGACCCGCCACCGGGACCGCGGCCACCCCCCTCCGCCGTCCCGGTGGCACCTTCCCTGCCAGAAGCAAGAAGCCAGAAGCCGCTGTGCCACCCCAACCCACCGAGCCAGCCCCGCCAGCCCCACCACCGCTCCCAGGAAGCCGCCCACCCAAATGCTCGATGGGGCGGACCTGTTTTGCGTGGGGTGGCGGTGTCCGTAGCGTTGTGCGCTGCAGGGCCATGCTTTTCGGCCCCAGCTTTGCGGTCCTGCCACGGGCAGCGCAGGGGCCCCGCGCAAAACAGGTTCGCCCCATCGAGCACACCCAACCCACCACGGATCCAGCGCAATGCCGCAGGCGAGCCGAGCGCCTACCCCACCACGAACGTCTCCGCGGAAGGCGACCCGTTCTCGCGCCGAGCGATCCAGCCCTCGATGGCCTCCACCGCCCGGTCCACCGGAACCCCGTTCAGCTGCGACCCGTCCCGGAACCGGAACGACACCGCTCCCGACTCCACGTCCTTCGCGCCCGCCATCAGCATGAACGGGACCTTCTGCAGCGTGTGGTTGCGGATCTTCTTCTGCATCCGGTCGTCCGAGGCGTCGACGTCCACTCGGATCGCCTTGGCGCGCAACGACTTCGAGACCTGGAGGAGGTGGTCGACGTGGTCTTCGGCGATGGGGATGCCGACCACCTGGACCGGGGCGAGCCAGGCGGGGAAGGCGCCCGCGTAGTGCTCGGTGAGGACGCCGAAGAAGCGTTCGATGGAGCCGAAGAGGGCGCGGTGGATCATCACCGGGCGCTGGCGGGTGCCGTCGCCCGCGGTGTACTCGAGTTCGAAGCGCTCGGGGAGGTTGAAGTCGACCTGGATGGTGGACATCTGCCAGGTGCGGCCGAGGGCGTCGCGGGCCTGGACGGAGATCTTGGGGCCGTAGAAGGCGGCGCCGCCGGGGTCGGGGACGAGGTCGAGGCCGGAGTCGGTGGCGGCGACCCGCAGTGCCTCGGTGGCCTTCTCCCAGACCTCGTCGGAGCCGACGTACTTCTCGTCGTTGCGGGTGGACAGCTCGAGGTAGAAGTCGTCGAGGCCGTAGTCGCGCAGCAGGTTCAGCACGAACGACAGCAGCGACTTCAGCTCGTCCTGCACCTGCTCGGGGGTGCAGAAGATGTGCGCGTCGTCCTGGGTCATGCCGCGCACGCGGGTGAGGCCGTGGATGACGCCGGACTTCTCGTAGCGGTAGACCGAGCCGAACTCGAACATGCGCAGCGGCAGCTCCCGGTACGAGCGGCCGCGGGAGCGGAAGATCAGGTCGTGGAACGGGCAGTTCATCGGCTTGAGGTAGTAGTCCTGGCCCGGCTTGCGGACCTTGCCGTCCTCGTCGTACTCGGCGTCGAGGTGCATCGCCGGGTACATGCCGTCGCGGTACCAGTCGAGGTGCCCGGAGGTCTCGAACAGGGTGCCCTTGGTGATGTGCGGCGAGTAGACGAACTCGTAGCCCTCTTCCTCGTGGCGGCGCCGCGAGTAGTCCTCCATCGCGCGCCGCACGATGCCGCCCTTGGGGTGGAACACCGCCAGGCCGGAGCCGATCTCGTCGGGGAAGCTGAACAGGTCCAGCTCGGTGCCCAGCTTGCGGTGGTCGCGCCGCTCGGCCTCGGCGATGAGCTCCAGGTGCGCGTCGAGCGCCTCCTGCGACTCCCACGCCGTGCCGTAGATCCGCTGCAGCTGCGGGTTCTTGTCGTTGCCGCGCCAGTACGCCGCCGCGACCCTGGTCAGCTTGAACGCCGGGATGTGCTTGGTGGTCGGCACGTGCGGGCCGCGGCACAGGTCGCCCCACACCTGCTCGCCGGAGCGCGGGTCGAGGTTGTCGTAGATGGTCAGCTCGCCGCCGCCGACCTCCATCACCTCGCCGGTGTCGACATCACCCTTGATGTCGACCAGCTCCAGCTTGAACGGCTCCGCTGCCAGCTCCGCCTTCGCGGACTCCAGCGAGTCGAACACCCGGCGGGAGAACCGCTGCGCGCCCTTGATGATCTGCTTCATGCGCTTCTCCAGCGCCTGCAGGTCCTCCGGGGTGAACGGGGTGTCCACGGCGAAGTCGTAGTAGAACCCGTCGCGCACCGGCGGGCCGATGCCCAGCTTGGCGTCCGGGAACTGCTGCTGCACCGCCTGCGCCAGCACGTGCGCGCACGAGTGCCTGATCACCGACCGGCCCTCGTCGGAGTTCGCCGCGACCGCGGTGACCTCGACGTCGACGTCAGGGGTCCACGACAGGTCGCGCAGCCTGCCGTCGGCCTCGCGCACCACCACGACCGCGTCCGGGCCCTTGCCGGGGAGCCCGGCCTCGCGCACGGCCGCGCCAGCCGTAGTGCCCGCCTGCACCACCACGCTCGCGGCGGGTGCGACGGCTGGGGACTGTGGCTGGGACACGGGTGCTCCTCGGTGCTCGCCGGTCACAACGGCTGTGACCTCGACACAAGGATGCTAGCGAGCCGTCCGCGAGCCCCGCCGCCCGGTTTCCCCCGCCTGTGGACAACTCCGGATCATGGTCCGAGGATGGTGCGCATCCGCTGGATCTCGTCGGACTGCTCGGCGACGATGTTGTCGGCCATCTCCTGCACCTTGCCGTCTGAGCCGTCCTTGCGCACCGCGTTGGCCATCTGGATGGCGCCCTCGTGGTGGCGGGTCATCAACCGGACGTACTGCGCGTCGAACTCGGCGCCCTTGGCCGCGCGCAGCGCCGCCAACTCCTCGGCGGTCGCCATGCCGGGCATCGTGTGCCCCGAGTGGCCCGCGTGCGCGGGGTCGACCGCGGGTTTGCCGTTGTCGCGCAGCCAGTTGTTCATCGCCCCGATCTCGGGGCCCTGGGTGTCGGCGATGCGGCTGGCCAGTCCCTTGAGGGAGGTGTTCGCGGCCCGCTCCGGCGCCAGTTCCGACATCTCGATGGCCTGCTGGTGGTGGGCGATCATCATCTGCGCGTAGGCGAAGTCGGCGGCGTTGGGCGGGACGGCGGGCACCCCGGACTCGATCTCCTCGGGGGAGAGCGTGTGGTTGGCCTCGCCGGGCGCACCGGGCTGCAGGACCGGGTTCGACGGCGCCTGGTCGGCCGAGCAGGCCCCCACCCCCGCCGCGACCAGGACCGCGAGCACCGCCGCGGCGACCCTTACCGGCATGCTCCGACTCCCCTCGCCCCGTGTCCGACCGCCGAACGTACCCGACCGGATCGAGTGGCAACAGACCTCGCCCAAATGGTGAAAAGTAGCAACAAAGAGGGCTGGTTGCGATCTTGCGCCCGGGTCATACTGCCGGTTCCAGGGTCTTCACGAGAGGGGTGCGCAGGGTGGCTCTTTCCCATCGCGGCAGACGAAGGGCGTCCGTGGCGGTCGTCGGCGCGGCGGCGCTGACGCTCTCGGCGCTGCTCGGCGTGCCCTCGGCCGCGGCGCAGAACCAGTTCCCCGGGCCGGACGAGATCGTGACCAGCCCCAACGTCAAGCACCTCGCCAACATCCCGGCGACCGCGCCGCTCAAGGGCTCCGGCGCCACCGGGTCCGACCTCGCGTTCAGCGGCGACTACGCCATCGCGGGCAACTACCTGGGCTTCACCATCTACGACATCAAGAACCCCAAGGCGCCCACCATCGCCAGCCAGGTGCTGTGCCCCGGCTCGCAGAACGACGTCTCGGTCACCGGGAACCTGCTGTTCCTGTCCACCGACTCGCGGCGCAGCGACAACTCCTGCTCCTCGGTCGCCCAGAACGACGGTACCAAGCCGTACTGGGAGGGCATGAAGATCTTCGACATCAGCGACAAGCGCAACCCGCGCTACATCAAGGCCGTGGAGACCGACTGCGGCTCGCACACCCACACGCTGGTGCCCGACAAGCGCGGCCGCGACGTCTACATCTACGTGTCGTCCTACAGCCCGGCGAGCAACATCAGCAAGTGCCTGCCGCCGCACGACAAGATCACCATCATCAAGGTGCCGCTGCGCAACCCGGGCGCGGCCGAGATCGTCGCCACGCCGAACCTGTTCCCCGACGGCGGCAACGCGGGCCGGGGCAGCTCGGCCGACATCTACGTCCCGTACGTGGTGCCCACCTCGGGCTGCCACGACATCACCGTGTTCGCGTCGAAGAACCTGGCCGCGGGCGCCTGCATGGGCGACGGCGTGCTGATGGACATCTCCGACCGGGAGAAGCCGCGGGTGATCAACCGGGTGCAGGACGACGACCACTTCGCGTTCTGGCACTCGGCGACCTTCAACAACGCGGGCACCAAGGTCATCTTCACCGACGAGCTCGGCGGGGGCGGCGGCGCGACCTGCAACGCCAAGATCGGCCCGACCCGCGGCGCCAACGGCATCTACGACATCACCGGCCGCGGCGACCAGCGGGCGCTGGAGTTCCGCAGCTTCTACAAGATCGACCGGTACCAGACCGAGAACGAGAACTGCGTCGCGCACAACGGCTCGCTGCTGCCGGTGCCCGGCCGCGACATCATGGTCCAGGCCTGGTACTCCGGCGGCGTCCAACTGGTCGACTACACCAACTCGTCGCAGCCCAAGGAGATCGGCTTCTTCGAGCGCGGCCCCGCGGCCGTCGCCGGTGAGGGCGGCGGCGTGTGGTCGGCGTACTACTACAACGGCTACATCTACGCGAACGGCCTCGGCAAGGGCTTCGACGTCCTCGAGATCAACGACCCCGCCACGGACCCGGCGAAGTCCTACCGCTGGACCGAGCTCAACGCCCAGACGCAGACGACGTACGGCAGCTAGCGGACACGCCTAAGGGGCCTCACCTCCTGGTGGGGCCTCTTACGCTGTCTGTCGCAATGCGATGTCGCTGTCCAGGGGCGATGCGTCGCCGAGGGGCGCTACTAGGATCAGGGCATGGCTGGATCCATCCCCACCGAGGGGCCTGAGCTCGTTCCCCAAGAGGGGGTGGGAGTCCCCGATGCCCTCCAGCGGCTGTGGACCCCCCACCGGATGGCGTACATAAAGGGGGAGAACAAGCCCGAGGGCGACAGCAGCGCGGGCTGCCCCTTCTGCGCCTTGGTGCACCTCGACGACGCCGAAGCGCTGGTCGTGGCGCGTGGCGAGACGGTGTACGCGGTGCTCAACCTGTACCCGTACAACCCCGGTCACCTCATGGTCGTGCCCTATAGGCACGTCGCCGACTACACCGACCTGACCGAAGCCGAGACCGACGAGCTGGCCAGGTTCACCCAGCAGGCGATGCGCGTGGCCCGCAAGGTCGCCGCCCCCCACGGGTTCAACATCGGCATGAACCAGGGCGTCGTCGCGGGCGCCGGGATCGCCGCCCACCTGCACCAGCACCTGGTGCCCCGGTGGGGCGGGGACGCCAACTTCATGCCGGTCATCGGCCACACCAAGGTCCTCCCGCAACTGCTCGGCGACACCCGCGCCCTGCTCGCCGACGCCTGGACCGACTGACCGACTGACCGACTGACCGGCTGACCCGGACCGAGGTCCGGTAACGCCTGCCGACCTGGGGGCGATCCACCCGGTGATCACGGCCGGGAGGGTGCGGTGGACTACTGGGACGCGGTGCGCGGCAAGTGGCCCGAGGACTGCGCGCCGCTGCTGGGCCGAGACGCACCCGCCCGCGACCGGTTGGTGATCAAGCGGCGGTGGAACCCGCTGCCGCGGCGGCAGACCGGGATGGCCATCACCGGCATGCCCGGCACCGGCAAGTCCTTCCTGCACCAGGCGCTGCGCAGGCGGCTCGAAGGCGACGACCCCATCACGCCCAGGGAGAGCCCGAACTACGAGAAGGACCGGTTCGTCACCGCGACCGACCAGGGCAAGCGGCACATCGAGCTGGTAGTGGTGCCCGGCCAGAAGTTCTCGGACCCCGCCGAACGCACCAGGGAGCGGTACTTCGCCAACGGCCGCGCGCCGACCGGTGTGGTGCACGTGGTGTCCTGGGGGTTCAGCAAGATCTGGGACGAGAACACCCAGGACGTCGTCCGCGGCATCAGCGGCCCGCTCGACCCGGCAGACCCCAGGGCCATGCCGCAGTTACCGGAGGTCGTGGAGCAAGCCCGCGCGTTCACCTTCCAGCGCGAACTCGACGACCTCGCCACCACCTGCACCTGGCTGCGCGGCGCCTGGGACGCGAGCACCGGTCCGCTGTGGCTGATCATCGCGCTCACCATGCCCGACCTGCTGCTGAGCAGGCTGGTCGACGGCGCAGCGGCCCGGCGGGCCGACGAGGCGACCTTCGCCGCCGTCGCCGCCCACTACCTGCCCGCCGCGCACCCCGCGCACGACAGCGGGTTCGCCGCGGAGGTGCGCGCGCTGGTCAACTACGCGGGGGAGAACCGGTTCGGTACCCGGATCGCGCTGATGCCGGTGATCTCCTACCGCCTGCCGTTCACCTTCCGCGGTGTGTCCCTCCCGCCGCTGGGCGGGGATGATCTGCGGGCCAGGTTGATGAGCAGGTTCTCGAACCGGATCGGGGTGTACGGCGATGGCGGATGAGTCGGGCCGGGTGGGCGACGAGCTGGAGGACGCCCTGGTCCACGCCGAGCGCGCCCTCGACGCCCTGGACCGCGTCACCAGCCGCATGCAGGTGGTGCGGCTGACCATCGTGGGGGTTTTCGCCATCACCGCGACCGTCGCCGTGCTGAACGTGCGCGAACCGTTTGTCGGGATCTTGGTCGCGATGATCGGCATCGGAGCGATCGCGGCGCTGGTGATGGAGCACGGGCGGTGGCGCTCGACCAGGGATCGGGAGCTGCGCACAGTCGTGCAGCTCTCGCGGATCGTGCGCGACCTGTTGCCGGTGGTGGTGGAGCAGGAGCGCTGGAGCGAACTGCGGATCGTGACTACCCGGGCCAGGATCGCGCGGTTCCCGATCTCCGAGCGCTCCCGGTGAGCGACGGCCCCGCGTGGACGGCGGTCGGCAGGCTCGCCGACGTGCTCGCGGTGGCGGGCGCGGTCACCGGCTTCGCGGTCATCGTGGCCAACGCCGCCGGGTACAACCTGCTGGCCGACCCGGACGAGCAGGTGCTGACCTGGACCGCGGTCGGTTTCGCCGTGGTGGGTCTGGCGATGGTCGTCGGCGCGGTCGTGCGCAACCTGCGTGACGGGGCGGGCTTCGCGGTCGACCAGGGCGGCGCCACCCGGTTCCTGCTCCGGGCAGGCGCCGTCCTGGTCGTGTTCGCGCTGGTCACCGGTGGGGTCGCGGTACTGCGCCCGACCCCACCGGTGCCCTGCGTCGTGGCGGTCTAGCCCTGGCGCAGCACGGCCTCGAGCTCGATGTGGATGGAGATCTTGTCGCCGACCACGGCGATGCCGTCCTGGATGCCCTCGAAGTTCACGCCGAACTCGCGGCGGTTGATCTCGGTGTTGCCGGAGAACCCGACGCGGGTGCCGCCGTAGGGGTCCGGGCCGAAGCCGTTGAGCTCGAAGCGCAGCGGCACGGTCTTGGTGACGCCCTTGAGCGTCAGCTCGCCGTCGAGGACGTACTCGTCGCCGTCGGCGCGCACACCGGTGGCGGTGTAGGTGAGCTCCGGGTAGGTCTCCACCTCGAAGAAGTCGGCCGAGCGCAGGTGCCCGTCGCGCTGCTCGTTGTGGGTGTTGATCGTGTTCAGGTCGATGGCGACGCGCACCGAGGCCGCGGTCGGGTCGTCGGTGGTGACGATCTCGCCGCTGACGCCGTCGAAGCGGCCCCGGACCTTGCTGACGACCATGTGCCGCACGGTGAAGCCGACGTCGGAGTGGACCGGGTCGATGTCCCAGGTGCCTGCGACGAACCCGGGGAGCTGGGCGAGGGTCATGGCGGTTCTCTCCATCAGTTGATTGAGCTCTCAACTGGAACCCTACCCGCTGCAAGTTGAGAGCTCAACCAGTAGTCTGGTGGCATGGACGACACCCGGTGGCTCTCCGCGGCCGAACTCGAGGTGTGGCGGACGTTCGTGACCATGTTCGGCGCGCTCGGCGAGCACATGGACCGCCAGCTGCAGCGCGACTCCTCGATGCCCTACACCTACTACGAGATCCTGGTCGTGCTGTCCCACGCGCCCGGCCGCGCGCTGCGGATGAGCGAGTTGGCCGGGTTGCGCGGGTCGAGTCGCAGCAGGCTCTCGCACGCGGTGGCCCGGCTGGAGGCCCACGGCTGGGTCGAGCGGCAGGAGTGCCCGACCGACAAGCGCGGATCCTTCGCGGTCCTCACCGACGCCGGTTTCGCCGTGCTGGAGGCAGCCGCGCCCGGCCACGTGACCACGGTCCGTGAAGCGGTCTTCGACCGGCTCACACCCGAGCAGGTCCAGGCCCTCGGCGCCATCAGCGTCGCGATCCTCGAAGCCATAGACCCGGAGAAGACCTTGCCCGTCGGTCGGGAGCTGGGCTGACCAGCCCGGGCGCACCGGCGGGGACCGGCGGCGGTTACGCTGCCCGGGCCAGGTCGTCCCGCGGTTAGGTGCGTCTCACAGCCCCATGCTCAACATCTTCGCCCGTGCCTCCGTCTCCCGCGTCACCGATCCGATCGGGGCGCGGTTGGTCCGCCTCGGCCTCACGCCGAACGCCGTCACCCTCCTCGGCACCGCCGCTGCCATCGCGGGCGCGTTGTGGCTGTTCCCCACCGGGCACCTGCTCGCCGGGACCTTCGTGGTCTGGGGCTTCGCCATGTTCGACCTCTTGGACGGCGCGATGGCGCGCGCCCTGGGGGGCGGCACGCGCTACGGCGCGGTGCTCGACGCCACTTGTGACCGCCTGGTCGACGGCGCCCTCTTCTGCGGCATCACCTGGTACCTGTTCGACATCGGTGACCGGACCACTGCCATCGCCGCCCTCATCTGCCTCGTCTTGGCCCAGGTGATCTCTTACGTCAAGGCGCGCGCGGAGGCCAGCGGCCTCGACGCCGACGGCGGTCTGGTGGAGCGGGCGGAACGGTTGATCATCACCCTAGTCGGCGCCGGGCTCACCGGCTTCGGTGTGCCTTACGCGCTGGAGGTCGCGCTGTGGCTGCTCGCCGTGGGGTGCGTGATCACCGTGGGGCAGCGTCTGCTCGCGGTGCGCCGCAGCGCCTTGGAGCGCACGGAGGAGAAGGCCCATGAGCTGGGGTGAGCGCCTTGCCGACTTCGGCTATGGCGCGGGCTGGCGGTTGGTTCGGACTTTGCCTGAGGGGGTCGCGGCCGGGCTCTTCCGTGGGGCCGCCGACCTCGCTGCTCGCAGGGAGGGGCCGGGTGCGCGGCAACTAAGGGCCAACCTCGCGCGCGTAGTGCCCAAGGCAGGGCCCGCGGAGTTGGACGACCTCGTGAGGCAGTCTCTGCGCTCTTACGCGCGGTACTGGATGGAGGCGTTCCGCCTACCCACAATGGATCACGCGGCCCTGCACGCGGAGATCGGCGCCACTATGACCGGCAACGAGTACATCGTCGCCGCGCTCGCCGAGGGCAATGGCGCGGTCATGGCTCTGGCGCACTCGGGCAACTGGGATGCCGCAGGCGTCTGGATGGCGCGCGAGCACGGCAAGTTCACCACCGTCGCGGAACGCCTCAAGCCGGAATCCCTCTATAACCGGTTCGTCAACTACCGGGAGTCCCTCGGCTTCGAGATCATCCCCGCGACCGGCGGCGACAAGAACCCGGCCGCCGTGTTGGTCGAACGACTGCGCCAGAACAAGCTGATCTGCCTACTCGCGGACCGTGATCTGACCCCCGCGGGCATCCCGGTCAACTTCTTCGGCGAGAAGACCCGGATGCCAGGTGGCCCCGCCTACCTCGCTGCGCGCACCGGCGCACCTCTTATCCCCGTCGGCTGCTGGTTCACCGACCACGGCTGGGGGCTGCGGATGCACCCACCGGTCAAGGTGGACGGTGTGCGAGGGGTCCCGGCCGCCACGCAAGCACTCGCGGACGTCTTAGCCGCCGACATCGCGGCGCACCCCGCCGACTGGCACATGCTGCAGAAGCTGTGGATCTCCGACCTGACCGAACAAGGGCAGCGGGAGTTGGCGGTGGAGGACGCGCCCCGAGGACGCCGTCGGTGAGCGGGCGGGGACACCGATGAAGGTCGGCATCGTCTGCCCGTATTCCCTCGACGTTCCCGGCGGGGTACAGGCGCACGTCCTGGACCTGGCCAAGGCCTTGCGCGGGCTCGGCCACGACGTCGATGTGCTCGCCCCGGCCGATGAGGACACTCCGCTACCGGACTACGTGCGCCCCGCGGGCAAAGCGCTTGGCATTCCCTACAACGGTTCCGTAGCGCGCCTGTCGTTCGGGCCGGTCTCTTACGCGCGAGTGCGTCGCTGGGTCCGCGAGCACGACTTCGACGTCTTGCACCTACACGAGCCCACTGCGCCCAGTCTGTCCATGTTGGCTCTTATGGTCGCCGACGGACCTATCGTCGCCACGTTCCACACCTCCACGCCGCGCTCGCGCACGCTCAGCGCCTTCCAAGCTGTGCTGCAGCCGTTCCTGGAGAAGATCACCGCGCGGATCGCCGTGTCGGCGTTGGCCAGGCGGGTCCAGGTGGAACACCTCGGCGGCGACGCGGTCGAGATCCCCAACGGCGTTGACGTCGACTTCTTCCGCGACGCCGAACCGCTGCCCGGTTACCCCCGGGCGGGCGGCACCATCGGGTTCGTCGGCCGCTACGACGAACCCCGCAAGGGCATGCCTGTCCTGCTCGACGCCGTGGACCGGCTCGTCGACGACCACCCGGACCTGCGGCTTCTCGTTGTGGGGCGCGGTGACGAGGCCGACCTGCTCCGGGCGGCCGGGCCCCGCGTCGCGCCGCGGATCGACTTGCTCGGGCAGGTGGACGACGTCGAGAAGGCCCGCATGCTCAGCAGCGTGGACGTCTACTGCGCGCCCAACCTCGGCGGCGAGAGCTTCGGGATCATCCTGACCGAGGCCATGTCCGCGGGCGCCGCGGTGGTGGCCAGCGACCTCGACGCGTTCCGCCGGGTGCTCGACGACGGCCGCGCGGGCGTGCTGACCCCCGTGGGCGACCCCACCGGTCTCGCCGACGGGCTGCGCGCGGTGCTGGCCGACGCGCGGCACCGCGCCACCCTGGTCGCAGAGGGGGAGCGCCGGGTCGCGAACTACGACTGGTCCGTTGTCGCCGCTCAGGTTCTGCGGGTCTACGAACAGGCGGTCGCCGCGGTCCCACGCGCGGTGGGGGAGGTGCCATGACCACCTGGCTGGTGTTGTTGGCGGGCATGGCGCTGCTGGTGCTCGTCGGCATCTGGCTGGTCGGGGTGGCCAACCGGCTCGACCGGCTGCACGTGCGCACCGACGCCGCCTGGGCCGCTCTGGACGCGGCGCTCGCCAGGCGGGCGGTGGTCGCGCGCGCGGTGTCCGGCGGCATCGACCCGACCCCCGGCGACCGGCTCCGGGTGCTGGCCGACCGCGCCGAGCGCGCCGCCCGCCCCGACCGCGAACCCGCCGAGAACGCCCTGACCAGGGAACTCGCCGCCGTGGACCGCCGCGGTCTGCCGCTCACCCTCGTCGCCGAACTCGGCGACGCCGAACACCGGGTGGTGATCGCCCGCCGGGTCCACGGCGACGCCGTCCGCGACACCCTGGCGTTGCGCCGCCGCCGCCCGGTCCGCTGGTTCAAGCTGGCGGGCACCGCACCCACCCCGGAGTACCTGGAGATCGCGGAACCCTCGCTCACCGAGGACGTGCCGCGTCCCGCCGCCCGGGTGGTGCTCCTCAACGCCGACGGCCAAGTCCTGCTCTTCCACGGGCACGACCCGGCCAGGGCCGATGAGCACTACTGGTTCACCCCCGGCGGCGGCGTGGAACCGGGGGAGGACCTGCGGTCGGCGGCACTGCGGGAGCTGCGCGAAGAAACCGGGATGGCGCTGCCGCCCGACTCGCTCGCCGGTCCCGTGTGGCGGCGCCGGGTCGCGTTCAGCTTCGGCGGCCGCAGCTACGACGGCGAGGAGTGGTTCTACCTCGCGCACGTCCCCGAAGGCTCCACAGTGGACACCTCGGGGTTCACCGAGCTGGAGGCGGCCACCATCGCCGAACACCGCTGGTGGTCCGAACCGGACCTGCGGACCACCGGCGACACCGTCTACCCCGGGCAACTGGCCGAACTCCTGGCGGACCTGCGGACCTGGGACGGGACCCTGCGCACCGTGCGCTGATCAGGCGTACTGCGAGGCGAGCGCGCTGGGCAGGGGGTCGAACCGGCTGAACTCGCGGGTGAAGGTGCCCGCGCCGGAGGTCAGGGACCGCAGGTCGATCGCGTAGCGCAAGAGGGTCGCGGCGGGGATCTCGGCCTGGATCGTTGTCTTGCCGTTTGCGTCGGTAGTGGTGCCGAGGACTCTGCCGCGGCGGGCGGACAGGTCGCCCAGCACCGAGCCCAGGTGCTCGTCCGGGATGGTGATGGTGACCTCGTCGACCGGTTCGAGCAGGGAGATCCTGGCCTTCTCGGCGGCGTCGCGCAGGGCGAGGGATCCCGCGGTCTGGAAGGCGGCGTCGGAGGAGTCGACGCTGTGGGCCTTGCCGTCGGTGAGGGTGACCCGGATGTCGACGACGGGGTGGCCGTCCTGCAGGCCGCGTTCCAGTTGGGCGCGCACACCCTTCTCGACGCTGCCGATGAACTGGTGGGGGACCGAGCCGCCCACGACGCGGTCCACGAACTCGAAGCCCGACCCGGTGGGCAGCGGCTCGACCTCGATGTCGCACACCGCGTACTGGCCGTGCCCACCGGACTGCTTCACGTGCCGCCCGTGCCCGCGCGCGGGTGCAGCGAACGTCTCCCGCAGCGACACCCGCACCGGCTCTGTCGCCACCTCGGCACCACCGGCGCGCAGCCGGTCGAGCACCACGTCCGCGTGCGCCTCACCCATGCACCACAGCACCATTTGGTGTGTCTCGGCGTTGCGCTCCAACCGCAGCGTTGGGTCACCGGCGACAAGCCTGGACAGGTTGCGCGCCAACACGTCTTCGTCGCTGCGGGTCTTAGCCGTCACCGCGACGGGGAGCAGTGGCTCTGGCATCGCCCATGGCGCCATCAGCACCGGGTCTTCAGGCGCCGACACAGTGTCCCCGGTCTCCGCGGACCCAACCTTGGTCAGCGCGCAGAGGTCACCGGCGACGCAGTAAGGCACTTCGCGCAGCGCTGCTCCCAGCGGCGAATAGATGTGCGCCACCCGCTCGTCGGCGTCGTGGTCCTCGTGGCCGCGGTCGGCCAGGCCGTGGCCGGACACGTGCACCGCCCGCTCCGGCCGCAACGTCCCGGAGAACACCCGGACCAGCGACACCCGACCGACGTAGGAGTCCACCGCGGTGCGCACCACCTCGGCGACCAGCGGACCGTCCGGATCGGCGCTCAGCGCGGCGTGCGCGCGGCCACCCGGATCGGTCACCTCGGGCAGCGGGTGCTCGAGCGGTGACGGGAAAGCCCTGGTCAGCGCATCCAGCAGTGCCGAGAGCCCGAGACCTGTACCCGCGCAGACCGGGAACACCGGGTGGAAGGACCCCCGCGCGACCGCCGTCTCCAGGTCCGCGACGATCGTCGTCGGGTCGATCTCCTCACCCGCCAGGTAGCGGTCCATGAGGGTCTCGTCCTCGCTCTCGGCGATGATCCCCTCCAGCAGCTCCGCCCGCGCCGCCGCCATCTCGGCGACCTCCTCGGCGTTCGCGTCCACCGCGTCGGCACCGGTGATCCGCCGCTGGGTGATCAGGCCGAGCAGGCCGTCGGCGGTCGGCAGGTACACCGGCAGCACGGTGGCGCCGAACGCCGCCCGACAGGCGGCCAGCTCGGCGGTGAAATCGGCCCTGGCGTGGTCGAGCCGGGCGATCACCAGCGCCCGGGGCATGCCCACCGCGGCGCACTCCGCCCACAGCGCCGTGGTCGCCGCGTCCACCCCCTCCGCGGCGCTGACCACGAACAGCGCCGCGTCGGCGGCGCGCAGACCCGCCCGCAGCTCGCCGACGAAGTCCGCGTACCCGGGGGTGTCGATCAGGTTCACCTTCACCCCGTCGTGCAGCAGCGGCGCCACCGACAGCCCCACCGACCGCTGCTGGCGCACCGCGGCCGGGTCGTGGTCGCACACCGTCGTCCCCTCGGTGACCGACCCGGCCCTGCTGAGCACACCCGCGGCGGCCAGCAGCGCCTCGGCCAGCGTCGTCTTCCCGGACCCGGACGGCCCGACCAGCACGATGTTGCGCACCCGCGCCGGGTCGCTGACCGCGACGCCGGACTCGGGTTGACCGTGCTCGGAGTGCTTGGACCCCACGGCGCCCACCTCCCTCGGTCGGGAAGCCGCCGGGGCTCCCCCTTGGCTGACCGGGCGGACCCGCCCGTGTGTTCGATCTCACACCGATATCGGCGGGTGGACAACCCCGCGCCGGAAGTGGTCTGCCGAGATAGCCCTCGATTGGCCGCCCCGATCGGACCACCTGGGACGTAGCCTGTGGTCAGCGCCCTCCCCGGCGCGCCGACTCGACCCGAAAGGCCGCACCGTGCCCGAAGCCACGCAGAACGCCAGCACCACCCCCGAGACCGGCACCACCCGGGTCAAGCGCGGCATGGCCGAGATGCTCAAGGGCGGCGTGATCATGGACGTGGTCGACGCCGCCCAGGCCAAGATCGCCGAGAACGCGGGCGCGGTCGCGGTGATGGCGCTCGAGCGCGTCCCCGCCGACATCCGCACCCAGGGCGGCGTCGCCAGGATGAGCGACCCGGACCTGATCGACGGCATCATCGAGGCCGTCTCCATCCCGGTCATGGCCAAGGCCCGCATCGGGCACTTCGTCGAGGCCCAGGTCCTGCAGTCGCTGGGCGTGGACTACATCGACGAGTCCGAGGTGCTCACCCCGGCCGACTACGCCAACCACATCGACAAGTGGGCCTTCACCGTGCCCTTCGTCTGCGGCGCGACGAACCTGGGCGAGGCGCTGCGCCGGATCACCGAGGGCGCGGCGATGATCCGCTCCAAGGGCGAGGCGGGCACCGGCGACGTCTCCAACGCCACCACCCACATGCGCAAGATCCGCGGCGAGATCAAGCGGCTGTCGTCGCTGCCCGCCGACGAGCTCTACGTCGCGGCCAAGGAGCTGCAGGCGCCCTACGACCTGGTGGCCGAGGTGGCCCGCACCGGCAAGCTGCCGGTCGTGCTGTTCACCGCGGGCGGCATCGCCACCCCGGCGGACGCGGCGATGATGATGCAGCTGGGCGCCGAGGGCGTGTTCGTCGGCTCCGGCATCTTCAAGTCCGGCAACCCCGAGCAGCGGGCCGAGGCCATCGTCAAGGCCACCACCTTCCACGACGACCCGGACGTGGTCGCCAAGGTCAGCCGGGGTCTGGGCGAGGCCATGGTCGGCATCAACGTCGAGGGCATCGCCGAGCCGCACCGGCTGGCCGAGCGCGGCTGGTGACCGGGGGGTGTGCTGGACCGGGCCCGGCCCGGTCCAGCGCCCACCCGCCCGCTCAGACGTGCTCGGAGACCATGCACGCCACCGTGCCCGGGGCCAGCGCCTCGAACACGTGCGGCAGGTCGCCGGGGTAGGACAGGTAGTCGCCGGGGTCGACGGTGACCGGGTCGTCGGTCAGCCCGATCAGCGCCCGGCCCGAGCACAGCACCACGTGCTCGACCACGCCGGGGGAGTGCGGTTCCGACGCCCGCCTGCTGCCCGGTTCCGCGGTGATCAGGTAGATGTCGCGGCGGGCGTGCGGCGGGCAGGACGCCAGCAGCGTGGCGACGTAGTTCGCCCGCTCGGAGAACACCGCGGGGCCCTCACCGGCCCGGATCACCTGGACCCTGGGCTGCGGCGGTTCGACGAGCCTGCTGAAGGGCACGTCGAGCGCCACGCTCAGCGCCCACAGCGTCTCCACGCTGGGGTTGCCGGAGCCGGACTCCAGCTGCGAGAGCGTCGACTTGGCCACGCCCGCGCGCTTGGCCAGCTCGCTGAGCGAGAGCCCGACCCGCTCGCGCTCCCGGCGCAGCGACCGGGCGATGACCTCCAGCGGTGCTCCGCGCTGCTCTGCCACGGCTCTCCGTTCGGTATGACGAACAATGCGTTTCCCTTGACGAACGCACCCGAGGTGTTCATGCTACTGGACCATGCGTTCGATATGGCGAACCCTGGATGCCGCGCTGTGGCGGGGCGTGCTGGCCATCGCCCTGGCCGCGGCCGTCAACGGGGCCTCCTTCGGGGCGATCGCGGTCGCCGCCGGGAACCCGCTGTGGGTGCCGGTGGTGATGTCGGTGCTGGTCTTCGCGGGCGGCTCGCAGTACATGGCGGTCGGCGTGGTCGCGGCCGGTGGCGGACCGGTCGCGGCGGTCGTCGGGGGACTGGTGCTCAACTCCCGGCACCTGCCGTTCGGCCTGGCGGTCGGCGAGGTCATCGGCCGGAGTTGGCCCGCCAGGCTGCTGGGCAGCCACCTGCTGGTCGACGAGTCCGTGGCCTTCGCCATGGCCCAGAAGGACCCGGTGCGCGCCCGCGCCGCCTACTGGGCCTGCGGGGCGTCGCTGTTCGTGGCGTGGAACCTGGGCGTGCTCGGCGGCTCGCTGGCCGGGACCCTGATCGAGGATCCCAACGCCCTCGGCCTGGACGCGGTGTTCCCCGCCGTGATGCTCGCCCTGGTCCTCCCGGCCCTCAAGGACGCGGGCAAGCTGCGGCCCGCCCTGCTCGGCGCGGCGATCGCGCTGGCCACCACGCCGTTCCTGCCGCCGGGCGTCCCCGTGCTGCTGGCCCTGCTCGGGCTGCTGGCCGTGCCCCGCCGCGGCGCTGACCGGGAGGTGGCGGCATGACCATCGTGCCGATCCTGGTGCTCGCCCTGGGCACCTTCGCCTTCCGGGTCAGCGGGACCGTGCTGCGCGACCGGCTGCACCTGCCCGAACGGGTGAAGGAGCTGCTGTCCACCGCGGCCATCGTCCTGCTGGTGGCCCTGGTCGCCACCAGCACGCTCACCAAGGGGCCCGCGTTCGCCGGGTGGGCGCTGCCCGCCGGGGTCGCCGTCGGCGGCCTGCTGGCCTGGCGCAAGGCCCCGTTCGTCGTCGTCGTGGTCGCCGCCGCGGCGACCACCGCAGTGCTCCGCCTGGTCGGGGTGGCCTGAACCACCCCCCGACCGGGCTGTTTACCCTGGTCACCAGAGGGAGGACCCACACCGTGTCCGCAGATCGTCCGCTCATCGGCGTCCTGGCCCTGCAGGGCGATGTCCGCGAGCACGCCGCCGCGCTCGAAGCCGGTGGCGCCGACGTGATCACCGTCCGCAGGCAGCGCGAGCTCGCCGAGGTCGACGGCCTCGTGCTGCCCGGCGGCGAGTCCACCACCATCTCCCGGCTGCTGGAGACCTTCGAGCTGCTCGACCCGCTGCGCGAGCGCCTCGCCGCCGGGATGCCCGCCTACGGCTCCTGCGCCGGGCTGATCCTGCTCGCCGAGAAGGCCCTCGACGCCCGGCCCGACCAGCACCAGCTCCGCGCGCTCGACGTCATCGTCCGGCGCAACGCCTTCGGCAGGCAGGTCGACTCGTTCGAGGAGGACCTCCAGGTCACCGGGGTCGACGGCGGGCCGGTGCACGCGGTGTTCATCCGGGCGCCCTGGGTAGAGTCCTGCGGGCCGACCGTCGAGGTCCTGGCCAGGGTGCCCGACACCCCCGCCGCCGGAGCCGCCGCCGGTAGGATCGTCGCCGTTCGGCAGGGCACCGTGCTGGCCACCTCGTTCCACCCCGAGCTGACCGGTGACGCGCGGGTGCACCGCCTGTTCGTGGACATGGTCCGTGGGGGCCGTGGCCGCGGGCGCACAACCGACAGCTGAGCCATTGACGGAGGACCGATGAGCGGCCATTCAAAGTGGGCGACGACCAAGCACAAGAAGGCCGCCCTGGACGCCAAGCGGGGCAAACTGTTCGCCAAGCTGATCAAGAACGTGGAGGTGGCCGCGCGCACCGGCGGCGGTGACCCCGACGGCAACCCCACGCTCTACGACGCGATCCAGAAGGCGAAGAAGAACTCCGTCCCGCAGGACAACATCGAGCGCGCCCGCAAGCGCGGCGGCGGCGAGGAGGCGGGCGGCGCCGACTGGCAGACGATCATGTACGAGGGCTACGGCCCCAACGGCGTCGCGGTGCTCATCGAGTGCCTCACCGACAACCGCAACCGGGCCGCTGGCGAGGTCCGCACCGCCATGACCCGCAACGGCGGCAACATGGCCGACCCCGGCTCGGTGGCGTACATGTTCAACCGCAAGGGCGTGGTGGTCCTGGCCAAGAACGGCCTCTCGGAGGACGACGTGCTCGGCGCGGTCCTCGACGCGGGCGCCGAGGAGGTCAACGACCTCGGCGACACCTACGAGATCGTCTCCGAGGCCACCGACCTGGTCGCCGTCCGCACCGCCCTGCAGGGCGCGGGCTACGACTACGACTCCGCGGACGCCTCGTTCCTGCCCTCGCTCACCGTCGCCCTCGAGGCCGACGGCGCCCGCAAGATCTTCAAGCTCATCGACGCCCTCGAAGACTGCGACGACGTGCAGAACGTGTACGCCAACTTCGATATCTCCGACGAAGTGATGGCCGAGGTCGACTAGGTGTTGCCGGGGCCCGGGGAACCGGGCCCCGTTTCGGTCCCCACCGAGGAGCAGGCGTGCCGCTGGACGACATCACCGAGGAGCAGGCCGCGCTGCGCGAGTGGCTGCTCAAGACCGCGGACGAGGACGGCCACGCCGTCGTCCAGGTTCCCGGTGACGAGCATGGCCCGCCTTACGCGTTCACCGTGGGCGCTTGGCGCCGGTTCGGCGCACCTGAGGCGATCGTGCTCGGGTTGCCGGTCGACATGAACCAGACGTTCCTCGACGCCTACGTGAAGCGGGCGGCCGCGGGGGAGCGGTTCTTCCCCGGCCTGCCCTACTTGGACTTCTTCGACGGCACGCCGGTGGTGGTGGAGCGGGTCAACCCGGACTTCTACCCGTTGCTCGGCAGCGCGCTGCTGCTGTACCCGTCCGGGCAGTTCCCGGTGTTGCAGCTGATCGTGGCCACTCCCGACGGGCACTTCCCGTGGAGCCCGCAAGCCCCCGAAGGGTTCGCGGACTGGCAGCGGGTCCTCACCGAGAGCGGGCTGCCCGAGAGTTGGCGACCGGGGATCGACGGTCCCTGACGGGTTGGGCGCGGGCTTGCCCGTTCGGGTCTGCCGGGGGGCGCTGAGCCGCGGTTACGATCTTCACCCCGGTAGGAAGAGGTGGGTCCCGTGGCCGATGCGCAGCGCGAACGCCCCAGTGAGCTGACCGAGGCCGAGTTGGGGTTCCTGCCGCGGGAGGCGGTGCGGTGGCTGGCGCCGCGGGTGCTGCTCACCACGGGCATCCAGTCGATGTTGGCGGCGATCTTCGGGTCCTACGCCGACAAGCGGGAGCTCCAAGGCAGCCTGAAGGTCCGCGAGCACGCCCACGAGGACGCCGAGTGGATCGACTTCGTGGCCGACCTCGGCGACGGCTTCCACGCCACGTACTCGGTCGCGCAGCTGCTCGCCGCACCGGAGCTTTCCGTTGACGGGCACGACCTCCCGCGGGGCAAAGTTCTGGTCATGGGCGGTGACCAGGTCTACCCCTACGCGTCGACCACGGACTATGAGGACCGGACCAAGGGGCCATACCGGGCGGCATTGCCTCTTACCGAGGGTGGCTCGCCCACGCTGTTCGCCCTGCCAGGCAACCACGACTGGTACGACGGTCTTACCGCGTTCTTGAGGGTCTTCGCGCAAGGGCGGTGGTTCGGGGGTTGGGCCACCGAGCAGACGCGGTCGTACTTCGCGGTTCGGCTGCCACACAACTGGTGGCTGCTGGCTATAGACACCCAGTTCGACGACTACGTGGACGCGCCGCAGTTGGAGTACTTCCGAGAGGCCACCGCCGAGATGGCTAAAGGCGACGGGGTCATCCTCTGCGCCTCCAAGCCCGCCTGGGTGGATGCGGGGTCTGGGGGAAGGACCAAGGGCTACGACACCATCGAGTTCTTCGACCGCGAGATCGTGCGCGCCAAGGGCGCCGAGACCCGGGTCATGCTCTCCGGCGACAAGCACCACTACGCCCGGTACGCCGAGCGGGATGACAAGCCGAGGCAGCGGATCACCTGCGGCCTAGGCGGCGCCTACCTCGCTGCCACGCACGAACTGCCAAGTCCGCTCTGCCTGCCGCCCGCCAACTCCCGTGTTCGCGCCCCCTCGCCCCCGGCGTTCTACGACCTGGAGACCCGCTATCCCGACACGGCCACCTCGAAGCGGTTCGCCAGGGGCATCCTCCGTCTGCCATGGCGCAATCCCGGCTTCTGGGGCCTGACAGGGGGTTTCCAGACCGTCATGACGTTGGCGGTCCTCTACGGCATCGTGCAGACCGACATCGGGGTCAAGGGGTTCTTCGGCCTCGTCGCGAGCTGGGCGCCTGCCGTGCTCGTAGGTCTCGTACTCGTCCTGAGCGGCCTGACCTTCGCCAGGTTGGGCAACCCGCACAAGGTCGGCTTGGCCAGACTCTTCGGCGCACTACACGCGATAGGACACTTAGGACTGGCCGTTGGGTGGTCCTATGTCGTGATCTGGCTCTATACGGACGTCTTCCCTGACGGCGCCGCCCAAGACTGGGGCACGCTGCTCGTCGTCGCGCTCGGCACACCGCTGCTGATCGGGTTCC
This sequence comes from Actinokineospora baliensis, assembly GCF_016907695.1. Lineage (NCBI taxonomy): Bacteria > Bacillati > Actinomycetota > Actinomycetes > Pseudonocardiales > Pseudonocardiaceae > Actinokineospora > Actinokineospora baliensis. The sequence goes on along the minus strand of NZ_JAFBCK010000001.1, from coordinate 6,877,658 downwards.
TCGACGCCGAACTCGTCGCCGTCTACCTCATGCTCGCCAGCCGGGCCGGGATCAACCTCAACGAGGTCATGGCGGGCCAGAGCATCGAGGACCACAAGGGGTTCCTGCGCATCCGCGTCGACACCGACGGCCTGACCATCTACCCCATCCGGCTCGACCGGGTCTGCCGCGCCTGGACCCCCCAACCTGCGGCGGAGGGCACCCAACCCTGGTTCACCCCGGCCACCCCGCTCGAGGCGCACCTGATCGAGGACCCCGTCCGCGTGTCGCGGTGATCGCCACCGGGCGCACCCCCTAGGCTCTCGAACGAGTGTTCACGACCTGAGGCGGGAGCGACCAACCGTGCGCGTGCTGGGCGTCGACCCTGGCCTGACCAGGCTCGGCATCGCGGTCGTCGACGGCGGCGCCGGGCGCGCGGTCCGGGCGGTCGCGGTCGACGTGGTGCGCACGCCGGTCGAGGACGAGCTGCCCACCCGGCTGCTCAAGGTCTCCGACGCCCTGGAGCAGTGGCTGAGCAGGCACAGCCCGGACGTGGTCGCCATCGAGCGGGTGTTCAGCCAGCACAACGTGCGCACCGCCATGGCCACCGCGCAGGCAGCCGGGGTCGTCGCGCTGGCCGCCGCCCGCCGGGACCTGCCGGTCATGTTCCACACCCCCAGCGAGGTCAAGGCCGCCGTCACCGGCTCGGGCCGGGCGGACAAGGCCCAGGTCACGCTGATGGTCACCAAGCTGCTCGGGCTCGCCGAGGCACCCAAGCCCGCCGACGCCGCCGACGCGCTCGCCCTGGCCATCTGCCACCTGTGGCGGGCGCCGGTGCGCAACCGGATGGCCGAGGCCGAGGCGAGGGCGGCTGAGCTGGCCCGCAACCACCGTGCGAGGCTGGCCGCCGCCCGCAGGCTCCACGCGGGACAGCGGCAGGACGCGGGCAACGGCAGGGCGGTGAACGAGTGATCTCCTCGGTGCGGGGCACGGTTGCCTCGATCGGACTCGACCACGCGGTGGTGGAGGTGGGCGGCGTCGGGTTCGCCGTGCAGGCCACCCCGCACACCCTGGCCACCCTGCGCCGCGGCGAGGAGGCCGCGCTGGCCACCGCCCTGGTGGTGCGCGAGGACTCGCTGACCCTCTTCGGCTTCGCCGACATCGAGGCCCGAGACCTGTTCTGGCTGCTGCAGACCGTCTCCGGCATCGGCCCCCGGCTCGCCCTGGCGACCCTGGCCGTGCTGGAGCCCGCCCAGCTGCGCGCAGCGCTGGCCGACAGCAACATCACCGTGCTCACCCAGGTCCCCGGCATCGGCCGCAAGGGCGCCGAGCGGCTGAGCATCGAACTGCGCGACAAGGTCGGCGCGCTGGCGGGTGCCGGTGACGCCCCCGTCGCCCCGGTCGCGGGCCAGGTGCGCGGCTCGGTCGTGGAGGCGCTGGTCGGGCTGGGCTTCCCGGTCAAGCAGGCCGAGCAGACCGTCGACACCGTGCTCGCCGCCGACGCAGGCGCCGACACCGCGGCCGTGCTGCGCCAGTCCCTGGCCACCCTCGGGCGCAAGCGCTGATGGAGTCACCCGAGGACGAGTGGAGCGACCTGTCGCCGCTGGTCGCGCCGGGGGAGCGCGACGACGAGACCTCGCTGCGCCCGCGCACCCTCGACGAGTTCGTCGGCCAGCCCCGGGTGCGCGAGCAGCTGCAGCTGGTGCTCCAAGGCGCGACCATGCGCGGCGCCCCGCCCGACCACGTGCTGCTCTCCGGCCCGCCGGGCCTGGGCAAGACCAGCCTCGCCATGATCATCGCCGCCGAGCTGGGCAGGCCGATCCGGATCACCTCGGGGCCCGCGCTCGAACGCGCGGGCGACCTCGCCGCGATGCTGTCCAACCTCGTCGAGGGCGAGGTCATGTTCATCGACGAGATCCACCGCATCGCCCGCCCCGCCGAGGAGATGCTGTACCTGGCGATGGAGGACTTCCGGGTCGACGTGGTGGTCGGCAAGGGACCTGGCGCCACCTCCATCCCGCTGGAGATCGCGCCGTTCACCCTGGTCGGCGCCACCACCAGGTCCGGATCGCTGACCGGGCCGCTGCGCGACCGGTTCGGCTTCACCGCGCACATGGAGTTCTACGTCCCCGAGGACCTGGAGCTGGTGCTGCGCCGCTCCGCGGTGATCCTGGGCGTCGACCTGCGCCCCGACGGCGCCGAGGAGATCGCGGGCCGCTCCAGGGGCACCCCCCGCATCGCCAACCGGCTGCTGCGCCGGGTCCGCGACTACGCGGAGGTCCGCGCCGACGGCGCCGTCGACCGGGCCACCGCCCGCGCCGCGCTGGAGGTCTACGACGTCGACGAGCTCGGCCTCGACCGGCTCGACCGGGCCGTCCTCTCCGCGCTCGTGCGCTCCTTCGGCGGCGGACCCGTCGGCGTCGCCACCCTGGCGGTGGCGGTCGGCGAGGAGCAGACCACCGTCGAGGAGGTGTGTGAGCCCTACCTCGTCAGGGCGGGCATGCTCGCCAGGACCCCGCGCGGCCGCGTCGCCACCGCCCTCGCCTGGTCCCACCTGGGCCTCACCGCCCCCACCGACGCCCCGGGCTGGGCTGCGCCTACCCTGTTCGACGAGTGACCACACGCACACGGGTGCCTCGGCCGAGCCGCACCCGGTCGCCGTGACCTGGCAGACTCGAACACGACAACCCGAACAAACGGACGTATCGCACCGGGTGGCGCGCCGCCCCGTGGATGGAGTGACATGAACTCTGCCCTGCTTCCCCTGCTGCTCATCGCCGTGCTGGCGATCCCGCTGATCCTGGGCTCCCGCCGCCAGAAGAAGATGGTGGCGCAGCAGCAGGAACTGCAGAACTCGCTGACCGTCGGCGACCGGGTGATGACCACCTCCGGCCTCTACGGCACCGTCTCCGACATCTCCGACGACGCCACCATCGGCATCGAGATCGCCCCCGGCGTCGAGACCACCTGGCTGCGCCAGGCGGTCCGCGAGAAGGTCGGCCCCGACGTGCTCGACGAGGACGACGAGCCCGGCGACCTGACCGGCGAGCACGAGTCGATCCCGGCCGACGACGCCTCGGAGACCGGCAAGCCGAAGAACTAGCCCCACCTGCCGCGCCCGAGGTGAAGGGCCCCACGTGAGGCATGCAACACTGAGTTGACCCCGCAGGCGCTACGCTGCGCCCTCACCCGCCAGAGCGAACGGGTGCGGGCGCAGTGTCATGACCACCTATCGCGGCGCGCACGTCCCCAGAACCGTGCGCGGCCCGCGCGACTCGAGGAGACGGACCGACCGTGGCACCACCGGTTGGGCAGATCCGCCCAGGACGCTATCTGGCGTTCTTCGTAGCAATCGTCGCAGCCCTCTACGCCCTGGTCTTCGCGACCGGCGACCACCAGGCGAAGCCCAAGCTGGGCATCGACCTGCAGGGGGGCACCCGAGTCGCGCTGACCGCGCGCACGGAGACCGGCGAGCCGCCGTCGAAGGAGTCGCTGAGCCTCTCCCGCGAGATCATCGACAAGCGCGTCAACAACACCGGCGTCAGCGGCGCGGAGGTGGTGCTCGACGGCAACACCATCGTCATCACCGTCCCCGGCGAGAACGGCGAGAAGGCCAAGGACCTGGGTCAGACCGCCCAGCTGCGGTTCCGCCCGGTGATCGGCTCGGTGGCCGCGCAGGCCCAGCCGCAGCCCTCCACCCAGCCGGACCCCTCGGCCACCGGCTCGGCCACGCCGACGCCCACCTCCGGTGCGGCCCCCACCTCGGGTGCCGCCCCCAGTTCCGGCGCCGCGCCCAGTAGTGGCGCTGCGCCCAGTAGCGGCGCGCCGCAGGGCAGGCCCGCACCCGCGTTGGCGCAGCAGCCCACCTCGGGCGCTCCCGCCGCGACGACCACAGCGGCCCCGCCCGCGACCACCACGGCGGCGGCCCCGCCCGCGGCGGACAACCCGTGCGTGCAGTACGCGACCCTGCTGGCCGACCCCAAGGCCGAGGCCGCAGGCCTGATCTCGTCGGGCAAGAAGTGCCGCCAGGACCCCAAGCTCGCCCCGAGCAAGGGTGCCGACGGCGCCGAGGTGCCCGCCGACCAGGCCGCCCAGCAGGCCGCGCTGGCCGTGATCGACTGCACCCCCGGCAAGGTCGACCCGCTGGTCGGCAACGACGACCCGAAGCTGCCGATCGCCGCGTGCGACCAGGACGGCGTGGAGAAGTTCATCCTCGGCCCGTCGTTCCTGGAGGGCACCGAGATCAGCAACGCCTCCGCGCAGCTCGACCCGGCGGGCGTCGGCTACGTGGTCAGCGTCAGCTTCAAGGCCACCGGCTCCAAGATCTGGTCCGAGTACACCGCCTCGCACGTGCAGGAGCGCGCCGCGTTCGTGCTCGACACCGCCGTGGTGTCCGCGCCGACCATCCAGGGCGCCATCAACGGCGACACCCAGATCACCGGCGGCCAGGGCGGCTTCAAGCAGGCCGAGGCCACCAAGCTGGCCAACGTGCTGAAGTTCGGCTCGCTGCCGCTGTCGTTCGAGCCCTCCGAGGCCGAGACCGTCTCGGCGACCCTCGGCCTGGCCTCGCTGGAGGCGGGCCTCATCGCGGGCGCCATCGGCCTGGCCCTGGTCTTCCTCTACTGCCTGATCTACTACCGGCTGCTCGGGCTGCTGACGATCCTGTCGCTGGTGCTCTCCGGCGCGATCGTCTACGCGGTGCTGGTGCTGCTCGGCCGGTGGATCGGCTACAGCCTCGACCTGCCGGGCGTCGCCGGTCTGATCGTGGCGGTCGGGTTCACCGCGGACTCGTTCGTCATCTTCTTCGAACGCCTCAAGGACGAGATCCGCGAGGGCCGCTCGTTCCGCTCCGCGGTGCCGAGGGCCTGGGTCCGCGGTCGGCGCACGATCCTGTCCGCCGACGCGGTGCTGTTCCTGGCCGCCGCGGTGCTCTACCTGCTGGCCGTCGGCCAAGTCCGCGGCTTCGCCTTCACCCTGGGCATCTCCACCGTGCTCGACCTGATCGTGGTGTTCCTGGTGACGCACCCGCTGGTCGCGCTCGCCTCGAAGTCGAAGTTCCTCTCCAGCCCGAAGCTGTCCGGCCTCGGCTCCACGCAGCGCTCCGCGGTCGCCCAGCGCGCCGCCAGGGTGCCCGCGAGCGCCGCGAAGGAAGTGTGACGACCGTGTCCACCAACGAGTCCCCCGCCGAGAAGAAGCCCGCCGTCAGCGCGACCGGCGACGTGGCCCTCACCGGCAAGCACAGCGTCTTCGAACGGCTCTACACCGGCACCGGCGCCTTCGACATCGTCGGCAAGCGCAAGCGCTGGTACGTCATCTTCGGCATCCTGATGCTCATCTGCATCGGGTCGGTGGTCTTCCGCGGCTTCAACCTCGGCATCGACTTCGAGGGCGGCACGAAGATCTCGCTGCCCGCGGCGAGCGCGAGCGGCACCATCGAGGTCCAGCGGGTCGAGGAGGTCTTCAAGGAGGCGCTCAACCGCGAGCCCTCCGCGGTGCAGAAGGTCGGCACCGGCGGCAACTCCAGCATCCAGATCAAGTCCGAGACGCTGTCCATCGCCGAGGTCGCCAAGCTCAAGCAGGCGCTGTTCGAGCAGCTCAAGCCGCAGTCGCCGTCCGGTGAGTCCAGCGCGGCGCAGATCAGCGACAGCGCCGTGTCGGGCACCTGGGGCGGGGAGATCTCCAGCAAGGCGCTGTGGGCGCTGCTGGTGTTCCTGGTGCTGGTGACCATCTTCCTGGCGCTGTACTTCGAGAAGTGGATGGCGGTGGCCGCGCTGGCCGCGCTGATCCACGACGTCATCTTCACCGCGGGCGTCTACTCGATCGTCGGCTTCGAGGTCACCCCGGCCACGGTGATCGGGTTCCTCACCATCCTCGGCTTCTCCCTCTACGACACCGTCGTGGTGTTCGACAAGGTCAAGGAGAACACCCGGGGCCTGCTGGGGCTGACCAGGCGCACCTACGGCGAGGCGGCCAACCTCGCGGTCAACCAGACCCTGATGCGCTCGATCAACACCTCGCTGATCGCGCTGCTGCCGGTGATCGGCCTGCTCATCGTCGGCGTCTGGCTGCTGGGCGTCGGCACCCTGCAGGACCTCGCGCTGGTGCAGCTGGCTGGCATGCTCGCCGGTGTGCTCTCGTCGATCTACCTGGCCACCCCGATCCTGGTGGACCTGAAGATGACCGAGCCGAAGTTCAAGGAGCAGGCCAAGCGGGTGCACCTGCGCCGGGCGAACCTGGCCCGCCGCCAGGAGTCCGCCGCGGCCGAGACCGACCTGTCCGACGACGACGCGCTCGACGCCGAGCTGCGCCGGGAGCGGGCCTACGCGGTCGCCACCAGCGTGCCCGCCCGCACCCCCAAGGCCACCGACGCCCGCCGCGGCGCCAAGCCCGCGGGCAAGCCCACCGGCAAGAAACGCCGTTGACCCCCTCGCTGGACAGGGCGCTCGGCCTCATCCGGGCCGTCCCCGACTACCCGACCCCGGGCGTCCTGTTCCGCGACCTCACCACGCTGCTCGCCGACCACGACGCCCTGCGCGCCGTGGTCGGCGCGCTTTCCGAGCAGGTCCCGGCCGACACCACCCATGTTGTGGCCCTCGAAGCCCGCGGTTTCCTCTTCGGTGCCGCGGTGGCCCACGCCCTGGGCCGCGCGGTGATCCCCGTGCGCAAGCCCGGCAAACTCCCTCTAGTCGCCGACAGCGTGACCTACTCGCTCGAGTACGGCACTGCGACCTTCGAACTCCCCGCGGACGTGCTAACTCCGGGTGCTGCCGTTTATCTCATCGACGACGTCCTGGCGACCGGCGGCTCTCTTACCGCTGCGGCCGCCCTCGCGACCCGAGCGGGCGCGACCGTCCTCGGTGCCGGGGTGGTCCTGGAGATCACCGCCCTCGGCGGCCGGGACCACACCGACGTGCCGGTCCACACCGTCTTCGCGGTCTAGCGCCCCGATCGGACCAGCGGTCGGTTGGCGGCGGTGAGCAGTACGGCCGTCTGGCGTTCACCGTCCCAGGGGGGCGCTTCGCCGCCCCACCGCCCGGTCACGGGGGCTTTCGGAGTTATTCTCGATACCCGGGTCGCACCGTGACCCGACCGACCCGCCGGGAGCCATGGGTGAGCCACGACGCGAGGACGCAGGTGGAGGCCGTACCGCCGCCGCCCGATGGCGAGCGGTCGGCGACCCGCCGGGTGCGGTCGCGGCTGGCCAGGCGGATCACCGCGCAGCGCGCCGCCCCGGTCAAGCAGGTCCTCGAACCGCTGGCCGCGGTGCACCGCGAACTGCACCCCAAGGCCGACCTCGCGCTGCTGCAGCACGCCTACGACGTCGCCGAGGAGATGCACCGCAGCCAGCGGCGCAAGTCCGGCGACCCCTACATCACCCACCCGCTCGCCGTCGCCACGATCCTGGCCGAGCTGGGCATGGACACCACGACGCTGGTCGCGGCGCTGCTGCACGACACCGTCGAGGACACCGAGTACTCCATCGAGCGGCTGCGCGCGGACTTCGGCGACGAGGTGGCGCACCTGGTCGACGGGGTCACCAAGCTGGACAAGGTGCAGCTGGGCACCGCCGCCGAGGCCGAGACCATCCGCAAGATGGTCATCGCCATGGCCCGCGACCCCCGGGTGCTGGTGATCAAGCTCGCCGACCGGCTGCACAACATGCGCACCATGCGGTTCCTGCCGCCGGAGAAGCAGGCCAAGAAGGCCCGCGAGACGCTGGAGGTGCTGGCCCCGCTGGCGCACCGGCTGGGCATGGCCACCGTCAAGTGGGAGCTGGAGGACCTGGCCTTCGCCATCCTGCAGCCCAAGAAGTACGACGAGATCGTGCGGCTGGTGGCCAACCGGGCGCCCTCGCGCGACACCTACCTGCAGACGGTGATCGGGCAGCTCGGCGCGGACCTGGAGGCCTCGCGGATCGCCGCGAAGGTCGAGGGCAGGCCCAAGCACTACTACTCGATCCACCAGAAGATGATCGTCCGCGGCCGCGACTTCGACGACATCCACGACCTGGTCGGGGTGCGGATCCTGGTCGACGACGTGCGCGACTGCTACGCGGCGATGGGTGTGGTGCACGCGCTGTGGCAGCCGATGCCCGGCCGGTTCAAGGACTACATCGCCCAGCCCCGGTTCGGGGTGTACCAGTCGCTGCACACCACCGTGATCGGCCCGGACGGCAAGCCGCTCGAGGTGCAGATCCGCACGCACGAGATGCACCGGACCGCCGAGTACGGCATCGCCGCGCACTGGCGGTACAAGGAGACCAAGGGCACCCACGCCGGGGTTGACGTCGACGAGATGGCCTGGATGCGCCAGCTGCTGGACTGGCAGCGGGAGGCGGCGGACCCCGGCGAGTTCCTCGAGTCGCTGCGCTACGACCTGGCGACCCGCGAGATCTTCGTGTTCACCCCGAAGGGCGACGTGGAGACGCTGCCCGCCGGGTCGACGCCGGTCGACTTCGCCTACGCGGTGCACACCGAGGTCGGGCACCGCTGCATCGGCGCCAGGGTCAACGGTCGGCTGGTCGCGCTCGAGCGCAAGCTGGAGAACGGCGAGGTCGTCGAGATCTTCACCTCGAAGGCCGAGGGCGCGGGGCCCAGCCGCGACTGGCTGGCCTTCGCCGCCTCGCCCAGGGCGCGCGCCAAGATCAAGCAGTGGTTCGCCAAGGAGCGCAAGGAAGAGGCGATCGAGGCGGGCAAGGACGCGATCACCAAGGAGGTGCGCCGGGTCGGCCTGCCCATGCAGCGGCTGGTGTCGGCGGACTCGGTGACCGCGCTGGCCCGCGAGCTGCGCTACCCGGAGGTCAGCTCGCTCTACGCCGCGGTCGGCGAGGGCCACATCTCCGCGCGGCACGTGGTGCAGCGGCTGGTCGCCCTGCTCGGCGGGGTCGACCACGCCGAGGACGAACTGGCCGAGCGCGCCACCCCGTCGACCATCACCCGCAGGCGCGCCTCCGGCGACGCGGGCGTGATCGTCAAGGACGCCACCGACGTGTGGGTCAAGCTGGCCCGCTGCTGCACCCCGGTCCCCGGCGACGACATCCTCGGCTTCGTCACCCGCGGCGGCGGGGTCAGCGTGCACCGGACCGACTGCACCAACGCCGACGACCTGCTGAGCACCCCGGAGCGGCTGCTGCCGGTCGAGTGGGCGCCCTCGGAGTCCTCGGTGTTCCTGGTGGCCATCCAGGTCGAGGCCCTCGACCGGCACCGGCTGCTCTCGGACGTCACCAAGGTGCTGGCGGACGAGAAGGTCAACATCCTCTCCGCGTCGGTGACCACCTCGCGCGACCGGGTCGCGGTGAGCCGGTTCTCCTTCGAGATGGGCGACCCGAAGCACCTCGGGCACGTGCTCAAGGCGGTCCGCAGCGTCGAAGGCGTGTACGACGTGTACCGGGTGACGTCGGCCTCTTAGGCCCGCTTCGCTCTAAACGCGAACAACGCCCGCCCCGAACCCGGGGCGGGCGTTGTTCGCTATAGGTCACGCGACGGCGACGTTGGAGATCTTCACGTCGTTCTTCGGCTTGCCGTCACCCGGGTTGCCCTGGGAGATCGTGCCCGCCTTGGCGATCTCGTCGATCTTCTTCATGCTGTCGGCGTCGAGGTGGCCGAACACGGTGTAGTTCGCGGGCAGCTCGGCGGTGCCGTAGACGATGAAGAACTGGCTGCCGTTGGTGCCCTTGTTGGTGTCCGGGTTCTTGCCCGCGTTCGCCATGGCCAGCAGGCCGCGGCCGTACTTGATCTCCGGGAAGACCTCGTCGTCGAAGCTGTAGCCCGGGCCGCCGCTGCCGGTGCCCGACGGGTCACCGCACTGCAGCACCTGCAGGCCAGCGCTGGTGGTCAGCCGGTGGCACGGGGTGTCGTTGAAGTACCCCTGCTTGGCCAGGCTGGTGAAGCTGTTCACCGTGCACGGCGCGAGCGCGCGGTCCAGGGTCGCCTTGACCTCGGCGCCGTTGATCGTCAGCGTCGCGGTGGCGGTGCCCTCGCTGGAGATGTCCTTGGTCCCCGGCGCCTGCGCGGGCTTGGCCGCGGGCTTGTCCGCCTCGGCCGGGTACTCGCAGGTCACCTTCGCGGGCAGCGGGGCGGTCCGCTTGGGCACCGCTGCCAGCTCCGTCGGGATGTTCGCAGGCGTGTCCGGCGGGGTGTCCGGCGTGCTGGTCTCCACCGTGTTCGACGAGGCGGTGTCGGTCGTGCTGTCGTCACCGCCGATGTTGGCCAGCCAGTAGACGAGGCCAACGACCGCGATCACGCCGACGACGGTGCTGATCACCCCGACGATGCGCCGCTTTCGCGCGCGCTCGACCCTGTTCGCGAGCTGGCGCTCCAGCTTCCGCTTGGCCGCCTCCCGGCGCTGCTGGTTGCTCGGCACCTCGCACCCTCCTACATGACCTCATCCTGGCTGGCGCGCAGTCTATGGGGACCCCCGGTAAGAACCGCGTGGAGGTAGGCCCCACTAGGCTGAGAAGAAGCCAAGAATCCGCGACCCGGAGGTCCACCCGTGCTCGTCGTCGGCTTCCCGACAGGCGCCTTCCAGGCCAACTGCTTCCTGATCGCGCCGTCCGACGGCGGCCCCTGCGTCGTCGTAGACCCAGGTCAGGACGCTGAAGAGCCGTTGGTGGAGGCCCTGCGCGAGCACCGGCTGTCCCCGGTCGCTGTCGTGCTGACCCACGGGCACCTCGACCACACCTTCTCGGTCACACCGGTGTGCGACGGCAACGACGTGCCCGCCTGGATCCACCCGGACGACCGCTACATGCTCAGCGACCCCCTGCGCGGCATGAGCGACGAGGCCGCCCGGTTCTTCGGCCCGCTGACCATGCGCGAGCCGAGCGAGGTCCGCGAACTGCACGACCAGGCCGAGCTCGACCTCGCGGGCTTGAAGCTGACGGTGCGGCACACCCCCGGGCACACCGACGGGTCGGTCAGCTTCGCCCACACCACCGAGGAGGGCGGCCACCTGCTCTTCTCCGGCGACACGCTGTTCGCGGGCTCCATCGGGCGCACAGACCTGCCGGGCGGCTCCATGGCCCGGATGACGGAGACCCTGCGCACGCTGCTGGAGTTGGACGACGAGACGGTCGTGCTGCCCGGCCACGGCCCGACCACCACCATCGGCCGCGAGCGGGTCAGCAACCCGTTCCTGACCGGGCTGGTCGACCTGTCCGACCCCTCTTCCGCCCACCGCGGTCGCGGCAGGGGGATCTGACATGGCCGAGCCCGACCTGATCCCGCTCACCCTCACCGAGCCCAGCCGTCGCCGCAGCCTGCTGTCCTTCGTGGTCGCTCTTATCCTCGGCGCCGCCCTAGGCGGGATCGTCGGGCTCATTGGCGGGCAGGCCGCGGGGCTCATCACCGCGGGCGTAGTGGTTGTCCTGCTGCTACTGCTCTCGTGGGCCTCAGGTCGCCGCACGCTGTGGCTACGCGACGGCACGACGCTGCTGGCCCGCACGATCGGCACCAAGTCGGTGGACCTGCGCGCTGCCGACCGCCTGGAGCTGCTGGTCACCGACGTGCGCGGCATCCGTACCGTCGGCCTGCTGGTCGGGCAGAAGAACACCTCGATCAACCTGGCGCTGGCGATGTACTCCGGCACCGGCGGCCGCGAGCTGGGCATCCTGGTGCTGCGCAAGCTCGCCGACGCCCTCGCGGGCAGCGAGAACCCGGCCGGGCTGGTCTTCTCGCAGCTGCTGGTCGCTCAGTTGCGCGCCGAGGCCAAGGGCGAGGCGGCACCGGAGCGGCCGTTGTTCCGGCTCGGGTCGCTCGCGCCGACGGGCAAGCTCGCCCAGAGGCTGCGCCCCGAAGCCATCACCCGGTTCGTGGCCTCGCTGGACTGAGCGCCGGTTCCCGCACCGCCACCAACGCCGCCACGGCCGTAGTGACCGGCACAGCGGCCACTAGGCCGATGCTGCCCACCAGGGTCCGCACGATCTCCTGGGCGATCGTCTGCGACTCAAGCACGGTCCCCAGACCCACGCCTGACAGCGACGAGTACAGCAGCACCGGCAGCGCGGCACCCGCGTACGCCATGACGAGCGTGTTCACTGCCGACGACACGTGGTCGCGGCCGATGCGCAGGCCCGCGGCGTAGAGCTCCCGCCAACCCAGGGCCGGGTTGGCCGCGCGCAGCTCCCACACGGCGCTGGTCTGGGTGACCGTGACGTCGTCGAGGACGCCAAGGGCGCCGATGACGATCCCGGCCAGCAGCAAGCCCCGGGTGTCGATGCCGTGGCCGAGCGACCCGAGCAGGGTGGCGGTCTGGTCGTCGAGGCCGGTGAGCTTCGTCGCCGCGCTGAACACCGCGCTGAGCACGCCGATCAGGGCGAGGCTGACCATCGTGCCCAGGACCGCTGTGGAGGTCCGCGCGGACAAGCCGTGGGTCAGGTACAGGACCGCGAACATGATGACGCCCGCACCCGCGATCGCCACGAGCAGCGGGTTCTCCCCAGCGAGAATCGCGGGAAGCACGAAAAGCAGTAAGACCGCGAAACTCAGACCCAGCGCCACCAACGCCTTCAACCCTTGCCAGCGTCCCAGCACAAGGACCGCGACCGCGAAGAGGGCAGCCAGGACGCCTAGTGGCAGGCCGCGTTGGAAGTCGACCAGTTGGTACGAGCCGCCACTAAGAGGATCCCCGCCGTTGTAGGCGAGCACGACGTCATCGCCCACCGCGAACCGCGGGGTGCTCGGCTCGATCGGCACCGAGGTGCGGATGTCGCTGCCCTTGGCCGTGCCGTCGGTCATCTCCACGGTGACCGTAAGACATTGATCCGCGGAGGTGTCGCCGTTGCCGCACGGGCCTGCCTCGGCCGCTGTGATCGACCCTGACACCGCTTGCTGGCCGCGGGTCTCCGGGCCGTCTCCAGTCGGGTAGAGCAACACCATGCCCACTACGGCCGCCAGGGCGAAGGGCGCCAAGAGGGCGAGGAGGAGTTTCCGCACGCGGGGAGACGCCGGGGTCGCAGGGCCGTGGTGGCCGTGGCCATGGCCGGTATTGGCGCTGTCGCGCTCCGCCGGCTCCTCCTCGGTTACCCGCGGGATCGGCTGGGTCTCCCAGTCGTGCACCGCGACATCGTGCCAGTCGCCCCCCGATCGGGGAGAACTGGTTGCGCCGCGTTCGAACGCATGTTCGAATGGACGGGTGCGATGGGAACGGCAGCGGGTCGAGGCGACGGGGGAGAGCGCTGCGCAACGAGGGGGAGAGCAGGTGTTGCCCGGCATGCCCGGGTTGGTGCGCAGTGTCCGCACGCCCGAGTTCGCCGGGGTGGTGTTCCACGAGGTGCTGGCCAAGTCCGTCCTGAACCGGGTTCCAGAGGGGTCGCCGATGCCGTTCCGCTGGACGGTCAACCCGTACCGGGGTTGCACGCACGCCTGCAGCTACTGCCTGCACGGCGACACACCGATCCTCATGGCCGACGGCGGCACCAAGCCGCTGTCGGAGCTCAAAGTCGGCGACCGCGTCTACGGCACCGAGCGCCGCGGCAGCTACCGGCACTACGTGCCCACCGAGGTCCTGGACCACTGGTCGACGGTCAAAACCGCCTACCGGGTCACCCTCGTCGACGGCACCCAGCTCATCGCCAGCGGCGACCACCGGTTCCTCACCGAGCGCGGCTGGAAGCACGTCACCGGCGAGATCTCCGGCGCCGACCGCCGCCCACACCTGACGGTCGGCAACAAGCTCATGGGCACCGGCCGGTTCGCGCCGCCGCCCAAGGACACCGCCGACTACCGCCGCGGCTACCTCGCGGGCATCGCCCGGGGCGACGGCACGGTCACCGAGTCGGCGCGGGCGGCGGCGCGGGTGACGGAGTACCTCACCGGCGACCTGGCCCTGACCCTGCCGGTCGAGTGGCCGCGCACGCCGACAGACGAGTGGCGCAAGGGTCTGCTGGCTGGCGTCTTCGACGCCGACGGCACGTTCTCGCACCGCATCCTCCGCCTGCCGAACCTGGGCAGCCGCACCTTGGCCGCCGTGGTCGAGGCCCTTGAGTCCTTCGGCTTCGCCTACGCGCGGGAATCACGCCGCGCCCCCGGCGGCAAGGCCTGCATCCGCGTCGACGGCGGCCTGTCCGAGCACCTGCGCCTCTTCCACACCACGGACCCGGCGGCCACCGAGAAGCGCTCCATCGATGACGCCGCCATCAAGTCCGGCGCCCGCCTGGGGGTCGTCTCCGTCGAACCGCTCGGCCTGGACCTGCCCCTGTTCGACATCACCACCGGCACCGGCGACTTCATCGCCAACGGCGTGGTCAGCCACAACTGCTTCGCCCGCAACAGCCACACCTACCTGGACCTCGACGCGGGCCGCGACTTCGACACCCAGATCGTCGTCAAGGTCAACGCACCCCAGGTCCTCACGCGACAACTGGCCTCGCCGAGGTGGGACCGCGCGCACGTGGCCATGGGCACCAACACCGACCCGTACCAGCGCGCCGAAGGCCGCTACCGGCTCATGCCCGGCATCATCAACACCCTCGCCAAGCACGGCACCCCGTTCTCGATCCTGACCAAGGGCACGCTGCTGGCCAGGGACATCCCGTTGCTGCGCGCGGTGAACGCGGACGTCCCGGTGTCGCTGGGGGTGTCGATCGCCCTGCTGGACCGCGAACTCCAGCACTCCCTGGAGCCCGGCACGGCGTCCCCCCAAGCCCGCCTCGAACTGGTCCGCAAGCTCACCGAGGCGGGCATCCCCTGCTCGGTCGCCGTGGCGCCGGTCCTGCCCGGCCTGACCGACTCGGAAGAGCACTTAGACGCCCTCTTCGAGCAGATCGCCGCCGCGGGCGCGACCACGGTCATGGTCACCGCGCTGCACGTCCGCCCCGGTGCCCGGGAGTGGTTCGCCGCGTGGCTGGCCCGGGAACACCCCCACCTGGTCCCCTTGTACCGCCGGATCTACGGCCGTTCCAGCTACGCCGCCCAGTCCTATAGGAGCGCCCTTGCCACTCGCGTGGCCCCATTACTCCGTCGCCACGCGCTCACAACCGCCGCCTTTGAACTCCGTGTGCCCGCCCCACGCGCGGAGGAGCCCCAACTTTCTCTCCTCTAGTCGTCGAGGGGCAGCGTGTAGTGAGTCCACTTCGAAGCGACCGTGTAGCCCGCGCGCTCGTAAACCCCTAGCGCCCCGGTGTGGTTGTCCGCGTCGACGCTGAGACCGGACGACGCGAAACCCTCGGCTTTGGCGTCGTTCAGCAGCGTCGACAGCAGGGCGGTGGCCAGACCGCGCCCGCGCCACGCGGTACGGGTGCCGACATCGGCGACCCAGAGTTCCTTGTAGCCGCGGGCGGCCGTGTCCGCGGCGAACTGCTGGGTCAAGACGAACGCCGCGAGCTCACCGGTCGCGTCGTCGCGCAGGTGGGCGCTCAGCGTCGGCTCGAACGGCGGCGTCTTCACGAAGTGCGCCTCCCAGAACGGGATGTCGACGTCCGTGGAGCCCCAGTGCTCGGCGAAGGTGTCGTTGCGCAGCAGCCGCAGCGGCTCGGAGAACTCGGGCCGGTACCGCTCCAGGGTGAACCCTTCGGGCAGCGGGATGCGCGGCAGGTCGTCGGTCAGCTTGGCCCGCATGTCGAAGAACCACCGCGACGGCGTGTACCCGGCGGCGGTCATGACGGTCGCCAGGTCGGTGTTGCGCTCGTGCACCGGGACGATCGACTGCAAGCGCAAGCCGGGGAAGGTGCGCTCGTGCCTGGCCCGCGCGCAGTCGTGCAGCCGCCGGACCAGTTCGGTGCCCACCCCGCGCCGCCGGTGCGACGGCGCCACGTCGGCGATCAGGCGGATCTTGTTGACCTCGACCGCGCCCGGCCTGCCGAACGCCAGCCCGTAGCCGACCAGGGTGTCGCCGTCGAGCACGGCGATGGTGTCCTCGGGGACGGTCTCGCCGATCAGCTTGGCGTAGTCGTCCGGCCCGCTGTGCTCGTCGATCTTGTCGACCGCCTCCACGTCGGCCATCAGCCGCACCCAGGCCGCCGCGTCGGAGTCCTCGAGGGATCGCCAGGTCAGGTCCACAAATCGGGAGGGTAGGTCACCCGGGACGGCCCGCTCGACCGGTTTTCTCTACGCTCTGCGGGTGCTCGTGCTGCTCCCCCCTTCCGAGACCAAGAGCGACGGCGGCGACGGTCCCGCCCTCGACCTGGCGGCGTTGTCGTTCCCCGAGCTCACCCCGGTCCGCGACCGCGTCGCCGCAGCCCTGGTCGACCTCGCCGGCGACGTGCCTGCCGGCCTCGCCGCCCTCGGCCTGTCCGAACGCCAAGCCGACGAGGTGCGGCGCAACGCGGCCCTGTTCACCGGCCCCACCCGCCCCGCCCTGGACCGCTACACCGGCGTCCTCTACGACGCCATGGCGATCAAGTCCTTCACCAAGCCCGAACGCCGCCGAGCCAACAAGCGCCTAGCCGTCGCCTCAGCCCTCTTCGGCCTACTCCGCGCCGACGACCCCATCCCCACCTACCGCCTCTCCGGCGGATCGGTCATCCCCGCCCTGGGCCCCCTGCGCCCCCTCTGGCGCACGCCCCTGGAGAAAACCCTGTCCACAGTGGACGACCTGGTGATCGACCTCCGCTCCGGCACCTACGCCAACCTCGCCGCCGCGCCCTCCGCCATCACCGTGCGCGTAGTCACCGAAGACGGCCAAGGCCGCCGCAAGACCGTGAGCCACTTCAACAAGGCCTACAAAGGCCGCCTAGCCGCCGCCCTGGCCACAGCCCCCCGCGAACCCGGCTCCCTCCGAACAGTCATCTCAGTAGCCGCCGCCGCAGGCCTACGGTTGGACCGAACCACCCCCACCGCCCTAGACCTCATCGTCTCCCTCTAACCCCGCCCCCTGAGCCCACTACGCCACAACACCCCGCACCCGCTGCCCTCGCCACACCCCAACCCCGCTACCCCCGGCGCACCTCCGCCTGCGCTGCGCTTGGCTCTGCCCGCTCGCCCGCGCTGCGCTTGGCTCTGCCCGCTCGCCCGCGCTGCGCTTGGCTCTGCCCGCTCGCCCGCGCTGCGCTTGGCTCTGCCCGCTCGCCCGCGCTGCGCTTGGCTCCGCCACCGCCACCGCGCTCCGCGCCTTCCGAGCGGGTCCAGCCCCCACCCTCTCCGGGGGGCGTCCCTGGGCCAGTCTACTAGGCCCCGCCGACAGTTGATCTTGATGCGCGGCTTCGAAGATCTACATGTGGATAACTTCTGTCGCTGGATCGGGTGAAGGAATGTCGCCCGTCCGGAGCGGGCGACCAGGTCACGGCGTTCTCGACCTTGGACAACCCCGGCCCGAAGTCATTGCGGGCAAAGGTGCCCGCGTCCGTCGCGTTGCCCCCGACTCGCGACCAACCGGCCCACCCGCACCCCAGCGATCAAGACGACCCCAGCCCCGAAATAAATCGGTTGCCCCGCCCCGGCCGCTCCCGGCACACTCTGCGGCAGTAGCGACCGGTGGGAAGAAGCCGGTGGAGAGACAGGGAGGTGTCCGGTGACCAAGAACGTCCCTGTGGGCGCGGCTCTGTCCCGTCCACCCGCCCCACTCGGCTGATCGCGCGGTGGGGCGGTCCTTCCCGACCAAGGAGTCCCACCCAGTGCGCGAGCACGACTTTCTCGACGATGACGACGCCCCTCGTTCGGCCAAGATGCGGCGGCGGCGTTTTGACGATGACCCCCAGCCCCAGCGGTCCGGCAGGCTCACCGAAGCCGAGCGGGTCCGGTTGGCGCGCGTCCGCGAGGACGCTTACACCGCTGCCCAAGAACTCCCCGCGGGCGCGGACCGCTGGTCCACGTGGGGCGACAGCGAGCAAGGGCCCCACCCCCGGCCGGACTGGCTGGTCACCGACGACGGTGCGGCGGACACCGAGTTGGGTGTCCTCAAGACCGGCAAGGAAGCCGACGTGTTCGTCATCGAACGCGCGGTGCCCGGCGGTCAGGGGTGCCTTTTGGCCGCCAAGCGCTACCGCAGCGGCGAGCACCGGTTGTTCCACCGCGACTCCGGTTACCTCGAGGGGCGGCGGATGCGCCGGTCCCGGGAGAGCCGGGCCATCGCCAACCGCACGGTCTTCGGGCGCAACCTGATCGCCGAGCAGTGGGCCGTCGCGGAGTTCGCGGCGTTGTCGCGGCTGTGGTCGGTCGGCGCGCCCGTGCCGTACCCGGTGCAGCGCGACGGCACCGAACTCCTGCTGGAGTTCCTGTCCGACGCCGACCGGCAAGGCGCGCCGCGGTTGGCCCAGACCAAGCCGGAGCCGGACGAGCTGCGGGAGCTGTGGGAGCAACTGGTCGCCGCGCTGGAGCTGTTCGCGGCGCACCGGATGACCCACGGCGACCTGTCCGCCTACAACGTCCTGGTCCACCAGGGGCACCTGATGCTGATCGACCTCCCGCAGGTCGTCGACATCGTCGCCAACCCGGCGGGCCAGGAGTTCCTCGCCCGCGACGTCGCCAACATCGCGCGGTGGTTCGCAGGCCGCGGCCTGCCCGACCACGTCGTCGACCCGGGTGCGTTGACCGCTCACCTGATCGACGTCGCCGGGCTGGGATAGCTCACGAATACGTGATCCAGCTCCCGCCTTGCGGGTACCCGTCACGCCGTCGGGTAGAGTTGTGGGGCATCGTGCGCGGAGCCGACCTGAGGCTCCGGGACACACAGCCGATGCCACACCACCCGACGGCGTGACACACGCGCCGGGCTCGTCCTGCGATAGCCTGCCGGCCTCCTGCGAAGAGGGCGGAGCCTCCTGAGACGTGCCATCGTCCGGAGAGGACTCCGTTGCTCGACTCCGCTGTGCCCACAACCGCCCTGACCTCGAATGACCCGGCCGACGACGCTGGCGAGCGCAAGCTGCGCCACCGCCAGAGCGGCAAGGGCCGGTTCGAGACCTCCGAGGTCACCTTCGCCGACCTGGGTCTGCCCCGGCCGCTGCTGCGCGCGCTGACCGAAGCGGGCATCGACCAGCCGTTCCCGATCCAGGCCGCCACCCTGCCCGACGCGCTCGCGGGCCGCGACGTCCTCGGCCGCGCGCAGACCGGGTCCGGCAAGACCCTGGCGTTCGGCCTCGCGCTGCTCGCCCGCCTCGCCGATGGCGAGGCCAAGCCGCTGCGCCCCCGCGCGCTGGTGCTGGTCCCGACCCGCGAGCTCGCGCTGCAGGTCAGCGACGCGCTGACCCCGCTGGCCCGCTCGCTGGGCCTCTGGTGCCGCACCGCGGTCGGCGGCATGTCCTTCCCGCGTCAGGCCGAGGCGCTGCGCCGCGGCGTCGACCTGCTCATCGCGACCCCCGGTCGGCTGTCGGACCACGTCCGGCAGGGCACCTGCGTGCTCGACTCGGTCCGCTTCAGCGCGATCGACGAGGCCGACCAGATGGCCGACATGGGCTTCCTGCCGCAGGTCCGCGAGATCCTCGACCTCACCGACCGCGACGGCCAGGTGCTGCTGTTCTCGGCCACCCTCGACGGCGACGTCGACCAACTGGTCAAGCGCTACCTGACCGACCCGGTGACGCACTCGGTGGACAACCCGACCGCCAGCGTGTCCACCATGGAGCACCACATGCTCCTGGTGTCCAAGCAGGACAAGGCCGACGTGATCACCGAGATGGCGGCCCGCGACGGCCGCACCATCATGTTCGTGCGCACCAAGCACCACGTGGACCGGCTCGCCGACAAGCTGCGCTCGGTCGGGGTCCGCGCGGGCGCGCTGCACGGCGGCAAGACCCAGGGCGCGCGCAACCGCGTGCTCAGCCAGTTCCGCGAGGGCGACACCCCCGTCCTGGTTGCCACCGACGTCGCCGCCCGCGGCATCCACGTCGACGGCGTCAGCCTGGTCGTGCACGTCGACCCGCCCGCGGACCCCAAGGACTACCTGCACCGCGCAGGCCGCACCGCCCGCGCGGGCGAGGCGGGCACCGTGGTGACCGTCGTCACCCACGACCAGCGCCGCGGCGTCGTCCGGCTCACCGACAAGGCGGGCGTCAAGCCCGAGCACACCAAGGTCCGCCCCGGCGACGCGGAGCTGATCCGCATCACCGGCGCCCGCGTGCCCAGCGGTGAGCCGGTCGTGGAGAAGGCCCCGCCGGTCCGCGCGCCGCGCACCGGTCACACCGCTCGCCGCACCGGTGGCGAGTTCCGCCGCCGCACCGGCGGGTCGGAGGGCCGTGGCCCGCGCGAGAGCCGGGGCACCAGCCGCGGCGCCGAGCGCAACGAGGGCCACCCCCGCGACGCCAGCCGCGACCACCGCACCCGCGACTTCCGCGACTCGGGCCCCAGCCGCGACCGGGCGCCCCGCGAGAACCGCGAGTACGGCAACCGGGACAACGGCGGCCTCCGCGACGGCGGTGGTTACCGTGACAACGGTGGGTACCGCGGCGAGGGCGGCGGCTACCGGGGCAACTCCCGTGACGGTGCTCCCCGCACTGGTGGCGTCCGCGGCGACGGTGCCCGTGACGGTGGTTCCGGCTTCCGCGCCCGCGGTCCGCGTGACGGCGGCGAGCGCCGCCCCCGCGAGTACGGCGACCGCGACGCCGCCCCGCGCCGCGAGTTCACCCCCCGCGAGGGTGGCAACCGCGCTGGCTCCGGATCCACCCGCAACTGGCGCGACGGCGACCGCCGCGTGAACACCGACCGCAACCGGTAACACCACACTCGACTGCAGAAAGGCCCACCCCAACTGGGGGTGGGCCTTTCTGCCTTTCTGCCTTTGGGCGTTGTGTGGCGGTGTTGAGGATTGGGCGGGTTGTGGATTGTGCGGGGAAGAGGTGGCTGGGTTGTGGAAAGAGGGGGAAGGATGGCTGGGTTGTGGGTCAACGGGCTAGGTGGCGGGTGATTGGGGGGATGACGATGGCGGCGGCGAGGAGGTGGGCGAGGATGAGCATGGCCTTGGTCGATGTCGCTGTGTCGGCGGCGGCTAGCGGGCCTGCCAGGGACAGGGCGGTCAGGACGATCGTGGTCCGCAGGTAGGTTCGGGCCGCGTTCCGGGCGAAGCGGGCGAACAGCAGTGCCAGCACGGTTCCCCAGAACACGCTGATCGCCGTGCCCATCGCGAACATGCCGACGGTGATCGGTTCGGCGGTGTCGGCGCCGATGTTGCCTGCGGCCATCGGGATGCCCGTGGCGCGGGCGAGCAGTCCGTACACTTCGGTCGCCGCGGCGGCTGCGAGGCCTGCGGTGGCGCTGACCAGCCAGAGGGGGCGGGTGGTCGCGGGGGAGAGTGCGGTGGCGGTCATCGGGGCTCCTCGGTTGTCGGCTCGGACACCCTGGGGTCGGAGCCAGGCCGCGTCGCTCGACATCGGGGCACGAGAAAAAAAGTCCGCCGATCGATGTCGAGGGTGTCGTCACCGCTCCGACTCCAGGGCGAAGGCGAGCCGCCGAGGCCGCCGCAGGACAGAGGGAGACCCGGATGAAGTACCTGATGCTCGTCTACGGCAACCAGGAGAAGTGGGACGCCATCCCCGCCGACCAGTGGCCGGAGGCGATCGCCAAGCAGGAGGCGTTCAACACCCGCTACCGCGAGACCGGCGAACTGATCGGCGCCTACGGCCTGGCCGACGCCGTCATGGCCCGCCTCGTCCGCCGCGACGGGGGCGCTTCGGCGGTCACCGACGGGCCCTACCTGGAGACCAAGGAGTACATCGCCAGCCTGTACCTGCTGGACGTGGACAGCCAGGAGCGGGCCGAGCAGATCGCCGCGGACATGCCGTGGGCCGACGAGACGCCGGTCGAGGTGTGGCCGGTCCTGCACGAGTCCGCGTGACCGGGGTTGAGGGGGACCTGCTGCGCGAACTCGCGCCGCGGGTCCTCGCCGCCCTGGTGCGCCGCCACGGCTGGATGGACGGGGCCGAGGACGCCGTGCAGGAGGCGTTGCTGGCGGCGGCCACGCAGTGGCCGACCGAGGGCACCCCGGACAACCCGCGCGCGTGGTTGGTGACCGTCGCTTCGCGCAGGCTGGTCGACCACGTGCGGTCGGAGGTGTCGCGCAAGCGCCGCGAAGACGACGACTTGGCCGCGCGGTCCGAGCCGCCCGCGGTCCCCGACCTCGACGACTCGCTCCAACTGCTGTTCCTGTGCTGCCACCCGGAACTCAGCGCGTCCTCGCGGATCGCGCTGACCCTGCGCGCCGTCGGCGGGTTGAGCACCGCGCAGATCGCGGCGGCGTTCCTGGTCCCGGAAGCGACCATGGCGCAGCGGATCAGCCGCGCCAAGCAGACGATCAGGCAGGTCGGCTTCGGCACGGCGGGCGCCGACCGGCTCGACGGCGTGCTGCACGTGCTCTACCTGGTGTTCACTGAGGGCCACACCAGCACCGACGGCACCGACCTGACCGCACCCGCGCTGTCGGACGAAGCGATCCGGCTGACCCGCTGGCTGCACTGCCTGCTGCCCGAGGACACCGAGGTCGCCGGGCTGCTCGCGCTGATGCTGCTCACCGACTCGCACCGGCCGGCCCGGCTGGACGCCTCGGGTGAGCTGGTGCCACTCGCCGAGCAGGACCGCACCCGCTGGGACCGCGCCGCGATCACCGAGGGCATCGCGCTCATCACCTCGGCACTCGCGCGCGGCCGGGTCGGCCCGTACCAGCTGCAGGCCGCGATCGCCGCCGTGCACAGCGAGGCCGAGACCGCCGCCGACACCGACTGGCCGCAGATCGCGGGCCTCTACCAACTGCTGGAACGGATCGCGCCGAACCCCGTGGTCACCCTCAACCGCGCGGTCGCCGTCGGGATGACCGCAGGTCCGGCGGCGGGCCTGGAGCTGCTGGAGGCGGTGGCCTCGGACAAGCGGCTCGCCCGCAACCACCGGCTCTACGCGACCAGGGCCCACCTGCTCGACCTCGCCGGTGACCGGGCCGGGGCCCGGTCGAACTACCGCGAGGCGGCCAAGCACGCCACCAGCGCCCAAGAACGCAGGCACCTCACCGCCCGCGCCCAGGACTAGCCGTTGGCCGACCCCACGCAGAACTCGTTGCCCTCCGGGTCGTGCAGCACCGTCCAGGTCAACCCGGGGACGGAGTGCTCACCCGCCTCGACCGCGCCCAGGCCCACCAGCCGCGCCACCTCGGCGGGCCGGTCGGCGGCGGTGAAGTCGAGGTGCACCCGGTTCTTGCCGGAGCGCCCCTCCGGCACCTTCTGCAGCCCGACCCACACCCCCTCGCCCTGCCGCCCGCCCGGCGGGCCCAGGAACACGAACTCGCCGCCGAAGTCCTGCGCCACCTCGTAGCCCAGCGCCTGCGTCCAGAACCCGGCCAGACCACGCGGGTCGGCGCAATCGATGGTCACACCTGCGATACCAATGCTCATACCCGGCACGGTAGCGGCGGGGACCGACAATCATGGAACCGTGCGCACCATCGATTGGCAGTCCGACCACATCGTCATCGTCGACCAGACCCGACTCCCCGACGAAATCGTCATCCGCGAGCTACGCACTGTTCCCGAACTCGTGACCGCGATCCGCACCCTGGCCGTGCGCGGTGCGCCCGCGCTCGGGGTCGCGGGCGCTCTCGGCGTGGCGTTGGCCGCGTTGTCCACAGCGGATCCCGTTGCCGCCGCTGCCGAGATCAGAGCCGCCCGCCCGACCGCGGTCAACCTCGCGTGGGGGGTGGACCGGGTCCTGGCCAAACTGTCCGAGGGCATCCCGGAGGCGGTCGTGGAGGCGATCACCGTCCTAGAGGACGACGTCAAGCTCAACTGGGCACTGGCGCACCGCGGCGCCGATTGGCTGACAGCGCGGATCACCGGCCCGGTCAACGCCCACACGCACTGCAACGCCGGAGCGTTCGCGTGCGTCGAGTGGGGTACCGCGCTAGGGGTCCTGCGCGCGTTGCACGAGCGGGGCAAGCTCGGGCACGTCTATGCGGATGAGACTCGGCCGCTGCTACAAGGCGCGCGGATCACCGCTTGGGAGCTCGCCCAGATGGGGGTGCCGCACACGCTCGTTGTCGACTCGGCTGGCCCCTCGGTCATCGCGAACGGATTGGTGCACGCCGTGGTCGTGGGTGCCGACCGGATCGCCGCCAATGGCGACGTCGTCAACAAGATCGGTACCTATCCACTGGCGTTGGCAGCGGCTCGCGCGGGCATCCCGTTCGTAGTCGCCGCCCCCGAGTCCACCGTGGACATGGCCACCCCGGACGGTGGTGCCATCACCATCGAGGTGCGGTCGGAGGAGGAGGTCACCGGGTTCGGTGGGGTCCGCACGGCGCCAGTAGGCACACGCGCACTCAACTACGCCTTCGACGTCACCCCTGCCGACCTGGTCACGGCGATCGTCACCGAGGAACGGGTCATCGAGCCTGGCCGAACCCAGATGCGTTGACCAGCGGCAGGTCACTACGCTCTATGGGCACCCGCCCGACACGAGGAGCATTACCGTGATCACCAGGATGTCGACGCTGTTCCTGCGTACCCTGCGCGAGGACCCGGCCGACGCGGAGGTGCCCAGCCACAAGCTGCTGGTCCGCGCAGGCTACGTCCGCCGGGTTGCCCCGGGCGTCTACTCCTGGCTGCCGCTCGGTCTGCGGGTGCTGCGCAAGGTCGAGGCGGTCGTCCGCGAAGAGATGGACGCGATGGGGGCGCAGGAGATCCAGTTCCCCGCGCTGCTACCCCGCGAGCCCTACGAGGCGACCAACCGGTGGACCGAGTACGGCCCCAACCTGTTCCGCCTCAAGGACCGCAAGGGCGGCGACTACCTACTCGGTCCGACGCACGAGGAACTGTTCGCTCTTACGGTGAAGGGCGAGTACTCCTCTTACAAGGACTACCCCCTCTGGCTCTACCAGATCCAGAACAAGTACCGCGACGAAGCGCGCCCCCGCGCGGGCATCCTGCGCGGGCGCGAGTTCCTGATGAAGGACTCTTACTCCTTCGACCTCACAGACGAGGGCCTGGCCGAGAGCTACGCCGCGCACCGGGCCGCCTATGTGCGCATCTTCGACCGCCTTGGTCTGCGCTACGTCATCGTCAAGGCGACGTCCGGCGCCATGGGCGGCTCAGCGTCCGAAGAGTTCCTCGCCGAGGTTCCCATCGGCGAGGACACCTTCGTCCGCAGCACCGACTCCGACTACGCCGCCAACGTCGAGGCTGTGGTCACGCCCGCGCCTCCTGCCCGCGACCTCGCCGGCCTGCCCGACTCGCAGGTCCACAACACGCCCGGCACGCCGACCATCGATTCCCTGGTCGACTTCCTCAACAAGGCGGACCTGGGGCGCGAGTTCACGGCCGCGGACACCCTGAAGAACGTCCTCTTCAAGGTTCGCCTCCCCGGCGCCACCGACTGGACCCTGCTCGCCGTCGGCGTCCCCGGTGACCGCGAGATCGACCTCAAGCGCCTGGAAGCGTCCCTAGCGCCTGCCGAGTTCGCGGTACTCGAAGAAGCCGACTTCGCTAAGAACCCGTTCTTGGTGAAGGGCTACATCGGCCCCCGCGCGCTCCTCGACAACGGCGTCCGCTACCTCGTCGACCCCCGCGTGGTCACCGGCACGGCCTGGGTGACCGGCGCCGACAAGTCGGACCACCACGTCATCGACCTGGTAGCGGGCCGCGACTTCACCCCCGACGGCACCATCGAAGCCGCCGAGGTCCGCGAGGGCGACCCCGCCCCCGACGGCACCGGAACCCTGGTGGCCGCCCGCGGCATCGAGATCGGCCACGTGTTCCAACTGGGCCGCAAGTACTCCGAGGCCCTCGGCCTCGACGCCCTCGGCCCCGACTCCAAGCCCATCACCATCACCATGGGCTCCTACGGCATCGGCGTCTCCCGCCTCGTGGCCGTGATCGCCGAACAAACCTTCGACGACATCGGCCTCGTCTGGCCGCGCCAGGTCGCCCCCGCGGACGTGCACGTGGTGATCGCGGGCAAGGACGACGCCCTGCGCGAGGCCGGGGAGAAGTTGGCCGCCGACCTGAACGCCCGAGGCGTGGACGTCCTGCTGGACGACCGCACAGCCTCACCCGGCGTGAAGTTCAAGGACGCCGAACTGCTCGGCATCCCGACGATCGTGGTCGTGGGCCGCGGCCTGGCCAACGGCGTGCTCGAGGTGAAGGACCGGGCGAGCGGGTCCCGGGAGGAGATCGCGGTGGACGCGGTCGTCGACCACATCGCCGCCCTGATCGGCTGACCTCGCGGTTCTCCAGCCGCCCCCGGGACACTCGCCCCGGGGGCGGCTCTTTCTTTCACCCGATCCAGCGACCGAAGTTGTCCACATGTGGATCTCCAGCGGGCCTCGACAAGATCAACTGTCGGCAGGGGTCGGTAGACTGGACCAGGGACGCCCCCCGGAGAGGGTGGGGGCTGTGGACCCGCTCGGGGGGCTTGCAAAAAGGGGTGTGGTGAGGGTCCGGGATCTCTGGTCTGGGGCACCCGGGGCCGAAGCTGCCTGAGGGTGCTGACTATTCCGCGCTTGATGTAGAGGCCAGGGCGGGGCTGCGTGGTCTGCCCAAGTCGTTGGCTGAGTTGGTTGGTAAGCACCTGGTGGCGGCTGAGATGCTCATTGACGGGGATCCGGAGCGGGCGGTCCGGGTCGCCATCGTGCGTGAGGCCGCCGGGCTGACCACGCGGGGGAGTGGTCCTCCGAGCTGCGCGCGGTGGCTCGGGGTGTGCGCTGAATCGATGGTGGTGGTAGGCGGCCGAGCGTGACCCACGATCCACAGCGGACGGAGTCGGGGAGTGTCGGTGGGGGTCGCTAGGGTGTCGGCGATCAGGGTGCGATTCGACACGTAGGGGTGGGCGTCGTGGGGTGGGTTGATGCGGCGGGTGGGTATCAGGTTCGGGTTGAGGGCGGGAAGGTCCAGTGCCGCAACGCCAAGGGGAAGGTGTTGGGGGCGGTGCCCGCGGCGCTGAAGGAGGACCCCGAGGTCGTTCGGCTGCGGCAGTTGGTGGAGTGGCTCGACCGGCACCAGGGCGACTGCCTCTCCACTGTGGACACCTGGCTGGCCAGGTCGTTGCCGGTGCCGGTGGCGCTGATCGCGCGGGTGTGGGCGGACAGTGCCTGGGCGGCCGCGTTGCGTGATGTCGTGGTTGTCGCCGGTGACGAGGTGGGGTTCTTGCGGGACGCCGATCCTGAGCGGGGGCTCGGGGTGGTCACCCTCGACGGCGACACCGTGTGGGTGGGGCCGGAGACGGTGGCGCTGCCGCACCCTGTGTTGCTCGACGACCTCGACGACCTGCGGGAGTTCGCGGCGGAGTTGGGCGTTGAGCAGGGGGTGCAGCAGCTGTTCCGGCAGACGTTCGCGCGGCCGGACGGGCTCACCGGCGACAGTGTCAGCGACTACTCCGGCGGGCGGTTCGAGCAGGTGAACCACGTCCTCGCCCGCTGCCGCACCCTGGGCTACCCGGTGCGCGGGGGAGAGGCCGTGTGCTCGGTGTTCGAAGGCGGCCAGACCCTGCAGGCCCGGTACTGGATCGGGGCCGAGTACTACCCCGAGGAGGAAGCCTGGACCGGTGACCTCTCCTGGGCGCGACCAGACGGCACAACGGTTCCCCTCGCGGACGTTGGGCCCGTCGCGTGGTCGGAGGGGCTGCGCATGGCGTCGACCATCTACGCCGGGCGAGTGGTTGAGGCGGCAGCGGAATGAAGGTGACGCCGGGTACCGGTGCCCCCGGAGAAGACCACGACATTCTGCTTGCCCGCGCCTATAGGCATCCCGCCATCGCAGACCGGGTTGTGGTGCGTCTTGTGCCCGCCGTGCTCGCCGAGGCCGAGGACCTGACGGCGGAGTACCTCGGGTTCGCCGCGCCTATAGAGTCCACTGAGGTTGGCACCGTGCGCCGGGTCGCGCTGGGGTTCCCCGCGTGGGCGCTGGTCAACGATCCCGGCAACGCGCACCACGCCTTGGCTCTGGTCAAGGAAATCGAACGCCTCGACCGGGTCGCCAAGTCGAAGGCGGGCGCGGCGAAGGACGGGTTCACCGAGCTCGCCACGATGCTGGGCCGGTCCGCTCCGCACTTCCTGCCGACCTTCTACGAAGAGGCAGCGAGGATCTTCCTCAAGCACGGCAACACCACCTACGCCTCCACCATGTTCGGTAAGGCGCGCGAAGCGGAACAGGTCCACGACCTAGCGGTGGACCCAGAGCGGGTTCGCGCGGTCTTCCTCGAGTTCGCGTTCGCGGGCGCGTTGCCCGCAAAGGCCCTCTCCGCGTACGCCAAGGGCCTCGCCAGTCGCCACGACGCCGCGGACGCCTTCGACAGGTTCCGCACCCTCTGCCTTGAGCGCGTCCGGGCCGGGCTGCCACCACACGCCGGGATGCCTGAAGACCTGCGCAGGCTGGCCAAGGCCGCAAAGCTCGACGTCCGTGCCGAAGACGAGCGCGTACTGCGTGAGGTGCTGGGAACATCGTCTATCGCCCGCGCGGCAGCTGGCTTCTGGAAGTCCTATCGCGATCCGCTGGTCTCCTTGGCACAGAACGACCCCGAGATCCGAGCGCGGCTGTTGGCGTTCGTTCCGCAGCAGACGTCCACACTGGACCTCTGGTTGGACATCCTCACCGCGGGCGGCGCCACCCAAGCCCTGACCGGCCCTGCGGACCCCGCCGTGTCCATCACGCCCGCGGCGTGGTTGACCTCCGTTGTCGCCACGCGATCCGTCGGTTGGCGGGACGCGCCCCGTTCCGCTGCCCTGCTCACCCTGGTCGAGAAGATGGCGGCCAGGCTCGCCGCCGGGGGAGAGCGGGTACGCCTGTCCGGCAGGTGGTACGAGTCGGAACTCGACCTGATCGACCTGCTGCTCGCCCACGGCATCCCCGTCGAGTCCGACGCCACTGAGGCCGACGTGTGGGAGTGGCTCGTCGACGAGACCCCCGGCCGCCGCGATCTCAGCGCCTACGCGGCCAGTGAGCACGGCGCGGTGCTCGGCGCGGGTGTCGTTGACTGCCTGCGCAACAACTCCGACGAGGACGACGTCGCCACGAGTCAACTGGTCCGCGAGATCCTGGGCGTGCCGGGGCTGCGGATCGCGCTGCGCGACTGGATCACCAAGAACACCGAGGCGATCGGGCTCACCGTCCCCAGCCTCACGCAGACCCTGACCGAGTTCGCCGCGCTCCGGGTCCCCGAGGTCTTCACCGACGTGCCGGACGCGGTCGGGGCGCTCGCCGGGGTCGACATCCCCGAGGCGCTGCGGCGGACCCTGCGCGCCGGACTGCTCGACGAACTGGGCTGGCCCGCGGTGGAGGAAGCCGCCGCGAAGTTCACCGACTCGGTCGCGCTCAGCGGCGAAGGGTGGCCCGCGCTGGTTCTGGGGCGCGGGGACTCCTTCGTCGTAGCCGGGCCCGACGGCCTGCTGGCCGAGCACATCGCCAAGATCCCCGCCGCCGCGCGCCACCAGTGGTACCACGACACCACGGCCGCTTGGTTCGACGGCGTGTTGCTGGTGAGTTGGTCCGGCCCCAACCGTCGCCTCGCGTACTGGAGTGACAACCCAGGCCACCACATCGCGCCCGGCGCCACCGATCCGTTCGACTCTTACGACGTCCACGCGTCGGTGGCGCTACCCGGCGGCGGGCGGTTCACCGGTGGGCGAACGGTCCACGTTGGCGACACGGTGATTCCTCTCCCGCGCCCCGCCTATAGCGACGGCACCACCGTGTGGGCCACGGCGCAGTGGCTTGAGGTAGACCCGCTCACAGGTAAGGCAGGCCGCGAGAGCCTGCCCGCTTTCCTCGATGGGGTCGAGGGGCTTGAGCGTCAGTACTGCGATCTGCGGCCTATAGCGCCTGGCACCGAGGCAAGCCCACTGGGCGCCAAGAACGGCCTACACGGGTGGCGAGTCCACAAGGACGCAAACGGCACATGGGTCGGTGAAGGTATTGACGGTCGTCGGGTCCAGGCGGATGTGCCGGTGTCCGGGCTGCTGGACCTGCCCGGCGCTCGACTGGCGGTGAGCGAGCAAGACGACGGGTTTGCCCTGCTCGATGCCGACGGCACTACCGTCGCCACGCTCGACTACGCCGACAACCACCCGACTTATGCCGCTGGCACGCCCGTTGTCATGCCTCTGCGGTGGTGGCATCTACTGCGCCCACGCGATGAGGCCGGTTCGGCTGCTTTGCGTGAGGTGAGCAGGGAAGCCGCCGAAGCGATGCTGGCTGTCGCGGTCGCCGAGGTCGACAGATCGGACTGGGACGGCGACCTCGACGAGTACGACATCGACGACAGCCACGCCCGGTACACCGACCTGGTCAACGGCAAGCGCGACGCACTGGCCACCGCGGTGCTCGGCGCGTTGCCCGAGATCAGCCACCCGGGGCTCCTCGCGGGCGTGCTGTCCGTGGTGCGCCAAGCCGCCCGGCTGGTGGTCGCCCACCGGCCCTTCACCACGATCACCCTCCCGGCGGGGGAGCGGGAACAGGACCAGACCGGACCGGACGTGACCGAGAACCAGGTCTCGGTCGCGCTCGACTGGCTTGGGAGGCACCGCAACGAGAGCGCCGGTCCCGCGCGGACCGGGCTGCCCGCGCTGACCGCCGCCCTGCGGGAGATCGCGTCCCGGCCGGAGCAGGCCGCCGAAGACCTCCCCGAGTGCCGCACCTACTTCTGGGGCGACCTGATGCCGTACGTGGGCGCGATCGCGATGCGCGCGGCCTCCCCGATCACCCCGGCCGAGCACCGCGACACGCTCGCGCTGGTGCTGCGGTGGATCGCCGACAGCGGGATGCTCGACCAGCCCGGGCAGTGGCGGCGGGTCGTCGCGACGGTGCCCGAGGACCAGACCGCACAACGCCACCGGGTCCACCCGACACCAGGCGGCTTCATCGCCGTCGCGTACACGAGCTGGTACGGCCCCGGCGGTGACGCCACCGGCGTCCAGTTCACCAGGACCCCGGACGAGTTCGCGCTCCCCGACGGGTGGGAGCTCAAGACCGCAGACCCGGTCTCGGCCCTCGACAGCGCGTGGATCAACCGGTTCCTCGACGTCTTGGCCGAGCGCGGCCCATACCTGTGGCGCCCGGAATCCGTGGCGGCGCTCGTTGAACGCACCGGGCTGGGCTCCGCCGAGTCGGCCTACATGCTCGCGGGTATGCCCATGGCGTTCCGCGCCAGCAACGGGTTCATCAGCGCCGAGGAGCGCGCTGTGCTCGGGTTGTCGCAGCCCGGCGCGAAGGCGGCGCGGGAGCGCATGCGCGACTTGCGCGAACGTTTGCGCCAGCAGTTGCTCGCTGCTGCCGCGCCCGCGGAACCGGGTGACCTGTGGACCACCGGGCCCAATGCGGCGGCAGTGGCCGAGGTGTGGACCGCGGAGTTCGGCGCGGTGACGCCCGTGGACGACGACGTGTTGGCCGACGCCACCAAGCGGTTCCCGTCGATGCGCGGCGTCGCGGGTGTGGTCACGGCGTTGTTGAACCCCGCCAGCACCAAGTGGCTCAACACCGACGCCGACTACCGGCTCGTCGACGGGCACCTCGAGGAACGGGTCAAGGACGGCTTCACCGACTCGACCCTGTTCGGCATCGCCCACCTGCTGCTGTGGCTGGCCCAACGGCTTCCGGGGGATTCCCCGCACCGGGAAGCGCTCGCGCGGTCGCTGGAGTTGGCCAGGGAGCGGGTCGCCCACCCGGGGTTCGGCCTGTCCCTCGGCGGCTGGTTCGACGCGGACGAGGTGCGGACGCTGACCGGCGCCGAACCGTCCACAGAGGTCGGTCACATCCCCGCCAGGGACTGGCTCGACGTCCACTTCGACGGCGAGGACTACTCGTTCACCGCCTGGCCGGGCCGCATCGGGCCGCACGACCGGGACCTCGTCGCCGCCGTCGCCGAGTTGGTGCACTCCCGCGACTTCGAGGTCCTGGACCTGCTGGCCGCGGCGGGCACCACCGCCGCGTGCACGGCGCCGCCGGTCAACGGCTACTACCAGGACGCGTCGATCTCCGTGCCGGACCTGGTGGCCGAGGTCGCCGCCCACCACGACCTGCACCCGGACGCCGCCGTGCTCTACCTGCAGCTGCTGGCCTTACCGGACCCGACAGACGCCAACGTCGCCCGCTGGACCGGCTGGAAACCCGCCCGCCTCCGCGCGGCCCGCACCGCCCTCGCCGAAACCGACCTGGTGCTCACCGCCAAACGCGCCCGCGCGGGCCGCAGCCTGTTCCTCCCCGGCGGCTGGCTCGCCCTCGCCAGCCCGCACCTACCGCTCGAAGCCTGGAAAGCCCCGCTGTACAACCTCCCCGAGCACCCGTGGCTCGTCATCACCCCCCTGGAGCCCGTCCCCGACCTGTTCACCCGAGCCTGGACCCGAACCCGCACCGGCGACGCCCCCGCCTACGACCGCCTCGACACCGCCCGCCGCCGCTGACTAGCTGCGGGGGCGGATGGTCTTGATGATCTGGTCGATGATCGCCGGGTTGAGGGCGTCGGGGACGCCTTCGTCTATGTAGATCATGAAGAGGGCTGTGGAGGTGCCGTGGCGGAAGGCGACTGAGGTGAACAGGACTGTGGGGGAGGGGCAGTCGCTGGGGTGGGTGATGGTTA
Organism: Actinokineospora baliensis; assembly: GCF_016907695.1. Classification (NCBI taxonomy): domain Bacteria; kingdom Bacillati; phylum Actinomycetota; class Actinomycetes; order Pseudonocardiales; family Pseudonocardiaceae; genus Actinokineospora; species Actinokineospora baliensis. Next base: position 6,845,268 of record NZ_JAFBCK010000001.1, on the reverse strand, counting down.
CTCGGGCGGTGGCGGAGATGGCCTCGACGCCGTTGGCGATGGTGGTGGGGGTGGGGGGTGTGGTGGCCACGGGGGCTCTGGTGTCGTCGGGGTTGAGGGCGGCGGCGTCGGCGAAGAGGCGGGCGCCGTTGAGGGCGGCGCGTTCTGGGTCGGTCGAGCCGACCGAGACGAAGCCGGTGTGGCCGCGGTAGGAGCCTCGGGACTCGGGGCAGACCTCGGGTTTGTAGGTCGTCGCGCCGTGCATGATGGCGACCGCGTTGCCGTTGTTGTCGTTGAAGCCGACCACGGTGCCGAGGTTTTCGACCTTCCAGTCCTCCGGGACGTCGTAGACGAGCTGTTCCTTCACCGACAGCACGCCCTGCCAACCGGGCCTGGTGGACGGCACCCGGACACCCGTCGGCTGCGGGAGGCTGACCGTGGGCGGCGGCGACGTGGTGGGTGCGGCGACCGCTACCGGCTCAGGGGAGTCGTCGACGAGCGCGACAACGGCGACGACGGCGCCGACCAACAACGCCAGGACCACCGCGAGCAGCACGACCCACCGCGTGTTCCCGCGCGGTGGTGGCGGTGGCGGGAGCGGTGGCGGGTACGCCCCGAAGCTCTGGTGCCCCAGTGGTCGCCCGCTCAGGGGGTCCACCTGGTAGGGCTCGCTCATGTGGTGCGCAGCAGCGTCGCCACGACGGCGTCGGTGTCGGTCAGGTCGGTCAGCACCACGTCCGCCCCGCAGGCCACGAGTTCCTCCACCGAGTACCGCCCGGTGGCGACCGCCACCCCGACCGCCCCGTGGTGGTGCGCCGCCGCCACGTCGTGCGGTGTGTCGCCGATCACCACGACCGAGCGCGGCGCGAACACCGCGCCGTACTTGGCCTGCGCCGCCCGCGTGGCCGCCGCGACCAGCTCGTGCCGGTCGGCCGACACCGAGCCGTACCCGCCGACCTCCAGGTCGACGTGGGGCAGCAGGTCGAACGCGGCCAGCTTGCAGTCGGCCAGCTCCACCAGGTTCCCCGTGACCAGCGACTGCACGACCTCCGCCCGCTCGGCCAGCGCGGCGAGCACCTGGGGCGCCCCCGGCAGCGCGCGCCCCAGCGACGGCAGGTCCGGGCGGGCGGCGGTGGCGATGGTGATGAGCTCGGCGAACATCCGCTCGACGTGCTCCTCGGTCCAGTCGACGCCGTGCGCCTCCAGCAGCTCCACGGTGATCGAGCGCTCCGTGCGGCCGGGGAAGGCGGGCACGTGCGCCAGCTCCACCCCCAGCACGCTGGTCAGGGCCTGGCCGTACCAGGCGTGCCCGGTGCCGCTGTAGTCGACGAGGGTCTGGTCAACGTCCCACAGGACCAGGGTGGTCTTTTCGGTCACCTGGCCATGGTGGCACGCCGGTCAGAGCGGCCGGACGCTGTCGGCGATCGAGGCCAGGTCGGCGTCCTTGGCCGTCGGCGGTGTCGCCGGACCGCCCTCGGTGTCGCCGTTGACCACCAGCAGCCGCAGGTCGGTGCCGTCGTCGAGCAGCACGACCACCAGCTTCCCCTTGCCTGCCAGGCACTGGTCGCCCGCGCTGGTCACCTCGGCCTCGACGCGCACACCCTTGTACTGCTTGTCGTCCGCGCCGGTCACGGTGATCGCCTTCGGTGTGCCCGTGACCACGTCCACGGCCGTGCCGCCGTTGTAGAACTCGGTGCCGAACGCCTTCGCGATCTCGGTGGCCCGCTGGTCCAACTCGCCCTTGGCGACCTTGCCGCCGCCCACGACGCCGCGGCTGTAGTTCTTGCCGCCGCAGTCGTAGGGGGTGAGCCCGACCAGATGGTCGATGGCCACGCCCGGCAACGACTTCAGCGTGATCGGTTGCGCCGACTCGACCGGTGTCCACGTGTCCGGCACGGCGTAGGAGATCTTGGCCGTGTCGTTCTCGATCACTCGGCCCGCCCGCTTGGTGGTGGTCGTGGTCGTCGTCTTGCGGCTGGTGGTCGTCGAGGTCGGGCCCGTGGTGGTGGTCGCCGTCGTGCTGCTCGGGGGCAGGGCCGGGGTGCTGGACTGCTGCTGCAGCAGCACGACCGCGGTCACCGCACCCACGACCAGCACGATTGCCACCACCGACAGGACGATCACGAGCCTGCGCCGGTCGGGTTTGGGTGGGCCCGGGTAGAAGCCCAGGCCCTGGTAGTCGCCGCCGGGGTAGGTCATGGGCGCCGACAGTACCGGTCGGACAGTCCCGCCGCCGTTGACCCGGTCACCGTCGGGGCCGGACGCTGTCGGCCATGCCGCGCAGGTCGTCCCCGGAGGCGGTGGGCGCGGTGTCGCCGCGGTCGTCGGTGTCGGCGCTGAGCACCACCACCGCCGTCCCCGCCGCGGTGGCCAGCGCGACGACCGTGACCACGCCCCTGGTGCTGGCGCACCGGTCGGCGACCTCACCGGCGGTCACCTCCGCGTCGGCCCTGATGAGCGTGCCGCGGGCCCCGTCCCGCACGATCGGCGTCGGCCGCGACAGCGTCACCTTCGCCGTCTGGCTGCCGTCGCTGTACTGGTCGGCGGCGATGGCCGCCGCCAACTCCGCGGCCACCTCGGCGGGGTCGCCGTCGACGCGCCCGCTGCCCGCGAACGCCCGCCCGTACTCGGCGCCCTGGCACAGGTAGGTCCCGAAGTCCGCGAGGTGGGTGAGCACCGCGCCGGAGGACGACTCCAGCGTCTCGGTCTCCGGGGCGAGCGCCCAGTTCGACGGCACCTCGTAGCGCAGGCCCGCCGCGTCGTCGTCGACGACCTGCCAGCCGGGCAGGTTGGGGGAGGCGGGGGCGGCCGGTCGGGTCCTGGTGGGCGGGACTGCGGTCACGTGCGGGGCGTCCGGGTCGTCCTCGTGCGATCTGAGGACGGCGACGGTGGCCAGGACCGCCACGGCCGCCGCGAGCGAGAGGGCCGCGACGGCCGCCCGCTGGGTGCGCACCGGATGACCGTAGCCCAGCCGGACCGGGGTCGGTCCGGCAGTCGATTTCAACACGCGTTGACTTCCGTGCCGCGCGGGCCCTACCCTGGCGGCGTAATTCAACGACTGATGAATCCGGAGAACCCGATGTCCAGCTCCCGCCTGGTCGCCCTGCTCGCGGTCGTGGGTGCCGCGGTCGCCGCCGTCCTCGGCCTGCTCACCTTCGGCAGCCAGGCCAGCGCCCGCCCCGACGGCGTCCCGCTCGCCGTCGCGGCCGCCGACCCGCTGCGCCCGGCGGCCGAGAAGATCGCCGCCCACGGTGGCGAGGCCGTCGCCTGGCGGGTCGAGACCCCCGACGGCGCTCGCCGGGCCCTGGCCGACAAAGAGGTCTACGGCGTGCTCGAACTCGGCGCGGGCGGGGCGACGATCGTGCTGTCCGGCGCGGTCAACCCGCAGGGCACCCAGGTCGCCCAGCAGGTGCTCACCGGGGCCGCCGCCGCACTCGGTGGCCAGGTCCGCACCGAGATGATCTCCCCGGCGAGCACGGCGGGCCGGACCGCGCCGCTGGCCGCTTCCGCGCTGCTGTGGATCGGCGGGCTCGTCGCGGGCGCCGGGCTCGTGGTGCTCGGCGGCAGGCTGGGCGTGAAGGCCGAGCCCGCGCACCGCATCGGGCTGATCGCGGGGGTCAGCGTCACCGGGGTCGCCGTTGTCGCGGGGTTCCTGGCCCTGTGGGATTCCGGGCTACCGCTGGACTTCGCCGTCCTGGGCTACCTCTTGCTCACCGCGGTCGCCTTCGTCGCACTGCAAGGCGCGCTGCTGCACCACCTCGGCATCCGCGCGATGGCCCTGCTCGGGCCGCTCTACCTGATCGCCCCGGCGGTGGCGGGGCAGGTCCCGGAGATGCTCGACCCGGCCTACCGCGCGCTCTTGTGGTCCTGGACGCCGTTCCGGTTCGCCGCCGAGGGGCTCCGCAGCCTCCTGCAGGGCACGCCTGACGCGCCGGACGTGACGCTGGGCCTGCTCGTGCTCGGCGGCATCGCCGTGGCCGGACTCGTCGCGGTCGTCCTGCCGAACGCGCGCAAGGCCGCTCAGCCCGCCAAGTAGCTCAGCCTGACCTTGCGCACCGGGTTGTCCACATTGGTGTCCACCAGGCAGATCGACTGCCACGTGCCCAGCATCATCCGTCCACTGAGGACGGGGATGCTGGCGTACGGCGGTACCAGCGCGGGCAGCACGTGGTCGCGGCCGTGACCGGGCGAGCCGTGCCGGTGCCGCCAGGCGAAGTCCTTCGGCAGCAGCGCCCGCAACGCGGCGAGCAGGTCGTCGTCGCTGCCCGCGCCCGTCTCCAGCACCGCGACCCCGGCGGTGGCGTGCGGGACCCAGACGTGCAGCAAGCCGTCCACCGCGCCCGCCTCGGCCAAGAACTCCGCGCACCGGCCGGTCAGGTCGTGGACGACCTCGGTGTCGCCGGTCGTGATCTCGAACTCCTCGCTGTGCACCCCACCCACCGTACTGTTTTGGACGTGCGCACCGCCTTTGGAGAGCTGTTCGACGTCCCGACCGGGTACCTCAACTCCGCGAGCATCGGCGTGCCGCCCGCCCGCGTGGTCGCCGCCGTCGGGGCCGCTGTCGAGCGGTGGGGACGCGGCGAGGACCCTCCGCCCGTGTTCGACCCGCACGTCGCGACCGCGCGCGCGGCGTGGGCGGGCCTGGTCGGGGCAGACCCGGCCGAAGTCGCCATCGGCGCGAGCGTCTCGCAGCTCGTCGCCATGGTCGCCGCCGCTGTGCCGGACGGCACCCGGGTGCTCACCGCCCGGGGCGAGTTCACCAGTGTGACCTTCCCGTTCGCCGCCCAAGGCCACCGCGGCGTCACCGTCACCGAGGTGGATCCCACCGACCTGGTCGACCACGCCCCCGGCCACGACCTGGTCGCCGTCAGCGCCGTGCAGTCCGCGGACGGGGTGATCGCCGACCTGCCGGGCCTGCGCGCCGCCGGAACGCGCGTCCTGCTCGACGTCACCCAGGCCCTCGGCTGGCTCCCCATGGACCTGACCTGGGTCGACTGGGTCGTCGGCGCCGGATACAAGTGGCTCGTATCCCCGCGCGGCGCCTCTTGGCTCGCGGTCCGCCCCCAGGCCCGCGAGTGGACCCGGCCCGTCGCCGCAGGCTGGTACGCCGGAGAAGACCCGTGGGACTCGATCTATGGCCTGCCGCTGCGCCTAGCGGACAGTTCGCGCGCCTACGACATCGGCCCGGCCTGGTTCTCCCAAGTCGGCGCCGCCGCAGCGCTGCCGTGGCTCGCTAGCCTCGACCAGGTCGCAGTGCGTGACCACGTCGTTGGGCTCGCCGACAGCCTCTTAGCCCAGCTGGACCTGCCACCGCAGGGCTCCGCGATCGTCGCCCTCGACCTGCCCGGTGCCGCCGAACAACTCGCGGAAGCGGGTGTTCGCTGTGCCAACCGGGCAGGCCGCACCCGGCTCGCCTTCCACCTCTACAACACCGCCGAAGACGTCGACGTGGCGGTCGCCGCAATCCGACGTGGACGACTCGGATGAAACGGGTCGAATGACACCGGCGGGCCACACCAACTACTGTCAGCGTTCGTGTCGGATCCCCAGCGCCCCGGACCGCCTTGGCCCCCCGAGCAGTACAACCGCTCCGGGGAGACCGAGTGGATCCCGCGCGTGCAAGCGGGCCGACGCCCCGACGAACCGTTCCGCTTCCAGGAGCAGGCACCCGCCCCGACCGGCAACCCGGCGCTGACCTGGGCGTTGCGCATCGCGGGCCTGGTCGCCATCGCCGTGATCTCCGGATTCGTGTTCTGGTACGTGCAGGGCGAGAGCACCCAGCAGACCACCCCGAGCACCGAGCAGACCCGACCGAAGGCCCCGGGCGTCTACACCTTCGTCGCCCACCCGGATGTCCCCCGACCGAGGGTCGACAGCGACTGCCAGCAGCACGCCTACGGCAAGACCAAGCAGCTGCTCTCGCAGCCGGGCCAGTGCACCAAGGTCACCCAGGCCATGTACACCGCCGACGTCGGCGGCAAGCAGGCGCTGGTCTCGGTGTCGGTCGTGCACATGGCCGACAAGGAGAAGGCCGCGGGCCTCATCGCGCTCACCAACGAGGACGAGACCGGCAACGTCAACGACCTGGTCCGCGAGGGCGTCGTCAAAGCCGCCCCGCTCAAGTCGGTCAGCAACGGCTACGACTCCCAGCTCAACGGCACCGTCGTGGTCATCGTCGAGGCCGACTACGCCCCCTCGGGCGGCAAAGCGGTCGGCACGAAGGCGGACAAGCCCCAGCTCGACAAGGTCTGCGCCGACGCGCTGCGGCTCGGTGCCGAGATCGACCCCGACACCGGCGGCTGAACCCGTCGGCGTGAAGTGACGCGAAACTCCTACTCCCGGGCCCGCGCCGCCCGATACCACGCCTGAGGAGTGCCACCGGTGCTCGGTGGCGCCGTCGGCGCGGGCTCGTCCGCGCACCGGACAGGGAGAGGCTCGCATGGCTGATTCAGGGACTCGCAACCCGCTGCGGCGCAGTGTCGGCACCCGGGTGTTCAGCGCTTTCCTCGTGCTCGCCGTCGTCGTCATCGCGCTCGGCGTGTTCAGCCTCACCCAGCAGGCGAACGTCAGCGACCGGGCCGCCTCGATCTCCGAGGACACCGTCACCCCGCTGGTGGACGTCAAGTCCGTGCAGACCAACAACCTCTCCGCGCTGACCACCGACGTGGTCATGGAGACCGTCAAGGACCCCGGCGCCCTGGAGAGCCTGGCCAAGGGCCGCGACCAGCAGCTCGCCGACACCGACGCCGCCTTCGCCAAGCTGGCCGGCAGCATCCCGGCCGAGCTGCAGCCGATGCTCACCCAGCTCAAGAGCGACAACGAGACCTTCTGGACCTCGCACAAGAACCGCCGCGCCGCCACCGCCGCCGGTGACACCGCCAACGAGGTCAAGTACAACCAGGAAGCCCAGCAGAACCTGCCCAAGGTCACCGCCGACTTCGCGAACCTGACCGACGCGCTGGTCCGCTACGCCGAGACCCAGCGCCAGGAGATCGCGGACATGACCGCCACCTCCCGCTGGCTGACCATCGGCGTCATCGCTGCCGCCGTGCTGCTGGCCCTCACCCTCGGCTGGCTGCTGACCCGCAGCATCCGCAGGCCGGTCCGCGGCCTGCAGGACTACGCCAACCGGGTCGCCGCGGGCGACCTCACCCAGAAGCTGTCCGTGAGCTCGCAGGACGAGATCGGCGAGATGGGCCGGGCGCTGCACCACGCGGTCAACGAGATCCGCACCGTCGTCTCCGACGTCGCCGAGTCCGCCTCCGGCCTGGCCGGGTCCGCCGACCGGCTCGCCGCCACCAACGGCAGGCTCACCGACGCCGCGGGCTCCACCTCGCACCGCGCCGGTGAGGTGTCCAACGCCGCGGGCCGCGTGTCCGACAGCGTCGGCACCGTCTCCGCCGCCGCCGACGAACTCGGCGCCTCCATCCGCGAGATCGCCGCGAACACCTCCGAGGCGGCCAAGGTCGGCGCCGAGGCCACCGCCACCGCCCAGCACACCAACGACATCATCACCCGCCTCGGCTCCTCCTCGGCCGAGATCGGCGACGTCCTCAAGACCATCCGCTCCATCGCCGAGCAGACCAACCTGCTGGCGCTCAACGCCACCATCGAGGCCGCCCGCGCCGGTGACGCGGGCAAGGGCTTCGCCGTCGTCGCCGGTGAGGTCAAGGACCTGGCCCAGGAGACCGCCAGCGCCACCGAGGACATCGGCCGCCGGGTCGCCGCGATCCAGGCCGACACCGAGGCCGCCGTGGCCGCGATCGGGCAGATCGTGCAGGTCATCGACCGGGTCAACCAGTTCCAGTCGGCCATCGCGGTGGCCGTCGAGGAGCAGTCGGCCACCTCCGACGAGGTCAGCCGCAGCGTCTCGGAAGCCGCCAACGGCACCAACGCCATCGCCTCCGCCATCACCGAGGTCGCGGGCGCCGCCGACGAAACCTCCCGCGGCGTCACCGAAGCCGAACAAGCCACCTCGGAGCTCACCCGCCTCAGCGGCAGGCTCCAGGAAATGGTCACCCGCTTCACGTACTGACCGCTCCAGTACCGAACGCGGGTCCGGTGACCGGGCAGGGCTCCACCCCAAGGGAGCCCTGCCCGGTTTCGCCTTGTCCGGGGACGTCCGTGGGGCCAATGGCTGGCCTGAGAACACTGGGGGCGTGCTCGACGGCCGACCGGGAGGGTGCGGCTCGAAGGTGTCGGGTTGGCCGCGACATCGGCCGTGCGGTTCAGCACCTCTCGATCGGGGCCTGGGGCTGGCGTGGAGCACGGGGCGTGCTCGACGACCGCCCGGTACGCCGCTGCGGAGTGCGCGGCCCGAAGTGCCGAGCCAGCTGCGGGCGAGCCTCAGCGACACAGGGTGCGGATGGGGTGATTCCCGCCGCCGGGCGGCGGGAATCCGACATCGGCGATGCGGTTCAGCCGGGGCCTAGGGCTGGCCAGCACGCCGCTGCGGAGGGTGCGGCTCGAAGGTGCCGGGCTGGCCCCGGCGGCACAGCGGGCTGGTGGGTTGATCCCCGCCGTGGCGGCGTGGATCCGACATCGGCGGTGCGGTTCAGCACCCGTCGTCCGGGTCTAGGGCTGGCCTGGGAGTACGGGAGTCAGGGGGGTGATTCCCGCCGTCTTGCGCCATCGGGTGGCGCGGACCGCTGACTCGGTCAGGGCGAGGGCGGCGTTGGCCCGGACATCGGCGGCGACCTCGGCGTCGGTGCGTTCCAGGACGGCGCGCCAGGCGACTGTGCAGTCCTGTTCCGCGTCGATCACCAGGGTCAGGGCTGAGGCTTGGTCGGTCACCGGTTTGGGGGGTAGGTACGCGGGTTCGGCCGGGGCCGGGGTGGCACCGGAGGCGCCCAGGAGTCGCTCGGTGGTGTCGCGGCGGGTTCGGTGGGCTTGGGCGCCGTCCCCGATCGGCTTGTCGAACGAGGCCGGGAGGAAGGCGCTGACCAGGCCGTACACCCACACGGCGGCGTGTTCGGCGCCCAGGGCGGCCTGGACCGCGGCCAGCGAGTCCTGTGCCAGCGGTGCCCGGGTGGGCGGCACCGACGTCGACACCGGCTGGGTTGTCGGTTGGGTCATGCCAGCACCTCCACCAGGCACGCGCACCCCGCCGCGACCGAGCCGACCAGCCCGGCCCGGTACCTGGGCAGCGTGGCCACCAGGGCCGTCGCTTCCTGCTGGGCTTTGGTCAACGACTCGACCAGGGCCTTCGGGTCTGCCGGGGGAGTGGGGGCCTGAGTCGTGGTCGGTGCGCCGGACGAGGAGGGCTTGGGCGGGCGTTCGCGGTCCATCTCGGCCCGCAGCACCCGCGCGTGCTCGGCCCTGGCGTCCGCCACCGCCGTCGCACCCAGTGCCCGGGCGGTGGTCGCGTCCGCCAATGCCCGTGCCTCCAATTCGGCCAGCGGGTCCGGTGGTGGCGGTGCGGCCTGCGTCGGCGTGCAGGCCGCCAGCCCGACCGCGGACGCCGCCAGCAGCAGTGCGCGGCGGCTGAGGGATCCGGTGGTGCTCACGGTCGGTCATCCTGCCAGGCCCGGGTTCGGGCGGTCGGGGAGTCGGGATGATCGCCTGCGGCGGCTGTCCCATGGCGGGCGAGATACGCTAGGTGACCACGGTGGGCGGGTGTACCGCCGACCGGCAGACAATCGCACCATCGACCAGAACAGGGAGCGGCCACGGTGGCCAACCAGGGACAAGGCGACCACGTCACGGCCGAGCTGGAACCCGTGGTGGCGGGCGCCATCGCCGCGGCCGGGTTCGAGCTCGAGCAGCTCGACGTCGCCCAGGCCGGGCGCAGGCGGCTGGTGCGGGTCGTGGTCGACGGCGACGACGGGGTCGGCCTCGACGAGGTCGCCGTGGTCAGCCGGGCCGTCTCGGCGGTGCTCGACGAGCACGACGCCGTCCTCGGCGGGCCCTACACCCTCGAGGTCACCTCACCGGGGGTGGACCGGCCGCTGACCCGGCCCCGGCACTGGCGGCGGGCCAAGCTGCGGCTGGTCAAGATCCGCCCGGTGGAGGGCGCGGAGTTCACCGCAAGGGTCGGGGCGGCCGATGAGGACCCCGAAGGCGGTGTCCAGGTGCTGCTCGACGGCGAGCTGCGCCGGGTCACCTACAGCGAGGTCGCGCACGCCGTGGTCGAGGTGGAGTTCAAACAACCGCCGGTGGCGGAGATGGCGATGCTCGAAGGTCGGGCGTCCGGTACTGAGGAGGACGCGCGATGAACGTGGACATCGCGGCGCTGCGGGCGATCGAGCGCGACAAGGACATCCCGTTCGAGACGGTCATCGAGGCCATCGAGACGGCGCTGCTGACCGCCTACAAGCACACCGAGGGGCACCAGCCGCACGCGCGCATCGACATCGACAAGCGCACCGGCCTGGTCAGGGTGCTGGCCTACACGACAGGCGCCGACGGCGAGGTCGACGAGGAGTGGGACGACACCCCCGAGGGCTTCGGCCGGATCGCGGCGACCACCGCCAGGCAGGTCATCCTGCAGCGGCTGCGCGACGCCGAGCACGAGCGCACCTTCGGCGAGTTCTCCGCGAAGGAGGGCGAGATCGTCGCGGGCGTGGTGCAGCGCGACACCCGGGCCAACTCCCGGGGCATGGTGGTCGTGCAGGTCGGCGACACCGAGGGCGTGCTGCCCGCGGTCGAGCAGGTGCCGGGCGAGAACTACGAGCACGGCACCCGCATCAAGTGCTACGTGGTCGGCGTCACCCGGGGAACACGCGGGCCGCAGATCACGTTGTCGCGAACGCACCCCAACCTGGTGCGCAGGCTCTTCGCCCTGGAGGTGCCCGAGATCGCCGACGGCACGGTGGAGATCCCGGCGGTCGCCCGCGAGGCCGGGCACCGCTCGAAGATCGCGGTCCGCTCGACCGTCGCCGGGGTCAACGCCAAGGGCGCCTGCATCGGCCCGGTCGGCGCCCGGGTGCGCAACGTGATGAGCGAGCTGGCCGGGGAGAAGATCGACATCATCGACTACTCCGACGACCCGGCGACGTTCGTGGGCAACGCGCTCTCGCCCGCGAAGGTGGTGTCGGTCACGGTCGTCGACGAGCGGGCCAAGACCGCCAGGGTGGTGGTCCCGGACTTCCAGCTGTCGCTGGCCATCGGCAAGGAGGGCCAGAACGCCCGGTTGGCGGCGCGGTTGACCGGGTGGCGCATCGACATCCGCAGCGACGCGGCGGCGGGCGCGCAGGCGGCTCCGGTATCCGGTTCTGCTGACTGAGCCGGACAAGATAGACTTTCCCATGGTTCGCCATCAACACCCGGTTTCCACGCGCCTGCCTGGGGCAACCCCGGTGCGCACCTGCGTGGGGTGCCGGGCTCGGGTGGCGGCCGCGGAACTGCTGCGAGTGGTGCACGCGGACGGGGACCTGGTCCCCGATCCGCGGCGCAGGATGCCGGGCCGGGGCGCGTGGGTGCACCCCGACCCAGGGTGTCTGGCCAAGGCCGAGAAGCGGCGGGCGTTCCCCAGGGCCCTGCGGGTCCAGGACGCGCTCGACGTGGCCGGTCTGCGATCGGAGATCGAGCGGATCGCGGGCGGTGTCGGGACGGGATACTCCCGTCCCGTGGAGGAACAGAGGAAGCAGGTCGACCCGTCATGAGTCAGCCGTGAAGCTGAAGACATGATCGCGCGACGATAGGACGAGGTCGACGGGACTGCCGCCGGCCTCATCAGACGAGGAGAGCAGTGGCAGGCAAGGCCCGTGTGCACGAGCTGGCGAAAGAGCTCGGAGTCACCAGCAAGGATGTACTCGCCAAGTTGAAGGACCTGGGCGAGTTCGTGAAGTCGGCGTCCTCCACCGTGGAGGCGCCCGTGGCCCGCAGGTTGCGGGACGCCTACCCGGGCAAGGGCGAGGCCAAGCCAGGCCCCCGACCCGGCCCCAAGCCGACCCCGCGCCCCCCGGCGCCGCGCCCGGAGGCAGCAGCCCCCGCCGCGCAGGCCCCGGCGGCCGCGAGCAGCGCCCCGAGCGCACCGGCACCCGCGCCGACTCCGGCGCGGCCCCCGGCACCGGCGCAGACCGCGTCGTCGTTGCCGCCCAAGCCCGGATTCGTCCCCGGTCCGCCGCGGCCCAAGCCCGCGCCGCGCCAGGCCGAGCCGGTCCGCGAGCAGCAGGCCCCGGCCGCTGCCGCGCAGGCTCCGGCCGCCGCGCCCGCGACGCCCCCCGCGCCCAAGCCCGCCCAGCGCCAGGAGCGGTCAACGCCGCCCCAGCAGGGTGGTCAGGGCGGCGGGGTCGTCCCGCCGCGGACCCAGTCCCCGAAGCCGGGGCCGCGCGCGCCCCGGCCGGGCAACAACCCGTTCGGCGTCGGTGGCGGAGCCCCGTCGCCCCGGCCGGGCGCGCCCCGGCCCGGTGGTGACCGGCCCGCCGGTGGCGGTGCCCCCGGTGGCGACCGCCCGCCGCGTCCCGGTGGCGACCGGCCCGCGGGTGGTCCCCGTGGTGACCGGCCCGCAGGCCCGCGTCCCGCGGGTGGCCCGAACCCCGGCAACATGCCGCCCCGGCCCAACCCCGGCATGATGCCGCCCCGGCCCGCCCGCCCCGCGGGTGGCGGTCGCGGCGGTCCTGGTGGCGGTCCCGGCGGTGCCCGTGGTGGCCCCGGCGGCGGCCCGCGCGGCGGTCCCGGTGGGGGCGGCGGTGGCGGCTTCCGCGGTGGCCCCGGTGGCGGTGGCGGCGGCGGTGGTTTCCGCGGCGGTCCCGGTGGCGGTGGCGGCGGCGGTGGTTTCCGCGGTGGCCCCGGTGGCGGTGGCGGCGGTGCCCCGGCCGGTGGTGGCGGTGGTTTCCGCGGCGGTGGCGGTGGTGGCGGCGGTCGCCCCGGTGCCGGTGGTCGCGGTGGCGCGGCGGGTGCGTTCGGTCGGCCCGGTGGGCCGTCGCGGCGCGGCCGCAAGTCCAAGCGCCAGAAGCGCCAGGAGTACATGGACAACATGCAGGCGCCCAGCGTCGGTGGTGTCCGGCTGCCCAAGGGCAGCGGCGAGGTCATCCGGCTCGCCCGCGGCGCCTCGCTGACCGACTTCGCCGACAAGATCAACGCCAACCCGGCTTCGCTGGTGCAGGTGCTGTTCCACCTCGGCGAGATGGTCACCGCGACCCAGTCGGTCTCCGACGAGGTCTTGGAGCTGCTCGGCTCGGAGATGAACTACACCGTGCAGGTCGTGTCCCCCGAGGAGGAGGACCGCGAGCTGCTCGACTCGTTCAAGATCAGCTACGGCGAGGACGCCGGTGACGAGGACGACCTGCAGGCCCGCCCGCCGGTCGTGACCGTCATGGGCCACGTCGACCACGGTAAGACCCGCCTGCTCGACACCATCCGCAAGACGACGGTGCACGAGGGCGAGGCCGGTGGCATCACCCAGCACATCGGCGCCTACCAGGTCGCGACCTCCCTGGAGGACCGCGAGCGGCTCATCACCTTCATCGACACCCCCGGTCACGAGGCGTTCACCGCCATGCGTGCCCGCGGTGCGCAGGCCACCGACATCGCGGTGATCGTGGTCGCCGCCGACGACGGCGTCATGCCGCAGACGGTGGAGGCGATCAACCACGCCCAGGCGGCCGCCGTGCCGATCGTGGTCGCGGTGAACAAGATCGACAAGGAAGGCGCCAACCCGCAGAAGATCCGCCAGCAGCTCACCGAGTACGGGCTGGTGGCCGAGGAGTATGGCGGCGACACCATGTTCGTCGACATCTCGGCCAAGCAGGGCACCAACATCGAGGGCCTGCTCGAGGCGATCCTGCTCACCGCGGACGCGGCGCTGGACCTGCGGGCGAACCCCGACATGGAGGCCCAAGGCGTGGCGATCGAGGCGCACCTCGACCGCGGTCGCGGTCCGGTGGCCACGGTCCTCGTGCAGCGCGGCACCCTGCGCGTCGGCGACTCGATCGTGGCGGGCGACGCCTACGGTCGCGTCCGGCGCATGGTCGACGAGTTCAACGAGGACATCCTGGAGGCGACCCCGTCGCGTCCGGTCCAGGTCATCGGCTTCACCTCGGTGCCGGGAGCGGGCGACACGTTCCTCGTCGTCGAGGAGGACCGCACGGCGCGCCAGATCGCCGAGCGGCGGGCAGCCAGGAACCGGGCCGCGCAGAACGCGCAGAAGCGCAAGCGCATCAGCCTGGAGGACCTGGACGCCGCGCTGAAGGAGACCAGCCAGCTCAACCTGATCATCAAGGGCGACAACTCGGGTACCGTCGAGGCACTCGAGGACGCGCTCACGAAGATCGACGTCGGCGACGAGGTCGAGCTGCGGGTGATCCACCGCGGCGTCGGCTCGATCACCGAGGGCGACATCAACCTGGCCATCGCGGACAACATCATCGTGATCGGCTTCAACGTCCGCGCCGAGGGCAAGGCCACCGAGCTGGCCAACCGCGAGGGCATCGATGTCCGCTACTACTCGGTGATCTACCAGGCCATCGACGAGATCGAGGCGGCCCTCAAGGGCATGCTCAAGCCCATCTACGAGGAGGTGGAGCTCGGCCGCGCCGAGATCCGCGACGTGTTCAAGTCCTCGAAGGTCGGCACGATCGCGGGCTGCATGGTCACCTCGGGCGAGATCCGGCGCAACTCCAAGGCCCGGCTCATCCGCAACGGCGTGGTCATCCAGGAGGCCCTGCCGGTCAGCTCGCTGCGCCGGTTCAAGGACGACGCCGTCGAGGTCCGCGAGGGCTTCGAGTGCGGTCTGACGCTCGGCTCCTACAGCGATCTCCAGGTCGACGACATCATCGAGACCTACGAGATGCGCGAGAAGCCGCGCACGTAAGTGGCAACCACCCCGGGGGCCGTCCGCGGCCCCCGGGGTTCCCTACTCACCCTCTTCGGTGATGCCTGGTGTACGTCGGTGCCCTGGAACTGGACCTCCTGCTCGGAGACGTCCACTCCCTCAAGCAGAAGCGCTCGGCGGTGCGGCCGGTGGTGGCGGAGCTGCGCAAGCGGTTCGAGGTCGCCGCCGCCGAGGCGGGTCACCTCGACCTGCACCGCAGGGCCCTGATCGGCGTCTCGGCGGTCGCCGCCGACGCCGGGCACGTCACCGACGTCCTCGACGCCTGCGAACGGCTGGTCGCCGGGCGCCCCGAGCTGGAACTGCTGTCGGCTCGGCGCAGGCTGCTCGGGCCGGACGACTGATCACCGACCGAACACGGAAAGAAGGAGCGTCGTGGCCGACGCACCCCGCGCGCGCAAGCTCGCCAAGCGCATCTCGCAGATCGTGGCCTCGGCACTGGAGCACGAGGTGAAGGACCCCCGGCTGGCCCGGGTCACCATCACCGACGCCAAGGTGACCGCGGACCTGCACGACGCGACGATCTACTACACGGTGCTCGGGGACAAGCTCGACGCCGAGCCCGACCACACCGCGGCCAAGGCGGCGCTCGACAGCGCCACCGGCGTGCTGCGCACCCTGGTCGGCCAGGGCACCGGCGTCCGCTTCACCCCCACCCTGACCTTCATCGCCGACACCGTCCCCGACGACGCCCGCCGCATCGACGACCTCCTGGCCCGCGCCAGGGCCGCCGACGCCGAGGTTGCCGCCAGGGCTTCCGGTGCCGCCTACGCGGGCGAGGCAGACCCGTACAAGGCCCCGCGCGCCGACGACGAAGACGACGACTGACAATCGTTTCCTCCGTCGTTCGGGTGACGGGGTACTAGCGCTATCGGGCGACAACCGGAAAGATTCCGGGGTACGGAGAGTCGTCGGGGCGTCTCCGAGATCGGCCGTTCCGGGGAGCGCATGTCCGGGTTGTCCCGCCGCCAGGTGATCGCGGCGTCGGTGGGGGGTGTGGCCACCACGGTGGGTCTCGGGCTGTTCGGCGCCTGGGCGCTGCGCCGCGACGAGACCCCGGCGGCCAGTGACGCGCGGACCCCCATCCCGACCGAGATGGGGCCGACCACCACCACGCGGCCGCCCAAGCTGCTCGAGGTGCGCACCGTGAAGTCCGCGGCGCGCAACCGCGAGGTCGAGGTCGTCGCCTTCCGCCCGGACGGGGTCGCGCCGGGCACGCTGCCGGTCTGCCTGGCCCTGCACGGTCGGGGCGCGCGGGCCAGGGTCTTCACCGGTCTTGGCGTCGGCGGCCAGCTCAGCGCCGCGGCGGCGTACGCGGTGGTGGCCGTCGACGGTGGCGATTCCTACTGGGTGAAGACCTCGGCCAAGGACGACCCCGTGGCGATGCTCACCGACGAACTGCCCGGCTGGCTGACCGACCTCGGCCTCAACCCGCGCCCGTTCGCCGTGCTCGGCGTCTCGATGGGGGCTTACGGGGCCCTCAACTACGTGCGCGACCACCCGGACGCGGTGCGCGCCGCCGCGGTGATCAGCCCGGCGGTGTTCACCTCCTGGACCGAAGCGCGGGCGCGCGGGGTGTTCACCACCCGGGCCCAGTGGGAGCAGACCGAGCCGCTGCGTCACATCGATGCCCTCCGCGGGGCGAAACTCGGTGTATGGTGCGGCACAGCCGATCCGCTACTGCCCTCGGCCAACCGGCTCATCGATACGGCGCGACCCGCCGTGGCCAGGACCGCGCCAGGGGGCCACGACGCCGACTACTGGACCACGGTCGTGCCCGAGGCGTTGTCGTTCATAGGCTCGCACATCTGACCCGAGTGGTGTAGACCTATTGTTCCGCACCGGCCCGAGCGGTCGCTGTTCGCGTCGGGGCTGCCCGCCGAGGCGGTGCTGACCACCGATCATCCCACCACGGGAGTTCCACAGTGGACGGACGTTGGACCAGACGCGGGTTCCTCATCGCCGGGGCGGCCGCGGTGGCCGCGGCGGGCTGCGGTGCCCGCCAGCAGCAGCAGACCCCGGCCGCGCCGCCCAAGGCCCTGCCCAGCAGCGCGCCCCCGGTCGACTCGACCTCGGTGAGCAACCTGATCTGGCGCTCCTCGATCGGCGACGTCAAGATGATCGTGATGCGCCCGCGCGAGGTCACCGGGCCGCTGCCGGTCTGCCTGGCGCTGCACGGCGAGGGCACCGACGCCAACCAGTTCGTCGAGATCGGGCTGCCGCCGCTGCTCACCGCGACCGTGCGGGCCGGGACCAGGCCCTTCGCGGTGGTCGCGGTCGACGGCGGCACCAACAGTTGGCTCGGCGCGCCGCAGACGATGCTGGCCAAGGAGCTGCCGGACTGGCTCAGCCGCGCCGAACTCGCCGACACCCCGTTCGCCGTGCTGGGCATCTCCTCCGGTGCGGTCGGGGCGTTCGAGTACGCCCGCACCCCGGGCCTGGCGCTGCTGACCGCGGTCAGCCCCGCGGTGTTCACCGACTGGTCCGACGCGGAGAAGTTCGGCGGCTACACCGACGAGAAGCAGTGGCAGCGCACCGAGCCGCTGCGCAACCTCACCGCGGTCGCCGGACTGCCCTTCGCGGTCTGGTGCGGCACCGACGACCCGCTGCTGCCCGCCGCCCGTGAACTGGCCCAACGCACCAAGGCGAACCCGGCGGTCTTCGGCGACGGCGACCACACGACGGCCTACTGGAAGAAAGTCCTCCCGGAGGTATTGCGCAACATCGGCGACTCGCTCGGCAAGAAAACACCCTGACCGACGGTGGCAGAAGAGCCCTGACCGGGCGGCGGTCGGGTTGCCCGGTTGGGTGGCGGGTCCCCGTGGTGATCTTGGGCCTGCCCGGGGTCTTCGGCGACGGAAATCCAAGGCGGGCCTGGCGGCGCTTGGTGATCGCTCGGCGCCGCTCTGGTGACCAGGTCGCAGGAGACCCGTGACCGGGGCGGCAGGAAGCCGTCCTGACCTGAGCCCGCCTGGTGATCCGACTGGACAGCGTGCCCGTGCGCGGGAACCCTGGGTGGAGTGGGAACTGATCTTGCCGCCGACCTGGCCGCCGCCGCTGACCTGCTCCGCACCGCTACCGATGTGACGCTGCTGGCGCACGTCAGCCCGGACGCCGATGCCCTGGGGAGCGCGCTGGCGCTGGGCATGGCGCTGCACGCGCGCGGGGCGGTGGTCCGGGTCTCCTTCGGGTTCCCGGCCGAGGTGCCGCGGTCGCTGCGCGGGCTGGACCCGGTCGGGCTGGTCGTGCCCGCCGCCGAGGTTCCCGCCGTCCCCTCGCTGCTGGTGGCGCTCGACTGCGCCAGTGAGCAGCGGCTCGGGCAGTTGGTGGACCGGGTGCCCGCCACCACCGCCGCGGGCGGTCGGGTGCTGGTGGTGGACCACCACGTGGCCAACACCCGGTTCGGCACCGACCACGTGCTCGACGAGACCGCCCCGGCCACCGTGGTGCTGGTGCTCGCGCTGCTCGACGAGCTCGGCGCCGAGCTGACCCCGGCGATCGCCACGTGCCTGTATGCGGGCCTGATCGGCGACACCGGGTCGTTCCGCCGGGCCACCCCGGACACGCACGCCACCGCGGGGCGCCTGATCGCCGCGGGGGTCGACCCGACCGCGGTGGCCAGGGAGCTGATGGACTCGCACCCGTTCGGCTGGTTGCGGATGGTGTCGTCGGTGCTGGCGCGCGCGCAGTTCGTACCGGACGCGGTGGACGGGCAGGGGCTGGTGGTGACCGTGGTGTCGCTGACCGACCTGGTCGGCCTCGACCCCGAGGACGCCGACAGCGTGGTCGACCTGGTCCGCACGGTCGACGGGGCCGAGGTCGCCGCGGTGGCCAAGGAGCTCACCCCCGGGCGCTGGTCGGTGTCGCTGCGCGCGGTGGGCTCGGCCGACGTGCGCGCGGTCGCGGCCTCGCTCGGCGGCGGCGGGCACCGGCTGGCCGCCGGGTTCCCCGCGCAGGGGTCGGCCGAGGACGTGCTCGTGCTCATCAAGAACGCCTTCGCCTGAGCCGTCCACACCGGAGCGCACGGGGGCGTCGCGGCCGTGGTGTGGACCACTGGGTGACCGGGTCGGGACCCGGTGTGACCCGGCCGCGGCGAAAGCGCGACTTCTCGACGTTTTCCGCCGGTCACGTGATGGCCTGATGGTATAAACCATTCGTTGCCGGGCGTGTGGGTCGGGACGTGCGCCGCCGGTGGTTCGCCGACTCGATCAGGTGGTGCTGATGTCCTCGACCAAGGTCACGCTGCTCGTGCTCGCCTGCGCGCTGGTGGTCACCGGGTGCGGGTCCGGCGGAGGCGGGGCGGACCCGGCCGCCGGGGCGCCGCAGGGGCCCCAGGCGTTCCTGGTCTCCGACTGCCCGGACGCGGGGATCCGGCCCGACGGGGACAAGGAGTTCACCTACTGGTCGATGTGGAACGCCGACGAGCCGCAGGGGCAGGTGCTGAGCAAGGCGATCCGCTGCTTCACCGACAAGACCGGCGTCAAGGTCAACGTGCTGTGGCTGGGCCGCGACCTGCTGACCCGCAACGTCGCGCCCGCGCTCAACACCGGCACCGTGCCCGACCTGTTCGACCAGGACGTCAGCCAGGTCATGGCGTCGGTGGTCAGCGCGGGCGGCACCCAGCCGGTGGAGGACGTGCTGGACTACAAGGTCGGCGAGGGGGAGCTGAAGGTCCGCGACGTGCTGCCCGCGGCTTCCTACGACTTCCCGCAGAACAAGGGCCCGGACGGCAAGATCTTCGAGATACCGTACGTGGTGTTCGGGTCCGCCTGGTGGTACGACCGCGCCGTCGCCGGGCTGGTGACCCCGCCGAAGACCACGGACGAGCTGTTCGGGTTGTTCGACAACGCCAAGGCCTCCGGTGTCGCCGCGCTCGCCCAGGACGGCGACCGGCCGGTGTCGAACGCGTCGCTGTTCACCCAGGCGGCGTTGCGCTTCCTCGGCGCGGGCGGGGTGGTCAAGGCGGCGCAGGACAAGACCGGTGAGGTGTGGCGCAACGACGTCGGCCTCTACCAGGCCGCCGAGTTCGTCGAGAAGATCGCCAAGGGCCGGTACCTGGCCCCGGGCTGGGACTCGGCGAAGTACCCGACCCTGCAGCAGCGCTGGGCCGACGGCGAGGCCGCGTACCTGTCCATGCCGGGCTGGTTGCCCGGCGAGTCCAAGCGGTACCTGGAGAAGAAGGGCGAGGGGCGCACCCTGAGCCTGGCCTCGTTCCCGTTCCCGCAGCCCACCGCCGCGACGCACACCGTCGTCGAGCGGATCCCGGTCGGGTTCGCCATCACCGCCAAGGCGAAGAACCCGGGCGCGGCCAAGGCTTTCATCGCCTACGTGCTCAACAAGGACATCCTCTCCGGCGTCCCCGCGGTCGCGGACAACCTGACCCCGCGCGCCGACCTCGCCGTCCCGGAGTCACAAAAGGACATCAAGGCGGGCTTGACCGACCCCGGCGCCGAGCAGGCCATCTACCTCGACGGCGTCAACGCCCTCGCGGGCGGCGCCTGGGCCGAGACCGTCCTCTACCCGCTCACCGACACCCTCCTGCGCGGCGACATCTCGGCCGCCGACTTCATCGACGCCATGGCCGACCGCCAGGCCAAGTTCTGGAAGACGGCCAAATAAGCTTGATCGATACCCCTGGCGATCACCGGGCGGTGTGACACCCGGCTGCGTATCGTCAGCGCCGTGGACCGAGCCTCGTTGCGGCAGATCCTCGGACTGGCCGTGCCCGCCCTGCCCGTTCTCGCCGCCGAGCCGCTCTACCTGCTCGTGGACACCGCGGTCGTCGGTCACCTCGGCGGTGTCCAACTGGGTGCCCTGGGGATCGGCGCGGTCGTCCTGGCGCAACTGTCCACCCAGCTCACGTTCCTGTCCTACGGCACCACGGCCCGCGCGGCCCGGCTGCACGGGGCCGGGCGCGGGGCCGAGGCCGCCGCCGAGGGGGTGCAGGCGACGTGGTTGGCGGTGGGGCTGGGGTTGGTGCTGGTGGGGGTCGGCCAGGCGGTGGCCGGGCCGGTGGCGCGGGCGTTGGCCGGGTCGGGGGACATGGCCGCGGCCGCCGAGGGGTGGCTGCGGATCGCGCTACTCGGCGTGCCGATGGTCCTGATCACCCTGGCGGGCAACGGCTGGATGCGCGGTGTGCAGGACACCCGGCGACCACTGTGGTACGTCCTGGCGGGCAACGGCGTCTCGGTCGTGCTGTGCCCGACGTTCGTCCACGCCCTCGACTGGGGACTCGACGGTTCCGCGGTGGCCAACGTCATCGGGCAGGCGGTGGCCGCGGTGTTGTTCCTCGGCGCGCTGCGGGGACACGCGCAACCGCCGCGGCCGCGGGTGATCTGGGCGCAGCTGAAGCTGGGGCGCGACTTCGTGTTGCGCAGCCTGGCGATGCAGGCCTGCTTCCTGTCCGCCGCCGCGGTCGCCGCCAGGACCTCGGTCGGCGCGGTGGGCGCGCACCAGGTTGTTCTCCAACTGTGGACGTTCCTCGCCCTGGTGCTCGACTCGCTGGCCATCGCGGCGCAATCGCTGGTCGGCGCGGCGCTCGGCGCCGGAGCGGCTCGACGCGCCCGCGACCTCAGCGGACAGTTCGCCCGCTACGGCCTGGTCTTCGGCGTCGCCCTGGGACTCCTGTTCGCCGGACTGTCCCACGTGCTCCCACGCGCGTTCACCACCGACCCCGCCGTCCTCGCCGAGATCCCCCACGCCTGGTGGTTCTTCGTCGCCATGCAACCCGTGGCAGGCGTGGTCTTCGCCCTCGACGGCGTCCTCTTCGGCGCGGGCGACATCGCCTACCTCCGCACCGCCACCCTCGCCTCGGCCATGGTCGGCTTCCTGCCCCTGATCTGGCTGTCCCAAGCCTTCGACTGGGGACTGGCCGGGATCTGGACCGGCCTCACGCTGTTCATCGTGCTGCGCCTGATCACCCTGCTGGCCCGCATGCGCACCGGCCGCTGGGCGGTCACCGGAGCGATCCGGTAGCCGCGAACACGGTTGCGGTGAACTCCGCCGGTGGCCGGTACCGGTGTGCCTCGATGAGGTGGAAGATCGTCCAGGGCACGTGGAAGGGCGCACCGCGGTCGCGGGGGAGCGTGATCGCGCTCATCCCGAAGCCTGCTGGATCCGGTGGGATGGCGCGCTCGAGGCACACCGGGCACAGGTAGGTGCCGCCGCTGCGCCAACTCCAGTGCGTCGTCCACAGTGCGCGCAGGGCATCGACCAGGCGAGCGTCGGGCGCTGCGGTGTCGAACGGCATTCCCGGCGTCAGCCAGCCCACGTGGGTGTGCTCGTCGCCATGGCGGTCGGTCGCGGTGCCCATCTCCGGGAACGGGCCCGGCACCAGCGAGTGGTACGGCCCCGCTCCCTCCGCCGCCGCGACCGCGGCTTCCACGAAAGCACCCGGGGGTCGATAGTGGTGTGCGGCCACGTAGTGCGCGATCAACGTCGGTGCCGCGTAGACCGTGCCGTCCGTGCCTCGGACCTCGATCTCCGCTGATCCCAAGTGGACTGATCCGGTCGGCGATTCCTCGGTCTCCACGCGGATACCGCGGTCCCGCGTTGGGCAAAGCCGACAACCGTGGGATCCCCGCGTCTGTCGCACCCGGTGCGACTGAGCGAGCCGGACCAAGGCGCTGACAAGCACCGGGTCGGGCTCCTCAGGAACGGAGGGCAAGGCGTCTCCGAGCCACCCCACGTTGAGCGTCTTGGCGGGAGGAGACTCCTCGTCAGCCGAGTCCCAGTACTCGTAGCGGCTCAGGTCCGCGTACTCAGTCACAGTTCCCCTTGCTACGTCACGTTGAGGGCGACCAGGGCCTTGGCCGTCGTGCCCTCGTCGACCCCCAGGGCGACGGCTTTGCCTGCCGGGTCGAAGAGTCCGTAGGTGCCCTCGATGCCGCCCGCCGGGATGCGCTTGCCGTGGGACAGGGCCAGGGCTTCGACGCGGTCCAGGTCGCGGCGGGGGAAGGCGGCGGAGACGGCGGCTTCCATGTTCAAGGACAGGGCCGGGTCCTCCTCCAGGGCCTCCAGGGTGCGGGCCATGCGCAGGTCGAACGGGCCGACCGTGGTTCGGCGGAGGGCGCCGAGGTGGCCGCCGACGCCGAGGGCGGTGCCGAGGTCTCTGGCCAGGGCCCGGACGTAGGTGCCGGAGGAGCAGTCGACCATGACGTCGAGTTCCAGGGTGGACTCGGTGCGGGTGGTGGCCAGCAGGTCGAAGCGGAAGACCGTGACCGGGCGGGCCGCCAGGTGGACCTCCTCGCCCGCGCGCACGCGGGCGTAGGCCCGCTTCCCGTCGACCTTGACCGCGCTGACCGAGCTCGGGACCTGTTGGATCGGGCCGGTGAGGGCCGCGATCCCGGCCGCGATGGCCTCGTCGGTGACGCCGGCCGGGTCGGCGGTGTCGAGGACCTCGCCCTCGGCGTCGTCGGTGGTGGTGGCCACGCCGAGGCGGATGGCGGCCAGGTAGGTCTTGCGGTCGAGCGCCAGGTGCCCGAGCAGCTTGGTCGCCCGTTCCACGCCGAGCACGAGGACGCCGGTGGCCATCGGGTCGAGGGTGCCCGCGTGGCCGACCTTGCGGGTTCCGATGATCCTGCGGACCCTGGCCACGACGTCGTGGGAGGTCATGCCGGGGGCCTTGTCGACGACGATGAGGCCGGGGGGGACTGCTGCACGCTGAGACACGAGCGGCAATCCTAAGACGCCGCCGCTTCCTGCTCTGCCGGGATGTCCCACGGGCGGCGCCTGATCCGCACCGGCACCTCATCGCCCCTGGTCTCGGCGGCGAACACGGCGGCCCGCGCGCGGCGCCACCACACCAGGGTCCGCCAGGCGCCCAGCAGCAGGACAGTGGTCACCGCGAGGAACGCCATCCGGAACGCCGACGGGCCCGCCGAGGCGGTGTCGCCGCCGAGGAGCAGGCCGACGCCGAGGGCGGACACCGTGATCGCGGTGAAGCCGCCGACGTTGACGACGCCGCTGGCGGTGCCGACCCGGTGCAGGGGGTTGTAGTCGCGGGCCAGGGCGAACGCCACACCGGACAGCGGGCCGCCCACCGCGAAGATCGCGAACGCCACCGCGACCACCGGCGCGGGCACGACCCCGCCCGGCCAGCCGAGCAGCACCGCCCACACCAGCACCGCCACCGCCAGGAACCCGCCCACCATCGGCATCCGGCTCTGCGGCCACCGGCCCATCAGCTGCCCGATCAGCGGTGCCGTCACCATCGACACCAGCACCAGCAGGCTCAGCACCGACCCGGCGGCCGCAGGCGAGAGGCCCTGCCCCTGCACCAGGTACGGGTAGCCCCACAGCAGGCTCAGCACGCCGGGGGAGAACATCGTCGCGAAGTGCACCCAGAAGCCCAGCCGGGTCCCCGGCACCCGCCACGCCAACCGGACCTGACCGACCACATCGGCCAGTGCGGTCGCCGGGCTCGGCTCGTGCTCGCCGCCGGGGGTGTCGCGCACCCGCAGCAGCACGACCAGCGAGTACGCCGCCGTCGCCGCGCCCGCGATCACGAAGGTCGCCGTCCAGCCCGCGTTGGCCAGCAGGAACGTCAGCGGCACGGTCGCCAGCAGGTTCCCCAGCTGCCCGAGCGCCGCGGTCACGGAGGCGAGCAGGGCGTACTTGCGCGGCGGGTAGTGCGCGGCGACGACCCGCAGGACGCTCACGAAGCTCATCGCGTCGCTGATGCCGAGCACGCCGCGCGCGACCAGGGCCAGCGAGTAGCTGGAGGCGACGGCGAACAGCACCTGCCCCAGGCCCATGCCCAACGCGGCCGCGGTGAGCACCCTGCGCGGGCCGAAGCGGTCGACCAGCAGTCCGGTCGGCACCTGCATGGCCGCGTACAACCCGATCTGCAGCACGGTGAACGTGCCGAGTTGGGCCGCGGTGATCCCGAAGCGGTCGGCGGCCTGCAGCCCGGCGACCCCGAGCGAGGTGCGGTGGAACATCGCCAGCAGGTACACCGCCGCGGCGGCGGCCCAGATCGCCAGTGCCCTGCGCCCGGTGGTTGGCAACGGCCCGCTCCTCTCGTCGTCCGCTGCGGCAGTCGCGACGCGATTGTTAGCCTAGCTAAACGTGTGGTCCCGCACACCCGTCCGAACGGGGAGTTCGGTCACACACCCGGCTCGCCGCACCCCCGGGGTCAACCCACTAGGCTTGCGGTTGTGCAGCGTTGGCGCGGTCTTGCGGACCTACCCGGGGGCTGGGGTCGCTGTGTGGCGACCATCGGCGTGTTCGACGGAGTCCACCGAGGACACCAGGAACTGATCTCCCGGGCCGTGGCCCTGGCCGCCGAGCGGGACCTGCCCAGCGTCGTGCTCACCTTCGACCCGCACCCCTCCGAGGTGGTCCGCCCCGGCAGCCACCCCGCCCAGCTGACCACCCTGCGCCGCAAGGCGGAACTGGTCGAGGAACTGGGCGTGGACGTGTTCTGCGTGCTGCCGTTCACCCAGGAGCTGTCCAAGGTGGCCCCGGACGAGTTCGTCCACGAGATCCTGGTCGAGCGCCTGCACGCGGCCGCGGTCGTGGTGGGGGAGAACTTCACCTTCGGCAACCGCGCCGCGGGCACCGTCGAGCTGCTCACCACCCTCGGCCAGCGCTTCGGCTTCACCACCGAGGGCGCGGAACTGGTGACCGCCGGGGAACTCGCCTTCTCCTCCACCTACATCCGCTCCTGCATCGACGCGGGCGACGTGCGGGCCGCGGCCACCGCCCTCGGCCGGGAGCACCGGCTGGAGGGCATCGTGGTGCGCGGCGACGGCCGCGGGCACGAGCTCGGCTTCCCCACCGCGAACCTGTCCACCCCGCGTTTCGCCGCCGTGCCGGCCGACGGGGTGTACGCGGCCAGGTTCACCCTGCTCAACGGGCACAACAGGCCGCCGCTGGTGGCCGCGGTGTCGGTGGGCACCAACCCGACCTTCTCCGGCCGCGAGCGCCGGGTCGAGGCTTTCGTGCTCGACGTCGACGAGGACTTCTACGGCCAGCGGGTGGCCATCGACTTCGTCGACCGGCTGCGCGCGATGGAGCGTTTCCCCAGCTCAGCCGCTCTGGTCGAGCAGATGCACCGCGACGTGGCGCTGACCAGGGAGCTGCTCGCTTAGCGCCTGCGGTGGTTATCCCACGAAACGAACTGGTGGGCCGGCAAGATACTCCCGAGGTCAGGGGGGACCGGTCGGGCACTAGGGGAGAGGCGCGGGTGGAGGACCACAAGATCGTCCAACGCAACATCGCGTTGCAGCGGGAGTGGTACGGCGAACCCCTCGGGGACCGGGTGCGCAGGCTCGTGGTGGCCTTCGACGTCTCCCAGGCCAACCTGGCCGATGTCCTCGGCATCAGCGCCCCGATGCTCAGCCAGGTGATGAGCGGGCGCCGGGCCAAGATCGGCAACCCTGCGGTGCTGGCCAGGCTGATCATGCTCGAGCGCAAGATCCTCACCCCCGAGGTCGCCTCCGGCCGCCGCGAGGCCCTGCAGCGCGCCCTCGACGACGTCCGCGCCTCCAAACCGGCCGTGACCAGGGATAACCTGCCCGTCGACGTCGGCCGCAGCGCCATCCTCGCACTGCGCAGGCTGGCCACCGCCGACGACCTCACCGAGGCCGCCGGGCTGCTCGACGACCGCTTCCCCGACCTGGCCGACCTGTTGCGGCGCGCCGGAAAGCGCGCGTGAGGCGCTCCGACCACCACCCGGTGCGGCTGTTCTCCGCCTTCGCGCTGCCCGACCAGGTCGCCGACCACCTCGCCGCGCACCTGCCCGCCCCGCCGCCGGGCGTGCGCCCCACGCCGCGGCGGCTGTGGCACGTCACCACCGCCTACTACGGCGAGAGCGACCCCGAGTGGCGCCTGGCCCGGCTGACCGACCGGGTGGCGGGACTGCCCGCGCCGCGGCTGCGGATGAGCGGGTCGGGCACCTTCGCCGGGGTGTGCCTGCTGAAAATCGCTACCCCCGATCCGGTGGACTTGCGTACCCTGGCGGAGGCGGCTGAGCACCAGCTCGGCGGCCACCCCGACTACACGCCGCACGTCACCGTCGCCCGGTGGTCCGCCGAGACCGCCGGAGGCCTGGACCTGGCGGCTGAGCTGCGGGGATACCAGGGACCGGAGTGGGTTCCCAGCGAGCTGGTGCTCTACGCCAGCCACCGCGGGGACTACACCCCACTGGGCCGCGTGCCCCTGCTCACCACGAGCGCTCCGATAGCGGGGTGCTAACCTTGGTGTTTGGGTACGGCTGCGGTCCGTGGCGGCCGATACCGACTTCCCCCTCACGGCACAGGCACCACCGAGGAGTTGACGAGTGGCTCTGTCCACCGAGCAGAAGAAGACGATCCTTGCCGAGTACGGCGTGCACGACTCGGACACCGGATCCCCCGAGGCCCAGATCGCGCTGCTGACCAAGCGCATCAAGGACCTCACCGAGCACCTCAAGCAGCACAAGCACGACCACCACTCGCGGCGCGGACTGCTGCTGCTGGTCGGTCGTCGCAGGCGGCTGCTGAACTACCTGACCAAGGTGGACATCGAGCGCTACCGGTCGCTGATCCAGCGGCTCGGCCTGCGCCGATAGCTCGAACCCCGGGGGGAGTGGCCGCCAAGCCGCTCCCCCCGGGCACATAACCAGCAAACCACCCCGCGCGGGCCGGACACCGGTACCCCGCGGGCGAACCACACAGGCAGCACGACGCGCGTCACGGGACCAGTTCGCCGGTCCTCGGTAGTGGTTCCCGCTGAGCCGAGAGGGCTCCGGGGACTTCGATCGAAGACCGGCCTCGTCATGAACCGCGACCCCGTGCCCGGGCAGCGCGCTGGCCTGACGACGAGGAGTCTTCCCTACATGACCGACATCGCTGTGCACGAGACCACGGCCGTCATCGACAACGGTTCCTACGGCACGCGCACCGTCCGCTTCGAGACCGGCCGCCTCGCCCGCCAAGCGGCGGGCAGCGTCGTGGCCTACCTCGACGAGGAGACCATGCTGCTCTCGGCGACCACCGCCTCCAAGCAGCCGAAGGACCAGTTCGACTTCTTCCCGCTGACGGTGGACGTCGAGGAGCGCATGTACGCCGTGGGTCGCATCCCCGGCGCGTTCTTCCGCCGCGAGGGTCGCCCGTCCACCGACGCGATCCTCACCTGCAGGCTCATCGACCGGCCGCTGCGCCCGTCCTTCGTGGACGGCCTGCGCAACGAGATCCAGGTCGTCATCACCGTGCAGAGCCTCAACCCGCAGGACCTCTACGACGTGGTGGCCATCAACGCCGCCTCCGCCTCCACCCAGCTCGCGGGCCTGCCGTTCTCCGGTCCGATCGGCGGCGTGCGGGTCGCGCTCATCGGCGGCCAGTGGGTCGCCTTCCCGACCCACGAGCAGCTCAAGACCGCCGTGTTCGACATGGTCGTCGCCGGTCGCGTCGTCGGTGATGATGTCGCGATCATGATGGTCGAGGCCGAGGCCACCGAGAACGTGATCGAACTGGTCGCCGACGGCGCGCAGGCCCCGACCGAGGAGGTCGTCGCCGCGGGTCTGGAGGCCGCCAAGCCGTTCATCAAGGTCCTGTGCGAGGCGCAGGCCCAGCTCGCCGCGGTCGCCGCCAAGGAGACCCGCCCGTACCCGACGTTCCCGGCCTACCAGCCCGACGCCTTCGCCGCGGTCGAGTCCGCCGTGAGCGACGAGCTCGCCGCCGCGCTGACCATCGGCGACAAGCAGGAGCGCGAGTCCCGCATCGACGAGGTCAAGGCCCTGGTGCTGGAGAAGGTCGGCGCGGTCGAGGGCGGTGCCTTCGACGGCCGCGAGAAGGAGATCGGCGCCGCGTTCCGGTCGCTGAACAAGAAGCTGGTGCGCCAGCGGATCCTGCGCGACAAGGTCCGCATCGACGGCCGCGGCCTCACCGACATCCGCGGTCTTGGCGCCGAGGTCGCGCTGATCCCGCGGGCGCACGGCTCGGCGCTGTTCGAGCGCGGCGAGACCCAGATCCTGGGTGTCACCACGCTGAACATGCTGCGCCTCGAGCAGCAGATCGACTCGCTCTCGCCCGAGACGCACAAGCGCTACATGCACCACTACAACTTCCCGCCGTTCTCCACCGGTGAGACCGGCCGCGTCGGTTCGCCGAAGCGGCGCGAGATCGGCCACGGCGCGCTCGCCGAGCGCGCGCTGGCGCCGGTGCTGCCCAAGCGCGACGAGTTCCCCTACGCCATCCGCCAGGTGTCGGAGGCGTTGAGCTCGAACGGTTCCACCTCGATGGGCTCGGTCTGCGCGTCCACCATGTCGCTGCTCAACGCCGGTGTGCCGCTCAAGGCGCCGGTGTCGGGCATCGCGATGGGTCTGGTGTCCGATGAGGTCGACGGCAAGACCGAGTACGTCGCGCTGACCGACATCCTCGGCGCCGAGGACGCCTTCGGCGACATGGACTTCAAGGTCGCGGGCACCAAGGACTTCGTGACCGCGCTGCAGCTGGACACCAAGCTCGACGGCATCCCGTCCGACGTGCTGGCGCAGGCGCTCGGCCAGGCCCGCGACGCGCGCCACACCATCCTGGAGGTCATGGCCGAGGCCATCGACGGCCCGGACGAGATGAGCCCCTACTCGCCGCGGGTGACCTCGGTGAAGATCCCGGTCGACAAGATCGGCGAGGTCATCGGCCCGAAGGGCAAGATGATCAACTCGATCACCGAGCAGACCGGTGCGGACATCTCCATCGAGGACGACGGCACCATCTACGTCGGTGCCGCGGACGGCCCGTCCGCCGAGGCCGCGATCGGCCTGATCAACGCGATCGCCAACCCGCAGCTGCCCAAGGTCGGCGAGCGGTTCTTGGGCACGGTCGTCAAGACAGCCGCCTTCGGCGCGTTCGTCTCGCTGCTGCCGGGCAAGGACGGCTTGGTGCACATCTCCAAGCTGGGCAACGGCAAGCGGGTCAACAAGGTCGAGGACGTGGTCAAGGTCGGCGACAAGCTCCGGGTGGAGATCGCCGACATCGACCAGCGCGGCAAGATCAGCCTGGTGCTGGTCAGCGAGGAGGACAGCGCGGGCGGCTCGGACAACGGTGCCGCCGCGCCCGCCGAGGCCGAGGTGGCTCCCGCCCAGTGAGTCCCAGTTCCCCGGTGACGGCCGCGGGCGCCCACGGCGCCCGCGGCCGTTCCGCACCCCGCCCCGCCACCCCGGCCACCGCGACCCGGCGCGTACCGGGTCACCTGCAGAAGCCCGGCAGCACCGTGCTGCTCGAGCGCGACGGCGACACCGAGGTCCGGCGCACGCTGCTGCCCGGCGGCCTGCGGGTGATCACCGAGCGGGTGCCAGGCGTCCGCTCCGCCTCGGTCGGCATCTGGGTCCAGGTCGGTTCCCGCGACGAGCCGAGCTCGGTCGCCGGTGCCGCGCACTACCTCGAACACCTGCTGTTCAAGGGGACCGCGCGCCGCACGGCCGCCGGGATCGCCGAGGAGATCGACGCCGTCGGCGGTGAGCTCAACGCGTTCACCGCCAAGGAGCACACCTGCTACTACGCGCACGTGCTCGACGAGGACCTGCCGCTGGCCATCGACCTGGTGTCCGATGTGGTCTTCGACGCCGTGTGCGCGGAGTCCGACGTGGAGACCGAGCGCGGGGTGGTGCTCGAGGAGATCGCCATGCGCGACGACGACCCCGAGGACCTGCTGCACGACGCGTTCTGCACCGCGCTGATGGCCGACCACCCGCTGGGCCGCCCGGTCCTCGGCAGCGAGCAGTCGATCACCGCGATGACCCGCACCGCCCTCAACGGGTTCTACCGCCGCCGCTACACCATGCCGCGGATGGTCCTGGCCGTGGCGGGCAACGTGAACCACCGCACAGTGCTCACCCTGGTGCGCAAGGCTTTGCGCGACCGGCTCACCGGCGACCGCTTGCCCCTCGCGCCGCGCACCGGGCGGGCCAGGCTCGGCTCCGCGCCCCGCCTGGTGCTGCACACCGACGACACCGAGCAGGCGCACATGATGCTCGGCGTGCGCGCGCTCGACCGGCACGACGACCGCCGGTTCACCTTGAGCGTCCTCAACGCCGCGCTCGGCGGGGGCATGAGCTCCCGCTTGTTCCAAGAGGTCCGGGAGAAGCGCGGGCTCGCGTACCAGGTGTACTCGTCGGTGGCCGCGTACGCCGACACCGGTCACCTGTCCATCTACACCGGGTGCCAACCGGATCGGCTCGGCGAGGTCGCGGGCGTGATCCGCGAGGTGCTGCGCGAGGTCGCCAAGGACGGGTTCTCCGACGCGGAAGTGGCCCGCGCCAAGGGGAGCCTGCGCGGCGGGCTCGTGCTCGGCCTGGAGGACACCAGCTCCCGGATGTCGCGCATCGGCAAGGGTGAGCTCGCCTACGGCGACTACCTCACCGTCGAGCAGACCCTGGACCGCTACGCCGGGGTCACCGCCGAGGACGTCGCGGCGCTCGCGCGGGACCTGCTGGCCCGGCCCCTCGCCGCGGCCGTGGTCGGCCCCTACGCTCACACCGACGACGTTCCGGTCCAACTGCACGAGGTGAGCACGTGACGAGCTCCGTTCCCCCCACCCGCTCGGCCGACAACCCGATCCGGGTCGGTGTCCTCGGTGCCCGCGGCCGGATGGGCGCCGAGGTGTGCGCCGCGGTGGAGGCGGCCGACGACATGGAGGTCGTCGCCATGGTCGACTCCGGCGACTGGACCTTCGACCTGGCCGACGCCGGGGCCGAGGTGGTCGTCGACTTCACCCACCCCGACGTGGTCATGGAGAACCTGCGGTTCTGCGTCGACCACGACATCAGCGCGGTCGTGGGCACCTCCGGGTTCGACGCGGCCAAGCTCGACACGGTGCGGCAGTGGCTGGAGCCCAAGCCGGAGCTCGGGGTGCTCGTCGCGCCGAACTTCGCCCTGGGCGCGGTGCTGTCGATGCGCTTCGCCCAGCTCGCGGCGAAGTACTACGACACCGTGGAGATCATCGAACTGCACCACAACCGCAAGGCCGACGCCCCGTCCGGCACCGGGGCGCACACCGCCGGGCTGATCGCCCAGGCCCGTGCGGCCGCCGGGCTCGGCGCGGTCCCGGACGCGACGACGTCCGAGGTGGACGGTGCCCGCGGCGCCTCGGTCGAGGGGGTGCGGGTGCACTCGGTGCGGCTCGGCGGCCTGGTGGCGCACCAGGAGGTGCTCTTCGGCGGCGAGGGCGAGACGCTGACCATCCGGCACGACTCGTTGGACCGCAAGTCCTTCATGCCCGGTGTGCTGCACGGGGTGCGGGCCATCCTCGGCCACTCCGGTCTGGTCGTCGGCCTGGAAAACCTGCTGGACCTGTGATGTCCGCGCGTTCGGTGTCGCTGCTGCTGACCGCCGTGCTGGTCGTCTACTTCGTCCTGCTCGGCGGTCGCGCGGTGGCCCTGTTCCGCGACGGCTCCCCGGTGGCGCTGGGCCTCGGGGTCGGCGTGGTCCTGTTGCCGCTGGTCGGCGCCTGGGTCGTGTGGTCCACCCTCCGCTTCGGCGTCCGCACCCAGGAGTTGGGGCGGCGACTGGCCGAGGAAGAGGGGCTGCCGGACACCTCGGAGCTACCTCGCACGCCGTCGGGTCGGGTCGACCGGGCGGCGGCGGACGAGTTCTTCGAGCAGTTCCGCGCCGAGACCGAAGCCGCGCCAGAAGACTGGCGCTCTTGGTACCGCCTGGCCGTCGCCTATGACGTCGCCGGTGACCGCGGCCGAGCCCGCGACTCCATGCGCAAGGCCTTGGAGCTCGCCGACTAGGTGCTGTCCGGGCGCTCGATGCGCGTCTCCTCCGACACCGGCAGCCCGGCTTCGCGGATGCGGCGGACCCAGGCCGCGAGCTCGGGCGAATAGGCGATCGTGCGCAGTCGCAGCGACTCGTCGCCCGAGTGCAGCAGGGCTTTGGCCTCGAACGGCTCGGAATCGCCGAGGTTCCGGGTGTAGCGGACGTCCATGTGCGTGCACGCGGTGAACGACCGGGTCCCCGTGGTGCCGTTGTGGCGGCGGAACTCGACGTGTGTCGGTTCCAGCGGTGGTGCCAGCCGTGCCCACACCACCTCCTGCGAGTACTTCATGAGCCGCCAGCGCAGGTACAACGCCAGCCCCGCCACGAGCGCCACGAACCCGGCGACCAGGCCCGCCCAGAGACCGCTCCCGAACCCCGCCACCAACCCCACGAGCGCCGCGACGGCGAGTAGGCCGACCGCGACCGCCACGTACCGCGCCGCCACCCAGTCGGGCCGGGGCCACGTCCACTCCCACTCCACGGCCCCAGGTTAGGGCCGTGCCGGTGGCTGGAGTGGACCGATTTGTCGGACCCCCGGGTTAGCCTGGCCCGCATGACGACCTACGTCCTGCTGCCCGGTGCGGCGTCCGACTCGCGGCACTGGAAGTTGGTGGTGCCGTTGCTGCGCGGGCACGGGCACGACGTGATCACGCCGGACCTGCCGTGCGCGGACGACTCGGCGGGGTTCGACGAGTACGCCGACGTCGTGGTGGACGCGGTGCGCGGGTACTCGGACCTGGTGCTGGTGGCCCAGTCGATGGCCGGGTTCACCGCGCCGATCGTGGCTACCCGGGTGCCGGTGCGGCGGATCGTGCTGCTCAACGCCATGGTGCCGCTGGCGGGGGAGACCGGCGACCAGTGGTGGCGCACCTCCGGGTCCTCGGCGGCCATGCGGGCCAACGACGTGCGGGAGGGCCGGGACCCGGACCGCGAGTTCGACCCGGTGGAGGTCTTCCTGCACGACATCCCCGAGTCGCTGCGGGACGAGTCGCTGGAGCAGTCCGGCACGCCGTTCGAGAAGCCGTGGTCGCTCGACGGGTGGCCGGACGTGCCGACGAGCGCGGTCGCGAGCGCGGGGGACCGGTTGTTCCCGATCGAGTTCCAGCGGGAGCTGCTGCGGACGCGGTTGGGCATCGAACCGGTGGAGATCGCGGGCGGGCACCTGGCCGCCCTGGCCAACCCCGAGGGCCTCGTGCGCGCGTTGGTGGACATCGGGTCGTGATGCCCAGTTCCGCACGACTATAGGAGTTCCTTTGCAGCAGCCCGCCATAGAGACCAGGCCCGAGCAGCCGTACGTCTCCCTCCGCACCCAGGCGAGCCTGGCCGAGTGGGGCAGGGTCAACGCGCTCATCGGCGAGGTCTACGGCTGGATCACCGAGCGTGACATCGCACCCGCGGGTGCCCTGTTCTACCGCTACCACTCGGTCGCCGAGGACGTGATCGACGTCGAGGTCGGCGTGCCGGTGCCCACCGCGGTCGAGGGTGACGGGCGAGTGGTCGCGGGAAGCAAACCCGCTGGTCGGTATGCGGTGCTGATGCACGAGGGGCACCCGGACCGGATCCGCGAGACCTTCGCCGCGCTCGACGCGTGGGCCGAGGAGACCGGCGTCGACTTCGACGTCACCGACGGTGTCTGGGCGGGCCGGTTCGAGTCCTACCTCAGCGACCCCGCGGTGACCCCCGACCCGGCCGACTGGCGCACCGAGGTCGCATACCGCGTACGCGACTGATCCGCTCGGACTACCATGTCGCGGTCGTCACCGATCGGAGAACGCGGATCGTGAGCACATTCGAAGTCGAGGACTCCACCGGGGTCTGCCGTTGCCCGGCCTACTCCGACATCCCCGGCCGACGGGAACTGCACGACGTCGGCGCGCCAGGGTGCGCCTACGAGGCGGAGGAGTCCGAGCAGGACTAGCGCCGGTGGGGGCCGGGGTGTCCCGGCCCCCACCGGTCGTCCTGCGCCTCGGCGTTCGTCGGTGACCGGGGGCATGATGGGGCCATGTGCCGAAGCATCAAGACCCTCCGCGCCCCCTTCGTCGACGACGTGGCCGACGACGATGTCCGGGCGGCCGCGCTGCAGTACGTGCGCAAGATCTCCGGTTTCCGGGCCCCCGCGCCGCACAACGCCGAGGCGTTCGAAGCGGCGGTGGACGCGGTGACCGCGGCGACCCAGGAACTGCTGGACCGGCTCGTGGTGCGCGGCGCCAAGCAGTAGCCGCCTAGAGGAACCAGCCCGCGAACAGGGCGGGCGAGGCGGCTAACGCGCTGAAGCGGATGAACCGCCCGAGCAGCCCGACACCGATGAACGCCGACAGCCGCATCCGCACCAGGCCCGCGAGCACGACCATGGCCATGAACGGCGGCATGCCGACGACGGAGCTGACGCTGTAGGTGCCGTACAGCCAGCCCGGGTGGCGTTCGCAGCGCTCCCGGATCTCGGCGACCCAGTCGCGCAGCCGCTTGGTGCGCACCTCCCAGCGCGCCCGGCGCGGCGTCATCGGCCGCTCCCGGTCGTGGTGGCGGTGCAGGAACGCCGGTAAGCGGATCCAACCGCGGGCGGCGAAGTAGAACAGCAGCTTGCCCAGCACCTGCGCCACGGCGACCACCGCGCCCAGCGCCAGCCAGTGCACCTGCGGCTCCTGCGCGGCCAGACCGAGGACGAACAGCTCGACGCTGACGAGGGGCACCAGCGCGGAGCTGAAAGCGACACCGAAGGTCACGCAGAGCCAACCCAGCACGAGGCACCCCCCTCCATCATCAACAAAACCCGCACCGACGGTACCTGAGAACCCGACCAGGCCTGCTCAAGTTGTCCACACCACCCCCTGCCCGCACCCGTCCCGCTACCGCGATGACCGCCCCGGTGGGGAATCGCGGCGCAGAGTGGCCGAGCGGTTACTGTCGGGGGTTGGTGGGTGCGTTGCGGGGCAACGGTGTTCGGTGCGAGCCGCGGTGATCACGGCGGTGGCCGCTTGCCGCACACCGCGCGATGCCCGCAGCGGTGGTTGTTGCGGCCATGCGATCACGGCCGCGGCCGGTTGCGCGCCGCGCAGCGCGAAGGTGATCGCCTAGTGGCCGCACGCGGCACGAGTCGTTGCTTGTCGTGATCGGGCGGTCACTGTTGTGGCTGGTGGCTTGCCTTGCGGTGCAAGGGGGTTCGCCGGAGGAGGCCGGTGGCTATCAGGGCGGCGAGGGCGGTGGCGAGCGCGGTGACCGCCAGGGTGCGGCGGGCGGGGGGTGTGGTCGCGAGTTCGATCCGGGCGGCCGAGGCCTCGGCCCGGTCGTAGAGGGTTCTGGCCTGGGTCACCGCGATCAGGCGCTGCAGGCGGTCTGGGACCTGGTCGTCGATCACCCGGTGCAGCAGGTGCCAGGGGACGATCCGTTCGCCGGAGCGGTACTCCGCCCACAGCGCGGCCCAGTTGCCGAAGCGGGCACACAGTTCGCCCTCGGTCAGCGCCGCGGTGTGCGCGCCGAGGAAGTCGGCGAGGTCGTTGATCTCGGGTGTCGCGCCGTGGTGGCGCACCGGTTCGGTCATCGTTCGGTTCCCCGCTGGTGTCGCGCGGACCGGTCGGGTCCGCTCCGAGACCGCGGCCGACAAGGGGTTTCCTCGGTCGGCGGCGGCGTGGGTCCGGCCGGAGCCGTCGCGGACCAGTATGCGGGCCCTCAGACCAGGTCGAGCGCGAGCGGCCCGGTCAGCCGGACCTCGCGCAGCGGCATGCCGCCCGCGTCGAGCGTGCGCACCACCCCGTCGGGCACCCACCCGGCGCGCTTGAAGAACCCGACCAGCGACTGGCTGCGTTCGGGCACCCAGCAGATCCCCCGAGTCATCCCCGCCGCCGCGGCCGCCGCGCACGCGGTCGCCAGCAGCCGTCCCGCGTGCCCGCGCCGACCCCACCTCGGCTCGACCAGCAGCGTTCCCACCAGCGCGACCGTCTCCGCGTCCGGCACCGGTACGTCGTTGGCCCCCGCCGACTCCGACTCCGGTGACGGCCCGGCGACGCAGAAACCGACCAGCCAACGCGCCTCGGTCGCCACGTGCACCGTCGCGGGCCCCTGCTCGACCACCCGCGCCAACTCCGCCGCGGCGGCCTCGACGTCCAGCGCGGCCAGCACATCGGGGGGAAGCAGGGTCGCGAACCCGGTTTGCCAGGTGCTCACCTGCACCCGGGCCAACTCGGCGACGTCATCGGGACCCGCGGCACGCACGGCGGCTTCGGCCATGGCGCTGAAGGTAGTGGATGGCCCGCGACTGTCGGTGCCGGGTGAGAGCATCGGGTGGTCCCACCCACCAGGAGCCACCCGTGATCCAGATGACCCCGTCGGCCGCCCGCCGCACCGCCCTCGCCGCGCAGGGCTTCGCCGACACCCGCCCCACCGGCGTGCCCACCCGCCGCCACCTGCAGCGCGCCCTCGACCGGGTCCAGCTCCTGCAACTGGACTCCGTCAACGTCGCCGTCCGCGCCCACTACATGCCGCTGTTCTCCCGCCTGGGCCCCTACCCCACGTCCCTGGTCGACGACGCCGCGTGGTCGCCCACCGCCCGCCGCCCGCGCCTGCTGGTCGAGTTCTGGGCGCACGAGGCGAGCCTGATCCCGGTCGAGGACTGGCCGCTGCTGCGTTGGCGGATGGACCAGTACGAGACCCGCTACGCCCGCCACGTGTCCCGCATCGCCGCCCAGTCCCCAGGCCTGGTCGACGACGTGCTGGCCACGGTGAAGGACCTGGGCCCGGTCGCCGCCGGAACCCTCGAAACCGCCCTCGGCGGCGCCGTCCCCCGGGCCAAGGGCGGCTGGTGGAACCGCTCCGACGTCAAGCACATCTGCGAATACCTGTTCGCCACCGGCCAACTGACCACCGCCACCCGCGTCGGCTTCCAACGCCTGTACGACCTCCCCGAGCGTGTCCTCCCCGCCGCGGTGATGGCCGCCCCACGCATACCGGACGACGAAGCCGCGCGGCAGTTGACCCTGCGCGCGGCGGTGGCGCACGGGGTCGGGACGGAGAAGGACCTGCGCGACTACTACCGGCTCGACCCGGCGCGGTCGCAGCGCGCGGTCGCGGAGTTGGTGGAAGAGGGCTTGCTGGAACCGGTGTCCGTACCGGGCTGGCGGCACGTGGGGTACCGGCACGTGTCCGCGCGGACGCCCCGGAAGGTGCAGGGGCGGGCGTTGTTGTGCCCGTTCGACCCGCTGATCTGGGAACGGGACCGCGCGGAGCGGCTGTTCGGGTTCAGGTACCGGATCGAGATCTATGTGCCTGAGGCGCAGCGGGTGTACGGGTATTACGTGTTCCCGTTCCTGTTGGACGGGGAATTGGTGGCGCGGGTTGATCTGAAGGCGGATCGCGCGGCGGGGGTGCTGCGGGTGCAGGGGGCGTATGGGGAGGACGGGTGTGATGTGGGGCGGGTGGTGTCGGAGTTGGGGGCGGAGTTGGGTGTGATGGCGCGGTGGTTGGGGTTGGCGGGGGTCGTGGTGGGGGAGCGGGGGGAATTGGCGGGGGCGCTGCGGAAGGTGGTGTGAGGGTTTGTCCACAATGGCGTGAGTTGTGCACAGGCTCCGGTTGCCGCGGCCGACTTGTCGGTGGTCCTCGATAGGCTGTGTATTCGGGGGATCTTGCGGCAGGTGATCTTGTGCGGCAAGGGATTCGGGGCTTTCGGCTTCGGGGACGCCTCGCCTGCGGCATCGGGGTCGGTCCACCACATCGAGCATCTGGCACCAGCGGCTTCCGGGAGCGGTGGTCTGGCTGGCGGGGCTGGCCCCGTGGTGGTGCGGTGTGCTCGATGGGGCGGACTTGTTTTGCGCGGGGCCCCTGCGCCAGCCGTGGCAGGACCGCAAAGCTGGGGCCGAAAAGCATGGCCCTGTCCGCGCACAACGCTACGACTGCCGCCACCCCACGCAAAACAAGTCCGCCCCATCGAGCATTCGGGTGGGCGGCTTCCGAGTGTCCAGTGGCTGGCAATGCTGTCGGAGTCGGGTGGCTGGGCTGGCACCGGCGGCTTCTGAACTGGGGCTGGGGGTGTCCACCTGGTGGGTGTGCTGGCGGGGGGTGAGGTCTGGGGGGTATCCCTGGGTGTGGTTAATCCGGTGGCGCTGGGGGCGGGTGGGCCGCACCCTGGCTGGATACGGATGAACGGGCGGAGGGGTTTTCGATGGAGAGAACCACTGTGGACAGCCGGGAACTCGTGCTTCCCGTGCCGCGCACGGAAGTGATCGGGGGGCGGGGGCCAGGGTGGCCGGTCGGGACGCCGTTGGAGGATGAGGAGTATGAGCCGACGATCGTGCGGGGGCGGGAATAGGCGAGTCCCCCCGGGCTGAGGGGCCAGGGGGGACTCGGGGCGGAGCGGGGCTAGCGGGTCGCGGGGGTGACCAGGGCTGAGCCCAGGCCGGTGCGGGCCTTGATCCGCAGGGCGGGGGGCTGTTCGGGGCGGGTGTCGGTCAGCGGGAGTTCGCTGCGGGCTTCCCCGGATCCGGAGGACACGTCGACCTCGGCGGGGGAGCCGGGGCGGATGCCGATGCGCAGGGCGCCGGAGCCGGTGGTCAGTTCGAGGGTGCCCTCCGCCGCGTCGGCGACGGTGATGTCGCCGGTGCCGCTGCGGACGGTGACGTCGCCGGTGACCGCGCCGAGCCAGACGTCGCCGCCGCCCGTGGTCACCGTGGTGGGGCCGCCGATGGCGGCCAGTTCCACCTCGCCGCTGCCGGTGCGGGCCTGGACGCCCGCGGGGGCCGGGCCGATCTTCACCGAGCCGGTGCCGCTGGTGGCCTGGACGGCGCCGGTGGACTCGGCCACGTCGACGCTGCCCGCGCCGGTGGTCACGTCGACCCGGTCGGCCAGGCCGGTGACCCTGATGGACGCCGCGCCGCTGCGGGCCGACACCGTGGAGCCGACGGGGCCGCGCACGGTCACCGCGATCGGGATCCCGCGCAGCTGCGGCTCCTTCGGCGAGCGCACCACCAGGCGGCCGCCGACGAGTTCGACCCGGGTGCGGCGCACCGCCTCCGCGGCGGCGTCCTGCGGTGGGGCCTCGCCGAACTGGGTGCTGAACCACGACACCAGGTTGGTGATGCCGTCCGCCCAGGGGTTGGCGTCCTCGGGGGCGTGCCTGACCTCGACGTCGATGCCCTCCTCGTCGGTCAGCCGGACGTCGATGCGGCCCGACCCGGTCGCGACCGTGATCTCCACCGGGTCGGTGCCGGTGGTGAACTGCTCCATGCGCGTCTCGCTCATCCCCCGTACCACCCCTGCACTCGCGAGGCGCCCTTGTCCGGGTCCGCCGCTCGGTGACCACCCCCGTGCTTGCGGTGCCCGCTGAGCGCACCCTGCAGCGCCTGCTGCACATAGGTGTTGAGCGACACCCCCTGCGAGGACGCCGCCCGCTCCGCCTTCGCCTTGAGCTCGTCGAACAGGCGCAGCGTCATCCGGCTCATGTCGCCGCCGAACTCCGACTTGCCCTCCTCCGCGCGCGGTGGCGGGTCGGCCTGCGCCTGGGTCGTCTTGGTGACCACCACGCGCACGTCGCGGCCGTCGAGGCGCACCTCGACCACGTGGTCGGGCAGGTGCGCGGTCACCTCCGCCGCCAGGTCCGACAGCGCGGTCATGATCGCCAGTCGGGCGGAGGGCTCCAGGGCCGCGGCCAGCACCGCCGCCGCCCGCCGGGTGGACTCGTCGCCCGCGGACGCCGTGGTGCTCAGGTCGTCGCGCAGGGTGGTGAGGTAGCTGCTCAGATCCATGACACCACCATGACGTCATTCGCGACATCAGTCAACCCGGACCGTGGTGTCATCTGATGTCACGCGCCGCTACTCCGGATGCCGGACTACTGTGGCGCCGAGCAGATCGCGCGGAAGTAGAGGACGTGGACGTGACCGAGACGGTGTCGCCGAAGGTGCAGCTCATCGCCAAGACCGAGTTCTTCGCGCCGTCGGACGTGCCGTGGTCCACCGACGCCGACGGTGGCGAGGCGCTGGCCGAGTTCGCGGGCCGCGCGTGCTACCAGTCGTGGCGCAAGCCGAACCCGGCCACGGCGACCAACGCGGGCTACATCCGGCACATCATCGAGGTCGGCCACCTGTCGGTGCTCGAGCACGGCAGCGTCTCCTTCTACATCACCGGCATCTCCCGGTCGCTGACCCACGAGCTGATCCGGCACCGGCACTTCTCCTACTCGCAGCTCTCGCAGCGCTACGTCCCGGAGAAGGCCGCGGCCATGGTCGAGCCGGACGTCATCGCGGGCGACCCGGACCTGCACGCCAAGTTCCTCGCCGCCGCCCAGGCCGCGCAGGACGCCTACAACGAGCTGCTCGCGGGCCTTGAGCAGAAGTTCGCCGACGTGCCCAGCGCGACCCTGCGCAAGAAGCAGGCCCGCCAGGCCGCCCGCGCGATCCTGCCCAACGCCACCGAGACCCGCATCGTGGTCACCGGCAACTACCGCGCGTGGCGGCACTTCATCGCCATGCGCGCCACCGAGCACGCCGACGTCGAGATCCGCGCGCTGGCCGTCGAGTGCCTGCGCCAGCTGCAGAAGGCCGCGGGCAACGCGTTCGCCGACTTCACCATCTCGGCGTTGCCCGACGGCACCGAGGTGGCCTCCAGCCCGCTCGTCGCCGAGGGCTGAGCCGTGCGCCGCCTCGTCATCGACGTGGTCGCGGGCGACTACGCGATAACCCGGTTCGAGCCGGGCACCGCCGTGGCCCCCGAGCTGTTCACCTCGGCCGGGCTGGTCTCGGTCACCAGCACCCCCGACGAGCTGTCCGTGGTCGCCACCGTGAGCGCGACCCCGGCGGGTGGCCGCTCGGAGGCGGGGTGGCGGCTGCTGACCGTGCGCGGGCCGCTGGAGTTCACCCTCACCGGCATCATGGCCTCGATCGCCGGGTCGCTGGCCGCGGCCGGGGTCCCGCTGTTCGCGGTGTCCACCTTCGACACCGACCACGTGCTGGTGCACGATTCCGACCTGGACCGCGCGGTGGCCGCACTGCGCGAAGCCGGTCACGACGTGCACACGAGTTAGCCGGTTCGTCCTCGCCCCCGGGGGTGGCGCATTAGGATTCCCGCGGCCAGAGGAGGTTTGCCGGTGTCGCAAGATCAGGGACCCACCGTCGCGCACGGACCCCGGGTGGTGGCGGGTCGTTACGCGATCCTCAACGAGCTCGGCCGCGGCGGCATGGGCGTGGTGTGGCTCGCCGAGGACCGGATGATCGGTCGGCACGTGGCGATCAAGGAACTGCACCTGCCGGACGGGGTGCCCGGCAACGAGCGCGCGGTGTTCGAGGAGCGGGTGCTGCGCGAGGCCCGCACCGCGGGTCGGCTCAACGACCCGGCCGTGGTGACGGTGTTCGACGTCGTCCAGGAGGCCGGGGCGACCTACATCGTGATGGAGCTGATCCAGGCCCCGACGCTGTCGGACATCGTCCGCGAGCGCGGTCCGCTGCCCGCCGCGCAGGTCGCCAAGCTGGCCGAGCAGCTGCTCTCCGCGCTGGAAGCCGCCCACCAGGCCGGGATCGTGCACCGCGACGTGAAGCCGAGCAACATCATGCTCGCCGCGAACGGCCGGGCGAAGCTCACCGACTTCGGCATCGCGCAGTCGCTCGACGACCCGAGGCTGACCAGCAGCGGCATGCTCATCGGCTCGCCGACCTACATGGCGCCCGAGCGGATCCGCGGCGAGGAGGCCGGTGCGAGCTCGGACCTCTGGGCGCTGGGCGCGGTGCTGTTCTACGCCATCGAGGGCTACAACCCGTTCGAGCGGCCCACCACCGCGGCCACCATGCACGCGATCCTCGCCGAGGTGCCGCACCTGACCAGGGCGCAGGGCGCGCTGGCCTCGGTGATCAGCGGCCTGATGATCGGCACGCCCGCCGCGCGGCTCACCTCGGCCCAGGTGCACGGCCTGCTCACCTACGTCCCGACCGGCCCGGCCACGGGCCCCACGGCGGTGACCGCGGGCGCGGTGCACTACCCGACCCCCAACTCGACGGCGCCCGCCCCGCTGCCGCCCGGTCGGCCGAAGTCCAAGGTGCTGGCGATCGCTGCGGTGCTCGTGCTGCTGCTCGGCGCGGTCGGCGGGTACTTCCTCAACTCCGCGCTCAACGCCCCCGCCGAGCAGGAGCAGCCCCGCCAGATCGCGAAGTACACCTACGGCGGCGACGCGGGCGACCTGCCGGAGTTCTCCATCTCCGACGGGTACTGCGCGACCAGCGTCCTGCAGAAGGGCACCGCGTTCAGCTCGAACGACGACTGCGCCGAGGTGTTCCAGGTCCAGGTGTTCGGCACCCTCGAGCCGTCGAGCTCGTCGGCGCCGTGGGGCTACCGCAAGTCCGAACTGGACGCGCTGGGCGAGTCCTACTGCGGTTGGCTGTTCAGCACGGAGCGGGTGAAGGAAGACAACAAGAAGGACCTCACCTACGCCGTCATCCTGCCTTCGCAGGACAGCTGGGACGCCAAAGATTCCTCCTCCGGGCGGGACCACACGATGCACTGCGTCCTGTTGCGGGCCAACGGCGCGAAGATCACCGGCAGCCAGGTCGAGTCGCCGAACTGAGGCGTTACCTGCCGGTAGGGTGGGTGGCATGGGTGTCGCGAGGGACGAACGCGCAGCGCTGTGCGACCTGTTCACCGAGGTCGGGC
Source organism: Actinokineospora baliensis (assembly GCF_016907695.1). Taxonomy (NCBI): domain Bacteria; kingdom Bacillati; phylum Actinomycetota; class Actinomycetes; order Pseudonocardiales; family Pseudonocardiaceae; genus Actinokineospora; species Actinokineospora baliensis. Next base: position 6,802,152 of record NZ_JAFBCK010000001.1, on the reverse strand, counting down.
CGGACGCGCCGACGCTGTGCGGCGGGTGGCTGACCAGGGACCTGGCCGCGCACCTGGTCATCAGGGAACGCAGGCCGGACGCGGCGGCCGGGATCCTGATCAAGCCGCTGGCCGGGCACACCGAGCGGGTCCAGCGCGGCTACGCCGCCCGGCCCTGGGCGGACCTGGTCGAGTTGGTGCGGACCGGGCCGCCGCCGCTGTCGCCGCTGCGGCTGCTCGACGAACCGGTCAACACCACGGAGTTCTTCGTCCACCATGAGGACGTCCGCCGGGCCGCCTCCGGCTGGGCCCCCCGACCGGCCGACCCGCGCCGCGACAACGCCCTGTGGGCCGCGCTCGCCCGCGTCGCCAAGCTCCACTTCCGACGCAGCCCGGTCGGGGTCGTGCTGCGCACCCCGGACGGCCGGGCCACCACGGCCCGGCCGGGGCCGGACCCGGTCACGATCACCGGCGCGCCCGGTGAGCTGCTGCTGGACGCCTTCGGCCGGGCCGAGGTGGTCGTCGACCACTCCGGACCGGACTCGGCGGTCGCCGCCGTGCGCGAGCTGCGCCGAGGGCTCTGAGCTGCTCGACCCGAGTTGTCCACAAGCCCCCGAACCGTGCACAACTTGGCAGTGGTAGGCGTCACCCACGGCCCCAGCGAGTAGCGTCACCGCCATGACCGCATGTCCCACCGCCGCTCCCGGACGGCCCTTCGGCCGGGTGCTGACCGCCATGGCCACCCCGTTCGCCGCCGACGGGTCGATCGACCTCGACCGCGCCCAGGCCCTCGCCGAGCACCTCGTGGAGCTGGGCAACGACGGCCTGGTGGTCAACGGCACCACCGGTGAGTCGCCCACCACCACCGACCGGGAGAAGGCGGACGCGGTCCGCGCCGTGGTCGAGGCGGTCGGGCACCGGGCGACGGTGATCGGGTCGGTCGGCACCTACGACACCGCGCACACGGTGGAGTTGGCGCGCCAGGCGGAGAAGGCGGGCGCGCACGGGCTGCTCGTGGTCACCCCGTACTACTCCCGGCCGCCGCAGGCCGGGCTGATCGCGCACTTCACCGCGGCCGCCGACGCCACGCCGCTGCCGGTCATGCTCTACGACATCCCGCCGCGGTCGGTGGTGCCGATCGAGGTCGACACGCTGCGCAGGCTGGCCGAGCACCCGCGCATCGCCGCGGTCAAGGACGCCAAGGGCGACCTGCTCGCGGGCAGCCAGGTCATCGCCAGCACCGACCTGGCCTACTACTCCGGCGACGACGCGCTCAACCTGCCGTGGCTGTCCATCGGCGGCGTCGGCTACGTCAGCGTGATCGGCCACGTCGTGGCCGGGCGGCTGCGGTCCATGTTGGACACCTACGAGAACGGCGAGGTCAGCGCCGCACGCAACATCCACAACGGACTGCTGCCGGTGCTGCGCGCGTTCAGCCGGGTCGGCGGCGTCGTGTTCAGCAAGACCGCGCTGCGGTTGCGCGGCCAAGACGCGGGCGACCCGAGGTTGCCGCTGCCGCCCGCCACCCCCGAGCAGGTCGCGGCCATCGCCGCCGACCTCGCCGAGGCGGGCGTGCCGCTCGCGCAGGCCCCGGCCTCGCACGTGGCCACCGCCAGGGTCGCGCACGCCGACGCCAACGCCGCCTACATCGCGGCCACCACGCACACCAGCACCGGGACGGTGCACCAGTGACGACCCGTTCGCCAGCGCCCCACCGCCCGCCCACCGCCGCCCGGGGCAGCTCCCGCCCGCTGCGCGCGATGGCCTGGCTGCCCGTCCGCGGCGCGGTGCACTCCTGCTCGGCGGCGTCGATCGGGCGGTCGGGCGCCGCCTGTGGGGCCACGCGCCCCGAGCGCACCGGCGGTGCCGAGCGGGTGGTGCTGCGGTGAGGCAGCCCCCCAAGTCCGGCAAGTGGCCGACCAACCCGCCGCCCGCGCTGCCCGAGGGCGGCCTGCGGGTGGTCGCCCTCGGCGGCATCGGCGAGGTCGGCAGGAACATGACCGTCTTCGAGCACGCGGGCAGGCTGCTCGTGGTCGACTGCGGCGTGCTGTTCCCCGAGGACCAGCAGCCCGGCGTCGACCTGATCCTGCCCGACTTCCGGCCCATCGAGTCGCGGCTGCACGAGATCGACGCGCTGGTGCTCACCCACGGCCACGAGGACCACATCGGCGCGGTTCCGTTCCTGCTGCGGCTGCGCCCCGACCTGCCGGTGGTCGGCTCCCGGTTCACCCTCGCCCTGGTCGCCGCCAAGTGCAAGGAGCACCGGCTCGACCCGAAGCTGCACGAGGTCCGCGAGGGCGAGAAGGTCACCTACGGCGAGTTCGACTGCGAGTTCTTCGCGGTCAACCACTCCATCCCCGACGCGCTCGCGGTCGCCATCCGCACCCCGGCAGGCATCGTGCTGCACACCGGGGACATCAAGCTCGACCAGCTCCCGCTCGACGGCAGGCTCACCGACCTGGCCGGGTTCTCCCGCCTCGGCGACGAGGGCGTCGACCTGTTCCTGGTCGACTCGACCAACGCCGAGGTCCCCGGGTTCGTCATCTCCGAGCGCGAGATCGGCCCGGTGATCGACGGGGTGATCGCCCGCGCGGGCCAGCGGGTCATCGTGGCCTGCTTCGCCAGCCACGTGCACCGGGTCCAGCAGGTGCTCGACGTGGCGGTGGCGCACGGCCGCCGGGTCGCGCTGGTGGGCCGCTCGATGGTGCGCAACATGGGCATCGCCGCCGACCTCGGCCTGCTGTCGGTGCCGCCCGGGCTGCTGGTCGGCCTGGACGAGGCGATGGCCATGCCCGAGGACAAGGTGCTGTTCGTCTCCACCGGGTCGCAGGGCGAGCCGCTCTCGGCGCTGTCGCGGATGGCGCGCGGCGAGCACCGGCAGATCTCCATCCGGCCCGGCGACACCGTCGTGCTGGCCAGCTCGCTGATCCCCGGCAACGAGAACGCGGTGTTCGGCGTGGTCAACGGCCTGGTCCGGCTCGGCGCGCACGTGGTGCACCAGGGCAACGCCAAGGTCCACGTGTCCGGGCACGCCCCCGCCGGTGAGCTGCTGTTCCTCTACAACGCGGTCCGGCCGAGCAACGTCATGCCGGTGCACGGCGAGTGGCGGCACCTGCGGGCCAACGCCGAACTGGCGGTGAAGACCGGCGTCCCGGCCGATCACGTGGTCATCGCCGAGGACGGGGTGGTGGTCGACCTGGTCGACGGGCGCGCCGCGATCACCGGTCGGGTCGAGGTCGGGCACGTCTACGTCGACGGCCTCTCGGTCGGCGACGTCGGCGAGTCCACCCTGTCGGACCGGCTGGTGCTCGGCGAGGGCGGCTTCATCGCGATCACCGTGGTCGTCGACTCGGCGTCCGGGCGCGCGGTGTCCCCGCCGACGGTGTCCGGCCGCGGCTTCTCCGACGACCCCAAGGCGCTCGACGACGTGGTGTCGCTGGTGGAGATGGAGCTGTCGCACACCGAGTCCGAGGGCATCACCGACACCCACCGCATCGCGCAGGCGGTGCGCCGGGTGGTGGGCCGCTGGGTGGCCGACACCTACCGCAGGCGGCCGATGATCGTCCCGACGGTGATCCCGGTCTGAAGCTGCCGGTCGTCGGAGCCCGCGCCGTGGCACGCTCGACGCCGGGCGCGGGCAGCGGGCCCGCCGACCGAGGGGGATCGAGCGATGACGTCAGGGCTGAACCGGCGGGCCGCGTTGGGACTGGGCGCGGCGGCGGTGGCCGCGGTGGGGACCCCGGCGCCCGCCGCGGCCGACCCGTTCCGGCGGGTCCCGCTGGGGGGCACCCCCGTCGAACGGGTCCAGTGGGCGTACGCGCGCGAGACCCGCGCTGCGGGCGGGGCGTGGCAGTCGCTGATCACCCTCGCTGGCCAGGAGATCGTCAGTGCGCGGGCCGACGACCTGGTCGAGGCGTACAGCGTGAACAAGGTGGCGGTGGCGGTCGCGGTGCTCGACAAGGTCGACCGCGGCCAGGCGGCGCTGACCCAGCGCCTGGAGGTCACCGCCGAGATCGTCAACACCGCCGGTGACGGCATCTTCCCGCTCGACGGCGCCTACCCCAGCTCGGTGACCGTCGGCCACGCCCTGCTGCTCACCGTCTCGGACGACACCGCCAACCGGCTGGCCGGTCTGGTCACGCCGACGGCCGAGGTCAACGCCACCCTGGTCGCGAAGGGCTTCCCCAAGACCCAGGTGGTCCCCACGGCCAACCCGAACCGGTTCTACCTGGGCAAGACCACGCCGCGCGAAACCCACGACCTGTTCACCGCCCTCGCCGCGGGCCGCCTCCTGACAGCCGCGTCGACGGCGTACCTGCTCAAGATCCTGCGCTCCCAGGCCGCGCACACCGACGGCATCCGCCGAAACATGTCGTCGGACGACCGCGCCCGCGTCGCCACCAAAGCGGGCTGGTTCAACGACGGCCGCAACGAAGCGGGCATCGTCTTCGACGCCGCCGGAACCCCGATCCTCACCTACGCCCTGTTCTCGCAAGGCGCAGGCGACCCGACCGACTTCGGCGGCACCCACGCCGCTGTCCGGGCCCGGGCCACCCTCGGCCCCCACCTCCTCGCCGCCGTCCCCGGCCCCACCGCCAGCCCCCGCTACACCCCGACCAACGGCGGCTGATCGGCGCTCTGTCCACTGAGGACAAACAAGGGGCCTGATCGGCTCGCCTTCGGCATTGCATCGGATCGTCGGCTCGTCGCTTCGCGACCTTGCGCTGGATCCGCGATTTGAGTGCAGGCTCGATGTGGTGGACCTGTTTTGCGTGGGGCCCCTGCGCCAGCCGTGGCAGGACCGCAAAGCTGGGGCCGAAAAGCGTGGCCCTGTCCGCGCAGGAACGCTACGACTGCCGCTCCTCCACACAAAACAGGTCCACCACATCGAGCAGTTGGCACCAGCGACTTCCGAGTGTCCAGTGGTCGGTAATGCCGTCGGAGTCGGGTGGCTGAGTTGGCGGGGCTGACCCGGCGGGGCTGACCTGGCACCAGCGGCTTCCGAGTGTCCAGTGGTGAGGTTGGCGGGGCTGGCTCGGTGGGTTGGTTTGGCACCAGCGACTCCGAGTGTCCAGTGGTTGCTTTGGGTGGTCGGAGTCGGGTGGTTGGGCTGGTCGTGCCTGGTGTGTCAGCCGGTGAGGGCGGTGGCGGCCGCTTGCTTGGGCAGCCTCCGGAAGTCGGCCATCGTGACAAACAAGGGCCCGGGATCGAGCGATCCCGGGCCCTTCGTGCGTGGTGCGTCAGCCGGTGAGGGCGGTGTCGGCGAGGGGGGCTATGCGGTCGCCGTCGAGCAGGAGGAGGGAGCCGGTGGGGATGTCGAAGAAGAGGCCGACCACGCGGACGCCGGTGTTGGCGACTTCGGGGATCGCTTGGAGCTTGTCGACCTGGACGGCCACGTTGACCATTGCCAGGCGGTCGACCTCCGACCAGCCGTCGGTGGCGGCGCGTTCGCCGAGGGGGTGTCCGTCGCGCAGGGCGGACAGGCTCGGTTCGCCCCAGCGCAGCCATTGGCCCATGGGGTCGTCTTGGCCCAGGGTGGTGCGATCGCCCAGCAGGGCGGCCATCCCGCCGCAGCCGGAGTGGCCGCAGACCACCAGGGTGGGCACGGCCAGCGCGCGGACCGCGTAGAGCACGCCCGCGTGCACCGAGTGGTCGCCGGTGGGTCCCGGGTCGGGCACCAGGTTGCCCACGTTGCGGATGGTGAACAGGTCACCCGGCCCGGACGCGGTGATCACGTTGGGCACGATGCGCGAGTCGGCGCAGGTCAGGAAGACCGCGTGCGGCTGCTGCGAGCCCGCGAGCTTGCGCAGGTGCGGGCGCAGCGCGGGCGCGCCGGTGCGGTCGTACTCGCGGGCGCCCGCCACCAGGGGGCGCAGGATGTGGTCCGACCCGGTGGCGCGCTGGGTCGGGATCAGCGGTCGCTCGTCCACGTCGGTGTCCTGCCAGTGCGACCACGGCGAGAACCACCGGGGCAGGCCCTCGCGGCGGCGCGGGATGCTGCCGATCTCGTCGACCGCGACGGTCCCGCCGGTCTCCTCGTGCGAGCGCTGCCAGCCGGACAGGTGTTCGTAGGCGGCGTGGTCGAGGTAGTCCACGACCAGTTCCAGTTGGACCGCGCTGCCGTCGGGGACCTGGGTGAGCACCCGCGACAGCCGGGGCACCGACAGGAAGCTCAGCGTGCCCTCGACGATCACCGCGCAGCGGGGGCGGCCGTCCTCGTCGGTGTCGTCGCCGGTGCGCACCCGGACCCTGGCCCACACGACCCGGCGCAGCATGCCCAGCAGCGACACCGCCAGCCCGAGCAGCACCCCCTGCAGCAGGTCGAGCAGCACGACCCCGCCGAGGGTGACCAGGTACACGTGCAGGTCGCCGTGCTTGCGGGCGACGGCGATGTCGGCGGGCCGCACGAGCTTGACGCCCATCACGATCAGCAGACCGGCCAGCGCCGCCAGCGGGACCTGCTCGACCAGGCCGACCAGCAGCACGGTGAACAGCAGCACCCACACCCCGTGCAGCACCGCCGAGGCCCTGGTCCGCGCCCCCGCGCGGACGTTGGTGGAGCTGCGCACGATCACCCCGGTGACCGGCAGGCCGCCGAGCAGGCCGGAGGCGATGTTGGCGCCGCCCTGCCCGACCAGTTCCCGGTTGAGGTCGCTGCGGTGCCCGGCGCGCATCTTGTCCACCGACACCGCCGACAGCAGGCTCTCCACGCTCGCGATGATCGTCATCGTTGCCACGCCCACGGCGAAGGCGAACCACTGGCCGCCCTCGGGCAGCTGCGGGAGCTGGATGGCCGAGAGCGGGTCGTCGGGCAGCGCCACGTGCGCCACGTCGAGCACCAGCAGCCCGCTGGTCACCGTGACCAGCACGATCGCCACGAGCGGTCCCGGCACGGCGCGCACCTTGGCGGGCATCCTCGGCCACAGCACGAGCAGGCCGATCACCACCAGACCGGTGGCCGCCGCGGCCAGGTTCATCGACCCGGCGGTGGCGGGCAGGTCGCGCACGTTCTCCCAGGCGGTCGCCTCCGCCGCGCCGCCCAACAGGACGTGCAGCTGGCCGAGGACGATGGTCACGCCGATGCCCGCGAGCATCGCGTGGACGACGGTGGGGGAGATGGCGAGCGCGACGCGGCCGACCCGGCAGGCGCCGAGGGCCACCTGCAGCACGCCTGCGAGGACGGTGATCGCGCAGGTGACGGCCCAGCCGAATTGGCCGACCAGTTCGGCGACGACCACGGTCAACCCGGCGGCGGGGCCGCTGACCTGCAGTGGGGAACCGCCGAGCGATCCGGCGACGACACCGCCGACGACGGCGGCGATGAGCCCGGCCATGACCGGGGCGTCCGATGCGGCGGCGATGCCGACCGACAGCGGGATGGCGACGAGGAAGACGACGAGCGAGGCGGAAAGGTCGAACCGGGCGTCTGCGCGCAGCCAGCGGCTGGCCCTCGCCAGCGGGGGTGCGTGCGCTGGACCGCTGGGGCGAACCTGGCCCATGGCGGAACCTCCTGGGTATCGGGTGAAAGTGATCGCGGGTCGGTCGAGCCAGGCCCCGGGGATCGGGCCCTGGTGAGCACATGGTGACCGATCAACCACGATGTGTCGCGTCCGTCAGGTAAACGACCCTTTACCTTTCACGGTTCCGGTGACGGCGTGACAACCCGCACATTCACTCGACGGTGTGATTCTGACGTGACCGCGGTCTCATTCGGTGGGCAGTGGTTCTGCTGGTGTGACAGGGGTGCGTGCGGCCAGTTGGACCAGCATCGCCCCGGTCAGCAGCACCACCATGCCCACGATCTGCGCCGGGGCGAGCACCTCGCCCAGCAGCGTCCAGGCCAGCAGGGTGGCCACCACCGGCTCGGAGAGGGCGAGCACGCTGGCCACCGTCGAGGGCAGGTGGCGCAGAGAACTGGTGCTCAGGGCGTACGCGATGGCCGTGCTGATCGCCGCGACGGCCACCAGCAGCGCCCAGATCGGCACCGCGGTGTCGCCCAGCAGCGCGGTGTCGTCGAACTTGTCGAACGGCAGCCGCCACGGCGGCGCGACCACGAACAGGCCCAGCGCGCCGACCGCCATGCCCCAGGTGACCATCCCGATCGGGTGTTGCTCGCCCGCGCCCTTCTCGCCGAGCAGGTAGTAGCCCGCCGAACACAGCGCCGCGCCCGCCCCGGCCAGCAGTCCGACGCCGTCCAGCCGCAGCCCCGACCACACCTGCGCGACCAGGGCCAACCCGCCCAGCGCCAGCCCGGTGCCCAGCCACGACAGCGCGGGCAGCCGCACCCGCCGTACGAACCGCACCCACAGCGCGACCAACACCGGCGAGGTGTACTCCAGCAGCATCGCCACCCCGACCGGCAGGCGGGAGACGGCGACGAAGAAGAGGAACTGCACCGCCGCGACCCCGATGAGCCCGTAGGCGACGACCACCCGCCAATGCTCGCGGCGCACCTTGAGGATCCGCGGCCGCACCAGCGCCACCCCGACCAGCAGCATCAGCGCCGCCAGTCCCGCCCGGGCGGCGGCCACCTGCTCCGGGGCGAACCCGGCCTGCATCACCGGCTTGGCCAGCGGGCCGGAACTGCCGAAAGCGGTGGAGGCCACGAGGATGAACACGGTCCCGCGACCGCGGTGCTGCCTAACCGGCGTTGTCGTTGCGGTGGTCACGCCAGCAGTCTGTCCGAAGTCGACGGCCAATGGTAGGACGTTTCCGGCCAGACTTCGAACCCGGAACAGGGCCCACGGCTCCGGGCGGGAACGCGGCGGAGAGCGGAGCGGCCTGCCGGGCTCAGGGGCGCGGCCTCCGGGTTGGTGGCGGCCGGTTCGCCTGCGGCGACTGTCTCATTGGCGCGGTCGCTGAGCTGCGCTCGTGCCCGGGCTGGCGGCCCCGCGAGACGCCGGTGGTCGACCGCTCCCCGGCCTGCCCCGGGTGCCGGTGTCAGGAGCGCCAGGGGCTGATCGAGTCGCAGGGGCGGGTGGGGTCGTGGAAGTGCGGCTTGTCCAGCTCGCCGGGGCGCAGGGCGACCAGGTTGTCGGTGATCTGGCGCATGATCCGGGCGTGGGCGCGCATCGCGTCACCGGGTTTGGTCGCCGACAGGTCGGCCAGGTCGACGACGTCGCCGAAGTGGACCTTGAACACCGGGCGCTTGCGCACGGCCCTGAAGAACGACGTGACCAGCGGCTTGACGTCGGCCGGGCCGTTCACGACCTCCGTGCCCCAGTACACCGCCTCGTGCGCGCCCCACTGGCTCACCGTCACGACGGGCACGTTCCCGTGCAGCGCCATCCGCGCCGCCCCGGTCTTGCCGCGCTCCGGCCACAGGCCGGGGTCCCGGCTGACGCGGCCTTCGGGGTAGAGCAGCAGCGGCACGCTGGCCGTGGTCAGCGCCTGGGTCGCGCGGCCGAAGGCGTCGGCGATGTTGGCCTTGCCGCGGTCGACCCGCAGGTGCCCCGCCTTGCGCAGGAAGTACCCGAGCACCGGCGCGTCCAGCAGGCCCGCGGTCAGCATGAACCGGGGGAGCAGGCCGATCGCGCGCATCGCGGCGATCATCACGAACGGGTCGAACATGCCGATGTGGTTGGCCGCCACCAGCACCGGCTGACCGCGCAGGTGCGCGGGGAACTCCCCGGTGATCTCCAGCGTGCCGACCGAGCGCACCAGCGCGGTGTCGATCGCGCACATCGCCCGCCACACCGGCGGGGTCTGCCCGGGGCCGCCCGGGTGGCGCGAAGGGCGGGGCGCGGGGCTGCGCAGCGCGGACATGGCGTGAGCATCGCACGGCCGCGCGCGGGCGCCGGTGCGGGGGCGCACGGTGTGGCAAGCCCCGAGCGGGCGGCTCGCCCACTACCGTGTGATCCCATGGCGAGCCGGACGACGACAGCGAAGGGCAAGGGCGGGCCGCGCAAACCCGCCGCCTCCCGCCCCCCGGCCAAGCGCACCCCCGCCGCTCGCAAGGCACCACCGCCGAGCAAGGGCGTCCTGGCCGCGGCCTGGGGCCTGCTCGCCAAGGGCGCTGGCTCGCTGGTCCGCGCGATCGGTCGCACCAAGGAGCTCGACCCGGCGCACCGCCGGGACGGCATCGGGTTCGCCCTGGTCGCCCTCGGGGTGATCCTCGGCGCCGCCGTGTGGTGGCACGTCGGCAAGGTCGGCGGCTACCTCGAGGACGGCGTGCGGACCGTGCTCGGCGCGATGACCGTGGCGATGCCGCTGCTGCTGTTCGTCCTCGGTGTCGCGATGATGCGCACCGACCCGCAGCCGGAGAAGCGCCCCCGCTACACCGTCGGCTCGCTGCTCGTGGTGCTCGCCCTGCTCGGTGTGCTGCACGTGTTCGCTGGTCAGCCGGTCGACAACGACGGCAGGATGTACGCGGGCGGCGCGCTGGGCTACCTGTCGGGCGGGCTGCTGGCCAAGGGCGTCACCGCGTGGGTCGCGATCCCGGTGCTGTTCCTGCTGCTGGGCTTCGGTGTGCTGGTGTTCACCGGCACCCGGATCCGCGACGTGCCCACCCGGCTGCGCGACCTCGGCCGCGACCCGAGCGAGGCCGATGCCGAGGGCGCCGACCTCTTCGGCGACGAGCCCGAGCTCGTCGAACCCCCGCTCAAGCCGCGCAAGGCCCCGCGCCGCAAGGCCGCCGACCAGGCGGCGGACCCGGCCGAGCAGCCGACGCTGCCGCTCGACGAGCCCGCGCCGGTCAAGCCCGCCCGCAAGCGCCCGGTGGAGGTGAAGGAGACCCCGCAGGTCGTCGACCCCAAGCCGGACCAGGACACCATCTCGGTCACCCGCACCGTCGAGGGCGACTACAAGCTGCCCGACCCCGGCCTGCTCGTCGCCGGGGACGCCCCGAAGGCGCGCAGCAAGGCCAACGACACGATGATCGAGGCGATCACCGGGGTGCTCGACCAGTTCTCCATCGACGCCCAGGTCACCGGCTTCACCCGCGGCCCGACGGTCACCCGCTACGAGGTGGAGCTGGGTCCCGGCGTCAAGGTCGAGAAGATCACCGCGCTGACCAAGAACATCGCCTACGCGGTGGCCACCGACAACGTGCGGTTGCTGGCGCCGATCCCCGGCAAGTCCGCGGTGGGCATCGAGGTGCCCAACGCCGACCGCGAGATGGTCCGCCTCGGCGACGTGCTGCGCTCCTCGACGGCCATGGGCGACGGCCACCCCATGGTGGTGGGCCTCGGCAAGGACATCGAGGGCCACATGATCACCGCGAACCTGGCCAAGATGCCGCACCTGCTGTGCGCGGGCTCCACCGGTTCCGGCAAGTCCAGCTTCGTCAACTCGATGCTGGTCTCGCTGCTGGCCAGGGCCACCCCGGACGAGGTCAGGATGATCCTGATCGACCCCAAGATGGTCGAGCTGACCCCGTACGAGGGCATCCCGCACCTGATCACGCCCATCATCACCCAGCCCAAGAAGGCCGCCGCCGCGCTGACCTGGCTGGTCGAGGAGATGGAGCAGCGCTACCAGGACATGCAGGTCAACCGGGTGCGCCACATCGACGACTTCAACAAGAAGGTGAAGTCGGGGGAGATCACCGCGCCGCCGGGCAGCGAGCGCGAGTACCGGCCCTACCCCTACATCCTGGCCATCGTCGACGAGCTGGCCGACCTGATGATGACCGCGCCGCGCGACGTCGAGGACGCGATCGTGCGGATCACCCAGAAGGCGCGGGCGGCGGGCATCCACCTGGTGCTGGCGACCCAGCGGCCCTCGGTGGACGTGGTCACCGGCCTGATCAAGACCAACGTGCCGTCCCGGCTGGCGTTCGCGACCTCGTCGCTGACCGACTCCCGGGTCATCCTCGACCAGCCGGGCGCCGAGAAGCTGATCGGCATGGGCGACGGGCTGTACCTGCCGATGGGCGCGGCCAAGCCGGTCCGGGTGCAGGGCGCCTACGTCAGCGACGAGGAGATCGCCGACATCGTGGCGTTCACCAAGGAGCAGGCGCAGCCGGACTACACCGACGGCGTCACCGCCGCCAAGCCGGGCGAGGCCAAGGAGATCGACCCGGACATCGGCGACGATCTCGAGCTGCTGGTGCAGGCCACCGAGCTGATCGTCACCTCGCAGTTCGGCTCGACCTCGATGCTGCAGCGCAAGCTGCGGGTCGGCTTCGCCAAGGCGGGTCGGTTGATGGACCTGCTGGAGACCAGGGGCGTGGTCGGGCCTTCGGAGGGCTCCAAGGCCCGCGAGGTGCTGATCAAGCCGGACGAGCTGGAGAACGTGCTGTGGACGCTCCGGGGTGGACCGTCGGCTGTGGACGACGACCCCGAGTGACCACTTCGGTCGGACCTCGGTCCCTTGAGGTCTCGAACAGCTAACGACCTCGCGAACCGCCGTATCCGGGCCGGGTTCCGGCCAAGGTACCGGCGGATGATTGCGCGCGCCCGCACCCGGGCGCGGCTTGAGGGAGGATCCAGCAGCGTGGACCCGTACGACTACAACTACACCACCACGGCCGAGTTCCCGTGGGGCGTGTTCATCGGCGCCATGGTGGTCGGCCTGGCGTTCGCCGTCATCGGCGTCGTCGCGATGTGGAAGGTCTACACCAAGGCCGGGCAGCCCGGCTGGGCGGCGATCGTGCCGTTCTACAACACCTACGTGCTGCTCAAGATCGTTGGGCGACCGGGCTGGTGGCTGCTGCTGCTGTTCATCCCGCTGGTCAACGTCGTGATCCTGATCATCGTGATGATCGACCTGGCGAAGGCGTTCGGCAAGGACGGCGGCTTCGCCGTGGTGCTCATCCTGTTCAGCTTCATCGGCCTGCTGATCCTGGCGTTCGGCAGCGCGCGGTATGTGGGCCCGGTCGCCGACCCGGCCTTCGCGGGCGGCCACGGCCCCGGCGGCGGCTACCCGCAGCAGGGTGGCTACCAGCAGCCCGGCTCCCCTGTCCAGCCCGGTTACCCGCAGCAAGGTGGCTACCAGCAGCCCGGCTACCCGGTCCAGGGCGGTTACCCGCAGCAGGGTTACCCGCAGCAGCAGGGATACCCCCAGCAGGGCGGGCACCAGCAGCCCGGGTATCCCCAGCAGGGCGGTTACCCGCAGCAAGGGGGCTACCCGCAGCAGGGTGGCCACCCCCAGCAGCCCTACGGCGGCTGATCGTCCGGCGATGCAACCCGATCCCTCGCCCGCACCGTCTTGTGGGCGAGGGTGAGGAGTGGCGATGAAGATGAGTGCGATGACCAAGGTGCTCGTGGCCGCGGGCGCGCTGGTGATGCTGTCCGCGTGCGGCAAGGCCGCGAACGGTGCCCCCGGCGGGGGTGGTCCGACGATCCCCGCGCAGCCGACGACGACCGAGCGGGTGGGTCCGCCGCTCAACACCGAGTTCGACCTGGAGCGCGGCGAGTCGACCGCCCTGTCGGACTCCGACGTGCTGATCGCCTTCCGCGAGGTCTCCCAGGACAGCCGGTGCAAGCCCGGCCAGGCGTGCGTCTGGGAGGGCGACGCGACGGTGGAGCTGACCCTGGCGGGCTCGGCGGTGCAGGTCCACACGAACAAGCAGTTCCCGATGGAGGCGGAGGCGGGCGGCTACAAGGTCAGCCTGGTGAAGCTCGACGTGCCGGGTGCGGTCGCCACGCTGGTGGTCCGCAAGGCGTGATCGCGGCGGGTGGGACCGGGCGCGGGGCCCGGTCCCACCCGATCGCGGCCGATCAGCTGTTGCCGAACTGGCGGACCGCCGCGTAGTAGACGTCCGCGGTGCGGTTGCACGACCAGTTGCCCGCGCAGATCGTGTACAGGTCGGTCTTGAAGTTGTTGTCGATCGACAGGCGCGTGGTCTCGGTGAACCGGCCCTGCTTCTTGTAGTTGCGGTAGCCGAAGTCGTGCCGGTAGCAGGCCTTCACGAAGGTGAAGCCGAACGGGTTGTCGGGGGAGTTGGAGCACCCGTCGGAGGACCAGTCCAGCTGGGTGGCGTACGGCCGGTTGGCCCGCGTGGTCTGGAACTGGTTCAGGCTCTGGGAGAACAGGTAGCTGTCGGTGGTCGACCGCAGCTGCGCCTGGCTCAGGTCGGCTGCGGCGACGCCCGCCCCGGTGACCAGGGCGGCGCTCACGGCGATCGTGGTGACGACACCGCGGCCGAAGCGGCGGAGGGTGGAGTTGGGCACGGCGTGCTCCTCGCGGGAAGGGGGCGCGGTCGGTGGGACAATTACGCACCGCCCGCCCGTCCCCGCGGCACCACCGTTCGGGCGATCCGGGGGGAACGCTGGGTGGCCGCGAGGTTTCCCTTGCCCGGCAAGGGGTCCGGTCAACCCTGAGGTCCCCCTTGGTCCGCGCCGGGGACCCCTGTGGATCGTCCACTGTGCTCGTCGGGCCCGTCGGGGGACTGGACGATCTCGTCGAGGAAGCACTGGATCTCGGCGTCGCTGGGCGCCGGGTCGTCCGGTTCGTCGTCCGGCCGCACCAGCACCGGCGGCGTGTGGCTCGCCCACGGCGCGTCGCCGTCGTCTGGCAGCAGGTCCTGCTCCGCGGCGAAGGTCTCGGCCGCGGTGCGGATGGCCTCGCGCAACGCGCCCGCCACCACCGACTGGGCGGTCTCGGTGAGCTCGAGCAGCAGGGCGCGGACCTGCTCCAGTTGGTCTTCCTCGGCGGCGTGGGCGGCCAGCGACGGCCACAGGTGCTTCTCGAACAGCGCGGTGAAGTCCGCGGCGATCTCGGCGCTCGCGGCGTGCACCCGGTCGAAGGCGTCGAGCATCTCGACTTGCGGCACGCCGAGGCGGGTCAACCGCATGCCCGCCTCCGCCGACCACCGCCGGGTGTGCGGCCAGCCGCGGCGCCAGCGCAGCAGCCCGGTCCTGGTCGCCCGCGCGACCAGGGTGGGCTTGAGCTGCCTGGCGGGCGCGGTCGAGAGCAGTTCGCCGACCCGCAGCGGCACCCAGTCGTCCGGTCCGCCGGTCCCGTCGAGGCCGAGCACATCGCCGACGCGGGCCCCCAGGTCTCGCGCGGCGATGAGCTCGGCTATCGCGGTCAGGGAGAAGCCGCGCTGCTGCAACCGGTGCACCAGACCCAGCCGCTCGACGTGCGTGCTGTCGTAGCGGGCCGTTCGGCCCCGCCGCCGCGGCGCGTGCAGCAGGCCCTTCGTCTGGTACATGCGGATCGTGCTCGTCGGCAGTCCCGCCTCGGCGGCGAGCTGCTCGACGGTCAGCGCGGTGTCCCGTCCCACGAGACACGATCATGGTGGGTCCGCGCGGTACGAGTCAAGACTCTTCGAGTGAACACTCGAAGAATCAGAGCTTGAGAAGCATCCTCGTGTTGCCCAGGGTGTTGGGCTTGACGTACTCCAGGTCCAGGAACTCCGCCACGCCCTCGTCCATCGACCGGCGCATCTCGGCGTAGACCTCCGGACTCACCGGGGTCCCGTCGATGGCCACGAACCCGTGCCCGGCGAAGAACTCGGTCTCGAAGGTGAGCACGAAGATCCGGCCGAGGCCCAGCTCGCGGGCGACCTCGATCAGCTGGCGGGCCAGGATGTGCCCGACCCCCTTGCCGCGCGCGCTCGGCGCCACCGCGATGGTGCGGATCTCGGCGATGTCCTCCCACAGCACGTGCAGCGCGCCGCAGCCGACCAGCTCGCCGTCCACCTCGGCCACCCAGAACTCCTGGATGTCCTCGTAGAGCGTCACCAGCGCCTTGGCGAGCAGGACCTTGCCGACGTAGGTGTCGATGACTGCCTTCATGGCGCGGACATCGGTCACCCGCGCCCGCCGTACCAGGGGGTTCACAACGGCTCAACTTAGACCCCGCGACGCGGCGGCCCGGCCACGGGCAGAATCGACACGCCTGCCGAACCAACCAGAGGAGTCCCATGCGCGAGGCCGTGATCTGCGAGCCGCTCCGCACCCCGGTCGGCCGCTTCGGCGGGGTGTTCACCGGGGTCGGTGTCACCACCCTCGCCGCGACGGTGATCACCGAGCTCCTCCGGCGCACCGGTGTCGACCCGGCGCTGGTCGAGGACGTCGTGTTCGGCCAGTGCCACCCCAACGGCGACGCCCCGGCGCTGGGCCGGGTCGCCGCGCTCGACGCGGGCCTGCCGATCTCCGTGCCCGGCACCCAGGTCGACCGCCGCTGCGGGTCGGGCCTGCAGGCGGTCGTCGACGCCGCGATGCGCGTGCAGACCGGCGCCAACGACGTCGTCATCGCGGGCGGCGCGGAGAACATGAGCCAGGTCGAGTTCTACTCCACGGCCATGCGGTGGGGGGTCAAGGGCACCGGGGTGGAGCTGCACGACCGCCTTGCGCGCGCGAGGGTGACCGCGGGCGGGGTCAACCACCCCGTGCCCGGCGGCATGGTCGAGACCGCCGAGAACCTCCGCCGCGACTACGGCATCAGCCGCCAAGAGCAGGACGAGCTGTCCCTGCGCTCGCACCAGCGGGCGGTCGCGGCCATCGCCGCGGGCCACTTCGACGCCGAACTCGTCCCGGTCGGCGAGGTCACCCGCGACGAACACCCGCGCGCCGACGCCAACATCGAGTCCCTCGGCAAGCTCAAGCCGATCATGCGCCACCAGGACCCCGAGGCCACCGTGACCGCCGGGAACGCCAGCGGCCAGAACGACGGCGCCGCCGCGTGCCTGGTGACCACCCCGGAGCTCGCCGCGGACCTCGGCCTGCGCCCCTTCGCCCGCCTGGTCAGCTGGTCGGTCTCCGGTGTCGAACCCGCCCGCATGGGCCTGGGCCCGGTCCCGGCCACGGCGCGCGCGCTGGAGCGCGCGGGCCTCACCCTCGCCGACATCGACCTGATCGAGCTCAACGAGGCGTTCGCGGCCCAGGTCATCGCGGTCACCCGGGAGTGGGGCTTCAAGGACACCGACTGGGACCGCACCAACGTCAGCGGCTCCGGCATTTCCCTGGGACACCCGCTCGGCGCGACGGGTGGGCGGGTCCTGGCGACGCTGCTCCACGGCCTGCGCCGGGTCGACGGGCGGTACGGGCTGGAGACGATGTGCATCGGCGGGGGCCAGGGCCTCGCGGCGGTGTTCGAGCGGCTCTGACCGGTCAGGTCGCGTCGAACTCGGCGACCAAGCGAGAGGGGGCGCGGACCCGCCAGGCCTCCAAGAGGATGTCTTCCAGGTCCGCGACCTCTATCTCCGAGAGCCGCACGAGTACGGAGGCGTAGCCGTCGTAGTGCGGGGTGGTGAAGTAGCGGGTGGGGTCCTCCGCGATGAGTGCGTGCTTCTCGGACTCGTCCGCCACCCAGGCCACCAGCGTCACGGGGTCCTTCAACCGGGCGAAAAGCTTGTCCTTCACGCGGAAGCCCGGGGTGCCGTAAGAGGGCTTCTCCGTCGTGCCAGGTAGCGCCAACGCTGCCGCGCGCACGTCGTCCTCGGTCACCATGGGGTCATCCTGTCCCAGGGGCGGTCGGGAAGCACGTGTCCAACCCCTGGACACCGGGCGGTTACCCTTGGCCCGTGTCCTCTCCCACCACACCACGCCGTGTCGCCATGCTCACCCTCGGGTGCGCCCGCAACGAGGTCGACTCCGAGGAGTTGGCCGGGCGGCTGGCCGGGGGCGGCTGGGACCTGGTCGACGCCGAGGAGACCCCCGATGTGATCGTGGTCAACACCTGCGGGTTCGTCGAGTCGGCCAAGAAGGACTCGGTGGACACGCTGCTGGCCGCGGCCGACACCGGGGCGAAGGTCGTCGCGGTGGGGTGCATGGCGCAGCGCTACGGCACCGAACTGGCCGAGAGCCTGCCCGAGGCCGCCGCCGTCCTGGGGTTCGACCACTACCCGGACCTGGCCGAGCGGCTCGGCGACGTCATCGCGGGGCACAGCATCCCCTCGCACGTCCCGGTCGACCGGCGCACGCTGCTGCCGATCTCCCCGGTCGAGCGGCAGCGCACCGACGTCACCGTGCCCGGCCACGCCTGGGGGCCGACCGTGGCCCGCAAGCGGCTCGACGACGGCCCGGTGGCCTCGCTCAAGATCGCCTCCGGCTGCGACCGGCGCTGCTCGTTCTGCGCCATCCCGTCCTTCCGCGGGTCCTTCGTCTCCCGCGTACCGGACGAGATCGTGGCCGAGGGGGTGTGGCTGGCCCAGCAGGGGGTACGCGAGATCGTGCTGGTCAGCGAGAACTCCACCTCTTACGGCAAGGACCTCGGTCGTGAGCACGCGGGCCAAGGCGCGCTGGAGGCCGTCTTGACGCGCCTCGCCGCGATCCCCGGGATCGACCGGGTGCGCGTGTCGTACCTGCAGCCCGCCGAGACCAGGCCGAACCTCTTGCGCGCGATAGCCACCACACACGGCGTCGCGGACTACTTCGACATGTCCTTCCAGCACTCCAGCGAGCCCGTCCTGCGCCGCATGCGCCGCTTCGGCAACACCGAGTCCTTCCTCGGCCTGGTCGAGCAGATCCGCGCCCTGGCCCCCGAGGCGGGCATCCGCAGCAACGTCATCGTCGGGTTCCCCGGGGAGACCGAGGCCGACGTCGACGAGCTGGTCCGGTTCCTCACCGGGGCCAGGCTGGACGCGGTCGGCGTGTTCGGCTACTCCGACGAGGACGGCACCGAGGCGGAGAACCTCGACGGCAAGCTCGACGCGGACACCATCGCCGCGCGGGTCGCGCGGATCTCCGCGCTGGCCGAGGAGCTGACCGCCCAGCGCGCCGAGGACCGGATCGGCACCGAGGTCGTGGTCCTCGTCGAGCGCGAGGAGACCGACGACGAGGACTGCGTCGGCCGCGCCGCGCACCAGGCGCCCGAGGTCGACGGCGAGTGCGTGGTGCTCGACGGCGAGAAGTACGCCGCGGGCGACCTGCTGCGCGCCCGCGTGGTCGACACCGAGGGCGTCGACCTGGTGGTCGAGGTGCTCGAGGTCATCCCGCGCGCGAACCCGGGGCCGCAATGAGCTCCGCGGCGACCGGCGGCGACACCGTGGGCGGCGACGACCGCGCCGAGGTGATGACCCCGACCGTCGCCGACCCCGTCGACCTGAGCACCGTCCCACCGGTCGTCGCGGTCAGCGCCACGACCGCACCGGAGCTGCCGGAGCCCACCCAGGTGCCGCTGCTCAACGTGGCAAACCTGCTCACCATGACCCGGCTCGTGCTGGTCCCGGTGTTCCTGCTGGCCCTGTTCACCGAGGACGGCACCGACAGCACCTGGCGGCTGGTGGCGTTCGCGGTGTTCGCGCTGGCCTCCATCACCGACCACGTCGACGGCAAGCTCGCCCGCAAGCACGGCCTGATCACCGACTTCGGCAAGATCGTCGACCCGATCGCGGACAAGGCGCTCACCGGGGCCGCGCTGTTCGGCCTCAGCGCACTCGGCGAGCTGCCCTGGTGGATCACCCTGGTGATCGCCGTCCGCGAGGTGGGGGTCACCCTGCTGCGCTTCTGGGTGATCCGGCACGGCGTCATCCCGGCCAGCCGCGGCGGCAAGGTCAAGACGCTCACCCAGGTCTTCGCGATCGGCGCCTTCCTGCTGCCGCTGCCGGACTGGCTGACCCCGGTCGCGTGGCTGTCCATGGGCCTGGCCGTCGTGCTGACCGTGGTCACCGGCGTCGACTACGTCATCCGCGCCGTCCGGCTGCGGGCCCGCGGCCTGCGCGCCATCGGCAAGTGACCCCGGCCCAGGTCGTCGCCGCCCTCAAGGCGGCGGGGGAGACCGTCGCCACGGCCGAGTCGCTCACCGCGGGGCTGGTCACGGCGACCCTCACGGAGGTCCCAGGCGCCAGCGCGGTCGTGCGCGGTGGGCTCGTGGTGTACGCCACAGACCTGAAGGCATCTCTCGCCGGGGTCGACCCCGCGCTGCTGGCCGCGCACGGCGCGGTGAACGCCGAAGTCGCCGCCCAGCTCGCCGCCGGTGCCCGCGCCCGCTGCGGGGCCGACATCGGCGTCGGCCTCACCGGGGTCGCCGGTCCGGACCCGCAGGACGGGGTCGCGCCGGGGACCGTGCACATCGCCCTGGTCAGCGCGCGCGGCGAGCGCCGGGAGTTGATCGAGGTCGTCGGCGGCCGCGAGGAGGTCCGCTCGGCGGCCGTCGCGGGCGTCCTCGCGCTCATCGGCGTGGACCTCGGTACCCTTTCGGAGTGAACCCGGGGTCGTCCCTGCGTGCCCGCCCAGGTCGTTCGCTCTTGGCGGACTACCCGGGAAGTCGCTGCGCGCGGTCAGTCCCCGTGGGTAACGTGGTCGGTGTGACGGCCGCGCGCCGTCCCGCTCGGGCACCTGCTCCAGGGCGGGTGCGGGGCGCGGACCCGGGCCAGTCGAGGAAGGGAGGTGCGCGATGACCGTGCTGTTGCGCGAGGCGATCGGTGATCGGCTCCGACACGCCCGCACCAACCAGCGGCGCACGCTGCGCGAGGTGTCCCGCTCCGCGCGGGTCAGCCTCGGCTACCTCTCCGAGGTCGAACGCGGCCGCAAGGAGGCCTCCAGCGAGCTGCTGGCCGCCATCTGCGACGCGCTGGAGCTGCCGCTGTCGGAACTGCTGCACAAGGTCGCCTCGGACATGGGCGCGCTCACCTCCGTCGAGCACGGCGTCCCCGACCGGGTCGGCGCCGAGCAGGTGGAGGGGATCGAGGCCATCGACGCCATCGGTGCCGACACCGGCCAGGCCGTCGCGGTCGAGGGCGGGCGCCTGTTGCCCGCGGTGATCGGCGAGAACCTGGCCGACCTGCGGATCCAACCGGTGCTCAGCCACCGCATCGACCCGCCGATGCCCAAGGCCCGCGCGGGCGCCGTTTTCGCCGCCTGACCACGCGTCCACGAGCCCCCGGGGCGACCGCAACCGCCGGTCGCCGCGGGGGCTCGCCGCTGTGGGGGGACCCGTCCGCGGGACCGGGGTCCGGGGATACCCCGGAGACCGGTCCGCTTCCTCAGGGGAGATCCATGAGGTGATCCCTGATTTCTGCTGGGTCCGGTGGAACCGCCCGCACGCACCTGACACGATGGAACCCACAGATGGGACCCCCTCCGCCGGGCGGGGGTGGAACCAACATAGGTGCCGGTCCGTTGCCGTGTTGTCGGCACGCGGGGTGAGCAGGGGTACCGGCAGAGGGATGAAGCAGGCGGAGGACGACGATGGCCAACCCGTTCGTGAAGTTCTGGAAGTACCTCATGGCGTCGTTCTCGTCGAAGATCGATGAGCACGCCGACCCGAAGGTGCAGATCCAGCAGGCCATCGAGGAGGCGCAGCGGCAGCACCAGGCGCTCTCCCAGCAGGCCGCCGCGGTGATCGGCAACCAGCGCCAGCTGGAGATGAAGCTCAACCGCCAGCTCGGCGACGTGGAGAAGCTGCAGGCCTCGGCGCGCCAGGCGCTGGTGCTCGCCGACGAGGCGCGGGCCAAGGGCGACGAGCAGAAGGCGCAGCAGTTCGAGAACGCCGCGCAGGGCTTCGCCACCCAGCTCGTCACCGCCGAGCAGGGCATCGAGGACCTCAAGACGCTGCACGACCAGGCGCTGCAGGCCGCGGGCCAGGCCAAGCAGGCCGTCGAGCGCAACGCGATGGTGCTGCAGAACAAGCTGGCCGAGCGCACCAAGCTGCTCAGCCAGCTCGAGCAGGCCAAGATGCAGGAGCAGGTGTCGCGCTCGCTCAACCAGATGAGCGAGCTGGCCGCGCCGGGCAACACCCCCTCCCTCGAGGAGGTCCGCGACAAGATCGAGAAGCGGTACACCACCGCCCTCGGCTCCGCGGAGCTGGCGCAGAACTCGGTGCAGGGCCGGATGATGGAGGTCCAGATCTCCACCACCGAGCTCGCTGGCCAGTCCCGGTTGGAGCAGATCCGCGCCTCCATGGGCGGCGGCGCGGTCGGCCAGGTCACCAGCGGCCCGACCGCCAACCAGGCGGCCGCGGCCAACATCCAGGCCGAGATCCAGCAGCGGGTGGCCCAGGAGCAGAAGGCCAACCCGCAGGCCGGTTCCTGAGCGAGCCACCATGGGGCCGCGCCGTCACGAGCTGATCAAGATGGGCGGTGAGCTGGTCGAGCAACTGCGCGGCCCGTACGTCCAGCAGGTCCGCGAGGCCATCACCGGCTGGCGCGACCCCAGGGCCAAGGCCCTGCGCCAGCGCCGCAGGGCGCTGCGCCGGGCCCGGCTGTGGACCGCGACCGGCGTCACCACCGGCACCGCCGCGGTCGTCGTCGAGTCCTCGGCCGCGGCCCCCGGCATCGCCGTCCCCGCCCTCATCGGCGCGGCGGTGGTCTCCGGGGTCGCGGCGATCTCCACCGGGGTCCGCTCGTGGCGGCTGCACAAGCAGCCGCTGCCCGAGGCCCCGCCGCCCCCGGTCGTCCTACCGGGCCGCGGCTCCCAGGCCCGCGAACCCATGGCCCGCCTCGGCGAGGCCGAGGACACCCTCCGCGAACTGCTCGCCCAGCTGTCCAGGGGCGCCCTGGTCCCGCCGGACGCGGTCACCGAAGCCCGCGACACCGGCGCCGAAGCCGCCGCGGCTTTGCGCGCCGTCGCCGCGAAGGTCCAGGTGGTCGAGCGAGCCCGCGAACACGCCCCACCCGCGGAACGCGGCCACCTCACCGAGAGCGTCCGCGCCCTCCGCGTCCAACTCGACCACGGCATGGACGGCTACGGCGGCTTGGTCGCCGCCGCCGCCCGAGCCCTGGCGGCCAGTTCCATGGCCACCCCCCGCCACGACCTGACCGACGCCACCGACCGCCTGGCGGCCCTGGCCTCGGCCCTGCGGGACCTGTCACGCGGCTGAGTGCCCGAGGCGGCCCTGAGGCTGCCTGGGCGCGGGCTGCCGTTCCACCCGCTGCCCTGGCGGCCTTGGTTCGGCATTTGCGCTGCGCCCCCGCGCGCCCTGCATCGCCGCCGCCCGAGCTCTGACGGCCGTCCCATAGCCCCCGACACGACCTCGCCGAGGCCACAGACTGCTTGGCCGCAAGCTGCTGTTCCACTGCCGCCCCTTGGTATGACCTCGCCGAGCCACGGACGCCCGGCGGCCTAGGTTTCGGCATCGCGCGGCGAACGCTGCGGCCTTCGCGTGACCGGCATCGCGGCTGCGCGGCGAACGTTCGCTGCGCGAGCTGCGTCGGGGTTGCCTGGGCACGGGCTGCCGTTCTACTTGCCGCCCCCGGCGCGACCCAGCGGCGCCACGGGCCGCCTCGCAGCCCAGGCTTCGGCGTTTGCGCGATCTGTCGCGCGGCTGAGCGCCGTTCAAGATCGAACCGTGCTGAGCAGCCCCCGAATCGAGGCTAGGGGGAGGCAGCGGGGCTGGTGGTGGCGCGGGCGGGACCTGTGGATGGGGCTCGGGGTTGTGGACAGTTCGGGGGAGTGGCGCGTGCCTGCCGTGCCTGCCGCGCCCGCGGGGGTGGAGGCCACGGTCCGTGATCAGATGCGTGATCGTTCTCACCTGTTCGGACGCATCATGGCCATCGGGTTGGTGCGTGTCACCCCTGTCGTCCGTGGAAGGCCGCAGGGAGGGGAAGTCGATGGACATCACCGGGATGCGCTGGGCCGTGGCCGCCGAGGTCACCAGGATGGCGGACTACGAGACCGGGTTCTGGGCCATCGTCGACGGCATGGGGGTTGATCGGGGGCGGGCCGGGCGGATGCTGGACGCGGCGGTGGACTGGATCGGTGCCGGGCGCGGGGCCACCAGCGACCCGTACGCGCTCGTGCTGTCCTGGATGCCGCGCTGACCTTCGGTCACCGAATTCCCAGCCGCCCACCACTGACTAGGTCATCAGTGTGAATATCACGGTGTCGTATCGACTCGCCGACTACGTGCTGTGGCACCATGCACGGCAGTGAATCGGCGGGGCGGGGGTGGAGGCGGCCTTGGCGTTGTGGTCGGTGCACGGTGACGGCCGCCGGGTCCGCGACGGCGCCGTCGTGGCACCGGACGAGCGGCTGAGCTGGCCGCTGACCGTCGGGTTCGGCGTGCAGCACGTCGCGGCGATGTTCAGCGCCACCGTGCTGGTCCCGGCGATCACGGGGTTCCCGGTGACCACCACGCTGCTGTTCTCCGGGGTGGGCACACTGCTCTTCCTGGTCATCACCCGCAACCGGGTCCCGGCCTACCTCGGTTCCTCGTTCGCCTTCCTCGGCCCGCTCAGCGCCGCCCAGCACCACGGCATGGCCGCCCAGTTGGGCGGGGTGCTGGTGGCGGGCCTGCTGCTGGTCGGCGTCGGGGTCGCGGTCAAGGCGCTCGGTGTCCGGCTGCTCGAGTCGATCATGCCGCCGGTGGTGACCGGTGCGGTGATCGTGCTGGTCGGGCTGAACCTGGCGCCCACGGCCACCAAGGCCTTCGGCGCCCAACCGGTCATCGCGGTGATCACCCTGGCCGTCATCCTGGGCTGCACCGCGGTGGCCAGGGGGCTGCTGTCGCGGCTTTCGGTGCTGGTCGGCGTGCTGGTCGGGTGGGCGGCGGCCTGGGTGTCGGGCAACCTCGACGGCGCCAGGCTCGACGCGCTCGCGCACGCCGCCTGGTTCGGGCCGCCGCAGTTCACCGCCCCGCAGATCCAGCCGTCGGTGATCCTGCTGGTCATCCCGGTGGTGATCGTGCTGGTCGCGGAGAACGTCGGGCACGTCAAGGCGGTCGCCGCGGTCACCGGGCGCGACCTCGACGGGTCGGTGGGCGACTCGCTGATCGCCGACGGGCTGGCCACCGCGCTGGCCGGGTCCGGCGGCGGGTCGGGCACCACCACCTACGCGGAGAACATCGGCGTCATGGCCGCGACCCGGGTCTACTCGACCGCCGCGTACGGGGTCGCAGGCTTGAACGCCGTCCTGCTGTCGATGAGCCCGAAGTTCGGCGCCCTGGTCAACACCATCCCGGCGGGCGTGCTCGGCGGCGCCACGATCCTGCTCTACGGCATGATCGCGCTGGTCGGCGTGCGGATCTGGCTCGCCGACCGGGTCGACTTCGCCGATCCGGTGAACCTGACCGTGGTCGCGGTCGCCGTGGTCGCCGGGGCGGGCGACCTCACCGTCCAGATCGGTGACGCGGTCTTCAGCGGCATCACCTGGGGCGCGGTCGCGGTCGTCTGCGGCTACCCGCTGCTGCGCTGGCTGGCCAACCGCGGCGGCCGCGAGGTCAACGGGCGTCGACCGCGCGGTTGATCCGCCGCACCAGCGCGGGCCCCTCGAAGACGAACCCCGTGTAAAGCTGCACCAGGCTCGCGCCCGCGTCGAGCATCCGCAGCGCCCCGTCCACGTCGAACACCCCGCCGACCCCGATGATCGGCAGCGAGCCGCCGGTCTCCCGCGCCACGAAGGCCACGACCTCCCGGGACCGCTGCGCCAGCGGCCGTCCGCTCAGCCCGCCGGCCTCCTCGCCGGTCGGCGCCTCGGCTGCGGTCAGGCCCGCGCGCCCCAGGGTCGTGTTGGTCGCGATCACCCCGGACACCCGGTGGTCGGCGCAGACCTGCAGCACCTCGCCGATGGCCTGGTCGGTGAGGTCGGGCGCGATCTTGACCAGCAGCGGCTTGACCGGCGCGCCGCCCGCGAGCCCATCGGCTTCCCGGCGCAGCTCGCCGACGAGCGCGTCGAGCGCCGCCCGGTCCTGCAGTCCGCGCAGGCCGGGGGTGTTGGGGGAGCTGACGTTGATCGCGAAGTAGTCGCCGTGGCGGTAGAGGGCCCGCAACGAGTGCCGGTAGTCCTCGACGGCCTCCTCCACCGGGGTGATTTTCGACTTGCCGATGCTGATGCCCAACGGGATCCCGACCGGCCCCAGCGCCGCCAGCCGGGCGGCGAGCGCGTCGGCCCCGGCGTTGTTGAACCCCATCCGGTTGATGATCGCTTCGCTCTCGCGCAACCGGAACAGCCGCGGCGCCGGGTTGCCTGGTTGCGCGTGCCGGGTGACCGTGCCGACCTCCACGTGCCCGAAGCCCATCCCCGGCCAGGCCCGCAGCGCCCTGCCGTCCTTGTCCATGCCCGCGGCCAGGCCCACAGCGCCGGGGAAGCGCACGCCGAACACGGTCCGCTCGACCCGGGACCCGAACAGCGCGCGCAGCCCGGACACCGCGGGCCGGACCCGGCCGAGCCTGGTCAGCGCCGCCATGGTGCGCTCGTGCGCGATCTCCGGGTCGCCGCCGCCGAGGGCGAAGAGGGCACGTCGGACGAGCTGCTTGTAGGCCACGGCCCCCATCGTGTCATTGCGGGCTCGACCGCCCGGGAGCGGGCGCAGTGGACCATGATGGCGGGGTGAGCGACGTGGACGAGCTGTACGGCCTGCCCAGGGAGGAGTTCGTCCCGGCCCGCCGCGACCTGGCTAAACGCCTGCGCGCGGCGGGTGACCGCGACGCCGCGGCGCGGGTGGAGAAGCTGCCCAAACCGACGACCTCGGCGTGGCTGGTCAACCGCCTGGTCCGCGCCGAACCCACCGGGGTCGACGACCTGGTCGAGCTGGGTGCCGCCCTGCGCGCCGCCCACGCCGAGGCCGACGGCGCACGCCTGCGCGAGCTCGCCAAGCGGCGCACGGAGCTGGTTGCGGACCTGGTCGCCCGCGCGGGCAGCGGGCTCAGCGAGTCGATCACCCGCGAGCTGGAGGAGATGTTCACCACCGCCATCGCCGACGACACCGCGGCGGCCACCCTGCGCGCGGGCAGACTCGGCTCGGCCCGCGACCTGCGGGTCGAGCAAACCTGGCCCGGCCTGACCTTGGCCCCCGGCCCCACCGCCACGCCCGCCGCCCAGCGCCGCCCGGCCAAGACCCGCTCGCGAGAGGCCCTGGCAGAGGCCAAAGCAGCCGTCAAGGACGCCGAATCCCAGCGCGCCGAAGCCGACCGGGCAGTGGCCGCCGCGGAGGAAACGGTCACAGCCGCCGAAGAACGAGTACGAGAACTCAACGTCGAACTGGATGCCGCCGAGCACGCGGAGCTTGATGCCCGCCGCGCACTGCAGGCGGCGCGCCGCGAGGCGAAGTCGGCGGAGAGGTCTGCGTCGCAGGCCTGGCGGCGGTTGCAGCAGGTGGAAGCCGAGTAGTTCGGGTGGGCCGCCAGGGGCCTTGATGGGCATGCGGCGTGGGCGCGCAACGTGGAGAGGGCTGCCCGTAGGCGGGTTGCAACTGAGGAGCTCGACCTCGAACCGGATGTGGCTGACCGTGCCGAGTTCGATGCCTGCCGGGCGTTGCCGGCGGCGTGCGCCGCGAGGCGAAGTCGGCGGAGCGGCCGCTTCGCCAGCCTGGCGGCGGCTGCAGCAGGTGGAAGCGGAGTAACCGGGCAGGCCGCCAAGGGCCCTGATGGGGCATGCGGCGTGGGAGCGCAACGTGCGGAGAGGGCTGGCCAGCAGGCGTGGCACACGCTCTGGCAGGTGGAGGTTGAGCAGCCGGGTCGGGTAGCGGACTACGCCGAGGCCGCTGTCACTGCGGAGGTGCGGGTTGGCGGAGCCGTCGGCTTCGCGGGCGAGGCGGAGGCTTCAGCGGGCAACGGGATGCCCGCCGCGAGCGCATGTGGCGGCGCGCGCGGCTCCGCGGGGCTCCAGCAGGTGGAAGCCGAGTAGTCCGGGTCCGAGCAACCGGGTCTGGACAGGGCACAGCCCCCGGGCGCGCTCCCCCCGACAAGGCATGCGGGGGGCCCGGGGCGGACTGGGTCCCGGGTGCCCGAGGGCTGGGTGACTGCCTGGTATTCGCCGGACCACCCCGCCGGTGCGGGGTGCCTGACCGGCTCCATCGCTTACGGATGGGTGGCCCTAGCGGGCAACCACCTCACGAGTCCTACTGGAATACACCGGTGGACCACCTCCTCTCTCGTGTGCGGACAACCTATGCGCCGCCGCGTTCCCCGTTCAATCGGTTTTCGACCTCCCCCGTCCGGGTGATGCTAGGGTGGTCCACCACAAAGACGCAGTGTGTGAATATCACTCACCGTCGGTGAAGGGGGCACTTGGTGCGCGCTCGTGGGGACCATCCCGGCCGCATCGCCGTGGGGGTGTTGGTGGGGGCCACCGCCGCCGCGTTGTTCTACGAGGGGATCGCCGCGGCGCCGCCGGGGTTGCCCAAGCCCGCGGCGGAGTCGGTTCCGGAGCCGTTACCGGCGTCGGGGTCGGTCACGTCGGAGCCGACGCGGGGGCCCGCGGCTGTGACAACCGTCCAGTCGACGTCCTTATCCCTGACGACAGTCCTGACTTCGAGCACGTCGCCGACTTCGTCGAGCAGCGAGACCACCACCGCGCAAACGACCACGACGACGGCGCAGACCACCACCGCGGCCAGTCCGACGACCACGACCACCACCACGACGACGACCACGACCAGGCGCCCCACCCGCACGACGACGCGCGAACCGTGCGGCTTGATCTTCTGCTAGCCCACCGGTCCCGGCTGGCACACCGGGCAGAAGTACGCGACGCGGGCGTCGAGCCCCTGCGTCCCCGCGACGACTTTCCCGCCGCACACCAGGCACGGCGTGGTCCTGCGGCCGTACACCCACAGCTGCCTGCCCCGCCGCATGTCGCCGGTTGTCACCCGGTCCGCGCTCATCTTGTTGCGGTCCAACAGGTCCCGGCTCACCGCCACCGCGCGCTCGACGTCTACATCGGACACCAAGGTCCACGGGGACACGCCGAGCACGAAGCAGACCTCGGCCTTGTACACGTTGCCGACCCCGGCCATCACGCGCTGGTCGAGCAGCGCCACCCCGATCTCGCGCGTCGGGTCCCCGGTCAGCCGCGCCACCGCCTCGGCGGCGTGTTCCGGGCCCCAGTGCGGGTCCAGCAGGTCTGGGCCCAGGTGCGCGATCAGGCGGTCTTCGTCGGTCGTCGCGACCAGGTCCATCTCCTGCAGCAGGAACCCGATGGCCTGGACGTCCTCGGTGACCAGCACCGCGCGGGCCTGGTGGGCGGGCCGCCGCCAGCGGGCGCGGGGCGCGGCGACCTGCCAGACGCCGTCCATGGCGAGGTGGCTGCGGAAGCTCAGGTTCTCGGAGAACCGCAGGAACAGGTGCTTTCCCGCCGTCCGGGTGCCCAGCACCGCCCGGCCACGAAGCTCCACAGTGGACAGGCGGGGGTGGCGCAGCTCGCCGCCGGTCAGCACCCGGGGCACCAGCGCCGCGGACAGCATCGCGGCTGTGCGGTAGACGGTGTCGCCCTCGGGCATCCGCTCAGTCGCCCGCGCTCTGGTTCTCCGAGGCGTCGTCCGGGGCCTCGTCGTCCGGCCAGGCGATCGCCTGGTGGCGGCCCCGGCCCCCGGTGCGCAGCACCCGCGCCAGCAGCAGGTTGAACGCCAGCGCCACTTCGCGCGCGCCCGGGGTGTGCCAGTGGTGGATCGGCTGGCACGCGCCCTGCGCCTGCTGCACCGCGAGCCGGTCGGGCAGCGCGACCGGCATCACCAGCGACCCGAAGCTCTCCCGCAGCTCGGCGATGCGGAACTGGTGCTCGTAGGAGTGCGTGCGCACCTTGTTGACCACCACCCCCAGCGGCACGAGGTTCGGGTTCTGCTCGCGCCGGGTGTCCTCGACCGCCTCGAACGCCCGCTGCGCGCCCGACACCGCGTACATCGTGGGCTCGGTCACCAGCAGAGCGCCGTGCGCGGCCACCAGCGCGGAGCGGGTCAAGCGGCCGAGCGAGGGCGGGCAGTCCAGCACCACCAGCTGGTAGGGGAGCTCGCCCTCGGCCAGCAGCGACCCCAGTTCGGCCAGCGCGCGACCCAGCTTCTCCAGCCTGCGCATCCCGGGGTCGGGGTCGTTGAGCGACTCCAGCTCCTCCGAGCCGACCATCACGTCGACCTCCTCGCCCCACGCGCTGGGGGCGATCGCGGCCCGCAGCACCGCGGGGCGCGGGGTCTCCAGCACGTCGGCGAGGGTGGCCTCGGTCTCGGCCGGGTCCAGGGTCGCGGTGGCGTTGCACTGCGGGTCGAGGTCGACCACCAGCGTGCGCGCGCCGCGGCGCAGGGCGGCCGAGGCCAGGCCGAGCGCCACCGTGGTCTTCCCGACGCCACCCTTGAGGCTGAGCACTGCCACCGTTTGCACGACCTAGACCTTAGAGTCTCTACAGTTCGTGTCCATGCGACCCGATGCTGTCCGCCGTGTGCTCGACGCCGAGCTGATCGCCGCGCGTGAGCGCCGAGGCGGGGAGGCGCCGCGCGTCCTCGACGTCGGGGGCGGCAGCGGTGTGCTGGCCGTCCCGTTCGCCGTAAACGGCTGCGCGGTCACCGTGGTCGACCCCAGTCCCAACGCGCTGGCCACGCTGCACCGGCGCGCCCAGGAGGCCGGTGTGTCCGACCGGATCACCGCGGTGCAGGGCGACAGCGACGCCCTCGGTGAGCTGGTCAAGCCCGCGTCGGCCGACCTCGTGCTGGCGCACGGGCTGCTGGAGTTCGTCGACGACCCGGCCACCACGGTGTCGGCCATGGTGGGCGCGGTGGCCCCCGGCGGGGCGCTGTCGGTGCTGGTCGCCAACCGCTACGCCGCGGTGCTGCAACGGGTCCTGTCCGGCAGGCTGCTCGACGCCAGGCGGCTGTTCGACCACGAGACCGGGGCGCTTGGCCTGTCCGGTGAGGCGCTGCTGCGCCGGTTCGACACCGAGGGGTTGCGGGAGCTGCTGAGCGCGGCCGGGCTCACGGTGGAGCTGCTGCAGGGCCAGTCCGTGGTGTCGGACCTGGTCGGCGGGTCGGTCCTGGAGAGCAGCCCGGCCGCGGTCGAGGCGCTGGCCGAGCTGGAGTCGCTCGCCGCGCTCACCCCACCGCTGCGCGACATCGCCACCAGGCTGCACGCGGTCGGCCGCGGGTGAGCGCGGACTGTCGGTCCGCTGTGGTTCGCTAGGCGCATGGGGCGCAGCGGCGACCTGCCCAGGGGGCTCGTCGAGCGGTACAAGGCCGGACCGGACGGCTGGCCGGATGACACCGGGTGCTCGGTGCTGCACGTGGACATGGACGCCTTCTACGCCTCGGTCGAGATCCGGGAGCGGCCCGAGCTGGTCGACCGGCCGGTCGTGGTGGGCGGTGTCGGCCCGCGCGGGGTGGTGTCGTCGGCGAACTACCTGGCCCGCGGGTTCGGTGTGCGCTCGGCCATGCCGACCAGCCACGCGCGCAGGCTGTGCCCGCAGGCGGTGTACCTGCCGCCGACGTTCGGCCTCTACCAAGAGGTGTCCGCCGCCGTGCAGGCGCTCTTCCGGGAGATCACGCCGCTGGTGGAGCCGTTGAGCCTGGACGAGGCCTTCCTCGACGTGTCCGGGGCGCTGCGGCGGCTGCGCAGCACCCCCGCGGGCGTCGGCGCCGAGATCCGCCGCCGGGTGCGCGCCGACCAGGGGTTGGTGTGCTCGGTGGGGGTCGGGCCGACCAAGTTCGTCGCCAAGCTCGCCTCCGGGCTGGCGAAACCGGACGGCATGCTCGTCGTGCCGCGCGGGGAGATCACCGCGTTCCTGCACCCGTTGCCGGTGTCGGCGTTGTGGGGTGTGGGCAAGCGCACGGCGGAGCGGCTCGCCGACGTCGGCCTGGAGCGGGTGGCGGATGTGGCCGCCGCGCCGCTTCCCCGGTTGCGCAGACTGCTCGGGACGGCGATGGCCGAGCACCTGCACGCCCTGGCCCTGGGCCACGACAACCGCGCGGTCGTGCCGGACACCGCGGAGAAGTCCATCGGCGCCGAGGAGACCTTCGAGGTCGACCACTTCGACCGCGACCTGCTGCGCCGGGAACTGCTGCGGCTGGCCGAGCGCACCGCGGCCACCCTGCGCGAGCGGGGCCTGCGCGGCCGGACGATCTCGATCAAGGTGCGGTTCGCCGACTTCACCACCATCAGCCGGTCCAAGACGCTGGCGGTGGCGACCGACGTCACGCAGGAGATCTACCGCACCGCGGCGCAGTTGCTCACCGAGCAGACCCCGGCAGGCGCGGTGCGGTTGATCGGGGTCCGGGTCGAGCAGTTGGGCACCGACGGGGCCGAGCAGTTGCTGATCGACGCGCCCGCCCAGGGGTGGCGCGAGGCAGATCAGGCCGCCGACAAGGCCCGCACCCGCTTCGGCGCCACGGCGATCCGACCGGCGGCGCTGCTGGGGGAGCGGCCCAACCGGGTCGGCAGCACCGAACCCCGCCCCGAGCGCTGACCCCTAACCCCTGCTGTCCCGTGCGGACAGCGGAGGGTGATCACTCGCCCACCGGCCGCGTCCGGTTCGTGCCACGGCCACCTCTGGGTCGACCCGCTCCGGTAGTCCAACTCGAGACCGAGTTGTCGATCACCGGAGGTAGCCCGCCGATGAGCCGAACCCGCACCATGGCCGCACTCGCCACCAGCGCCGCGCTGGCGTGCCTCGCCCTCGTCCCGCTCGCCCCCGCCGCCCAGGCCGCGCCCACCGCGGTCACCGACCTGGCACTGGCCACCCGGTGGGCGCCGATCCACTACCAGGACACCGACTCCAGCGACTACGACGCCGACTACCTGTCCAAGGTCGACTTCGACGGGGAGTGGAACACCCTCAACAACTGGGAGGCCCAGGACGACTCGGTCGCCAGGCTCACCGGCTCGGTGTACTTCTCGGTGGTCGAGACCGGCACGCACTGGTTCGTGACGTACTCCTTCTACCACCCGCGCGATTGGGAAGACTTCCCCGACCCGCTGAGCCTGTACACGCACGAGAACGACATGGAGGGCGTACTGCTGACCGTCCGCAAGGACGGCTCCACCTACGGCGCGCTCGAAGCCATGGTCACCGTGGCGCACACCGACTTCTACTCGTACGTCCCCGCGGGCAGCCCCTACGTCAGCGGGCGCGAGAACGTCGACGGCCCCCTGCAGCTGCAGACCTACAACGGTGCCGCGCACCCCACCACGTTCCAGGAAGCCAAGGGACACGGCATCTACGCGAAGAACGCTGATCACACCCCCGACAGCGACGGCGTCGTCTACTACCCGAGCGGCACGGCTGAGGTACCGGCCAGCGGCACGGACAGCTTCGTCGGCTACAGCCTTGTCGACGTCTTCGCCGGTGGCGGCCTCTGGGCCCGTCGGGCGAACGCGGAGACCTTCGCCTCTTACGGCACCTTCCGCGGCGACAACGGCAAGGACAACGCCGCCAACGCGCCGTGGGGCTGGGACGACGGCAACGACGGTGGCGACATCCCCCGCGGCTTCCTCGCGACCGACCCCGCGTACCTGGTCGCGCAGTACTTCAACGGCGAAGGCACCTTCGCCACGGCGTACACCAGGAATTCATACCGCTAGGGGGGTTTGAGGCCCGGCGGGAGCGGGTAACAAGCACCAGGGTCCTGCCCCGCGATCTTCTCGCTGTGGGGCGGGGTGGCGAAGGCACGACCAGTGCGAATCCCACCCCGCTCCACATTTTCTCGTGTCGCGGTACGGTCCACCGCGAGTATCAGGACGGCAGGAGGAAGCGTGTCTGAGGTCGAAACCAGTCCGGTGACCCGCACCCACGGGGTGCGCGACGTCGAGGTCCGCGTGTGGGCCGACGCCGAGCAGGTGCCGCTGCTGCGGTCGTTCGCCGCGGACATCGCCATGCGGATGGACTTCGACCTCGACGCCATCGAGGACCTGCGGATGGCCGTGGACGAGGCCTGCTCGCTGCTGGTGCGGGCAGCCGCCCCCGACAGCGCGCTGCTGTGCTGGTTCGAGCCGGAGGAGCTGGGCATCCGGGTGCGCGTGCGGGTCGACGCCGAGCACGGCGCCGCGCCCTCCGGCGACCCGATGGGCTGGCAGATCCTGACCGCGCTCGCCGCCACCGTCACCGAGTCCGTGGAGGCCATCGACGGCGGCTACCGCATCAGCGTCGAGCTGTTCGCCGTCCCGGGCCCCGCCGAGGTCGTGCCCCGGTGAACCAGACACCCGATCCGGACAGCCCGGCCGACAAGGGCGCCGACGGCCACGCCGACCGGTTCCGCGAACTGGCCGCGCTCGAGGTCGACGACCCCAAGCGCGCGGCGCTGCGCGGCGACCTCGTCGCCGACCACATGGACCTGGCGCGCAACCTCGCCCGCAAGTTCGACCGGCGCGGCGACCAGCTCGAGGACCTGGTCCAGGTCGCCACCATCGGCCTGATCAAGGCCGTGGACCGGTTCGAAGCGGATCGGGGCAACTTCTACGCCTTCGCCATCCCCACCATCATGGGTGAGCTGCGCAGGCACTTCCGCGACACCGGCTGGGCCGTGCGGGTCCCCCGGCAGCTCAAGGAGTTGCACGTCACGGTGGCCGCGGGCCGCAACGAGCTGAGTCAGAAGCTGGGCAGGGCACCCAAGCCCAGTGAACTGGCCGAGCACTTAGGGCTGACCAAGGAACAGGTGTACGAGGCTCTGGTGGCCAGCGCGGCCAAGCAGGGCACGTCGCTGGACGCGCGGCTGGCCGAGCCCGCGGGCGACCGCTTCGGCTACGAGGACGACCGGCTGGTGGAGGTCGACAACCGCCGGGCGCTCGGTCCGCTGATCGCGGAGCTGCCGGAGCGGGAGCAGAAGATCATCGTGCTGCGGTTCTTCCGCGGCATGTCGCAGGCCGACATCGCGCGCCGGGTCGGGGTCTCGCAGATGCAGGTGTCCCGACTGCTGGCCAAGACGCTGGAGCGGCTGCGCGCCGCGCTCGGCGAGGACACGCTGGCGGGCTGAGGTGCGCCACGTGCTCGTCGCCTACCAGGACACCTCCCACCCGGGAGATGTCCCCTCCTCGAACAACGCGTCAGGAGACGCGCAGCGAGCGCCTGCGCTGGGCGATCAGCGTGCGCCGCTCGCCCTCGCCCATGGCGCCCCAGATGCCGTAGGGCTCCTGCACGGCCAGCGCGTGCTCGCGGCACTGCTGCAGCACCGGGCAGGCCCGGCACACGGACTTGGCCCGCTCTTCGCGCGCGTGCCTGGCGGGGCCGCGCTCGGCGTCGGGGTGGAAGAACATCATGCTGTCGGCTCCGCGGCAGGAGCCGTTGAGCTGCCAGGCCCACTCGTCGGAGACGGGCTTGGGCAGACGGGTGATCTCAGCCATGGCGCTTCCCTCCTCGGTGCCCGCTCCGCACAGCGGGTTCGTCCGGGAACTACCCCCGGGTCCTACGGCCGAAACGGCCCAGGGGAACACCGGCCATCCGGCCCAAGCGAGCACCCGGCGGACGGCGCGTCCGCCGGGGCGGCCACTACTGTGACCTGGCGACAACGAGACCAGGCGACCAACGAGACCGGGGGACCCGCCGCGGTGAGGAAGGACCGATAGTGGAGATCAACAGCGAGGGCACCGACCCGGTCGTCGTCTCGGTCACCGGTGAGGTGGACCTGGCCACCGCGCCCCAGTTGGAGCGCGCCCTCGACGACGCGCTCGGCCTGCCGGGCGGCACCGGCGTGCGGGTGGACCTCTCGGCGGTGGAGTTCATGGACTCGGCGGGGTTGCGGGTGCTCGTCGCCGCGCTGCGCAAGGCCGAGGACAGCGGCCGGGCCCTGGTGCTCGACGCCCCGCACGAGCGGGTGCGCCGGATCATCGAGATCACCGGCCTGGCCGAGGTGTTCGGCCTCGCCGGGTCCCCCGGTCAGGGCACCCCCTGATCGGCCGCTGATTCACCCGGCCGCCCCCTGGGTACCTCACCGGGCGTGAACACAGTGGTCGAGACCGCGGCACCCGCTTCCCAGGGGCAGCCCGTGCTGGGCGCGGGAGGCGGGATCGGGTCGGTGTGCGGGGGCACCCGCGGTCCGACCGGGCGGCATCGATGGCGCGCGAACCGCGCCCGAGGGGTGGTGGCAGGTGACGTGAGCGAGGCGGCGGCTACTGGGAGGGTGCTCAAGCTGAGCACCCGATTGCCACCGGCCACCACCTCGGCGGGGGAGGCGCGGGAGTTCGTCGGCACGGCCTTGCGGTCGTGGTCGGTGGCCGAGGAGTTGGTGTGCGACGTCGTGTTGGCGACCTCGGAGCTGGTCACCAACGCCATCGAGCACAGCACGGGCGACATCCGCGTCGAACTGTCGCTGACCGGCGGCCGGGTGCTGCTGCGGGTGGGCGACGACGCCGAGGCGGGACCGGTGCGCAAGGCGCCGAGCCTGTTGTCGGAGCGCAGCAGGGGGTTGACCATCGTGGCCGCGATGAGCGTGGCGTGGGGGCACGAGCCCGATGGCGACGGCAAGTGGGTGTGGGCGGAGTTCGCGCAGGTGGGGGCCGAGGTCGGTGACCAGGCGCGCGGGTACGTGCGCGAGTCGGCCGGGTCCTTGTCCGGGGACAACTAGTACCGTGGGTCACGTCAGCACAAGCCGACCGGGAAGCGTGGCGTGACCATGTCCGGGCCGAACTCGACCGCGGGGACCGCTGTGGTGGGCCCACCGCCGCTGGGCGCGCACAGCCTGGGCGCGCCCACCGAGCTGCAGCTGCTCGGGCAGGCCAGGCAGCGCGCCGCGCTCGCCGGGGAGATCAGCGTCCACCTGGCCGGATCGCTGAACCTGCGCCGCACCGTACTGCGGCTGTTCGCGCTGATCACCCCGGACCTGGCCGACTGGGCGATGCTGGCCATGGTCGACCACCGGACGGGTCGGATCGCCCTGCACGGCGGCCACGACCACGCCTTCGTCACGACGGTCGACCGGGACCGCACCGAAGACCTCGGCGTCGGTCGGGTGCTGCGCTCCGGGCAGAGCGAACTGCTGCACGTCGCGCTCGCCCCCGAGGGGGAGGTGCCGACCGCCGACGGCCTCGACAGCATGATCCCGCACGACGCGCTGCGGGCCGAGGCCACGGCGCTGCGCCCCGCCGACGTGCTGGGGTTGGCGCTCACCGCGCGCGGTACGACGGTCGGAGTGCTCGTGCTGGTCCGCGGCGCGGGCCGCGGGTTCCCCGAGGACGACGTCGCGCTCGCCGAGCAGATCGCCGCCCGGGCCGCGATGGCGCTGGACTCCGCCCGGCTCTACGAAGACCGCACCCGGGTCGCGTCGGTGCTGCAGGCCAGCCTGCGCCCGCCCGCGCTGCCCAGGGTGCCCGGGCTGCGGCTCGCCGCCCGGTTCCGCG
The DNA here is from genome assembly GCF_016907695.1 of Actinokineospora baliensis. NCBI lineage: Bacteria > Bacillati > Actinomycetota > Actinomycetes > Pseudonocardiales > Pseudonocardiaceae > Actinokineospora > Actinokineospora baliensis. The sequence continues at coordinate 6,765,383 of NZ_JAFBCK010000001.1, read as the reverse complement.
CCGCGGCCGAGCACCTCGACATCGGCGGCGACTTCTACGACGTGCACGGCAGCGAGCGCGACCTGCTGCTGGCCATCGGCGACGTCTGCGGCAAGGGCGTCGAGGCCGCCGTGCTCACCGGCCGCGCCCGGCAGAGCATCCGCATCGCCGCGCACTTCGACCGCAGCCCGCGCGGGGTGCTGGCCGCGCTCAACGCCGTGCTCTACGACGAGGAATCCGACAAGTTCGTCACCGCCGTGTGCGCCAGGGTCCGCCCCGCCGAGGGCGGCCGGTCCGCCGAGGGCGGCCGGTCCGCCGAGGTCGACCTGGCCGCGGCGGGCCACCCGGCGCCGCTGGTGCTGCGCGCCGACGGCACCGTCGAGCAGGTCGAGGTCACCGGGACCGTCGCGGGCGTGCTGGCCGAGGTCGGCTACGAGCAGACCTCGGTCGCGCTCGGGCCCGGTGACACCATGTTGATGTTCACCGACGGCATCTACGAGGCCCGCGGCACCGAAGGCTTCTACGGGCTCGACCGGCTGGTCGGCCTGCTGCCCGCGTACGCGGGTGCCGGGCCGGAGGCGGTGTGCGAGGCGCTCGAGCAGGACGTGGTCGAGTACCTCGGCGGTCGGGCGCACGACGACATGGCCCTGCTCGCGGTGGCCTGCGGGAGGTAGCGCACCGGTGACAGTGCTCGACCCAGTCCTCGACGCCCTGGCCCGCTTCGACGGCGCCCTCGCCTCGGTCGACGCCGACACGGCCGTCGACCTGGTGGAGGCCTGCTCGACGACGGCGTCGACCCGGTCACCGTGCTGGTGGACGTCATCGCCTCCGCCCAGCGCACCGTCGGCGACCGCTGGCAGCGCGGCGAGTGGACCGTCGCCGAGGAACACGCCGCCACCGCGGTGTCGGTCTCGGCCACCGAGGCCGTCGCCAGGCACGTGCGCCGCGCCCCCGCCACCCGCGGCCGGGTGGTCGTGGCCTGCGCGGAACGCGAGTGGCACGCCCTCCCCGCGATGATCGTCGGCACCGCCCTGCGGGCCAGCGGCTGGGAGATCACCCTGCTCGGCGCCTCCACCCCGCCGGTCCGGCTGAGCCAGTACCTGCACGACCTCGGCCCCGACGCCACCGCGGTCAGCTGCTCCGTCCTCGGCGCGCTGCCCACCACCCGCCGGTTCATCGAGGCCAGCACCACCGCGGGGATCCCGGTGGTGATCGGCGGGTCCGCGTTCGGCCCCGACGACCGCCGGGCCGCCGCCTTGGGCGCCACCGCATGGGCCGCGGGCGCCCGCGAAGCCGTCGACGCGGTCCGCTCCCTGCCGACCGTCGTCCCCGCCGCCCCGCCGCTCAACGGCGCGGCCGCCGCGGAGCAGGCAGCGCTGGAACTGGCCCACCACAGGCTGGTCACCGGCCTGCACGAACGCTGGTCGCTGGCCGCGCGGATCGTCACCACCGACCGCCACCCGCTCGACAGCCTCCACTCGGTGGCCGCCGACGTCGTCAACCAGTCCCTGCACGCCGTCTGGGCCGCCCTGCTCACCGACGACCCCCGCGCCGTCGCCGACACCGCCGCCTGGGTCGCCGACCTGCTCGCCGCCAGAGCCGTCGACCCCACCCTGGTCGCCGAACTGGGCAGCCTCCTCACCCGCGACCTGCGCGACTACCCCCTCGCCAAGTCCCTCGTACACCACAACTGGCCCGCGACTGGACCCCGATGACCGAGTTCTCCCACACCACCACGACCACCCCCACCCAGGCGATCATCAGCGTCACGGGGGAGCTGGACACGCACACCTCGATCGCCTTCAAGCAGGCCCTGCTCGACCTGGTGGCGGCCAACACCGAAGTCGTGGTCGACCTGAGCGGCCTGACCTTCATCGACAGCAGCGGCCTGAGCGTGTTCATCGCCGCCCACAAGCGAACCCTGTCCCGCGACAAGCGAGTCCTGCTCGACCAGGTCCCCGCGTTCCTGTCCCGCATCCTCGCCATCACCGGCCTCGACGAGATCATCCCGGTCCTGGGCGCGGCGGAGAAGAACTGACGCCCCACGGCGAAAAGGCCCCCAGAAACGGCTCAGCGCCGACTCCAAGGTGCTGGGGTCGGCGCGCGGCCTGGGTGTGGGGACCTGCTGACGTGCGTTAACGCTCTTCGTCGAAGCGCTTCTTGAAGCGCTCCTCCATCCGTTGGGAGAACGAGCTCCTGCGGTGGTGGGCGGTCGCGCCGCCGCCTCCGCTGGGGGACTCTTGACCTGACTCCGGTTCGGAGCCGCCCTGGCGCAGGGCCGTCAGCGTCAGCAGAGCACCGACGAACATCACCAGGAAGCCGAGCAGGCTCACCACGGGGATACCAGCCGGTTTGAACGGCAGCATCACACCGAGCACGAGGAGGGCCACACCCAGCACGAACAGGGCGATGCCTTGCAGCCTGCGCCGTCGGGACGGCTTGCGCAGGCGGGCTCCTCGGACGGTGGAGGCGAACTTGGGATCCTCGGCGTAGAGCGCGCGCTCGATCTGGTCGAGCAGTCGCTGCTCGTGCTCGGAGAGTGGCATGCGTTCCTCCTCCGGCACAGCGGTCGCGGGCGCCGGGCGATCACGGTTGCCGCCGGACCCGGCGGGCACCCCTCGGTGGAGGTGTCGCCTCCAGGATACGGGGCGTTTCCCCCGGCGACTACCCGATCCCGGATCACGACGCGGTCGCTCTCCCGGAGTCCTCCTTCCGGGGTAGTGGATCGTGGTCGTGACCGCGCTGCGCGTCCTGCCGATCACGCTCGGCACCCGAGGCGATCGGCGCCGCCAGCAGCGACGACGGGATGGCGAACGCCTCGACCAGCGCTTCGGCGTGCGGGCGCAGGTGCCCGCACAGGTCGTTGACCGCCCCGGTGACGGCCTTGGCCCTCGCGGCGCCCAGCCTGCCGTGCCCGAGGAACCAGTCCAGGTCCACTTCGATCGTGCTGAGCACGTGGAGATCGCACACGCGGCCCAGCAGCGCGGCCGCTTCCGGGTCGGCGCACCGGTCGATCGCGGCGACGAACGCCTCCAGCACGATCCGCTCGACGTGCACCCTGGCCGCGCGCAGCACGTGGTCCTGCGCGGCGTTGAACACCTCGAACGCGTCCACGCCCGGCTCGCCCGCGCGCCGCAGCCTGCGGGCCAGCGTGTCGAGCACGTGCTTCTCGCGGTCCTCGAACAGGCGCAGGTGCCAGCCGCGGTCGAGCAGGTCGGCGTCCTCGTCCCGAGCGGTGACCGCACCCACGAGCCGGTCGATCAGCGATCGGGCCGCGGTCCGCTCGATCACCGTGCCGACGAACTGGTCGGCGATGAACCTGGCCATGCCGACGCTGCCGAGCTCGTGCAGGTCCTGCTGGTAGCCGGTGAGCAGGCCCTTGGCGACCAGTTGGTACAGCACGGTGTTGTCGCCCTCGAACGTGGTGAACACGTCCGTGTCGGCCTTGAGCTGCGGCAACCGGTTCTCGGCGAGGTACCCGGCACCGCCGCACGCCTCCCGGCAGGTCTGGATGGTGCGGGTCGCGTGCCAGGTCGTGGCCGCTTTGAGACCAGCCGCCCGCGACTCCAGCTCGCGGCGGCGGTGCTCGTCGGTGGTCAGCTCGTGCAGCGTGGTGACCAGTTCTTCTTGGGCGAAGTGCAGCGCGTAGGTGGTCGCCAGCGCGGGGAGGAGTTTGCGTTGGTGCGCGAGGTAATCGAGCAGCAGCACCTCGTCGTCGCTGTCGGGTTTGGTGAACTGGCGGCGCTCAAGCGCGTAGAGGGTCGCGATGGTCAGGGCGCTCTTGGTGGCGCTGCCCGCGGCACCCGCCACGCTGATCCGCCCGCGGATGAGCGTGCCGAGCATGGTGAAGAACCGCCGCGAGTCGCTCTCGATCGAGCTGGTGTACGTCCCGTCCGCCGCGACGCCGCCGTACCGGTTGAGCAGGGCGTCCCGGGGCACGCGGACCTGGTCGAACCAGATCCGCCCGTTGTCGACGCCGTTGAGGCCGGCCTTGCGCCCGCAGTCCTCGATGGTGACGCCGGGCAGCGGTTGTCCCGCCTCGTCGCGCAGCGGCACCAGCAGGGCGTGCACCCCGCGCCCTTGCCCACCGGCGATCAACTGCGCGAACACCACCGCGATCCGCCCGTCGCGGGCCGCGTTGCCGATGTACTCCTTGCGGGCCGCCTCGTGCGGGGTGTGCACGACGAACTCGCCGGTCGCCGGGTCGTAGGTCGCCGTGGTCCGCAGGTGCTGGACGTCGGAGCCGTGGCCGGTCTCGGTCATCGCGAAGCACCCGGGCAGCCGCAGGTCGATGATGTCGCGCAGGTACTGGTCGTGGTGGTGCTCGGTGCCCAGGGCTTCGACGGCCCCGCCGAACAGGCCCCACTGCACCCCGGCCTTGACCATCAGCGACAGGTCGCCGAAGCCGAGCATTTCGAACGACGTGAGCGACCCGCCGAGGTCGCCCTCGCCGCCGTGGCTGGTGGGGAAACCGACCCGGGGGTAGCCGGACTTGGCCAGCTCGTGCAGCTCGGCGAACACCTGGGCGCGGTGCTGCTCGGTGGTCAGGTCGTAGGTGGCGGGGGAGGGCAGCGCGGCCATCCTGGTGCGGGCCTCGCGGCGGATGTGGCCCCAGCGGCCGTCGAGCAGGTCGGTCAGCGCGGCCGGTGCGACGGGCGGGGTGGCCGGGATGGGCATGCGGTCCTCCTCCAGCGGTGGGGTGCCTCGACGCTAGTGCGGTGGTCGGTGGCCCGCCGGTCGTGCGCGGCAGCGCCGGGTGCGATACCTATGGCGCATGGATCCCGTCGCCGCGTTGAAGCAGATCGCGCTCTACCTGGAGCGCGCGGGCGAGGCGACCCAGAAGGTGCGCGCGTTCCGCCGGGCCGCGGCCAAGGTCGCCGAGATCGACCCGGACGAACTGCGCGCCAGGGCCACCGCCGGGACCCTCACCGACCTGCCCGGCATCGGCAACACCACCGCCCTGGTGGTCGCCGAGTCGGTGATGGGCGGCGAACCCAGCTACCTGACCAAGCTCGCGGGCACCCAGACCGCCCCCGTCGCGGGCGGCGGCGCGCTGCGGGCGGCCCTGCGCGGCGACTGCCACACGCACTCCGACTGGTCCGACGGCGGCAGCCCCATCCGCGAGATGGCGGAGGCGGCGATCGCGCTGGGCCACGAGTGGATCGCGCTGACCGACCACTCGCCGCGCCTGCGCGTGGCCAACGGGCTCAGCGCCGACCGGCTGCGCCGCCAGCTGGAACTGGTCGCGGACCTGAACGTGGAGCTGGCGCCGTTCCTGATCCTCACCGGCATCGAGGTCGACATCCTGCTCGACGGGTCGCTCGACCAGGAGGAGGAGCTGCTCGCCGAACTGGACGTGGTGGTCGCCAGCGTGCACTCCAAACTGCGGATGCCCAAGGCGGAGATGACCGAGCGGATGCTCACCGCCGTGGCCAACCCGCACGTGGACATCCTCGGCCACTGCACCGGCAGGCTCGTGGTAGGCAAGGGCCGCCCAGAATCCGAGTTCGACGCCAGAGCCGTCTTCGCCGCCTGCGCCGCCCACGGCGTCGCCGTCGAGATCAACTCCCGCCCCGAGCGCCTCGACCCGCCCCGACGGCTCCTGCGCGAAGCCGCCGACCTCGGCTGCCACTTCGCGGTCAACACCGACGCCCACGCCCCCGGCCAACTCGACTGGCTGCCCTACGGCTGCGAACGCGCGGAAGAGTGCGGCATCGGCCCGGACCGCGTCATCAACACCCGGACGGCCGCCGAGCTGCTCGCCGCGCGGTAAACCGGCAACCGGGGAAGGGGCCACCCCACCCGCCCCGTGTGCGAAAGTTGACCCATGGCGCTGCGGCAGGTGGACGAGGTAGCCGAAACCGAGGTGGCCGCCCGAGCCCTCGGCCTGGTCCTCACCAGGGCGAACACGGACGTCTACCCGAAGGTGCCGCCGATGCAGCTGCGCGCACTGCACTTCGTGGAGACCCTCGAACCGGTCAACCTGACCCGGCTGACTGAAGAGTTGGGCACCATCCCCTCCTCCACCAGCCGCCTCTGCGACCGCCTCCAATCCGCGGGCCTGCTCGACCGCCGCCCCGCCACCACCGACCGCCGCGAAGTCGAGATAGTCCTCACCCTCCCCGGCCGAGACCTCCTGGACCGCCTCCGAGCCGCCCGCCGAGCCGACCTGGCCCAAGTCCTCGCCGCCATGCCCCCGCACTCCCGAGCCGCCCTCCTGCACGGCCTCCGCGAGTTCACCGCCGCCACCCACCGCCGGTCTCCGGTCACCACAGAGGCCTGAGCACCCTGCTGGGCCCAGATGCCGGGCCGACCTAAGGGCTGGCCTGACCGGCTGAAGCCGAGAGTCGACTCCGACAGCATTGCCAGCCACTGGACACTCGGAGCCTCCGGTGCCAACTGCTCGATGGGGCGGACTTGGTTTGTGTGGGGTGGCGGTGCCCGTAGCGTTGTGCGCTGCAGGGCCATGCTTTTCGGCCCCGGCTTTTGCGGTCCTGCCACGGCTGGTGCAGGGGCCCCGCGCAAAACAAGTTCGCCCCATCGAGCACACCGCACCACCACGGATCCAGCGCAATGCCGCAGGCGAGCCGACGCTGGAAGCCGCCGGTGCCAACCCAGCCCACCGAGTCAGCTCCGCTGGCCCGACCACCGCTCCCAGGAAGCCGTCCGCCTCATCGAGCACACCGGACCACCCCGGGTCCAGCGCAATGCCGAAGGCGAGCCGTTCAACCAAGATCACCCAATTCAAGCGCCCCCGATTCACATCCTACCGAGGCACACCGACAACCCAGGCGCCACAACGAGAGCCTGTGCACAACCCAGACCATTGTGGACAACTCACCGCAAGCGACAAGCCAACAAGCGACAAGTCACCGCGAGCGCCTACTCCTCCCGCCGCTTCCGCCGCGGTGCCACCACCGATCGCGGTAGCAGTCGTCCCCGCCAATCCAGTGGCGACGACTTCCGCATCCCCGCCACCACCTCATCGAACGCCCGCGACAGCTCCGGGTCCCGTTCCGAGCGCCCTCCGTACCAAGACCGCTCCACCGAGTTCACCACCGTCCGCAGCGCCTGCTTGCTCCCCTCATCAAGGGAGTGCTCTTTCGCCAAGCGCCGAGCAGCAGTCCGAACCGTGTCCGTGTCCGACGTTTCCGCGCCTCGATCCCACGATTCCGCCATCAGCTCCGTCCACGCCGCCGTTGCGCCGTCGTCGGTTTCGGTTATGGCGGATCGTCGTTGGCGGCGGTGCAGGTCTCGCACCGCGGCGGGAACAGCGGATAGGGCCAGGACCACCAGGAGCGCGCTGAGCCACCAAGAAATCAGCGACAGCAAGAACACGCCAGCCAGCAAACCCGCCACGAGGGCGAAGGTGCGCGCCGACGAAACCCGGCGGGCGATCATCAGGCCTGCCAGGAGGATCGCGACGAGGGCCAGGCCGATCCCGGCCCACGCCTGCCACGGCCACGCCTGGTCGCCCTGGTTCTGCTGGCCGAGGTTGCCCGCCTGCTGGTCCGGGTCGGGGCGGTCGCTGCGGGGGGCGGCCGTGGTGGAGGCCGTGCCGCTCGGGACCGTTTCGCGGGTGTTGCTGGTGGACGGGCTGGTGCTGGTGTCGGCGCTGACGTACGGGGGGTCGTAGGTGCGGCCGTCGGCCAGGGGGGTGGGGTCGAAGGTGACCCAGCCCTGGCCGGGGAAGAAGACCTCGACCCAGGCGTGGGCGTCCTGGGTGGTGATGGAGCGGTAGTCACCCGACAGGAAGCCCGCCGTGTAGCCGATGGCCACCCGCGACGGCAGGCCAGCGGCCCTGGCGAGGATGGCCATGGCGGAGGCGTACTGCTCGCAGAAGCCGGTCTTGGAGTTGAACAGGAACTCCTTGAGGGCGTCCTCGTCGCTGGTGAGCGCCGTCTGGGTCTTGTACTGGAACCCGTTGGACGTGTCGAAGTGCTTCTTGAGGGCCATCGCCTTGTCGAACGGCGACGCCTGGCCGTTGGTGATCAGCTTGGCCAGGGTCACCACCTCCGGGTCGATGCCCTCGGCGGTCAGGTACCCCGGATCGATCTCGTCGTAGTCCTCGCCCGCCTGCCGCAGCGCGTCGGCGGTGGGCTCGCTCAGGTCGGCGTCCTCGACGTAGCGGTCCAGCTTGCGCATGGTGTGCGAGAACACCATGCCGCCCGCCTGGTCGTAGAACATGCCGTCCGGCAGGTCGCGCAGGTTGCGGGGCGTGCCGTAGATCGGCGCCCACAGGTCCTGGTAGTTGATCGGCTCGATCTCGATCCGGGTCTCCTGGCCGCCGCCGCGGTCACCGGGCGCCGGGGGCATGCCAAGACCGGCCGGGACGTCGCTGGGCAGCGCGTCGGCGGCGACCCAGCCGCCGTTGCGGTCGTAGCGGGGCAGGGTGATCGCCCGCAGGTAGCGGCTCTCGTTGCCCAGGCCGCGCACCCGCAGCAATTCGGTGTTGTTGCCCTGGTCGAGCATCCCGCGCAGCTTCGTGAACGGCTTCAGGGCCAGACCACCGCCGCTGCCGCCGCCGTTGCCGCCGCCGGGCAGGCTGCCGACCGTGCCGATGCCGGTGATCAGCACGCCCGCGAGCAGGCCAAGCACCAGCGCCGAGGACACCATCGCGACCGGCGACCCGAACCCGGTGCCCGTGCTGGGCAGCGCGGGCCGGTTGCGCCACAGCCGGTGCCGGTGCGTCCCGTCCACGGCCAGCAGCACCGCGAACGAACTCGCGCCGAGCACGAACGACCACCAGGGCAGCAGTTCGTCGGCCAGCGAGGCGGGCACCGCGTACACGCACAGCAGCACCAGCCCGCACGCCGCCGGGGCACCCGCGGCCACCGCCAGGGTGTCCACCAGCACCGCCACCAGCCCGATCGCGATCACGACCAGGCACAGCACCGGTCTCGTCTCGGCCACCGGCGGCACACCCGTGCGCACCGCCTCCACCGAGTCGCCCAGCACCGCGCCCAGGTCGCCCAACGCCTCCGGGCCGGGGAAGATCCCCAGGACCCCGCTGTCGGTGAACAGCGCGACCAGCAGCATCAGCAGCGAGAACAGCTGCGCGAGCCCCACCACCAGCGTCGGCGCGCGCATCGCCCGCAGCCCGAGGCCCACCGCGGTCACCACGATCACCGCGACACCCGCGTGCCCGAGCCAGCGGGCCCCGGAGATCACCCCGGACAGCGCGGTCGAGGCGCACAACGTGGTGATCGCCGCGACCACCGGGGTGACCGTGGTCGACCACTGCGCCTGCGGTGTCTGCGGTGGCTGCTCGCTCATGTCCCGGCTCCCGCGATCATCGTGTCCCCGCGCCGGTTCCCCGTCCGGCAGACGCCCGCCCACACCTGGGTCATCGGCGCGTCCGGCCGGGCGATCGTCACGCCCCACCCGGCGCCGCTGAGCAGGGTCGCCGCGGCCGTCGGGTCCACGTCCGGGCCCTCGCCCGAGCCCCAGGCCGCGGTGTCGAGCAGCACCGCGAGGCTGCGCGTGCCCCGGGTGCGGTAGCGGATCAGCCTGCTGACCGACTCCGGTGTCGCCGCGCCGAGGACCGCGATCAGCTCCTGGCCGTGACCGGGGTCGGCCGGGCAGGAGATGTCGCGCTGGTGCACCGGCTGCAGCGCGGCCAGCGCGTCGAGCACCGCGTCGTCGCTGTGCGCGCCGTCGCCCGCGTCGCTGACCAGGATGCCGCCGGTCTCGGTGACCAGCCGGATCTGGTGGCCGTGGCGGTGCAGGTGCACGCAGACGCTGGCCGCGAACGACACCGCCCACTCCAGGCTCGACCCGGCGCCGGTGCCGCGGTGCCCGCTGACCCGGCGGTCCAGCAGCACGGTCGTGCCGCCCCGCCAGGGGCTCTCCTCGACCCGCACCATCATCTCGTCGCGCTTGGCCGTCGAGCGCCAGTGCACCTTCCGCAGGTCGTCGCCCTGCCGGTACGGCCGCACCACGGCGTCGTCCTCGCCCTGGCCCGCGTTGAGCCGCACCGACCCGTCGTCGCCGGAGCCCAGGCCGGACCCGCCGGGCACCCCGGCCAGCCGCACCACCCTGGGCACCACGACCAGCCGCGACGAGCCCGCCAGTTCGCGCTCGAACTCGGCCAGGCCGAACGGGTCGGTGATGGTCGCCTTCAGCGGGCCGATCTGCTGGATGCCGCGCAGCATCGGCTGCAGCGTGTAGCGCAGTTGCGTCCCGGTGTGGCGGGGCAGGTGTTCGATGAGGAACCTCGGCTTGCCGCCGAGCGCGTAGGGCACGCCGTCGGAGACGAGCAGCCCGACCGTGGGCAGCCTGCCCGTGCTGCGGACGGTCAGCGCCACCTCGGTGCGACCCCCCACCGGGACCCGCACAGGAAATATGTGCCGCTGGGCGTGCAGGCCGACCCGCGACACCGCGGTCAGCACGCACACCAGCAGCGGCAGTGCCACCACGAACACCGACACGCGCATCAGGTCGCGCTCGTTGAGCACGATCGAGCACAACGCGGCGGCGAGCCCGGCCGCGATCAGGCACCGTCCTCGGGTGGTCAGACCCGACAGGGCTCCGCGCATCCGATGACCCCTAGCGCCCGCGGTTCCCGGTCCACTGCGCGCCACCCACGTCCGGGGTCGCCTGCGGCACCGGTACCCGCTGCAGCAGGCCGCGGATCAGCTCAGCGGGGGAGCGGCGCGAGGCCTGCGCCTCGGGGGTCAGCACCAGCCGGTGCGCCAGCACCGGGACGGCCACCACGTGCAGGTCGTCGGGCACGACGAAGTCGCGGCCGGAGAGCGCGGCCTGGGCCCGGGCGGCCCGCACCAGGTGCAGCGTGGAGCGCGGCGAGGCGCCGATGCGGATCTCCGAGAGCCGCCGGGTCGCCGAGACCAGCTCCACCGCGTACCGGCGGACCTCCTGGGCGATCTGCACCGAGCGCACCGACTCGATCAACCCGCGCACCTGGTCGGCGTCGGACACCGGGCGCAGCGTGGCCCACACGTCGTGGCCCGCGTGCTCGTCGACCATGGCCAGCTCGGCCTGCGGGTCCGGGTAGCCGATCGACACCCGCGCGGTGAACCGGTCGCGCTGGGCCTCGGGCAGGGCGTAAGTGCCCTCCATCTCGATCGGGTTCTGCGTGGCGATCACCATGAACGGCGAGTCCAGCCGGTAGGTGTTGCCGTCGACGGTGACCTGGTGCTCCTCCATGCACTCCAGCAGTGAGGACTGGGTCTTCGGCGAGGCGCGGTTGATCTCGTCGCCGACCACGATGTTGGCGAAGACCGGGCCGGGCCGGAACTCGAACTCGTTGGTCTGCCGGTTGAAGATGGAGACGCCGGTCACATCGCTGGGCAGCAGGTCCGGGGTGAACTGGATGCGGCTGACCGAGCAGTCGATCGAGCGCGCCAGCGCCTTGGCCAGCGAGGTCTTGCCGACCCCCGGCACGTCCTCGACCAGCAGGTGCCCCTCGGCGAGCAGGGTGACCAGCGCGATGCGCACCACCTCCGGCTTGCCGACCAGCACCCGCTCCACGTTCTGCGCGATGCGCTGCGCGGTGGCGTGCAGGTCGTCGAAGCGGCCGGGTTGGCGCTGCTGCTGACCGGGGTGGCCCTGCTCGTGCTGCGGACCGGGACCGACCTGCGAGCTCTGCCCGACCTGGGGCCCGTGGTTGGCGGGGGCGCCCGGCTGGGCCGGGTACGCCCCGTTCTGCCCCGCGAACGGCTCGCCGCCCGGTGCTCCGTACGGGTTGCCCGGCAGTGCGGCATGCGGGGTGCTCGACGTCACGCGACCTCCTGGTGTTCCTCGGCGGCAGTCCGCTCCCGCCGCCGCCGGAGCCCGGCGCGGTCGGGACGGCGCGCGGCGGCCCGCCCCCACGTGCCCGCCCGCCACGCCGACGTGGCCGCGACAGCCTGCCATGGAGTGTGTCAAACGAGGGCGAAGTACCCAACGGTTCGACCTGGCCAACCCGACCGGTGCACGTGGCCACGCCCGATCTGGGCCAAGGATAGGCCGCCGCGGCCGGTGGTGACCGGCGTTCCGCGCGGCCGCGCCCGCCGATGTGGATCTTGTCACGGGCCGGTGCGCGTGGGCGGGCCGGGCGGTGCCGATCCGCCGGGTGGACCCACCGCCCGCCCCGGCGTTGACGCTGGGTGATCGACCGGCGACGGCCCGAGCGTTACCCGAATGGGTGAGTCCTCGGCGTGCCCCCACCAGGCCCCACCGGTGCGCCCCTGAGTCCCCCACCGCACCCCACATATGGCGTTGACATGCGGTTCGGGCCGCAATCGGTGGCCGATTTGTCCCTTTCTCGGTCGGTTTCGCGCTCGGCGGGCCGCAGTGGCCCCCCACCACCCCCCACGGTGGCCCCAGCGGCTCTAGCTGCGGAAACGCGGATTGCCCCGGTCTGAATCCCGCGCGATTCGCGTTGACTGTGGTGAAAAGTGGGGTACTGTGGCGCCAAGTGGGGCAGACGGGGGCTCCATGGCCGATCCGATCGGTTCGGTGGGGAGGTGGGTGTCGGATGTTCCTCGGCACGCACACCCCGAGGCTCGACGACAAAGGGCGGCTCACACTGCCCGCCAAGTTCCGGGAAGCGCTCGCGGGTGGGTTGATGGTCACGAAGGGTCAGGATCACTGCCTCTACGTGTTCCCACGCGCGGAGTTCGAGGAGATGGCACGCAAGGTCGCCGCGGCCCCCCTGACGAACGAGGCGGTTCGCGCCTACCAGCGGTACCTGTTCGCCGGAACCGACGAGCAGCGACCCGACGGGCAGGGGCGGATCGCGGTCGCGCCGGAGTTGCGCAAGTACGCGGGACTCACCAAGGACTGCGTGGTCATCGGCGCGATCACCAGGCTGGAGATCTGGGACGCCCAGGCGTGGCAGACCTACCTGGACGAACACGAGGACAGCTACTCCCAGGCCAGGGAGGAGGTCCTGCCCGGCGTGTTCTGACGTGGGACGTGGAACGCGGGTGCCGTGAGGCCTCGGTCCGCTCGCCTTCGGCCCTGACACACCTTCCCCGGTGCCAGGTCCGACGAGCGGGCGGGGACCTGGCGGCACCCGGTCGCGTTCCGGGGCGTGTGTGCCCCGGGACGGGTGGTGCGGAGAGGGGTGGGTTGCCATGGCGGCGCGGCGCGCGTCCGGTGGGTCTGGTCGCGTGCGGAGCTCTGGTCGCCGGTGTGTGGCCCGTGTGTGTGAAGCAGGGGTGAGCTGGTGACCGACCGCCCCCGCCACGACCCCGTGCTGCTGGAGCGGGTGCTGGAGTTGCTGCACCCCGCGCTGGCCGACCGCCCGGCTGTCCTGGTCGACGCCACCCTCGGCCTCGGTGGCCATTCCGACGCGCTGCTGTCGGCGCACCCCCAGCTCACCCTGGTCGGCCTCGACCGCGACCCCAACGCGCTCGCCCTCGCCGGTGAGCGGCTGGCCCGCCACGGCGATCGCGTGCACCTCGTGCACACCGTCTACGACGGACTCCCCGACGCCCTGGTCGACCTGGGACTGTCGCGTGTGGATGGCGTGCTGTTCGACCTCGGCGTGTCCTCCATGCAGCTCGACGTCGCCGAGCGCGGCTTCGCCTACGCCAAGGACGCGCCGCTGGACATGCGCATGGACCAGACCACCGGTCCGACCGCCGCCGACGTGCTCAACGGGTACTCCACCGCCGACCTGGCCAGGGTGCTGCGCGAGTACGGCGAGGAGCGCTTCGCGGGCCGCATCGCCAGGGCCGTGGTCGCCGAGCGCGACCGCGAACCGTTCACCACCAGTGCCCGCCTCGTGGAGCTGCTCTACGACGCGGTGCCCGCCGCGAGCAGGCGCACCGGTGGCCACCCGGCCAAGCGCACCTTCCAGGCGCTGCGCATCGAGGTCAACGCTGAACTGGACGTCCTGCGCCGCGCCGTGCCCGCCGCCTTGGCGGCGCTGGCCGTCGGCGGCCGGATCGTCGTCGAGGCCTACCAGTCGCTCGAGGACCGGATCGTCAAGCGCGCCATCACCGACCTGGCGAGGTCGACCGCGCCGCACGGCCTCCCGGTGGAGCTGCCCGAACACGCACCCCAGCTGCGCCTGCTCACCCGCGGCGCCGAGGTGGCCGACGAGACCGAGGTCGCCGCCAACCCCCGCGCGCAGTCGGTCCGACTCCGCGCAGCCGAACGCGTCCGGGAGGCCCCATGACCGCCCCACCGAGCAGTACCGGCCGCCTGCCCACCCAGTCCCGCCGCCCCGAGGGCCACAGCCCCACCGACACCGACCCGGTCGGCGACACCGCAGCGCCGGACGCCGGCCTGGTTGGCGGCACCGCGGTGCCTTCCACCGCACGTCGCCCACGGCGTCGCACGGGGGAGCGCCTCACCGCTGGGACCGGCGCAGGCCTGGCTGGCGACACCGCCGCGCCAGAGACAGCACGCCGTCGGGCCGCCGGGCACAGCGAGGTTGGCGACACGGCCGCGCCGGAGTCTGGGCGTCGTCCTCGGCGGCGGGCTGGTGGTGATGGTGCGGAGGGTACGGAGAACCGGGCTCGCCGGGCCGCTCGGCGGGCGGGTGACGAGCGTGTTGCCGAGTCTCGGCGGCGGTCGACCGGTGCCGCCGACGCGGCGGCGACTGCCAGCCGGTCCGCGGTTCCTGCCAAGGGCACGGCGTCTGGGCGGCCGACGGCCTCCGGCCGGGCCACGGTCACGGGCAGGCCCAGCAGGTCCAGTGGCCCCACTGCCTCCGGCACGCCCGCGGCAGGTGGCAGGGCCACCGCGACCGGGCGGCCGACGGCCTCCGGCAAGGCGACGGCGACCAGCAAGTCCGCCCGGGCCGGGATGGCGACCGCTACCCCGGTCGGCGAGACCGACCTCCTCGAAACCCCCACCAAGCCGCGTCGCGGTGCCGCGCAGCGCCCGCGCACTCCCGCCGCTGAACGCGCCTACGCTCGGCGCGCCCAGCGCGATGGCGTTCGCCCCCACACCTCCTCCGCGGCCGCACCCACCGAAGCGGCCGCCTCCGGTCGTGCGTCGTTTGTGGTCCTGATCATCGCCCTGTTGGCCGTCGGCGTGGCCGCCACCCTGTGGCTGACCACCCAGGCCGTCGCCGACTCGTTCCAGCTGGAGATCGCCAAGCGGGAGACCGCCCGCCTCGCGGAGGAAGCCGCCCAACTCCAGCAGGACGTCACGCACCAGGAGGCCGCACCCGCCCTAGCTGAGCGCGCCCGCGCCCTCGGCATGGTGCCCGCGGGCGACGCCGCCTGGCTGCGCCTCAAGCCCGACGGCACCGTGGAACTCGTCGGCACCCCCAAGCCCGCTGTGGCCCCCGCGCCAGCCCCGCCCACCGCCGACCCGGCAGCGCCCCCAGCGGCCGACCCGGCCACCGCGGGCCAGACAACGGGTGGTCAGACGGGCCAACCCACGACGGGCCAGACCGGTCAAGCCGACGCGGGCCAGCAGGCAACGGTCCCCCCGGCGGCGGGCCAAGCGGCCACTCCCCAACAGCCAGGCCCCAACCAACCCCGCATCGACACCGGCGGCGGCCAGACCGCCGAAGGCGCCGACCCGGCCACCGCCCACCCCGCAGGTGGCGGTGGCTGATGCTCGCCCGCCGCTCGGCGACCCAGGGTCCGGGATCCCCCCGACCCCGGTGCCGTCGGGCCCGGCGACCTGACTCTGCGTACCCGCCCGATCGCCGAACCAGCCCGACCCCGCCCCCCGTCAGCTGCCCAGCCTGTGCTGGCCGAGAGGCCGTCAACCGCCGCGACTACCGGATGGTTGTGGCTGATGGCCCAGCTCGCGCAGGCCGCGGCGGGGCAGTGTGGGGAATCGCTGCGGGCGCGGGCCCCGAGTCGGAGAACGGTTGGTGCGTGGTGGGAGTGCGGGACGGCGGGGGCGGCATTGGGCGAGAGGCTGTTGAGCGCCGCGGTTACCGGTTGGTCGTGGCGGACGGGCCAGCCCGGGGTGGGCTTGAGCGCGCGGTCGGGGCCGTGTGGGGACTCAATCGGTGTGCGGCAGACAGGTGTGGGGGCGGCGTGGGGCGAGAGGCCGCTGGGCGCCGCGTCTTCCGGCTGGTTGTGGCTGACGGCCCAGCTTGTGTGGGCCACGCCGGGGGAGGACGAGAGCGCGCGAACAGGGCCGTGTGGGGAACCTTGGGAAGCACTGGCCTTGCTCGGGGAGTCCCCATGCGCGGCGACCGGGTGAGGAGTTGTGGGGGAGGGCGGGGCGGGCTGGTGGCTCCGGTGGGACTAGTGGGAATGGCGGGCAGGGGACTGTGAGCGACGGGCGGGGACGGGCGGGTGGGGGGTATGGGCACGCCCCTCAGGGGCGTGGTGGGGCTGGTGGGGAGCATCGGCGTCGGGTGTCCAGTTCTGGTGTGGGGAATGTGCGCCGAGGCGGGGGCAACGGCGGCGGGGGTGGCGGTCGGCCGGTGACCGGTGGGGGGCAGCGCGGGGGTGGGCGTGCGTCGGGGGCGCATGGTTCGGGGGGGAGCACGTCGGGGGGAGGAAAGGGCAAGGCCGCGGGGAGGCCGAAGGGGCCGTGGCGGGAGGGGATCTCGCCGGGGCGGATGCGGCGGGTGACCAAGCGGGCGGCGGGGACCGACCACCGGGTGCGGGTGGTGGTGGTGCGGTTCGTGCTGATCGCCTCGCTGGTGGCGGCTGGGCTCAAGCTCGTCCAGGTGCAGGGGTTCGAGGCCGAGGCGTTGGCGGCGCGGGCGGAGAAGCAGCGCCGGGAGACGCTGCCGATCCCGGCCACGCGGGGGTCCATTGTGGACCGCAACGGGGTTGAGCTGGCGTTCAGCGTCGAGGTGAAGGCGCTGGCCTACCGGCCCGCCGCGCAGCGCAAGCTGCTCGCCGACGAGGCGGCCAAGTCGCAGGCGAAGAACGTGGTGACCTTCGACGAGGAGACCGCCTCGATCGCCTCGGACATGGCCAGGATCCTGGGTACCCGGGTGTCCGAGGCGACCCTGCTGGCCAAGCTGCGCTCCGAGGACAAGTTCGTCTACCTCGACGACGAGGTGGAGCCCGCCAAGGCCAGGGAACTGGTGAAGCTGCACCCCTCGCTCAACGTGGAGGACCGGGCCAAGCGCGAGTACCCCGGGGGTTCGCTGGCGGCCAACGTGCTCGGTTTCGCGAACTGGCGCACCGACGACCCGGACCCCAAGAGGCACAGCCTGCACGGGCTGTTCGGCTTGGAGGGCCTGCGCGACTACGAGCTCGCGGGCAAGGCGGGCAGCCAGAAGGTCGAGACCGCCAGCGGCACCGATGTGGTGATCGCGGGGTCCGGCACCAACCTGCAGCCCGCGGTGGACGGCACCGACGTCGAGTTGACCATCGACGCCGACCTGCAGTACTTCGTGCAGCAGAAGGCGGCCGAGTACGGCAAGCGCAGCCAGGCCAAGAGCGTCAGCGTCGTGGTGATGGACGCCAAGACCGGCGAGATCTACGCCTTGGCCAACGACAAGACCTTCGACCCGAACGCGCCGGGCGGGCTGGACCCCAAGCTGCTCAACGACCGCTCGGTGACCACGCCCTACGAGCCGGGGTCGGTCAACAAGATCGTCACCGCGATGGCGGCCATCGAGTACGGGATCACCACCCCGGAGGCCGTGCACTCGGTGCCGGGGTGGATCCAGGTCGCCGACCGCAGGGTCGACGACGCCTGGCCGCACGGCCGGATCTCGATGACGACCACCGGCATCTTCGCCAAGTCCTCCAACGTGGGCACGTTGATGCTGGCCGACGAGGTGGGCCAGGACCGCTACGCCGCGCTGCTGGACAAGCTCGGCATCGGCAAGCGCACCGGCGTCGGCCTGCCGGGGGAGAGCCCCGGCAAGGTGCTGCCGCGCAACCAGTGGTCGGGCAGCACCTTCGGCAACCTGCCCATCGGTCAGGGCCTGTCGATGACGGTGCTGCAGATGGCCGGGATGTACCAGGCCATCGCCAACGACGGGGTCCGGGTGCCGCCCAGGGTCGTGCGGGCGAAGATCGCCCCGGACGGGACGCGGGTGGAGGAGCCGCGACCGGATCCGGTGCGCGTGGTGAGCCCGGAGACCGCCCGCACGACGCGCGACATGCTGCGCGCCGTGGTGCAGAAGGGCAGCAACGGCAACAGCGGCACCGCGCCCGCCGCGGCGCTGACCGGTTACCAGATCTCCGGCAAGACGGGCACCGCGCAGCAGTACGACCAGGCGGCTGGCCGCTACAGCGACTCCAAGTACTGGATCACCTTCGCCGGGATCCTGCCCGCTGACTCGCCCCGGTTCGTGGTGGGCATGGTCTACGACACGCCCGCCTATTCCACTCCGGACGGTCACTCGGCCGCCCCGTTCTTCCACGACGTGGCCTCGTTCCTGACCCAGCGGTACTCGATCCCGCTGTCGCCGGAGCCCGCTCCGGTGGTGCCGCTGGTCGAGCCGTGACCGGGCCCGGCGTCCGCTGAGGACGGTGCGCGTGAGCGGGCCCGGCCACCGCCGGGACCCGCCGCTGGACAGGACGTCGAAGGCGCGCCAAGCGCGCTGATGCGAGATGAACACATGTTCGACTGTACGCCGGTTCGAGGGCTTGTGACCTGGGAAAATAATGACCACCTGATCGTGTGATGACGGGCGCTGGACCGGGGTGGCGCGATCACGGTGCGCTCATCTACCGCATCCCGCCCGGGTCCCGCGATCGAGGGGCCGCGTGGTCGCCCTGCGTGCGCAGGTAGCCTTCCGCGACGTGCCCGCCAAGCTCGAAGGCAAGGCTGTCACAGCGCCGCCTCGCCCCACCCGGATCCAGCCCGTTCCGCTCGCCACGTTGGTCGCGCGCGGAGATGTGCGGCTGTCGGCTGGGGACACCACTTCGGACGCGGTGTCCGATGTGGTCGTCACGGGCGCGACGCTGCGCGCACAGCACGTCCTTCCCGGAGACCTGTTCGCCGCGCTGCCCGGCGCCCGCGCGCACGGCGCCGACTTCGCCGCCCAGGCGATCGCCGCCGGGGCCGTCGCGGTCCTGACCGATGCCGTGGGCGCGCAACGACCCGCCGTGCGCGATTCCGGCGTACCGGTGCTCGTGCACCCGGACCCCCGCGCCGCGCTCGGGCCCCTGGCCGCGTGGATCTACGGGGAGCCGTCGTTGGCGCTGAGCGTGCTCGGCGTGACGGGGACCTCGGGGAAGACCACCACCAGCCACCTCGTCGAGTCGGGGCTGGCCGCCGCGGGCTTGACCACCGGGTTGATCGGCACCGTCGAGACCCGCATCGCGGGCAACCGGCTCGCCAGCGCGTTCACCACGCCGGAGGCGCCGGACCTGCAGGCCCTGCTGGCGGTCATGGTCGAGCGCGGGGTCACCCACGTGCCGATGGAGGTCTCCAGCCACGCGCTGAGCCTGGGCCGGGTGGCGGGCACGCGCTTCGCGGTGGGCGCCTTCACCAACCTCTCGCAGGACCACCTGGACTTCCACCCCGACATGGAGGACTACTTCCAGGCGAAGGCCCTGCTGTTCGACGGTCGTTCGACGGCCGAGGTGGTGTGCGTCGACCAGGACTGGGGGCGCCGGTTGGTCACCGGGAGCACCGTGACCGTGTCGACCACCGGCGAAGCCGATTGGACCGCGTCGAACGTGCGGGTCTCCCTCAGCGGCGAGCAGACTTTCGTCATCCACGCCCCCGTAGGCGCCCGGGTCGAGGCGACCCTGCCGATGCCGGGCACCTTCAACGTCGCCAACGCGCTCGTCGCCGCTGCCATCCTGGACAAGGCGGGTATCCCGATCGAGGCCATCGTCGAGGGGTTCGCCACGGTTCGGGTTCCCGGCCGCATGGAGCGGGTGGCGTTGGGGCAGGACTTCACCGCGGTGGTCGACTACTCGCACAAGCCCGAGGCCGTCGCGCTCGCCTTGGACGCGATGCGGGCGCGTACGGAGGGCCGCGTGATCGTAGTGCTCGGTTGCGGTGGCGACCGTGACACCGCCAAGCGCCCGCTTATGGGCGAAGCCGCCGCGCGACGCAGCGATCTCTTGGTCGTGACCGACGACAACCCCCGAAGCGAGGACCCCGCGACCATCCGCGCGGCGATGCTCGCGGGCGCTACCGGGGTACCGGCCGCCGAGCGCGGCGAGGTGGTGGACATCGGTGACCGCAGGCGTGCGATCGCCACCGCCGTGGCCAACGCGCGGTCTGGGGACGTAGTGGTGATCGCGGGTAAGGGCCACGAGACCGGCCAAGAGGTGGCGGGCGTGGTTCACCCCTTCTCCGACCGCGACGAGCTCGCCGCGGCCATCCGCGAGCGACTGGGCACGGTGGCTGAATGATCACATTGACCCTGCGGGAGATCGCTGACGCCGTCGGCGGCACGCTGCACCAGGCCGACCCGGAGGCGACGGTCACCGGGACCGTCGAGTTCGACTCCCGCGAGGTCACCCCGGGTGGGCTGTTCATCGCCTTGCCCGGCGACAAGGTCGACGGTCACGACTTCGCCGCTAGGGCGATCGACTCCGGCGCGGTCGCCGTTCTCGCCGCGCGGGAGATCGACGCGCCTTCGGTGATCGTGCCCCCGGTGTCCGAGGCCCACACGCGGTCGGTAGCGCTCACCGGCGACAAGGACGGTTCCGGTGCCGCGGTCCTCGCGGCTCTTGCCCGTCTTGCCCGCTATGTCGCCGACAAGCTCGCTGCGACCGGGCTGACGATCGTCGGCGTCACGGGTTCTTCGGGTAAGACCTCGACCAAGGACCTCATCGCCCAGGTGCTGGCGCCACTCGGCCCCACAGTCGCTCCTCCAGGGTCGTTCAACAACGAACTCGGCCACCCCTGGACCGTGCTGCGCGCCGACGAGCAGACCAAGCACCTCGTGTTGGAGTTGTCCGCGCGCGGGCCGGGCCACATCGCGGCCCTGTGCGACACCGCTCCGCCACGCATCGGTGCTGTGCTCAACGTCGGGACCGCGCACCTAGGCGAGTTCGGCAGCCGCGAAGACATCGTACGCACTAAGGGCGAGCTGGTGGAGAAGCTGCCCGAAGACGGCGTCGCGATCCTGAACGCAGACGATCCGCTCGTGGCTGCGATGGCTTCTCGCACCAAGGCGCGAGTGGTGTTCGTAGGCGAGACGGAGTCCGCGCACGTGCGTGCCGTCGACATCGACCTCGACGATCAGGCGCGCGCCAGCTTCGTGCTGCGCACCGCCCAGGGCGAGGCGCGAGTGTCTCTAGGCCTGCACGGGCCGCACCACGTGGGCAACGCTCTTACCGCCGCCGCTGTCGCTCTTGAGATGGGCTCGACGGTCCAAGAGGTGGCGGACAGCCTCACCGACGCGCAGCGGGTTTCCGCGCGCCGGATGGAGGTCACGACCCGACCTGACGGCGTCACCGTCGTGAACGACGCCTTCAACGCCAACCCCGAGTCGATGCGCGCCGCGCTCAAGACGTTGGCCACGATGGCCAGGGCAGGCAACCGCCGCCGGTCCTGGGCCGTCCTCGGGGTGATGGGTGAGCTTGGCGACGAGTCCGTGCGGGCGCACGACGAGATCGGCAGGCTCGCCGTTCGACTGGACATCAACCGCTTGGTGGTCATCGGCGAGCAGGCTCGCGCGATGCACCAGGGGGCGAGCCTGGAGGGCTCGTGGGGAGAGGAGTCGGTGCTGGTGCCGGACGTCGATGCCGCGGTGGCGCTCTTGCGCGCCGAACTGGCTCCCGGTGACGTGGTGCTCGTGAAGGCGTCGAAGGCGGCCGCCCTGTGGCGGGTGGCCGAGGCGCTGCTGGCGGAGGACGCCCGGTGAAGAGCATCCTGATCGCCGCGGCGATCGCCATGGTCATCTCGATCCTGCTGACCCCGTACCTGATCCGGGTCTTCTCCCGGCAGGGCTTCGGGCAGGAGATCCGCGAAGAGGGCCCCGAGGGCCACAAGAGCAAGCGCGGCACGCCCACCATGGGCGGCGTGGCGATCATCATCGCCATGTGGGCCGGGTACGGCACCTCGCACATCGTCAACGCCTGGTCCGGGCGCGGTGATTCGCCCACCGCCTCCGGCCTGCTGGTGCTGATGCTGGCCACCGGGCTCGGCCTGGTCGGCTTCCTCGACGACTTCATCAAGATCCGCAAGCAGCGCAACCTCGGCCTGAACAAGACCGCCAAGCTGGTCGGCCAGTTGGTCGTGGCCATCGCGTTCGCGATCCTGGCGCTGCGCTTCCCCGACGAGCGGCAGCTGACCCCGGCCTCGGACAACCTCTCGTTCGTCCGCGACATCACCATCGTGTCCTTCGGCGGGATCGGCTTCATCGTCTTCTGCTACCTGGCGGTGTCGGCCTGGTCGAACGCGGTGAACTTCACCGACGGCCTCGACGGCCTCGCCGGTGGGTCCTCGGCGATGGTCATGGGCACCTACGTGGTGATCTCGTTCTGGCAGTTCAGCCACGACTGCTCGCGGGTCGCCGAGCCCGCCTGCTTCGACGTGCGCGACCCGCTCGACCTGGCGATCGTGGCCGCGGCGGCGATGGGCGCCTGCATCGGCTTCCTGTGGTGGAACGCCGCACCGGCGAAGATCTTCATGGGCGACACCGGCTCGCTGGCGCTCGGCGGCCTGGTCGCGGGCCTGTCCATGGCCACCCGCACCGAGTTGCTGATGATCGTGATCTCCGGCCTGTTCGTGGTCGAGATGGTCTCGGTGGTGCTGCAGATCGCGATCTTCCGCACGACCAGGCGGCGGTTGTTCCGGATGGCGCCCTTCCACCACCACTTCGAGTTGGCTGGCTGGGCGGAGACCACGGTCATCATCCGGTTCTGGCTGCTCGCGGGGGTGTGCGCGATGTTCGGCCTCGGCCTGTTCTACGCCGACTGGCTCGCGCTCGGTGGCGGGGTGTGACCGGGACCTTCGCGGGCCTGGTCACCGGCCGCGTGCTGGTGGCGGGCGCCGGGGTCACCGGGCGGTCGGTCGCGAGCGCGCTGGTGGCGATGGGCGCGGAGGTCACGGTCACCGACGGCAACGCCGAACGGTTGGCCGAACTGGCCGACACAGGTGCCACGCTGGTGCCCGGGCTGGTGGAGCCACCTGAGGGGACCTCCCTCGTGGTGACCAGCCCTGGGTGGAAGCCCACGAGCCCGCTGTTGGCGGCTGCGGTGGCCGCGGGAATCGACGTCGTCGGCGAGGTCGAGCTGGCGTGGTGGATGTCCGAGCGGTTGCCGGACCCGCCCACGTGGCTCGTGGTGACCGGCACCAACGGCAAGACCACCACCGTGGGCATGCTCGCGGAGATCTTGCGCGCCGATGGGCACAACGCGATCGCCTGCGGCAACGTGGGTCTTACCGTGATCGATGCCATCCGAGCTGGGCACACCGTGCTCGCTGTAGAGCTCTCAAGCTTCCAGTTGCACTGGCAGAGCTCTATGCGCGCGCACGCCGCTGCCGTGCTCAACCTCGCAGAGGACCACCTCGACTGGCACGGCTCTATGGAGGAGTACGCCAAGGCCAAGGGCCGGGCCTACACGGGAGCCAAGGTCGTGGTCCGCAACGTCGCCGACGAGTGGTCGACGGCGTTGGCGGCCGAGCACGGGGGCACCCAGGTCGGGTTCGGCCTAGGCGTGCCTCGTCCAGGTGAACTTGGCTTGGTCGAAGACCTCTTGGTGGACCGGGCGTTCGTGGCGGACCCGGCCGCTCAGGCGGAGGAACTGGCTGAGCTCGCGGACCTCAACGTGCTCGGTTCGCACAACGTCTCCAATGCCCTGGCGGCCGCCGCGCTCGCCCGCGCTCACGGCGTGTCACCTGACGCCGTTCGCGCTGGCCTACGCGCGTTCCAACCGGGTGCACATAGAGCCGTTCACCTCGGTGAGTTCAACGGCGTCTCCTACATCAACGACTCCAAGGCCACGAACCCACACGCGGCCGCGGGCTCACTGCTCTCGTTCGAGTCCGTGGTGTGGATCGCCGGTGGTCTGCTCAAAGGCGCGACCGTGGATCAGCTGGTCGAGACGGCTGTCGGGCGGCTGCGCGGCGTCGTGCTGCTGGGTGCCGAAGCCGAGGTGTTCGCGGCCTCGCTGGCGCGACACGCCCCGGATGTCCCCGTCCGGCGGGTGGCCCCGGGAGACCATGAGCCCATGATCGCAGCGGTCCGCGCGGCGGGTGCAATGGCACGTTCGGGTGACGTCGTGCTGCTCGCGCCCGCTGCCGCCTCCATGGACATGTTCCGCGACTACGCCCACCGCGGCGACGCCTTCGCGGCGGCGGTCGCCCAGGTCGGCGAGGACGACGGCGCTACCGGGGTGCGGTGATGGCCGCCCCCGGGACGACCACCGCCGTCAGTCCGGCCGCCCGGCCGCGACGGGCCCCCGGGCGGGTCCACGCCGTCCGGTCCGCGCTCACCGCGTGGCTGGGCCGCCCGCTGGCGTCGTTCCACCTCGTGCTGGCCGTGTTCAGCCTGCTCACGGTGCTCGGCCTGGTGATGGTCCTGTCGGCGTCGTCCGTGGTCTCGCTCAACACCCCCGGATCCGGGCTCTACACGGTTTTCAAGAAGCAGCTGCTCTATGTCCTCATCGGCGCGGTGCTGTTCTGGATAGGGCTACGCGTTCCCCTTGAGCGCATCCGGGCCCTCAGCCCCACCGCGCTCGCGATCAGCATCTTGCTGCTGATCGCGGTTCTTACGCCGTTGGGCAGCACGCTCAACGGCACGCAGAGCTGGTTCAAGTTCGGCCCCTTCTCGTTCCAGCCCGTCGAGGTGTGCAAGGTCGCGTTGGCGCTGTGGGGCGCGCACGTACTGGTCCTCAAGAGAGCGGTTCTCCACAGGTACCGCCACTTGCTGGTGCCTGTCGTACCTGTCGCGTTGCTGATGTTCGCGCTGGTCATGCTGCAGCCCGACCTGGGCGGCACGATCACCCTGGGCGTAGTCCTCATCGCGCTGCTCTGGTTCGCCGGGGCACCTATGCGGCTCTTCGGCGCCCTAGCCCTCGGTGGCCTTGCTGGTGTTGCCCTCCTGGCAGTGGGCACCAACTACCGCCTTGTGCGCGTGCTGAGCTTCCTAAGCCCCGAAGAGGACATCAAGGGCACCAGCTACCAGGCGTTGCAGGCCAAGCTCGCGCTCGCTGACGGTGGGTTCTTCGGCAGGGGCTTGGGCCAAGGGTCGTCCAAGTACAGCTACCTGCCCAACGTGCACAACGACTTCATCTTCGCGCTCATAGGCGACGAGCTCGGTTTCCTGGGCTGCGGTCTGGTGCTGGGCCTTTTCGCGATGCTCGCGGTAGTGGGCATGCGGATCGCGACCCGCAACATCGACCCCTGGGTCCGGATGGTCGCCGCCACGCTCACCGTGTGGCTGGTCGCCCAGGCAGCGATCAACATCGGCTACGTCGTCGGGATCCTCCCGGTCACCGGCATCACGTTGCCGCTGATCTCCTCGGGTGGCACCTCGGTCGTGGTCACCATGCTGGTGTTCGGCATCCTCGCCAACTGCGCGCGCCACGAGCCGGAAGCCGTGTCGGCACTACGCTCACAGGGCCCCGGCAGGTTCGGCAAGCTGATGAAGCTGACCGCGCCCGAGCCGTACAAGCCGCCCAAGAAGCGCAAGCCCGCTCGGCCCACCACGCCGCCTAGAGGCACCTCGCAGCGGCGGGGCGTACCGCAGGCGGAACCGCGTAAGCGCGCGCCGGAGCGACAGGGATACCCACGGGCGGGCGGTGCGGCCCTTGCCCGGCAGAAGACAAGCCGCGGTACGCCGCGGAACGCTAAAGGAGGACGTCGTTGACCGTTGGTCCCACCGGTGCCAGTCAGCCCACCCGCACGGGTCCGTGCGTGGTGATCGCGGGGGGTGGCACTGCCGGGCACATCGAGCCCGCGCTGGCGCTGGCCGACGCGGTCATGCGGCTGCGCCCGGACGCCCGTGTCGTCGCCCTGGGGACCGAGCGCGGCTTGGAGAAGACCATCGTCCCCGCGCGCGGGTACCCGCTGGAGATGATCCCGCCGGTCCCCATGCCCCGTAAGCCCAACGTCGACCTGCTGAAGCTGCCGCTCAAGGTGCGCTCTGCGGTCAAGACCACCCGCGAGGTCCTCGAGCGGGTGGGCGCAGATGTGGTCGTCGGCTTCGGCGGCTATGTCGCCCTCCCGGCGTACCTCGCCGCGCGCGGCCGCGTGCCGATCGTGGTGCACGACTCCAACGCCAAGGTCGGCCTGGCCAACAAGGTCGGCGCGCGCTTCGCCGAGCGGGTCGCGGTCGCTGTGGACGACTCCGGCCTGCCCAGCGCCGAGATCATCGGGATCCCGCTGCGCGAGTCGATCATCAACCTCGACCGGGCCGCGTTGCGGGCCAAGGCGCGCGAGTTCTTCGGCCTCGACCCGCACGCCCCGACCCTGCTTGTGTTCGGTGGCTCTCAAGGCGCCCGCTCGATCAACAACGCCGTGTCCGGCGCCGCGAGGCAGTTGGCCGACGCGGGCATCGGGGTCCTGCACGCGCACGGCCCCAAGAACACCCTCGCTGTGCAGTCGGTGCCGGGAGCACCGCCCTACGTCGCCGTGCCGTACCTAGAGCGGATGGACCTCGCCTACGCGGCCGCCGACGCGGCGCTGTGCCGTTGCGGTGCCATGACCGTGGCCGAGGTGTCCGCAGTAGGCCTTCCTGCCGTTTACGTGCCGCTGCCCATCGGCAACGGCGAGCAGGCTCTTAACGCGCGCCCGGTGGTCAACAACGGGGGCGCCTTCCTCGTCGACGACGCCGACCTCACCCCGGCCAAGGTCGCGGAACTGGTCATCCCGATGCTGACCGACCCGCGCCGCCTGGCCTCCATGAGCACGGCGGCCCAGGGCACCGGGCACCGCGAGGCCGCGGACGTGCTCGCCCGCATGGTCCTCGACGCGGCGCACAAGGGCGTGTCGTGAGCGGCTCCGTGACGGGTCCGCTCGAACGCGCGCACCTGATCGGGATCGGTGGGGCCGGGATGAGCGGGATCGCCCGCATCCTGCTGGCCAGGGGCGCCGCGGTGTCGGGATCCGACGCCAAGGAGACCCGCACGTTCCTGACCTTGCGCGCCCAGGGTGCGCGGATCGCGGTGGGGCAGGTCGCGGAGAACCTCGACCTGCTCCCCGGTGGGCCCACCGCGGTCGTCGTGTCCACGGCGATCAAGGACACCAACCCCGAGTTGGTCGAGGCCCGGCGGCGCGGGCTGACCGTGCTGCACCGCTCGCAGGCCCTGGCGGAGCTGATGGTGGGCCACCGCGTCGCGTGCGTCGCGGGAACCCACGGCAAGACCTCGACCACGTCGATGCTCACCGTGGCGCTGCAGCACTGCAGGCTCGACCCGTCGTTCGCCATCGGCGGCGACCTCAATGAGTCCGGTGCCAACGCCCACCACGGCACCGGCGGCAGCTTCGTCGCCGAGGCGGACGAGAGCGACGGGTCGTTCCTGGTCTTCTCCCCGTCGGTGGCCGTGGTGACCAACGTGGAGGCCGACCACCTGGACCACCACGGAACCGTCGAGGCCTATGTGGCGGTCTTCGACGCCTTCCTGGACCGGATCACCCCTGGTGGCGTGCTCATCGCCTGCGCGGACGACCCCGGTGCCGCAGCGCTCGCCGAGCGCGCTCAGGCCAAGGGGATCCGCGTAAGGCGATACGGCCGACTGGCGACCGCGCCCGAGGACGCCACCCTCGTCGACTACCGCCCAGCGGACGGTGGCGGTCACGCCAGCCTCACCCTGGGCGGGCAAGAGATCCAGCTCGGGGTCGCGGTGCCTGGCGAGCACATGGCCGGTAACGCCATCGCGGCCCTGCTAGCAGGTCTAGAGCTGGGTGCGCCGCTGGCGGAGTTGGGCGAAGGTATCGCCGCCTTCGGTGGGGTGCGTAGGCGCTTCGAGTACAAGGGCACCGCTGCGGGCGTGCGCGTCTATGACGACTACGCCCACCACCCCACCGAGGTCGACGCGCAGCTGCGAGCGGTGCGTCCCGCCGCGGCTGGCGGCCGGGTAGTGGTGGTGTTCCAGCCACACATGTACTCGCGGACCGAGACCTTCGCGACTGAGTTCGGCGCGGCCCTTGGCCTGGCTGACGAGGTCGTGGTGCTCGACGTGTTCGGCGCCCGCGAAGAGCCCAAGCCCGGCGTCAGCGGTCACCTCGTCGCGGACGCGATCCCGCTTCCCCCGGAGCGGGTGCACTACGAGCCCGCGTTCGACCGCGTCCCGGATCTGGTCGCGAGCCTGGTCAAGGCGGGCGACCTGGTGCTGACCATGGGCGCGGGCGACGTGACCATGCTCGGACCAGAGGTGCTCGTCGCCTTGGAGCGCCTGTCATGACCCGCACCGTCCCCGGCGGACGCCCCAGGCGCAGGCCCAGGGGTGCCAAGCGGCCCGCGCGCAGGCGCGTGGACCGCCGCTTCCTCGTCCGCCGGTGGACGGTGCTCGGCTCGATGCTCGGGATCACCGGGTTGGTGGTGCTCGTCTTCTTCACCCCGGTGCTCGGCGCCAACAGCGTCGAGGTCACCGGCATCAAGGACCTCACAGCCGACGAGGTGCGCGCCGCCGCCGCCATCGAACCCGGCACCCCCCTGGCCCGCCTGGACTCCGACGGGATCGCCGAACGGGTTCGCCAGCTGCCCAGGGTGGGAGCCGTCGACGTGCGCCGGTCCTTCCCGGCCACCGTCGAACTCGTTATCACCGAGCGCACGCCGGTGGCGGTGGTCGTCCGCGACGATGGCGCGCACCTGCTCGACGCGAGCGGCGTCGACTACGGGACGATCAAGGCGGCCCCGCCCGGCCTGCCCACCCTCGACGCGAGCGGCGAGTTCGCCACCAAGGCGGCCACCACGGTGCTCGCGGCGATCCCGAAGCAGCTGAGCGAGATGGTGGTGTCGGTCACCGCCCGCACCCCCACCGACGTCCGGCTCACCCTCGCCGACCAGCGCGTCGTCAAGTGGGGCGACTCGGGCAACGTCGGGCACAAAGCGGCCGTGCTCGGCGCGCTGCTGACCCAGAAGGGCAAGACCTTCGACGTGGCCGCCCCGGACTTCCCCACAATCTCCTGAGTTGTCCACAGGGGACGCAAATGCCGTGCGCGCGCGTGCCGCGGTCCACCACACTGCGCACATGACCGACACCCCAGTCAACGACCCCCGGGTCGAGCCCCCGTACCAGGGCGACGAACGTGAACTGTTGTCCGCGTTCTTGGACTACCTGCGCGCCACGATCGCGTTCAAGTCCGAGGGATTGTCCGAAGCGGACACTCACCGCTCGGTGCTGCCATCACCGCTGATGACTGTCGCGGGTCTCCTCTCTCACCTCCGCTGGGTGGAGGCCTACTGGTTCGAGGTGGCTCTCAGCGGCCAACCCAACAGGGCGCCCTATAGCGCCGAGCGCCCCGACGGGGAGTTCGAGATCGCCGCGAACCTCACGACGGCCGAGTTGCTCGCCGACTACGCCCAGCAGTGCGAACGCAGTCGGGAAGTCACCGCGGGCCTGGCGCTCGACGACACGGTGGCGTTCCGCGACGGCAAGCAGCTCAGCCTGCGCTGGGTGCTCATCCACATGATCGAGGAGACCGGTCGGCACGCGGGCCACCTCGACGTGATCCGCGAATTCCTCGACGGTGCCACCGGCGAGTGAACCGGGTGCCCGCACGGTCGGTGACCAACAACCGGGAGCCCGCACGGCGTGGCGGCTGGATCGCGGCCAGTCCTATGCCTACCTTCCTTGCCAGGTCCGGGGTTGACATCACTCTCACTCTCTGGTTGAGGTCGAGGGTTCCCGGGCCGGGCACCCGCACTGATCTCGACCCGTGAAGACGACCAGCTGAAGACGACAAGGAAGGCGGCTTCGATGACGCCCCCGCACAACTACCTCGCCGTGATAAAGGTCGTCGGCATCGGTGGCGGCGGCGTGAACGCCGTCAACCGGATGATCGAGGTCGGTCTCAAGGGTGTCGAGTTCATCGCGGTGAACACCGACGCGCAGGCGCTGCTGATGTCCGACGCCGACGTCAAGCTCGACATCGGCCGGGAACTGACCAGGGGCCTCGGCGCGGGCGCCAACCCCGAGGTCGGGCACAAGGCCGCCGAGGACCACCGCGAGGAGATCGAGGAGGTCCTCAAGGGGGCCGACATGGTCTTCGTGACCGCGGGTGAGGGCGGCGGCACCGGCACCGGCGGCGCCCCCGTCGTGGCCTCGATCGCCCGCAAGCTCGGCGCGCTCACCATCGGCGTGGTCACCCGCCCGTTCTCCTTCGAGGGCAAGCGGCGGGCCAGGCAGGCCGAGGACGGCATCACCGAGCTGCGCAACGAGTGCGACACGCTCATCGTGATCCCCAACGACCGGCTGCTGCAGCTCGGCGACGTCGGCGTGAGCCTGATGGACGCCTTCCGCTCCGCGGACGAGGTGCTGCTCTCCGGTGTCCAGGGCATCACCGACCTGATCACCACCCCCGGTCTGATCAACCTGGACTTCGCCGACGTCAAGAGCGTCATGTCCGGCGCGGGCAGCGCGCTGATGGGCATCGGCTCGGCGCGCGGCGAGGGCCGGGCGGTGACCGCGGCGGAGAAGGCGATCAACTCGCCGCTGCTCGAGGCGTCCATGGACGGCGCGCACGGCGTGCTGCTGGCCATCGCGGGCGGCTCCGACCTGGGCCTGTTCGAGATCAACGAGTCCGCGTCGCTGGTGCAGGAGGCCGCCCACCCGGAGGCCAACATCATCTTCGGCACGGTGATCGACGACTCGCTCGGCGACGAGGTCAGGGTGACCGTCATCGCTGCGGGCTTCGACAGCGGCGGCCCGACGCACAAGAAGCTGGACCCGACGGCGTTCGGCACCAAGGGCAGCGCCCAGAACACGGTGTCCGCGCAGTCCGGGCAGGTCGCCACCCAGCAGCACCAGCCGGTCCCGCAGCCCGAGCCGACCCCGGCGCCGGTGGCGTTGCCGGAGCAGGGTTACCAGCAGCAGGTCCAGCACCAGCAGCCCGTGCACCAGCAGCCGGTCCACCAGCAGGCGGTGCACCAGCAGCCCGCCCAGCAGCAGCCCGTGCACCAGCAGGCGCCGACCTACCGGCAGGACTACACCCAGGGCAGCGTGGCCGCCCAGCCCATGCCCAGTGTGCGGGCCAGCCAGGGCGGCGTGGCAGGCCGGGCCGTCCCGGTCACCGAGGACCCCGACGACGAGGTGGACGTGCCGCCGTTCATGCGGCGGTAGCTCCACCCGCCACCCCGGGGACGCTAGGTTTGGCGGGTAAGGACTCCTAGCGGGTGTGGGGTGCGGTGTGCGGATTCGACGCGTGGTCACAACACGCGAAGGTGGGGCGTCCACGGCGCCCTACGACACGTTCAACCTGGGCGACCACGTCGGCGACGCCCCGGCCGCGGTGGCCGCCAACCGCGACCGGTTGGCGGCCGAGCTGGGTCTGCCCGCCGACCGCCTGGTGTGGATGGAGCAGGTGCACGGCCGCACCGTGGGCGTCGTCTCCGGGCCGGTCGAGGACAAGCTCGAAGCGACCGACGCAGTCGTGACCGCAGAGGCCGGGCTCGCCCTCGTGGTGCTCGTCGCCGACTGCGTCCCCGTGCTGCTGGCGGACCCCGAGGCCGGGGTCGTCGGCGCGGTGCACGCCGGGCGCGTAGGCGCGCGGGTCGGCGTTGTCCCGGCCGCGCTCGAGGCCATGGCTGGTGCCGGAGCCGACGTTCGCCGCGTGGAGGTCCTGCTCGGCCCGTCCATCTGCGGTGAGTGCTACGAGGTCCCGCAGGACATGCAGACCGACGTGGAGAAGCACCTGCCGGGCAGCGCCTGCCGCACCCGCAAGGGCACGCCGGGGCTCGACCTGCGGGCAGGCCTGTGGCGGCAGCTCGCGGACGCGGGCGTGGCCCGCATCGGCATCGACCCGAGGTGCACCACAGAGGACCGCTCGCTGTTCAGTCACCGCAGGGAAGGCACCACTGGGCGATTGGCCGCGGTCACCTGGGTGCAGCCGTGACCGACCGGGCCGCCGAGATCGCCGCGAACCTGGCCGAGGTCCGGGCCCGCATCGCCGCCGCCTGCGCCGCGGCCGGGCGCGACCCCGCCGAGGTGCGGCTGCTGGCGGTCACCAAGACCTTCCCGGTCGAGGACGCTGCGGTCCTGGTCGACCTCGGCGTGCTCGACCTGGCCGAGAACCGGGAGCAGGAGGCGGGTCCCAAGGCCGAGGCGATGTCCGCGCTGCGCCCCGACGCCGCGCCCCGCTGGCACATGGTGGGCAGGCTGCAGCGCAACAAGGCCAGGTCCGTGGTCCGGTGGGCCGCCCAGGTGCAGTCCGCGGACTCCGAGCGGCTCGTCGAGGCGCTCGGCAAGGCCACCACCGCAGCGCTCGCCGAGGGGGAGCGCACGGCGCCGCTGGAGGTGCTGCTGCAGGCGAGCATCGACGGCGACCCCGAGCGCGGCGGCTGCCCCCTCGACGGCTTGCCCGCGTTGGCCGAGCGGGTAATTCGATCGAGTGATCTCCGCCTCCGCGGGATCATGGCCGTGGCGCCGTTGGGCATGGAACCTTCGGCGGCCTTCGAACGTCTTGCGGGTGTGGCAGGCAGCCTGCGCGCCGAGTTCCCCTCGGCCGTGGAACTGTCCTGCGGCATGAGTAACGACCTGGAGCGGGCGATCGACTACGGGTCGACGTGCGTGCGTGTCGGAACCGCGCTGCTGGGGGGACGCGGGCTAGCCTCCCCATAGCAAGAACGGACCCCGGCGGGCAAGATCGCCACACCCGGGGTTGAGGCTTGCGGGGACGTGGTAGTCGGACAAGCACACGCACGACCACGCTCGGGGAACCGGAGGAACGGCATGAGCACGCTGCAGAAGCTGAAGGCCTACTTCGGCATGGTCCCGGCGGACGAGCTCGACGACTACGAGGCCGAGGAGTACGACCGGCGCGGCTACCGCCCGGACTACGCCGAGGACGAGTTCGAGGACTACCCGGGTGGTCGGCGCCGGTGGTTCGGCGGCCAGCGCGGTGGCTACCGCGACGAGGTCGAGGACGACTACGAGCCCGCGGAGCGGGGGCGGCCGCGCCCGGCGTGGACCCCCGCGACCGTGCCGGACCCGCAGACGCACGGCGCGCTCGCGGTGGAACCGCGCCGCGAGCAGCCGAGCAGGCCGCGCCAGCCGGAACCGGCCGGATATCCACTCGGTCGGGTGATCACGCTGCACCCGCGCAGCTACATCGAGGCGCGCACGATCGGCGAGCACTACCGCGACGGCCGACCGGTGATCATGAACCTCACCGAGATGGACGACGCGGACGCCAAGCGCCTGGTGGACTTCGCGGCGGGCCTCGCGTTCGCCATGCGCGGCTCGATGGACAAGGTCACCAACAAGGTGTTCTTGATCTCACCACCCAACGCCGACCCCACCGCTGAGGACAAGCGGCGGTTGGCCGAGGGTGGGTTCGCCACCCGAACCTGAGTGATGGCACAGTTGACCCGTGGAACCACTGCTGCTCGCCGCCTTCTGGGTGTTGTTCGCCTTCTGGCTGCTGCTCACCGCGCGAGTCGTGGTGGAGCTCGTCCGCACGTTCGCCAGGGACTGGCGGCCCGCGGGTGGGGTTGCGGTAACGCTGGAGACCATCTACACAGTGACCGATCCTCCGGTACGTCTGGTCCGTCGGCTCATCCCGACGATCCGGATCGGAGGCGTGGGCCTGGACCTATCGATTATGGTGCTGCTGTTGGTCGTATTCATTCTGATGCGACTGGCGTATCCGGGATGACGGGGACACCTCGGATGGCCGCAGCCCTGGAGTGCGTGAGGTGATCAGATGTCGTTGACCCCCGCTGACGTGCACAACGTCGCGTTCAGCAAGCCTCCCATCGGCAAGCGGGGCTACAACGAGGACGAGGTGGACGCGTTCCTCGACCTGGTCGAGGTGGAGCTGTCCCGCCTGATCGAGGAGAACAACGACCTGCGCGCGCAGGTCGAGCAGCTCGACGCGCAGCTGGAGTCCACCCGCGCCGACCTGGAGGACGCCCGCACCGCCGGGGCCACCGTCGCCCCGGTCCGCGCCGTGGAGGAGCCCAGGCGGCTGCAGCCGGTGCCGCCGCCGAGCTCGCTGGAGCAGACCAGCCCCGGCGGTGGTGGCGATCACCACGTGCAGGCGGCCAAGGTGCTCGGCCTGGCGCAGGAGATGGCCGACCGGCTCACCGGTGAGGCCAAGGCCGAGGCGGACGGGATGCTCGCCGAGGCGCGCACCAAGTCCGAGCAGCTGCTCTCGGAGGCCAGGGCGAAGTCCGACACCATGGTCAACGAGGCCCGCACCCGGGCCGAGACCATGCTCAACGACGCGCGGACGCGGGCCGAGACGCTGGAGCGGCAGGCCCGTGAGAAGGCCACCACGCTCGAGCGCGACGCCCAGCGCCAGCACACCGAGATCATCGGTGCCGTGCAGGCCGAGCGGACCACGCTGGAGAAGAAGATCGACGAGCTGCGCACCTTTGAGCGCGAGTACCGGACCCGGCTCAAGACGTTCCTGGAGTCCAGCCTGCGCGAGCTCGGCGACCGCGGTTCCGCGGCGCCGACCACGGAGGCGCGCGGCGCGGGACAGCAGAGCGGCTACTCCTTCGGCCCGCGCGCCGAGGCCGGCTGACCAGATCCGGGTAGGCGGCGGGCCTGAGGCCCGCCGCCGCCGGGCTGGACGCTCATCGTGCTGTTCATCGTCTTAGCGCTGGTGCTCGGTGCCTTCGGGCTGCTGGTCGCCGCGCTCACCACGGCCAACACCGTGTGGGCGTGGATCTCGGTCGTCATCTCCGTGGTGGCGGCCGCGATCCTGCTGGTCGACTGGCTCGGCGCCCGCAGGCGCCGCGTTCCCGCGGACACCGCGCCACCGGGGCCCATCGGAGCCCCTGACATCGAGCGGATCGACCCGGCACCGCCGGTCGAGCCGCTGGACACCGGGCAAGCCCGGTTCGAGCCGTACTCGGCCCCACCTGAGCCCGCCGACCTGTACCCCAGCGCCGATCAGGCGGTCGGGGGCGCCGTCGGCCAGGTCGAGGTGGACCAG
Source organism: Actinokineospora baliensis (assembly GCF_016907695.1). Taxonomy (NCBI): domain Bacteria; kingdom Bacillati; phylum Actinomycetota; class Actinomycetes; order Pseudonocardiales; family Pseudonocardiaceae; genus Actinokineospora; species Actinokineospora baliensis. Next base: position 6,730,547 of record NZ_JAFBCK010000001.1, on the reverse strand, counting down.
GACCGGGAGCCGGACGAGGAGTCGACCGACGCCGCGGACCTGCTCGTGGTCTCGGACCTGCGGGCCGACGTGCGGGTGCTCGACGAACGCCCGCGCTACCACCTGGCCCGCTGCGGCTGGCTGGGCGCGCGGTCGTCGATCCCGCTGCCGGTCGCCGAGGCCAGGCAGCTCGGGTTCACCCCCTGCGCGCACTGCACGCCGGACGCCGTGCTGGCGGCCCAGTACCGAGAGGGTCGGCTCCGACCCGGCGAGGGTGCCCCGACTTCCGAGTGACGGTCGTCACCGGTGGTTCGCCCCTGCGCGGGTGTGCTCCTCGGCACGCTGTTGTGGTGACCACCACCACACCGGGGCTCGGGCCCGATTTCACCCGCTTGTGGGCGACTTCGGCGGCCACCAACGTCGCCGACGGGATCATGATCGCGGCCGGGCCGCTGCTGGTCGCGCGGTTGACCGACGACCCGGTGGCCATCGGCGCGGTCGCCTTCGTCGCCCAGCTGCCGTGGCTGCTGTTCTCACTGGTCAGCGGCGCCCTGGTGGACCGGTGGGATCGCCGCCGGGTGGTCGTCGCGGTGAACCTCTACCGCGCGGTCGTGGTGGGGGCCCTCGCGACGGCCGTGTGGGCCGACGTCGTCTCGGTCTGGTTGGTCTACCTCGCGTTCTTCCTGATCGGGGTCGGTGAGACCCTCGTCGACACCGCCGCCAGCGCGCTCGTGCCCGACATCGTCGCCGTCACCGCGCTGCCCACGGCCAACGCCCGCCAGCAGGCGGTGGCCATCGTCGGCAACATGTTCGTCGCGCCGCCGTTGGGCGCTGCCCTGTTCGTCGTGTCGGCGGTCCTGCCGTTCGGCTTGGAGTCCGCGCTGTTCCTCGTCGGTGCCGTGGTGGCGGCGACCGTGCGGTTCCGCCCTCCGCCGCGCCCGGTCGCTCAGCGGGCGCGGATGCGTGAGGAGATCGCCGAGGGGCTGCGGTGGGCCTGGTCGCACACGCTGCTGCGGGCGATGGCGGTGGCGCTGTGCCTGATGAACATCGCGCTGATGGCCACGGTCGCGATCCTCGTGCTCTACGCCGAGCAGCGGCTGGGCCTCGGCGAGGTCGGGTTCGGCCTGCTGTTCGCCGCGTTGGCCGCGGGCGGGTTGCTCGGGTCGGCGGTCGCCCCCTGGCTGCAGCGGCGGGTGGGCGACAGCGCGCTGGTGCGGATCGGGTTGCTCATCGAGACCGCGACCCACTTCGGGCTGGCGCTGACCACCGACGCCTGGGTGGCCGGGGCGATCAACGTCCTGTTCGGCGTGCACGGCGCGGTGTTCGGGGTGGTGCTGACCTCGGTGCGGCAGCGGGCGGTGCCCGAGCACCTGCGCGGCCGGGTCGGCGGGGTGTACTCGCTGCTGATCATCGGCGGGTCGGCGGTCGGCTCGCTGGTCGGCGGGTTCATCGCGCGCGGGTTCGGGATCACCGCGCCGTTCTGGGCGGCGGGCGTGGCCATGGTGGTGTTGACCGCCGTAGTCTGGCGCGGGTTCCGGCCCGCCGCTTTCGCCGTGCCAGCGCCGTGACGGAGGTCGAAGATGCCGGTCGACGGGTACTGCGAGCGCACCGGGCCGGAGTTCTGGTCGGAGCCGGTCAACGCCTGGACCAACGTGGCGTTCCTGATCGCCGCCTTCTTCGCCTATAGGCACATCCGCGGCAAGGGCATGCCTTGGTGCGTCACCGCGCTCGTAGTGATCCTCGTGGCGATCGGCCTCGGTAGCTTCACCTTCCACACTGTGGCCACGAGGTGGGCCGCGTCGTTGGACGTCGCTCCGATCGTGGCGTTCATGCTCACCTACGTCATCATGTTCCCCAAGCTGTTCTTAGGGCTGCGGTGGCGTTGGGCGTGGCTGGGTGCTCCGGTGTTCATCGCGTTCGCCGTCCTGGTCAACTTGGTCGTCAACGGTGGCGCCTACCTGCCCGCGTTGCTCGGGATGGTGGCCCTTGCGGTGATCACGGCAGTGCGGGGCGAGCGCGACTACGCACTGTGGTTCGCCGGTATCGCCGCCGTCTTCGGGGTATCGCTCGCGTTGCGCACGGTCGACCCGTCGGTGTGCGGCGGCTTCCCGCTGGGGACGCACTTCGCCTGGCACGTGCTCAACGCGGTGGTGCTCTACCTGCTCATCCGGGTGGCGGCCAACCGGGTGGCGAGCCGGGGCTAGACTCGGTCGCACAGGCGCGGATCCGGCCATCACCGGGGAGCCTCCGGAAGAACGGGCGCGAGCCCCAGTAGAACCGGACGGGTGGCCCGTCACAGCCGACCGAACGAGTGGTCACCTCTCCAGGTGGCAAGCGGGGTGGTACCGCGGCCGTGGCGGCAGGGAGTCGCCGGGAGTCGTCCCCGTGTGGGTCCGACCGATCCGTACGAGGAGTACCACCCATGGGTTACCCCAGGGCTTTCACCGGCGAGCCGACCGTGCCCGCCCAGCCGTCCTTCCCGAACCTGGAAACCGCCGTCCTGGACCACTGGTCCGCCGACCGGACCTTCCAGGCCTCTGTGGACGCCCGCCCCGCGGGTGACAACGGCGGCAACGAGTTCGTCTTCTACGACGGCCCGCCGTTCGCCAACGGCCTGCCGCACTACGGGCACCTGCTGACCGGGTACGTCAAGGACCTGGTGCCGCGGTACCAGACCATGCGCGGCCGCCACGTCGAGCGCCGGTTCGGCTGGGACACCCACGGCCTGCCCGCCGAGGTGGAGGCGGAGAAGCAGCTCGGGTTCTCGTCCAAGAGCGACATCGAGTCCTTCGGCATCGAGAAGTTCAACGAGGTGTGCCGCACCTCGGTGCTGCGCTACACCGACCAGTGGCGCGACTACGTGACCCGGCAGGCCCGCTGGGTGGACTTCGACAACGACTACAAGACCCTCGACCTGGACTACATGGAGTCGGTCATGTGGGCCTTCAAGTCCTTGTACGACAAGGGCTTGGTCTACGAGGGATTCCGGGTGCTCTGGTACTGCTGGCGTTGTGAGACGCCGCTGTCCAACACCGAGACGAAGATGGACGACACCTACCGCGACCGGCAGGACCCCGCGGTCACTGTTGGCCTGAGGCTGCAGGCGCCGGGTACCGACCTCGATGGCGTGCAGGCGTTGGTGTGGACGACGACCCCGTGGACGCTGCCGTCGAACCTCGCCGCCGCAGTGCACCCGGATGTCGACTACGTCGTGGTGGAGTCCAACGGGCAGCGCTACCTGCTCGCAGAGGCGCGAGTCGGCGCCTACGCGCGCGAGTTGGGCGAAGAGGTTCCCGTTGTCGCGCGCTACAAGGGAAGCGACCTGCTCGGCACGCGCTACCTGCCGCCGTTCGACTTCTTCGTAGGGCGCACCAACGCGCACCAGGTGCTCGCGGCGGACTACGTCACGACTGAGGACGGTACGGGCATCGTCCACATCGCCCCCGCGTTCGGTGAAGAGGACAAGGTCGTCACCGACGCCGCGGGCATCGAGGTCGTCATCCCGGTCGACCCGCACGGTCGGTTCACCGGGGAGGTGGCGCCCTACGAGGGGCAGCACGTCTTCGAGGCGAACAAGCAGATCATCCGCGACCTCAAGGACGCGGGTCTGCTGCTGCGCCACGAGACCTACGACCACCCCTACCCGCACTGCTGGCGCTGCGACAACCCGCTGATCCAGCGCGCGGTGTCGTCGTGGTTCGTCGCGGTCACCCAGTTCAAGGACCGGATGGTCGAGCTGAACCAGCAGATCAACTGGGTGCCGGGGCACATCAAGGACGGCCAGTTCGGCAAGTGGCTGGAGAACGCGCGGGACTGGAACATCTCCCGCAACCGGTTCTGGGGCTCGCCGATCCCGGTGTGGGTGTCCGACGACCCCGACCACCCCAGGGTGGACGTCTACGGCTCGCTCGACGAACTGGAGCGCGACTTCGGCGTGCGCCCGACCGACCTGCACCGGCCCTCGATCGACGAGCTGACCCGGCCCAACCCGGACGACCCGACCGGGGCGTCGACCATGCGCCGGGTGCCGGAGGTGCTGGACTGCTGGTTCGAGTCCGGCGCGATGTCCTTCGCCCAGGTGCACTACCCGTTCGAGAACCGCGAGTGGTTCGAGGACCACTACCCGGGTGACTTCATCGTCGAGTACAACGGGCAGACCCGCGGCTGGTTCTACACGATGCACGTGCTGGCCACGGCGCTGTTCGACCGGCCAGCGTTCACCAACTGCGTCGCGCACGGGATCGTGCTGGGCGACGACGGGCAGAAGATGTCCAAGTCGCGCAAGAACTACCCGGACGTCAACGAGGTGTTCGACCGCGACGGGTCCGACGCGATGCGCTGGTTCCTCATGGCCAGCCCGATCCTGCGCGGCGGCGACCTGGTCGTCACGGAACGCGGTATCCGCGACGCGGTCCGGCAGGCCGTGTTGCCGCTGTGGAACTCGTACTACTTCCTCGCCCTCTACGCCAACGCCGAGGGCAAGGAGGGGACGTGGCGCACCGACTCGACGCACGTGCTGGACCGCTACGCGCTGGCCAAGACCCGGCAGCTGGTCGAGTCGGTCACCGCGGCGCTGGACGACTACGACATCTCCGGTGCCTGCCAGACCGTCCGCGAGTACCTGGAGGTGCTGACCAACTGGTACGTCCGCCGCTCCCGGGACCGGTTCTGGGCGGGCGACACCGACGCGATCGACACCCTGCACACCGTGCTGGAGGTCGTGGCCAGGCTGACCGCGCCGCTGCTGCCGTTCACCGCGGAGGTCGTGTGGCGCGGGCTGACCGCGGGCCGCTCGGTGCACCTGGCCGACTGGCCCGCCGCGGCCGACCTGCCCGGTGACGACGCGCTGGTGGCCGGGATGGACCGGGTCCGCCAGGTCTGCTCGGCGGCGTTGGCGCTGCGCAAGGCGAACAAGCTGCGGGTCCGGTTGCCGCTGGCGCGGCTGCTGGTGGCCGCCGAGGACGCCGCGGTGCTGGAGCCGTTCACCGAGCTGATCCGCGACGAGGTCAACGTCAAGGCGGTCGAGCTGACCACCGACGTCGCCGCGCACGGGCACTTCGAGCTGGCCGTCAACGCGCGTGCCTGCGGGCCGCGGCTGGGCCCGGACGTGCAGAAGGTGATCCGCGCGGTCAAGGCGGGCGAGTGGTCGACCACCGAGGCAGGCGCGGTCGTGGCGGCGGGCATCGAGCTGCGCGAGGGCGAGTACGAGCGGCGGTTGGTGGCCACCGACGCGGGCGCGACGGCTGAGCTCCCGGCGAGTTCGGGTCTGGTCGTGCTCGACACCGCGGTCACCGCGGAGTTGGCGGCGGAGGGTGTGGCCAGGGACCTGGTCCGGATCGTGCAGCAGGCCCGCCGCGACGCCGGGCTGGAGGTGTCGGACCGGATCGTGCTGACCGTGGACACGTCCTCGGCGCCGGAGCTCGACGCGGTGCTCGCGGTGCACCGGGACTTCGTCGCGGGGGAGACCCTCGCCGACGTGGTCGACACCGGTGCGGCGAGCGCGGCCGAGGGCACTGTCGGTGATGGTCTCGCTGTGCGCGTGGATGTGCGCAAGGTGTGATGGTGCGGTGGCAGTGCCGTGGCTTTCCGCAGGTTGTCTGGTAGCGGGAGGCCACGGCCTGGCATCGTGTGCTCCGACCGTGTGACACGCACACGGACGCGGGGCGCACTGGGGGTAGGGCGTGTCGGAAACGCGCAGACGATGGATCCTCGTGATCGGCGGGGTCCTCGCTGTCGTCATCATCGGTTTAGCGGTGTTCGTCCTGGTACCCGGGGAATCGGCGCCCGCGAAGGCCGGTGCTGGCAAGGATGCCGTGGAGGACACCTCGGCCGTACCTTCTCAGCCTTCGGCCGCCCAGGTGGCGGGCGAGTTCTTACGAGCGTTCTCCACGCAGCAGTACAGCGTCGCGGCGCAGTTGACCGACGACCCCGCGGGGTCCGAGAGCGTCCTTACCGCCGTCAACTCGGCCTTGCGGCCCGAGGTGGTCCTAGCGACCATGAACGTGCTGCCGGAGGACACGGATACGCAGCCAAAGGCGAGCTTCAAACTCAGCTGGCAGCTCGCAGGCGGGCAGACCTGGAACTACCCGAGCGAGTTCGGGCTGGTCCGCTCGGGACCGCGTTGGGTCGTGCACTGGGTGCCTACGCTGGTGCACCCACGCCTGGTGCCCGGCACCCAGCTCGCGCTTATAGGCGCCGCAGGGCAGGCCAACGCGGTCCTCGATCGCGATGGCGCGCCTGTGATGACCTGGCAGGGACCGACCGCTAGGGCGACGGACCCCAAGCTGGCACCGATGCTGATCGGCGCGCTCTCACGGACAGCGACCCCGCAGGACGCGGCGGGTCTTAGCCGGATCGCGTTGGTCGACGCTGCCGGCAAGGAGATCGAGAACCTGTTCGGCACGGTCACCAAGCCCGCGGAGCCGTTGCGCACGACGGTCAGCGTGAAGGTGCAGAACGCGGCGCAGGCCGCCGTCGACTCGGTGTCCGCGCCCGCCTATCTGGTCGCGATCCAGCCGTCCACCGGGGGGATCCTCGCGGTCGCGCAGAACGGAACGGCCGGTACCGCGCCCAAAGCGCTCAACGGCCTCTATCCGCCGGGGTCCACCTTCAAGGTCGCGACGGCCGCTGCGTTGCTGGGATCGGGCAAGGCCACGGTCAACACGGTGGTGCCCTGCCCGGGGACGAAGATGGTCGGGACCCGCACGATCCGCAACGCGGACTTCGACCTCGGTGACGTGCCCCTGCACGTGGCTTTTGCGAAGTCCTGCAACACCACCTTCGCCGCGCTGGCCGCCGAACTGCCGCTGGACGCGTTGCCCAAGGCCGCCGCCCAGTTCGGGCTCGCCGCCGACTTCGAGGTGCCGGGTCTGACCACCGAGACCGGCCGGATCGACGCGGCGAGCGGGACCGCGCAGCAGGCGGAGAACAGCATCGGTCAGGGCACGGTGCAGGCCAGTCCGTTCGGGCTCGCGCTGATGGCGGCGACGGTGGCCAAGGGCAGCGCGGTGACGCCCGAGTTGTTCACCACGGTCAAGACCACGGTGAAGACCGGCTACAAAGCGCCGTCCGCGGCGGTGATCGGCGACCTGCGGGCGATGATGCGCGAGGTCGTGACCGCCGGTCGTGGTGAGGCGTTGCGCGGATACGGCGCCGTGCACGGGAAGACGGGGACCGCGCAGTTCGGGGACGGGTCGCAGGCGCACGGGTGGTTCGCCGGATACCGCGGTGATGTCGCGTTCGCCGTGCTCGTCGAGAACGCGGGTGCCGCGGCTCCTGCGGTGTCGGTGACGGGCAAGTTCCTCGGCGCCATCTAACCGAACGGGATAAGCAAGCCCGCCGGGGTGCCCGCGGGGTAGCGGATCAGCACGCCTTCCGAGGTGGTGGTGACCGACTCTGGGCGCAACACGCCGTTCTGGCTGGTGAAGAACTGCGCGATCGCGTCAGCGGGCTCCTCGGCGGCGGTCAGCAACGCCTGGCGTCGAGGCTGGTTGGCGGCGTCTTCCCCGGCGACGGGTGGTAGTGCGGTTACGCGTACCGGGCGCGTTTGGGCTAACGCAGACAGGGTCGTTAAGAGCCGTGGATCGGTACGGCCAGTCCTAAGCGCTTGGTCGACTGTGTTAGGCGCGGCGACGCGGGGGGAGTCGGCGATCTTCATGCCCGCGTCCATCCGCGCTTGGCGCTCTTCGGTGTCCGGCGCGCCAGCGAGGGCGGGGCGGTGGATCTCTACTCGGTCGTACCCGGTTCCGAACACCGCGACGACCTCGCCGGTGGCAGCGGCTTCGGCAAGGTCTGGGCGGTTCGGGAGGAGTAAGCGCATTCCCGGTGTGACTACGAGCCAGGACTGGGGAGCGCAGGCCGCGGTGCAGTCACCGGGTCGCGTGGCAGCCGTTGGTGTGCGGCCTGCGCGAAGGAGTTCTACCCAGGTGATGCTGTCGGTGACGACCGGAGTGGTGGGCAGGTTCTCTTGCAGCCAGCGGGAAGCGTCCGCCATGGGCTTGGGGTTGACGCCGGTCGTGGTGACCATGCGTAGGCCGTCTATCCAGTTGGGGACCGCGGCGGCTGCAAGAGCGACAGCCAGGACAGTCGCCGGAATGCGGATGGGGCGGGATGAGCGCTCTATGGCGCCCGCGATAAGAAGCGCGGCAGGGGGAACTGCGAGGATCAGCGCTGCGGTACCAGGACCGCCCGGGATCACGGCGATGGCGATAAGGGCTAGGACTCCGACCGCCAATGGCCGCAGGCGGTAGGAGAAGAGGGCTAGAGCAGTTGCTAGAACACCCGCCGCCGCGAACGCGGGATCGGCGGCGACCCACGTCGATGCTGACGGGCCTTCTGCCGCGATGCGAAGTCCCGCCAACGCCGCCGCCGCACCCATGCCGATCCCGGTGCCAAGGACGAACAGCGACGACAGCATGAGCGACAGTCGTCTGCGGCCGCGACGCCACAGGAGCCAAGCCGCGGTGACGATCAGCAGCAGTGCGACCGGTGCGGTGATCACAGCGATCACGAGGAAGACTGTGGCCCACAGATCCGGCGCGAGCCTGCGGTGCTTACGTGGCGTCCACAGCAAGATGATTCCCGCCAGCGCCCAGGGCATGGCGATGTTCTCCGGCCTAACGCCAATCTGAAGCCCTAAAGCCATGGGAGACACGGCAACCACCGCAACCGCTATGGCCCCGGTTAACCGCGATAGGCCCATCCGGCGCGATAGGAACCACAGAAGCACCGCGGTGATGGCGGCGGTGAGGACCATTGGTTCACGGGCAGCGCCTATAGCCGTTGTGTGCCTTACGAACGCGTCGGTCAGAGCCGTGTACCCACCGGCCTGCAGCCACGCGAGCGGAGACGCGTTCGCGTCCAGCAGCATGCCCATCGAGTCGACCCCGAACACCTGCGCGACGTTGCGCCCTTCGCCCGGCCGCGGGACAGAATCGAGCGCCCCGATCCGCAGCACCGCGGCGAGCGCCGCCACCCCAGCCACCGCCGTCACGGTGAGGATGTCCAAGTCCGACTCCCGCGCTCGAGCCTGCGCAGCGGCCCACAGGCTCCGCACGCCGAACCGGTCGGGGGACTCCACGCTCCAGCGGTGAGAGGTCATGTGGCTGCCCGCTCGGCCGTCCCGGTGCGGCACCGGGAGCGAGCAGGAACCCCCTTCGGTGGCCGATCCGGCGAGTCGATCGCACCATCGTAATCCCGTGCAAACGCAAGTGCACAGTGCAACTTTGCGTGGCCGCGGCGGGGGGCCTTACGAGTGATGCAGCAGTGCGTACTGGGCCATTCGGGGGTGGGTGCGGTGCGCCGTTTTCGTCGCGGCGGGCCGCGCGGTTGGTCCACGATCGAGTGAAGCTCGCGGAGGAGCGGACCCGGCGGATCAGCGGGATCTGAGGCGGCGGAGGAGGCGGACCCAGGGGGACCAGCGGGCTTTGTGGGCGGGCGGGTGGCCCACGGCGCGTTCGGCGTTGTCGAGCATGTCTTCCAGGAGGGCGTCGTGGAGCCAGCGGATCACCAGGGGCCAGAGGACGTGTCCGGCACCTTGGGGTCGGGCGGTGATGTCGTGGCGGAGGATCGAGGTGTTGGGGGTTTGGCCGGGCAGGAGGGTGAGGGCGTGCTCGCCCGCCAGGGGGGCTCCGGGGGCGAAGGCGAGTTCGACCCGGCGGCCGGGGATGTAGTCGGTGCAGGTGTAGTGGATGGGGCCGTGGCCGCCGGTGGCGCCGACGGCCAGGGGGCGGTCCAGGGACAGGGCGGGCCAGCGGGCGGGCCAGATGCCGTCGGGGCTGGCCATGGCGTCGATCAGGTGCCCCGCGTCGGCGACGGGGACGGGCAGGGCGCGCTGGTGGCGGTTGTGGATCACGAGCACTCCTTCCATACGGTTCCGTATGGTTTACCGTACGCTAACGTATGGTCGTGCCGCGCCGAACCAGGGACGACTGGACCGCCGCCGCGCTCGCGGCGCTGGCCGAGGGCGGGCTGGCCGCGGTCGCCGTCGAGCCGTTGGCGGCGCGGGCCGGGGTGACCAAGGGCAGCGTGTACTGGCACTTCCCGACCAGGGACGCGCTGGTCGAGGCGACCCTGGCGCGGTGGGAGCAGGAGCACACCGAGCGGGTCATCGCGCACGCCGAGCAGGGCGCGACCCCGGCCGAGCGGCTGCGCAGGCTGATCGGCGCCGTGCTGCACCCCGAGCGCGGGATCGACGTCGAGTTGGCGCTGCACGCCAGCCTGGGTGATCCGCTGGTGGCCGCCGCCGTCGCCAGGGTCGGTCAGCGGCGGATGGACTACGTCGTCACCCTCTTCACCGAGCTCGGCTTCACCAAGTCCCAGGCCCGCCGCCGCGCGGTCACCGCGTACGCCGTGTACCTCGGGCAGGCCAAGCTGCACCGGACCAACCCCGATGTCGTCCCCAGCACGCCCGCCGCCAAGCGCGCCTACCTGGCCGACGTCATGGGCGTCCTGCTCGCCGACCCGCCGCCGACCCGGTCCGCGGAGGTGGACGGGTGACGGGGTTCCGGTTCGGGGTGCGGGTCAAGCCGGGTGCGCGGCGCGAATCGGTCGGTGGTCGGTGGGGCGAGGACGGGGCGCTGGTGGTCGCCGTGCGGGCGGGGGCGGTCGAGGGGAAGGCCAACGACGCGGTGCTGCGGGCGCTTGCGGCGGCATTCGGGGTGCCGCGCCGGGACGTGGTGATCGTGGCGGGGGAGTGGGGGCGGGACAAGGTCGTGGCGATCGACCCGGAGCCCGCTGGAGCGGACGAGGTGCTGCAGCGGCTGCTGGGAGCCACTTCGTGATCAACGCCTCACCTTCGGGTGGGGGTCGGGTGGCCGCGGGCGGCAAGGGACAATGCTCGCGATACGGACGGGAACTGGAGGTGGCGTGCGGGAGCTGACCTTCGCGTTGGGGATCGGTGCGGCCGTGCTGCTGGTCGCGGTCTTCGCGGTACGGGCCTCGGTCCGGCTCGGCTTGCCGTCGTTGTTGCTCTACCTCGGACTCGGGCTGGTCATCGGCGAGGCGGGGCTGGGCATCGAGTTCTCGAACGCGGAGCTGACCCAGTCGCTGGGGCTGGCCGCGCTGGTGCTCATCCTCGCCGAGGGCGGGCTCACCACCCGCTGGCGCGAGGTCAAGTCCGCGCTGCTGCCGGGGATCGCACTGTCCACAGTGGCGGTGGTGATCACCATCGTCGTCACCGGCGCCGGGCTGCACTGGATACTCGGCTTCGACTGGCGGCTCGCCCTGCTCTGGGGCGCCGTCCTCGCGTCAACGGACGCCGCCGCGGTGTTCAGCGTGCTGCGCAGGCTTTCCGTGTCGCGCAGGCTGGTCGGCTCCTTGGAGCTCGAGAGCGGCATCAACGACGCGCCCAGCTACATCGCCGTCGTGGTTCTCGCCTCCGCGGATGACGTCGACTGGCTGCTGTCGCTCACCGCCGCCTACGAGCTCTCCGCCGGTGCCGCTATAGGCCTCGTTCTCGGTTGGATCGGTTCGCACGGCTTGCGGAGGGCGGCGCTACCGGCGACCGGCCTGTACCCGCTGGCCACGGTGGCCGTGTGCGTGTTGGCCTTCGCCGCGGGCCAGAGCGTCCACGCGTCAGGGCTGCTCGCGACCTACCTCGCCGCTCTGGTGCTGGGCAACGCCAGGTTGCCCCACCGCTCGGACACCCTCTCCTTCGCCGAAGGGCTGGGCTGGCTGGCCCAGATCGGCCTCTTCGTCCTCTTGGGACTCTTCGCGTCGCCGTCGCGGTTGCTCGACGCGATCGTGCCCGGTCTGGTCGCGGGCGCGGTCATCACGCTGATCGCGCGGCCGCTGTCGGTCGTGATCTCCATGCTGCCGTTCCGCATGCCCTGGCGAGAACAGGTCTTCCTCTCGTGGGCCGGTTTGCGCGGTGCGGTTCCGATCGTGCTCGCGATGATCCCGCTCTCGCAGAACGTGCCGGGCGCGCAGCGGTTGGTGGACGCGGTCTTCGTCCTCGTGATCGTGCTGACCCTCGTGCAGGGCACGACACTCGGCGCACTGGCGCGGGTGCTAGGACTCGACGGCGGTGCCCGCACCAAGGAGGTCGAGGTGGACGTGGCCACGCTCGACGAACTCGACGCCGAGCTGCTGCAGTTGACCATCCCCGAGGGGTCCAAGCTGCACGGCGTCTACCTGTCCGAGCTGCGCTTGCCCGCCGGGGCGACCGTCAGCCTCGTGGCGAGGGGTGGCCAAGGCTTCACCCCGGTGTCCACCACCCGCCTGCAAGAGGGCGACCAAGTCCTGATCGTGGCCACCCAGCAGGCCAAGCCCGCCACCGAGCAACGCATCCGCGCCGTCGACCGCGCGGGCCGCTACGCGCGGTGGCGGGGCGAAACCGGCGAGGGGTGACCCGCGCCTCACCCCCTCGAGCGAGCGGCCCGGCGTCCGATACAGTCGTCGACAAGGTAATGAGCGCCAGCGTCAAACCCCGGTTTGCTGGCCGGCAACCCTCCTCCGCGGTGGGGTGCCCCGGGTGAATACCTGGTCCTCCCGCGAAGTGCGGGCGGACAAGCGCGGACCCGCTGACGTACCCCGGGTCCTCGGACCTGGAGGTCGGCCATGACGCTCGCTGTACCCACCGCCCGTGTCGAGCAGGCGCCCCTGCCCACGCCCACCGTGCCCGCCGTGGCCGGAGCGCGCTTGCGGGTTCCGCTGGTCGACGGCCGCACGGTGCCTTACGCCAACCTCGACCACGCTGCTAGCGCGCCCTGTCTTGACGCGGTTCGCGACGCGGTCGACGAATTGCTGCCCTGGTACGCCAGCGTGCACCGCGGGGCCGGGTTCGCTTCCCAGGTCAGCACCAAGGTCTATGAGCGTGCGCGCCGCGTGCTGCGCCGGTTCGTCGGTGCCCACGACACCGACACCGTGGTGTTCACCCGCAACACCACCGACAGCCTCAACCTCTTGGCGAAGGCCCTGCCCAGGGCGACTTCGGTCGTCCTGTTCGACACCGAGCACCACGCCGCGCTGCTGCCGTGGCGCGGACCGAACGTGCTGCGCGTGCAGACCCCTGCTGTCGCTATCGACGCGGTCGCCGTTCTGGACGAAGCGCTGCGGTCGACGCCGGTCGGGCCGCGGTTGGTTGTGTTGACCGCCGCGTCCAACGTCACCGGTGAGGTATGGCCGATCAAGGCTCTTAGCGCGGTCGCCCGCTCGCACGGTGCCCGGATCGTTCTCGACGCGGCGCAGTTGGCTCCGCATCGGCCTATAGACATCCGTGCACTCGACGTCGACTACGTCGTCCTCTCCGGACACAAGCTCTACGCCCCGTTTGGCTCCGGAGCGCTTATTGGCCGCGCGGACTGGCTTAAGGCCGCCGAGCCGTACCTGGTCGGCGGCGGCGCTACCGCTCAGGTCGTGGACCGGGGCGATCAGCTCGGTGTCGCGTGGGCTGCCGTGCCCGAGCGGCACGAAGCCGGGTCGCCCAATGTCGTCGGCGCCCACGCCCTCGCGGTGGCGTGCGAGACCTTGGCGAAGGACTGGGACGCGGTCATCGCCCACGAACGCGCCTTGCTGCGCCGGTTGCGCGCCGGTCTCGCGACCGTGCCCGGTCTTCGGTCGCTGAGCCTGTTCGGCGCCGAGCACGACCGGGTCGGCGTCGTCAGCTTCACCATTGACGGCGTCGAGGCGGGCTTGGTCGCGGCCGTGCTGTCGGCCGAGCACGGCATCGGGGTGCGCGACGGCGCGTTCTGCGCGCACATCGCGACCCGCAGGCTGCTGGACCGCGCGGGCGCGCAGGAGGAGCGCGCGGTGCGGATCAGCCTCGGCCTCGGCACCCGCGCCGAGCACGTCGACCGGGTCGTCGCCGCGTTGCGCACCCTGGTCGCCGACGGTCCCGCGGTGCCGTACGCGCTGGTCGAGGGCCGGTGGGCGCCGGTGGACGACCAGCGCGGGCTGCCCGCTTTCCTGGCCGAATAGCCCGCCCGAGTGGTGGGGCGACACCCCGGTGGACAATGGGCCGGTGAGCGCTGAACGTGACGACGACCGCCCGGTGGACGACCGCCCGGTGACCGAGGTCGAACCCGAGCCGGACCAGGCCCCCCCGCTGCCGCGCAGGCGCGGCCTGATCCTGGTCGTCGCGGCGCTGCTGGTCTACGCGGCCGACCTGGTCACCAAGATCATCGTCACCGCCACGCTGGAGGGCGAGGCGCCGATCCGGCTGCTCGGCGGCGCGGTCTACCTGCAGCTGGTGCGCAACCCCGGCGCCGCGTTCTCCATGGCGACCGGCATGACCTGGCTGTTCACCCTGATCGCGGCCGGGGTGGTGGTGGCCATCATCTGGATCATGCCCAAGCTGCGCTCGGTCGGCTGGGCGCTGGGCCTTGGCCTGGTCCTGGCCGGGGCGATGGGCAACCTGACCGACCGGATCTTCCGCGCCCCCTCGGTGTTCCACGGCCACGTGGTCGACTTCGTGTCGGTGTTCGCCCCCAACGGCGACTACTTCCCGCTGTTCAACGTCGCCGACGCGGGCATCTCCGTCGGCGGCGCGCTGATCGTGCTGATGGCCCTGCTCGGCCGCGACTACGACGGCAGCATCGTCACCAAGAAGCCGAAGGGGGAGAAGGCGTGAGCGATTCCCGCACCCTCCCGGTCCCCGACGGCCTCGACGGCATGCGCGTCGACGCGGGACTGTCCAAGCTGCTCGGCCTGTCCCGCACGGTCGTCGCCGCCCTCGCCGAAGCGGGCGACGTGCTGGTCGACGGCCACCCCGCCGGGAAGTCGGACCGGTTGCTGGCCGGGTCCTGGCTGGAGGTGACCCTGCCCGAGCCGGAGCGGCCGATCGAGGTCAAGGCCATCGAGGTCGAGGGCATGGTGATCCTGCACCAGGACGACGACGTCGTCGTGGTGGACAAACCGGTCGGCGTCGCCGCCCACCCCAGCCCCGGCTGGAGCGGACCGACGGTGATCGGCGGGCTCGCCGCGGCAGGCGTGCGCGTGTCGACCTCGGGCGCGGCCGAACGCCAAGGGGTCGTGCACCGCCTCGACGTCGGCACCACCGGTGTGATGGTGGTGGCCAAGAGCGAGCACGCGTACACGGTCCTCAAGCGCGCGTTCAAGGAGAGGACTGTCGAGAAGCGCTACCACGCCCTCGTGCAGGGCCACCCGGATCCGAGCGTGGGCACCATCGACGCCCCCATCGACCGCCACCCGCGGCACGACTACCGGTGGGCGGTCGTGGCGGGCGGAAAGCCGAGCATCACGCACTACGAGACGATCGAGGCGTTCCGCGCCGCGTCGCTGATGGACGTCAAACTGGAGACCGGTCGCACCCACCAGATCCGCGTCCACTTCTCCGCCCTCAAACACCCCTGCGTCGGAGACCTCACCTACGGGTCCGACCCGGTGCTGGCCAAGAGGCTCGGGCTGACCAGGCAGTGGCTGCACGCCCGGTCGCTCGGCTTCCACCACCCGGCGGACGGCCGGTGGGTGGAGTTCACCAGCGACTACCCACCGGACCTGGCGGCCGCACTGGCGGTCCTGGAAGCCGACTACTAGCCGGTTGATCACGACTCGCCGACGGATCGGGGGTGGGTGTTACCGCCGGTTCCGCGGGTGCGACCTGCCGGGTATGAAGAAGATCGCGGTTCTGCTGGCCGTCCTGGCGATGGCGGCGGGGTGTGGGAACGCCGAGGTGTCGGTGAGCACGCCGGACTTCTTGCCGGTGACCGCGAGCGTCACGGTCAGCGAGCACAAGGTCGAGTTCAAGGGCGAGGTGTCGCTGGTGACCCCGCTCGGCGAGGTGTCGATCGGGCTCAAGATCGGCGAGCCGATCCAGGAGGACCGGATCCGGGTGCGGTTCCGCGACCGCAACCGGCTCAACGGGACCGATCAGGTCTTCGACCTGCGCACCGGGGGCGATGAGTTCGAGGCGGTGCTCGACGGGCGGTCGGTGGTGCGGGTGGCCGACCACGAGGTGACGATCGACATCACCGACGCCACGGTGTCGGAGGTGCGGTTCCGGCCGACGGAGGAGTCCACCCAGCTCGCGCGCGGCTGGTGGGCCAACGCCTTCTACCACCCGTTCGACCTGTTCCGGTGGGCTTACGACGACTCGACCATGGCGTCGTGGCCGCCGCTGGGGTTCCTCTGGTTCCTGCTGCGGCTGGTCGTGGCGCTGCTGCTGGTCGTGGTCGACCTCTACCTGACGGCGGTGTTCATCCTCGGGTGGCTCGCGTCTTTGATCTTCGGCAACAGCGGCGGCAACGTCGTGGTCGGACTCGCCGTGCTCGCCAGCATCGGCGCTGGCATCGCGCTGGTGGTGTCGATCAGGGAGGACAACCGGCACGAGTACTACTGGTGAGCTAGTCGACCGTCCACGTCAGCGTCAGCGCTTCCTCGTCCGGGCGCGGGCTCCAGCGCACCGAGCTGATCACCGTCTGCTCCGGCACCACGTACACCGTGTGGCCGCTGGCGATCTCGCCGGGCTGCACCCCGATCCGGTGCGGCGGCCGCGACGACAGCGACACCGGGGCCTTGGTGATGGACTGGCCGTCCGGGCTGACCAGCACCAGGTACAGGTCCGGCAGCGTCGCGAACGGCACCGTGCCGCGGTTGGTCAACTCGGTGTGCACCACGATCGACCGCTCGCCCGGCTGCAACCGGTAGCCCGCGGCGGTGAACAGGTAGTCGGCGGGGTCGACGACCTCGACGAGTTGGATCGCCAGGCGCTCGCCCTCCAGGCCGGAGGTCTCCAGCGACGCCCCGATCTTGCCCTGCCGCGACGCCCGCACCGCGGGTTGCGTGCGGTCCATGGGGCCACCGCCCGCGGGCTGGTCGCCGCGCGCCCAACTGGAACTCTGCGGCGGGCCCCACGTGCTGATCGGCTCGCTGACCGCGGGGAACGGCTGGCTCGGCGGACCCGTCGGCACCGGGAACGGCTGGCTCGGCGGGCCGGTGCGGATCGGTCCGCTCGGCGGCTGCTGGTAGGCGTAGGGGTCCTGCGGCGGCAGGTACTGCGGCGCCATGGGTTGCGGTGCGGCGGCTTGCGGTGCCACCGGTTGCGGTGCGGCTTGCGGGTACGGCTGCGCGTAGCCGGGTTGGGGCGGGTAGCCCATGGGCGCGGACATCCGCGCCAGCGCGGCCCGCAGGCCGTTGGGGTCGCACTCGACGCCGACCAGCAGGGGGAGCCCCGAGCCGGACAGCGCCACCAACCGCGCGGCTGCCTCCCTGGGGTCCATGCCCAACCGCGCGGCGACCTCGTGCACCGCGGCCCTGCCCATCTCGGCCACAACACCGAGCAGGCGGGCGTCAACCGGATCCGTCACGCCCACGGACGCTACCCGGTCGCCCCTGGCCCCGCCCCGGAAGCCGTGGGCCGACACGTGATCTTGCCCTCGGTGATCACCCGCTCACCCGCGGCGGTCGCCGCCGGGCACCGAAGCCGCCGGTCCGGGCGTCAGGTCGATCAGGGGGTGCGAGCGTCCGCCGGACCGCATCGCCGCAGGCCGGCCGCGCTGAGCAGCCCCCGAATCAAGCCTACTCGCGGGGACCGACACCTCGCGGTGCTCGACCCAGGGCCCGGTTCAGCGCGGTGCGTCGTCGAGGACCGCGGGGTGGCGGGGGTCGTCCACCCGGATGCCGAGGTCGGCGGTGTGCAGGGGGCGGACCTCGGCGTCGTAGCGGGCGAAGGCGGGCAGGGCCCAGTGCTCGTCCGGCGGGAGGCGCCGGGTCAGGGCGGGGGGCGACAACCACAGGTGCGCGGTCACGTCCAACGGCAGTCCGCGGCCCAACAACAACTCGCCGTCGATCAGCACGACCCCGCCGGGTGGCAGGTCGACGTACTCGGCGCGGGTGGCCCGGTCCGTGGTGGCGTTCCACAGCGCGGGCAGGACCTTGCCCGTCCCGCCCGCGCCGAGCGGGGCGAGGACCTCGCGCCGGAGGCCGCCCTCGTCGAGCCAGAGTTCGTAGCGGGCGTCCGGGTCCTGCTTGCCGCGTTCAAACCGCAACGAGGCCGGGCGCAGGAAGTCCGCTGCGGCCACCCGCAGCACCGGGTGGCCCAGCACCCGCAGCCGCTGCCCGACGGCGTCGGCGAGCTCGCCGGGCGCGGTCGGCGGCGCGCCGTCGACGGCGACCCTGGCCCACCCGGACCCGGTTCGGGTGTGGACCATCGCGGTCAGCTCATCGGCCACCACGTCGGGTGACACCGGGCGCAGGCGCATGTCCCCACTGTGCCCGCCTGAACCGCCCACGGTCACCCGCTCCGGGCGTTTTCCCAGTGGTAGCAAGAACTTCCGGCGCGTCGCGCACCCAACGCGCCGGGTTGGCGGTGCGGGTCGCTAGGGTGACCGGGTGGCTGACTCCTTCGCTCACCTTCACGTGCACACCGAGTACTCGATGCTCGACGGAGCGGCCAAGCTCAAGGACATGTTCGCCGAGTGCGAGCGGCTCGGCATGACCTCGGTGGCCATCACCGACCACGGCCACACCAACGGCATCTACGACTTCTTCCGGCAGGCGACGGCCGCGGGCATCACGCCGGTGCTGGGCATCGAGGCCTACATCGCGCCGGAGTCGCGGTTCAGCAAGGAGCGGGTCCGCTGGGGCGACCCGAGCCAGAAGTCCGACGACCTGTCCGGGTCCGGTGCCTTCACCCACCAGACGATCTGGGCGCGCAACGCCACCGGCCTGGCCAACCTGATGAAGCTCTCGAGCCTGGCCTCGATGGAGGGTCAGCTCGGCAAGTGGCCGAGGATGGACCGCGAGCTGATCGCCGAGCACTCCGAGGGCCTGATGGCGACCACGGGGTGCCCCTCCGGCGACGTGCAGACCCGGCTGCGGCTCGGCCACGAGAAGGAGGCCATGGAGGCCGCCGCCGCGTGGCGCGACATCTACGGCAAGGAGTACTTCTCGGTCGAGCTGATGGACCACGGCCTGTCGATCGAGTCGCGGGTGCGCGGCGGGCTGGTCGACATCGGCCGCAAGCTCGACATCCCGTTCGTGGTGACCAACGACTCGCACTACACCTACAAGTCCGACAGCTCCGCGCACGACGCGCTGCTGTGCGTGCAGACCGCCAGCACCCTGCAGGACCCGAACCGGTTCCGCTTCGACGGCGACGGCTACTACCTCAAGTCGCCAGACGAGATGCGCGCGGTCGACTCGTCGGACGCGTGGCAGGAGGGCTGCCGCAACACGCTGGTCGTGGCCGAGAAGGTCGACACCGCCGGCATGTTCGAGTTCCGCAACCTCATGCCGCGCTTCCCGATCCCCGACGGCAAGACCGAGGACGAGTACTTCCGCGAGCAGGTGTGGGAGGGGATGCGCCGACGCTTCCCCGGGGGCGTCGACGAGGTGCACACCAAGCAGGTCGAGTTCGAGATCGGCGTCATCCTGCAGATGGGCTTCCCGGCGTACTTCCTGGTGGTCGCCGACCTGATCCAGTGGGCCAAGAACAACGGCATCCGGGTCGGGCCCGGCCGCGGTTCGGCCGCGGGCGCGCTGATCGCCTACGCCATGGGCATCACCGACCTCGACCCGCTGGCGCACGGGCTGATCTTCGAGCGGTTCCTCAACCCGGACCGGGTCAGCCCGCCCGACATCGACATCGACTTCGACGAGCGCCGCCGCGGCGACGTCATCCGCTACACCACCGAGAAGTGGGGCGCCGACAAGGTCGCCCAGGTGATCACCTTCGGCACGATCAAGGCCAAGGCGGCGATCAAGGACTCCGCGCGGGTGCTCTACGGCCAGCCCGGCTACGCCATCGCCGACAAGATCTCCAAGGCCTACCCGCCCGCGGTGATGGCCAAGGACATCCCGCTCAACGGCCTGTTCGACCCCAGCCACAAGCGCTACGCCGAGGCCACCGAGATCCGCGAGCTCTACAACAGCGACCCGCAGGTCAAGGAGATCATCGACACCGGTCGCGGGCTCGAGGGCCTGATCCGCAACGCGGGCGTGCACGCCTGCGCGGTGATCCTGTCGGCCGAGCCGCTGATGGAGACCATCCCGCTGTGGAAGCGGCCGCAGGACGGGTCCATCATCACCCAGTTCGACTACCCGACCTGCGAGTCGCTCGGGCTGCTGAAGATGGACTTCCTCGGCCTGCGCAACCTGACGGTGATCGACGACGCCCTGCGCAACATCGAGCGCAACGGCAAACCGGTGCCCGACCTGGAGACGCTGGGCCTCGACGACAAGAACACCTACGAACTGCTCTCCCGCGGTGACACGCTCGGGGTGTTCCAGCTCGACGGCGGCCCCATGCGCGACCTGCTGCGCCTCATGCGCCCCGACAACTTCGAGGACATCTCCGCGGTCGGCGCGCTCTACCGGCCGGGCCCGATGGGTGCCAAGTCGCACACCAACTACGCGCTGCGCAAGAACAACCAGCAGGAGATCACCCCGATCCACCCGTCGCTGGCGGAGGCGCTCGAAGACATCCTCGGCACGACCTACGGCCTGATCGTGTACCAGGAGCAGGTCATGGCGATCGCGCAGAAGCTGGCGGGCTACACGCTCGGCCAAGCGGACCTGCTGCGCCGGGCCATGGGCAAGAAGAAGAAAGAGGTCCTGGACGCGGAGTTCGTCAACTTCGCGGGCGGCATGGAGCGCAACGGCTACCCGAAGGACGCGATCAAGACCCTCTGGGACATCCTGGTCCCGTTCGCCGACTACGCCTTCAACAAGGCGCACTCCGCCGCGTACGGCCTGGTGTCGTACTGGACGGCCTACCTCAAGGCGAACTACCCCGCCGAGTACATGGCCGGGCTGCTCACCAGCGTCCGCGACGACAAGGACAAGGCCGCGGTCTACCTGTCCGAGTGCCGCAAGATGGGCATCACGGTGCTGCCGCCGGACGTCAACGAGTCGGAGAAGGAGTTCGCCCCGGTCGGCGACGACATCCGCTTCGGCCTCGGCGCCATCCGCAACGTCGGCGCGAACGTGGTCGACGCGATCATCAAGGCGCGCACCGAGAAGGGCGAGTTCGCCGACTTCTCCGACTACCTGCGCAAGGTCGACGCCTCCGGCTGCAACAAGAAGGTCGTCGAATCGCTGATCAAGGCGGGCGCGTTCGACTCGCTCAAGCACCCGCGCAAGGGCCTGTTCCTCATCCACACCGACGCCATCGACGCCATCATGGAGACCAAGAAGGCGGAGGCGGTCGGCCAGTTCGACCTGTTCGGCGCGGCGGGCGGGGCCGACGAGAGCGTCTCCAGCGTGTTCGACGTGCGGGTGCCCGACGACGTGTGGGAGACCAAGCACCAGCTCGCCCTGGAGCGGGAGATGCTCGGCCTCTACGTCTCCGGCCACCCGCTCAACGGCGTCGAGCACATCCTGAGCTCCCAGTCCGACACCACCATCGCGGCCATCCTCGAGGGCAACATCCCCGACGGCGCCCAGGTGGTGATCGGCGGCATCCTCGCCTCGGTGAACCGGCGGGTGAACCGCAACGGCGAGTCCTGGGCCTCGGCGCAGCTGGAGGACCTGGCCGGTGGCATCGAGGCGCTGTTCTTCCCCAAGACCTACGCGGTGGTCGGCATGGGGGTGCTGGAGGACGCGATCGTGCTGGTCAAGGCCAGGGTGGCCAAGCGGGAGGACCGGATCTCGCTGATCGCCAACGACCTGGCGGTGCCGGACCTGTCCAACGCCGCGGGCGCACCGTTCCGGCTGAGCATGGCCGCGACCAAGTGCACGCCGCCGCTGGTCGCCCAGCTCAAGGACGTGCTGGGGGCGTACCCGGGGACCACCGAGGTGCACCTCAAGCTGATCAACGGCCCGCGGCAGACGCTGCTGCGCCTCGACGACGCGCTGCGGGTCACCCCGTCGCCGTCGCTGATGGGGGACCTGAAGGCGCTGCTCGGTCCGGGTTGCCTTTCCTGACCCTGGGTGTGATCGCGGGTACGGTGGGTGGCAAGCGCTCACCGAGGGGGACACGTGACCGTTGACCACGACGTCGTACGCATCGGCCCGGACTTCTTCCAGGACCCGCACCAGCTCTACGCCGAGCTGCGCCGCACCGGACCGGTGCGCCGCGTCGTGCTGCCGCGCGGGGTGCTGGGCTGGCTGGTCACCCGGTACGCCGACGCCAAGGCGGTGCTGTCGGACCCCAGGGTCAGCAAGGACTACGTGCGCGCCGGGGCGCTGCTGGAGCGCAACCGCGAACCGGGTAGCCCGCGCCCGGAGTTCGGCGAGGAACTGCAGGCGCACATGCTCAACATGGACCCGCCCGACCACACCCGGCTGCGCAAGCTGGTGAACAAGGCGTTCACCGTACGCGGCGTCGGCCACCTGCGGCCCCGGGTCGAGGAGATCACCGCGGCGCTGCTGGACGCCATCGCCGACGCCGACGAGGTCGACCTCGTCCCGGCGCTGGCCTTCCCCGTGCCGATGACCGTGATCTGCGAGCTGCTGGGCGTCCCGGAAGCCGACCGCGAGGCCTTCGGCCGCTGGACGCGGGTGCTGCTGTCCACCTCGTCGACGCCGGTGGAGATCACCGAGGCCGGGGTGTCGGTCGGCAAGTACGTGATGGAGCTGATCGAGTCCAAACGGTCCGCGCCCGCCGACGACCTGCTCACGGCCCTGGTCGAGGCCCGCGAGGACGGCGACCGGCTCAGCGAGAACGAACTGCTGTCGATGACGTTCCTGCTGCTGCTGGCCGGTCACGAGACCACCGTGAACCTCATCGCCAACGGCGTGCTGGCGCTGCTGCGGGCCCCGGAGCAGGCGGCCGCGCTGCGCGCGAACCCAGACCTGCTGCCGCGCGCGGTGGAAGAGTTCCTGCGCTTCGAGAGCCCGGTCAACACGGCCACCCTGCGGTACACGACCGAGCCGATCGAGGTCGCGGGGGTGGAGATCCCGGCGGACGAGTTCGTGGTGGTCGCCCTGGCCTCAGCCAACCGCGACGAGACCGTCTTCACCACCCCCGACGCACTCGACCTCGACCGCGACCTCAACTCCCACCTGGCCTTCGGCCACGGCATCCACTACTGCGTCGGCGCACCCCTGGCCCGGATGGAGGCCGAGGTGGCCATCGGCGCCCTGCTGACCAGGTTCCCCGCCCTGACCCTGACCGACACCCCGCTGCGCTGGCGCGAGAGCACCATCGTCCGAGCCCTGGACTCCCTCCCGGTGCGCCTAGGACCCACCCAGTAGCACTAAGCCGGTTGCCAGGTTGTCGGTGGACCCCGAGCCAGCCCCGCCAGCCCAACCCACCGAGTCAACCCCGCCAACCCGACCACTGGACACTCGGAACTTCCGGTGCCAGATGCTCGATGGGGCGGACTTGTTTTGCGTGGGGGAGCGGCAGTCGTAGCCTTGCCTCGCTGCAGGGCCATGCTCTTCGGCCCCGGCTTTTGCGGTCCTGCCACGGCTGGCGCAGGGGCCCCGCGCAAAACAAGTTCGCCCCATCGAGCACACCGCACCACACGGACCGTGTCGCAATGCCGCAGGCGAGCCGACCGCGCCCCATCAAGCACTCCGCTCCACGACGGGTCCGGAGCGCGAGCCGACCCGCCCCATCGAGCACACCGCACCACCACGGCTCCGAGGCCCCGGTCGTCGAAGGCGAAACCGCCTCTAGGAGAAGTCGAGGGTGATGTACTCGTACTCCCCGCCGTCGATCAGCCCGTTGTGGTCTCCGTCGCGCCACACGACCAAGTACAAGTCCTCGTGGACGTCCTGGAACGGGACCAGCGACTCCTTGCTCGGCTCGTACACGCCGGTCGGGAACTCGGTCAGCCGCGTGGGTTTCGGATCGTCCAAACGGGAGTAGTACACACTGGACTTCTTGTTGTCCGCCTCCTCCGCGCGCTTGTCGCCGATGGCGTTGAAGGTGCCACCGTCGGACATGAACAGGGTGGCGCTGCCGCGTCCGGTGTCGACGTGGCCGCGGCCGGAGCGGAACGGGGCGTCATAGGGTTCGCCCTGGGTGCTCGTGCCGTCCTTGATGGAGAAGCTGGAGTCGTCCTTCTTGACCTCGATGTAGAGCCCGTCGTCGGGGCCCAGTTCGGGGAAGCGGATCTCGAACGGCGCGGACTTCATGGTGACCCGGACCCGGCCCACCAGGCCCTCGACGTCCACGCTGACGTCCTTCATGGTCGCCGCGCGGTCGTCCTGCCAGAACGACAGGCCCAGGTCGGGGGTGCGGATGAGGTCGGAGTGCTCGGGGTCGTCCGGCGAGCCCGGGATGGCGATGATCGCGACCACCAGGGCGGCCACCGCGATGAGCGCGCTGAACGCGGCCACGACGCCGTTCATCGACAGCCACCACGACGCGCTCGTCCACGCCCGACCCGACGGGATCGCCTTGCGCTGCTTCACCGGCGCTCGTCCGAGCCGGTGCGTGCTTCGACCATCAACGCCATCCAGGGGTCGGGTGCTGTTCGTCGACACTCGTATCACCGGGCCGCGGCGCGGCGTGTCGCGATCGACGTGGGTGTCACCCGGGTGG
Source organism: Actinokineospora baliensis (assembly GCF_016907695.1). Classification (NCBI taxonomy): domain Bacteria; kingdom Bacillati; phylum Actinomycetota; class Actinomycetes; order Pseudonocardiales; family Pseudonocardiaceae; genus Actinokineospora; species Actinokineospora baliensis. The sequence goes on along the minus strand of NZ_JAFBCK010000001.1, from coordinate 6,706,177 downwards.
AGTAGTGACGCCCGGGGGTTGACACCGGTGGTCAATACCGTGTTTCCCGGTGCCGGTTGGGTACCGTGGCCGGGTGCGGGGGCGTGATGAGCAGGTGACAGGTGGGGTGGTGGCCGCCCGGCTTCGGCGGGTTCGGCCGCACTTGGCGCTGGTGGCCGCCGGTGCGCCGGTGGTCGGGGCCGCCGTGACGGTGGTCCTCGGCGGGTGGTTGCCCGGCCTCGTGGTCCCCGCTCTGCTGCTCGTCCTCGGCGCCGCCTACTTCCGCACCCGCCGCTTCCGGCCGCGCCGGTGGCCGACCGCCGGTGCGGTGCTCGGCGCCCTCGGCGGCGCGTACCTCGGCGCGGTGAGCCCGTGGCTGTCCCCTTCGGCTGTCCTCTTCGGACTCGGCGGGTGGTTGATCGCGCGCCGGGCCCGTGACAGCGTGCTTCGGCCCTACACCCCGGACCTGGCCGACTCGCCGGTCGAGATCCCGTGGCGGGCCAGAGGAGCGCCGGGGCTCGAGCTGCTCGTCGCGCACGACCGGATCACGTTGGCCGGTGGCCGCGGCCGGTTCCGCCTGGTGCGGCCGATGGTCGCGTTGAGCGGGGTCGGCGCCGTCGAGCAGGTGATGGTGGCGCGGCGGGCGACGCTGCCGGTGCCCGGGGTGGGCGAGCTGCGGGTGACGGTCACGCCCGGTCCCGCGGTGCGGATCACGGTGCCGCCGGGGGAGTGGATCGTGCCGACCGACCACGGGCGCGAGATCGCGCGGTTGGTCGCCCGGCGCAAGGAGCTCGCGGGCGCGAGCTAGTGGCGCGACCCAGATGGTTGACAGGGTCTCGACCTGCCCACGACGTCCCTGGCGGCGTTGCCGAAACGACCGAGTACGCCCAGTACGAGGCCGTTCCGGCGCCTTGCCAGGAACGCCGTGGACAGGCCGATACCCCACCAACCTTCTGGGTCGAGCCACTAGCCTCGCCGCCGTGACTGCCGAAGAGCTGCTCGACCTCGACCGCGCGCACGTGTGGCACCCGTACGGGCCGATGCCGGGTACCCAGCGGCCGCTGGTGGTCGAGTCGGCGGCGGGGGTCCGGCTGACCCTGGCCGACGGGCGGGAGCTGGTGGACGGGATGTCGTCGTGGTGGGCGGCGATCCACGGGTACCGGCACCCGGTGCTCGACGCGGCGGTGACCGAGCAGCTCGGCCGGATGAGCCACGTCATGTTCGGCGGCCTCACCCACGAACCGGCGGTGCGGCTGGCCGCCCGGCTGGTGGAGATCACCCCGGAGCCGCTGCGGCACGTGTTCCTGTGCGACTCCGGGTCGGTCGGCGTCGAGGTCGCGATCAAGATGGCGCTGCAGCACTGGCGCTCGCTCGGTGACACCCGCAAGACCAAGCTGCTCACCTGGCGCGGCGGCTACCACGGCGACACCTTCAACCCGATGAGCGTGTGCGACCCCGACGGCGGCATGCACAGCCTGTGGCGCGGGGTCCTGCCCGTCCAGGTCTTCGCCGACGAACCACCCGCCGCGTTCGACCACGACTACGTCGCCCAGCTCGCCGAGCTCATCGAGACCCACGCCGACGAGCTGGCCGCGGTCATCGTCGAGCCGGTGGTCCAGGGCGCGGGTGGGATGCGCTTCCACGACCCGCGGTACCTGCACGTCCTGCGCGAGCTGACCCTCGCCAACGACGTCCTGCTGATCTTCGACGAGATCGCCACCGGTTTCGGCCGCACCGGAGAGCTCTTCGCCGCCGACCACGCGGGCATCAGCCCCGACATCCTCTGCGTCGGCAAGGCCCTCACCGGCGGCTACCTCAGCATGGCCGCCACCCTGTGCACCCCCCGCGTCGCCGACGGCATCTCCCGCGGCGAGGTCCCGGTCCTGGCCCACGGCCCCACCTTCATGGGCAACCCCCTGGCCTCCGCCGTTGCCCTGGCCTCGATCGACCTCCTCCTCGCGGGCGACTGGCGGGCCACGGTCAAGCGGATCGAAGCCGAACTCACCCGAGGCCTGGCCCCCGCCCGCACCCTCCCCGGCGTCCACGACGTCCGAGTCCTCGGCGCCATCGGCGTAGTCCAACTCGACCACCCCGTCGACATGACCGCCGCGACAGCCGCCGCGGTCGAGGCAGGCGTGTGGCTACGCCCTTTCCGCGACCTCGTCTACACGATGCCGCCGTTCATCAGCACCACCGAGGACATCGCCACGATCACTACGGGTGTCCTCGCCGCCGCCGCAGCGGGTTGAGCGAGGGGGCGCCTATCGGGCTTGTGGGGGACGTGGATGCGGTGCGACGCTGCTGCTGCGGGCTGAGGTTGCGAGCGTGCTGGGCGTCCGCCGGCTCGTCGGGCCGCGCCACCTCGGCGATTCGGCGGTCTAGTCCGCCCGATGCCATCGTTCATCGGCGCCGCCGGGGACATCGCCGTGATCGCAGCGGCTGTGCCTAGCGGCGCCTGCGAGCCTTCACGATCTCGTTGCCCGACGCAGCTTCGTCGGCGCGACCACCACCGGCTCGCCGCGATCATCGCAGGCGTGCTCGCTGGGCCGCTGCCGGAAGGCGTCGCAGTGGTGGGCGTCCGCCGAATTGTGACTACGGCTGCCGTGGCGGGGCGCGGGTGCTGGGTGCCGGAGGTTGGGCGCGTCCGTCGAGCTCGTTGCCCGACGCGGCTTCGTCGGCGCGGCCACGACCACCACTGGTTCGCCGTGGCGGGTTAGGCCAGTGCTTGGGCCAGTTGCGCGTTGGTCGGTTCCACCAGGACCGCGCCATCCGGGAGCACCAGCACCGGGATCTCCTGCCTACCGCCCGCCAGGTCGATGGCGTGGTCGCGGGCCGCGTCGTCGTGTTCGACGTTGATCTCGGTGTAGGGGACGGCGTTGGCGGTGAGCCAGGACTTGGCGCGCCTGCAGTCACCGCACCAGTCGGCGCTGTAGATCACCACGGGTTCGTTGGTCACGTTCCCGACCCTAACCCCAGTACGGGCCCGGTCGGGGTTCCGCGCGCGGCACCGGCCGCTAGCCTGTGTGCCCGTGAGTGTCCTCGTGATCACCGGGACCGGCACCGGCGTCGGCAAGACCGTCGTCACCGCCGGGATCGCCGCGCTCGCCGCGGCCAACGGCCAGCGGGTGGCCGTGCTCAAACCGGCGCAGACCGGGGTCGGTGCGGCCGAGCCGGGTGATGTCGACGAGGTCGGGGCCCGGGTCGCCGGGATCACCACCCGCGAGTTGCGCCGCTTCCCCGACCCGCTGGCCCCCGACACCGCCGCCCGCCGGGTCGGCATGCCGCCGGTGCGGCCGTCGGAGGTCGCCGGTGCCGCTGTGGAGCTCGACAACGGTCACGACCTGGTGCTCGTCGAGGGTGCCGGCGGTTTGCTGGTCCGGTTCGACCCCGATGGCGGGACGCTGGCCGATGTCGCTTGGGCGCTGGGGGCGCCGGTCGTCATCGTCGCCCAGGCCGGGCTCGGCACCCTCAACGCCACCGCGCTGACCGCCGAGGCGTTGCGCCGCCGCGGGGTCGTCTGCACCGGGGTGGTCATCGGGGACTGGCCGGACGCGCCCGACCTCGCTGCCCGCTGCAACATCGAGGACCTGCCTGTGGTCGCCCAGGCCCCGCTGATCGGCGCCTTCCCCGAGCGCGCGGGGGAGTTGGACCCGGCGGCGTTCGAGCAGGTCGCCAGGGCCTCGCTGGGTCCGGTGCTGGGCGGCGCGTTCGACGCCAAGGACTTCGCCGACACGCACCCGGCGTGACATTCATCGCTCATCCCGACCAACCCCATGGGGCAGACTGTGCGCTCGGGACACCACCCGCAGGCCAGGCCAAACCCCCGCACGAGGAGGACATCCGTGACCGCCGCCGCTGAGCGCACCCACGACAGCACCGCCGAGGTCGACGTGCTCGCTGTCGCCCGCGAGCAGGTGCTCGAGCGCGGCGTCGGCCTGTCGCAGGAGCAGGTGCTCGACGTGCTGCGGTTGGCCGACGACCGGTTCGAGGACCTGCTGGCGCTGGCGCACGAGGTGCGGATGCGCTGGTGCGGCCCGGAGGTCGAGGTCGAGGGCATCATCAGCCTCAAGACCGGCGGCTGCCCCGAGGACTGCCACTTCTGCTCGCAGTCGGGTCGCTTCCCCACCCCGGTCCGCTCCGCGTGGCTCGACATCCCCGGCCTGGTCGAGGCGGCCAGGCAGACCGCGCTCACCGGCGCCACCGAGTTCTGCATCGTCGCCGCCGTGCGCGGCCCCGACGCCAGGCTGCTCTCGCAGGTGCGCGACGGCATCAAGGCGATCCGCGAGTCCGGCAACGACATCCAGATCGCCTGCTCGCTGGGCATGCTGACCCAGGAGCAGGTCGACGAGCTGGTCGGCATGGGCGTGCACCGCTACAACCACAACCTGGAGACCGCCCGCTCGCACTTCCCGAACGTGGTCACCACGCACTCCTGGGAGGAGCGCTGGGACACGCTGCGGATGGTCCGCGAGGCGGGCATGGAGGTCTGCAGCGGCGGCATCCTGGGCATGGGCGAGACCGAGGAGCAGCGCGCCGAGTTCGCGGTGCAGCTGGCGGAGCTGGACCCGCACGAGGTCCCGATGAACTTCCTCATCCCGCAGCCGGGCACCCCCTACGAGGACTACGAGCCGATCGAGGGCCGCGAGGCGCTCAAGCTGGTCGCGGCGTTCCGGCTGGCGCTGCCGCGCACCATGCTGCGCTTCGCGGGCGGCCGCGAGCTCACCCTCGGTGACCTGGGCGCCGAGCAGGGCATGCTCGGCGGCATCAACGCGATCATCGTCGGCAACTACCTGACCAACCTCGGCAGGCCCGCCCAGCGCGACCTCGACATGCTGGCCGACCTGAAGATGCCCATCAAGGCCCTCAGCGACTCGCTCTGACGCTGGGCCCGGTGCTCGATGGGGTGAACTCGTTTCGTGTGGGGCCCCTACGACACCCGTGCTGGGCCTGAAAAGCTGGGGGCCAAAGGGACGGCCCAGCCAGCAGCCGGTCAGGCTACGGGTGTCGTCCCCCCACACGAAACGATTCCACCCCATCGAGCTGCTGGTACCAGCCAGCGGCTTCCCGACCTTGGAGTACGCCCCATGTTCTGCGTGCACTGCGGTCTCCCCGAGGCCGAGGGGGAGCACCCCGGCTGCCGGGGTGCGCGCGCCGCGCTCGAACCGCCCCGGTTCTGCCCGGAGTGCGCCCGCCGGATGGTCGTGCAGATCACCCCGGTCGGCTGGTCCGCCCGCTGCTCCAGGCACGGCGAAACGACCAGTGCGGTGGCGACGGGCTAGTCTCGCGGGCGGACCGGACCCGGTCCGCGGGTGGTGTCGCGAGTGGAGGTCGACGGGTGGCGGAGCAGCCGGTGCGGACAGAGGACGCGCGGGACGCACTACCGCCGTACCCGGTACCGCCGGACCAGCGGCGGGCGCCGGTGGCCGTCAAGCGCGACCTGTTGCCCGCGGTCAGCGTGCTGTCGACGATCTCGCTGCTCGGGCTCGCGGTGGGCTTCCTGTGGTCGCGGTTGGCGCCCGGTCTGCTGGTGCAGATCGTGGAGGACGGCACCCCGGCCGCGCTGCGCACGGAGAGCTACCACCGCTTCGACGACCTCGTGCTGTTCATGTTGCTCGGCTTGGCGGCCGGGATCGTGACCGGTGCCGCGCTGTGGCTCGTGCGGGAACGCCGGGGGCCGGTGCTGCTCGTCGCCGGGGTCCTCGGGTCGGTGCTGGCGGCGTGGTTGGCCTACCAGGTGGGGCTGTCGTGGGCGCAGGGCCGGTTCGAGCTGCCCGGGGCGCCGAAGGTCGGGGACGTGCTGACCCTGGCGCCCCGCCTGGAGTCGGCGTGGGCCATCCTCGCCTGGCCGCTGGGTACGGCGTTGAGCTACGGCCTGGCCGCCGCGTGGAACGGCAGCGACGACCTGGGCAGGCGCTTGGGCTAGCCCCGCGCCCGCTCAGTTGAGGCAGAGCGGGGTGTTGAACTCCGACGGTGGCGCCGGGACGGCGTGCAGTGCCGAGAGGATGCCCGCCTCCCGGTTGAGCAGCTGACCGACCATCCGCAACCGGTGCAGCGGCCGGGTTTCCTCCAGCAGCCGCTGGCGGTCCTCCAGGCTCAGCAGGCAGTCCGCGGCCAGCGCGTGCGCCAGCTTGTAGGTCTCGGTGTCGGCGTCCGGCTCGGTCCAGTCGTCGCTGCGCCAGGCCGCGTTGCAGTACCGGCGGTGCGCGGCGCGGGCGGCGTCGACCAGCATGGACACCGACTCGACCGCGGCGGTGGGCTGCTCGGTGTCGGGGACCCACTCCACCGTGCCCATCAGGTACGGCGCGGCGGTGGCGTCGATGTCGAGCAGCCGGAACCGGCGGTCGCCGGTGGTGATGATGTCGAAGCGCCCGTCCGGCAGCCGCTTGGCCTGCCGCAGCGCCGCCGAGCAGCCGATGCCGCGCAGCTGGGACAGGTCGGTGACCTCGTGGTCGGTCGACGGTCGCAGTGCGACGACGCCGAAGGTGCGCTCGGGCAGCGCTCCGGTGACCAGGTCGACGGTCAGCTGCCGGTAGCGCGGCTCGAAGATGTGCAAAGGCAGGTTCGCCCCGGGAAGCAGCACCGCCCGAAGCGGGAACAGCGGAAGCGAATCGGCCACGCGACAACGCTACGACGAAGCGCAACCGCCCGCTGTCCGATCGTGGTGGTGGGTGCGCTCCCGGTCACCGCCCCCGCTCCGGCGCGGGGGGTTTGAGCACCGCGAACGGGTCGGTCACCGCCATTGTGCTGTCGGCGAACCGGAATTGCGCCGCGGGCCTGCCGCCGGCCCGGCCGGGCTTGGCGGTCTCCCCGGTCGGCTCCAGCAGACCCCGCCGGGACAGCACCCGCTGCAGGTTCGTCGCCGACACCCGGTAGCCCAGCGCGGCCGAGTAGAGCCCCCGCAGCGCCGAGATGGTGAACACCGGGGGCGCGAGGGCGAAGCCGATGTTGGTGTAGGACAGCTTCGCGCGCAGCCGGTTGCGGGCGCGCAGGACGATGGCGCCGTGGTCGAATGCGGTCTCCGGCAGGGTGGACACCGGGTGCCACGCGGTGTCCTCCGGCAGTTCGGGGTCCATGTGGGAGGGGACAAGGCACAGGAACGCAGTGGCGACGACCCTGGGCCCGGGGACCCGGTCCGGGGCGCTGAAGACGGCGAGCTGCTCGACGTGCGAGACCTGCCGGACGTCGACCTTCTCGGCAAGCTGCCTGCGGATCGAGGCCTCCACGTCCTCGTCGGCGCGCAGCCTGCCACCGGGCAGCGACCAGCGGTGCGCGTGCGGTTCCATGGCCCGCTCCCACAGCAGCACGCGCAGTGATCCCTGCCTCACCTGCAGCACCGCGGCCAGTACTTCGTGGACGAGCGGTGGGTCCGCGGTGGTAGCATCGGTCATGTTTTCGATCCTAAGGCGAAAACCTCGGGATCGGAAATCGGACACGACAGGAGGACCCCATGACCGCGGACACGATCGACCTGACCCCCTACCACGGGGTGGAGGCGGACGCCGCGTGGCGGGACGAGGTGCGCGAGCTCGCGCGGCAGCGGGACGCCGTCCTGCTCGCGCACAACTACCAGCTGCCGGAGATCCAGGACATCGCCGACCACACGGGTGATTCCCTGGCGCTGAGCCGCATCGCCGCCTCCAGCTCGGCGTCGACCATCATCTTCTGCGGCGTGCACTTCATGGCCGAGACCGCGAAGATCCTCAGTCCCGAGAAGACCGTGCTCATCCCCGACGAGCGCGCGGGCTGCTCGCTGGCCGACTCGATCACCGGCGCCGAGCTGCGCGCCTGGAAGGCCGAGCACCCCGGTGCCGTGGTGGTGTCCTACGTGAACACCACCGCCGAGGTGAAGGCCGAGACCGACATCTGCTGCACCTCGTCCAACGCCGTCGACGTGGTGGCCTCCATCCCGGCCGACCGGGAGGTGCTGTTCCTGCCGGACCAGTTCCTCGGCGCGCACGTCAAGCGCGAGACCGGCCGGGAGAACATGCACATCTGGGCCGGGGAGTGCCACGTGCACGCGGGCATCAACGGCCCGGAGCTGGCCGAGCGGGCGGCGGCCAACCCGGACGCCGACCTGTTCATCCACCCCGAGTGCGGGTGCGCCACCTCGGCGCTCTACCTCGCGGGCGAGGGCATCGTCGCCCCGGAGCGGGTCAAGATCCTGTCCACCGGCGACATGGTGACCCAGGCGCGCGCGACCAAGGCCACCTCGGTGCTGGTGGCGACCGAGATCGGCATGATCCACCAGCTGCGCAAGGCCGCACCGGACATCGAGTTCGCCGCGGTCAACGACCGGGCCTCGTGCCGGTACATGAAGATGATCACCCCGGCCGCGCTGCTGCGGTCGCTGCGGGAGAACCGCGACGAGGTGCACGTGGACCCCGACACCGCGGCCAGGGCGCGCGGCGCGGTGCAGCGGATGATCGAGATCGGTCAGCCGGGCGGTGGGGAATGAGCCCCTGCTGGGAGGCGCGCGCCGACCTGGTCGTGGTCGGCACCGGGGTCGCCGGGCTGACGGCGGCGTTGCGCGCGCAGTCGTTGGGGCTGCGGGTGCTGGTGGTGACCAAGGCGACGGCCGAGGACGGCAACACCAGGTGGGCCCAGGGCGGCGTCGCCGTGGTGCTGCCCGGTGAGCACGACGAGGGCGACTCGGTCGAGCGGCACGTGGCGGACACGCTGGTCGCGGGCGCCGGGCTGTGCGACGAGGACGCGGTCCGGGAGATCGTGTTCGGCGGTCCCGCGGCGGTGACCCGGCTGCTGGAGTTGGGCGCGGTCTTCGACTCCGGCGCCGACGGTCGGCTGGCGCGCACCCGAGAGGGCGGGCACAGCGCGTTCCGCGTGGTGCACGCGGGCGGCGACGCGACGGGCGCCGAGGTGGAACGGGCGCTGCTGGGTGCCGCGCGCGACGGCCGGGTCCCGGTACTGGAGAACCACGTCGCGGTGCAGGCGCTGAAGACACCGTCTGGGGCGGTGGCGGGGCTGCACGTGCTCGACGGCGCGGGGGTGCCGGGCGTGCTGACGGCCTCCGCCGTGCTGCTGGCGACCGGTGGGCTGGGGCAGCTCTACCAGGCGACGTCGAACCCGGAGGTCGCGACGGGGGACGGGCTGGCGTTGGCGCTGCGCGCGGGGGCGCCGGTCGCGGACGTGGAGTTCGTGCAGTTCCACCCGACGGTGCTCTACACCGGACAGGGCGCGCGGGGGCGGTGCCCGCTGGTGACGGAGGCGGTGCGCGGCGAGGGGGCCGTGCTGGTCGACGCGACCGGGGCGCGGGTGATGGCGGGGGTGCACCCGCTGGCGGACCTGGCGCCGCGCGACGTCGTGGCCGCCGCGATCACCCGGCACATGGCGCTGGAGCGCGGCGGGGTCGACGACCACGTGTTCCTCGACGCGACCCACTTGGACGCGGCGACGTTCCGGACCCGGTTCCCCACGGTGTACGCGGCGTGCGTTGCGGCGGGGGTGGACCCGGTGGTCCAGCCGATCCCGGTCGCGCCCGCGGCGCATTTCGCGTGTGGCGGCGTTGTGTCCGATGTGGATGGTCGGACCCCGGTGGTGGGTCTGTACGCGGCCGGTGAGGTCGCCAGCACGGGCTTGCACGGGGCGAACCGGTTGGCGTCCAACAGCTTGCTGGAGGGACTGGTCGTGGGGGCGCGGGCGGCGGAGGCTGTCGCGGCGGACCTGGCGGTCGGTCGACTGGCCGATCCACGGGCGGCTGTGGTGGGGGAGTTGCCGGTCGCGCCGGTGGCGGAGCGGGATTCGCTGCAGCGGGTGATGAGCCGGTACGCGGCCATCGGTCGGGAGGCCGAGGGGTTGGCGGTGGTCGGTTCGGTGCTCGACGTGTCCACTGTGGAGCGAGTGCTCGACTCCAGGGTCGCGGTCGAGGACGCGGCGCTGACCCTGGTCGGCCGGGCGCTGATCGCCTCGGCCGCGGCCCGCCGGGAATCGCGCGGCTGCCACGTGCGCACCGACTTCCCGCAGCGAGACGACGCGTGGCGCCGCAGCCAGTGGGTCCGGCTGACGCCCTCTGGCCAGCCGGTGCTCGGTGGCGTGACCGCCCTGCGGGGTGTCGCGTGATCGACAAGGACGACATGGCCCGCGCGGTCACGACGGCGCTGGAAGAAGACCTGCGCTACGGCCCGGACGCCACGACCGAAGCCACCGTCGCGGCCTCAGCGGTCGCAGTCGCCGAGTTCACCCCGCGCCGTCCGGGCGTGGTCGCAGGCGTGCCGGTGGCCCTGGAGGTCCTGCGGCGGGTGGTATTGGACCTGGTTGTCGAGTCCTGTGTGGAGGATGGCTCCGCGGTCGTGCCGGGTAAGCCGGTCCTGGTGGTGCGCGGCAACACCCGCCAACTGCTCACTGCGGAACGCACCGCCCTGAACTTCCTCTGCCACCTCTCCGGCATCGCCACCACCACGTCCGCCTGGGTCTCGGCGGTGGCCGACACCGGCGCCCAGATCCGAGACTCCCGCAAAACCCTCCCGGGCCTGCGCCTGCTGGAGAAATACGCGGTCCGCTGCGGCGGCGGCATCAACCACCGCCTAGGCCTCGGCGACGCCATCCTCATCAAAGACAACCACGTCGTCGCCGCAGGCTCGGTCACCGCCGCCCTCGCGGCAGCCCGAGCCCACGCCCCCCACCTGTCCGTGGAGGTCGAAGTCGACACCCTCGACCAACTCGACGAAGCCCTGGCCGCCGAAGCCGAGTTGGTCCTCCTGGACAACTTCACCATCCCCAACTGCGTGGAAGCCGTTCGCAGAGCCACCGGAACCCAAACCCACCTAGAAGCCTCCGGCGGCCTAACCCTCCCCACAGCCCCCACCTACGCCGCCACCGGCGTCGACTACCTAGCAGTCGGCGGCCTGACCCACTCCGCACCCGCACTCGACCTGGGCATGGACCTACGCACCGGCTAGGTCGTGTCCTGTTAGCGGGTCTGGTGGTGGTGGCGAGAATGCGGCGGCTGCTTGGCAAGGGAGCCGTAGGCGCTGGCCGTACGGTCTACGGTATCGATCCCCGGTCACTGGCGGAAGGATCGATATGCGGAGCCGACCTGTGCGAGTCGTGGGGAGGACGCGGCCAGATCCCGGCGTCGAGCAGGCAGGCCCGGTCAAGTCTTGGCGGAAGTGGTTCACCAAGCCCCTGAACATCGTCCTCACCATAGTGGTGTCGGCGGCCACGGCAGTTGTGGTGCACTACGCCATCCAGGTCGCCGGAGCTCCCGAGCAGCTCGACGAGTTCCGGACAGGCACCGAGATCCGTGCGGTCGTCGACCAAGTCCACCTGGATGACGAGGGGGCGACGATGGCGACCCCGGCGGGGGTCGAGCTCGACGGGAGCATGCGCGCTCGCCTCGACCAGCCCAACGTGCCGACCGATACCCGGTTCTTGGCGGACGTACGGGACCTGGGTGGTGTGCAGATCTGGAACCTGACACTCCGGATCACGCTCGAAGGCAGGCGCAACCAGCTGATCCGCGTGGTGGACGTGGCTCCGCGCATTGTGAGCCGAGAGCCACCGCCCGCAGGCACCCTCCTGCTCATGCCCGCCCAGGGAGGTGACGCGGCCCTGCGGATGTTGGTGGACCTCGACGAGCCGCGTCCGGTCCTCCGGTTGGTGGTGGGGGACAACCCGTTCGACAAGAAGGGGGGCACGCCCTACTTCGACGCGAACACCATCTCGTTGAAGGACAACGAGCAGCAGGTGATCGTCCTCCGTGCACGGTCGCAGCGGGACCTCTTCCGGTTCGACCTCACCGTCACCTACCAGATCGGCGGGGAAACCCGTCACCAGACGATCGACGATGGGGGCAAACCGTTTGCTGTCGCCGGGCCCAGCAAGACGGCGTCGGGGTTGCTGAGCTACCAGCACGTGCACCAGCTCGACAACGACTACTCCCTTTGTGAGCTGCCGAACCCGCAGGCTGTGGCGGAGGATTCGTTGTGCTGAGGAGCGTGGGGTTCGCCTTGGCGTTGATGACCGCTTCCTGTTCGGGTGTGGTGCGGCAGCCCGAGCCAGGGCCGTTGCGGGTTCATCCGGTCGTGTGGGTGCGGGGTGATGTTGCCTTCGGGCTTGATGAGCGGGGCGAGCGTCCACTCGGGGGTATGCCGATGGGTGGGTTCGCGTGGTCGACGGACGGGCGGGTGGCCGTGGGTGTCGTTGCCCCTGATCCCGAGGTTCCGGCTGTCGCTGAGCTGGTCTCGTGGCAGCCGGAGAGCGGGGACCTCCGCCGTGTTCCCTGTCCGGGCTGTGCGGGCGCCGCGCTCACCGGGGACGAGGTGCGCACCATCAGCAGTCGGGTCGTGCACAGGTACGGCGTGCGTGACCTCGTGGAGCGGGGCACCATGCCGGTCTCGTTGGACTACCCGGCGGATTTGCCGCACTGGACGCCGGAGGAGATCGAGCGCTTGTTCCCGCCCGAGGTCATCGCGGCGACCGAGCACACGACGGTCGTCAAGTACTCGCCCGCGCCCGGGTCCCAAGGCGGGCCCGACGTCGCTGTTGGGTTCGGCGAGGACGGAAGAACCGCGTGGCGCTACGAGAGTGCGGGGACCATGCCGTTCAGTGACATCAGTGTCAACGAGGCAAAGGACTTGGTCGCGTTCAACGACGGGGCGCAATGGGGGTGCGATGACAGCAGCAGCCATCCGACCGTGCTCGACATCGACACCGGGTCCGCGCGGGCGATCCCGGGGTTGCCGGAGATCGATCCCGGGCACACCGGAGTCGCGGATGTGTGGTGGAACGGCGACGAGCTGGTGGTTCTCGTCCTGACGGCCAGGTGCGAGGGCGAGAGCGATCCGCGGGTGCTCACCCTCGGCGGCGAGAGTTGGCAGGTCCGCACAGCTGACAGTGACCGGGCCGCGAGGGTTCTCCCCTCCGGGGCGACTCTGCGCGCGTTCGCCGATGGGAGGGCGGTGCTCAAGCCCGCCGACGCTGGAGCCCCGCCCATCGAGCTGGGCGGAGGTGTCTACCGGCACTGGACCCCGATGCTGGCCGAGAGGGTTGGACTCCCGGCCTAGCCGGGTCAGAGGCGGCGGTTGGCCAGGACGGGGATGGCGGCTCGGGTGGTGGTGGCTTCGGCTGGGTCTATGTCGACCAGGATCACTCCGGTGTCGCCGGTGAGTTGGTCGGTGATCTCGCCTCGGGGGTTGGCCACGGTGCTGTAGCCGATGCCGAGGGGGGCGGTTCCCTCCACCTGTCCCGGATCCGCCTGTCCGGCTGCCAGGAGCCAGGAGGTGGAGTCCAGGGCGCGGGCGCGGACCAGCAGCTCCCACTGCTCCCGCTTGCCCGGTCCGGCCCCCCACGAGGCGCCCAGCAACGTCGCGGTGGCGCCCTTGTCGGCCAGGGCGCGGAAGAGTTCGGGGAAGCGGATGTCGTAGCAGGTGGCCAGGCCGAAGGTGGTGCCGTCGAGGTCGAAGGTGACGACGTCGGTGCCGGGGGCGACGGTGCGGGATTCCTGGAAGCCGAAGGCGTCGAAGAGGTGGATCTTGTCGTAGCCGAGGTGGTGGCCCTGGCCGGTGGCCAGCAGGGTGTTGAACACCCGGCCGTCGGGGGACGGGGTGAACATGCCCGCCACGACGACCACGCCCGCCTCGTCGGCGATCTGGCGGACGGCGGTGGCCCAGGGGCCGTCCAGGGGTTCGGCGACCGGGGCCAGCGGCACCGCGAAGTTGACCATCGTCGCCTCGGGGAACAGGACGACGCGGGCGCCCCGGGCGGCCGCCGCGGCGACCTGGGTGCGGACCTGGTCGAGGTTGGCCGCCGGGTCGGGGGTCGAGCTGATCTGGCACAGCGCTACGCGCACGGGGGCTCCCTCGGGGTGGACTAGTGTCGGTGCCTGTGTCGATCCTGCCTCGCCGAGTGGGTCTCGTCATCGTCGCCGGGGCACTTGCCACCGGTGTGGTGGCCTGCACCCCCGATCCCGCTCCGCCCGCATCAGGGGATCCGGCGGGGACTTCGCTGGTGATCGGGGTGGCGCACGAGCCGAAGTCGCTGGATCCGGCGGCCGGTTACGCCCTCTATGGCGCGGCGAAGATCTTCGACGGGCTTGTGGAGCACACGCCTAGTGGCACGGTGCGGCCCGCGTTGGCGGCTGTGCTGCCTGAGCCGAGCGCGGACGGCAGGTCGTGGACGGTGCGGCTGCGCGATGACGTCTCCTTCACCGATGGTGCCGCGCTCGACGCAGCGGCTGTGGCTGCGGTCTATAGGCGCGTGATTGACCCGGGTAGCGATCTGCGGAGCCGCTTCTGGATGGTCGACAAGGTCAACGTGGTTGACCCGCGCACCGTGCGGTTCGACCTCACCCAGCCTTACGCCGGTTTCCTGGACCTACTCGTCATGGGCATCCCAGCACCGACCAGCACAGCAACCAAGCCCATCGGCACCGGCCCCTACCAACTCGTCGACTGGCAGTCGGGTGCACGGCTGACTCTGACCGCGAACAAGGCCTACTACGGCGGCAGGCCTGCCATTACGAACGTGACGATCGAGTTCATCCAAGAAGACGAGTCCCGCGCCGAGCGCATGCGTGACGGCAAGCTTGACGGGGTGGAGCTACCGGCGCGGTTGACTCAGGAGTTCCGTCAGGCCAATGGGCTTACCGTCGTTGAGCAGCGCAGCGCGGATGTTCGCGCGGTCGCGTTCGACGACAAGGGTGTGACCGCCGACCCGGCTGTGCGGCTGGCTCTTAACCTCGCGGTCGATCGGCAGCAGATCGTCGACGAGGCTCTCGTCGGTAAGGGCACACCGTTGTCGCTACCGGTGCCGCCGGTGTTGGCCGAGTTCATCGAGCCTGGCGCGCACATCGACCATGACCTCGCTCGGGCTAAGAGCGTCCTGGACGCCGCTGGATGGGTTCCTGGTGCGGACGGCATAAGAGTCAAGGCGGGGGAGAGGGCCGAGTTCACCTTGGCCTACTCGATGTCCGACGTGATCGACCGTGAGCTGGCATCGGCGTTGACCAAGGCTGCCGCGGCTCTTGGCATCAAGGCCACCGCGGACCCTGCCGCCAAGGGCTCACCCGGCCTGATCTCTTACGGCGACCCGTTCGACCCCGATGCCGCCCTCTTCCCGCTGCTGCACCCCGCGGGCGGAGAAGCCGCAGCAGCGTTGGATGCCGCGCGCGCCACTACGGACCCGGCACAGCGCGCGGTCGCGTTCCGCGCCCTTCAGCGTGCTTACGCCACTACGCCAACCATGGTTGTCTTGGCAGTACCGACCCACACCTACGTACTGCGCGACAACTGGACCGGTTACACGTCGGTGGTGGACGCCACCGGCGCTGACTACACCTGGGGGCCGTGGTGGAACCTGCAAGCGTGGACGCCGAACTGATCCCGGTCGAACTGGCGCAGGCGGACACCCCCGCCGCCATCAACCAGGTCTTCCTCGACAGCGCGGGCTCGTCGCTCCCGCCGCGACCGGTGGTGGACGAGGTGGTCGCCCACCTGCGCCGCGAGGCCGAGGTCGGCGGCTACCGCGCCTTCGCCGAGCGGCTGGACGAGTTCGAGGCGGGCTACGGGCTCGCCGCCGAGCTCTTCGGGTGCGCCCCCGACGAGGTCGCCTTCACCGACAGCGCCAGCCGGTCCTGGCTGGCCCTGCTCGACGCGGTGCCGCTCGCCGCGGGCGACCGGATCCTCACCACCGAGGTCGAGTACGGCGGCAACGCCATCGCCCTGCTCAACCTGGCCAAGCGGGCGGGCGCGACCGTCGAGCTGGTGCCCTCCGGAGCCGACGGCCGCATCGACCTCCACGCCCTGCGCGACACCCTCGACGAGCGGGTCAAGCTCGTCTCCCTGGTGCACGTGCCCACCAACGGCGGCCTGGTCAGCCCGGTCGCGGACGCCGCCGCCGTCGCCAAGGACGCCGGGGCCCTGGTCCTGCTCGACGCCTGCCAGTCGATCGGGCAGATGCCGGTCACCTTCGCGGGCACCGGCGCCGACATGATCACCGGCACCGGCCGCAAGTGGCTGCGCGGCCCCCGCGGCACCGGCCTGCTCGCCGTCCGCCGATCGGTCCTCGACCGGCTCGAGCCCCGGCTCATCGACCTGCAAGGCGCCACCTGGACCGCCCCGGACGAGATCACCGTCCGCGCCGACGCCCGGGTGTTCGAGCTGTGGGAGAACTCGGTCGCCGAGCGGCTCGGCCTGCTCGCCGCCCTCCGCTACGCGCTCGACCTGGGGCTCGACCGCATCGCCGCGACCGTCACCGCCCGCGCCGACCGGCTCCGCACCGGCCTGGCCGCCCTGCCCAGGGTCACCGTGCACGACCTCGGCACCAGCCCGGCGGGCATCGTCAGCTTCACCGTCGACGGCGTGGCCCCTGACGCGGTCAAGGCCGCCCTCGCCGAGCGCGACGTCACCGTGACCGTCAGCCGGGTGACCTCCACGCGCTACGACATGACCCGGCGCGGCCTTGAGCAGGTCGTTCGCGCCTCACCGCACTACTTCGTCGCCGACGGGCAGGTCGACCGCACGGTGGACGCCGTCGCGAGGCTGTGACCTGCGGTACCGAAGTCCCCGCGGATACCGGGAGCGCATATTCTTGATGGGTCCCGTCGATGGAAGGACCCCATGCTCTCCCGTACCGACCTGCGTTCCGCCGTCCCGTCGCCCGCCGCGCTGCGCACCGCGCTGCCCCGGGCCGAGGTCGACGTGGACCAGGTGCTGCATCGGGTGCGGCCGATCGTCGACGACGTGCGGGCCCGGGGTGTCGAGGCCGTCCTCGAGTACACCGAGCGGTTCGACGGCGTCCGGCCCGCGGGGGTGCGGGTCCCGGTCGGCGAGCTGACCGCCGCGCTGGCCGAGCTCGACCCGGCCGTGCGCGCCGCGCTGGAGGAGTCGATCGCGCGGGCCAGGGTCGTGCACAGCGACCAGCGGCGCGCCGATGTCACCACCCAGGTCGTGCCCGGCGGCACCGTCACCGAGCGCTGGGTCCCAGTCGCCAGGGTCGGCCTCTACGCCCCCGGCGGGCTGGCGGTGTACCCGTCGAGCGTGGTCATGAACGTGGTGCCCGCCCAGGCCGCGGGGGTCGAGTCGCTGGTCGTGTGCTCGCCGCCGCAGGCGGACTTCGGCGGCAGACCGCACCCGACGATCCTGGCCGCCGCCGCGCTGCTGGGCGTCGACGAGGTGTGGGCGGTCGGCGGGGCGCAGGCGATGGCGCTGCTGGCCTACGGCGGCACCGACACCGACGGCGCCGAGCTCGCCCCGGTCGACACGATCACCGGCCCCGGCAACATCTACGTCACCGCGGCCAAGCGCCTGCTGCGCGGTCTCATCGGCATCGACTCCGAGGCCGGGCCGACCGAGATCGCCATCCTCGCCGACGCCGGTGCCGACCCGGTGCACGTGGCCGCCGACCTGATCAGCCAGGCCGAGCACGACCCGCTCGCGGCCAGCGTCCTGGTCACCGACTCGGTCGAGCTGGCCGACGCGGTTGACGCCGAACTCGTCCGCCAGGTCAAGGCGACCAAGCACAGCGACCGGGTCGCGACCGCGCTCACCGGTCCCCAGTCGGGCACCGTCCTGGTGTCCTCTGTGGACGACGGGCTGCGGGTCGTGGACGCCTACGCCGCCGAGCACCTCGAGATCCAGACCGCGAACGCGCGGGAGGTCGCCGCCAGGGTGCGCAACGCCGGAGCGATCTTCGTCGGCGCGTACGCCCCGGTCTCGCTCGGGGACTACTGCGCGGGCTCGAACCACGTGCTGCCAACGGGTGGCTGCGCGCGGCACTCCTCGGGGCTGTCGGTGCAGACGTTCCTGCGCGGCATCCACGTCGTCGACTACAGCGAGGACGCGCTGCGCGAGGTCGCCGGGCACGTCGTCGCGCTGGCCAACGCCGAAGACCTCCCCGCGCACGGCCAGGCCGTCACGGCACGCTTCCGGGACGACGCATGAGCGCCCCCGGAGAGCGCGCGGCTCTGTCAGACCTGCCGCTGCGCGAGGACTTGCGCGGACGTTCCCCTTATGGGGCACCGCAGTTGGATGTTCCGGTCCAGCTCAACACGAACGAGAACCCGTACCCGCCGCCGCCGGAGCTGATTGCCGACCTCACCGCCGCGGTCGCCGAGATCGCGGGAACGCTGCACCGGTACCCGGACCGCGACGCGGTGGACCTGCGCACCGACCTGGCCACGTACCTGACCGGGGCGACGGGCGCGCCGCTCACGGTCGCGAACCTGTGGGCCGCCAACGGGTCCAACGAGATCCTGCAGCAGATCCTGCAGGCCTTCGGCGGTCCCGGCCGCACCGCGCTGGGGTTCGAGCCGTCGTACTCGATGCACCCGATCATCGCCGCGGGCACCCGGACCGAATGGGCGCCGACACCGCGTCGCGCGGACTTCTCGCTTGACGTGGACGCCGCTGTCGCCGTGCTGGCCGAGCGGGCACCGGACGTGGTGTTCGTGACGAGTCCCAACAACCCGACCGGGCAGTCGATCCCGTTGGGGGACCTGCGGAAGCTGGTCGAGGCGACGTCCGGGATCGTGGTCGTCGACGAGGCGTACGCCGAGTTCTCCCCGCAGGAGAGCGCGGTGCACCTGATCGACGAGTTCCCCACCCGGGTCATCGTCAGCCGCACCATGAGCAAGGCGTTCGCGTTCGCGGGCGGCCGACTCGGCTACCTGGCCGCCGCCCCCGCCGTGGTCGACGCGTTGTTGTTGGTGCGCCTGCCGTACCACCTGTCGTCGCTGACCCAGGCCGCCGCGCGCGCGGCACTGCGGCACGCCTCGGGAACGCTTGCCTCGGTGCACGCCCTTGCCGCCCAGCGGGACCGGGTGGCCGGTGAGCTCGCGGGACTCGGTTTCGCCGTCGTGCCAAGCGATGCCAACTTCATCCTCTTCGGACCGTTCGCCGACCCGCGCGCGGCCTGGCAGTCCTATTTGGACCAGGGCGTGCTGGTCCGCGACGTCGGCATCCCCGGCCACCTGCGGGTGACGGTGGGAACCCCGGCCGAGAACGACGCGTTCTTGGCCGCCAGCAAGGAGATCGTGCGATGAGCAACCGCGTCGGCCGCGTCGAGCGGGTCACCAAGGAGTCCTCGGTCCTGGTCGAGGTCGACCTCGACGGCACCGGCGAGGTGGAGATCGACACCGGGGTGCCGTTCTACGACCACATGCTCACCGCGCTGGGCACGCACGGCGCGCTGGACCTGGTCGTGCGCGCCACCGGCGACACCCACATCGACGCGCACCACACCGTCGAGGACGTCGCCATCGTGCTCGGCCAGGCGCTGCGCGCGGCCTTCGGCGAGAAGAAGGGCATCCGCCGCTTCGGCGACGCCTGGATCCCGATGGACGAGACCCTCGCGCACGCCGCGGTGGACGTCTCCGGGCGCCCCTACTGCGTGCACACCGGCGAACCGGACGTCATGGTCGGCTTCACCGTCGGCGGCAACTACCCGACCGTGCTCAACCGGCACGTGTTCGAGTCCATCGCCTTCCACGCCCAGATCGCCCTGCACCTGCGGGTCATCCACGGCCGGGACCCGCACCACATCACCGAAGCCGAGTACAAGGCGTTCGCCAGGGCACTGCGCGCCGCCGCGGAGCCAGACCCGCGCATCGGCGGCGTCCCGTCCACCAAGGGTGTGCTGTAGTGCCGCGCGAAGTGGTGGTCGTGGCCCTCATCGCCCTGGCGGGCATCCTCGTCGGCGGCGTCTACACGACCTGGAAGAACAACTCCCGGGCGGCCGCCGCGGTGCTGGCGGTCCTGGCGCTATTGGCCCTCGGCGGGGCCATCGCCTGGTACTAGTCTATTCCGCCTTCACTGGCGGCCTTCAACCTCGGCGCGCCGGGTCCGAAGGCCGCCAAGCGGTCGTCGGTGTTGACCAGGTGGCACGACTTGAGCGACAGGCAGCCGCAGCCCACGCACGAGGTGAGGTTGTCGCGCAGCCGCTGCAGCGAGTCGATCCGCGCCTCCAGTTCGCTGCGCCACGACTTCGACAGCCGCGCCCAGTCCACCTTCGTCGGCGTCCGCCGCTCCGGCAACGTGTCCAGCGCGTCGTGGATCTCCTCCAGGCTCAGCCCGACCCGCTGCGCGGTGCGGATGAACGCCAGCCTGCGCAGGACGGCGCGCGGGTACCGCCGCTGGTTGCCCGCGGTCCGCTCGGCGAAGATCAGCCCCCGCTCCTCGTAGAACCGCAGCGCCGTGTGCGGGACCCCGCTGCGCTCGGCGACCTCGCCGATGGTCAGTGACTCGGGCAGTGTGGACACCCCGTCGACACTACCCGGCAGCTCCAGGTAGGTCGAGGTACTCCACCGGCACCCGCTCGGTCAACCACACGCCGTTGGCACTGATGAGGAACACGTACCCCGCCGCACCCATCCCCGCCGCGTCAACCCCGAGCACCACCGGCTTCCCCCGCCGCGCCCCCACATTCATGGCCGTCTCGACATTGGCGGACAGGTGCACGTGGTGCCGCTTCATCGGCCGCAACCCCTCAGCCCGGATCCCGCCCAAAGCCGCGGCGACGGTGCCGTGGTAGAGCACCGGGGGAGGAGTCGCCTCAGGCAACCCAAGCTCAACCGCGACGGTGTGCCCCTGACTGGCGCGGATGCGGGAGCCGGTGTCGTCGAACGCGAAGCGGGACTTGTTGTTCTCAGCCACCACTCGCTCCAGCGTCGCCCGGGACATCCTGGTGCCGTGCTCGGCCAGAGCCTTGAGCAGCTCATCAACGGCGATCCAACCGGCTGGGTCGAGGGTGACACCGATACTGCCGGGATCGTGCCGGAGAACCTTCGAAAGCCTCTTCGAGAGGCGAATCATCATCTTGTCTTCCATGTGGCGCTAGTACAGCACGCCCCCTCACCTCCCGACACCCCATTTGTGTTGCCGGTCTCCACGTTCGGAGTATCCGGGCTCGTTCGCGCGATGTGACTGGGGCAACCTGGTTACGGTCGTTGCCGTGAGTGAGTCGCCTCCGCCGGAAGCCCTCCCTGTGATCGGGGCGAGCATGGCCGCCTTCGCGGCGCTTGCCGCCCAGGGCTCCTTCGCCGTCAACAACCACGGCGGCCAGGCCCTGCTGAAGCCTATCCGTGAACTGGTGGCGTGGATCGACAGCGAGCGCGTCAACCTGGAGCTCCTGCGCCAGGAGGCGAAGCTGGGCACCTCGGCCAACGCCCAGGTGATGAAGCCCTACCTCCAGAAGGTCGCCAGCGATGACCAGGGTTTCTTGACCCAAGTGCTGAAGCTGAGGGAGTCGTTGCTCGACGCCGAGCAGGCCATTCTCCAGGCGATGGCAAGCTATGAGGCATCAGACGAGCAGTCCGCGCGCAGGCTGGGGGATGGGTGACGGGGTATCGGTTGAGGCGTTTGTGGCTTGGTTGGGTGTCGGGCGCGGTGATTCTGGCGGCCGGGTGTACCGCTAACACGCCGGGGACCGCAATCGAGGCGTCGACCTCCACCTCCCGGCCTACCGTGTCCGGTGACCCGAGCACTCCGCAGCCGGACGTGATCAAGGCGTGTGCATTGCTGTCGGGCTCGGATGCCCAGGCCCTGGGGATCACAGACGAGGGCAAGGCCACTGATACGGCGAGCAGGAGTTCGTGCCTGTGGCGGGTCGAGAAGCCCGTCATCGCCGACAGCTACTCGATCAGCGTGACCTTCTTCAAGGAACTCGCGGTCGGCGACCTGGTCACCAGCCAGGAGAAGTCTCCCGTGCGGATAGGCAAGCACAACGGCGTCAAAGCCCTGGGTGACTCGGACTCGGGGTGCATCGTCGCGCTAGAGGTGACGGTGTCGTCGCGGGTGGATGTTCGGGCTATTGGTGGGGATTCGGCGGGGTTGTGTGGAGTGGCGATGGGGGCGGCGGAGAGGGTTGAGGCTCGGTTGCCGTAGGTGAGGGGGGTTAGAGGCAACTGTCCCAGGGGCGGTCGGAGTGTTGGGCGTCGGTGGCGAAGATCGTGGCGACTCCGCGTTGGGACGAGGTGTCCCAGACCCACATCTGCCAGACGATGCCGTCGCGGGCGGTGCGGTGGAGCAGGATCTGGGTGCCGGAGTCCAATGCCCCGTCCCAGTTCGTCGCCAATAGTTCCACGCATCGCTGGAGGTCGGCCCAGTCCGTCGGGGCAAGCAGCCTCGCGTGGTTGGCGACGATGTGCCGCAGGCCCCACCGGTAGCCGGGGCCCAGTTGCTCCCCGCACTTGAGGCTCACGTCCATGGCGAGCCCGTCGGTGTCCGAGGCGGGGATGGTGAGCAGGGGATATCCCTTGGAACGGCCGGCGCAGGGGTCGACGTCCTGGGTGGTGGCGCCCGCTTGTGGGGTGAGGATGGCGAACAGGGACAGCAGCGTCGTCAGGCTGAGTGCTGCGCGGCGCATGGCACGTCGGGGCACGGAGTCTCCGATCACGGGGGCTGATTCCTTGCGGCACAAGGAAAGCAGCGGCCCCGTGGGGTGCGCATAGGTGATCTTCGCGTGTTCACCCGTCGAGGCAGGGGTGCTACACCGGCGGTCGTATCAGGGAGATGGGCGGGGTGTGCGGGAATGGGCTGTTCGGCGGAGCGGGTTCGCCTTGAAGTGGGCCGCCGCGCGGTGGGGACTGCGCGGCGGCGGGGTTAGGGGCGGGTGAAAGTGGTTGTGGGGAGGGTGGAAAGCCAGGCTGTGAGGGTGGGAGTGGGGAAGTGGAGGGGTGGGGTGTTGGGGGTCTTGCTGTCGCGGATGGCGATTGTTGCGGGGAAGTGGGCCAGTTCGACGCACTCGCCGCCGCCTTGGCCGCCGCCGCCGGAGAAGCTGCTTTTGCGCCAGTGGGTTGGCATGTATGGCTCCGTCTGGGGCTACTTGGGGGTGGTGATCAGGGCGGTGAGAGTGGTGGGGGAGATGTGGAGGTGGTTGTGGGGGGCTTTGCTGTCGCGGATGGCGACTGTGGTGGGGAAGTGGGCTAGTTCCACACAGTTGCCGCCGCCTTGGCCGCCGCCGCCGGAGTAGGAGCTCTTGCGCCAGTGAATGCTAGTCACGGCTGAAATTGTCCGCCTGGATGAAGGAAAGGCAAGCCGCCATGTCGGGGGTCGGGAAGCGCAGCGGCGGCTGGTGTGGGGCCTTGCTGTCGCGGATAGCGGTTGTTGCGCCGAAGCTGGCCACCTCGACGCAGTTGCCGCCGCCGATGTCGCCACCGCCGCCGGAGAAGCTGCTTTTGCGCCAGTGGGTTGGCATGGTTTGGCTCCTTGCCACGCTACTTGAGGGTGGTGATGAAGGCGGTGAGGGTGGTGGGGGAGACGTGGAGGGGTGGGGTGTGGGGGGCTTTGCTGTCGCGGATCGCGGCGGTGGTGGGGAAGTGGGCTAGCTCGACGCAGTCGCCGCCGCCTTGGCCGCCGCCGCCGGAGTAGGAGCTCTTGCGCCATCGGGGCTGGTTGGTCATCTACGCCTCCTGGATGTGTTGGGCGGCATCGGTTATGACTCTTGCCGACTCGGCCGCAGAGAGGGACTCGGCCATGAGCCTACCGAAGCGGAGGGTGTAGGCCCGGACTTCCTCTCGGTCCTCGATGTACACAGCCCGCAGCGGACCTTCTGCGTATCCCGTGTCGGGCACGGGGTCTGGGAGGGTGAGGATGGAGAACGGTCCTTCCAGCGCTGGGCTGGCGCCTGCTGACTTTGGCAGCACCTGAACGGTGATGTGAGATGCCTCTGCGGCTTCGACCAACCGGCGGAGTTGGTTTCGCATGATCCGCGCCGAGCCGACGGGGCGTTCCAGCACGCCCATGTCCAGGATCGCGTGGAGTTGGGCGGGATTCGACCGGTTGAGGATCTGTTGCCGGGCCATCCGAGCGGCGACTCGGTTCTCCACCTCTTCTTCGGACAATGAGGGGTGGATCCCGGTGATCAGGCTTCTGGCGTAGTCGGCTGTCTGCAGCAGCCCGGGAACCAGCAGCGTTTCGAACTGCCGTCGCCCCACCAGCGCGGCTTCCCAGTTCAAGACCGCGTGGAAGTCCTGCGGGAGGCTCTTGCGGATGTCGAGCATCCAGCCGCGCTGGTGGGCGGTGTTGGCCAGGTCGACCAACTCCTCGCGTAGTGCCGGGTCCGTGACCTGGTAGACGTCGAGGAGTTGTTCGACTTCGCGGGTCTTCACGCCTTGTTCGCGGTTCTCGATGCGGGAGAGCTTGGGGCGGGACCACTTGCCGGTGCCCTTGAGTCGCTCGATGACCTGGTCGTGGGTGAGGCCCGCGTGTTCGCGCAGCTCACGCAGCCTGTTCGACAGGTGCCAGCGCCGGACGGTGGCGTTGTCCTGACTCAAACCGATCAACCTCCGGGGTCGCACGATCGAGTGAATCAATGGACGTCCACTTCCTAAACTGGACGTCCAGATACACTCTAGACCTCGACCCGCGGCGATCGTGCCGCGTGGGTACTCGAGGAGGCACTGATGGTAGTCGTGGCTGGTAGTGGCGTTGTCGGCGAGGCGGAGTTCGGGGAGATCACCCGGGAGATCGTGCGGGACCAGGCGCCGCGGCTGTTCGCGGTCGTGCAGGAACTGGGCGAGCGGGTGGACCTGCGGATCGCCGCGTGGGGCATGGAGTTCGACGACCACGCGGCGGTGGTTAGCGAGGACGGGTCGACGCGGCTCAGCGTTCGGTCGGCGGAGCACGCGTTGCCGTTGTTCGGCGGGCGTGCGGAGGTCACGCCGCACGTGGTGTGGGTGGCCGACTGAGGCGACCGGTGCGCCGCTCGTCCGTCGGGCGGGCGGCCTAGCGGGTCGCGAGGCTG
This sequence comes from Actinokineospora baliensis, assembly GCF_016907695.1. Lineage (NCBI taxonomy): Bacteria > Bacillati > Actinomycetota > Actinomycetes > Pseudonocardiales > Pseudonocardiaceae > Actinokineospora > Actinokineospora baliensis. The sequence continues at coordinate 6,681,505 of NZ_JAFBCK010000001.1, read as the reverse complement.
GTGGGCAGGTTCCAGCCTTCGAGGGCGAGGGCTTCGCGGGCGGTGCGCGGGGCGGGGATCTCTACCGGCTCCGGTGCGGGGAGGAAGAGCGCTGCGGCGAAGCCGATCCAGATCGCCGCCAGGGCGAGGGGCCACCAAACACCCTCAGCCAACGAGAGGTAGACATTCACGCCCGCGGCCACGGTGAGCACCGCGGCTAACGACCAGCGAACCGGCCTCCTGTCCAACCCCGCCATGGGTGCCTCCATCCCCAGAACCCACCAGACGTCAAGGGGTTACCCGGTGGCGGCGCCGCTCAACCGCGGTCGGATGTCACGGTTTTGTCACGGCGGGCGGCGACTACGCTGACCTGCGTGGCATCAGTCGTCGTGTTGGATTACGGGTCCGGGAACCTCCGATCGGCCGAGCGCGCGCTGCGCCGGGTGGGCGCCGAGGTCGAGGTGACCGGAGACTTCCAGACCGCGCTCGAGTGCGACGCGCTCGTGGTCCCCGGGGTCGGGGCGTACGCGGCGTGCATGGCGGGGCTGCTGGCGGTGCGCGGTGAGCGGATCATCGGCCGCAGGCTCGCGGGTGGGCGCCCGGTGCTGGGCATCTGCGTCGGCATGCAGATCCTGTTCGCGCAGGGCATCGAGCACGGCGTGCGGACCGAGGGGTGCGCGGAGTGGCCCGGGGTGATCGACCGGCTCGAGGCCGATGTCGTGCCGCACATGGGGTGGAACACCGTTCGGGCGCCGGAGAAGTCCGTGCTGTTCAACGGCATGGCGCCGGACACGCGGTTCTACTTCGTGCACTCCTACGCCGCCCGCACGTGGGAGCTCAACCCCGAGCCGCCGATGCCCGCGCCGCTGGTGACGTGGGCCACGCACGGCACCGATTTCGTCGCCGCGGCGGAGAACGGGCCGCTATCGGCGACCCAGTTCCACCCCGAGAAGTCCGGTGACGCGGGCGCGCAGCTGCTGGAGAACTGGCTCGCCGACGTCACCGGTTAGGCTGCCCGGGTGAGCTTCCAGTTGCTGCCCGCCGTCGACGTCTCCAACGGACAAGCCGTCCGCCTGACCCAGGGGGAGGCCGGGACCGAGACCGAGTACGGCTCCCCGTTGCAAGCCGCCCTCGCCTGGCAGGACGGCGGCGCCGAGTGGGTGCACCTGGTCGACCTCGACGCCGCGTTCGGGCGGGGTGACAACCGGGCGCTGGTGGCCGAGGTCGTCGGCACGCTGGACGTGAAGGTCGAGCTGTCCGGCGGCATCCGCGACGACGCCGGGCTCGAGGCCGCGCTGGCGACCGGGTGCGCGCGGGTCAACCTCGGCACCGCGGTCCTGGAGAACCCCGAGTGGTGCGCCCGCGCGATCGCCGCCCACGGCGACCGCATCGCCGTCGGCCTCGACGTCCGCATCGTCGACGGCCAACACCGCGTCGCCACCCGCGGCTGGACCAAGGACGGCGGCGACCTGTGGGAGGTCCTCGCGCGACTCGACCGCGACGGCTGCGCCCGCTACGTGGTGACCGACGTCAGCAAGGACGGCACGCTGCAGGGCCCGAACGTCGACCTGCTTCGGTCGGTGTGCGGCGAAACCCCGGCCCCGGTCGTCGCGTCGGGCGGTGTGTCCAGTGTGGACGACCTGATCGCGCTATCGCGGGTGTCCGGTGTGGAGGGTGCGATCATCGGCAAGGCCTTGTACAACGGGAACTTCACGCTGCCGGAGGCTCTGGCTGCGGTGCGGTGAGGGCTCTCGGCAAGATCATGTCGGCCTGAGTAGCCCCCGATATACAGCTTACCGGGAATGGCCGACGGGAACGGTCGTGCTGCGGGTGGGCTGTGGACAACTCGGGTGTCGGGTTGTCGAGGGGAGCGGGCGGGGGATCGGGTCGGTTGGCGCGGCCGCCAGGTCGCTCGGCGGCGGATTCTTTTGTGCCGAAAGGGTTTTGGGCGGGGTGCGGTGTTGTTGGCAAGATCGAATTGATCTGAGCAGCCCCCGATATACAGCTTACTGGGACTGGCCGACAGGATCGGGTGTGCGGCGGGCGGGCTGTGGACAACTCGGCGGCTAGCCGCCTCTGGGTCTGCGCTTCGCCTGTCTGGCATCGTGTTCGAGGAGCCAGCGGGCCGCGGCGCGTTCTTCCTGGTTGCCGCGCAGCGCCTGGTGGCGGGCGCGGTGCGTGTGGACCAGCCGCGACAGTGAGGTCAGCGCCCACAGCAGGACGGCGGCCAGGGCGGCGATCACGACCACCCAGGCGGGCAGGACGTTCTGCTGGATCCAGGTGAGCACGCTCGTGGGCACGGGGGCGACCTCCGTTGTCACGGGAATCGCCGGTGGGCTGATGCCGGGTACGGGTGGGAAGAGGCCATAAATCAAGCAGCCCGCAGAACCAGGGGTTCTACGGGCTGCTTTCTCGGAGCGTGCCATCCGAACGAGCTTGCTGGGAGCGGCCAACCGGGTGACGTTGAAGGATCGCGGTCTTCGTTGCGCACACGTAGCGGAAGTCGCAGGCCAGGTTGAGCTCCGCTGCGCTGGCCTCCAGTCGCCGGAGACCCTCCCCGTGTGGGCCCAGCCCCCACCACACCTCTTGGGGGGCGTCCCCGGTGCCAGTCTAGTCGGTGTGGGGGTGCGCGAAGGGGGTGGCGGAAAGCTGTGGATGGGTAGGGGGGTTGTGGACAACCGCGACCTGGGGAGGTGCGGGTGTCGAGGTGGAGGTTCGCTCGGACGGGCGGTTAGGAGGCGGGGGTGAGAGCTACGCCGACGGTGCCTTTGGTGCCTCGGCGGAGGCGGCTGCCGCCGACGGTGAGCCAGCCGAGGATGCCGTACTTGCGTTGGATGAGGCGGCGGACCCGCTCGGACTCGGGGTCGTCGAGGAGGCGGGCTGTGGCGGGCCTCGACTCGCCGAGTGGGGTGCCGCGCAGGTCGCAGGGGCCTACCTCGACTCGGGGGGTGTGGCGGAGGCGTTTGACCTTCCAGGAGTCGCGGACGGTCCAGAAGACCAGGTCTGGGCCGTCGGGGGCGACCCAGACCGGGGTGGGGACCGGGGTTCCGTCGCGCTTGAACGTGGTCACCAGCAGGTACTTGCCCTCGCCGAGGGCGGTCCACGCGTCCATGCCGACCAAGGTTAGCCGAGCGTGACCAGCAGTTCGGCGAGCCGCTCGTAGGAGTCGCGGACCCCGTGCTCCATGCCGCTGGCCAGGAACTCGTCGCGGCTCTCGACCGAGAAGCCGACGCTGAGGCCGTGGACGGTGGTCTTGCCGTCGACCTCGGTGAAGGTCACCCGCTCCAGGGCCACCTGCCCGGGCGCGCCCTCGAACTCGAAGGTCTGGACGAACCCGTCGGCCACCGACGGGGTGCCGTGGAAGGTGCCGCGGAAGTGGTACTCGCCGCCCGCGGGGTCGATGTGGGTGTAGCGGTAGCCGCCGCCGTGGCGCAGGTCCCAGTGGTCGACCTTCATGGTCAGCCTGCGCGGGCCGAGCCACCGCGCGACCAGGTCCGGGTCGGTGTAGGCGCGGAAGACCAGCTCGGCGGGGGCGTCGAACTCGCGGGTGATCTCGACGTAGGGGCTGCCGGGCTCGGCGGTGATCACGGTGTCGCTCATGTGTCCTTCTCCTGCAGTTCGGTGAGCAAGTCGTCGAGGCGGTCGTGGCTCTCGCGCCAGTACGCGCGGTAGTCGCCGAGCCACTCGCGGGCCGCGCGCAGCGGCTCGGCCCGCAGGTGGCTCAACCGGGCGGTCGCCCGCCGGGTCCTGGTGATCAGCCCGGCCTGTTCGAGCACCTTGAGGTGCTTGGACACCGCGGGCTGCGACATCGCGAACGGCTCGGCCAGTTCGGCCACCGTCGCCTCGCCGTCGCGCAACCGCGCCAGGATCGCCCGGCGCGTCGGGTCGGCGAGGGCGGCGAAGACCGCGCTGAGCTGGTCAACCATCCCCGATCCGCCTCCATAACCATCTCGTTCTGAAACCAACGAGTTAAGAATGCAGGCAGGGGCCGCGCGAGTCAAGGGCGAGTTCCGATGATGTTCACCCCGGCGGTAGGTGTGACACTTGCCTTGCCGGTGTATCACTGGCAGGCGTGACTCCCACTGAGCCCACCACGTCTCCGAACCGCCGCGTCTTCCTCAAGTCCTCCGCGATCGCCGGAGGCGCCCTGTTCATCCCCGCCGCCCTCGCAGGCACCGCGTCCGCCGCCGCCGTCCCCCAGTTCGCCCACGGCGTCGCCTCCGGTGACCCGCTGCCCGACGGCGTCCTGCTCTGGACCCGCGTCACCCCCACCCCCGAGGCCACCCCCGGCTCGGGCCTCGGCCCGACCGTCGAGGTCCGCTGGGAGGTGGCCACCGACGCCGCCTTCACCGGAGTCGTCCAGTCCGGCGCGGCCACCACCGGCCCCGACCGCGACCACACCGTCAAGGTCGCCGCCGCGGGCCTGGCCCCTGGCACCGCCTACTACTTCCGGTTCAGCCTCGACGGCGTGCGCTCGGCCACCGGCCGCACCCGCACCGCGCCCGCCGCCAACGCCGACGTCAGCAAGCTGCGCCTGGGCCTGGTGTCCTGCTCCAACTGGCAGGCGGGCTACTTCTCCGCCTACCGCCACCTCGCCGCCCGCGCCGACCTCGACGGCGTGCTGCACGTCGGCGACTACCTCTACGAGTACCAAGCGGGCGGCTACGGTGCGCGTGGCGTGACGATCCGCCCGCACGTGCCTGCCAACGAGATGCTGACCCTGTCGGACTACCGCCGCAGGCACGCCCAGTACAAGACCGACCCGGACCTGCAGGCGCTGCACGCGGCCCAGCCCTGGTTCATCACCTGGGACGACCACGAGTACGCCAACGACACCTGGTCCGGTGGCGCGGAGAACCACCAGCCCAACGAGGGCGACTGGAACGCGCGCAAAGCCGCCGCCCGGCAGGCGTACTTCGAGTGGATGCCGGTCCGCCAAGGCGCGGGCGGCGAGATCTACCGCCGTTTCCGCTGGGGCCGCCTCGCCGAACTGTCCCTTTTGGACCTGCGCAGCTACCGCTCCAAGCAGACCACCCCGTCCAACGGCGACCCCGGCGACCCGAACCGCACCATCACCGGCGACCCGCAGATGGCCTGGCTCAAGAGCGGGCTCTCGGGCACCGACGCCAAGTGGAAGCTGGTCGGCAACTCGGTGATGATCACCCCGATCTCGCTGGGCACCGTCGAGTCGAAGTTCCTGGAGTCGCTCGGTTCGCTGCTCGGCCTGCCGGTCGGCAGCGTCGCCGCCAACGCCGACGCCTGGGACGGCTACACCGCCGACCGCCAGGAGTTGCTCGGGCACCTGCGCGACAACCGGGTCAAGAACACCGTGTTCCTCACCGGCGACATCCACTCCTCCTGGGGCGCCGACGTGCCGATCGACCGGTCGAGCTACTGGTGGAACGGCAACTCCGTGGCCACCGAGTTCGTCACCACCTCGGTCACCAGCGACAACATCGACGACCTGCTCAAGGTCGACCCGCGCACCCTGTCGGTCGCCGCGGAGGCCGCGCTGCAGGTCGGCAACCTGCACGTGCGCTACGTGGAACTGGACTCGCACGGCTACTCGGTCGTCGACGTCAACCCGCAGCGCGTGCAGACCGACTGGTACTACGTGGCCGATCGGCTCAGCCCGACCTCCACCGTGAAGTACGCCAAGTCGTTGGCCACCGCCGACGGGTCGCAGAAGGTGAAGTCGGTCTCCGGTCCGGTCGCCTGATCACCGGTGGTGCCGCCTGCCCGGGTTACGCGGGCGGCACCACCGGCCACATCTGCTCGGCCATCTGGACGGCCTGGGCGCAGGTGGCGGCGGTGTCGCGGGTGCCGCGCAGGGTGAGCGCGAGCGAGGCGCTCTCCACCTGGCCGTCGGTCCGCCCGGCCGGGCGCCCGTTCGTCGACAGGATGCAGATCGAGTCGTTGCCGCTGGGGATGTCGAACTTCTCGGTTTGCCTGCCCGCCACCGTGATCATCGGGAACGGGGTGTGCAGCGACGGCGAGGTGAGCCCGAAGATCACGCGTGCCGTGCTCTGCGCGGAGTCCGACCACTCGCAGGTGTGCTTGGCGGGCCAGGACTTCCGGGTCGGGAACGCGGCGACCGCCGCGGGCGGTATGACCACGCACGGATCCAACGCCGCCATCGAGCCGGGCGCGAAAGTGCTGTGCTTGACCACCTTCGGGTTCTTCCGCAAGCGCTGCAACATCTTGTCGAAACCGGTGGCGATCTGCGGGCACACCACGGTTCCGCTGCCCTCGCCCGGCCGCAGCACGTGCACCGACAACGCGGTGCCGTCGCCGAGGTGCAGCAGCCTGCCGCACGGGGCCATCGGGCTGGAGTAGACCGACGTGGTGAAGCCGTCCTTCTCCTCCGGCGTGGACACCGCGGCGAACGCCTCGACCTTGTCGATCGCGCCGACGGTCACCGTCACCTGGCCGGTCCCGGTCGGCAGCGTCAGCGGGCACTCGTCCCACGACCCGGAGCCGATGATCTTCCCGCCGCCGAAGTCCGCCGGGTCGATCAGCGAGCACGGGTCCAACGTCGGGAGGTCACCGAGGATCTTCTTCACGTCCACCGGCGCTGGCTTGTAGTTCGGCACCGGTTTGGCGCGGTGCGGCGGTGGTGCGACCACTTGGGTGCAGCCGGACACCAACGCCAGCACCCCGACCGCGAGCGCGGCTAACCTACCTGGACGACCCATGACTGCCCCCGAATGATCTCGTGTCTCCACTCGGGACCGGATCGTAGGCGATCACCCGGTGTAGAGGACCAGACCATAGGCGCTCAGCACCTGGCGGATCGGCATGAAGTAGCTGGTGCCACCGGCAGAGCAGTTGCCGGAGCCGCCGACGACCACGCCCTGCGCCTGGCCGCCCGCCAGCACCGGGGCACCCGCGTCACCCGGCTCGACGCACATGCTCGTCCTGGTGAGACCGGTGACCGTCCCGCCGGGGTAGTTGACCGTCTGGTTCTTGGCCTGCACGGTTCCGCAGCGCCACCCGGTGGTCGGGCCGTAGCGGCACACCTGCGCGCCGATCGCGGCCTCGGTCGCGCCCTTCACCACGGTCGTCGACGCGGGACCGGTGCGCACCAACGGTGTCGACGTCGAGTCCGGTGGCGCGTCGACCACGCCGACCGGGCTCGTGGTGCCCGCGCACGCACCGGTGGTGATGATCTTGCGGGCGCCCGCGGTGGTGCGGGCGTTGAACCCGATCACGCAGACCTTGCCGCCGATCACCACCCGGTCGCCGCCGACCAGGACCTGCCCCGCCGACGCCGTCGGCGCGGTGAGGACGATGAACAGCCCAGCGCACAGCGCCGCCAGCAACCGCATGGGAGCCGCCTTCCCCGAGAGGACAACACCCGACGGTAGGCGGCGAACCGGACACACCGGAATCCGCTGATCGGCCTACCTTATTGCCGTTCAGGGCTGCCGTTCAGGCGCTCCTGTGGCGCAGCGTCGCCGCGCCGAGCGCCAGCGCCGCGAGCACGCACCCGGTCACCACGGCCAGGTCCACCGCCAGCGCCCCGGTGAACTCGGCGGAGCGGGTGACGTGGCTGAGCGCGTCGACCGCGTAGGACAGCGGCATCACGTCCGAGAGCCAGTTCAGCAACCAGCCCATCCGTTCGCGCGGCTGCAGCAACCCGCACAGCAGGAACTGGGGCAGCACGAACAGTGGCATGAACTGGATCGCCTGGAACTCGCTGGTCGCGAACGCGCTGACGAACAGGCCCAGTGCCATGCCGAGCAGCGCGTCGAGCACGGCGATCAGCAGCAGTGTCCACACCGAACCGACCACGTCGAGCCCCAGCCACAGCACGCTGACCGCCGTCGCGACCCCGACCTGTGCCGCGGCGATGAGGCCGAACGCGATGGCGTAGCCCAGGATCAGGTCCAGCTTGCCCATCGGCAGGGTCATCAGCCGCTCGAGGGTGGCGGTGGTGCGCTCGCGCAGCGTGGTCACCGACGCGACCAGGAACATGATCACGAACGGGAAGACGCCGAGCAGCGCGGGCGCCGTGCGGCTGAAGGCGTGCTCGTCGTTGAAGACGAACCGCAGCAGGGTGATCAGCAGGGTCGGCACCAGCAGCAGCATCACGATGGTGCGCGGGTCGTGGCGCAGTTGGGTCAGCACCCGCCGCGCCGTCACGGTCGCCCTCATGCCGCCGCCCTCGCCAACCGCAGGAACGCCTGCTCCAGGTCCGCCTGCCCGGTCTCGGCCCGCAGACCGTCGGGGGTGTCGTCGGCCAGGACCACGCCCTCGCGCAGGAACAGCAGCCGGTCGCAGCGCGCGGCCTCGTCCATGACGTGGCTGGAGACCACCAACGCCGTCCCGGCGGCGGCGAGCCGGTGGAACAGGTCCCACAGGTCCTCGCGCAGCACCGGGTCCAGACCCACCGTCGGCTCGTCGAGCACCAGCAATTCGGGGGAGCCGAGCAGGGCCACCGCCAGGCTCGCGCGCCCGCGCTGCCCACCGGAGAGGCTGCCGACCAGCTGGCCGCCCCGGTCGGCGAGGTCCACCTCGGCGAGCACCCGGTCGACGTCGGCCGCGGGGGCGCCGAGGACGGCGGCGAAGTAGCGCAGGCACTCGGCGACGGTCAGGTCCGCGTAGACGGCGGGGTTCTGGGTGGCGTAGCCGATGCGGGAGCGCAGGTCCGGGTGGCCCGCGGGCCTGCCCAGCACCTCGACGGTGCCCTCGGCGATCAGTTGCACGCCCACGATCGCGCGCATCAGGGTGGTCTTGCCGCAGCCACTGGGGCCGAGGAGCCCGGTGACCGAGCCGCGCGGGATCTCGAACCCCACGCCGCGCAGCACGTCCCGGCCACCGCGGACGACCCGCAGCCCGGAGACGGTGACAACAGAATTGGCCATGTGTTTAATTCTGCGCGCGATGAGTTTCCCGCGTCAAGGTCTTCACCCGGTGCGTGCCAGGTCCTAGCGTGATCACCCCCACCACCGGAGGTCCCCGATGCCCGCCGACTTAGCCCCGATCGAGGAACTGGCCCCCACCGCCCTGCGCGGCCACCCGGCACCCGAACAGTTCCTCGACCACCTGCGAGCCGCCATCGAGACCTGGGAATCGGCCATCGCCGACCTCGACGCAGGTGGCACCGCCGCCGACGCGCTCCAGCGGGTCCTCGGCGCCTTCGACATGGACACCACCTTCGCCGCCCCCACCCGAGACGCCCTGGAAATGGCCCGCCTCGACGTCAGCACAACCGCCCACCGGTTCCTCGTCCTGCTCATCCCGATCCGGCGCGACCTGGCCCGAGGTGACCACCGAGCGGTCGCCCAACTGCGCAAGGCGGTGTCGCTGGAGAAGAAGACGCAGAGCCGGTGGCGGGGCCCGGACGGCCGATCAGCGGCGATGGTGGACCGGGACCTGGAGTTGGAGGAGGTCCGCATCAGCGCCAAGACCATGCTCGACCAGGCCACCGAGATCGCGGACCGCTTCGCTCGGTGGCGGGCGGGGAGCTAGGCACTAGGGGAAACGCGGGGAGTTGGGGGAGTGCGGGAAGCGGGGACTGGCTCGCCCGGCGGCGTGCTGGGAGCTGGAGCTTGAGGTGAACGCGGGGGAGCTGGGACTGATCGGGCTGCTGATGTGCTGTCTGTCGCGGACGGGCTGGTTGGGGCTCTAGGGGAGTAGGTAGAGGCGGAGAACGGGGGAGAGGAGGGTGACTACTTCCTCGTCCGTGGCGGAGGCCAGGGGTTCGACCTTCACCACGTAGCGGACCAGGGCCATGCCGACCAGTTGGGAGGCCGCGGCGGTGGCGTTGAGGTGGGGGACGCCGAGGGCTTGGGTGATTTTGGTGAGCATGGCCCGCTCCAGGAACTGGCGGAACATCATTGCCGCCGCCTCGCTGGTGGACACCGAGCGGATCAGGGCGTGCAGGGGCTTCGACGACTCCGGGGCCGACCACAGACCCAAGAACAGGCGGACCAGGCGTTCGGGGATCTGGTCTCGGGGGCCTTCGAGCAGGGTGGCGACGATCAGGTCTGGGTTGATCGGTAGGTCCAATGCAGCCGAGAAAACGCGGTCCTTGCTGCCGAAGAAGTGGTGCACCAGCGCCGGGGTGACGCCGGCCGCCGCGGCTATCGCGCGGATAGTGGCGCCCTGGTAGCCGTGGGCGGCGAACTGGGCACGGGCGGCGGCGAGGATGTGCGCGCGGGTCTCGGTGGGGCCGGGCCGTCGGCCGCTCTTGGTCACTCCGCACCCCCTCGCCCGGTCTCTTGGTCCAGTATCGCGGGCACGTAGGCTCGGGGGCATGCCAGTAGCGGTCCGTGTGATCCCCTGCCTCGACGTCGATGCTGGGCGGGTGGTGAAGGGGGTCAACTTCACCGACCTCGTCGACGCCGGGGACCCGGTCGAGCTCGCGGCGGCCTACGACGCCGAAGGGGCCGATGAGCTGACCTTCCTGGACGTCACGGCGTCCTCTTCGGACCGGGAGACCACGCTGGACGTGGTGCGCCGGACCGCGGAGCAGGTGTTCATCCCGCTGACCGTCGGCGGCGGCGTGCGCACCGTCGAGGACATCGACCGGCTGTTGCGCGCGGGCGCGGACAAGGTCGGCATCAACACCGCCGCCATCGCCCGCCCCGAGTTCCTCGGCGAGGCCTCCCGCCGCTACGGCGCCCAGTGCGTCGTGCTGTCGGTCGACGCCCGCCGGGTGCCGGAGGGGGCCCAGCCGACCCCGTCCGGGTTCGAGGTCACCACGCACGGCGGGCGCCGCGGCACCGGGATCGACGCCGTCGAGTGGGCCGAGAGGGGCCAGGAGCTGGGCGTCGGGGAGATCCTGCTCAACTCGATGGACGCCGACGGCACCAAGGCCGGGTTCGACCTCGAGCTGATCCGCCTGGTCCGGGCCAGGGTGGACGTCCCGCTGATCGCCAGCGGCGGCGCGGGGGACCTGGCGCACTTCCCGCCCGCGGTGGCCGAGGGCGCCGACGCGGTGCTGGCCGCCAGCGTGTTCCACTTCGGACAGTTGCGCATCGGCGAGGTGAAGGACGCGCTGCGCGGCGCCGGGGTCGAGGTCAGGTGACCCGCCCGCTCGAGGTCAAGGTCGCGAGCCTGCTGCTGGTCGGCGCCGCGCTCGCGTTCGTCGGTCTCGGCGTGGCGCGCGGTGACTCCGGTGCGCTGACCTTCCCGCTGCTGCTCGGCGTCATCGGGGTGCTGGCGGGCGCGAGCGTGTTCGCGGGCAAGTTCGCCACCCCGGTGCTGGTGTTCGCCGGGCTCGCGGCCGTCGCGCACGCCGCGATCGCGTTGAGCCCGGTGCCGCTGTGGATCCGGATCGGCTCGGGGGTGTTGGCCGCGGCGCACGTGTACGCGGCCGTGTTGGTGCTGACCCGCCCGGCGCGGGTCTTCATGGGGAAGGTGACCGGTGACCAGTCTTGACCCGGCGATCGCGGGGCTGCTCAAGCGCACCGCGGACGGCTTGGTGTGCGCGGTGGCGCAGCAGCGGGGGACCGGTGAGGTCCTGATGGTGGCGTGGATGAACGACGAGGCGCTGCACCTGACGCTGACCACCCGCCAGGCCACCTACTTCTCCCGCAGCCGCGGTGAGCTGTGGGTCAAGGGCGCCACCTCCGGCAACACCCAGACCGTGCACGACGTCCGCCTCGACTGCGACGGCGACACCGTGCTGCTGGTGGTCGAGCAGACCGGCGGCGCCTGCCACACCGGCGACCGCACCTGCTTCGACGCCAAGCCGCTGCTGGACGTCAGTCCAGCGGACCGGTGAGGTAGCGCTGCAGGGTCGGCCCCACCGCCTTCACCACGACCTCCACGTCCGCGGTGGTGATCGGGTCGAACCGGGCCACGTAGCGGACCACCCCGAGGCCGATCATCTGCGAGGCGACCAGGTTCGCCCGGATCTCGGGGTGGTCGTCGGCCACCCCGCTGAACTGGCTGAAGACGTTGTTGTGGAAGAACTCGCGCAGCGCCAGGGCGACGTGCTCGTGCGCGGCGACGCTGCGGATGAGGGCGGCGAAGATGCCGCCGCCCTGGGCGTCCCACACGGTGAGGAAGGTGCGGATGACCCGCTCGCCCAGGGTCTTCGGGTCGCCGGAGCCGAGCACCTCGGCGATGCGTTCGCGCGGGTTGAACGGCAGTTGCAGCACCGCCTCGGCGAAGAGCGCCTCCTTGCCGCCGAACCAGTGGTTGACCATGGCGGCGTCCACCCCGGCCCGCTTGGCGATGGCGCGCACGGTGGCGCCGTCGTAGCCCTGCTCGGTGAAGACCTCGCGGGCCGCGCCCAGCAGGGCCGTCCTGGTGTCGGTGCCGCCGGGGCGCCTGCCGCGGCGGCGTTCGCCGTTGGAGCTCGTCACCTGTCCATCATGGCCTACCGGCGACAGTCGTTCAACACGCGTTGAAATATGGGCCCGCGCGGGACGGTCACGGGTCACACGGCAGAATGACGCCATGGTGAGTGCGATCGGTGTCCCGTCCCGCCCGGCGTCGACCACGGGCGGCATGGGTGAGGTGAGTCCCACCAGGGAGCAGTTCCACGCCCTGGCGGCCGACCGGCGGGTCATCCCGGTGGTCCGGCGGGTGCTCGCCGACGCCGAGACCCCGGTCGGGGTGTACCGCAAGCTCGCCGGCGACCGCCCGGGCACGTTCCTGCTGGAGTCCGCCGAGAACGGCCGCTCCTGGTCGCGCTGGTCGTTCGTCGGCGTGCACAGCCCCGCCGCGCTGACCGCCACCGGCGGAGAGGCGCACTGGACCGGCACCCCGCCGATCGGCCTGCCGCAGGGCGGCGACCCGCTGGAGGCGCTGCGCGAGACGGTCCGGCTGCTGCACACCGACCCGCTGCCCGGCCTGCCCCCGCTCACCGGCGGCATGGTCGGCTTCATCGGCTACGACGCCGTGCGCCGTCTGGAGCGGCTGCCCGAGCTCGCCGAGGACGACCTGGACCTGCCGGAACTGGTCATGCTGCTGGCCACCGACCTGGCCGCGCTCGACCACCACGAGGGCACCATCACCCTCATCGCCAACGCGGTGAACTGGGACGACTCCCCGGAGCGGGTGGACGCCGCCTACGACGACGCGGTCGCCAGGCTCGACCGGATGGTGCTGGGCCTGCAGACCCCCGCCGCCCCCACTGCGGCCACCTTCGACCGACCCACGCCCGAGTACACCCGCAGGCGCGAGCCCGGCGAGTTCCAGGCGGCGGTGCGCTCGGCCAAGGAGGCCATCCGGGCGGGCGAGGCGTTCCAGATCGTGCTCTCGCAGCGCTTCGAGGTGCGCACCGAGGCTGACCCGCTCGACATCTACCGGGTGCTGCGCACCACCAACCCCAGCCCGTACATGTACCTGCTGCGGCTCGACGGGTTCAGCATCGTCGGCTCCAGCCCGGAGGCCCTGGTCACCGTGCGCGACGGGCGGGCGACCACGCACCCCATCGCCGGGACCCGCTGGCGCGGGGTGGACCCGGAGGAGGACCAGATCCTGGAGAAGGACCTGCTCGCCGACGAGAAGGAGCGCGCCGAGCACGTCATGCTGGTCGACCTGGGCCGCAACGACCTGGGTCGGGTCTGCAAACCGGGCACCGTGCAGGTCGTCGACTTCTTCCGGGTCGAGCGCTACAGCCACGTCATGCACATCGTCTCGACCGTGACCGGCGAGTTGGCCGAGGGCAAGACCGCCTTCGACGCGGTCGCCGCCTGCTTCCCCGCGGGCACCCTCTCCGGGGCGCCCAAGCCGCGCGCGATGGAGCTCATCGAGGAGTTGGAGCCGACCAGGCGCGGGCTCTACGGCGGCGTCGTGGGCTACCTGGACTTCGCGGGCGACGGCGACACCGCGATCGCCATCCGCACCGCGCTGATCCGCGACGGCGTGGCGTACGTGCAGGCCGGGGCCGGTGTCGTCGCTGACTCGAACCCGGCGGCCGAGGACACGGAGTGCGTCAACAAGGCGGGCGCGGTGCTGGCCGCGATCGCCACCGCCGAGACCATGCGCCCGGCGACCGGTGCCCATGGCTGACCCGGAGCCCGCGCCCCCGGCGGCGGGCAAGCGTCCACTGTGGATCGTGGTGGTGCTGCTGCCGGTGGCGGCAGGCGTGCTCTGGGGCGCCGCGCGGCTGCCGTGGCAGCACACCGTGCGCGATCGGCCGGGGACCGGTGCCACCACGACCGTGGCGGTACCGGGCGAGGAACTGGTCCCCGCGCTGGTGCCGCTCGCCGTGCTCGCCGTGGCCGCGATCGCCGGGGCGTTGGCGCTCAGCGGGCTCTGGCGACGCCTGCTCGGGGCCGTTGTGGGCCTGCTGGGCCTGGTACCGGTGTGGTCAGGCCTGGCGGAGGGCTCCGAGTTCGCGGGGAAGGCCCTGGCGGTGTTGGGAGGCGTCCTGATGGTCGCCGCTGGCGTGTTGCTCGTGCTCACCGGGCACCGGGCGCCCCGGATGGGCGGTCGCTACCGCAGCCCGGCGGCGGCGAAGGAGTCCGCGCGCGGGGAGAAGGACCTGTGGGAGGCGTTGTCGGAGGGGCAGGACCCTACGCTCCGGCAACCACCGAACTGAGAGCGAGGACCCGGTTCCGAGGTGGGCAACGGGCCGGAGTTAGCATCAATTCGGCGGGAAGGGGCAGTGGTTGTGAGGGACTACACCAGCCAGACATCGGTTCGGGGTGCGCGGTGAGCACACTGGACTCGATCATCGACGGTGTCCGGGAAGACCTCGCCGTGCGCGAGGCGGCCATCCCGTTCGACACCATCAAGGAACTGGCGGCCAAGGCCGCCGCGCCGCGTGACGCGCTCAGCGCGCTGCGCGGCTCCGACGTCGGCGTGATCGCCGAGGTCAAGCGGCGCAGCCCGTCCAAGGGCGAGCTGGCCTCCATCGCCGACCCGGCGGCGCTGGCCAAGGACTACGCCGCGGCGGGCGCGCGGGTCATCAGCGTGCTCACCGAGCAGCGCCGCTTCGGCGGGTCGCTGGCCGACTTCGACGCGGTCCGCGCCCAGGTCGACATCCCGTTGCTGCGCAAGGACTTCATCGTGAGCCCATACCAGGTGCACGAGGCCCGCGCGCACGGCGCGGACCTGGTGCTGCTGATCGTGGCCGCGCTGGAGCAGAACGCGCTGGCCTCGCTGCTGGACCGGGTCGAGTCGCTGGGCATGACCGCGCTGGTCGAGGTGCACACCGCCGAGGAGGCCGACCGCGCCCTGGAGGCGGGCGCGCGGGTCATCGGCATCAACGCGCGCAACCTGCACACCCTCGAGGTCGACCGGGACGTCTTCGGCAGGCTGGCCCCCGGGTTGCCGCTGGAGACCATCAAGATCGCCGAGTCCGGGGTCCGCGGGCCGAGCGACCTGATGACCTACGCGGGCGCGGGCGCGGACGCCGTGCTGGTCGGCGAGGGCCTGGTGGCCACCGACGACCCGAAGGCCGCGCTGGTGCAGCTGGTCACCGCTGGGTCGCACCCGGCGTGCCCGAGGCCCGGCCGATGACCGACAAGCCCGAGGTGGATGTGCACGCACCGGGCGAGCACGACCCGGACACAAAGGGCCACTTCGGCCCTTACGGCGGCAGGTTCATGCCCGAGGCGCTGATCGGTGCCCTCGACGAGCTCTCCGCCGAGTACGACAAGGCCAGGCTGGACCCGGAGTTCACCGCCGAGTTCACCCGGCTGCTGCGCGACTACGCCGGACGGCCGTCGCTGCTCACCGAGGCACCGCGCTTCGCCGAGCACGCGGGTGGGGCGCGGGTGTTCCTCAAGCGCGAGGACCTCAACCACACCGGCTCACACAAGATCAACAACGTGCTGGGCCAGGCGCTGCTCACCAAGCGGATGGGCAAGAAGCGGGTCATCGCCGAGACCGGCGCGGGCCAGCACGGGGTCGCCACGGCCACCGCGTGCGCGCTGATGGGCCTGGACTGCGTCGTGTACATGGGCGAGGTCGACACCCAGCGGCAGGCGCTCAACGTCGCCAGGATGAAGCTGCTCGGCGCCGAGGTCATCCCGGTCAAGTCCGGCTCGCGCACCCTCAAGGACGCCATCAACGAGGCGCTGCGCGACTGGGTGACCAATGTGGACACCACGCACTACCTGCTCGGCACCGCCGCCGGCGGGCACCCGTTCCCGGTGATGGTGCGCAACTTCCACAAGGTCATCGGGATCGAGGCCCGCGCCCAGTACCTGGAGCTGACCGGCAGGTTGCCCGACGCGGTCGCCGCGTGCGTCGGCGGCGGGTCCAACGCGATCGGCATCTTCCACGGGTTCATCGACGACCCCGGCGTGCGGCTGGTCGGCATCGAGCCCGGCGGCAAGGGCATCGACTCCGGCGAGCACGGCGCGACCCTGAGCGAGGGCAGCCCCGGCATGCTGCACGGCGCCCTGTCGTACCTGCTGCAGGACGAGGACGGCCAGACCATCGAGGCGTACTCGATCTCCGCGGGCCTGGACTACCCGGGCGTCGGCCCCGAGCACGCCTGGCTCAAGGACACCGAGCGCGCCGAGTACCGGTCCGCGACCGACGCCGAAGCCATGGAAGCGTTCCAGCTGCTCTCGCGCACCGAGGGCATCATCCCGGCCATCGAGTCGTCGCACGCCCTGGCCGGGGCGCTCAAGCTCGGCCGCGAACTCGGGCCGGAGGGGCACATCCTGGTGAACCTGTCCGGTCGCGGTGACAAGGACATGGACACCGCGGCGAAGTACTTCGGTTTCTACGAGGAGAGCTAGATGGGCCTGGACTCGGTGTTCGCGCGGACCAGGGGCGAGGGCCGCGGTGCGCTCATCGGCTACCTGCCCGCCGGGTTCCCCACCGTCGACGGCTCGATCGACCTGCTCAAGGGCATGATCGATGCGGGCTGCGACCTGGTCGAGGTCGGCGTCCCGTACTCCGACCCGGTGATGGACGGCCCGGTCATCCAGGCCGCCGCGGAGACCGCGCTCAAGGCCGGGTTCCGGCTGCGCGACCTGTTCACCGTGGTCGAGGCGGTTTCCGCCGCCGGTGGCCACGCCGTGGTGATGACCTACTGGAACCCCGTCTTCCGCTACGGCGTCGACGCGTTCTCCCGGGACCTGGCCGCCGCCGGTGGCCTGGGCATCATCACGCCGGACCTGATCCCCGACGAGGGCGCCGACTGGCTGGCCGCCTCCGAGGCACACGGCCTCGACCGGATCTTTCTGGTCGCGCCGTCGTCGTCGGAGGAGCGCATCGCCAGCACCGTCGCGGCGTCCTCCGGTTTCGTGTACGCGACCGCGGTGATGGGCGTGACCGGTGCCCGTGACCAGGTCGGCGGCGCGGCCGCGGGTCTGGTCGAGCGCACCAGGGCGCACACGTCGCTGCCGATCGGCGTGGGGCTCGGGGTGCGCTCCGGCGCGCAGGCCGCCGAGGTGGCGTCCTTCGCCGACGCGGTGATCGTGGGGTCCGCGTTCGTGACCCGCTCCGAAGAGGGCGTGCCAGGGGTTCGTGCGCTGGCGGCCGAACTGGCCGACGGCGTGCGCACCGCGCCGACGCCGATCGGGTGAACTCCGGTGCCCGCACTTCCCGCTGACGGCGGTACGGGCACCACTTCACGGCCAGGCCACCCGGTCCCGTTACCGTAGCCCCCGTGACGAGCGCTTCGAGCCACATCCTCGCCAGCATCCCCAGCCCTGACCGAGGTGTCTGGGAGCTGGACCTGGGGGTCTTCACCCTTCCGCTGCGGGCCTACGCGCTGTGCATCATCGCGGGCATCATCGTGGCCATCTACTGGGGTGAGAAGCGCTTCGTCGCGCGCGGCGGCCAGCCGGGCACGGTCCTCGACGTCGCGGTCTACGCGGTGCCGTTCGGGTTGATCGGCGGCAGGCTCTACCACGTCGCCACGGACTACTACCGGTACTTCGGCGAGGGCAAGAACCCGCTCAACGCACTCCGCATCTGGGACGGCGGCCTCGGTATCTGGGGCGCCATCGCGTTGGGCGCCGTGGGCGCGTGGATCGGGTGCCGCCGCAAGGGCGTGCCGCTGCCCGCCTTCGCCGACGCCATCGCACCCGGGATCGTCACGGCCCAGGCCATCGGCCGCATCGGCAACTACTTCAACCAAGAGCTCTACGGCGGCCCCACCGACCTGCCCTGGGGCCTGGAGATCTACCGCAGGGTCAACGAGTTCGGCCAGGAGGACCCGCTCAACGGCGTCGCCATCGACCACACCCTGATCGACGGCAGCCCGGTCCACCCGACGTTCCTCTACGAACTCGTCTGGAACCTGCTGATCGCCCTCCTCGTGGTGCTGCTCGACCGCAAGCTGCGCCTGGGCCACGGCCGCGCGTTCGCCATCTACGTCGCCGGCTACACCGTCGGCCGCGGCCTGATCGAGATGATGCGCACCGACCCGGCGACCATGGTGCTCGGCCTGCGGATCAACGTGTGGACGTCGATCCTGCTGTTCCTCGGCGCGCTGGTCTACTTCGTGCTCGCCGGACGCCGGGGTCCCCGGGAAGACCTGTCGGTGCTGACCGCGCCGTCCCAGCCGGACGCCACGGCCAAGGACGAAGCCGAGGACGAGACCGGGGACGAGTCGGACGTGGACACCGCGGACGACGAGGACGCGCCCGAGAAGGACACCGAGGCCGCTGTGCCCCAGGGCGATCGGGCCGAGGCGGACGACAAGGCCGACGACACGTCCAGCGACAAGGACGTGCCCAGCAAGTCGTAGGCCGCTCGCCGACGAGTGTCGACCCGGTTTCCGGACTGTTAAGCTCGAATCACACACGTCGTGGGCCGCTGCCGTCCCGCGCCCAGCACCGGTCTGCGCCCCGTGCGCCACCGGCTGAGCGCGCGATCGCAGACAGGAGGCCTTCCCATGCTGTTCTCGGCCTTTCCGCGCCCGGACGGCCTCTACGACCCGGCGGCCGAGCGGGACGCCTGCGGCGTGGCCATGGTCGCCGACATCCAGGGCCGCCGTTCGCACGGCATCGTCGAGGACGCGCTGACCGCGCTGGCCAACCTGGAACACCGCGGCGCCGCGGGCGCCGAGCCGACCAGCGGTGACGGCGCGGGCATCCTGGTGCAACTGCCGGACGACCTGCTGCGCGCCGAGGTCGGGTTCACGCTGCCCGAGCCGGATGAGCACGGCGCGCACGGCTACGCCACCGGACTCGCCTTCCTGCCCGCGGACCTGGACCGCCGCGCCGAGGCGGTGGCGCTCATCGGGCGCGTCGCCGAGCAGGAGGGGCTGCGGCTGCTGGGCTGGCGACCGGTCCCGGTCGACCCGGACGCCGCCGACATCGGCCCGACCGCGCGTTCGGTCATGCCGCACTTCGCGATGCCGCTGCTGGCCGGGTACCCCGACGCCGAGGGCGCGTGTCCGACCGGGATCGAGCTGGACCGGCTGGTGTACTGCCTGCGCAAGCGGGTCGAGCGCGACAGCGCCGCCGCAGGCTGTGGGGTGTACTTCCCGTCGCTGTCGGCGCGGACCATGGTCTACAAGGGAATGCTGACCACCGCGCAGCTGCCCGCGTTCTTCCCCGACCTGCGCGACCCGCGGCTGCGCAGCGCCATCGCGCTGGTGCACTCCCGGTTCTCCACCAACACCTTCCCGTCGTGGCCGCTGGCGCACCCGTTCCGGTTCGTCGCGCACAACGGGGAGATCAACACGGTGCGCGGCAACCGGAACCGGATGCGCGCCCGCGAAGCGCTGCTGTCGGCGAACCTGCTGCCCGGCGACCTGAGCCGGGTCTTCCCGGTCGTGCACCCCGACGGGTCGGACTCGGCGTCGTTCGACGAGGTGCTCGAGCTGCTGCACCTGGGTGGTCGGAGCCTGCCGCACGCGGTGCTGATGATGATCCCGGAGGCGTGGGAGAACCACACCGGCATGGACCCGGACCTGCGGGCGTTCTACCAGTTCCACGCCAGCCTGATGGAGCCGTGGGACGGACCCGCGTGCGTGACCTTCACCGACGGGACCCTGGTCGGCGCGGTGCTCGACCGCAACGGGCTGCGGCCAGCGCGGTGGTGGCGGCTGGCCGACGACCGGGTGGTGCTGGCCAGCGAGACCGGGGTGCTCGACGTGCCGCCGGAGCGGGTGGTCGCCAAGGGGCGGCTGCAGCCGGGCCGGATGTTCCTGGTCGACACCGCCGCGGGCCGGGTGGTCGACGACCAGGAGGTCAAGGCCGCGCTGGCCGCCAGGCACCCGTACGAGGAGTGGCTGCACGCCGGGCTGCTCAAGATCGCCGACCTGCCGGACCGCGAGCACGTGGTGCAGCCGCACGAGTCGGTGCGCCGCCGCCAGCTGACCTTCGGCTACACCGAGGAGGAGCTCAAGGTCCTGCTCACCCCGATGGCGGTCACCGGGGCGGAGCCGATCGGGTCGATGGGCACCGACACCCCGCCCGCGGCGCTCTCGCAGCGGGCGCGGCTGCTCTACGACTACTTCAAGCAGATCTTCGCCCAGGTCACCAACCCGCCGCTGGACGCCATCCGCGAGGAGATCGTCACCTCGGTGCAGCGGATCATGGGGCCGGAGCAGAACCTGCTCGAGCCGGGACCGGCGTCCTGCCGCCACATCCAGCTGCCCTACCCGGTGATCGACAACGACGAGCTGGCCAAGCTCATCCACGTCAACGACGACGGCGACCTGCCCGGCTACGCCTGCACCGTCCTCTCCGGACTGTACGAAGTGGAGGGCGGGGGCGCGGCGCTGCGGTCGGCCGTGGAGCGGGTGCGGCGCGAGGCGTCGGCCGCGATCGCCGCGGGCGCACGGACCCTGGTGCTCTCCGACCGCGACTCCGACCACCGGATGGCGCCGATCCCATCGCTGTTGCTCGTCTCGGCGGTGCACCACCACCTGGTGCGCACCAAAGAGCGGCTGCGGGTGGCGCTGGTGGTGGAGAGCGGCGACGCCCGCGAGGTGCACCACATCGCGCTGCTGCTGGGCTACGGCGCGGCCGCGGTCAACCCGTACCTGGCGTTCGAGACGATCGAGGACCTGATCTCGCACGGCGCGATCACCGGGGTCGAACCGGTGGTGGCGGTGCGCAACTACGTGAAGGCGCTGGTCAAGGGCGTCCTGAAGATCATGTCGAAGATGGGCATCTCGACCGTCGGCGCCTACACCGCCGCGCAGGTCTTCGAATCGTTCGGCCTGGCCCGCGACCTGCTCGACGAGTACTTCACCGGCACTACGTCCAAGCTCGGCGGGGTCGGCCTCGACGTCATCGCCGCCGAGGCGCGCACCCGGCACCGGCGGGCCTACCCGGACAACCCCGCCGACCGGGTCCACCGCAGGCTGGACGTGGGCGGCGAGTACGCCTACCGGCGCGAGGGGGAACTGCACCTGTTCACCCCCGAGACCGTCTTCCTGCTCCAGCACGCCACCCGCACCGGCCGCGACGAGGTCTACCGGCAGTACAGCGCCGAGATCGACCGGCTCAACCGCGCGGGCGGGGCGCTGCGCGGGATGTTCCGGTTGCGGCGGGCCGAAAAGCCGATCCCGTTGGACGAGGTCGAACCCGTTGAGGCGATCCTGGCGCGGTTCAACACGGGCGCCATGTCGTACGGCTCCATCTCCGCCGAGGCGCACGAGACGCTGGCGATCGCGATGAACATGATCGGCGGTCGGTCCAACACCGGTGAGGGCGGCGAGGACCCCGAGCGGCTGCACGACCCGGCGCGGCGTTCGGCGATCAAGCAGGTGGCGTCCGGTCGGTTCGGGGTGACCAGCGAGTACCTGGTGAACGCCGACGACATCCAGATCAAGATGGCCCAGGGCGCGAAACCGGGCGAGGGCGGGCAGTTGCCGCCGAACAAGGTGTACCCCTGGATCGCGCGCACCCGGCACTCGACGGCGGGCGTAGGGCTGATCTCGCCGCCGCCGCACCACGACATCTACTCCATCGAGGACCTCGCGCAGCTGATCCACGACCTGAAGAACGCCAACGAACGGGCCCGCGTGCATGTGAAACTGGTGTCCGAGGTCGGGGTCGGCACTGTCGCGGCGGGTGTGTCCAAGGCGCACGCGGACGTGGTCCTGATCTCGGGGCACGACGGCGGGACGGGCGCTTCGCCGCTGAACTCGCTCAAGCACGCCGGGACGCCGTGGGAGATCGGGCTCGCCGAGACGCAGCAGACGTTGGTGCTCAACGGGTTGCGCGACCGGATCACGGTGCAGGTCGACGGCGCCTTGAAGAACGGACGCGATGTCGTCGTCGCCGCGCTGCTCGGTGCCGAGGAGTACGGCTTCGCGACGGCGCCGCTGGTGGTGGCGGGCTGCGTCATGATGCGGGTGTGCCACCTCGACACCTGTCCGGTCGGCGTGGCCACGCAGAACCCGGTGCTGCGGGAGCGCTACACCGGTCAGGCTGAGCACGTCGTGAACTACTTCCGTTTCGTGGCCGAGGAAGTCCGGGAACACCTCGCGGCACTGGGGTTCCGCACGCTCGACGACGCGATCGGCCACGCGGAACTGCTGGAAGCCGACGACAGCGTCGAGCACTGGAAGGCGCAGGGGCTCGACCTGACCCCGGTGTTCACGGTGCCCGACACGCCATACGGCACCGCCCGGCGCCGGGTTCGCGCGCAGGACCACGGTTTGGCGCACGCGCTGGACCGGACCCTGGTGCAGTTGGCGGAAGCCGCGCTCGAAGACGCGCACCCGGTGCGGCTGGAGTTGCCGGTGCGCAACGTCAACCGGACCGTCGGCACCCTGCTGGGCTCCGAGGTGACCCGCCGCTTCGGTGGCGACGGCCTGCCCGACGGGACGATCCAGGTCCGGTTGACCGGCTCGGCGGGGCAGTCGCTCGGCGCATTCCTGCCGAGGGGAATCACCATCGAACTCTTCGGCGACGCGAACGACTACGTGGGCAAGGGCTTGTCCGGCGGCAGGATCGTCGTGCGGCCGCACACCGACGCGGTGTTCGCGGCCGAGCGGCAAGTCATCGCGGGCAACGTGATCGGCTACGGCGCGACCGCGGGCGAGGTGTTCCTGCGCGGCCGGGTCGGCGAGCGCTTCGGCGTGCGGAACTCGGGTGCCGTGCTGGTCGCCGAGGGGGTGGGCGACCACGCCTTCGAGTACATGACCGGCGGCCGCGCGGTGGTCCTCGGGCCGACCGGGCGCAACCTCGCCGCGGGCATGTCCGGCGGTATCGGCTACGTGCTCGACCTGGATCCGGCACTGGTCAACCAGGACATGGTGGAGCTCCAGCGGCCCGCGCCAGAGGACCTGCGCTGGTTGCGCGAGGTCGTCACCGCCCACCACGCGGTCACCGGGTCCGCGGTCGCCGCCTCCCTGCTGGGCGACTGGACTCGCCGGTCGGCCGGGTTCACCAAGGTCATGCCGCGCGACTACCAGCGGGTGCTCGCCGCGGTGCGGCTGGCCCGCGCCGAGGGCCGGGACGTGGACGCGGCGATCATGGAGGCATCCCGTGGCTGACCCGAGCGGATTCCTGCGCCACGGCCGAGAGGACGCGGCCAAGCGCCCGGTCGACGAGCGCCTCGGCGACTGGCGCGAGGTCTACCGGGACCTGCCCGCGCCCCAGCGCGACGAGCAGGTCGGCACCCAGGCGAGCCGGTGCATGGACTGCGGCATCCCGTTCTGCCACTCCGGCACGGCGGGCTGCCCGCTGGGCAACCTGATCCCCGAGTGGAACGACCTGGTCCGCCGCGGCGACTGGGCGATGGCGGGGGAGCGGCTGCACGCCACCAACAACTTCCCCGAGTTCACCGGCCGCCTGTGCCCCGCGCCGTGCGAGGCGGCGTGCGTGCTGGCGATCTCGCCGGAGGCGGGCGGGGCGGTCGCGATCAAGCGGGTGGAGAGCACCATCGCGGACGTCTCCTGGGAGCGCGGGTACGTCGAACCGGTCCGGCCCGCGGTGTCCTCCGGCCGCCGGGTCGCGGTCGTGGGTTCCGGCCCGGCAGGCCTCGCGGCGGCGCAGCAGCTGACCCGCGCGGGCCACGAGGTGACGGTCTTCGAGCGCGACGACCGGCTCGGCGGGTTGCTGCGGTACGGCATCCCCGAGTTCAAGATGGAGAAGAAGCTCCTGGACCGGCGGCTGGCGCAGTTGCGGGCCGAGGGAACCAAGTTCGTGACCGGCTGCGAGGTCGGCGGGTCCGCCTTCCCGGTCTCCCGGCTGCGGGCCGAGTACGACGCCGTCGTGCTCGCCGTGGGCGCCCTGCGCGGTCGCGACACCCCGGAACTGCCCGGCCGATCGCTGCGCGGCGTGCACCTGGCCATGGACCACCTCGTGCCCGCCAACCGCGCCTGCGAGGGTGACGGGCCCACGTCGATCGACGCCCGCGGCAAGCACGTCGTGATCATCGGCGGCGGCGACACGGGCGCCGACTGCTACGGGACGGCGGTGCGCCAAGGGGCCCTGTCGGTCACCCAACTCGACCAGTACCCGATGCCACCCCGCCAGCGCGACGATTCGCGCTCGCCGTGGCCGGTGTGGCCGTGGATCCTGCGCACCTACGCCGCGCACGAAGAAGGCGGGGAACGGCGGTTCGCGGTCGCGGTGGAGTCGTTCGAGGGGGACGGGGCGATCAGCTCCATCCGCTTGCGCGAGGTGCAGGTGCGCAAGGACCCGGCGACCGGCGCGCGTTCCGTTGTACCGGTGGGGGACCAGGTGCAGGAACTGCCCGCGGACCTGGTGCTGCTGGCGATCGGCTTCGAGGGCGTCGAACACATGCCGCTGCTCGACGGGCTCGGGTTGACCCTGAGCCCGCGCGGGACTGTCTCGTGTGGACACGATTGGCAGACTTCAGCGCCGGGGGTGTTCGTGTGCGGCGACGCCCACCGCGGGGCGTCGCTGGTGGTGTGGGCCATCGCCGAGGGGCGGTCGGTGGCGAACGCCGTTGACGCCTACCTGACCGGGGCGTCAGACCTGCCCGCGCCGGTCCGACCTAACGCGTTGCCGCTGTCCGTTCTCTGATTTCACAGGCGTTTTCGCGGTTTAACAGCCGCGGAATGTACGGACTTTATGCTGCTATGAGATGGGTCTCCTGTTCGTGTGCGTGGCTACTTTCGAGTCGTTCGCCCTGCACTCGAACAGGAGAAGTCCCATGAAGTTCCTTTCCTTGCTGGTCGCCGCCTTGCCTTTGGCGGGCATACCGGCGATCGGTAGTGCCCCGGCAGGCTCCTACATCGTCGCCGTCAAGGACAGCCGATCCGCCACGGCGTTGACCACGCAGTACGGCGGATCCGTTGTGCGGACCTACCAGCACGCGCTCACGGGTTTCGAATGGCGCGGCTCCGCTGCTGCGGCACGGCGGATGGCCGCAGATCCGGCGGTCCGATACGTCGAGCCGGACCACGAGGTGCGGGTCGCCGGTGTCCAGACACCCACGCCGTCCTGGGGGCTGGACCGGGTCGACCAGCGCGGTGTCGCCGGGGACAAGACCTACACCTACCCCAACACCGGCGCGGGGGTCACGGCGTACATCATCGACACCGGCATCCGATTGTCCCACCAGGACTTCGGCGGCCGGGCTGTGTCCGGCGTGGACAAAGTGGACAACGACAGCGACGCAAGCGATTGCAACGGACACGGCACCTTCGTGTCCGGGGTCGTCGGCGGGACCACCCACGGGGTGGCCAAGCAGGCCAAGCTGGTCGGGGTCCGGGTGCTCAACTGCTACGGGTCCGGTCGGTGGGTCACCGTGATCGCCGCGATCGACTGGATGATCGCCGACCACCGACCGGGGCAGCCAGCCGTGGCCAACATGAGCCTGTCCAGCGGGAAGGTCCAGTCCGCCAACGACGCGGTGGCCGCCGCCGTCGCCGACGGGATCGTCATGGTGGTCGCCGCGGGCAACGACAACGGTGCTGACGCGTGCACTCGATCTCCGGCAAGCACCCCCGCGGCGATCAGCGTCGGGGCGACTGACAGGACGGACAAGCGATCCGGGTTCTCCAATGTTGGGCCTTGCTTGGACCTCTTCGCGCCCGGTAGCGCCATCGTGTCCGACTGGCACACCGCCGACGACGCCCGCACCGGCGGGAGCGGGACCTCGTACGCCTCGCCGCACGTGGCGGGCGCGGCCGCGTTGGTGCTCAACGCCTCGCCCTCGTCTTCGCCGCAGCAGGTTCGGGACGCGTTGGTCGCCGAGGCGACTACCGGGGCTCTGACATCTATTGGCGTTGGTTCACCGAATCGGTTGCTTTATATCTCTCCCAAGTTGCACTAGCCGGTATATAGATAATGGGTTTCGGGTGGGTGGCGGAGGGCGGTGGAAGCCGGTCGCGTCGCCCACCCGCGGTTGTGCGGGGAGGCAGAGACGGCGGGAGGGGGCACAGGGGGGCATGCGAGACTGCGGGCGATGAGTGCGCAGCCTGACATCCCCGCGTCCCTGGCCCTGGTCAACTACGGGCACTTCACCTCCATGCTGCTCACCGGGGGCAGAGCCAGAGGGCTCTCGCGCCACCTCGAGCGGCTCGACCGCGACGCCTGGGTGGTGTTCGGGCGGGGGCTCGACGAGACGGTCGTGCGGCAGGCGATCAGGGCGGCCGCCGCGGGTGTCGAGGGGACGGTGGCGGTGCGCGTGACCGTGCACGCGCCCGGGTTCGACCCGCGCAACCCCGAGGTCGACGTCGAGCCCGAGGTCCTCGTGACCACGAGTCCCGCGCCCGCCGCGAGCGGGCCGCTGAAGGTGCGCACCGCCGGGTACCAGCGGGACCTCCCGCAGGTCAAGCACGTCGGCACGTTCGGGCTGTTCTACCAGCGCAGGCTCGCCCGCCGGGCCGGGTTCGACGACGTGCTGTTCACCGGGCCGGACGGGACCGTCAGCGAGGGGTCCACCTGGAACGTCTGCTTCCTCGACGGCGACGGCACCTTCGTCGTGCCGACTGCCCCCGCCCTGCCCGGGATCGCGCTCGGCCTGATCCAGGGCGGCCTGGCCCGGCTGGGCGCCAAGGTCGAGACCCGGCCGGTGTCCTCGACCGACCTGGCGGGCTTCCGCGCCGCGTTCGCCACCAACGCCCTGCAGCCGGTGCGGGCGATCAGCCACATCGACGACGTCGAGTACGAGGTGGACGACGTGGCGACCGCCCGGCTGCTGAAGGCGCACGACCTCACCGCGGGGGAGCGGGCGTGAGCTTCCAGGGCTTCGGCGAGTACGCGGTCGACTTCTACGACGGCCTGGTGGTCGACAACTCGAAGACCTACTGGGACGCCAACAAGGCGACCTACGACAACGACGTCAAGATCCCGATGACCGAGCTGCTCGGCGAGCTGGAGAAGGAGTTCGGCGGCGAGTTCGGCAGCCCGAAGGTGTTCCGGCCGCACCGCGACGTCCGCTTCGCCAAGGACAAGCGGCCCTACAAGGACCACTGCGGCGGCGTGATCGAATCCGGCCGCGGCGCGGGCGCCTACTACGTCGAGGTCGGCCCGGACGGGCTGCGGGTCGGCGGCGGCTGCTTCCACATGGAGTCCGACCAACTGGCCCGCTACCGCGCCGCGGTCGCCGAGGAGATCCACGGCGACCCGCTGCGCGCCATCCTGGCCAAGCTCGAACGCGCGGGCTGGACGATCAACGGCGACCGCCTGCGCACCACCCCCCGCGGGTACGCCAAGGACCACCCGCGGCTGGACCTGCTGCAGTACCGCTCGGTGTACGCGGTACGGGTCTGGCCGCCGGATGACACGCTGCACGAGCCGGGCTGCCTGACCCGGGTGCGCACCGCCTGGCGGCAGCTGCGGGCGTTCAACGAATGGGCCAGTGACCACGTGGGGTTGTCCGATCGCGGTCGGTAGCTGACACGTAACCAGAGGTAGAACACTCTGAATCGAGTCGGCCAATCGGCGAGTTCGTCCTGATCGGTACAGCGACCCCGGCTAAGCTGTTCAGGTGTGAACCGACGAGCGAAGATCGTGTGCACCATGGGCCCGGCCACCGCCACCCCGGAGCGGGTGCGCGACCTGGTGGCCGCGGGCATGGACGTGGCCAGGATGAACTTCAGCCACGGCAGCCACGGTGACCACAAGCAGGTGTACGACCTGGTCCGCGCCGCGGGCGACGAGGCTGGCCGCGCGGTCGGCGTCCTCGCCGACCTGCAGGGCCCCAAGATCCGCCTGGGCACCTTCGCCAACGGGCCGGTCGAGTGGCGCACCGGTGACGTCGTGCGGATCACCGTGGAGGACGTCGCAGGCACCCACGACCGGGTGTCGACCACCTACAAGGGCCTGGCCAACGACGCCAAGCCCGGCGACCGGCTGCTGGTCGACGACGGCAAGGTCGGCCTCGTGGTCAGCGCCGTCGAGGGCCAGGACGTGGTCTGCGAGGTCACCGAGGGCGGCCCGGTCAGCAACAACAAGGGCCTCTCGCTGCCCGGCATGGACGTCTCCGTGCCCGCCCTGTCCGAGAAGGACATCGAGGACCTCGAGTTCGCGCTGCACCTCGGCGTCGACTTCATCGCGCTGAGCTTCGTGCGCTCGCCCGCCGACATCGACCTGGTGCACCAGGTGATGGACCGGGTCGGCCGGGGCAGGCTGCCGGTGATCGCCAAACTGGAGAAGCCGGAGGCGGTGGACAACCTGGAGGCCATCGTGCTGGCCTTCGACGGGGTTATGGTCGCCCGCGGCGACCTGGGCGTGGAACTGCCGCTGGAGCAGGTGCCGCTGGTGCAGAAGCGGGCCATCCAGATCGCGCGGGAGAACGCCAAGCCGGTCATCGTGGCCACCCAGATGCTGGACTCGATGATCAGCAACTCCCGGCCGACCCGCGCCGAGGCCTCCGACGTGGCCAACGCGGTGCTCGACGGCGCCGACGCGCTGATGCTCTCCGGCGAGACCAGCGTCGGCCGCTACGCCATCGAGTCGGTCAAGACGATGAGCCGCATCGTGGAGGCCGTCGAGGCCGAGACCCCCGCCGTGCCGCCGCTGACGCACGTGCCCCGCACCAAGCGCGGCGTGATCTCCTACGCCGCCCGCGACATCGGCGAGCGGCTCAACGCCAAGGCCCTGGTCGCCTTCACCCAGTCCGGCGACACGGTCAAGCGCCTCGCCCGGCTGCACACCCGGCTGCCGCTGCTGGCGTTCACCCCGGAGCCCGGTGTGCGCAGCCAGCTGGCCCTGACCTGGGGCACCGAGACGTTCCTGGTGCCCGAGGTGGACTCGACCGACCGCATGGTCCGCCAGGTCGACCAGTCGATGCTGTCCATCGGCCGCTACCAGCCCGGCGACCTCGTGGTGATCGTCGCGGGCTCGCCCCCCGGCACCGTGGGCTCCACCAACCTGATCCGCGTGCACCGCCTCGGCGAGGAAGACCACGCCTGACCGGCGCGGTGCGTCCCGCGGGCACCCCGCCCGCGGGACCGCGATGTCGCCGGTGCGGCCCGTGACCCGCAGGGCGTGATCGGGCGGCGTGATCGGGCGGCGTGATCGGGCGGCGTGATCGGGCGGCGTGATCGGGCGGCGTGATCGGGCGGCGTGATCGGGCGGCGTGATCGGGCGGCGTGATCGGGCGGCGTGATCGGGCGGCGTGATCGGGCGGCGTGATCGGGCGGCGTGATCGGGCGGCGTGATCGGGCGGCGTGATCGGGCGGCGTGATCGGGCGGCGTGATCGGGCGGCGTGATCGGGCGGCGTGATCGGGCGGCGTGATCGGGCGGCGTGATCGGGCGGCGTGATCGGGCGGCGTGATCGGGCGGCGTGATCGGGCGGCGTGATCGGGCGGCGTGATCGGGCGGCGTGATCGGGCGGCGTGATCGGGCGGCGTGATCGGGCGGCGTGATCGGGCGGCGTGATCGGGCGGCGTGATCGGGCGGCGTGATCGGGCGGCGTGATCGGGCGGCGTGATCGGGCGGCGTGATCGGGCGGCGTGATCGGGCGGCGTGATCGGGCGGCGTGATCGGGCGATTCTACAGTGGACTCCCCGGTGCCCACCGGCTCGGCGCGGCCTGGCGCACTAGCCTGGGTGGCATGACCGAGTTGGCGGAAGACGGGGTGCCGCGGGGCCAGGCGGTGCTCGAGCGGCTGGTCGACCTGCTCGACCTCGAGCGCGTCGACGACGACAGCTACCGCGGGGTGAGCCCGGAGCACTCCTCGGTCCGGGTGTTCGGCGGCCAGGTCGCCGGTCAGGCGCTGGTGGCGGCGGGGCGGACGGTCCCGCCGGAGCGCGGGGTGCACTCGCTGCACGCGTACTTCATCCGCGGCGGCGACCCGAGCGTGCCGATCGTCTACGAGGTGGACCGCATCCGCGACGGCCGCTCGTTCACCACGCGCCGGGTCGTCGCCGTGCAGCACGGCAAGGCGATCTTCGCGCTGTCGGCGTCGTTCCAGGCCGTGGAGAAGGGGATCGACCACGCCGAGGACATGCCGGAGGTGCCGGACCCGGAGTCGTTGCCCACCCAGGGCGAGCGGATGACCCCGCAGTTGCGGGCGAAGTTCGGCGCGTGGGCGGACCGGCCGCGGCCCATCGACGTGCGCTACGTCAGTGAACCGCCGTGGTTGTCGCGGGAGACGGGGCCGAGGGACGCGCGCAACCAGGTGTGGATGCGGGCGGACGGCAAGCTCGCGGACGACCCGTTGCTGCACGTGTGCGTGCTCGCCTACGCCTCCGACATGACGTTGCTCGACGCCGTGCTCGCCCGCCACGGCGTCTACTGGGGAACCGACAAGGTCATGGGGGCCAGCCTCGACCACGCCATGTGGTTCCACCGGCCGTTCCGGGCCGATGACTGGATCCTCTACGACTGCGCGTCGCCTAGCGCGTCCGGCGGCCGAGGGCTTGCTACTGGCCGGTTCTTCACGCGCGACGGCAGGCTTGTGGCAACGGTGGTGCAAGAGGGCTTACTGCGGTTGCTCGGCTAAGAGGCGCTAAGAGGGGTGGGGCCCGAACCGTCGGGGGAGAGGCTCGGGCCCCACTGTCGGGGCGCGGCGACGAGGGGTGGGTATCGCGGCGCCCCGGGTTCTCTTAGCCGGCGAGGTATTCGCGGTAGCTGTCCACGTAGTCCACTGTGCTGTCGGCAGGCGTTCCACCGTCTTCGTGGACCAGCAGGCACAGGTGCGCGGTGAGGTAAGCGCGGCACGGTGATGGCGCGCGGGTGAAGAGCCGGGTGCGGCAGGTGGGGCAGCGGCCGTCCGAGTCGGGGCGGTGTTCGTCGAGCAATGCGCTCAACGCCGCCACGACCCTGGGCAGTTCCGCGCGGGCCAACCGGGCCGCGGCGGCGTCACCCCCGCCGCGCGCGTCGTCGCTGAGGTCGCTCAGGTAGCCCCGCAACGAGGACTCCATGTGCCCGAAGATCGACCCGCTCACCCTGTGGCCTCCCGCCATCCGTGACCTGCGCCGTCCAAGCCAAGCACCCGTGGCCGCCCGCCAGGGAAAACCGCCGTGGCGCTGGGGAATCGCCACCGGCCCACCGGCCGGGTCCGTGATCGGTCAACGACCCCGCGACGCTCTCAAGCGGACGGCCGAATCGGCCGATGACCCCTCTGGTGCGCGCCACGTCCCGCTGCGGGGCCATTTCCGCTGTCCGTCGCGTCCGATTCGGCCGCGACCGCGATTTCATAGGCAGAATGCAGTGTGGCAGCGACATTGTGCAAGTTGCACCACACGATCGGGTGACGGCGACCGATCTCCGGACGCGATCGGACTGAGCGGGATCTCGCACCGCCGCACTGCTTGTGTTCGACATGATCAGCACCGACACTTGCCCACGGCGCGCGGTCGACCCGCGCCGCGCAGGTCCGGACATCCTGGACGACCAAGACCCTGTGACCGCTGGAGTTGGCGCGGTCGGAAACGAGGTGGAGACGTGACCCGTGGACCGAGTCCGACGGTTCGCCGCCGCAGGCTCGCCGCCGAACTGCGGCGTTTCCGGGAAGCGGCGGAACTGACCATCGACGAGGTCGCCGAGAAACTCGAATGCTCCGCCTCCAAGATCAGCCGAATCGAGACCGGCCACGTCAGCGTCACCCCGCGCGACGTGCGCGACCTCGCCGAGCTCTACGGCATCGTCGACGAACAGCGCGACGCGCTGGTGCAGGTGGCCAGGGAGGCGCGGCAGAAGGGCTGGTGGCACGCCTACAACGAGGTGTTCACCGGTGCCTTCGTCGGCCTGGAGGCCGATTCGTCCTCGCTGCGCGCCTACCAGGCCCTCATCGTCCCCGGCCTGCTGCAGACCCCCGCCTACACCCGGGCGGTGCTGCACGCCATCCGCCCGGACGCCCAGCAGGCCGAGATCGACATGCGGGTCGAGGCCAGGCTCACCCGCCAGCGGCTGCTCACCGACCCGCACCCCCCGGAGTACTGGGCGGTCGTCGACGAGGCGGTGCTGCGCAGGCTCACCGGCGGGCCCGAGGTCATGCGCGAACAGCTGCTCAAGCTCGTCGAGGTGGCCAGGCTGCCCAACGTCACCCTCCAGGTCGTGCCGTTCTCCGCGGGCGCGCACGCGGGCATGGAGGCGCCGTTCCTGATCCTCGGATTCCCCGACCAGGTCGACCCCGACGTCGTCTACGTGGAGAGCACCGCCAACGGCGTCTACCTCGAATCCCCTGCCGATGTCCACAAGTACTCGTTGTTGTTCGACCACTTGCGTGCGGCGGCGTTGCGACCGGACGACTCCGTCGCCCTGGTCCAACGGGTCACGGAGGAGTTGATCCGTGATTCCTGAATAACACGAGAGGAGTGGGGCGTGACTGTTTCTGACCTCGCGAGCGCCGAATGGCGCAGGAGTAGCCGCAGTTCGGGCAATGACTGCGTCGAGCTCGTGATAGGCGGAAGCGGCGCGACGGTGCGCGACTCCAAGAACACGGAGTTCGGGCACCTGTCGTTCGCGGACATCGAGTGGACCGCCTTCGTCGGTGCCGTGAAGGGAAACCTTCTCGCTGCCAGGTGATCCAGGCCGCGCGGCGCCCGCGCCCGGGATGATCGACAGCATCCCGGTCCGGGACCCACTCGGTGGCGGGGCCACGGCACGGCCGTGGCCCCGTTCCCCCTCACTCCCACCCCTTACCCGGCCCACCCGGCCTGACCCCTTACCCCGTCCACCGGCCCGGTCCGGCCGCCCGGGGTAAGGGGTGCCGGGCCGGGGACTGCGTGATCGTCCGATCTCCCGCCCGCCACCTCAGCGGCACAGTCGTACTCAGCCGGGAAGCGCCCGGCGAACGGCAGAGGGAGTGATCCACGTGGAGTGGACGATGGAAGCGGTCCAGGCCGAGGTCAACTACCGCAGGCACGGCACCCTGGACCGGACCAGCAGGCTGCACCTGCGCGAGGTGCGGCGCGCGCCGTGGTGGCGCAGGCTCTCCGGGCAGCGCCCGGACCCGAGGCAGGGTGATCGCGCCGCGTGAGCACCGACGGTGTCGGTGGGGTGTGCGAGCATGCTGGACATGCCGCGTCTTGGTTCCGGAATACCCCTGGTCGCGCGCGGTCGTGAACTGCGCAGGCTCCGCTCGGCGGTCGAGGCCGCCGTGGCGGGGCGGGCGTCGGCGGTGCTGCTGGCCGGGGACGCCGGTGTCGGCAAGACCAGGATGACCGAAGAGGTCGGGGCCATCGCCAGCGACCTGGGGGCGTTGGCGCTGACCGGGCGCTGCCTGGACGCCGGTGAGACCGGCCTGCCGTACCTGCCGATCGCCGAGGCACTGGCCGCGGTGCGCGAGCGCGCCGCGGCCCGCCCGGCGTTGGGGCGGTTGTTCCCGGAGGTCGCGCTCCCGGCGCGCCCGGACCCCGGCCGGGTCGACTCGGGGATGGCGATCCCGGTGGTCGGGCCCCGCTACGAGCAGGACATCGGCCAGTTGCAGCTGTTCGACGCCGTGCACGGGCTGCTGACCGACCTCACCGACCAGACGCCGGTCCTGCTGGTCCTGGAAGACCTGCACTGGGCCGACGCGTCCACCCGCAGCATGCTGTCGTTCCTGCTGTCGCGGTTGCGGTCGCAGCGGCTGCTGGTCCTGGGGACCTACCGCGGCGACGACCTGCACCGGCGGCACCCGCTGCGCCCGCTGCTGGCCGAGCTGGTGCGGTTGCCGCAGGTGGAGCGGATCGAACTGGCCCCGTTCGGCACCGCGGACGCGCGGACCTTCGTCACCGCCCTGGCCGAGGACCGGCTCTCCGAGCGCGTGCTGCGCGAGGTGGCCGGTCGGTCCGAGGGCAACGCGTTCTTCGCCGAGGAGTTGCTGGCGGCGTACTCGGCCTCGGACGACACAGGTATCCCGGCCACCTTGGTCGATGTCCTGCTCGCCCGCGTCGAGCGGTTGAGCCCCACGGCGCAGACCGTTGTCCGGGTCGCTTCGGTGGCCGGTCGGCGGGTGCCTGATGCCCGGCTGCGCGGTGTGGCCGAGCTCGATGAGGCCGAGCTGGATGCCGCCTTGCGCGAAGCGGTCGCCCACCACGTGCTCGTCCCGGCCGACGGCGACGTCTACATGTTCCGGCACGCGTTGATGCGCGAGGCCGTCTATGGCGATCTCCTGCCGGGCGAGCGGGTCCGCCTGCACGCCTCTTACGCCCGACAGCTCGCAGACACGGGTACGCGCGGCACCGCAGCTGAGCTTGCCCACCACAGCATGGAGAGCCACGCGCTGCCCGCCGCGCTCGCCGCGTCGGTGGCAGCCGCGTGGGAGACCGAGCGGCTCGGAGCGCCCGCGGAGTCTTTGGAGCACATCGAGCGCGCGCTGAAGCTGTGGGACGCCGTGCCGCCCGAACAGCGCCCCGGCGACGTCGACGAGAAGAACCTGCTGCAGCACGCCTCGTGGGTGGCGGGGATGTCCGGCGACCCGGAGCGGGCCATCGCGTTCGCCAAGTCCGCCGTGCGCGCCGCCGACACCCCGGTCTCCCCGGAACGGGCCGCGAAGCTGCGCAGGCGGCTGGCGCAGTCGTTCTACGCGGTCGACGGCCGGGAAGGTGACGCGCTCGACAGCATCGAGCAGGCGTGGGAACTCGTCGCCGACCGCCCGCCGAGCCCGGACAAGGCGTGGGTGTTGGCCGCGTACGCCACGATCCTGCGCGGGCTGCGCCGCAACACCGAGTCCCGGGAGCGCGCCGAGCACGCGGTGGCCGTCGCCAGGGAGGTCGGCGCGGGCGGGCCGGAAGCGGACGCGTTGACGACGCTGGCGATCCTGGCGGAGGCCGACGGGCACGCCGAAGAGTCGCGGGAACGGCTGCTGGCCGCCATGGCCCGCGCCGAGGACGTGGATGCGATCACCGTCGAGCTGCGCGCGCGGTACTCGTTGTGCGTCAACCTCTACGAATCGGGCCGGTTGGCCGAAGCCGCTGAGGTCGCCGACGCGGGCGTTCAGCGAGCCGGGGCGACGGGCCTCACCTGGAGCACCTACGGCCTCGAGTTGCGCGTAGTGCAGGTCGTGATCCGTTATGCCCGCGGCGACTGGGACGGCAGCGAAGCCGCCGCCGAACCCCCGGGGCACAAGGTGTCCAGCACGGTGTCGGCGCGCTTGGCCGCGGTCGGCGCGTACGTGGCGGTAGGCAGGGGCCGCTTCGCCGAGGCGGAACGGCTGCTGGCCGAACTACGCGCGGACTGGCACCGCGACCTGCAGATCCCCCTGGCCACCGGCGCCGTCGGCGCGGAACTGGCTGCCTGGCGGGGTCGACCGGACAAGGCGGTGGAGGCCGTCCGGGACGCGCTGGACTGGGTCGCGCGGGCCGGGGAGCAGTGGGTTCTCGCGGGCATCCGCATCGGCGCGGTTGGCATCTCCGCGCACGCCGACCAGGCGGTGGCCGCCCGGCGCGCCGGGCACGAGGTCGCCGAGTCGCTCGCGGAGGGCGAGAAGCTGATCGCGATGGTCCGCAAGACCGCCGAGTGCGGCAGCCCGCGCACCGGCTCCCTAGGCCCTGAGGGCCTGGCGTGGCTGGCGCGCGCCGAAGCCGAGTACACCCGCCTGGTGGGCACCGACGACCCCACCGCCTGGCGCCTCGCCGCCGACGCCTTCGACTACGGCGCCACCTACGAACAAGCGGTGTGCCGCCGCCGCCTCGCCGAAGCCCTCCTCGCCGCCGACGACCGCGAAGGCGCCACCGAAGCCCTCCGCCTCGCCGACGAGGTGGCCACCCGCCTGTCCGCCAAACCCCTGGCCGACGCCCTCCGCAAGATCGCCCGCCGAGCCCGCATCTCCCTGCTGGACTCGGTCGAGATCCGCGACGAGGTGGACCCGTTCACCCCGCGGGAGCGCGCGGTGCTGGGCCTGGTGGCGGCCGGGCGGACGAACCGGCAGGTGGGGGAGGAGCTGTTCATCAGCGAGAAGACGGTCAGCGTCCACCTGAGCCGCATCATGGCCAAACTCGGCGCCAGCCGCCGAGCCGAAGCCGTCGCCGTCGCCTACGACCGGGGCCTGCTGTCCACCTGACCGCGCGATTCGCCCTGAGGCTCGCGGGACCGGGCAGCTGTGTCGCCGGTGGTTCGCCGGACCGCTGGATCCTTTGCCGCTTGCCGGTTCGGGATCCGTTGTCGGGCGTCGACAGTTCCGCTGATCGTCGCCCGCGATCCGTCGCCGCTCGAGTGCCTGCCGTTCTCCGCAAGATCATCGGGGAGAAGAGCCCCCGAATACACAGCCTATCGAGGGGGACCGACAGAACCGGGTCGTCGAGCGGGGCCCGGTGGACATGTGGGGGTGCCGCCCCCGGGGTGGGGGCGGCACCCGGGGGTCAGGGGCGTCGAGGGGGTTGGAAGAGGATCGCTTTGCCGGTGAGGGCGGGGGAGTTGGCGGAGTAGGCGAGGCCGTCTTCTTGGGGGGAGGGGGCTTCGATGCCGATGGTGGCGGCGGCGCCGAGTTCGGCGGGGTTGGTGGGGGACAGGTCGCGGTAGGCGAAGGTGATGTCGCCGTTGGCCGAGAGGACGGCTTCGAAGTCGACGTGGGCGTTCGAAGCTCCCGTGATGAGGGCGTTGCGCCACTCGACGATGTAGGTGGTGGTGGTGATCGCGCGGGTGGTGATCGTGGTCTGGTTGTCGGCGGTCAGGTCGTCCCAGAACGGGTAGAGGGCGGTGCCCGGGTTCTCGGCGAGGGGGACGCGGAAGCCGTTGGTGTCGTCGGCGGTGACCGGGTGGAACGAGACCAGGCCGTTGATCGAGATCCACATGTCCCGGTAGGTGGTGCCGTAGAACGGGAAGTCGAACGGCAGGGTCACCTTCGCGCTGCCGACGGTGCCGGTGAGCGCGACCGGGGTGGTGCCCTCCTGGTAGGGCCGGTCGACGAGCGCGCAGGTGTAGCCGAAGGCGTCCTTGCGCTGGGTGAGCACGATCTCCGGGGTCATCGGCACGAACACCACCACGGTCTGGGGTGCCAGGCACCGGTTCGCCGGGGTGATCCGCAGCCGGTAGCTGCCTTCGGGGACGTCCGGGATCGCGAACGAGCCGTCGACCGCGGTGGTGACCGGGGGCAGCGGGGTGTCGAGCACCTCGACCGAGGCCGCGCCGCCGCGGACGAAGCCGGTCATGGCGTGCCGGGGGGCCGCTTCGAGCGCGAAGTCCCACTGGCCGGGGCCGAGGATCATGGTGTTGAGGTCCTGGTAGCCGTACGCGGTGACCTGCGCGGTGTGGTCGGCTTCTGGCAGGTCGATCGAGTAGCCGCCATCGGCTCCACTGTGGACGGTGTACTCCACGCCGTCCTCGCCCCAGAACACGATCTTCGCACCTGCGACCACGCTGGTCCCGGAGAACACGGTGCCGTGCGTACCCGCCGTCGCCAGTTCCACCGCCGCCAGCGCGTCGAGCCTGCCCTCGCCCCACACGTTGTTGCGGGCCGGTGTGCCACCGCAGCCGAGGTCCGAAACGTCCACAGCGGACTGGTTCAGCAGGCGCGTCGTCTCGGTGAGGTTGCCGATGAGCGAGGGGTCGACCGACCACAGCAGCGCCACCGCGCCCGAGGTGTGCGGTGTCGCCATGGACGTCCCGCTGATCAGCTGGTAGCCGTTGGCGCCGACCGACGAGCGGATGTCGACACCGGGCGCGGCGAGATTCGGTTTCACCGGGCTGCCGTAGGCCGACCCCCGGCTGGAGAACCCGGCGATGTGGCCGTTCTGGCCGTAGGCGCCGCTGGCGAAGGACTCCGCGTAGTTGCCGGGGGATCCCGTTGTCTGGCACCAGGGTCCCGAGTTGCCCGCGGCGAAGGACGGGAACATCCCCGCCGCGCGCCACGCCCGCACGATCCGCTGGTACCACAGGTTCGGCCACGGTCCCGGTATCCCGCTCCAGGAGTTGCTGACGATGTGCGGCCGCAGGTCCGGTCGGTTGAAGCGGTTGGTGCTGTCGGCGGGCGCCAGCATCCACTGCCCCGCGCGCGACAGGTCGGTCTGCGAGCAGTCCGCCGAATCGCAGGCGCGGGCGGCGATCCACTTGGCCCCCGGCGCGACGCCGATGCGGTTGCCGGGGCCGCCGTCGCCGATGAGCGTGCCGACGGTGTGCGTGCCGTGCACGTAGGCGTCGCAGGGCGCGGTACCCGGGCACTGGCCGGACGCGTCGAACCAGTTGTAGTTGTGGTCGACGACACCGTCGCGGTTGCCCCGGTAGCCGGCCAGCAGCGCCGGGTGGTCGTAGCGCACGCCGGTATCGATGCTGCCGATCACGATGCCCTCACCGCGGCGGCCGAAGCGCGACCACACCTGGTCGGCCTTGATCGACCCGACACCCCACTCGACTGCGGCGGCGGATCGGGCTGCCGGGGGAGAGGTGGTCACGGGCGGCAGCGCGAACGACGTCGGCGCGCTCACCCGCTGCACCTCGGCGCGCCCGGCGAG
This sequence comes from Actinokineospora baliensis, assembly GCF_016907695.1. Classification (NCBI taxonomy): domain Bacteria; kingdom Bacillati; phylum Actinomycetota; class Actinomycetes; order Pseudonocardiales; family Pseudonocardiaceae; genus Actinokineospora; species Actinokineospora baliensis. The sequence continues at coordinate 6,642,944 of NZ_JAFBCK010000001.1, read as the reverse complement.
CGTGCGGGCCAGCGCCCGGCTGCCGCCGCGCACGAGCACGGTGTTGTTGATGTAGAACGAGTCGTAGCGGACCTTCGCCGCGTCCAGGGTGGCCCGGGCCACCCGCTGGCTGCGGTCGGCGCTCGCCCGCAGCGCGTCGACGACGGCGCGGCCGCGCGCGCCCCAGTCGGTGATCCGTTCGGCCGCGCTGAGGTCGGCCACTTCGGTGAACTCCACGAAGAAGTCGGTCGGGCCGCCGCGCGCGAGGGTGGCGTCCAGGTCGGCGGCGATCTTGGCGGACACCGCGTCCGGCGCGGCGGCCGCGGTCGCGGGCGTCAGCGGGGACAGCAGGGGGAGCAGCAGGAACAGGGCCAGGATCGGTCTGGGCCCGTGGAGGGGTCGGGGGAACAGGCGCAACGGTCGCCCCTTTCGCTCGCGGTGGCGCGAGGAGGTCCCGGCGCCGGGGTCGGCGCGGGGTGGGGCGAGGATGCCGGGTCAGCGCAGCGGACCGGGAGATCCACTTCGCCGACGGGTCGGTGAACTCAACGCGGCAAGCGCTTCAACGCCCGGAGGCCGAGGGTCAACCCGGCGGTCCACAGCCGGGCCGGGGCCGCCCTGCCCGGCCGCAACGGCAGGACCCGTTGCGCGGCGATCGTTTGCGCCTCGGTGTACTTCAGCAACCCCTCGGCACCGTTGCGCCGCCCCACACCGGAATCACCCATCCCGCCCATCGGCGCGTCCACGCTGCCGAACGCCGCCCCGTAGCCGTCGTTGACGTTGACCGTGCCCGCGCGCACCCGGGCCGCGACCGCCTCGCCCGCCCGCACGTCCCGCGTCCACACGCTGGCGTTGAGCCCGTACCGCGTGCTGTTGGCCAACTCCACCGCCTCGTCGACGTCGGTGTACCCGTAGACCGCCACGACCGGCCCGAACGTCTCCTCGGCGAACAGCGTCATGCCCGCCCGCACGTCGCCCAGGATGGTGGGCTCGTAGAACAACGGGCCCAGGTCCGGGCGCGCCCTGCCGCCCGCGAGCACCCGCGCGCCCTTGCGCACCGCGTCCTCGACGTGCTCGGTGATCGTCGACAGCTGTTCGGCCGAGGTCAGCGACCCCACGTCCACGCCGTAGTCGAGCGCGGAACCCAGGCGCAGCGCGGAAGTCCTGGCCACGAACGCGCGGGTGAACGCCTCGCGAATGCTCTCGTGCACGTAGATCCGTTCCACGGAAACGCAAAGCTGGCCCGCCGAGGAGAAGCACGCGGTGACCGCACCCGCTGCGGTGCGGTCGACGTCGGCGTCGGGCAGGACGATCATCGGGTTCTTGCCGCCCAGCTCCATGGAGAACCCGGTCAGCAGTGCCGCCGCCTTGGCCGCCAACCCCTTTCCGGTTTCCGTGGAACCGGTGAAACCGAGGTAGTCCGCCTCCTCGATCAGCGCGCCACCGATGCGCGACCCGCGACCGAGCACGATCTGCCACACGCCGTCCGGCAGTCCCGCCTCGCTCGCCAACTCGTGCAACCAGAGCGCGCTCAACGCGGTTTGGTTGTCCGGCTTCTGCACGAGCGCGTTGCCCGCCACCAGAGCCGGGATCGCGTCCATCCCCGTCAGCGCCAACGGGTAGTTCCACGGCGAGATCATGGCCACGACGCCCTTGGGGTGCCGGACCTCCGTGGTCTTGGTGAACACCGGCAGCGCGCCCGCCTTCCTCTTGGGGGCAAGTAGCTGCGGGGCTTTGCGCCCGTAGTAGGCCGCCGTCATCGCTGTTACGGCTACTTCGTCGTAGGCATCCAGCCGGGACTTGCCGGTTTCGACCTGCATGAGGTCCAGCGCTTCCGCTTGCCGGTCCAGGATCAGGTCGTGGAGGCGCAGGAGGACTCGCGCGCGCTCGGCGACCGGCGTCGCGGCCCAGGCGCGCTGCGCTTCCCGGGCGGTGGCGAAAGCGCGCCGCACGTCCGCGTCGTCGATCTGGGGGAGGGTGACCACCGGGGCGCCGGTGAACGGCGCGCTCATGGTCACCGTCGTCGGGGCGGCGCCGGCGACCGCGCGGGCGACCAACCGCTCGGCCCTGGTCACCGTGGGTGCGCCGGGAACCGTGCCGATCGTGGTCATGGGAGCTCCTTCTGCCGGGCCGGAGCCCCCATGTTACTTCCGGGTAGGGACCGCCGTCGCCCGGTCGGTGGCCCGCACCGCCAGCGCCACCCGCAGCACGTCGTCGTCGCGGCCCACCGCCACCGGCAGCCCGGACGCCGTCGCCGCCCGGAGGAACCCGACCTCCGCGGGCAGGCACCAGGCCACCATCCGGTCGTGCCCGGCCGCCCGCGCCACCGCGGCCAACCTGCCGATCATGGCCGCCCCGAGCCCCTGCCGCTGCCACCCGTCCTCGACCAGCACCGAGATCTCGGCCTCGGCCGGGTCGGCGGTCCTGATCAGCTGCGCGATCGCCACCACCTCCGTACCGCACAACGCCACCAGGGTCGTCCCCCGAGGCGGCTGCAGCAGCCGGTGCAGCCAGCGGCGGGGCAGCGTTCGCAGGCCCGCGTGGTAGCGGCTGAACAGCGTCCTGGCCGAGCAGCGCGCGTGCAGGTCGGCCACCGCTTCGGCATCGGCGGGCGTCCCCGTGCGCAGCACGACCCCGGCGCCGGTGCGGGTGATCACCGCGGTGGCGGTGTCGTGGTCGGCTGAGCGCAGGACCTCGCCGAACGCGCCCACCCTGGCCAACTCGACCTCGGTGAACGCCGCCCAACCCCGCCGCGCCACCAGTGTTGTACCCCCGGGCAGGGGCACCACCGCGCGGTGGTCGTCTTCGTCGGCCTGCTCGGTGCCGGGGACGACAGAGTCCGCGCCGAGCAGCACACGTACCGCCTCGGCCGTCGCCGCGGGGTCGCGCAAGGCGGCTCCCGCCGCGCGCAGGGCCGCGGTGGTGTGGTCGACCAGGTGGTGCAGGTCCGCGTGCGTGATCGCCACACAGCGACCACCCTCGGCGCGGATGTCGGAGACCAGGTCAGCTGGCGTGCACCCCTCCGGCGTGTTGACCACGATCTCGTCGACAACACCCCCCGGCACTGGCAACACCGACAGCCCTAGGACGTTGCACTCACGCGCGGCCAACCTGGTCGCCACCCGCGCGAGCGAGCCGGGCCGGTCGTCCAGTCGCACCCTGAGGCGCCATGTCGTGGGTCTGCGCATGGGGAGATCGTGCGTGGGCAGTGTTGCGGGCGCGGTGTTCGCGTGTTTCGGTCATGTGAGCGCGGATCGCCTGGTGGTGGGCAGTGCGGCCAGCACGAGCCCGATGAGCGTGACGACGCAGGCGATCGCCAGCACGGTCCCCGCCGGGCCTGGCTCCACCTCGGGCAACACCCGGACGGCATCGGTCCCGGCCATCCGCAGGTTGCGGTCGTCGATGTCCGCCTTGACCTCGGACGCGAACTGGGTGACCACGTAGGCCATGGTCGTCAACAGGCCCAACGCCACCGCCGAGGTGATCCGGGCGGCGCTCACCGCGGCGAAGCGGGCGCGCAGGTAGCCCAGGAGCGCGAACACCGCGCCCGCCGCCGCCAACACCGCGGCGACCGTCACCGGCAGCCACATCCCCGGCGGCAGGACCTCGAACAGGGCGAACCGCTTGTACTCGGGGTGCAGTGACGACCACAGGTTGTGGCTCAGCGGGTTGTCGCTGAGCCCGGCGTCTTCCGGGTCGGTGCTGGGGGAGCCGTCCGCCTTGGTGGGCCCAAGGCCGATCTCGGCGAACGGACCGGAGAACAGCGGGAGTACCGATCCGACCACGGCCAACGCCGCTCCCAGTGCCAACGCGATGGCGGCGGCAAGCCCGGCGCGCCACGCGGGCGGGGTGGTCGTCGGTGCGGGCCCGGACGGCTCGGTGATCGGTTCTGGACCGGTGGGTGCGATGGACACGGCGGTGATCTTCGCAGGTGGGGCTACCGCTGGTCGTCCTTTTTGGGCATTCGGTGCGGGAACCACGACAGCACCATGGCCACAAAGGCGACCACGCTCGCCACTATGAGCAGCACCGCGCCCAAACCGGGGGAGGTGCTGAAGAGTGGGTCGTCCAGTCCGTGCACGGGTTGCGCGACCCCGAGCGACGCGGGCGCCAGAACGCCGAAGCCCAGTGCCGTCGCGACCCTCGTCGCGATGATCGCCGCGCGGCTGGTGCGGAGGACGGCGAACACCGCGACCAGCCCGGCGGCCAGGGCGAGCAGGGTCCCCAGGTTCAACCACAGGAGGCTCTCGGACGGCCCCAACCCGAGGTAGAACTCGCCGCTCGCCCCGCCGAAGCCCGACCCGGTGATTTCGCCGGTGGCCAGACCAGGCTCATCGACCCTCGCGGTGAACTGGATCGGCGGGATCTCGGGCGGGGCGACCAGCGGGAGCGTCGAGGCGAGCGCGGTGAGCGCGGCCGCCACCAGCATGCCCGCTGCGGTGACCACCCCCGGCCACCACAGCGTCCGCCCGGTCGGCTGGGGTGCTGGCAGGTCCGGCTCGGCGTCGGGTGGGGTGGACACGTCGTGATTTTGGCAGGTCGGGGGCGCCGGATGACGTCCGCCATATTGTTTGCGGAAGCGAACGTCCCGTTGGCGTCCCGCGGCCCTCATCTATGGGTAGCGGTGGCCGACCCGAGCGAGGGCCGGGTCGGCCACCGCAAACCAGCAAGTCAGGCACAGCCGCGGCCGTGCCCGTCCGCCTGCACCGGGCGGGCGCGGCCGTGGGTGCCACCGGCGGGTTCAGCCGCGCAGCGCCGCGGTGTAGCGGGCCAGCGCGGTCGCCTTCCACTCCTCCAGCAGCCTGCTGCGCCGCCCGGCGTCACCGCCGATCATCGCGTCCAGGGCCAGGCCGCGGACCAGGTTGACGCTGAGCAGCAGCACCGTCTCCAGCTCCGCCTCCGGCAGTTCCACGCCCGCGGCCTCCCGGTAGAGCTCCAGCGTCGCGTGGCCGAGCGCCCGGTCGACGGGGCGCAGGGTCTCGCGCAGTTCCGGGTCCGTCCGCGCCGCGACCCACAGCTCCACGGCCGCGGTCGACAGCGTCCCCGAGTAGGCCTCCCAGAGCAGGTCGATGCCCTTGGTGACCCTGGCCAGGCCCGGCGGCAGATCCGCGGCGGCCTCGCGCAGCTGGCGGGTCAACCGGGCGAACAGGTGCTCCAGCGCGGCGGTCATCAGCTCGGCCTTGGTGGTGAAGTGGTGCTGCTGGGCACCCCTGGACACCCCTGCCCGCAGGCAGATCTCCTGCACGGTCGTGCGCGCGTACCCCAGTTCCACCAGACAACCGATGGTCGCGTCGAGCAGCGCTTCGCGAGTCTGTTCACTGCGCTCCTGCTGCGTGCGGTGCGTGCGCACGGCCACCTCCGGACCTCCTCGCGCCTGGCGGGTGTGCTGGCACTTTACGGTCAGTTCGGTCGGCATGTACCTTCACAGGGGAACTTACATGCAGATCGGATTGTTTGTGCCGCGAGGAGGCCTTCCGGTGACCCAGCGATCCCCCTGGATGGACGACGACCTGGACGCCTTCCGCGACCTGGCGCGCACGTTCTGCGCCAAGGAGCTGACGCCCAACACCGAGCGCTGGATCGAGAACAAGCAGGTCGACCGGGAGCTGTGGACCAAGGCGGGCGAGGTCGGCCTGCTCTGCCTGTCCATCCCCGAGGAGTACGGCGGCGGGGGCGGCACCTTCGCGCACGAGACCGTGCTGCTGGAGGAGCAGGCCCGCTCCGGCGACAGCGGCTGGGGCGTGTCGCTGCACAACGGCATCGTCGCCCACTACGTGCTCGCCTACGGGACCGAGGAGCAGAAGCGCGCCTGGCTGCCCAAGATGGCCACCGGCGAGTGGGTCGGCGCGATCGCGATGACCGAGCCGGGCGCCGGGTCCGACCTGCAGAACATCAAGGCCAAGGCGGTGCGCGACGGCGACGAGTACGTCGTCTCCGGCGCCAAGACGTTCATCACCAACGGCGGCCAGTGCGATTTCGTCATCGTCGTGGTCAAGACCGACTCGACCAAGGGCGCCGAGGGCACCTCGCTGGTCGTCGTCGAGACCGAGCGCGCGGGCTTCCGCCGCGGCCGGGTGCTCGACAAGATCGGCCTCAAGGCGCAGGACACCGCCGAGCTGTTCTTCGACGAGGTGCGGATCCCGGTCGGCAACCTGCTCGGCGGCGTCGAGGGCCAGGGCTTCGTCCAGCTCATGCAGCAGCTCCCGCAGGAACGGCTGATCATCGGCATCTCGTCCGTGGTGGCGATGGAGGTCGCGCTGGAGCTGACCCTGCGCTACACCAAGGAGCGGCAGGCGTTCGGGCGCCCGGTGTACCACTTCCAGAACACCAAGTTCACCCTCGCCGAGATCGCCACCGAGACCCGCGTCGCCCGGGTGTTCCTCGACGACTGCCTCGCCAAGCACCTGCGCGGCGAGCTCGACATCCCGACCGTGGCGATGCTCAAGTGGTGGACCAGCGACCGGGCCATGAAGGCGATCGACGAGTGCCTGCAGCTGCACGGCGGCTACGGCTACATGACCGAGTACCCGATCGCCAGGATCTACCTCGACCAGCGCGTGCAGCCCATCTTCGGCGGGACCAACGAGATCATGAAGGAGATCATCTCCCGCTCCCTGTGACCGCCCCTTCCAGGAGAAACACCGTGGGACCACTGACCGGTCTGCGCGTGGTCGAGCTCGCAGGCTTGGCCCCCGCCCCCTTCGCTTGCACCGTCCTGGCCGACCTCGGCGCCGAGGTCATCCGGGTCGACCGCGCCACCCCCGGCGCCGACGTCCTCGGCTACCCCGACGACCCCCTCACCCGCTCCCGCCACTGGATCGGCGTCGACGTGAAGTCCCCCGAGGGCCTCGACCTCGTTCTGCGCCTGGTCGACCGCGCGGACGTCCTCATCGAGGGCTTCCGCCCCGGCGTCGCCGAGCGCATGGGACTGGGGCCCGACGCGTTGCTCGCGCGCAATCCCGGGCTGGTCTACGGCCGCATCACCGGATGGGGGCAGGACGGCCCCTTGGCCACCGCCGCCGGACACGACATCAACTACATCGCGGTCGCCGGCGCCCTCGACCCCATCGGCCCCGCGGGCGGCAAACCCACCATCCCCCTCAACCTCCTCGGCGACTTCGGCGGCGGAGGCCTACTCCTGGCCATGGGCGTCCTCGCCGCCCTCTTCGAACGCCAAACGTCCGGGCTGGGCCAGGTAGTAGACGCCTCCATGGTCGACGGCGCCGCCCTGCTGACCACGAGCCTGCACGGCCTGCGCAACCTCGGCCTCTGGCCCGGCCCCCGAGGCACCAACCTCCTAGACGGCGGCGCCCCCTTCTACGACACCTACGAAACCGCCGACGCCAAGTACGTCGCCGTTGGCGCTATAGAGGCCCGCTTCTTCGCGGCACTGGTTGAGGTGCTTGGCCTAGAGGACCCCCCGAACCACCTGGACCCCTCAACCTGGCCCGCCCTCCGGACCCAGATAGCCACCGCCATCAAGTCCCGCACCCGCGACGAGTGGACCAAACTCGCCGAAGGCACCGACGCCTGCCTAACCCCCGTCCTCACCCCCGGCGAAGCCCCGCACCACCCCCACAACGCCGCCCGAGCCACCTTCCTCAACGTCGGCGGCAAGCCCCAACCCGCCCCAGCCCCCCGCTTCAGCCGCACCGCCACCGACACCCCCACACCCCCCAGCACCCCCCGCGCCGACACCACCCAAATCCTCACCGACCTTGGCGTCCCGGAGAGCGAGATCACCCGCCTCCGAGAAGCAGCGATCATCGCCTAGAGATTCTGTTGAGGGTGTGGCTGCCAGCCCAACCCACCGAGCCAACCCACCCAGGCCGCCCACCGGGCCGACCCCGCCCGCCCGCCGCTCCCAGAAGCAGGCGTGCCAGCCCAGCCCACCGAGCCAGCCCACCTGGTCGACCACCGCTCCTCGGAAGCCAGCGTGCCAAACCACCCCACCGAGCCAGCCCACCCAAAGCAACCACCCGACTCCGACGGCATTGCCGACCACTGGACACTCGGAGCCCAGGTGCCAGCCCAGTCACCCGACCCCGACCACCGAACCCGGCTACTGGGCACTCGGAGTCGCTGGTGCCACCCCAGCCGCCCGACCCCGACGCCAGAAGCAACCACTGGACACTCGGAAGCCGCTGGTGCCAGAACAACCACCCGACTCCGACGGCATTGCCGGCCACTGGACACTCGGAGCTCAGGTGCCAGCTCAACCACCCGACCCCGAGGCCAAGAAGCAACCACTGGACACTCGGAAGTCGCTGGTGCCAACTGCTCGATGTGGTGGACCTGTTTTGTGTGGGGGAGCGGCGTCCGTAGCGTTTCAGCGCGGACAGGGCCACGCTTTTCGGCCCCGGCTTTGCGGTCCTGCCACGGGCGTCGTAGGGGCCCCACGCAAAACAGGTCCACCACATCGAGCTGGCAGTTAAATCGCGGATCGGACCCGATGCCGCAGGCGAGGCGTCCAACGAAGATCATCTGATCCAAGAGCCCCCGATATACAGCCTATCGACGGCCACCGACAGAACCGGGCGCCGCGAACGGGCCTGTGGACAAGCAAGCACGTTGTGGACAAGCGCACAAACGGAAAATGGCTGTGAGGGTGCTTGTGGCGTCCTCACAGCCTCCGGTGTGGCCGCACCATGGCGGCCCGCGCCCGGCGCCTGCCTGCTGGGCAGGGGCCGCTGGCCTTCCGGGCCCGCGCGCCGGGTGGTGACCCCGGCGGCACGTGTTCTTTCTACCGCGCACCCGGCCCGCGCGTTGTCCCAACCCGGCCTTCGGCTCAAAGGTGACAAGGATTCTGGGACGGCAGGCCCGCGCGGTGTGTCCGGTGGGTGATCGGGGTCTTCGGCCCGTAGAGTGACGCCCCCGGTGCTGGGGGTGGCGGACCGCGGTCCGTGGTGGGTCTCCGGGGTCACCCTCGGCGACCGGGACCGGCGAAGTGCCGCCGTCGGTGTCGCCGATGGGGGATCATGGACGCGGCGCCGGGGTCGGGGACGTGGCCGGGCGCGGGCACGAGGACGGAGTGGACCTGATGAACGCCAAAAAAGTCGTGATGCTGGTCGTGGTCGCGCTGGTGCTGTTCTACGTGATCAGCCAGCCCACCCAGGCCGCGCAGGCGGTCCAGGGGCTGTTCTCCTGGCTGCGCGACGGCGCCGAGGCCATCATCACGTTCCTGAAGAACCTGTTCGCCTGAGTGGCCCCGCCGCGCCCGCCGGGTGCCCGCCCCGGGCACCGGCGGCGCCGCCGCGCCGTCACGATCGGTGATGATCTTCAGTGGACCGAAGATCCATATTGGACCGTCCGGGTGGATCTGCCTGCTTTGGGGGTCCATTCGGCGAACTGGTCCGTTTTGCCTCTGGCGATCTGTCGGTCCCTGCCCCTACGGTTTCAGCCATCGAGTGATCATGAGACCTCCAGGAGGCAGAATGCTCGACGATCCCGGGGTCGATGCCCTGGTCCGACAGTGGACCGCCGAGCGCGCGCAGGACGCGGACGCCGACGAAGCCCACCGCATCGCGTCCGAATGGCTCGCCGATGCCCCCATCATCGCCGCACCGGGTATCCCCGGTCAGCGGGCCCGTGCCGGGGCCTCGCGCTGGGCGGCGGTCGAGGCGGCTGACCCGCGCTACATCTCCGCCATGCGCAAGCGGCTGCCCGACGTGCCGCACGACCTGCTCGCCGCCGCCGCGGGCTGGTGGCAGATGGTCGGCGGCGTCGCCGAGGCCGAGGAGTGGTGGGACGCGGGCATGAGCCCGCTCGACCAGCGCGCCCTCGACTACCGGGCGGCCGGTCTCGCCCCGTCCGACCTGGCCAGGCGGCTCGGTCCGCTCACCGTCCTGGAGCACCTGCGCCGCGGCAGCGCCCCCGCCTGGTGCGTGGCCCGCCTGCAGCGCCAGCGCCGCGACGGCGCCGCTTAACCCGGTCACCGCCGCTGAGGCGGTGCCGGTCACCCCTACCCCCGCGTAACGCCACTGTGCTCCCTCGTCGATGCTGTTGATGACCGGCGCGCGCACCGCGCCCCGGCAGGGCAGCGAGGCAGGCCGGAGCACGGTGGCGACAACGAACCCCGCGGGCAAGCCCCACCGAAGGTCCCGACGCGGTCCCGAACTGCTGCTGCGGTTGGCCCTCGTCACGCTGTTGTTGCTGGTCACGGCCGCGGTCATCTGGGTTGTCCGCATCGCGACCGTGCCCGCATCCGCCGCGGACGCCCCAGCCGACTCGGTCCAGCCCGCCGCGGTCGACCCGGATTCCGCCGCGCCCGTCGAGGCCGCCGGTGCCGTGCCGCCCGCGGGGCAGGGGCACCAGGGCGTCCAGAACGGTCCGGAGGCGCTGCGCCCCTGGGCCGAGCGCCTCGGCCGCACCACCGGCATCCCCGCCAGGGCCTTGATGGCCTACGGCAACGCCGAACTCGCCGTGCGCACCGACAGCCCCCGTTGCGGCCTGTCCTGGGCCACCCTGGCCGCCATCGGCCGCGTCGAGTCCGACCACGGCCGTTTCGGCGACGCCACCCTCGGCGCCGACGGCCGACCGTCGGTCCCGATCATCGGCGTGCCGCTGGACGGCTCCGAGGGCGTGCGCGCCATCGGCGACACCGACGGTGGCCGCTACGACGGCGACGCGACGGTCGACCGGGCCGTCGGGCCCATGCAGTTCATCCCCTCGACCTGGCGCACCTGGACCTCCGACGGCAACGGCGACGGGGTCGGCGACCCCCAGCAGATCGACGACGCCGCCTTCGCCGCCGCCCGCTACCTGTGCGCCGACGGCCGGGACATGACCAGCGCGAAGGGCTGGTGGCAGGGCGTGTTCTCGTACAACAACTCCGTCGCCTACGGCCAGAAGGTCTACGGCCTCGCCGACCACTACGCCCGCGCCGCGGCAGGCTGAGAGCGGCTCTCAGCAAGCCGCCGACGACCGCGGGTTAGCATCGGCGGGTGCGGGAACCGGGCGTGGCACGCAAACTCCTCGTGGTCGGGGTGTCCGCGTTGGCGCTGGTCGTCTGCTGCGGGCTCGCCTGGTGGCAGTGGGAGCGCTTCTCCTCCACCAACGGCACCTTCCAGAACCTCGGGTACGTGCTGCAGTGGCCGCTGTTCGGACTGGCGCCCGCCTACATGTTCTGGCGGTTCCGCAAGCTCAAGCAGCGCGAGGCGGCCCAGCCCGCGCCCGCACCGGCACCTGCGCCACCGCCACGACCCGCGGTGGCCCACGACGACGAGGACGACGAGCTCGCGGCCTACAACCGCTACCTCGCCGACCTCAACACCCGCTCGAACCAGGAGTCCCGATGAGCATGACCGACGAGGAGAACCCGGCCCAGGCGGTCGGCGCCAAGGGCGTGCGGGGGGCGCTGGCCCGCTACCGGGTGCTGGCCTACGTCGTCGGCGTCGGCCTGCTCGCCCTGGTGGCGGCCATGGTCGCCAAGTACGCCTTCGACAACACCACCCCGGTGGCCATCGTCGGCCCGGCGCACGGGTTCCTCTACGCGGTGTACCTGCTGGCCGCCTTCGACCTGGCGCTCAAGGCCCGCTGGTCGGTCAAGGGCACGCTGCTGGTGCTGGTCGCGGGCATGATCCCGTTCGTCTCCTTCGTGGTGGAGCGCCGGGTCACCCACCGCACGCGAGCGGGCCAGAAGCTCTGAGGAACTCCTGGCCCGCCCGGGTCTGGTCGCGTCGCGACTACAGCGACTTGCGTACGGTGTATGGCGCGATGGTGTTGCCGCGCAGCGCGTCCGCGTCGATCGTCTCCGGCCGGTAGGGCAACGTCTGGAGCCGCTGCAGCATCCGCGCGGTGGTGTCCGGGGTGGACTCGGCGAGTCCGAACAGGAACGCCCACTCGTGCTCGTCGGAGCCGTAGTAGACCGTGGAGCCGAACACGTCGTTGAACCGGCGCCACGAACGCAGCAGCGTCTCGTTGCGCCACATGGTCTGGCAACCCGCCTGGCACACCACCACGCCACCCTCGGTGAGCACCGAGCGGCAGCGGGTGAGGAACTCCTCCTCGTAGAGGCGGTTGTGCTGGGCGAACTCCGGCCGCTCGTCGGGCAGGTCCACCAGCACCACGTCGTAGCGGTCCTGGGTCTCGGCCAGGAACTGCCAGCCGTCGGCGTAGTGCACCCGCACCGGGCCGTCGTGCGCGACGGCCCTGGCCAACTCCTCGCCGGTGTAGCCGTAGGGCAGGTGCTCGGCGCACAGCTCCACGGCCTTCTGGTCGATGTCGACGTGGTCGACCACGCTCGCCCCGGCGGCCACCGAGATCTGCGACACCACGCCCTCGCTCGACCCGACGACCAGCACCCGGTCCAGGGTCTTGGCAAGCAGCAGCGCGGGCACCAGCAGCGCCTCGTGGTAGGTGAGCTGGCTGAACTCGGTGCTCTGCCGGTCGTCGTCGCAGAACAGGCTGACGCCCTGGGCGGTCCGACCGATCACCAGGTGCTGGAAGTCGGTCTTGGTGTCCACCAGGACCTCGGGCATGTCCCACGTCCGGGTGAGGCCGGGGCCGAGCGGTTCAACGATCATCGGGCGGTCTCCGAAGGCACGGGGTGTCCCCTGTGGACGGTGTTGATCCTGGACTCGAGCGCGCCGAGGCGGTCGCGCAGCAGCGCGGCGGCCAGTTCCGGGTCGGCGGTCTCGCCGCAGGTGAAGATGTCGACGAACATCGACCCGATCTCGGGGTAGGTGTGGATGGAGGCGTGCGATTCCGACAGCAGCGCCAGCACCGTCACCCCCTGCGGCTCGAACTGCTTGGCGACCACGTCGCAGACGGTGGCGCCCGCGTCCCGCAGGGAGGATTCCAGGGCCTCCCGCAGGAAGCCCAGATCATTGAGCAACAACGGATCAACCCCGTCGAACTCGGCCAGCACGTGTCGGCCCGCGAAGAAACCCACGCCCGGTTCAGGCGCACGGTCATACGACATCTGTCTTACCTCCTGCGAGGAAATCAGCCGACGAACACCGTCGGAAGGGGCGGAAAACCGTTGAACGACACCGAGGAGTAGCTCGCGGTGTACGCGCCCGCGTCGAGGATGTCGACGTGGTCGCCTGCCCGCAGCGCCGTCGGAAGACGATACGGGGTGTTCTGGTAGATCACATCATCGCCGTCGCAGGTGGGTCCCGCGATGATGACCGGACCGCTCGGCTCGGCCGGGTGGGCGGTGCGCAGCCGGTAGGCGATGTACTCGTTCTCGGTCTCGGCCAACCCCGAGTACCGGCCGATGTCGAGGTAGACCCACCGGTGGGCGTCGGCGTCGGACTTGCGCGACACCAGCACCACCTCGCTGCGGATCACCCCGGCGGTGGCCACGATCGCCCGACCCGGCTCCACCACCAGCTCCACCGGGGAGCGGAAGTGCCGGGCCACCGCGGCCCTGATGGCCGCGGCGTGCTCGGTCAGCGGCGGCGCCGGGTCGCGGTAGGAGGCGGGGAAACCGCCGCCGAGGTTGAGCGAGCGGGTCGGCACACCGGCTTCGGCGAGGCCGTCGGCGATCCAGCCCGCCTGGGCGATCCCGGCCGTCCACGCCGCCGGGTCGGTGTGCTGGGAGCCCACGTGGAAGCACGCGCCGTCGACCGCGAGACCCAGGTCCGCCGCCTTGCCCAGCAGGCGCAACGCCATCTCCGGGGCACAGCCGAACTTCGCGCCGAACGGGGTGCCCGAGGCGGGGGCGTCGACCAGGAACCGGCACCACACCCGCGCGCCGGGCGCGTGCTCGGCCAGGTTCGCCAGGTCGCCCTCCGAGTCGAAGGTGAACCGGCGCACCCCCTTGCCGTGGGCGTAGGCGATGTCCCTGGCCTTCTTGATGGGGTTGCCGTAGGAGACCGCGGCCGGGTCGGCGCCCTGCGCCAGGCACAGGTCGATCTCGCCGGTGCTGGCCACGTCGAACGACGAGCCCTCCTCGACCAGCACCCGCACCACCTCCGGCGCGGGGTTCGCCTTGACGGCGTAGAAGATCGATGCCTCCGGCAGCGCCGCGCGCATCGCGCGGTAGTTGGTCCGGACCACGTCCAGGTCCAGCACCAGGCACGGGGTCTGGGGCGCGCGGTCGTCGAGGAACGCGCGCAGCCGGGTGGACAGTCCCGGTGACCCCTCTGAGTCGAGCACGGCGAGCACTGTAATACCGACCTGCCCGGATCCGGATGGGCCGGCAATGACCGACTCGATCACACTGGTCGTACTATCGCGCCCGGGGGACCCCCGACGGGTGGGAGGCGACATGGCCGTGACGCCAGGGATCCGGGTGGGCTACGCGCTCGGATCGCTTACCACAGGGGCGTTCGGGACCGTCCCCGGTCTGCTCCTGCTCCCGCTGCTGACCGACCGGCTGGCCGTCCCGGCGGCGGTGGCGGGCGTGCTCGTGTTGGTGCCCAAGGCGTGGGATGTGGCGTTCAACCCGGTCGCGGGCCGAATCAGTGACCGGGCAACGGATCGCCGCCCGTTCCTGCTGCGCGGCGGCCTCGGCCTTGCCGTGCTGTTCGCGGTGATGTTCCTGCCCCCGGTCTTCGGCACCCCGCTCGGCGACGGCGCCTGGGTCGCGGTGTCCTTCCTGGCCTGCGCGACCGCCTACGCGTTCTTCCAGGTCCCCTACGTCGCCATGGCCGCCGAACTCACCGACGACTACCACGAGCGCACCCGCCTCATCTCCTGGCGGGTCGCCACCCTCGCCATCGCCATCCTCCTGTGCGGCGCCGGAGCCCCCCTCATCCGAGACTCCCTCGGCGGCTACCGCGTCATGGCCCTGGCCGTAGCCGCCCTGATAGCCCTAGGCACCCTCGGCGTCTACATCGGCACCGCCAAAGCGCCTGTTGCGCGCGTCACACCCGCGGGAGCCCGCCTGCGCGACCTCCTGACCGCGGTCCGCTCGTCCCGCCCCTTCCGCCGCCTCCTCACAGCGTTCACCATCCAAGCCGTCGGGATCGGCACCCTCCTGGCCGGAGTGGACTACCTCTCCCGAGTCGTCCTCAACGACCCCGGCGCCCAAACCCCCCTCTTCGCTGCCTTCGTGGCCCCAGCCCTCCTGGTGATGCCCCTCTGGCAGCGAGTAGCCCACCACTGGGGCAAACGCCGCGGCTACCAACTCGCGACGGTGCTGTTCGCCGCCTCGATCGCCGCGGTCGCCTTCGTGCCGCCCATGGCCGTGCTGGTGGCCCTCGTGGCCCTGACAGGGATCGGGTATGCGGGCCTGCAGGTCTTCCCCATGGCCATGCTCCCCGACATCATCACCGCCGAAGAACACCGCACCAACACAACCCAAGCCGGTCTCCTGTCAGGAATCTGGACAGCGGGCGAGACCCTCGGCCTGGCACTTGGTCCCGGCCTGTTCGGCCTCCTCCTGGCCCTGGGCGACTACACCCCAGGCGGGGTTGTCGACCAGCCTGCCTCGGCCCACCTGGCCATCACCCTCGGCTTTACCGTGGTCCCAGCGGTCCTCGCTTTGGCGGCCTTGCCGTTCATGTCCTCAAAGGACGATCCCCGCTAGCGGTGCGGGCCGGGCGCTAACGGCTCCAGAGCCTCCGGAATCACGGGCGGCTTGAGCGGACCGTCGGTGGGAGCCCGACCACCGTTCCCGGAGACCGCTGGTGCCAGCCCAAGCCCGCCGAGCCAGCCCACCCAACCCAGCCCCCCGGATCAGCCCCGCCAGCCCAGCCATCGCTCCCGGAAGCCGCCGCCCCCAACTGCTCGATGGGGCGGACTTGTTTTGCGCGGGGCCCCTGCGCCAGCCGTGGCAGGACCGCAAAGCTGGGGCCGAAAAGCATGGCCCTGTCCGCGCACAACGCTACGACTGCCGCCACCCCACGCAAAACAAGTCCGCCCCATCGAGCCGCCGCGCCCAGCCCCCCGAGCCGGCCCACCCAACCCAGCCCCCCGAGCCGGCCCACCCAACCCAGCCCCCCGGGTCAGCCCCGCCAGCCCAACCCACCGAGCCGACCCACCCAGCCCAACCACCGCTCCCGGAAGTCGCTGGTGCCATCTGCTCGATGGGGTGGACCTGTTTTGTGTGGGGGAGCGGCAGTCGTAGCGTTGCTGCGCGGACAGGGCCATGCTTTTCGGCCCCTGCTTTGCGGTCCTGCCACGGCTGTCGTAGGGGCCCCACGCAAAACAGGTCCACCACATCGAGCCTGCAGTTAACTCGCGACCGGCCCCGATGGCGCAGCCGAGGCGAGGACCCGATGCAAGGCGCGAAGCGACGAGCCGAAGATCATCTACCCCAAGATCCCCCGAATACACAGCCTACCGAGGCGCACCGACAGAACCAGGCGCAGCGAACGAGCCTGTGGACAGGCAAGCACGTTGTGGACAAGCGACCCGCGAAGGGTGGTTGCCCGGCCCAAGCTCCCGCCGAGGGCCGGGCAACCGGAGGGTGGTCTTTATCGGCCGATCCCGGTCAGGGCGCGGACTTCCATCTCGCGCGCCTTGGCCGGGTCTGCCTTCTCGCGGCTCAGCACCGTTCCCAGGTACCCGCACACGAACGAGATCGGGATCGACACGATGCCCGGGTTGGACAGCGGGAACAGGTGGAAGTCCACTCCGGACACGATCGACGTGGGGGCGCCGGACATGACGGGGGAGAAGAAGACCAGGAGGAGGCAGGAGCCGAGGCCGCTGTACATGGCCCACAGGGTTCCGTTGGTGTTGAAGCGCTTCCAGAACAGCGAGTACAGCAGGGTCGACAGGTTCGCCGAGGCGGCGAAGGCGAAGGCCAGGGCCACCAGGAAGGCGACGTTTTGGCCGTTGGCGAAGATGCCGCCCGCGATGGCCAGGACGCCGATCACGATGGCGGTGAGGCGGGCCACTCGGACCTCTGAGACCGGGTCGGCTTTGCCCTTGCGGAGGATGTTGGCGTAGACGTCGTGGGCGAAGGAGGCCGATGCGGTGATGGTGAGGCCCGCGACGACCGCGAGGATGGTGGCAAAGGCGACCGCGGCGACGACCCCCATGAGGACGGTGCCGCCGATCTCGAAGGCCAGCAGGGGGGCCGCGGCGTTCTCCCGGCCGGTGGCGCTGAGGATGCGTTCGGAGCCGACGAGGGCCGAGGCGCCGTAGCCGATGATCAGGGTGGCGCCGTAGAACACCGTCATGATGCCCACGGTCCACACCACGGAGACGCGGGCCTGGCGGGCGTCGGGGACGGTGTAGAACCGCATCAGCACGTGCGGCAGGCCCGCCGCGCCGAGGATCAGGGCCACCGACAGGGAGATGAAGTCCAGGGTGGTGATCGGGGTGCGGCCGTACTGCACGCCGGGGTCGATGATCTTCTCGCCCTTGGTGTTGTTGGCCGCGGCCTGCTCCAGCAGCGCGGTGAGGCTGAAGCCGAACTTGCCGAGCAGGAACACCGTCATCAGCACCACGCACAGCAGCAGCACCACGGCCTTGATGATCTGCACCAGCGTGGTGCCCTTCATCCCGCCCACCAGCACGTAGAAGATCATGATCAGGCCGACGACGCTGATCACCAGCGCCTGGCCGCCCTTGGTGTGCACGTCGAGCAGCAGGGCCACCACCGCGCCAGCGCCCGCCATCTGGGCCAGCATGTAGAACAGCGAGATCACCAGCGTCGAGGTGGCCGCCGCGGCGCGCACCGGGCGCTGGCGCATCCGGAACGCCAGCACGTCGCCCATGGTGAAGCGGCCGGTGTTGCGGACGAGCTCGGCGATGAGCAGCAGGTTGACCAGCCACGCCACCAGGTAGCCGATCGAGTACATGAACCCGTCGTAGCCGTGGATCGCGATCGCGCCCGCCACGCCGAGGAACGACGCCGCGGACAGGAAGTCGCCGGAGAGCGCGACGCCGTTCTGCACGCCGGTGAGCCCGCCGCCCGCCGCGTAGTAGTCGGAGGTGGAGCTCCCGCGCGACCCCACCCGGTAGACCAGGTAGAGCGTGATCACCACGAACGCGCCGAACACCACCGAGTTGAGGACCGGGTCGCCGACCTGGCCCTGCGCGAGGACGCTCATCGCCGACCCCCCACCAGCTCGTGCAACTCCGCCACGTCGGGATCGATGCGGCGGCGCGCCCACCGCGCGTAGACGGCGGTGATCAGGATCGTGGTGGCGAACTGCCCGAAGCCCAGCAGCAGGCCCACGCTGACCGAGCCGACCACCCGGGTGGACATGAACTCGTGCGCGTAGGCGGCCAGCAGCACGTACGACAGGTACCAGACCAGGAACAGCCCGGTGAGCGCGAAGACGAACCGGCGGAACCGCGAGCGCAGCGCGGTGAACTCCGGGCTGCGGTGGATCGCGTCGAAGTCCGGACCGTCGGCGCCCGCGGTGCCGACCGGGTGGTCGATACCGCCGAAGGTGGCCGACGGCCCGGCTTGGCCCGGTGCCGGTGGTACCGGCGGGGCCGTCGGGGTGGACGCCGCCCGGCGTCCGGCGACCTCGGTCATGCTTTTCCTCCGAAATGGTGGGGGCGGCGTCGATCCGGGACGTGGAATCGCGGTGGGTGGCGTTCCTCGGGCGGCGCCGGGGTGATTTCACCGAATGCGCGAACAACCGCGCACCGGCTTGGCGGCGCCATGCTAGCCGGGACCGGAACCGGGGTGCCAATGGTTGTCCACAGGGGCCGGGAACCGGTCGGGGGCCGCTGCCGCGGTCAGCCTCGGGTCACCGAACGATACCGGTTTCACCTCGGATCGGCCGGGCCAATCGGATCACACGTAATAGTGAATTGATGCCTCTCTGCGTGGTGCCCCCACCTGGTCGGACCACGGCTCACTCACTCGGCCGAACGTGATCGACAGCGCCGCCACCTGCGTAGTACCAGGTCAACGCGGTCATGGCCGGGCGGATATCGGATTCATCCGGGGAAATACCCGATCGAGGTATCAAGGCGAAGAATTCGCTGCTAAGCGTGACCGAAACCCGCTGTTGATCTTTTATCCTCCCGGTCGCGACCGGGAGATCACCGGTGCGATCGGCAATTCCCGCAGGTCAGATCGGCGCCGGGGAAGATCGCCGGATCGGGGTAGCATCGGCACTCAAGTTCTCGCCGAACTCGCGCCGATGTCGGAAGGGTCATCGAGCGGTGCGGGGAATCGGCGCTCCGCTGTCGGGCCATCGCTGTCGGGTCGTCGCGCGCCGCGGGCGGTGTCATGGGAATTCGTCGTCGAAGGGAGATCGACGCGGTGAGGGTGTTACTCCTAGACCGGCAACGGGCAGGCACGGAGGCCCGCGAGTGAGCCGCGTCGTGTCGTCCGACGGCACCTCCGGCAGCACCGCCGTCAAGGCCGGTCCAGCGGGCGCCTTCGGCGTGCGCGAGGCGGAGCGCGCGGCGCACGTCGACCTCGACACCGGCGCCGACCGCGACACCGCCAGGCGCAGCGGGCCAGCGACCGCCGGTGGGGAAGCCGGCCGGTCCGCGATGGCCACCCTGACCCAGTGGCGGGACTGGAACATCCCGGTCAAGCTCGCCGCCGTCATCCTGGTCCCGGTGCTGTTCGCGGTCGTGCTCGGCGTGCTGCGCATCAGCGGCCAGGTCGAGCGCGCGGAGTCCTACCAGCGCGTGGACAAGCTCGTCGCGGTCAACGACAGCCTGCGCAAGGCGCTCACCTGGTTGCAGCGCGAGCGCACCAAGGCCGCGGTGCTGCTCACCACCGGCTCCCGCGACATCGCCGCGGAACTGGCGGGAGAGCGGCAAAGCGCCGACTACGCGCGCGAAGAGATGTACCGCGCGATCGGCAAGGCGACCTTCGACACCGAGGTCACCCGTGCGCGGTTGCGCGATGTGCGCTCTGCGTTCGACACGCTCACGGCGTTGCGGCGCCCAGTAGGCGCGGGTGCGGTCGACAGCGGTACCGCGCTCGGCGGCTACACCCAGGTGATCCGCGCGCTGTTGGACTTCGACCGCGCCACTACGGGCGAGGTCGCCGACCCCGGGCTGGCCAACACCGCTTCCGCGTTGCACGACTTGGAAGCGGCGAAGGAAGAGGTCTACTACCAGCAGGGACTGGTCGCGATCGGCATCGCCAGGGGCGGCCTCAACGCCGCCGACCTGGACAGCCTGCGCGCGTCCCAATCCCGGCTCGCCGAGCGCACCGCCGACTTCCGCTCCATCGCGACCCTGCGCCAGCAGGCGGGCTACGACGCCCTGCACGACGCGCCGGAAGTGCGCACCAGGACGGAGTTGCTGCGCCTGGCCGTCGGTGACGGCACCGACGGCAGCGCCTCGGTCAACGTGCCGCTGCCGATCACCTCGGTGGACTGGAACGCCGCGTCCGAGCAGGTCTCCGAGCGGATCACCGCCGTGAGCGCCCTGCTCGGCACCGAGATCAAGGAGCGGTCCTCGGCGCTGCAGGACGAGGCCAGCGACGCGGCGGGACTGGCCGCGGTCGTGCTGATCCTCGCCCTGGTCGCCGCGGCGGCCGTGATGATCGTGATCGGCAGGCAGCTGCTCGGCTCGCTCGCACTGCTGCGCCGGGGCGCGCTGGAGGTCGCGACCAACCGGCTGCCCGCCGCGGTCGCCCGCATCCGCGACGGCAACGACGTGGTGGAACCGGTGGTCGAACCGGTCGCCGTGCTGCCAGACGACGAGGTCGGCCAGGTGGCCAGGGCGTTCGACGCGGTGCACCAGCAGGCGCTGCGGCTGGCCACCGAACAGGCCGGGCTGCGGGCCAACTACAGCAACGTCTTCGTCAACCTCTCCCGCCGCAGCCAGGGGCTGGTCCAGCGCCAGCTGCAGCTGCTGGAGCGGCTCGAGCGCGACGAGGAGGACGCCGACCAGCTGGCCACGCTGTTCCAGCTCGACCACCTCGCCACCCGGATGCGCCGCAACAACGAGAACCTCATGGTGCTCTCCGGCAGCGACCTGGCCAGGCGGGCGCAGCAGCCCACCCAGCTCAGCGACCTGCTGCGCGCCTCGGTCTCGGAGATCGAGCAGTACCAGCGGGTGGTGATCGCCCCGCCCGCCGCGGTGCTCGTGGTCGGCTACGCGGTCGGCGACCTCGTCCGGCTCACCGCGGAACTGCTCGACAACGCGACCGCGTTCTCCGCGCCCGCCACCCAGGTCACGATCACCAGCCACGTCACCGACACCGGCGCCGTGCGCATCGAGGTCGTCGACCGCGGTATCGGCCTGAGCGAGCAGGAACTGGCCGACGCCAACACCCGCCTCGCCGACAGCCGCACCGTGGACGCCTCCACCTCCCGCCGGATGGGGCTGTTCGTGGTCGGCAGGCTCGCCGCCCGGCTCAGCGTCGAGGTGCGGCTGCGGCCGGGGACACCCACCGGGATCCGGGCGGTGATCTCCGTGCCCGCCGACCTCGTCGCGGGTGACATCGGCCAGGAGGCGCCCCGCGGTCCCGCCGCGCGGCGCACGCCGGTCACCGGCGGGTCCAACGGTGCCAACGGGCACAGCAACGGCCACGCCAACGGCGCGAACGGGTCCAACGGGTCGAACGGGTCCAACGGGTCCAACGGGTCGAACGGGTCGAACGGGGCCAACGGGTCGAACGGGCAGCCCAGCGGGTTCACCGCGGGTCTGGCCCGCAGGCTCGCCAACGGCAAGCCCAAGTGGGACCCCACCCGGGTGCCCGGCGGCGACGGGGCCGAACTGCCCGAGGCGCCGCCGATCCCCCCGCCGACCCCCAACGGCGACGGGGTCCCGCTGCCGCGCCGCTCGCCGAGGGGCGCGGTCCCGCCGGAGGTCCCCGAGGTCGAGCAGACCCAGGCGCTGTTCAGCCCGACGGCGTTGCCCGAGCAGTTCACCCCCGGCACCGACCCGGCCGCGCCGGTCGAACCGGACCCGGAGCCCGGCGACAGCACCTGGTGGGACACCACGCTGGTGCACCAGAGCCCGCCCGCGGCGGAGCCGCCACCCGCCGCCGCGCTGCACGAGACCACGCCGATCTTCGACGAGATGGTCTCCGCGTGGTTCCGCGCGGTCACCGACGACCCGAACTCCACCGCCGCCGACGCCACCCAGGTGCCGGACTGGGACTTCGCCGCCGACCGGGGCTTCCACACCGCTCGCGCGGTCACCGCCGCCGAGCCGGAGGACTTCACCAACTCCGGCCTGCCCCGGCGCACCCCGCGCCGGAACCTGGTGCCCGGCGGCGTCGACCAGCCCGGCCGCCGCGCCACCCGGCGCGGACCCGGCCACAGCCGCGACCCCGAGGACATGCGCGAGCGGCTGTCGAACTACCAGCGCGGCATCCACCGCGCCAGGGGCGCACACCACGCCCCCGCGCACGCCTCACCGGAAGCCGAGGCACCGCAGGGACTCGACCTGCGCGGCGCCCGGTGGCGCTTCGCGCAGGACGCGGGCTGGGAAGCGGCGGAGGCGCTCACCCAGGCGGGCAACGAACCCCAACCCGAGGGCGGGTTGCCCAAGCGCACCCCGCGCGAACGGCTGTTGCCCGGCAGCCTCGGCGCCGACTCGCCCGCGGCGGCCCCCGTCCCGGTCGAGCGCGACGCGGAGGCGCTGCGCTCGCGGCTGGGCAGCCTGCAGCGCGGGATCGGCCGCGGCCGCAGCAGCATCGCGCAGCGGCACCCGCAGCACCCGGAGCACAACCCGGACCACGACGGGGACACCGAGAAAGAAGGCGGGGATGCCTGAGCCAGCTCGCACGCAGTCAACCGAACCGATGCAGCCGCCGTCACCGACGGGAAATGGAGCACGATGACGTCCACGCAGTCCAAACCAAACCAGTTCGGGTGGTTGGTCAACGACTTCGCCGAGCGGGTGTCCGGCGTGGCGCACGCCGTGGTGGTGTCCGCAGACGGGCTGCTGCTCACCTCCTCCGCGCGCCTGCCAACCGACCGGGCCGACCAGCTCGCGGCGGTCGCCTCCGGACTGGTCAGCCTCACCCAGGGCGCGGCGCGCTGCTTCGAGGCAGGCGCGGTCAAGGAGACCGTGGTCGAGATGGAGCGCGGCATCATGCTGCTGATGGCCATCAGCGACGGGTCGTGTTTAGCGATCCTCGCGGCCCCGACCTGCGACATCGGACAAGTGGCGTACGAGATGACGCTGCTGGTGGACCGGGTGGGCCAGATTCTGACCCCGGAACTGCGCGCGGCCCTGCAGGGGACCGCCGGGAGGATGGTGGGGCAGCCCGCATGAGCACAGCATGAGCGCGAGCGTCAACCGGGGCGGCGCCCCGGAACCCGAGCAGACCTTCGCCGACGTGATGGCGAACCTGACCCTCGGCGGCGGCCGGGCGCGCAGGCGCCGCAAGTCCGAAGTGGACGAACCGGCGCCGCCGGAGCGGTCCGCGGAACCGGACTGGCCGGCCGGTGAAGCGGCCGAGCAGGTCGACCAGGCACCCGCCGCGGTCGAGCAGGTGGGGTCGGTGGAGGTGTTCGCCGCCGACGAGGACGCCGCCATCGTCCGGCCCTACGCCTGGACCAGGGGCCGCACCAAGTCCAACTTCGAACTGCGCGTGGAGACCATGGTGTCCACCAGCGAACGGGCCGGGGACGCCTCGGCCTTCGCCGAGTCCGAGCACCGCGCGATCGGCGCGCTCTGCCACGACCCGCGGTCGGTCGCCGAGGTGGCCACCCTGCTCGGGGTGCCGCTCGGGGTCGCCAAGGTCCTGCTGGGCGACATGGCCCAACTGGGTCTGGTCGCCGTGCACAAGACCGCGACCGGCGGCGCCAACAAGGCGCACCTGGTGCTGATGGAAAGGGTGTTGAGTGGACTCCGCAGGCTATGACGCCCCTGCACCGGGCGGCGGGCTGACCTCGGTCAAGATCGTGGTGGCAGGCGGGTTCGGCGCGGGCAAGACGACCTTCGTCGGCTCGGTCTCGGAGATCATGCCGCTGACCACCGAGGCGGTGATGACCAGCGCCAGCGCGGGCATCGACGACACCGCCGCCACGCCGAACAAGGCCACCACCACCGTCGCCATGGACTTCGGCCGCGTCTCGCTGGACTCGGACCTGGTGCTGTACCTGTTCGGCACCCCCGGTCAGCAGCGGTTCTGGTTCATGTGGGACGACCTGGTGCGCGGCGCGATCGGCGCGGTGGTGCTCGCCGACACCCGCAGGCTGGCCGACTCGTTCTCCCCGATCGACTTCTTCGAGGAGCGCAACCTGCCCTACGTGATCGGCCTGAACTGCTTCGACGGGGTGCTCGGGCACAGCATCGACCAGGTCAGGGACGCGTTGGCGATCGGGCAGGAGGTGCCGATCGTCCCGTGCGACGCGCGGGACCGGCAGTCGGTGAAGAGCACGCTGATCACCATGGTCGAGTACGCGATGCGCCGGTGGGTGGCCCTGCACGGCGCGGGCGTCGGCTAGCCGGTGGGGGCGTGGACCTCACGCCCCCACCAGCAGCGACACCCCGAGCGCGGTCATCGTGGCCGCGATCACCGCGTCCAGCACCCGCCACGACGCCGCCTTCGCGAACACCGGGGTGAGCAGCCGCGCCCCGAAACCCAGGCCCGCGAACCAGCACACGCTGGCCACCGCGGCGCCGACCGCGAACTCCCAGCGCGCGCTGCCGTGCGCGGCGGCGATGGTGCCCAGCAGCACCACGGTGTCGAGGTAGACGTGCGGGTTGAGCCAGGTGAGGCCGAGGCAGGTCAGCACCGCCGCGCGGGTCGACCCCGTGCCGCCGCCGACTGCCGAGAGGGTCGACGGGTGCACCGCGCGCTTGGCGGCCAGGAGGCCGTAGGCGAGGAGGAAGAGCCCGCCGACCACGGCCACCACGGTGAGCGTCGTCGGGTACTGGGCCACCAGCGCGCCCATCCCGCCGACGCCCAGGCCGATCAGCACCAGGTCGGACAGGGCGCAGATGGCGACGACCGGGAGCACCGACTGCCGCAGGATGCCCTGGCGCAGGACGAAGGCGTTCTGCGCGCCGATGGCGACGATCAACGACAGGCCAGTGCCGAAACCGGCGAGAACCGCGATTCCCATGCGCGGACCGTATGACCGGGGTCGGGGTTGACACCAGCTAAAGGTTCTTACGTATCTTTAGCGATCGTGATGGGTGACCTCCCGCTCGACCAGGTCCGCACGCTGCTCGCCGTCGTCGAGCACGGGACCTTCGACGCCGCCGCGGCCGCGCTCAACGTGACGCCGTCGGCGGTGAGCCAACGGGTGAAGGCGTTGGAGCAGCGCACCGGCCGGGTGCTGCTGCTGCGCACGAAACCGGTGCGCCCCACCGAGTCCGGTACCCAGGTGGTGCGCTTCGCCCGCCAGCTCGCGCAGCTCGACCTGGACCTGCGGGCCGGGCTCGGCGAGCCGGGGGAGTCGGTCCGGTTGCCGATCGCGGTGAACGCCGACTCGCTGGCCACCTGGTTCCTGCCCGCGCTGACCCGGGTGCCGGACGTGTGCTTCGACCTGCACCGGGAGGACGAGTCGCACACCGCGGCGCTGCTGCGGGAGGGCCTGGTGATGGCGGCGGTCACCTCATCGCCGGAGCCGGTGCCGGGGTGCTCGGTGCGGCCGCTCGGGCTGATGCGGTACCTGCCGGTGGCCGCGCCCGGGTTCGTCGCGAAGTGGCTGGACGGGCAGTGGCGGCAGCGGATCGGCGCGGCGCCGGTGGTGGTGTTCGACCGGCGCGACGAGCTGCAGGACCGCTTCGCCCGCGCGGTGACCAAGGCGCCAGCCGGTACGCAGCGCCACCACGTGCCCTCCTCGGAGGCGTACCTGGAGGCGATCGCGGCGGGCATGGGGTGGGGGTTGGCGCCGACGAGCCAGGCACGGGCCCGGTTGGCGGCGGGGGAGTTGGTGCTGCTGGGCAAGCAGTGGGTCGACGTGCCGCTGTTCTGGCAGCAGTGGGCGCTGGAGTCACCTGCGCTGTCGGCGACCGCGCTGGCGGTGTTCGAGGCGGCTAAGGACGGTCTCGTGCCACCCGGGCGTGCAGCGCGGTCAGACCGTGGATGAAGGCGTCCAGCGCCAGTTCGAAGCTGTCGGCGTCGATCTCGTCGGCGTGCTCGCGCAGCCGGTGCGCCTGGTCCAGGTGCGGGTACCGGTCGACGTAGACCTGCACGTCGTCCTCGAACCCGCGGGAGAACGAGCTCATCGCCGCGCCGAGGACCAGGTACTTGGTGGACGCGCCGATCATGGTCGCGTGCCGGGGCGGCCAGCCCGCGCCGACCAATCCGCCGTGCACCGCGTCGGCCCGCAGCAGCGCGGTCGGCCTGCGCGCGGGGCCCGCGGCCAGCACCGGGACCAGGTTCGGGTGCGCGGCCAGCGCGGCGCGGTAGGACCGGGCCCAGCCGCGCACGCCAGCGACCCAGCCGTCGGCGAACCCTGAGGTGTCCACAGTGGACATGATGTCCTCGGCGACGTCCTGCAGCAGGTCGTCCTTGGTGCGGTAGTGCGAGTACAGCGACGGCGCCTGCACGCCGAGGTCGGTGGCCAGCCTGCGCATGGACAGCCCGGCGAGGCCGTCGCGGTCGACCGCGGCCAGCGCGGCGGCGCGGATGCGCGGCCGGTCCAGCAGCGGGGTGCGCGGGCGGGGCATGGGTCCACCTGGTTGCCTGGGACGGGGTGCCGATCCTATCCTGAGCGAACCTAACACCGTTTGGTTTATGGACGGGAGACCGGCGTGGATCTGGCCCTCAGCGATGAGCAGCAGGCCCTGTGGGACCTGGCCAGGGCGTTCATCGACCGCGAGGTGGTGCCCAACGCCGCCGAGTGGGACCGGCGCGAGCAGGTCGACCGCGCGATCGTCGGCAAGCTCGGCGACGTCGGCTTCCTCGGCCTGACCCTGCCCGAGGAGTACGGCGGTTCCGGCGGCGACCACCTGTCGTACTGCCTGATGATGGAGGAACTCGGCCGCGGCGACTCGGCCATCCGCGGCATCGTCTCGGTCTCCCTCGGCCTGGTCGGCAAGTCGATCGCGGCGTACGGCACGCACGAGCAGAAGTCGCACTGGCTGCCGCGCATCGCCTCCGGGGAGTCCCTGGCCTGCTTCGGCCTCACCGAACCCGACACCGGCTCCGACGCGGCCAACCTCGCCACCCGCGCCGCGCGCGACGGCGACGACTACGTCATCACCGGCTCGAAGATGTTCATCACCAACGGCACCTGGGCCGACCTCGCGCTCGTGTTCGCCCGCACCGGTGGCCCCGGCCCCAAGGGCATCAGCGCGTTCCTGGTCCCCACGGCCACACCCGGGTTCCAGCACCGGGAGATCAAGGGCAAACTGGGCCTGCGCGGCCAGTCGACCGGGGAACTGGTGCTCGACGGCGTCCGCGTCCCGTCGTCCGCGCGGCTGGGTGACGAGGGCGCCGGGTTCAAGGTGGCGATGTCCGCATTGGACAAGGGCCGCATGTCGGTCGCGGCCGGGTGCGTCGGCCTGGCCAACAGCGCCCTGCAGGCGAGCGTGAAGTACGCCAAGGAACGGCTGCAGTTCGGCAAACCCATCGCGAGCTACCAACTCGTCCAGGAAATGCTCTCCGACATGGCCGTCAACACCGACGCCGCCCGCCTGCTGGTCTGGCGGGTGGCCGACCTCGTCGACCGCGGCCAACCCTTCGGCACGGCGGCCTCCATGGCCAAGCTCTTCGCCAGCGAGAACGCCGTCAACGCCGCCAACCTCGCCATCCAGGTCTTCGGCGGCTACGGCTACCTGGAGGAGTACCCCGCCGCCAAAACCCTCCGCGACTCCCGCGTCATGACGCTCTACGAGGGCACGAGCCAGGTCCAGAAGCTCCTCATCGGCCGCGCCCTGACCGGCATCAACGCCTTCGTCTGATCGACGTAGTCTCCCCCGGGGACGAATGCTCGGCTGAGGGAGACGCATGGTCAGGGCCGCGGTGCTGCGGGGGCAGGGCGAGCTGTTGGTGGTTGGGGACATCCAGCTGCCGGAGCCTGGGCCGGGGCAGGTTCGGGTGCGGGTGGTGGCGGCGGGTGTGTGCCACTCGGATCTCTCGCTGGCGAACGGGACTCTTAGGCAACCTGTCCCCGCGGTGCTAGGCCACGAGGGGGCTGGCGTAGTCGTTTCGGTCGGGGCGGGTGTGACGCGGGTGGGGCCGGGGGATCACGTGGTCCTCAACTGGGCGCCGCCGTGTCGGGAGTGTTGGTTTTGCCTTGAGGGGGAGCCGTACTTGTGTGAGCGGGCGGCTGACGCTGCGGGGGTTCCGCATGCCGCGTTGCCCGATGGGACGCCTCTGTACCCGGGGCTCGGCACGGGGGCTTTCGCCGAGGAGACGATTGTCGGCGAGCGCGCGGTTGTGAAGATCCCGACCGACGTTCCCTTCGAGCAGGCGGCGGTTCTGGGTTGCGCGGTCCTTACCGGTGCGGGCGCCGTGTTCAACACCGCGCAAGTGAAGGCCGGGCAGTCGGTTGTCGTAGTGGGGCTCGGTGGCGTAGGGCTTTCGGTGTTGCAGGCGGCGCGGATCGCGGGTGCCGGGCCTATCGTCGCCGTTGATGTGCAGCCGGAGAAGGAAGTTCTGGCGCGCGCACACGGCGCTACCGACTTCGTCCTCGCAGACGACACCACCGCCAAGACGGTCCGGAAGTTGACTGACGGGCGGGGCGCGGACGTCGCCTTCGAGTGCGCGGGGGTCCCGGCCTCCATCCGCACGGCGTGGGCCTCGTCCCGCCGCGGTGGGCACGTCGTGGTGGTGGGAGTTGGCTCCGCCAAAGCGATCGTGGAGTTCAGCGCCCTCGAGCTCTACTTCTTCGGCCGCACCCTCACCGGCTGCCTCTTCGGCTCCGCCGACCCGGACGTCGACATCCCCCGCCTGCTCGACCTGGTCGCCGCGGGCCAGCTCGACGTCGCCGGGCTGGTGACCGCCGAGGTCGGGCTGGACGGGATCGAGACCGCCTTCGCCGACATGCGCGCGGGCCGGGGCGGCCGCACGCTCGTCCGCCCGTGACCGGGCAGCGGCGGTGAACTCCCCCGAGCCCCGGGCCAAGCCGATCTCCGGCAAGGCCATCGCCCTGGTCGCGGTGGGCATCGTCGCGCTCACGGTGCTGGCCGTCGGGCTGCTGTGGTGGCCCGCGACCAGCGGCCTCACCGGCGAGAAGCTGGTCACCGCCCGGTTCGAGGCCCTGCGGATCGGGCTGAGCATCGGCATCGGTGGTGGCGGCGTCTTCGCGCTGTACCTGTCGTGGCGCAGGCAGCGGACCACCGAGCAGGACCTCGACAACCGCGAACGGGCGCTGGCCCACCAGCGCGACGTGGCCGCCGACGCCAAGGCGCACCAGGACCGGATGGCGGCGATCACCGAGAAGGACGGCGTCGAGCGGCGGATCACCGACCTCTACACCAAGGCCGCCGACCAGCTCGGCTCCGACAAGGCGCCGGTGCGCATGGCCGGGCTGTACGCGCTGGAACGGCTCGCCCAGGACAACCCCGGCCACCGCCAGACCGTGGTCAACGTCTACTGCGCGTACCTGCGGATGCCGTTCGACCCGCCCGAGGACACCACCCCGGCCGACCCGGCGGCCCTGCCCGAGCACCGCTCGCGGCTGCAGGAGCGGGAGGTCCGGCGCGCGGTGCAGCGGATCCTGCTGCTGCACCTGCGCCCCGAGCTCGCGGAGTTCTGGCCGGACATGGACCTCGGCCTCACCGGCGCCGTGCTGATCGACTTCGACCTGTCCCGCTGCCGGATCCGCTCCTCGACCTTCGCCATGGCGAGCTTCCAGTACCGGGCCAACTTCAGCGGGACGCGGTTCGACGGCTACGCCTGGTTCCGCGGCACCACCTTCACCGGTCAGGCGTGGTTCCAGGGCGCGGAGTTCGGCGGGCACGCCAACTTCAACGAAGTCACCTTCCAGGACGAGGCCCGCTTCCGCGACGCGTCCTTCCGGCACACGTCCACCTGGCGGGACGCTTCCTTCTCCCGCGGGGTGCCCGCCGAGGTCACCGAGGTCGCGGGCGGGGTAGCCGACGTCACAACCGCATGAAGAGGGTTGTTGCCAGGACCTGGCGGTAGCGTCCCGCTCGCTATTAGGCTCGATCCGCTCCAGTCCCCGCTGGCCCGATGTCCCGGAGGTGCGCTGATGACCCGTTCGGTCGCCATGCACATGAGTGACGGGTTGCTCAACACGACGACCTCGCTGTTGTTCGTCGGGGTCGCCGTGGTCGGGTTGGCGGTCGCGGCGGCGCGGGCGCGCAACGACCTCGACGACCGGACCGCGCCGTTGGCCGGGTTGGTGGCCGCGTTCGTCTTCGCGACGCAGATGCTGAACTTCCCGGTGCTGCCCGGGGTCTCCGGGCACCTGCTCGGCGGTGCGCTGGCGGCGATCCTGGTTGGACCGTGGGTCGGGGCGCTGTGCGTGTCGATCGTGCTGGTGGTGCAGGCGCTGGTGTTCGCCGACGGCGGGGTGACCGCGCTGGGCGCGAACATCACCAACATGGCCCTGATCGGCACGGCCGCCGGGTTCGCGGTCGCGACCCTGCTCAAGCGGTTCACCAGCGGCAAGGTCGGGCTGGTCGTCGTCGCGTTCGTCGCGGCGTTGCTGAACACCGTGATCGCCTCGCTCGGCTTCGTGCTCGAGTTCGCCATCGGGGGAGACCCGGCGTTCAGCCTCGGTGGGGTCACCGCGACGGTGGTGGGCGTGCACTGCCTCATCGGCATCGGCGAGGGCGTCATCACCGCGCTCACCGTGGGCGCGGTCGCCGCCGTCCGGCCGGACCTGGTGTACCTGCTGCGCGGCACCAGCCGCCCCCTGGAAGTGCGTGAAGGGACCTCGGCATGACGAGCACGAAGACCCGCAACCTGTCGTTCCTGCTCGGGTTCCTCCTCGTGGCCCTCGTCCTGGCGGGCGCTGTGTCCTACCTGGCCGATTCGAACCCGGACGGGCTCGACCACGCCACACTCAAGGGCTGCGAGGTCGTGGAGACCGCGGAGGGCGAGCAGTTGCAGGGCAGCTGCATCGCGCAGAACGCAAAGGACCACCAGCTCGCGGGGAGCCCGCTGGCTGACTACGCCGTCGACGGTGGTGAAGGCACCACCGGACTGGCGGGTGTGATCGGCGTCGTGCTGACCGTTGTTGTCGCCGGTGGGCTGTTCTGGGTGCTGCGCAGGCGCCCCACCAAGTGAGCGGGGGGCACTCGCACCCGCTGTACCGGCCTGGTGACTCACCGGTGCACCGACTTCCACCGCAGGTCAAGATGGTCGCGGCGGTTGCGGGGGCGTTGTGTGTCGTCACGACTCCTAGGGACAGATTCTGGGCGTTCGGGCTCTACTTGGCCCTCTTGGCCGGAGTTTGGGTGTTCGCGCGGATCCCACCCGGGTGGCTGGCCAAGCGCGCACTGATCGAGTTGCCTTTCGTGGTTCTCGCGCTCGTGTTTCCGTTCGTCGCAGGTGGTCCTACGGTCTACGTGTTGGGCCTAACGCTGTCCGAGCACGGCCTACTGTCCGGCTGGAACATCCTCGTCAAGGGAACCCTCGGCGTTCTGATCTCTCTTACGCTGGCTGCCACCACGATGCCGGGGGAGCTGATCGTCGGTCTGCAGCGGCTGCGGGTACCGAAGATGGTCGTCACCATCGCCACTCTTATGTTGCGCTACTTGGACGTCATCGCCGCCGAAGCCCGTCGCATGCGGATCGCGCGCATCTGCCGGGGCCACGATCCCCGCTTCCTGTGGCAGGTGGGGGCGACAGCGCGCGGCATCGGCACCTTGTTCATCCGTAGTTACGAGCGCGGGGAGCGCGTGCACCTCGCCATGGTGTCGCGCGGCTGGAACGGCTCCATGCCCGACCAGGGACGGCCCGCTGGGCGCACGGCATGGCTCGTGGGACTCATGCCGACGGCTCTGGCCGCCGTCGTGCTAGGCATGGCCCTGTGACACCGCCCGCGCTCTTGGTCGAACGCCTCGCCTACGCCTACCCCGACGGCCACCAAGCCCTCTTCGGCGTGAACCTCCGGGTGGAGCCGGGGGAGAGGGTCGCGGTCCTGGGCCCCAACGGCGCCGGCAAGACCACCTTGGTGCTGCACCTCAATGGCGTGCTGACCGGACAGGGCAAGGTCGAGGTCGCCGGACTGCCGGTCAATAAACAGAATGCGAAAGAGGTCCGCCGCCGGGTCGGCATCGTCTTTCAGGATCCAGACGACCAGCTGTTCATGCCCACGGTCGGTGAAGACGTCGCTTTCGGCCCCGCGAACTTCGGGTTGCGCGGGGCCGAACTCGACGCCCGGGTCAAGCGCGCCCTCGACGACGTCGGCATGGCCGAGCACGCCGAGCGCTCACCCATGCACCTGTCCGGCGGGCAACGCCGCCGGGTGGCGCTGGCCACCGTGCTGGCCTGCGACCCGGACATCCTCGTGCTCGACGAACCCTCGGCCAACCTGGAACCGCGGGCCCGCCGCGAACTCGCCGAGGTGCTGCTCAGCCTGGGCCGCACGATGCTCATGGTCACCCACGACCTGCCCTACGCCGCGCAGCTGTGCCCGCGCGCGGTGCTCATCGATGACGGTGTGATCGTGGCCGACGGCCGCACCCGCGACCTGCTCGCCGACGCCGCCCTGCTGGCCCAGCACCGGCTCGAACTTCCTTTCGGGTTCCGCCTCGACTAGTCTCGCGACCACAACCACATATCGGGCCGCACGAGTGGGACCGGGAGAGCCCTCGACCTTGGTCGAGGCACCGAAGGAGCAAACTCCCCGTCAATCTCTCAGGTAAAGCTACCGTTCCCACCAGGCCACTCTGGAAAGCAGGCGCGATCTCGGCGCCTCACCCACGGTGCAAGCCGCGTTCGCGGCGAAGCTCTCAGGTGCCATGACAGAGGGGGAGTTCCAGCGCCGGGATCGTCCACCCGGCGCGCTGCCCAGGAGCTCCCATGACCCTCGTCCCCCGCACCCAATACAGCGAACAGCCCACGGGTTGTCCACAACCATCACACTCATCCACAGCTCGACCGGTCGCGCTGCACCACGCGCGCCCGGCGTGCCACGCTGCGGACAGCACTGTTCCCGGCGCGCCGAAGGAGAACCGACTTCCATGAGCACACCCTCCCCGCTGCACGCGGTGCATGAGGCCCTGAGTGCCTCGTTCACCGACTTCGCGGGCTGGTCGATGCCCCTGCGCTACGGCAGCGAGCTGGCTGAGCACAAGGCGGTCCGCACCGCGTCGGGCCTGTTCGACCTCAGCCACATGGGCGAGATCGAGCTGACCGGCCCCGAGGCGGCCCAGGCGCTGGACTTCGCCCTGGTCGGCAAGCTCTCGGCGGTGAAGCCGGGCAAGGCCCGCTACACGATGATCTGCGACGACGAGGGCGGTGTCCTCGACGACCTGGTCGTCTACCGGCTGGCCGCCGACAAGTACATGGTCGTCGCCAACGCCTCCAACGCCGCGACCGTGGCCGCCGCGCTGCGCGAGCGCGCCGACGGGTTCGCCGTCGAGGTCGACGACCGCTCCGCCTCGCTGGCGCTGATCGCCGTCCAGGGCCCCACCTCGACGGCGATCATCGGCTCGGTGACCGACGCCGACCTCGACGCGCTCGCCTACTACGCCAGCGTCCCGTCGGCCATCGCGGGCATCGACATCCTGCTCGCCCGCACCGGCTACACCGGCGAGGACGGCTTCGAGGTCTATGTGGACGGTGCCAAGGCCCCCGAGGTGTGGCGGCTGCTCACCGAGGTGGGCCAGGAGCACGGCCTGCTGCCCGCCGGGCTCGCCTGCCGCGACACGCTGCGGCTGGAGGCCGGGATGCCGCTCTACGGCAACGAGCTCAGCGCCTCGTTCACCCCGTTCGACGCCGGTCTCGGCCGGGTCGTGAAGTTCGACAAGCCCGGCGGGTTCGTCGGCAAGGAGGCGCTGGAGCGCCGCCGCGACGCCGACGTCGAGACCAAGGTGCTGGTGGGGCTGATCGGGTCCGGCAAGCGCGCCCCCCGACACGGGTACGCCGTGCTCGACGGGGACGGCGCCCAGGTCGGTACGGTCACCAGCGGCGCGCTCTCGCCGACGCTCGGCCACCCGATCGCGATGGCCTACGTGCCGGTCGCGGTCAGCGAGCCGGGTACCGCGCTCACCGTGGACATCCGCGGCACCGGCGCGCCGGTCGAGGTCGTCAAGCTGCCCTTCTACCAGCGTCAAGCCTGAACCCAGGAGATCGAGAACCCATGAGCAACCCGGAGAACCTCGGCTACACCACCGACCACGAGTGGGTCGACCTCGCCGATCCGGCCTCGGCCACCGTCGGCGTCACCAAGTACGCCGCCGACGCCCTCGGTGACGTGGTGTACGTGCAGCTGCCCGAGGTGGGCGCCACCCTGACCACCGGCGAGGCGTGCGGGGAGATCGAGTCGACCAAGTCCGTCTCCGACCTGTTCGCCCCGGGCGACGGGGTGGTCGTGGAGATCAACGAGGCGGTCGTGGACACCCCCGAGCTGGTCAACACCGACCCGTTCGGCGACGGCTGGCTCTTCCGCTTCCGCGTCGACGGCGAGCCGGAGCTGCTCACCGCCGCCGCGTACGCCGAGCACACCAAGGAGGGCTGATGGCGGGCACACCCACGTTCAACCAGCACCTGGCCGAGGTCGACCCGGAGATCGCCGCCGCGGTCGCCGACGAGCTGCACCGCCAGCAGTCGACCCTGGAGATGATCGCCTCGGAGAACTTCGCCCCGGTGGGCGTGCTCGAGGCGCAGGGCTCGGTGCTGACCAACAAGTACGCCGAGGGCTACCCCGGCAAGCGCTACTACGGCGGCTGCGAGCACGTCGACGTGGTCGAGCAGCTGGCCATCGACCGGGTCAAGGCGCTCTTCGGCGCCGAGCACGCCAACGTCCAGCCGCACTCGGGCGCCTCGGCCAACGCCGCGGCGATGTTCGCCGTGCTCAAGCCCGGCGACACGATCCTCGGCCTGGACCTGGCGCACGGCGGGCACCTGACGCACGGGATGAAGATCAACTTCTCCGGCAAGCTCTACAACGTGGTCGCCTACCACAGCGACCGCGAGACCGGCCGCGTCGACATGGGCGAGGTCGAGCGGCTGGCCAAGGAGCACAACCCGAAGCTGATCGTGGCAGGCTGGTCGGCCTACCCGCGGCACCTCGACTTCGCCGAGTTCCGCCGCATCGCCGACTCGGTCGGCGCGCTGCTCATGGTCGACATGGCGCACTTCGCCGGTCTGGTCGCCGCCGGGCTGCACCCGAACCCGGTGCCGCACGCGCAGCTGGTCACCACCACCACGCACAAGACCCTCGGCGGTCCGCGCGGCGGGGTGGTGCTGTGCACCAAGGAGCTGGCCAAGAAGGTCAACTCGGCGGTGTTCCCCGGCCAGCAGGGCGGCCCGCTCGAGCACGTGATCGCCGCCAAGGCGGTGGCGTTCAAGGTCGCCGCGACCGAGGAGTTCGCCGAGCGGCAGCGCCGGGTGCTCGAGGGCGCGCGGATCCTGGCCGACCGCCTCACCGCGGCCGACTGCGCCGCGGCGGGCGTCAAGGTGCTCAGCGGCGGCACCGACGTGCACCTGGTGCTGGTCGACCTGGTCGAGTCCGAGCTCGACGGCCAGCAGGCCGAGGACCGGCTGCACTCGATCGGGATCACGGTCAACCGCAACGCGGTCCCGTTCGACCCGCGGCCGCCGATGGTCACCTCGGGGCTGCGCATCGGCACCCCGGCGCTGGCCACCCGCGGCTTCGACGCCGAGGACTTCGCCGAGGTCGCCGACGTGATCGCGGTCGCGCTGCGGCCGCAGCTCGACGAGGCGACCGGGGCCGAGCTGCGCGAGCGCGTGGCCACCCTGGTGCGCCGCCGCCCGCTCTACCCGGAGCTGGGCTAGGGATCGCCCGTCCCGGGGTCGCGCCGAGACCCGGCGCGACCCCGGGGCCGAACAAGGAGGTTAGTGGTGGCGGTCAGCGTCTTCGACATGTTCAGCGTGGGCATTGGCCCGTCGAGCTCGCACACCGTCGGCCCGATGCGGGCCGCGGTGATGTTCGTCGAGGGCTTGCGCGAAGCCGGGCAGCTGCCCGGGGTGGCCAGGGTCCGCGCGGAGCTGTTCGGCTCGCTGGGGGCCACCGGCCACGGCCACGGCAGCGACAAGGCCGTGCTGCTCGGCCTGGAGGGCGAGCGCCCGGAGGAGGTCGACACCGAGTCGGTGCCCGGCCGGGTGGCCGCGATCCGCGAGTCCGGCCGCATCCGCCTGCTGGGCACCCACGAGATCCCCTTCGCCGAAGACGACGACCTCGTCATGCACCGGCGCAAGTCCCTGCCGCTGCACCCCAACGGCATGACCTTCGCCGCCTGGGACGCCGACGGCGGCGAACTGGCCAGCCGCACCTACTACTCCGTGGGCGGCGGTTTCGTCCTCGACGAGTCCGCGGCCGACGGCCCGGTCATCTCCGCGGACACCACGCCGGTCCCGTACCCGTTCCGCACCGCGGCCGACCTGCTGACCCACTGCGAGGTCACCGGCAAGTCCATCGCCCAGGTCATGATGGCCAACGAGCTGGTGTGGCGCACCGAGGACGAGGTTCGCGCAGGCCTGATGCACATCTGGCAGGTCATGCAGGACTGCGTCACCCGCGGCTGCGAGCAGGACGGTGTGCTGCCCGGCGGCCTCAAGGTCCCGCGCCGCGCCAAGGCCCTGCACGACAAGCTCGTCTCCGAGAGCGGCGAAGGCGACCCGCTCTACGTCATGGACTGGGTGAGCCTGTTCGCCCTGGCCGTCAACGAGGAGAACGCCTCCGGCGGCCGGGTCGTCACCGCCCCCACCAACGGCGCCGCGGGCATCATCCCCGCCGTCCTGCACTACTACACCCGCTTCCTCTCCGCCGCCAACGACAACGGCGTGATCGACTTCCTGCTCACCGCCGCCGCGATCGGCGTGGTGCTCAAGGAAACCGGCTCCATCTCCGGCGCCGAAGTGGGCTGCCAGGGCGAAGTGGGCTCCGCCTGCGCCATGGCCGCTGCGGGCCTCACCGCGGTCCTGGGCGGGACGGTCGCGCAGGTGGAGAACGCCGCCGAGATCGGCCTGGAACACCACCTGGGCCTGACCTGCGACCCGGTGGGTGGTCTGGTGCAGATCCCGTGCATCGAGCGCAACGCTGTCGGGTCGACGAAGGCGATCAACGCTTCGCGGATGGCGTTGCGCGGTGATGGAACGCATGTGGTGCACCTGGACAAGGTCATCAAGACGATGCGGGAGACGGGCGCGGACATGCACACGAAGTACAAGGAGACGGCGCGGGGCGGGTTGGCGCTCAACGTCATCGAGTGCTGAGGTCGCCTCGCCTTCGGCATCGGGCCCGGTCGCGATTTGAGTGCAGGCTCGATGTGGTGGACCTGTTTTGCGTGGGGCCCCTACGACAGCCGTGGCAGGACCGCAAAGCTGGGGCCGAAGAGCGTGGCCCTGTCCGCGCAGGAACGCTACGACTGCCGCTTCCCCACACAAAACAGGTCCACCTCATCGAGCAGTTGGCACCAGCGACTTCCGAGTGTCCAGTGGTTGCTTCTGGCGTCGGGGTAGGGCGGCTGGGATGGCACCGAAGCTCCGAGTGTCCAGTGGTTGGGCTGGCGGGGTTGGCTCGGTGGGCTGGGTTGGGTGGGTTGCTTCTGGGAGCGGTGGCCGTGGTGGTGCGGTGGGCTCGATGGGGTGGACCTGTTTTGTGCTGGGCCCCTGCGACACCCGTGCTGGGCCTGAAAAGCTGGGGGCCAAAGGGACGGCCCAGCCAGCCGCCGGTCAGGCTACGGGTGTCGCTCCCCCACACAAAACAGGTCCACCCCATCGAGCAGAGCATGCGGGCGGCCTCCGAGGAGCGGTGGCCGGGCTGGCGGGGCTGGGTCGGTGGGCTGGCTTGGCACCAGCGGTTTCTGGGAGCGGTGGTTGGGCTGGCGGGGTTGACTCGCTCCGTCATCCGGGGTTAGGGGAAGCGGGTGTTGACGCAGGCCAAGCGGGGGCCTGCTGTGCCTGCTTCGCCGGGGGCGGTGTGGGTGTGTTCGTTGTGGATCACCACGGCGGCGGCGGGGCGGGGGCCGAAGCGCCAGAGGACGTTGGCGACGGCTATGGCGGAGCCCTTGCCGTCGGTGGCGAAGTCGAGCCAGATTTCGTTGCGGGGGTTGGCGTAGGCGGGGTCCACGGACGGTTGGACGGGGTCGGGGACGTCCTGGAAGTGGGGTCCGGCGTCGGCGGGGGTGGGGCCGCACGGTTTGACGTGGACGTGGGCGCCGTAGTGGCGGTAGGGGAGCAGGCCGTGCACCCACAGCACCACGCTGGTCTTGCGGCCGGAGGCGATCGGCACGACCGCCACGCGGGCGCCGACGGGGACCTTCTGCGTGTCGTAGGTGACCGCCTTGGCGCCGTCGCGCCAGGTTTCGAAGACGCCGTGGCCGGTGGCGGCGGCGGGGGTCACGGCGGCGGTCGTCAGGACCAAGGCGGTGGCCGTGCTCAGGAGGAATCGCATGGGGCCGATCCTGGTCGTTGCCGGCACCCACCTCGCGCCAGCCGGCAAGGGGATCACCTCATAGGGTGAAGGATTGGTCTAAACCTCCGACGACTCCGGCGGTGCTCAGCGCTCCACGGTGCCCTGGATCACAGTCGGCGGCTCCGGGTCGACGACCACCGAGTCCACCACGATCACCGACCGCGACCGCTCCGCGCGGCGGATGATCCGGTTGCGCAGCAGCGCCCTGGTCGGCGGCAGCAGCAACAGCAGGGCCAGCACGTCGCTGATGAACCCGGGCAGCACCACCAGCACGCCCGCCCCGGCGATGAGCATGCCGTCGACGACCTCGCGCTCGGGGGTGCGGCGCAGGAACACCGCCTCGCGCAGGGCGGCGAGGGTGCGGGTGCCCTCCCGGCGCAGCAGGACACCACCGAGCACGGTGGCGGCGATGAGCAGACCGATGGTCGGCAGCACGCCGATGAGGCTGCCGACCGAGACCATCACGGTGATCTCGGCGGCCACTGCCAGCAGGACGATCAACAGGACGGGCACGGCGGCGACTCCTCGACCGGGCGGGGTATTTCACTGGATAACCCTCTTAACGCACCACCGGCCCGGAATGCTCCCGAGCCGCGTCCGCCCAGGTCAGCGCGCGTGTCGAGCCCGCTGACCCGGTCAAGACCACGTGGTGTTCACCACGAGGTCCGCTTGGCCTATCCCGGATACGCCGAGTTCACACTATTGTCATGAGAACCCCCGGATGACCCCGGGAATGCACCACGCGTGGGTGACGGTCGACTCCGCACCGGAGAAACGACCGAGAACCCACGACCGGCCGCACGACGAGGTGCGCTGCCACCCCTCTCGGTCCCGCGCTGCCACTGGCGACAGCGCCGGACCGCCGCGGCGCCCAGCGCCGCCACACATTCCGCACGATGAAGTGCGCCCACCGCCCGAGCCCGGGCACCACAGCAACGACGCCGCACCGTTTCGAGGCGCGGCACCGGGCCCAACGCGCGGCTGGTGCCGCGCACCCGTGCCCGCCCAGCCGCTCGCGAAGCACGCCCGTGTGCGCGCATCCAGAGCACTGGGAGGGCCGCTAGTCATGTCGACCCGCCAAGACCACCTCAGGGGTGGTCTCTACGACGAGCAGTACGAGCACGACGCTTGCGGGGTCGCCTTCGTGGCCGACCTCGCGGGCCGCCGAGACCATGGCATCGTCGCCAAAGCACTCGTCGCCCTGCGCAACCTCGAACACCGCGGCGCCCGCGGCGCCGAGCCCGACACCGGCGACGGCGCCGGGATCCTGATCCAGGTGCCCGACGCGTTCTACCGCGCCGTCACCGGATTCGCCCTGCCCGACCCCGGTGCGTACGCGGTGGGCACCGCGTTCCTGCCCACCGACGAGGCCGAGCGGGCCGAGGTCGTCGCTGCCATCGAGGCCATCGCCGCCGAAGAGGGCGCCGTCGTGCTGGGGTGGCGCGAACTCCCGGTCAACCGCGAGCACGCCGGTGCCTCGGCCGCCGCGGTCATGCCGCACTTCGCCCAGCTGTTCCTGGCCGCGGCCGACGGCGTGGACGGGCTGGCCCTGGAGCGGCTGGCGTTCTGCGTGCGCAAGCGGGCCGAGCACGGCTCGGACGTGTACTTCGCCTCGCTGTCGTCGCGGACGATCGTCTACAAGGGGATGCTCACCGAGCCGCAGGTCGAGCTGTTCTTCCCCGACCTGTCCGACGAGCGGGTGACCAGCTCGATCGGCCTGGTGCACTCCCGGTTCTCCACCAACACCTTCCCGTCGTGGCCGCTGGCGCACCCGTACCGCTACGTCGCGCACAACGGCGAGATCAACACCCTGCGCGGCAACCGGAACTGGATGGACGCGCGCGAGTCGACGCTGGCCAGCGACCTGATCCCCGGTGACCTCAAGCGGATCTTCCCGGTCATCACCAGGGGCGCCAGCGACTCCGCGTCCTTCGACGAGGTGCTGGAGCTGCTGCACCTGGGTGGTCGGAGCCTGCCGCACGCGGTGCTGATGATGATCCCGGAGGCGTGGGAGAACCACACCGAGATGGACCCGGCGCGCCGGGCGTTCTACGAGTTCCACTCGACGCTGATGGAGCCGTGGGACGGGCCCGCGCTGGTCGCCTTCACCGACGGCACCCAGATCGGTGCCGTGCTCGACCGCAACGGCCTGCGCCCGGCTCGTTACTGGGTGACCGAGGACGGCCTGGTCGTGCTGGCCAGCGAGGTCGGCGTGCTCGACATCGACCCGACGACGATCGTGCGCAAGGGCCGCCTTGAGCCGGGCCGGATGTTCTTGGTCGACACCGCAACCGGTCGGGTGG
Organism: Actinokineospora baliensis; assembly: GCF_016907695.1. NCBI lineage: Bacteria > Bacillati > Actinomycetota > Actinomycetes > Pseudonocardiales > Pseudonocardiaceae > Actinokineospora > Actinokineospora baliensis. Next base: position 6,602,398 of record NZ_JAFBCK010000001.1, on the reverse strand, counting down.
TCGACGACGACGAGATCAAGGGCCAGTTGGCCGCCGAGCACCCGTACCGGGAGTGGGTCGCCAAGGGGCTGCTGCCGCTGGCGCAGCTCCCGGCGCGGACCAGGGAGATCCCGTCGCACTCGTCGCTGGTGCGCGGCCAGCAGGCGTTCGGCTACACCGAGGAGGAGCTGTCGGTCCTGTTGGAACCGATGGCGCGCACCGGTGCCGAGCCGATCGGCTCGATGGGCAACGACGCCCCGCTCGCCCCGCTCTCGCGCGCGCAGCGGCCGCTGTTCGACTACTTCAGCCAGCTCTTCGCCCAGGTGACCAACCCGCCGCTGGACGCGATCCGCGAGGAGCTGGTGACCTCGCTGGGCACCCAGCTCGGCGCCGAGCCGAACCTGCTGGCGGGCACCGCGGACTCGTGCCGCCGGATCACGCTGCCGTTCCCGGTGCTCGACAACGACGAACTCGCCAAGATCGTGCACGCCGACGACGACGGCGACCTGCCGGAGTACCGCTCGGCGACGGTGCACGGCCGCTTCGACGTGCGCGGCGGCGGTGACGCGCTGCGCGAGCAGCTCGACGAGATCCGGGCCGAGGTGTCGGCGGTGATCAGGGCGGGCGCCAGGGTCGTGGTGCTCTCGGACCGCGGCGTGGACGCGAGCCTGGCGCCGATCCCGTCGCTGCTGCTGGTCGGCGCGGTGCACCAGCACCTGGTGCGGGAGAAGACGCGCAGCCAGGTGAGCCTGGTGGTGGAGTCCGGTGACGCGCGCGAGGTGCACCACGTGGCGCTGCTGATCGGTTACGGCGCGTCCGCGGTGAACCCGTACTTGGCCATGGCGACCGTGGAGGACATGGCCAAGCGCGGCCTCGTCGCGGGCACCGACGCCGGTGCGGCCACCCGGAACCTGATCAAGGCGCTGGGCAAGGGCGTGCGCAAGACCATGTCCAAGATGGGTGTGTCCACTGTGGCCTCCTACCACGGTGCGCAGATCTTCGAGGCGCTCGGCCTCGGCGCCGAGGTGGTGGACGCGTGCTTCACCGGGACCACCTCGCGGCTGGGCGGCATCGGGTTCGACGTGCTGGCCGAGGAGGTGCGGCAGCGGCACGCGGTGGCCTACCCGACCGACGGCGTGCACGCCGACCACCGCGAGCTGGCGGTGGGCGGTGACTACCAGTGGCGGCGCGAGGGCGAGCCGCACCTGTTCAACCCGGAGACGGTGTTCCGGCTGCAGCACTCGACCCGCGCGGGCCGCTACGACGTCTTCAAGCAGTACACCCGCACGGTCGACGACCAGTCCGCGGCGCTCAAGACGCTGCGCGGGCTGTTCTCGTTCAAGGAGGGCGTGCGGCCGCCGGTGCCGATCGAGGAGGTCGAGCCGGTCAGCGAGATCGTCAAGCGGTTCGGCACCGGGGCCATCTCCTACGGTTCGATCTCCCAGGAGATGCACGAGACGCTGGCGATCGCCATGAACCGGTTGGGCGCCAAGTCCAACACCGGTGAGGGCGGCGAGGACCCGGAGCGGCTCTACGACCCGGCCAGGCGTTCGGCGATCAAGCAGGTGGCGTCCGGTCGGTTCGGGGTGACCAGCGAGTACCTGGTGAACGCCGACGACATCCAGATCAAGATGGCCCAGGGCGCCAAGCCGGGGGAGGGCGGTCAGCTCCCGGGCACCAAGGTGTACCCGTGGATCGCGCGGACCAGGCACTCCACCCCGGGCGTCGGGCTGATCTCGCCGCCGCCGCACCACGACATCTACTCCATCGAGGACCTCGCGCAGCTGATCCACGACCTGAAGAACGCCAACCCGGCGGCCCGCATCCACGTGAAGCTGGTGTCCGAGGTCGGTGTCGGCACGGTGGCCGCGGGGGTGTCCAAGGCGCACGCGGACGTCGTGCTGATCTCCGGGCACGACGGCGGCACCGGGGCCTCCCCGCTGTCGTCGATCAAGCACGCGGGCGGTCCGTGGGAGCTCGGCCTGGCCGAGACGCAGCAGACGCTGCTGGCCAACCGGCTGCGCGACCGGATCGTGGTGCAGACCGACGGCCAGCTCAAGACTGGCCGCGACGTGATGGTCGCGATGCTGCTGGGCGCCGAGGAGTTCGGGTTCGCGACGGCGCCGCTGGTGGTGTCGGGCTGCGTGATGATGCGCGTGTGCCACCTCGACACCTGCCCGGTGGGCGTCGCGACGCAGAACCCGGTGCTGCGGGCGCGGTTCTCCGGCAAGGCCGAGTACGTGGTGAACTTCTTCGAGTTCATCGCCCAGGAGGTGCGCGAGTACCTGGCGGCGTTGGGCTTCCGGTCGATCCAGGAGGCCGTGGGGCACGCCGAGCTGCTCGACACCCGGGCCGCGGTGGACCACTGGAAGGCGGCTGGGCTCGACCTGACGCCGATCTTCTTCGTGCCGCCGCTGGAGCCGCGCGCGGTGCGCCACCAGGCCGTCGCGCAGGACCACGGCCTGGCGCGGGCGCTGGACAACACGCTGATCCAGTTGGCCGAGGGCGCGCTGTCCTCGGGCGACAAGGTGCGGCTGGAACTGCCCGTGCGCAACGTCAACCGGACCGTCGGCACCATGCTCGGCTCCGAGGTGACCAAGCGCTGGGGCGGCGAAGGGCTGCCCGACGACACCATCGACGTGACCTTCACCGGTACCGCGGGCCAGTCGTTCGGCGCGTTCCTGCCCCGCGGCGTGACGCTGCGGCTGGTCGGCGACGGCAACGACTACGTCGGCAAGGGCCTCTCGGGCGGGCGGATCACCGTGCGGCCGCACCCGGACGCGCAGTTCGCCGCCGAGCAGCACGTGATCGCGGGCAACGTGATCGCCTACGGCGCCACCTCCGGTGAGGTGTTCCTGCGCGGCAAGGTCGGCGAGCGGTTCGCGGTGCGCAACTCCGGCGCGCTGGCGGTCGTGGAGGGCGTCGGCGACCACGGCTGCGAGTACATGACCGGTGGCCGCGTTGTCGTGCTCGGTCCGACCGGGCGCAACTTCGCGGCGGGCATGTCCGGCGGCATCGCCTACGCGCTGGACCTGAACCCGGCGCGGGTCAACCCGGAGATGGTTGACCTCGACCCGCTCACCGTGGAGGACAGCGACTTCCTGCGGGAGGTCGTGGCCAGGCACGTCGCCGAGACCGACTCGGCGGTGGGCCGGGCGCTGCTGGCGGACTGGGACAACGAGGTCAGCCGGTTCACCAAGGTCATGCCGACCGACTACAAGCGGGTGCTCGCCGCGCGCGCGGCCGCCGAGGCCGAGGGCCGCGACATCGACCAGGCGATCATGGAGGCCGCACATGGCTGACCCCAAGGGCTTTCTGACCACCAAGCGCGAGAACGCCCAGCACCGGCCGGTTTTCCTCCGCTTGAAGGACTGGCGCGAGGTCTACGACGAGTTCGGCAACGAGCGCGTCCAGAAGCAGGCCGGGCGCTGCATGGACTGCGGGATCCCGTTCTGCCACCAGGGTTGTCCGCTGGGGAACCTGATCCCGGAGTGGAACACCCTGGTGTGGCGGCAGGACTGGCAGCGGGCGGCCGAGCGGCTGCACGCGACCAACAACTTCCCCGAGTTCACCGGCACGCTGTGCCCGGCGCCGTGCGAGTCGGCCTGCGTGCTGGGCATCAACGACGACCCGGTGTCGATCAAGCGGGTCGAGGTGTCGATCGTCGACCGCGCCTGGGACGAGGGCTGGATCACCCCGCAGCTGCCCGCGACCCGCACCGGCAAGAAGGTCGCCGTCGTCGGGTCCGGCCCGGCGGGCCTGGCCGCGGCGCAGCAGCTCAGCCGCGCGGGCCACGACGTGGTGGTCTTCGAGCGGGCGGACGCCATCGGCGGGTTGCTGCGCTACGGCATCCCCGAGTTCAAGATGGAGAAGGCCCGGCTGGACCGGCGGCTGGAGCAGATGCGCGCGGAGGGCACCGAGTTCCGCACCGGCGTCGACGTCGGCGTGGACATCACCGCCGCCCGGCTGCGGGCCGAGTTCGACGCCGTGGTGCTCGCCGGTGGGGCCACCGCGTGGCGCGACCTGCCCATCCCCGGGCGCGAGCTGGCCGGGGTGCACCAGGCGATGGAGTACCTGCCACCCGCCAACAAGGTCGCGGCCGGTCAGCTTGACCGCTCGCCCATCCACGCCGCGGGCAAGCACGTGGTGGTCATCGGCGGCGGCGACACCGGCGCGGACTGCGTCGGCACGGCGCACCGCCAAGGCGCGGCGTCGGTGACCCAGCTGGAGATCATGCCGCGGCCGCCGGAGGCCAGGGCCGCGGTCACCCCGTGGCCGACCTACCCGCTGCTGTACCGGGTGACCTCGGCCCACGAGGAGGGCGGCGAGCGCGTGTACTCGGTGTCCACCACCGAGTTCGTCGGCGACGCCGACGGCAACGTCCGCGCGCTGCGGCTCGCCGAGGTCGAACTGGTCGACGGCCGGTTCACCCCGGTCGCGGGCTCCGAGCGGGAGATCCCGGCCGACCTGGTCACCCTGGCCATGGGGTTCGTCGGCCCGGAGAAGGGCGCACTGCTCACCGACCTGGGCGTCGACCTCGACGACCGGGGCAACGTCGCCCGCGGCCGGGACTTCCAGACCTCGGTCGGCGGCGTGTTCACCGCGGGCGACATGGGCCGCGGCCAGTCGCTGATCGTGTGGGCCATCGCCGAGGGCCGGTCCGCGGCCGCCGGGGTGGACGCCTACCTGACCCAGCGCACCGTCCTGCCCCGCCCGATCGAGCCGACCGACCGCCCCCTGGTCTGACCGGCCCCAGGACAACGGCCCCGCGGGCAAAGGCGCTCGCGGGGCCGTTCTCACTGCGCCGTCCGCAGGTCGGCACAGCGGGGGAGCACTACGGGGTGGCGCTCAGGCGCGCCCGGGTCTCGCCGATCCGCACGTCGGCGACCACCCCCACCAGCGGCGCGGTCGAGACCACGCGCACGGGGATGACGACGATCTCGTTGGCCGTGACGACCTGCTGGTTGAGGTAGACGGTCACCGAGATGGGGCCTGCGCTGATCGGGATCGTCTGGGACGGCAGCGCGCCGTTGAAGGTCTGGCCCGCGACGGTCAGGTTCTGCACGCTGACGGTGCCGGTCCGCACGACCGTCGTGGAGCCCTGGCTGATCGAGGCGGTCGCCGAGGAGCTGATCGAGTCGGCCGCGACCACCGGCGAACCGAGGGCGTTGACCAGGGACACGTCGCTGATGCCCGCCGTGCCCGCAGCGGTGCGGGTGGTGGCGGTGTCGGTCAGCGAGGCCGAGGTGTTGATCGCGCCCAGGCTGCCCAGGACCGGGGTGGTCAGGTTCGGCAGGCCGGTGGTCTGGGTCGTCGGGGTCACGTTGGTGGTGTTGACGTTGGCCCGCGCCGTGGGCGGCAGGGGCGGGAACAGCAGCGGGACCACCGTGGCCTCGGCACCGGTGGCGGTGGCGGATCCGTAGTAGGCGGGGGGCGCGGCCGCTGCGGGTTGGGCCGTCCCCACCGCGACCACGCTCACCAGGGCGAGCGCGGCAGGCATCATCCAGCGTCGGGAGACACTGCGCATTGCTGACTCCTCGATGTCAGGCCCGGAGTTGGGCCACGAGGATCATCGTCCGCCGGATGCCGGAGCGGCAGCCGTACAGCGCACGTTCCAGCCGAACGCCGTGCGGATTCACCCGAATCCGATCCAGATCCGACGCACCGCCATCCGCGCCTGCGTTTGCAATTGCGCGCCTGGGCCGAACGGAGTTCGGTGCACGCGGACGGAGTCATAGCCGGACACCGAGCGGCATAATGGCGCCATGACCGAGCGGTTCACCGAAGAGGAGTTCGCCTTCCTGCGCCACGTCCGGTTCGGTGAACTGCCCGCCAGGGTGGCCCCGGAGGACCTGGTCGCGCTGAAGGAGACCGAGCCCGCCCCCGACTACGCCGACCTCGCCTACGAGGTCCGCGACCGCGCCGAGGGCTGACCCGTCACGACGCGTACGGTGCGACGAAGGCGATCGACGCGCACCGCAGCGGCGCGGTCAGGCCCGTCAGGCCGGTGATGTCGTCGGCGCAGGTCGCGTAGTTGCCTTCGGCGGCCGAGGTCACCGGCACGGTGATGGTGCACGGTGTCGCCCCGGTCAGCGCGCCGGAGATGCTGTAGTCGCCCGGTGAGGTGACCTGCACGGTCGTCGCCGCGCACGTGCTGGTCGCCGCGGCCGGGCTGGTGACGCCGTTCGGCAGCGACACGCCGAACGAGAACGCGACCACGAGCGGGGCATCGGCGTTGGTCACGGTGAACACCAATGCCCACCTGCTACCGACCGCCGCGATCCGCGCGCTGTAGGCCGCGCTCAGGCCCGGCTGCGGAGCCGCCTGCGCTGGCTGGGCGGTCGTGACGAGCGTGCCCGCGGTGACCACGGCGAGCAGGGCCGACAGGGCGCGGCGCTGGTTCAACATCCAACTCACCTCTCGAAGGGCGTCTGGGTTGTTCCCGGTGGAGGTACCCAGCCTCACCCGCTCCCGACCGTCCACACCGGCCGTCCCATCCGGACAGGTGGACGTTTTCACCCCTGCGTGGTCAGTTCCCCGGTGCGCCCCGGAGGTCGGCCCGGAGCGGGTGGTACCCGCCCCGGGCCGGGCCATCACATGTTGATCATGTGTCCGGCCAGGCCGTGGATGGCCTCCTTGACCGCCTCGCCGAGGGTGGGGTGGGCGTGCACGTTGCGGGCCACCTCGTGCACGGTCAGGTCCCACTGCTGGGCCAGGGTCAGCTCCGGCAGCAGCTCGGTGACCTCGGGGCCGATCAGGTGCCCGCCGAGCAGTTCGCCGTGGGTCTTGTCGCTGATCAGCTTGACGAAACCGACCGCTTCGCCGAGGCCGTGCGCCTTGGCGTTGGCGGTGAACGGGAACTTGGCGACCTGGACGTCGTAGCCCTTCTCGCGCGCCTGGGCCTCGGTGTAGCCGAAGCTGGCGATCTGCGGCTGGCAGTAGGTCGCGCGCGGGATCATCACGTAGTCCAGCTCCATGGTCTCCGCGCCCGCGATGGTCTCCGCGGCGATGACACCCATGGACTCGGCGGCGTGGGCGAGCATCAGCTTCGCGGTGACGTCACCGATGGCGTAGATGTTGGGGACCGAGGTGCGGCAGAAGCCGTCGATCTCGATGGCCTTGCGGTCGGTGAGCTTGACGCCGGTGTTCTCCAGGCCGTAGCCGTCCACCCTGGGTGCGAAGCCGATGGCCTGCAGCACCTTGTCCGCCTCGATGACGTCGCGGGTGTCGCCCTTGGACACCGTGACCTTCACCTTCGCGCCGGAGTCGTCGATCGACTCGACCTTGGTGCCCACCCGCACGTCGATGCCGAGCTTCTTGTACCGGCGCAGCAGCTCCTTGGAGACCTCTTCGTCCTCCAGCGGCACCATCCGGTCCAGGAACTCGACGATGGTGACCTTCACGCCGTAGTTGTGCAGCACGTAAGCGAACTCGACGCCGATGGCGCCCGCGCCCGCGATGACGATGCTCTCCGGCAGCGTGTCCGAGAGGATCTGCTCCTCGTAGGTCACCACCCGGTCCGACAGCGACGTGCCGGGCAGCAACCGGGTGGTCGCGCCCGCGGCGATGATCGCGTTGCCGAAGGTGATCGTCTCGGTCCCGCCGTCGGCCAGGGCCACGTCGATGGTGCTCGCGTCGCGGAAGGTGCCCCACCCGGCGAACTGCGTGATCGAGTTCTTCTTCATCAGGTAGTGCACCCCCTTGACCCGGCCCTCGGCCACGGTGCGGGAGCGCTGGAAGGCGGCGCCGTAGTCGAGGCTGATCGAGCCGTCGACCTGGATGCCGAACGTCTTGGTCTCGTGCTGGAGGATGTGCGCCAGCTCGGCGTTGCGCAGGAGGGCCTTCGAGGGGATGCAGCCGACGTTGAGGCAGACACCGCCCCAGTAGCGCTCCTCGATGATCGCGGTCTTGAGTCCGAGCTGGGTCGCCCGGATCGCCGCGACGTACCCGCCAGGCCCCGCACCGAGGACCACGACGTCGAAGTGTGTGCTCATGGGGCTCACGATATTCGCCCGCGCGCGGGCGGCGCCGCGCGCGGGGTTCAGCCCCCGACGGCGACGCCACCCACGGTGTCCACACCGGTGACACCCGTCACCGAGATCGGCAGCGGCCGCGCCGAGAGCAACCGGACGTGGCGCTCGCGGGCGGCCAGCGCCTCGGCCACCTCGGCGACCACGTCAGGCCGCGACAGCGCGCCCGGCCCTACAGGATCACGCCGCGACAGCGCGCCCGGCCCGACGGGATCACCCAGAACCGGCACCCGGGTGGTGGGTACCCCGGTCGGCGCCACCGCGCGGTCGTGGCCCACGAGCACGAGTCCGCGCACGATCTCCGGGAACTCGGCCACGACCAGGCAGGCCACCTCCAGCAGCGCGGTGTGCGCCACGACCTGGGTCCGGGTGGTGCGGTCGGCGAGGGTTTCCAGCACGTCCTCGACCCGCTCCAGGGAGCCCGCGCCACCGGCCTGCGGCGGCACCGCGCACCACGCGATCTGGTACGCCTGCTCCAGCGGTCTCCAGGCATCGGGCAACTCGGCCGGACGCGTCGCCGACGGGCTCAGCACCACCACCGCCGGGCCGTAGTCCAGCCCGCGCCACAGTGGCGCCCGCGCCGCCGCGAGCATCGTCAACCGGCTGCCTCGTGCCATCCCTGCCTCCCGAGTCCGATCCGCCCCTTTCGGGACTACCCGGGTGGGGTGCTTTCAATCACCCGATAGCGCAGATCACAGTCCCGCTCAGACCGGTTGCCCGCCCTGGCCCTGGTGCAGCACCGCGAAGTTGAGCTGCCCCTGGGCGTCGGCCTGCACGTCGAGCACCTTGTCGGACAACAGTTCCGCCGCGCCCGGCTCCAGGAACACGTGCGCCCCGGTCGCCGCCGTCACCACCTGATCGCCCTCGGCGGGCTCCTGGGCCAGCGCCACCGCCAGCGGCGTGCCCTCCACCTCCGGGGTCACCAGGGTGAACCGCAGCCCACCGCTGTCCGGGATGCCGTCCTGCGCCGTCAGCGCGTTGATGGCGTCCGCCGCCGCTTCTGTCACCGCCAGCATGTCTGGCTCCTTTCCGTGTCACCTTGTCGTGCGGCTCGCGTACCCACCGTAGGGGTGGCCCGGTCCGCCTGCCGGACGACAGCCGACCCGCCTTGTGCCCGCTTCGGCGTGATCTTTAGAGTGCTCCGGTAGCGGTTGAGCAAGCAGCCGCAGCACGCCGGGGGGCGACACCCGGGCCCACCCCGAGAGCGGGTCGCTCGATCGCCGCCCCGGCACTCGCGTTGAGCGAGGGGCTGCGTGCTGCCCGACCCCGCCCGTCACCGGCGGTGGTCGCTGCCCGCTCGTACCCCCGCCCGACGCGACCCCGTGCGTCGACCCCCACCGACGCCGGGGATCGACCGAGTGGACGTGGACCGGGAGGAAGACCGTCATGGGCACCGCGGTGCGAAGACCGCAGGAGCGAGCGGGGGGCAGCCGGTGAGCCCGGACCCGGGTTCGCGGGTGGCCCAGCTGCAGTCCGAGTTGGACGGTCTGCGGCGCGCGCTGCGCACCAGGGCCACCATCGAGCAGGCCATGGGCGTGCTGGTGGTGCTGCGGCGGTGCTCGCCCAAGGAGGCGTTCGACGCCCTGGTGCGGCTTTCCCAGCAGTACAACACCAAGCTGCACCGGGTGGCGCACCTGGTGGTGGGGATGTTCGCCGAGCCGTCGGTCGAACCGATGGACAGCTACCTGCGCCGCAACATCGGTGTGGACGACCCGGAGGACGACGCGGGTGAGCCCGACCGGTTCGACGCCGAGTTGCTGGCCGCGGCCCGCGCGTTGGCCGAGGCGGGCGACGGGCAGGTCGAACTGGAGCGGGCGGTGCGCGACCTGCACCGGGTGCTGGTGGAACGCGGCTGGGTGCCGCCCTACGACGTGCTGGGGCCGATCGCCGACGGGTCGCGCGCGTAGGTCCGGCGCGGGTGGCCACCCGAACGCGCAGGTGTCCTTGTGCGCGTTTGTGGGTACGTGGAGCACATGACGGGGAGTTCGCGGCGATGACCGGCGAGGGCAGCGGCGTCGGCGTGCTGGTGAGCACCCCGACAGTGGGACCCGATCGGGTGTGGCGACACGGTCGGTGGGTCCAGGCGGGGGCCACCCGGTCCGGGTGGCGAGCGCGCCCGGTGGGCGCGGTTAGTGTCGGTGGCGTGAAACCGGGATCGGGTGGGCGACCGAGGACGCACGCGGGTGCGCGGGCCGGTGCGCCCGCCCGGATCGGGACGCGGGAGGTCGGGTGAGCGCGGAGACCCCCACCGGTTCCACGCACGAGTACAGCCACCTGGCGCCGCTGTTCACCGAGCTCGGCGAGCTGCCCGAGGGCGACGACCGGCGCGAAGCGGTGCGCGACAAGCTGGTCACCGGGCACCTGGCGCTCGCGGAGCACATCGCGATGCGCTTCGCCCACCGCGGCGTCGCCCGCGACGACCTGACCCAGGTGGCCACCGTCGGGCTGATCCATGCGGTCGACCGGTTCGACCCCACCAGGGGCATCGACTTCCTGTCCTTCGCGGTGCCGACCATCATGGGCGAGGTCCGCCGCTACTTCCGCGACACCGCGTGGTCGGTCCGGGTGCCGCGCAGGCTCAAGGAACTGCACCTGACCATCACCGCGGCGGGCAACGAGCTGTCCCAGCGCCTGGGCCGGGCGCCGACGCCCAGCGAGATCGCCACCCACCTGGGGATGAGCCGCGAAGAGGTGTACGAAGGCCTGGAGGCGGGGCAGGTCTACCAGTCGGTGTCGCTCGACGAGGCGCTGTCCTCCGGCGACCCCGACTCCGACCCGCTCGCCGACACCCTCGGCGAGGACGACGCCGCGCTGCTGGGCATCGAGGACCACGAGTCGCTGCGCCCGCTGATCGAGCGGCTGCCCGAGCGGGAGCGGCGGATCCTGATGCTGCGCTTCTTCCGGAACATGACCCAGACCCAGATCGCGGAGAAGATCGGCGTCTCGCAGATGCACGTGTCCCGGCTGCTGACCCGCACGCTGGAGACGCTGCGTGCGGGCTTGGTCACCGACGAGCGCTGAACAGGACTTTTCCGGTGTTCCTGGTCCACACTGGAGGCCAAGGACACGGCGGGAGGCGGACGTGGCGCGACCGATTTGGCACGGGGCGATCAACTTCGGGCTGGTGACGGTGCCGGTCGACCTCTACTCGGCCACCGACGACCACACGATCAGCTTCCGGCAGTTCGAGCGGGGCACCACCGACCGGATCCGCTACAAGCGGGTCAACGAGCGCACCGGCGAGGAGGTCGCCTTCGCCGACATCGTCAAGGGCGCCGAGGTCGGGGCGGGGGAGTACGTGATCGTCGAGCCGGAGGAACTCGACCAGATCGCCCCCGGCCGCTCCCGCACCCTCGACATCTCCGCGTTCGTCGACCTGGAGGAGATCGACCCGATCCACTTCCAGAAGACCTACTGGCTGGCGCCGTCGAAGGAGGAGTACACCAAGGCCTACGGGCTGCTCCTGCAGGCCATGCGCAAGACCAACCGCGCGGGCATCGCCACCTTCGTCATGCGGGGCAAGGAATACCTGACCGCCGTCCGCGCGGGCGACGACGACCTGCTCGTGCTCACGACCCTGCTGTTCGCCGAAGACCTGCGCGACCCGGCCAAGGAGCTCAAGGCCCTCCCCGAGATCACCCCCGCCCGCGGCAAGGAACTCGACATGGCCATCAGCCTGGTCGACTCGATGACCGAGCAGTGGAACCCCGAGGACTACCACGACACCTACACCCGGCGCGTGGAGCAGCTCATCGAGGACAAGAAGGAGGGCCGCGAAGTCGTCGCGGGCGATGAGCCCAGCACCCCCACCAAGGTGGTCGACCTGTTCGAGGCCCTCAGCAAGAGCGTCGAGGGCCGCAAGAAGCGCCGGGCACCCGAGGCGGACCTGGACTCCCTCAGCAAGGCGGACCTGGACAAGCTCGCCAGGGAACTGGACATCAAGGGCCGCTCCAAGATGACCCGCGAGGAACTGGAGAAGGCCGTCACCGCGGCCTCCAGTTCCAAGGCCTCCTGAGCTCCCGTCCCGTGTGGACGGACGTGGGTCAGTCCGGCAACAGGTCCTGCAGCCACCCCGGCCCGATGTACTGGGCGCCGACGGCCACGCACCGCGCCCGCAGCTCCCGGTCCGCGGTGACCACCACGCACCCCGGGTTCTCCCGCGCGACCTCGACGATCTTGTCGTCCCCGTTGTGCTGCGCCGAGACGACCTCCACCCCCGGCACCGCCGCGGTCCGCCTCGCCTGCCCCTCGACCACCAGCACGATCTCCGGGTAGGCGACGTCGAACGGCGGCAACCCGGGGAAACCGTCCGCGGCCGCCAACCGGTCCCGCAGCCGCGCGGCCGCCCCCGCCCGGTCCCGCCACCAGCCGTCCGGCCGCGACCCCATCACGTTGGCGCAGTCCACCACCAGCACCGGTGGTTCCAGGCACTCCCGCAGCCGCGTCCAGTTGGCCGCGAACGGCGCGAACAGCTCCAGGTCGGTGACCGCGTCCACCGGCACCCAGGCCGCCCCCGCCGTCTCCGCGGACACCGGCTCCACCGCGAACCGCTCATCGGCCCACGCGATCACCGTCTCGTACGTCCACCCGCCGTGGTCCTCGACCACCACCCCGAACGGGTCGACGAGCTCCGGGTCGAGCGTGCTCTCCTCGCCCGCCTCGCGCAGCGCCGCGGTCACCGTGTCCTCGTGGCTGTCGCGAGCACCGCCGAACATCCCCCAGGTCCCGCTCCCGCTGGTCCCCGCACCCCGCTGCTGCAACAGCACGTACCCGTCGGCCACCGGCAACAACCCCGCCGCGCCGTAGTGCCCCCAGTGCTCGTGCCCGAGCCCGCACAGGACCACCCGGTCCCCATCGCCCCTGGTCATCTGGCTCCTCCCTACAGCTCGCCGACCGCGGTGATGTGGACGACCGCTGTGCCCGCTTCGTCGGAGGCGGTGAGGTCGATCTCGGCGGTGAAGCCCCAGTCGTGGTCGGCGGCGGGGTCTTCGAAGATCTGGCGGACCAGCCAGCGCTCCGGTTCCTGTTCGATGATCAGCAGCGCCGGGCCCCTGGCGTCCGGGCCGACGCCGATCCGGCTGTGCAGGTCGAAGTACGGCTCCAGGGCGTCGGCCCAGGCTTCGGCGTCCCAGCCGCTGTCGGAGTCCAGGGCGCCGAGGGCGGTGTAGTCGCGGCGGGCGGCCAGTTGGACGCGCTGGAACAGGGCGTTGCGCACGAGCACCCGGAACGCGCGCGGGTTCGTGGTGACCGCGGGCGGCGCCTTGTCGACCGGTTCCTCCTCGCCGTCGGTGGGGTTGGTGAGCTTCTCCCACTCGTCGATCAGGCTGGAGTCGACCTGGCGCACGACCTCGCCGAGCCACTCGATCAGGTCCGACACCTCTTCGGTCTTGGCCTCGTCCGGCACGGTCTGGCGGACCGCGCGGAAAGCGTCGGCGAGGTAGCGCAGCACCAAGCCCTCCGAGCGGGCCAACGCGTAGAACGACACGTACTCGGTGAAGGTCATCGCCCGCTCGTACATGTCGCGCACGACCGACTTCGGCGACAGCTGGTGGTCGCCGACCCACGGGTGGCCGCGGCGGTAGGTCTCGAACATCGGGCCGAGCAGCTCCGCCAGCGGCTTCGGGTGGGTGACCGCCTCCAGCAGCTCCATCCGCTGGTCGTACTCGATGCCCTCGGCCTTCATCGCCTGCACCGCCTCGCCGCGCGCCTTGTGCGCCTGCGCCGAGAGCACCTGCCTCGGGTCGTCCAAAGTGGACTCGACGATGGACAGCAGGTCCAGCGGGTAGGACGGCGACTCCCGGTCGAGCAGTTCGACGGCGGCCAGCGCGAACGGCGACAGCGGCTGGTTGAGCGCGAAGTCGAACTGCAGGTCGACGGTCAGGCGCACCCGGCGGCCCTGCTCGTCGGGCTCGTCGAGCTTCTCCACCACGCCCGACTCGAGCAGGCCGCGGTAGATCGCGATCGCCCGGCGGATGTGGCGGCGCTGCGCTGGCCGGTCCTCGTGGTTGTCCTCCAGCAGGTGGCGCATCGCGGCGAACGCGTCACCGGGGCGGCCGATCACGTTGAGCAGCATCGAGTGGCTGACCTGGAAGCTGGAGGTCAGCGGCTCCGGCTCGGCGTCGCGCAGCCGCTCGAAGGTCGGCTGCCCCCACGACACCATCCCCTCCGGCGGCTTCTTGCGGACGAACTTGCGCCGCTTCTTCGGGTCGTCGCCCAGCTTCGCCAGCGACTTCTCGTTCTCGATCACGTGCTCCGGCGCCTGCACCAGCACCGTGCCCAGCGTGTCGTAGCCCGCGCGGCCCGCCCGGCCCGCGATCTGGTGGAACTCGCGCGCCTTGAGGATCCGGGTGCGCACCCCGTCGTACTTCGACAGCGCCGTGAACACGACCGTGCGGATCGGCACGTTGATCCCCACGCCCAGCGTGTCGGTGCCGCAGACGATCTTCATCAGGCCCGCTTGCGCCAGCCGCTCCACCAACCGGCGGTACTTGGGCAGCATGCCCGCGTGGTGCACGCCTATGCCGTGGCGCACCAGCCGCGAGAGCGTCTTGCCGAACCCGGAGGAGAACCGGAAGTCGCCGATCAGCGCCGCGATCCGGTCCTTCTCCTCGCGGGTGCACACGTTGATGCTCATCAGCGCCTGCGCCCGCTCCAGGGCCGCGGCCTGGGTGAAGTGCACGACGTACACCGGTGCCTGGTTGGTGCTGAGCAACTCCTCCAGCGCCTCGGTCAACGGGGTCATGCCGAAGGTGTAGAGCAGCGGGACGGGCCGCTGCGCCGAGGTGACCACCGCGGTGTCGCGGCCGGTGCGCCTGGTCAGGTCGTCCTTGAACCGGGTGACGTCGCCCAGGGTCGCCGACATCAGCACGAACTGCGCCTTGGGCAGTTCGATCAGCGGGATCTGCCACGCCCAGCCGCGGTCGGGCTCGGCGTAGAAGTGGAACTCGTCCATCACGACCTGGCCGACGTCGGCGTCCGCGCCGTCGCGCAGCGCGATGTTGGCCAGGATCTCCGCGGTGCAGCAGATGATCGGCGCGCCGCCGTTGACGCTGGAGTCGCCGGTCATCATGCCGACGTTCTCGGCGCCGAAGGTGTCGCACAGCGCGAAGAACTTCTCCGACACCAGCGCCTTGATCGGCGCGGTGTAGAAGGTGCGCTTGCCGTGGGCCATGGCGGTGAAGTGCGCGCCCGTCGCCACCAGGCTCTTGCCCGAACCGGTCGGCGTGCTGAGGATGACGTTGGCGCCGGACACGATCTCCATCAACGCCTCCTCCTGGGCCGGGTACAGGGCCAGGCCCTGGTCGGCCGCCCAGGAGGCGAACGCGTCGAACAGGGTGTCCGGGTCGGGGGAGGCGGGCAGCCGCGCGGTGAGCGTCATGGTGTGTCGATCGTGCCAGTTCACCCCGGTGGCGGCGTCGAGCGGGTGTTGTCCGGGGTGGAGCGCGCCGCGAAACCCACACCGGCAGGGGACGGTGCGGGTTTCGCGGCGCGGAGGTGGGCGGGTCGCCGCGCGACGCTCACGCGTCGCAGGGGGTGCGCGGCCACCCGCCGGTGGTCAGGGTTGTTCAGAACCGATGCCCGTAGAGGACGCTTCGGACGGCGCCGACCACGGAGGTGAACAGGGGGAGGCTGGGGTGCTCGACGTCCGGGGCGGTGGCCCAGAACACGAGGGAGCGGTCGGTGAGCGCGGTCGGGACCAGCACGCGCGCGCTGACCGGCTCCACACCGGGCGGCAGCGGCCTGCGGTGGTGCTCGTCGGGGATGGGCTGGGTCAGGAAGGTCCACTCGGTCCGCTTGCCGGGCACCGCGAGCACCGGGCCCGCCAGCATCCGCAGGCGCAACCACCACTGCACCTCGGCACCGAGGCCCGCGCGCATGCGCAGGCCACCGACCTGGTCCGAGCCCAGGTCGAGGTACGCGTTGACCGCGTCCCCGTCCACCGGCCACCCGAGTCTCGTCCGGTAGTCCGGCACGTCGAACGCGGGCGCCGTGTCGACGCCCCCGTCCAGCGCGCGCAGGTCGGACAATTCCGCCGCGGTCATGGCGAGCCACCTTTCGCCGTCGGCGTCCGGAGTGCCCTTTTCCTGGCCTGGTTGCCCGGCCGTCGACTGTCGTTCACCAATATGGGTGACCGATTCCGGCGACACTCATCCCAACCAGGCATAACCCCAGGGTGATACCGGCCACATAGAATGCGCTCAGCCGCAGGTCAGGGCCCGTTTCGACGTCAGGGGCGGTGACTACTGAGGGAATTGGGAACGTTCGACCCTAGACGCGCTCGTGCGCGGTCAGGACCTTTCGGAGCAACCCGTGCGGGTGCCCGTGCCTGCGCCACTCGCGCGGATAGCCCAGCGACACCTCCTGGAAGCGCACCCCGTCGTAGTGCGTGATCCGCGGGATGTGCAGGTGGCCGTAGACCATCACCGCCGTCGGGAAGCGGGTGTGCCAGTCCGCGGTCAGCTCGGTGCCGCACCACTGGGCGAACTCGGGGTAGCGCAGCACCCTGGTCGGTTCGCGCACCAGCGGGTAGTGGTTGACCAGCACGAACGGTGCCGCCGGGTCCGCTGCGGCGGCCAGCCGGGCCTCGGTCTCGGCGACCCGCGCCCGGCACCAGTCGTCGCGGCTGGGGTACGGGTCGGGGTGCAGGTAGTACTCGTCGGTGCACACGACGCCGCTGGCGTGCGCGATCTTGAGCGCCTCGTCCTTGGTCGCGGCGCCCTCCGGCCGGAACGTGTAGTCGTAGCCGAGGAACAGCGGCGCCACCCGCACCGGGCCGTCCGCGCCCTCCCACAGTGGGTACTCGTCCTCCGGGCTGAGCACGCCGATCCGGCGGCACGTGTCCACGAACGCCTGGTACCGCTCCACGCCCCTGGCCTGCACCGCGTCGGCGGGCATCGTCCACAGCTCGTGGTTGCCCGGCGTCCAGACGACCTTCGCGAACCGGCCCGCGAGCAGCTCCAGCGCCCACTCGACGTCGGCGACCTGCTCGGCCACGTCGCCCGCGACGATCAGCCAGTCGTCGGCGGACTCGGGGTGCAGGTCGCGCACGATCTCGCGGTTCTCCGCGTAGGAGATGTGCAGGTCGCTGATCGCCAGGAGGGTGCCCACGCGGTCGATCTTCCCACCATCGCGGCGCCGGGTGGGGGAGACGAGCGTCTCGGGGCTCAGCGCCCGCGCGCCTTGCGGACGGTGATGTGCACCGGGGGCCGCACGCCCTCGCCGAGCCCGGTCTCCACCGAGTCCGCCAACGTGCGCAGCACGTGCCAGCCGAAGGTGTCGGTGGCCGGGGCCGTGCCCGTGTGCGACCGGGTGCTCGCGCCGAAGGACACCCCGTCGGGTTCCCGGGTGAACCGGCAGTCCAGGTCCGCCCCCGGCGTGGCCAGCACGATCAGCTGCGAGCACACCTCGTCCACCGCCAGCCGCAGGTCGGCGATCTCGTCGACGGTGAAGTCCGCCGCCATCGCCACCGCCGCGGCCACCGCGCGCACGATCGGCAGGTTCGCCAGGTCCGCGCGCAGCCGCAGTTCGACATCGGCCGCCGGGGCCCCGCTGGGTTGGCTCACCTGCTGCTCCTCGGGTCGCACGCCGGTCGGACGCGTCCGGTCGGGGCTCGGCTTCCCGCTCGACCTGGGACGGCTCGATCCGGCGGAGCAGAACCTACTAGGCTGGCCGCCGTGGCGGTTGAGCAGCCAGCCGTCCCACTGCCGTGTCCACACCCGGAAGGGCTGCCATGAGTACGTCGGACCTGCTGACCGCCGAGTTCGCCGACCGCGAGGACGCCGTGCTGCTGCACGTCCGCGGCGAGATCGACATGGGCACCGCGCCGGTGCTGCGCGAGCACCTGGAAGCCGCGGTCGCCAAGGGCGAGATCGACACCCCGGTCCTGCTCGACCTGACCAAGGTCGGGTTCCTCGCCTCCGCGGGACTGGCCCTGCTGGTCGAGTACCACACCCGCTGCCGCGACGCGGCACGCCCACTGCGGATCCTCACCGACGGCGGCGCCGTGCTGCGCGCGATCCAGGTCAGCTCGCTGGACAACGTGCTCGAGGTGCACAGGTCGGTCGCCGACGCCCTCGCCGCGGGCTGATCACCCGTTCTCCCCGCCGGGGTGCCGGTAGAGCAACACCGCCACGTCGTCGTCGTGACCGCCGGTGGGCAGCAGTTCCGCCAAGAGCTTGTCGGCGAGGTCGGTGGGGGACTGGTCCCGGTTGACGCGCAGGGCCTGCTCGGCCCGCGCCATCCCGTCGTCCAGTGACTCCCCGCGCCGTTCGACCAGGCCGTCGGTGTAGAGCAGGAGTGTGCTGCCGGGGGTGATGCGGGTGCGGGCCTGGGTGCGCGGCGTCGGGCTCGGCACGGCCAACGGCACCGATGTCCCCTTGTCCAGCGCCGTCGTCGCACCGCTGGGGTCGACGATGAGCGCGGGCGGGTGGCCCGCGCTGCTGTAGATCAGCTCGCCGCGGTCATCGATGACCGCGCAGAACAGGGTCGTGCACACGGCGCCGGGCAGCAGGTCGGCGAAGTCGTCCAACGCGGTGAGCATGTCGGCAGGGCCGATCGCGCGCAGTAGCAAGGCGCGGCAGGCACTGCGCAACTGGCCCATCACCGACGCCGCGGCCAAACCCCGGCCCACGCAGTCGCCCACCACCACGGCGACCCGGTGCTCGTCGAGGGTGACCACGTCGTACCAGTCGCCACCCACCTCGAGCGGGCTGACAGCGGGCTCGTAGCGCACGGCGAACCCGTCCGGCAGGTTCGTCGGGCCCAGCGTGGAGCGCTGCAACGTCTCGGCGACCGTGCGCAGCGTGTCGTACGAGCGGGCCCGGCTCAACGCCACGCCGAGTTGCCCGCACAGCGCGCCGAACAGGTACCGGTCGACCTCCGTCAACGGCCTCGGCTCGGTGAAAGCCAGCCACACGGCGGTCGGTGGTGCCGCGGTGTCCAAAGGTCCCGCGATCCCGGTGGCCGCACCGCGCTCGTCGGTGACCACCTGCACAAGCCTGCTCTGCCGCGCCCGTTCGAGCGCCGAGCGCACGGGCTCCGGCAGCGCCGTCCAGGCCGTTCCGCCCTCGCTGCGCACCTCCGGCGCGCCCGCGCCGAACGGATCTCCCGGCCACTCGACCACCACCGCGGGACCGGCCTGCCACGCGGAGCCCACCATCCTGCTGGCCACGTCGATCACCTGGCCCACCCCGGTCGCGTTGGCGAGCGCGGTGGCCAGCCCGGCCTGTGCCTGGTCCCGTTCCGCGGCGCGCACGTCCTCGGTGACTTCCCGGACCGTGCCGACGTAGATCCGGCCGTCGCCCGCGGGTGCGGGCACCCGGCTCAACGCCAAGGCGATCCAGATCTCGCGGCCGTCGGGGCGGCGCGCGGGCTGCACGTAGCGGCCGCCCTCACCGGACAGCGTCTGCGCGAGCACCCGTTCCCGGTCTCCCCGCTGCCGGGGATCGGTCGGCCACCACGGGTACGGCGGCCGGTAGGGCAGCCCCTCGGCGCCCCAGCCGAGGATGGTCCCGCACGCGGCGTTCATCTCCAGCAGCGTGCCGTCCGCGTCGACGGTGAAGAACCCGTCGTCGAGCGCGTCGACCAGCGCGGCCCGCCACGCCGCCTGCTGGGTGCGCACCCTGGCCAGTTCCAGTGTCGAGCGGACCCTGGCGAGCAGTTCCGGCGAGGAGAACGGTTTGACCAGGTAGTCGTCCGCCCCTGCCGCCAGGCCCTCGATCGCGGCCTCCTCACCGGCGCGGGCGGAGAGCAGGATGACCGGGATCTGCTCGGTCGCCGGGTCTTCGCGCAGCGCGGCGAGCAGTCCGAACCCGTCCATGCCGGGCATCGCGACATCGCTGAGCACCAGATCCGGCCGCTGGTCGCCGATCGCGGCCAGCGCCTCCTCGCCGGAGGCCGCCACGACGACCGACCAGTGCGCGCCGAGCAGCCGGGCGAGGAACCCGCGCAGGTCCGCGTTGTCCTCCACCACCAGCACGGTCGCGCCCGCGGTCCGGCCCGCCGGTACCCGGGTCGCGGTGTCCTGCTCGACCCCGGTGCGCTCGGTCCAGCGGTACGCCTCCTCCAGGTAGTCGTCCACAGTGGACTCCGGAGGTGGCGCGCCGGTGCCGGGGGCACCCGTGCCGTAGGGGAGGGTGACGGTGAAGGTCGTGCCCTCGCCCGGTGTGCTGTCGGCGGTGATGGCACCGTCGTGCAGGGTGACCAGCTGCCGCACCAGCGCCAAGCCGATCCCGGTGCCCTCGTGGCTGCGCCCGCCCGCGCCGCGCACGCGGTGGAACCGGCGGAACACCAGCGGGAGTTGGTCTGCCGGGATGCCCAACCCGGTGTCGGACACCGAGATCTCGACCCGCTCGGGGGTCGCGGTGATCGCCACGGTGATGCGGCCGGACAGGGTGTACTTCACCGCGTTCGACAGCAGGTTCAGCAGGATCCGCTGCCACATCTCCCGGTCGAGGAAGACCTCGCGCGACACCGGCGGGCAGTCCAGCCGCAGTTCCAACCCGGCTCGCTCCACCGCTGGCTCGAAGGACCGGGCGATGGCCTTGGTGAACGCGCTCAGGTCCGTGCCGACCCGCTCCGCCCGCAGCGCGCCGCTCTCGATGCGGGTGAAGTCGAGGATGTTGTCGACCATCCGGCGCAACCGGGCGGCGTTGCGCCGGATCAGCTCCAGCCGGTCGCGCTGCCGGGGCGGCGGTGGGTCGTCCACATCGGCCAAGGCGTCCTCGGCCGGTCCGGAGATCAACGTCAACGGGGTGCGCAACTCGTGGCTGATGTTGGCGAACAACTCCGTGCGCGCCCGGTCCAGCTCCGCCAGCGCCCTGGCCCGCAGCCGCTCCTGCTCCTGGGCCACCGCGCGGGTCAGCACCGCTGAAGTGGTCGCCGCCACCAGGTCCAGGAAATCCCGGTATCCGCCTTCGACCTCCAGCATCGGGTTGACCCGCACCACCATGACCGCGGCGGTGGAACTGGCCCACAACAACGGCAGCGCCAACCGCTCCGGCGCCAGCCAGGCCGCGGTACCGGTCTCGGCGACCTCGCGCAGCACCGGGTCGCCGTCGTCGTGGCCGAACGCCAGGATCGACACCTCGGGCAGGTCCTCGCGGTTGCCCGCCAGCACCCGCGCCGCGACCTCACTGATCCGCTCGACGTCGGTCACCCCGGCCAGTGCCGTGCCCAGCTCGCCCAGCGTCCGCATCCGCCGCTCGCCCAGCACCCGCCCGGTCGTCTCGGTCACCAGGCACAGCACGCCGCCGACGGTCCCGTCCGCGTCGGTGAGCACCGGGTCGTAGGACAGGTCGAAGTAGGTCTGCTCCAGGAAACCCCGCCGCGCGATGGGGAACGGGTGGTCCTTGGCCCAGAACGACTCACCGGTGCGCGTCACCTGCTCCAGCAGCGGGTCGAGCACCTCCCACAGCTCGCCCCAGTTCTCCCGCGCCGGTCGGCCCAGCGCGCGCGGGTGCTTGTCGCCGATCGTCGGGGCGTAGGCGTCGTTGTAGAGCGCGACCCGGTCCGGCCCCCAGAAGGTCACCATCTGCTGGCTCGAGGACAACATGGTGCGCACCACCGCGCGCAGTTGCGGGTCCCACCCGTCCCGCGGCCCCAGCGGCGTGGTGGCCCAGTCCACCGCGGTCATCAGCTCGCGCAGCCCACCCGCCCGCTCGACCACTCCCGCGCCCTTTCTCCGTGTCGGTCCACGACAGTAGCCGCAGACCGGCGGCCGCGCCGACGGCGATTCGGGCGTTGGGCCGGGTGTCCCGCGCACGCGTAGATTGATGACCACCAGACTGACCCACCGGGTCGACCGCGGTGCCCGAGGGCGCCCGCGTGTGGTGACGAACGTGGGAAGGGGCCCGACGGTGGATGGCGTGACGGGCCTGGGGGCGGGCCCCGTGGCCATCGGCGCCGCGCACACCGCCCTGCTCTACCGCGGTGCCGTGGAGTACCTGGCTGGCGTCCTGCCGTTCGTGCGCGACGGTGTCGCCGCTGGTGACGCGGTGGTCGTCGCCGCGCCCGCGGCGAACCTGGCCTTGCTGCGCGACGAGTGCGCCGCCGAGGGTTTCGCCGCCGAGGTCCGGTGGCTGGACATGGCCCAGGTCGGTGGCAACCCCGGCCGGATCGTGCCCGCCGTGCTGCACCCGGTGCTCGACCGCTCCGCCAGGGTGGTCACCGAGGTGGTGTGGCCGCGGCGGTCGTCGGCGCGGTACGCGTCCTGCCTTCGGCACGAGGCGCTGGCCAACCGGCTGCTCGACGGGCGTGAGCTGCGGATGCTGTGCCCGTTCGACGCGGCGGTCCTCGATGACGCGGTGGTCGCGGACGCTTTGGCGACCCACCCCGGCGTGCTCGACCGCGGTGGTTTCCGGACCAGCGCCGACTACGCCCCCGACGCCGCGCTCGCGGGCCTCGGTGAGGTGGTGGTCGAACCGCCGCGCGCGGAGAGCCTGCTGGTCGGCGTCAACGAGTTGGGCAAGGCGAGAGCGCTGGTGTCGACCAAGGCCCGCGCGCACGGGTTGTCCGACCAGCGGGTCGGGGACGCGGCGCTGGTGGTCACCGAACTGGTCACCAACAGCATCGAGCACGGCGGCGGCGAAGCCACCCTCAGCGTGTGGTCCGCCGACGGGGAACTGGTGTTCCAGGTGCGCGACGGCGGCAAGCTCGCCGACCCGCTGGCCGGTCTGCGCCCCGCCCCGGTCGACCAGGCGCACGGTCGGGGGTTGTTGCTGGTGCAGACCCTCGCTGACCTGGTCACCATCCACTCCGCCGGGGAGGGCACGGTCGTGCGGGCGCATTTCACCCGGTCGACGGGCGCTTGATCCCGGGGCGGACCGGGTAAGTCCTCGGCAGGACAGCTCGAACCGCGACCAGGAGGCAGTGGAGATGACCGAGCATCCCCGCGGCGTGGCCCGCAGGCTCGTCGCCGTCACCAGAGGCGGCGAACTCGACCCGAGCACCCGTTCCGGCGCGCTCGACGTGCTCGCGGGCGACGACCACCGCGACCGCCTCGTCGCCGTGCTGCGCGAACTGGTGGTCGCCACCGCCGACATGATGCTGTGCCGGGCCGAGTCGTCCGGCCCCGACAAGGCGTTCGTGCTCGACCTGCGCGACGACAGCGGCGGCGAGGTGGACGTCGACACCCTGGACCCGCCGGTGCGCGCGCTGGTCAGGGCCCTGCTGGCGCGGCTCAACGACAACCAGGACGACCTGGAATCGCAGCTGGCGCTGGCCATGCAGGACGACCCCAGGTTCGACCCGGTCGACGTGCTGGTGCTGGCCCTGCTGTGGACCGTGGGGTCCATCGAGTGGTGCGAGCAGCACGACGCCCCGACCCCCGGGTGGCTGGCGTGAGCGGTGCGGTCACCCTGGCCCAGGAATTGGCCGAGATGACCAGGCTGGTGGCCGGGGACGACATCACCTCGGCCCTGGACCGCTTCACCGCCCGGGCCACGGCCACCGTTCCCGGCTGCGCTCGCGCCACCCTCACCGTCCGCACGCACCGCGGCGACTTCGAGACCGTCGGGACGCACCCGGTGGACCTGCTCCAACCGGGCCCGGTCGTCGAAACCCTCACCCACCACGAACCCCGCCGCCTCGACGACGCCGCCGTCGACCAGCGGTGGCCGACGTTCTCCAGCCAGCTGCTGCTGGCCGACTGGCGCGGCTGCCTGTCGCTGCCGGTGCCGACCGCCGAGCGCGGGCAGGCGGCGCTGAGCCTGTTCTCCCAAGACGCCAACGCCTTCGACGACCTGTCCTACGACCTGGTCATGCTGCTGACCTTGAACGCGGGCGTGGTCTTCGACAACGTCTCGCTCTACGAGGACAGCACGCGCTTGGTCGAGCAACTCCGCACGGCACTGACCACGCGGACGGCGATCGGGCAGGCGCAGGGGTTGCTGATGCACCACTTCGGCTACGGGCCCGAAGCGGCGTTCGACGCGCTGACAGGGGCTTCGCAGGAGACCAACCGGAAGTTGCGGGACGTGGCCGAGGCCCTGGTGGGAGCGCACGGGACGCACCGGTTCGAGGACGCCGTGCGAGTGCTGCGGCTGTCCGCGCCGGATCCGGACCTGGTGTGACGGCTAGGGATTGCGCCGGGGTTTGATGGTCACCGGCGGCAGCGGGGGAGCGGGCAACCTCGCCGGGGTCCCGGTGAAACCCGCCACGCGGCCGAACTGCTCGGACTCGTTCTGCCAGGCTTCGCGGTAGGCGACGATCTCCTCGTGGGTGCGGGCAACGAAGTTCCACCACATGAGGATCGGCTCACCGAACGGCGGACCGCCGAGCAGCAGCACCCGGGACGGTTCGTCACCGAGGTTGGTCAGCTCCAACTCCGTCCGCCCCACCCCGAGGTAGCCGAGGTCCGAGGGGCCGAGCGGGGACCGCGCCACGCAGATGCGCCCGGTGTCGAGCAGAACCCCGTGCTCGAAGCCCGGGTCCACCTCCAGCGTGACCCTGGATCGAGGCGCTACCACCACTTCCGCGCCCAGCAGCGGCGTGAAGGTGACAACCGGGGACTTGCTGCCCGCCAACGACCCGAGGAACACCCGGACCACCGCGTTCTCCAGCTCCACCGGTTCCGGCGCGTAGTGCTCGAACGCGCGCGGGGCGTGGCGGTGCTCGTCGGGCAGCGCCACCCACAGCTGCACGCCGTGCAGGACCTCGGTGGCGGCGGTGGAGACCTCCGAGTGGCAGATCCCGGCGCCGCCGGTCATCAGGTTGACCTCTCCCGGCCGGACGAACTCGTGCGTGCCGAGGCTGTCGCGGTGCTCGATCTCCCCTGAGAACAGCCAGCTCACCGTCTGCAACCCGGTGTGCGGGTGCGGCGCGACGTCCATCCCGCCCGCGTCGGCGACCCGGTCGGGGCCGTAGTGGTCGACGAAGCACCAGGCGCCGATCAGCGACCGGTGCCGCTGCGGGAGCGTGCGCCGGACCCGCATCGCCCGCGGTCCGCCGAGCGGCACCTCGCGCGCGGTCAGCACCTCGAGGTCGGGACCGCCCGGATCCGGCGTGCACGACAGCGTCGCGGGCGCGGTCTCGGTGTTGCTCATCGGCTCAGCGGCCCGCTGGTCATCATGGCGCCAGGGTAGTTGTCCACAGGCACTCCGCACCGAGCCGTGGCGAAATCCGTCGAGCCCGTACTATCGCTGCCGTGTCCGGTGCCCCGCTCGAAACCAGCCCCGTCCCGAGTTCGGCCACGCGCGACGCGGTGACCGAGGTGCTGCGCCGGGTGTTCGGCTACGACTCCTTCCGCGGCGAGCAGGAGGACATCATCACCCGCGTCGCCGACGGCGGCGACGCGCTGGTGCTGATGCCGACCGGTGGCGGCAAGTCGCTGTGCTACCAGATCCCGGCGCTGGTCCGGCCCGGTGTCGGCGTGGTGATCTCACCGCTCATCGCGCTCATGCAGGACCAGGTGGACGCCCTGCGCAACCTGGGCGTGCGGGCCGGGTTCCTCAACTCGACGCAGGACCAGAGCAGCCGCCGCGAGGTGGAGAAGGCCTTCCTCGACGGCGAACTCGACCTGCTGTACCTGGCCCCGGAGCGGCTGCGGCTGGACTCGACGGTGCACCTGCTCGACCGGGGCAAGGTCGCGCTGTTCGCCATCGACGAGGCGCACTGCGTGTCCCAGTGGGGCCACGACTTCCGGCCGGACTACCTCGGGCTCTCCGAGCTGCACGAGCGGTGGCCGGACGTGCCGCGCATCGCGCTGACCGCCACCGCGACCAAGGCGACGCACACCGAGATCGCGCAGCGGCTGAACCTGGGCGACGCCAAGCACTTCGTGGCCAGCTTCGACCGGCCCAACATCCAGTACCGGATCGTGCCCAAGGCCAGCCCCACCAAGCAGTTGCTCGACCTGATCCGCACCGAGCACGCCGGTGAGACCGGCATCGTCTACTGCCTCTCCCGCGCCAGTGTGGAGAAGACCGCGCAGTTCTTGTGCGACAACGGGATCGCCGCGGTGCCCTACCACGCGGGCCTCGACGCGCGCACCCGGTCGACCAACCAGTCCCGGTTCCTGCGCGAGGACGGGCTGATCGTCGTGGCCACCATCGCCTTCGGCATGGGCATCGACAAACCGGACGTGCGCTTCGTCGCCCACCTCGACCTGCCCAAGTCCGTCGAGGGCTACTACCAGGAGACCGGCCGCGCGGGCCGCGACGGGCTGCCCTCGACCGCCTGGCTGGCCTACGGCCTCACCGACGTGATCTCCCAGCGCAAGCTGATCGACAACTCCGAGGGCGACGCCGCGCACCGCCGCAAGCTCAACCTGCACCTCGACGCGATGCTCGCGCTGTGCGAGACGGTCGAGTGCAGGCGGGTGCAGCTGCTCAACTACTTCGGCCAGACCGGCGAACCGTGCAAGAACTGCGACACCTGCCTCGCCCCGCCGGAGTCCTGGGACGGCACCGTCGCCGCGCAGAAGCTGCTGTCGGCGGTGTACCGGTTGGACAAGGAGCGCAACCAGCGCTTCGGCGCCGGTCAGGTGGTCGACATCCTGCTCGGCAAGCAGACCGAGAAGATCACCCAGCACCGGCACGACCAGTTGTCGGTGTACGGCAAGGGGACCGAGCTCGGCGAAGGCGCCTGGCGCGGTGTCGTCCGGCAGTTGCTGGCCCAGGGACTGCTCGACGTCGGCGGCGAGTACGGCACGCTGTCGTTGACCGGCGGCAGCGACGAGGTGCTGTTCCAGGGCCGCAAGGTGATGATGCGGCGCGAGCCGGAGAAGGTCGCCCGCGCCGCCGGTGGCTCCCGCGCGGCCAAGGCGCCCGCGGTGGAGATGTCGGCGGAGGCGGCGCCGGTGTTCGAGGCGTTGCGCGCGTGGCGGGCGGCCTCGGCCAAGGAGCAGGGCGTCCCCGCCTACGTCATCTTCCACGACGCGACGCTGCGCCAGATCGCGGCGGTGCGCCCGCGGCAACTCTCGGACCTGGCGGGCATCAGCGGTATCGGTGAGAGCAAACTCGGCCGGTACGGGCAGCAGATCCTCGACACCGTGGCAGAGCTGCCCTAGCCGGGTCCAGCCCCGCAACCGAGTCGCACCGGGTCCGCTACCGCCGAGCGCGCCGCTCAGGTCCGCGCCGCCGCGGCCGATTACCCGCCGGGAAACAACCAACGGAGGGTCGGCTGATGGCGGCAGGGCGTAGCGGTGGGCTAGGACGGTTCAACAACCTCCCGGTGGCCGCGAAGATCTTCAGTGCGGTGGCGGTGGTCCTGGTGGCCTTCGGCGCCGTCGTGGTGTTGAGCTTGAACGGGTCGGGTCAGCTGACCGACGGCGCGCGCACGGTCTACGACCGCGGTGTGCACGCCACGCAGACCCTGGCCAAGATCCGGGCCGACATCCTCACCGACCGCAACTTCATGCTCAACTACTACATGTCCGACGCCGAGTGGCGCCCGAAGAACAAGGCCTCGATGCAGGAGCTCGACGCGCAGATCGCGGCCTCCTTCAAGACCTACGCGGGCGAGACCGCCGACCCGGCCACCCTCACCGCCCTGCAGAACACCTGGAAGTCGTACCTGGACGTCCGCGACAAGGAGATCCTCCCCGCCGCCGACACCAACAACCTCGACGCCTTCTGGGACGGCTACAACAAGGCCGACGAGCTGACCACCACCCTCGACAAGCAGTTCGAGACCCTCACCACCGCGCAGGCGACCGCCGCCGCCAACGCCGCCACCGACGTCGCCGACACCGGTAGCCGCACCAACGCGCTCATCCTCGGCGGCGCGGGCCTCGGCCTCCTGCTCGGGCTGCTGCTGGCCTGGCGGGTCGCCGCCGCCGTCACCCGCCCGCTGCGCCGGGTCACCTCGGTGCTGGAGGCCGTCGCCGACGGCGACCTCACCCGCCGCGCCGACGTGTCCAGCACCGACGAGGTCGGCCAGATGGCCTCCGCGCTCAACCGGGCGACCGACAGCATGCTCGACACCGTGCGCACCATCAACTCCAACGCCGCCGCGCTGACCGGGTCCTCGCGCGACATGGCCGCCGCCAGCGACATCCTCGCCCACGGTGCCGCGCAGACCGCCGACCGCGCCGGTGCGGTCCGCCAGGCCGCCCAGGACGTGTCGCTGCACGTGCAGACCCTGGCCACCGCCTCGGAGGAGATGGGCGCCTCGATCCGCGAGATCGCCTCCAACGCCTCCGACGCGGCCCGGGTCGCCTCGGACGCGGTCGCCTCGGCGCAGGAGACCACCGAGATCGTCGGCAAGCTGGGCGAGTCGTCCACCGAGATCGGCAACATCGTCAAGGTGATCACCTCGATCGCCGAGCAGACCAACCTGCTGGCGCTCAACGCCACCATCGAGGCCGCCCGCGCCGGTGACGCGGGCAAGGGCTTCGCCGTGGTCGCCAGCGAGGTCAAGGACCTCGCGCAGGAGACGGCCAAGGCCACCGAGAACATCGCGACCCGGGTGCAGACCATCCAGGGCGAGACGTCCTCGGCGGTCGGGGCGATCGAGCGGATCTCGCAGATCATCCACCGCATCAGCGACTACCAGAACACCATCGCCTCGGCGGTGGAGGAGCAGACCGCGACCACCAGCGAGATGAGCCGCAGCGTCTCCGAGGCCGCCGCGGGCGCCGACGCCATCGCCAGGACCGTCACCGACGTCGCCGACGCCGCGTCCTCGACCAGCGACACGGTCGGCGCGTCCCGCGAGACCGCCGACTCCCTGGCCACCATGGCGGGCGAGCTCAACAGCGCGGTGACCCGCTTCCGCGTCTAAGAGTCTGTAGAAACGCCACGAGGGCGCCATCTGTGGATGGCGCCCTCGTGGCGTTGCAGTCTCAGCGATTCGGTGGTGCCTGCCCGTACGGCGGGATCTGGCCGTAGGGGTGGTAGCCCTGCTGCGGGGGCATGGGCATCTGGCCGGTGCCCGTCATCGGTCCGCCGTAGGGGCCTGCGGGCGGTGGCATCGGCGGGAACTGGCGCGGGTCCATGTTCTCCCATGCCTGGGCCGGGGCACCGGCGTGTGCGGGCTCCTTGGTGACCGGGTGGGCCTCCATGTGCTCGCGCATCTTCGGGATCTCGTGCTCGGCCCGGTCCAGCCAGCCCTCCCAGCGCCGCTGCATCGGCCGGACCAGTCCACCGCCGACGCCGACGATCGCGATGCCGCCCGCTGTCGCCAGCACCGTGATCAGCACCGGCATGGTGACCGTGGTCGCCACCCCGATCTGGTTCAGCGCGGCGATGATCCCCAGCGCGACGATGAAGACCGAGGCGATGTTGGCCAGGGTGCGGCCGTAGGACAGCCCGCCGAGCACCGCGGTGATGAAGTCCCGCGCACCGCGCGCGATCGCCGCCGCGACCACCACGATGAGCATCGCCACCGCGGCCTTGGGCAGCCACGCCACGATGTCGCTCAGCAGCGCCGAGACCGGGTTGGCCCCCCACACCGCGAACGCGATCTGCAGCGTCACCAGCAGGATCGCGTAGTACACCAGCTTGGCGATGATGTCGGAGGCCTCGAACCGGGACCGGGCTAGCACCTGGCGGATGCCCCCGCGCTCCACGACCCGCTCGAACCCGACCCGCCCCAACACCCGCGCCACGGCTTTGGCGACGACCCGCGCCACCACGTAGCCGATCGCGAGGACGAGCACGAACCCGACCAGCCTCGGCACAAAGGTGATCACCATCCGCCATGCGTCGGAGAACCCCGCCCCGACGTCGACGGCGGCCACATCGGACACGGCCATCGGCTACTCCTCGCACTCGGTGGGCAACTCAGGTCACCGATGATGACCCGCCCACCCCGCTCACGCCCGCCACCCCACACGACCGGGTGACCCGTGTGGACGCGGGGAGTCTCAGTGGTGGATCGCCCGGTGCAGTCCGCGCATACCCGACCGGTACACCGGCCCGTACCAGGACTGGCTCGCCAGGGCCGCGCGCGCCGCGTTCGCCCCGGCCGCGCCGTGCACCCCGCCGCCGGGGTGGGCCGACGCACTGGCCAGGAACAGGCGCTCGACGACGGTGTCCGCGCGGGCGAGACCCGGGGTGGGCCGGAACACCAGCTGCTGGTGGATCCCCGCGGTGCCGGAGTTGGTGGCGCCGTCGACGACGCTGGGGTTGGTGCGCTGGAGGTCGGCGGGGCCGGAGACGACCCGGCCCAGGACGAGGTCCTGGAAGCCCGGGGCGTGCTTGGCGACGATCGCCTCCACGCCGTCGGCCCACGACTCGAGGCGTTCGCGGGGCCAATCGCCGCCGCGGGGGACGTGGCTGTAGAGCCAGGCCGACTCGGTCCCGGTGGGGGAGCGGGTGGCGTCCGCGGTCGTCATCTGGCCCAGGAGCAAGAACGGGTGCTCGGGCACTCGACCCCGTCCCAGGTCGGCGTCGACCTGGACCAAGCCGTCCGCGTCGACTCCCAAGTGGACGGTCCCGGCCGCGGCGGCCTCGGCGGAGCGCCAAGGGATGGGGCTCGACAGCGCCCAGTCCACCTTGATGGTGGCGTCGTCCCAGTCGAACTTGGCGATGTCGGAACGGAGGCTCGGGGGGAGCAGGCCCGGGTCGAGGAGCTCCCGGTACAAGGCGGGTGCGGGTACATCGGCCAAGACGGCCTTGTGCGCGCGGATGTGATCCCCACCCGCGACAACGCCGACGGCCTTTCCCTTGACCACCAACACCTGTGTCACGCGCCGCGAGCACTCCACCCTTCCGCCGAGCGACTCCAGGCGTCGTACGAGCGCGGCGGTGAGCGAACCGGCTCCACCTTCCGGCACCGGGAAACCGACGTCTTGACCGAGCATCGCCAGCAGCCACCCGAAGACCGCGCTCCCGGCCTGGTTGGGGCCGAGGTCGGTGTGCATCGCGTTGCCCGCCAACAAGACCCGTGCGCCCTCACCCGCGAAGAGCTCTTCGCCATACCTGCGGACGGGCATAGTCGCGACCCGCGCGGCTCGTAGCGCTTCACCGACTCCGAGGGTCGTCAACAGCCCCAGTCCGGCTCGCACCGGGGGGAAGGGGGTGAGCAGTGCCCCCAAGAGGTCATCTCGCACATCTTGATACCGGGAGTACTCGGCCCGCCACGCAGCAGCATCGCCAGCGGCGAAGGAACCCACTGACTCCGCAGTGCGGTCAACGTCACGCGACAGCAATACGGCACGGTCATCCGGCAGTACATGAGCAAGCACTCCGGGTGCATGTCGCCAGCGCAACCCAAAAGAACCCAGGTTCAACTTCGCCAGCACGGGAGAGGCAGCCGCTAGGGGGTGGAAAGCGCTGTAGAGGTCGTGTTTGAACCCAGGAACCACCAGCTCGGCTGTCCGCACGGCCCCACCCGGTTGCGCGGCGGCCTCCAGAACCACCACCGACCAACCCGCGTCGGCCAGGATGTTCGCCGCGACCAAACCGTTCGGACCACTACCGATCACGACAGCGTCGGTCATCGTCCCAACCTACGCCGGTGGGCTCGCCCGCCACTCTTCCTGCCACCCGTGGTGAGCGTCATAGGCGCTGGCCAAGAGGCGCAGTGTGTCCGAATCGGCCACAACGATCTCCGCGCGTAGAAGAGGCGCCTTCTCGGCGAATGGCACCAGCTCACCTGTGTCCACGGGCCCAGCGGCCAGCAGCAGGCCGCGGCCGTCGTCGGTGCGCAGCACGCGCAGCCTGCCCAGCCGCTCGGCCTCGTCGAGCTGGGTGACCCGCCCCGAAGCCGCCCGGTGCTCGTCTTCGGTGAGGCGTTCGAGCAAGAAGGCGCGCAGCCCGTCGAGGTCCATGCGGGGTGACTACCCGGTACCGGGATCCGTCACACGTTCGGGTTAGGCTGCTCCCCGTATCCGAGTCGGGGTTGAGCACACAGCCCGCTCGTGGCCCCGGCGGGTCCGGACAAGCACGCAGCTCCTCCGAGACCGGCGCGGCCCGAACGTGAAGAAGCTCTACCGACCGGCGCTAAGCTCCGCCGGTCGGGTCGACTAGGAGGCAGGATGACGATCGAGACGGGCCGTCCGGACAACCTCGCCGAGCTGTTGCGAGCTGGTGCACCCGCGCTGTCGGCCCGGTGGGTCGAGCTGGTGGCCGCGCCGCTGCGGGGCCGGTTGAGCACCGCGGAACTCGAGCGGGAACTGAGCGAGTTGTTCACCGCCGTGCTCGCCGGAGTGGAGAGCGGCAGCCGCGACGCGCAGGCCGCCCCTTACGCCGAGACCAGGGCACTGCTGTCGGACATGTCCCGCCGCCGCGCCAGGGCCGGGTTCACCCCCAGCGAGACCGCCATCGGCGTCTTCGCGCTCAAGCAGGCCCTGTTCGAGTTGATCGACCGCCAGGAGATCGACGGCGGACTGCGCGACGTCGTCGCGTTCTCGCTGCTGCTCGACGACCTGGGGCTGTGGACCTTCGAGACCTACGCCAAGGCCCGCGAAGAGGTCATCGACGAGCAGGCCGAGCAGCTGCTCGAGCTGACCACCCCGGTCGTCAAGCTGTGGGACGGGGTGCTCGCGGTGCCGCTGGTGGGCACCCTGGACTCCGCGCGCACCCAGGTCGTGATGGAGAAGCTGCTCGAGTCGCTGGTCAGCACCGGCGCCGCGCACGCCATCATCGACATCACCGGTGTCCTCGCCGTCGACACCCAGGTCGCCCAGCACCTGCTCAAGACCGTGATGGCCGCGCGGCTGATGGGCGCGGAGTGCACCATCTCCGGCATCCGCCCGCACATCGCGCAGACCATCGTCGGCCTGGGCATCGAGTTCGGCGACATCACCACCAAGGCCTCGCTGGCCGACGCGCTGCGGCACGCGCTGCGCCGCTCCGGCGTGGACGTGGTCGCCGCGCAGCGGAGCCGGTGAGCGCGGTGGAGCGCATCCCCATCCTCAAGATCGGCGACGTCCTGCTCGCCTCCATCCAGGTCGACCTGCAGGACCGCGACGTGCTCGCGCTGCAGGAGGACCTGGCCGAGAAGATCACCGCGACCGGTGCGCACGGCGTCATCCTCGACATCTCCGCCGTGGACATCGTCGACTCGTTCATCGGCCGGATGTTCGCCACCATCGCCTCGACCTCGCGGCTGTTCGACGCGCACACCGTGGTCGTGGGCATGCGGCCCGCGGTGGCCATCACCCTGGTGGAGCTGGGCCTCACCCTCGGTGAGGTGCGCACCGCCCTCGACCTGGAGAAGGGCCTGGCGATCCTCGCCGAACTGGGCGAGCGGGCGCCGAGGTGACCGCGGCGCGCGAGGACATCCCGATCGCCGCCGACGAGGACGTGGTCCGGGTGCGCCAGGTCGTGCGGTCCTTCGCGCAGCGGGCCAGGTTGTCGCTGGTGGACCAGACCAAGCTGGTCACCGCGACCAGCGAGCTGGCCCGCAACACGCTGACCTACGGCGGTGGCGGGTCGGCGGTGGTGGAGCTGCTCGGCGAGGGCAGGCGCCAGGGCGTGCGGGCCAGCTTCCAGGACGAGGGCCCCGGCATCCCCGACCTGACCCTCGCGCTGACCGACGGCTGGACCAGCGGCCGGGGCATGGGGCTCGGGCTGAGCGGGGCGCGCAGGCTCGTCGACGAGTTCGAGCTCGACAGCGAGGTGGGTCGCGGCACGACGGTGACCGTGGTCAAGTGGTCGCGGTGACCGGGGCGGATCCGCTGCCCACCGCCGAGGACGTCGCCTGGCTGCCGGTCGAGGACACCAGCGCGGTCGGGTCGGCGCGGCGCGCGGTGACCGGCCTGGCCGAGCGGCTCGCGTTCCCGCCGGACAGGGCCGCCGAGGTGGCGCTGGTGGTGACCGAGCTGGCGACCAACCTGGCCAAGCACGCCGACCAGGGTGTGCTGCTGCTGAGGGCGCTGCGCACCGGCGACACCGCCCAGGTCGAGGTCGCCGCGGTCGACCGGGGGCCGGGCATGGTCGACCCCGAGCTGGCCTTCCGCGACGGGCACTCCACCACGGGCACGCTGGGGATCGGGCTCGGCGCGGTCACCCGCCTGTCGGACCACTGCGCGGTCCGCTCGTCGGTCGGTCGGGGAACCATCCTCACCGCCCGCTTCGACCCGCGACCACGGCGTGACCGCCCCGCCCCGGTCGAGGAGATCGCGACCGGGGTGACCCGGCCGATCGACGGTGAGGAGATCTGCGGCGACGCCTACGCCATCCGCGAGCACGGCGACAAGCTGCACCTGATGCTGTGCGACGGTTCCGGCCACGGCCCGCTGGCGGCCTCGGCGTCGCAGGCGGCCGTGCGAACGTTCCTCGACGGTGACCTGACGACCCCGGAGGACATGGTTCGCCGGTTGCACGTCGGGATGAACGGCACCAGGGGTGGCGCGGTCGCCGTCGCCGAGCTGGACCCGGCGGCGGCTCTCGTGCGGTTCGCGGGGGTGGGCAACATCGTGGGCACCGTTGTGGCCGAACGCAAGCGCGGGATGGTGTCCCTGCCCGGCATCGCGGGATACCAGGCCCGTTCCATCCGCCGGTTCGACTACGAGCTGCCCGAGGACGCTGTCGTCGTGCTGCACTCGGACGGGCTCAACGAGCGCTGGACGGCGGACCCGCTCGACCGTTGGCGCGCGTCGCCGTTGGTGATGGCCCTGGACCTCTTGCGCGAGGCGGGGGTGCGTCGCGATGACGCGAGTGTGGTGGTGGCCAGGGCGGGTGGCCGGTGAACGCCGAACTGCTGGCCCTAACGCTTTCCGGTGAGCAAGGCGTGTTCTTGCTGCGGCAGCGCGGACGCGAGGTCGCACGCGCTATAGGCATGGAAGCGCAAGACCAGATCCGCGTGGCCACGGCCCTGAGTGACCTCGGGCGGTTGCTGCTCATCGGGCGTGCCCCGCTCACCGTCACGTTCGAACTCGACGAAGGACCGCCGCTCTCGCTCGCGGTGCGGCTGCGAACCGCACTGTCCACCGCGCCGGTTTCCGAGCCCGGGTGGTCGACCGCGCAGCGGTTGCTCGACGAGGTGCGGGTCGAGGAACATCGGGGCGGCGTCGCTGTTCTTGTGCGTAAGGCGTTGTCGGCCAGCACTGCGTTCCCGGACAAGGCGTCCGCTGCTCGGCTGCGGGAAGAACTGGGCAGCCTCCAACCGGGCAACGCTGCCGATGAACTCCGAGCCCAGAACGAGGAACTGCTCCTTACGCTCGACAGCTTGGAACGCAAGCAAGAAGAACTGCTGCGCTTGAACGCTGAGCTCGAGGAGACCAACCGCGGCGTGCTGGCCCTCTATGGCGAGTTGACCGAGGAGTTGGACGAGACCAACCGCGGTGTTGTGGCCCTCTATGCGGAACTGGACCAGAAGAGCATCGAGCTCAAGAGGGCCAGCGAAGCCAAGAACCGGTTCTGGTCCAACGTCAGCCATGAAGTGCGCACCCCGGTCAACTCGATCGTCGGACTGGCCCGGCTACTCCTCGGTCCTGGCGCCGATCCCCTCACCGACGACCAGCGCAGGCAGTTGGAGCTGATCAGCACCTCTGGCGGCGGCTTGGTCACCCTGGTCAACGACCTGCTGGACGTGGCGAAAGCCGAGTCGGGCCGGTTGGAGCCGCGCATCGGCGACGTCGACCTCAGGCTGCTGTTCGCCCAACTCCGCGACGGGTTCCTCGCGGCCACCCGGGCGGGGGAGGTGGCGTTGGTGGTCGACGAGCCGCCCGCCGCGCCGCCACTGCGCACCGACGACATGCTGCTCATGCACGTCCTGCGCAACCTCGTCTCCAACGGGCTCAAGTTCACCGAGCGCGGGGAGGTCAGGGTCACCACCGCCGTCGACGACGACACGTGGACCTTCACCGTCGCCGACACCGGCATCGGCATCCCCGCCGACCACCTGGACAAGGTCTTCGAAGAGTTCCACCAGGTGCCCAACCCGCTGCAGGCCCGCGCGGTCGGCACCGGGCTCGGCCTGCCGTACGCGCGCGGCGTGGCCGAGGTGCTCGGCGGGTCACTCGATCTGCGGAGCACGCCTGGTCAGGGCACGCTTGTCACCGTGCGACTCCCTGTGGACGCGGTCGAGGCCCCCGCCCGACCCCGGTCGGTGCTCCTGGTCACCGCCGACGACACGCTGCGCGCCCGGCTGAGCACCGCGATGGACCCGCTGGTCGGTTCCGTGCGGCAGACCGCCGACGGGGCGGGCGCGGTCCTGATGGCGACCGCCGAGCCGCCGGACCTGCTGGTGCTCGACCTGGCCGCCCCGCACGCCGAGGACTGCCTCGCCGGGCTGCGCCGGGAACCGAAGCTGGCCGCCACCCCCGTGCTGGCCCTGGAGTCGGCCGAGTACCGGGACCAGAGCGGCCTCGTGGTGCTGCGCACGTCCCAGCTGAGCACCGAGTCGGTGCGCGACGGCATCCGTAGGGCCATGGCCGCGGACCACGAGCGGTGACCGGGGCGGGCTACGACCAGGACGCACCGGCCCGCATCCTCGTCGTCGACGACACCGAGGCCAGCCGCTACATCACCGGTGGCTGGCTGCGCCGCAACGGCCACGAGGTCATCGAGGCCGACACCGGGGCTGGCGCGTTGGCCTCGGTCCGGTCCACCCCGGTCGACCTGGTGATCCTGGACGTGAACCTGCCGGACATGAGCGGGTTCGAGGTGTGCGAGGCGATCAAGAGCGACCCGGCGACCGCGGCGCTGCCGGTGGTGCACGTCTCGGCGAGCATGATCGAGGCGAGCGACCGGGCCGCGGGCCTGACCAGGGGCGCGGATGCGTACCTGAGCGAGCCGGTCGACCCGGGGGAGTTGCTGGCCACGGTGAAGGCGGCGCTGCGCTACTACCGGGCCAGGGCCGCGGCGGAGCGGTTGGCCGCCCGGCTGAGCAGGCTCACCGCGGTGAACCTGGGGATCAACGCCGCGCGCACCTTCCCCGCTCTCGTCACCGCCGCCGCACAGGGAGCCGCCGCCGTCCTCGACTGCGCGGCGACAGTCCTGGTGCGACTGCGCGACGGCGGGGAGATGTGGGGCAGCACCGAGGGCACGGCCGAGCCGGTGGTGCTGTCGACCACGCACCCGCTGCGGGACTTGGCCGATGAGGCCCTCCCGGAGGACACGACGTCCGCGCTGCGCACGCTGCCCGATGGCCGTACCTGTGTCGTCTTGGCGCGCATCCGCTCTGACCACCCCGTCACCTGCGTGGCGTTGCCCGCGTCGGCCGTTGTCGCGCAGGAGGACCGCGATCTCCTGGTCCAGATCGGACTCACGACCGCGGTCGCCGCTGAAGGGCTGCGGGCGTTCACGGACGAACACGACATCGCTCTGGCCCTGCAGCGAAGCCTGTTGCCGAGCCGGCTACCCCATCGCAGTGGGATACGCATGGCCGCGCGCTACGTCCCCGCCTCTACGGTCGCTCAAGTCGGTGGCGACTTCTATGAAGTGACGGAGTTGGGCGACCAGATTCTGGTGGCCATTGGCGATGTGACCGGTCATTCGATCGAAGCCGCCACCATCATGGGCGAGGTGCGGCACGCCCTGCGCGCGTACGCCATAGAGGGCCACCCGCCTGCTCTTATCGTTGATCGGCTCAACGCCATGCTCCGCCGGTTCCACCCGGAGGGGCTGACCACGTTGTGCGTGATGCTGCTGGATCCTCTGGCGGGTAAAGCCTCTATCGCGAACGCGGGTCACATCCCGCCGCTGGTCATCGACGCCGACGGTGCCCGCTACCTCCGTCTGCCGGGGGCACTGCTCGGCGTCCGGACGCCGCGGCCGCCCGCGACCGAGATCGATTTCCCAGCCGGGACGACGATCGTGCTGATGACCGACGGTCTGATCGAGCGCCGCACCGCCGCCCTGGACGCCGACATGGAGCACCTGCGCGCCTCGATGCGGGCGGACGAGGACCCGGAGTCCACCTGCGAGCGGCTGCTGGGCACCTACGGGCGGAACAAGGACGACGACATCGCCCTGCTGGTCCTGCGCCGCGACTGAACCGGGGCGGGCGCGGCGGGTCGGGCTGCTGCGAGTGGCCCCGATCCGGTTGGGCTGTTCGGGGCAGGCGCCGGGCTCGGTGTGATCACGATTTGTCCAACGGTCGTCGACCGCCAGGCGTGCCCCCGGCACCGGTTGTGGTGCTTTTGTTGGCCGGGCCCGGAAATCCGGCCGTTGGGCCGTCCGGGTGGGTGATGTCGGCTACCCGGCGCTGATCTTGCGGTGTTTGGTTGCCGTTGGGCATGATCCGATGCGATACAGCAGCCGCGCCCACGCAGGGGAAGTCCGGTCGAACGCCGGCGCTGGCCCGCAACGGTAGGCCGCCCTTGTGGCGGCGAGCCCGAACGCCTGTGGGGCGCGGCGTGCTCCGAACCGTCGAGGACCGCGGGTCGGGGCCCGGGTGCTCCGCCGCGCGCGGTACCCGGGATCCGCCGCGCCCTCTCGTGCGAGAGGCGTTGGACATGGGCCTTGGCCCCAGAGCAGCAGTCTTGGCCAGTGTCATCACCGTCGCGCTCGCCACGAGCCCGGTTGGCGCCGCCGCGCAGGCGGGCGCCACGGCCGATGACACCGCCGCCGGGTGGTTAGCCCGCCAGCTCATCAACGGTGAACACGTCGAGAGCGTCCCGACCTTCCCCGACTTCGGTCTCACCGCCGATGTCGTGTTCGCCCTCGACGCGGCCGGTGTCGCCACCGACGCCTCGGCCAAGGCGACGGCCTTCCTGGCCACACCGGACAACGTCCTGGAGTACGCGGGGGACGGTGCCGCCGAGTCGTACGCGGGCCCGTTGGCGAAGTTGGCGCTGGTCGCCGAGTCCCGCGGGCTCGACCCGAAGTCCTTCGGCGAGGTCGACCTGATCACCGAGCTCGGCGAGCTGCAGGCGCCGTCGGGCCGGTTCACCGACGCTTCCGCCCAGCCGGACCAGTCGAACGCCTTCAGCCAGGCGCTCGGCATCCTCGCGACGCACCGCGCGGGCGGCGCGCCGGCCAAGGCGGTCGAGTTCCTCGCGGGCACGGCCTGCCAGGACGGCGGGTTCCCGATCGACTTCGACGAGGCCTGCGTGTCCGATGTGGATGCCACGGCGATGGCGGTGCAGGCGCTGGCCGCGGCGGGCAGCACCGACGCGGCGAACGCGGGCGTGACCTGGCTGGTGGGCAAGCAGTCCGCCGCGGGCGGGTTCAAGGCGAACCTGCCCGGCTCGGTGGACAACGCCAACTCCACCGGGTTGGCCGCGCAGGCCCTGCGCGTGGGCGCCAAGACCGCGGAGGCCGACAAGGCCGTCACGTTCCTGACCGGGCTCCAGCAGGGCTGCGCCGCCGCGGAAGCCGTGCGGGGCGCCATCTTCTACGCGGCGGGCCAGGGCGAGAACGCGGTTCGCGCCACCAGCCAGGCCATCCCCGGCATCCTGGGGATCAGCTACGCCAAGGTGAGCGCGGTCGGCGCGAGCAACGCCCTGCCCACTGTGGACTGCACCACCCCGACCACCACCACGACGACGTCGAGCACGATCGACCCGGTGGTCAACCCCGGCGGGAACGGCACCAACCCGGTTCCGCAGGGTGGCAACTCGCCCGCGCTCGCCGCGACCGGCACCTACCGTCCTTCTGTTACGTGGCTCGGCGTTCTGTTGCTGTTGAGCGGTAGCGCGCTCGTCGTGCTCGCTCGCCGCCGTCCGTCCGTGCGCTAAAGGGGAGAACATGAAGACCGCTATTCGTCGTACCGCCGCCGCCTCTGCTGTCGGGCTCGCCGCTGCCGCCATCCTGGCCGGGGGAGCTTCCCCGGCCCAGGCCGCCGCCTGCTCCGGTACCTCGGGCGTCACCGTCGTGGTCGACTTCACCGCGCTCGGCGGCTCCGTCCAGACCGCCTGCGCGCTCGGGGACCCGACGTCGGGGCTCACCGCGCTCACCGGCGCGGGCTTCAGCTACGCGTTCGTCCCCCGGCAGCCGGGCTTCATCTGCCGTATCAACACCCTGCCCAACCCGTGCAACGGCGCGCCGGTCTCGGCGTACTGGTCTTACTGGCACGGGACTCCGGGTGGGACGTGGTCTTACAGCAGCAGCGGCGCGGGTAGCTACAACCCCGCGCCCGGAACCGTGGAGGGATGGGCATTCGGCGCGGGCACTGCACCCACGCAGGCACCGTGATCGTTCGGCTCCTCCTCACGGGCCTCTTAGCGGCCGCCGCGCTCGTGGTCGGTGCCCCGACCGCGAACGCGGCGGCGTGTGAGAGCACCGGGGTGACCGTGGTCGTCGACTTCGGTTCCCTGGGTGGCGGCGTTCAGACCCGCTGCGCGCCCGGCGACCCCAACAGCGGGCTCACCGCGTTGGCCCAAGCGGGTTTCGGCTACACCTTCCCGACGCGACAGCCCGGGTTCGTCTGCCGTATCGACAACCGGCCGGGGCCGGACATCGATGCCTGTGTCAACACGCCTCCGGCGACCGCCTACTGGTCTTACTGGCACGCCGACCGTGGTGGCTCGTGGAACTACAGTTCTTTCGGTGCGGCCAACCGCGATCCAGCCTCAGGCACGGTCGAAGGGTGGTCCTACGGTGCGGGCAAGGCGCCGGGTGTCGCGCCGCCTGCCAAACCCGCGCCG
Source organism: Actinokineospora baliensis (assembly GCF_016907695.1). NCBI lineage: Bacteria > Bacillati > Actinomycetota > Actinomycetes > Pseudonocardiales > Pseudonocardiaceae > Actinokineospora > Actinokineospora baliensis. The sequence goes on along the minus strand of NZ_JAFBCK010000001.1, from coordinate 6,561,967 downwards.
AACACGCCGGTAGTTCCGCCGCAGCCCGCACCTGTGCCGACTGTCGCTCCACCAGCGGCACCGCCTCGCACGACAACGCTTGCGCCGACCACAGCCACTACGGCGGCTTCGCTTGTCCCAACGACGACCGCGCAGCCAACTACTACGACAGCGGGTGTTGCGCCGACGAGTTCGGCACATGAGTCCACTACGACGCCATCGCCGCCGCAACCTGAGCCTGCCGCGGCTCAGAAGGAGGCAGGTGGTGGTTCTATGACCCTGATCGTCGTAGGCGCTGTTGTTGTTCTGCTCGCCGGTATCGCCGCTGTCACCGCTCGTCGCAGGGCCAAGGACGAGTAGTGCGCCCACCCCACTCCGGCGCCTGGTGGTTGTGGGCGCTCGGATTGGCGGTTGCGGCCAGCCGCACCACCAATCCGGTCCTGTTGGCGGTGATCCTCGCGGTCGCCGGGTTTGTCGCCGTGCACTGCCGGTCGAACGCGCCTTGGTCTTCGGCGTACGGCATGTTCCTGAAGTTCGGGCTCCTCGTCATCGCCATCCGCCTCGTGTTCTCCATCCTCGTCGGAGGCATCACAGGACCCACAGTGCTGTTCACGCTGCCCGAGGTGCCCTTGCCGGATTGGGCCAAGGGGATCCGGCTGGGCGGCGCCGTCACCGCTGAGGGGCTCCTCTATGCCCTCTACCAAGGACTTCAGCTGGCCACCCTTCTCTGCTGCGTGGGCGCTGCCAACGCGCTTGCTGATCCGCGCCGCCTGCTCAAGTCGGTCCCGGCCGCTCTCTATGAGGTCAGTGCGGCAGTGGTGGTCGCTTTGACCGTGGCGCCGCAGCTCGCGGTATCGGCTAGGGCGGTGCGGCGGGCTAGAGCGTTGCGCGGTGACGCTGTCCGTGGGCGCAACGCGGTGCGGACTCTGCTCGTGCCGGTGTTGGAAGACGCGCTGGACCGGTCACTGCACCTCGCTGCTGCGATGGACTCCCGCGGATACGGCCGCACCGCGGGCCTACCGAAACGGACTCGCGTGACAACAGCCGTGCTCGTACTCGGCGGCCTTATAGGTCTCTGCGTAGGCGCTTACGGCCTCTTAGATGCGCAGGCTCCCGCGTTCGTAGGTGTACCGGTTCTCCTAGTGGGAGTCGTGCTCGCTGGTGCCGGATTGGTGCTGGGTTCCCGGCGCCTGAGCCGCACCCGCTATAGGCCCGACCGGTGGACGGTGCCGTCAGTTCTCATCGCTGCCTCCGGCGCGATCGCTGGTGCGACAGCAGTGCTCGCGGAGGCGTTCGGGGATCTCTCGCTGATCCCGTCCACCGTTCCACTGTCCGCGCCGGAGGTACCGCTGGTGCCCGTGATCGGTGTCTTGGCCGCCCTGCTGCCGGTGCTTCTCACACGCCAGGAGGCGCGCTCGTGATCCGATTCGAGCACGTGACGATCGCCTACGCGGATGTGCCCGTGCTGGTCGATGTCGACCTGGAGATCCCAGAAGGGGAGCTGTGCCTGATCGTCGGCGGTACCGGCGCGGGCAAGTCCACCCTTCTGCGTGCCGTCAACGGACTCGTTCCGCACTTCACCGGTGGCGCGCTCACCGGCCGCGTCCTCGTTGACGGGCGCGACACCGCCACCAACCCGCCGCGGGAGTTGGCGGACGTGGTCGGGATGGTCGGCCAAGATCCCGTCGCGGGTTTCGTCACCGACACCGTTGAAGAGGAACTCGCCTACTCGATGGAGTCACTCGCGATCCCCGCCGCCACCATGCGCAAGCGCGTGGAGGAGACGGTCGACCTGCTGGGGCTGGCCGACCTCCGGGACCGGCCGCTGGCGTCGCTGTCCGGCGGGCAGCAGCAACGGGTGGCGATCGGCGCGGCCCTGACCGCGCACCCCCGGATCCTCGTGCTCGACGAACCCACCTCGGCCCTGGACCCCGGAGCCGCCGAAGACGTCCTGGCCGCTGTCCACCGCCTCGTGCACGACCTGGCCATGACCGTGGTCATCGCCGAGCACCGGCTGGAACGCGTCGCCCAGTACGCCGACCGCGTCGTGTGGCTACCCGGCGGTGGGGCGGCTCCGGTGATCGGCGATCCCGGCCCCGTTCTCGCGGACGCTCCCGTCGCGCCACCCGTGGTGCGGCTGGGTCAACTCGCGGGCTGGACCCCGCCGCCAGTGTCCATTCGAGACGCTCGTCGACTCGCTGGACCCTTGCGCGAACGTTTGCGCGACGTGATTCCGCCGGTGACCGAGGCCGTGCTCGACCGGGAGCTCTTGGCGGCGAAGGCCGTCTCCGTCCGGTACGGCAAGACGCCCGCCGTACGGGACGTGACGTTGACCGTGTCGGCGGGGGAGCGAGTGGCGGTGATGGGACGCAACGGCTCCGGCAAGTCGAGCCTGTTGTGGGCTCTGCAAGGCAGCGGCAAACGAGCCTCGGGCACCGTCGACATCGAGGGACAGGACCCCGCCGCGCTCAATCCCCCGGCCCGGCGCACGAAGATCGGCCTAGTGCCCCAGCAGCCGTCAGACCTGCTCTACCTGCACACCGTCGCCGCGGAGTGCGCGCAAGCCGACAGCGAGTCCGGGAGCCCTGACGGCACGTGCCGTGTGCTGCTCGACGACTTGGCCCCCGGCATCCCCGACGACATCCACCCGCGTGATCTCTCCGAGGGACAGCGCCTTGCCTTGGTGCTCGCCATCGCGTTGACCCCACGCCCTACTGTCTTGCTGCTAGACGAGCCGACCCGAGGTCTGGACTACCCCGCTAAGAGCCGGTTGGCAGACGCCTTACGCACGCTCGCCCGTGCAGGGCACGCCATTGTCCTTGCCACCCACGATGTCGAGTTCGTCGCCGAAGCAGCGGAGCGGGTTGTTGTCCTCGCCGATGGTGAGGTGGTCGCGGACGGCCCAGTGGAACAGGTCGTCACCGCGTCGCCGGTCTTCGCGCCGCAGGTTGCCAAAGTTCTCGCCCCACAGCCATGGCTCACGGTCGCTGCGGTTAAGACCGCTTTGGCGGCTCTATGAACACGCCGGTAAGAATCGGGCCGCGGTCGGCGGTGGCGCTAGCGCTCTCCGCGGTGATGGGCGTGGTCGCATTCTGTTGGCCACTAGTCGTCGACCCCGGGGTGGGCATCGCGCACGGGCGTGACGCACCTCTTGTGTTCGCACTGCTCCTACCCGTCGCGCTCGCCGTAGTCCTCGCGGAACTCGCGGACGGCGGAATGGACGCCAAAGCCGTCGCGATGCTCGGTGTCTTAAGCGCGCTAGGTGCCGCACTACGACCGCTGGGCGCGGGCACCGCGGGCATCGAGACGATCTTCTTCCTGATGGTGTTGGCAGGCCGGGTCTTCGGGCCGGGGTTCGGGTTCGTCCTCGGCAACACGACGCTGTTCGCCTCCGCGCTGCTCACCGGTGGCGTCGGGCCGTGGCTGCCCTACCAGATGCTCGGCTCCGCCTGGGTCGCGTTGGGCGCGGGACTGCTGCCCAAGGTGAACGGGCGCCTCGAACTGGTCATGCTCGCCTGCTACGGCGCCATCGCCGGACTGCTCTACGGCTTGCTGCTGAACCTGTCGTTCTGGCCGTTCGCGCTGGGGTCCGGGACGACGCTGTCCTTCGTGCCCGGTGACCCGATCGCCGACAACCTCACCCGGCTCTTCCTGTTCTCCCTGGCCACCTCACTCGGCTGGGACATCGGTCGTGCCATCACCACCGTTGTCCTCGTGCTCGCCACCGGACCCGTGCTGCTGCGCGTGTTCCGGCGAGCTGCCCGCCGTGCCCGCTTCCACCCCACAAGAGAGGAACTCGCATGAGACGTAGGACCCTGGCGCTGGCGATCGCTTGCGCCGTCTCGGTCATCGCGGTGCCCAACGCCGCGGCCGCGCCCACAGTCGTCCCGGCCCAGGCAGCCGCGGGCTGGCTCGCTCGTCAACTGGTCGACGGCGACCACATGGTCACCGAGTTCGACGGTGTCTCGTACCCCGACCACGGCCTCACCATCGACGTCGTGCTCGCCCTGGCGGCCAGCGGCACGGGCAACGGCCACGGTGCCGCCGCGCTCAACTGGCTCGCCCGTCCCGAGAACCTCGGTAGCTACATCGGCACTGACGGTGACGCCTACGCGGGTGCCACCGCCAAGACCGCCCTGGCCGTCCAGGTCCGCGGCGGCAACCCCGCCGCGTTCGGCGGAGTGGACCTCATCGCTCAGCTGCGTTCCCTGCAGGCGCCGAGCGGCCGGTTCTCCGACGTCTCCGCCTGGGGCGACTACAGCAACACCATCACGCAGTCACTGGCCGTCGTCACTCTCAGCCGCACCGCCGCGGGCGCGCCGACCCAGGCCGTCGACTACCTCGTCGCCGCGCAGTGCGCCGACGGTGGCTACCCGGTCGCCCTGGGTCAACCGACCTGCGTCAGCGACACCGACGCCACTGGGTTCGCGGTCCAAGCCCTCGTCGCGGCCCGCCGCCCCGTCCACACCGCGGTGAACTGGCTCGTCGGGCGCCAGCAGCCCGGCGGCGGCGTCGCCGCGGGCCCGGGCACCGGAACCCCGAACGCCAACAGCACCGCGCTCGCCCTGCAGGCGTTCCAGGTGGGTGGTCGGCCGTTGCCGGGGCTGCGCGCCCGCGGCTTTCTGCTGAACCTGCGCGTCACCTGCGCGGGCCCGGTCACCGACCGCGGCGCCATCGCCTACGACGCGAGCGGCTTCGTCACCGCCACCGCGGCCCGGGCCACCCCGGAGGCCGTCGTCGCGTTGCGCGGTCGTCCACTCGCGACGCTGTCCTCGGCGGGGTCGACCTCGGCGGTACCCACGCTGGCCTGCTGAAACCCGGTTGCCTGGCCGTCGCGTCGCGGCGGCCAGGTCAATTCGGTGTATTGCTTCCCGGGTTCGGCCCTTGAGCGGGCAACCGCGGTGCGCCCATGCTGTGTGGACACCAGCACCGATCGAGGAGCGCACCGTGACGATGGCCGCGTCGATCACCGATGACGGGGAGGACCTGTCGGCCGAGCTGGCCGCCGCGCTGCGCGCCGGACCGTTCGACCGCGCACTCGACCTGGCCATCCGCCGCCGCGGCCTCAGCCTGGAAGCCGTCCAGCGCCGGGTTGCCCTGCGCGGTGCCACCGTCAGCCAAGCGACGCTCAGCTACTGGCGCCGGGGCGGCCGCCGCCCGGACGGCGACCGGTCGATCCGCGCCGTGCGCGCACTCGAAGACAGCCTGGGCCTGCCCCGCGCCGCCTTAGAGCGGCTACTGACCCCGGTGCGTCCCCGCTCGCCGGAGGACACCGCGGCCGGGCTCGCCACCGCATTGGACCTCTCCCCGGCGGCCATAGAGTCCTGTGACGGCATAGACCTCATCGGGAACAACCGGCTGGCGTTGATGTCGCTGCACCAGCACGTCCACATCGGCCCGGACCGCACCGAGCGCCTAGTGCGCACCGAGATCGTCGCCACGGCCCGGGTCAACGGGGTCGACCGCTGGGTCAGCTTCTTCCACCCCCAAGACGGTGAAGGGCACCAACCCACCGTCATCGACACCCGGTGCTGCCGTCCCGCCCGAGCCCGCACGGACCCCGACAGCGAACTGCTCGCCGTCGAACTCCGCTTCGACTACCCCCTCAGGTCGGGCGAGACCTACGTCTACTCCTTCGACATCGGTTACGAAGGCCCGCCTCCCGCGACCGACTACTCCCAGTACGGACTGCGCACCCCAGCGCGACAACTGGTCCTACAGGTCTCGTTCGACGCCGCTCAGGTTCCTGTCCGGTGCTACCGCTACTACAAGAGCCCCGCAGGCCTGTCGTCTATCGACGGCGAGCTTCCTATAGGGCCCAGCATGACCACTCACATCGCCATCCCGGATGCACCCCCAGGCGTTCATGGGATCAGGTGGGAATGGGAATAAGAGGAGGCGCCGGCCGCGGGCTGGCGTAGTGAGCCCGCGGCCGGCGGCTGCTAGCGGGCAGGAGCCTTTCGCGCGATAGCGGCCTTCATGACGTCCAACCCGATCAGGTTGAACGGACGTCCAAGGCTGCGCATGAGCGAGTTCTCCGTTGGGCGGTACACGCCGCGCTTGTAGTAGTAGCCACCCTGGTAGGTGCCGATGACGCCGCCGTCAGGGGACGTCTTGCCCAGGTAGGAGTACCACTTCACGCGGTAGCGCGACATCGTCGCACTTGTGTAGGTGGAGACGTTGACCTCACGCGGCTCCGCACCCGTGTAGAGGTCGTTGGGGTAGTCGTACTCGTCGGCGAGCCCGCCGATGGAGTGCCCGAGCTCGTGCGTCGCGATCTGGCCGGACTGCGCGTTGCCGCCCGAGGAGGTCGCGACACCGCCGCCCGCGCCGCCGTACTTGGTGCTGTTGGCCACCGCGAGGACCTGGTCGGCGCCCGGCGCCAAGGCGGCGTACTGCTTGGCCTTGGTCTCGTTGACGCACAGCAACCGCTCCATGTCCCCGCACCAGAAGTACATGTCCAGCGCGGTGCTGCGGCTGACCCCCTTGCTCGGGTCGTTGTCCACACCGGACTGCGTGGACACCACGTTGACCTGCCACACGTTGAACGAGTTCTTCATCGACTTGAACGGCTCGACCTGGATCAGCTCGTTCCAGCGGTTGACCACGTGCTGGTGGTAGGTCGCCATCTGCGCGGCGGTGTAGCCGTCGCCGACGAAGACGAGGTCGAACTTCGAACTGGAGGGGCCCGCGTTCTGGATGGTGACGACATCGGCGCTCACCGCGGCGAGCGGGGCGGCGGTGGCCACCGGCGCGGCCACCCGCGCCCGGGTGATCTTGCCGTCTGGGGAGAAGACCTCCTTGACGACCGTGTTGGGCGGGGCGGGCGCCGCTGGGGGAGCCGCGGTGGCGGCGGGCTGCACCGCGACCACGACGGCCGCGGCGACACCGGCCGCCGCTGCTGCGGCGAGCAGGGATTTCGTGCGCATGGTGCTCCGTTTCAGGCAGGGAAGCGCAGGGACGTGCGCAGAGCCCGCCCACTGTCGCCCGCACGCCGAGCACCCGGGTAATCACAGCTTGCATAACCCGTTTTTATGAGTGACCCCCCGATCTGTTGAACGCCCGGGTGCGCCAGACCTAGGCTCAGCGGATGGACTTGGAGTTGCGCCATCTGCGGACGATCTGCGTCATCGCCGATACGGGCAGCCTCACCAAGGCCGCCACGGTGTTGGGGCTCTCGCAGCCCGCCCTCACCGCCCGGCTCCGGCGCGTCGAGACCGAGATCGGTACCGCCCTGTTCACCCGGGGCGCCCGCGGCGTCGAACCGACCGTGGTCGGGCAGTTCGTGCTGTCGCGGTCGCGCGCCATCCTGCACAGCGTCGCCGACCTGCACTGCGGCGCCGAGCGCTACTTCGACGCGACCGCACCGGTGATCGCTCTGGGCGGCGCCGTCGGTTCCGTGTCGGTCGGGCTCGCGGAGCGGATGGTGGAGAGCCTCACCGGTGTGGAGATCCGCCTGACCATGGAGTACTCGCCCAGGCTGCTGTGGGACCTCATCTGCGCGGGCAGGCTCGACGTGGTGGCCACCGTCGACTACCCGGGCTACGAACTGTCATCCACGGCCGACATCGAGTGCGTCACCATCGCTCACGAACCCATCTTCGTAGCGCTGGCGGAATCGGACCCCTTAGCCGACCGCGACGAGATAGACCTGCCGGAACTCGCGGACCGCACGTGGGTGATGACGCCGTCCGACGGCGCGGGCTGGCCCGACTGCTTCCACGTCGTGTGTGAGCACGCCGGGTTCACACCCAGGGTCCGCTACACCTCGCCGAGTACCGAGTCCATCCGTGATCTGGTGGCTGGCAACCGCGCAGTGACAGCGTGTCAAGCGGTCTATAGGGCAGGGGATGGCGTTGTTGTCCGTCCGTTGACCGGCAGCCCTGTCGAGATGCGCCACGTCTTGGCCTACCGGCGTGAAGGACCGGTAGTCGAGCACATGGCTTCAGTCGTCGACTTCGCCATGCGGGCCTACTGGTCTTACGCGAAGCAGTACTCACACCACTTCGACGCCCTACGTCACCGCGCTCATCTAGTCCACTGAGGACTTCTTACGGCGCAGCAGATAGGTGTCCATGATCCAGCCCTTGTCCTTCCGGGCGGTCTCACGGGTTCGGCGGATCTGCTCGGCCACCTCGGTAAGAGGGCCAGACACGATGATCTCGTCCGCTGTTCCCACATAGGCGCCCCAGTGGATGTGAACGTCCGGGTCATCCGCGTAGGCCAAGTACGCGTCCCGCGCGTCCAGCATCACCACTACGTCGTCGACCCCGTCCGGCCACGCTTGCTCCAACCGCCGTCCCGTAGTCACCTGCACCGCTCCACCTACCTGGTTGAGCGTGGTGTGACAGCGAGCGGCGAGCGCGGACACACTGCTGATCCCCGCGTACACCTCTATGTCGAAGTCGATGGTTCCTCGCGCGCGGATGTCTTCCACGACGGAGATGATGCTGTCGTAGAGCGCGGGATCCCCCCACACCAAGAACGCCCCGGTCTCCCCAGGCGCCAAGTGCTCCGCGAGCAGCCGCTCACACACGTCAGCGCGTCGCTTGCGCCAATCCTCGACCGCCTCGCCGTACCCGGCCTCCGTGCGCAGCCGCTGCGGATCCGGCACCCGGGCGAGCCGGTACCCGCCACCGGGCACGTGCGCGTCCAGGATGGCCTGGCGCAGGTCGGAGAGCTCCCCGGCCGCGTCCGGCTTGTCGAGGAAGAAGAACACGTCGGCCCGGTTCAACGCGGCCACCGCGGCCACCGTCACGTGCCCGGGGTCACCCGCCCCGATCCCGATGATCTCCACGCGCCTCGTGTCCATGCCCAGACCCTAACCGGCGGTGTTCGGACAGCCGGATGACAGGATGGCGGCATGCAGACCCAGCCCCGCCGGACGCTGGTGCTCGGCGGGACCCGCTCCGGCAAGTCCGCCCACGCCGAAGGGCTGCTGCGCGGCGACACCCCCGTCGACTACCTGGCCACCGCGCGCCGCGACCCCGGCGACGCCGAGTGGTCCGCGCGCATCGCCGAGCACGTCGCCCGCAGGCCTGCCCACTGGCGCACCGTCGAGGTCCCCGCCACCGCGGACCTCGGCGACCACCTGCGGGAAGCCCACCTCCACAGCCCACCGGTCCTGGTCGACGACATCGCCACTTGGCTCACCGGCGCCCTCGACGACACCGGCTGGGACCGCGCGACCCGTCCGAAGGCAGCTCGCGACGACTTGGTTGCGGCGGTGGCCGCCTGCCGAGCGCGCCTGGTGTTGGTCTCCGCGGAGGTCGGCTTGGGAGTCGTTCCCTCTACCAGCGCTGGGCGCCTCTTCCGCGACGAGCTGGGCGCCCTTAACGCCGATCTCGCCGAGCAGTGCGACGAGGTGCTCCTCTTGGTCGCGGGCATCCCCATGCGGTTGCGCTGATGACCTCCCTCTCTTACGGCCTCCGGCTGTCCTTCCACTGGCTCACTGTCGTACCTGTCCCTGCCCAGCGAACTGATCCAGAGGTCCGCAAGTGGGCCATAGCCGTCGCGCCCGTCGTAGGGCTGGTACTGGGTGCACTCACAGCTGGGCTCTTGTTCTGCCTTAGAGAGATAGGCCTGCCCTCGCTGATCGCCGGCCTCTTGGCGGTCGGTGCCCTGGCGTTGATGACACGGGGCATGCACCTCGACGGCTTGGCTGACACAGCCGACGGCCTCGGCTGCTACGGCCCGCCCGAGCGTGCTCTCTCGGTCATGAAGGAAGGCGGCGTGGGCGCCTTCGCGGCCGTTGCTCTGGTCATCGTGATCGGAATCCAGGCAGCCGCCTTCGCGACACTTAGTGCGTCTGAACGACTACCCGCTGTCGTTCTCGCTCTTGCCGTTGGCCGCGCGGCGTTCTCCTGGTGCTGCCGCCACGGCGTCCCACCAGCGCGCCCTGACGGGTTCGGTGCGTTGGTCGCGGGCACGCAGCCTATTGCGGTGCCGATCGTGTGGACGTTCGTGCTGTGCGTGGCCGGGGTCTTCGTGGTCCCCGGGAACCCGCTGCTCGGCCCCGCCGGGGTCGCCGTGGCGGCGGTGGTGGTGGTCTTGCTGACCCGCCACCTCCACCGCCGCCTCGGCGGCGTGACCGGCGATGTCTTCGGTGCGAACGCCGAGGCGGCCACCACGGCCTTCCTCATCGTCTGCACCATCGCTTGACAACCGGAGCCTGACCAGCGGGACTACCGGAAGTCGGCGGCGTGGTCGGTCGCCCACTCCCGCAACGTCTTCGGCGGCCTGCCGAGCACGTCGGCGACCGTGGGCAGCGGGGTCTCCGGGACGGCGGCTGCCCCGGCCCAGATGCCCAGCAGCCAGTCCGCGACCCAGCCCGGCACCTCGGCGGGCAGTTCCGCCTTCCACCGCTCCGGCGCGAGCTCCTCGAACCTCACGGTCTTGCCGATGACCGCGCCGATCGTCTCCGCCTGTTCGACCTTGGTCAGCACCTCGGAGCCCGTCAGCGCCAACGCCTGGCCGACGTGCTTGTCGGTGAGCAGCGCCGCGACGGCGACCTCGGCGATGTCGACCTCGTGGATGGCGGTCTGCGCCGCGGCCCTGTGCGGCTCCCGGACCACGCCCTCCGCCCGGATCGAGTCCGCCCACTCCAGCAGGTTCGCCGCGAACATCCCCGGCCGCAGGTGCGTCCACTCCAGACCGGAGTCGACCACGGCCTCCTCCGCCACCCTGTGCGACTCGCCGACCTGCGCGTCGTCGAACCCCACCGACGCCGACGACAGCAGCACCACCCTGCTCACGCCTGCCCGCTTGGCGTGGTCCAGCACGGTCGCCGTCTTGCCCGCCGTGAACAGGTAGAGCCGGTCGACGCCCGCGAAGACGGCCGGGTCCGGTGCTCCCAGGTCCCCGCCGACCACCTCGACGCCGTCGGCGAACCCCGCCCCGGCCCGGCGCCGCGTCATCGCCCGCACCTCGACCCCGGCCGCCACCAGCCCGGTGACCACGTGCCGCCCGACGGTGCCCGTCGCCCCGGTGACCAGTACCCGCATGGTTCCCCCTCCTCCACGGGCCGATCCCCAAGATCAAGCCCCGGTCGACGCTAGCCACGGTCGGAGCCCGCCCGCACAGAGCAATTAGCTTTCGCTAATCCCGGGGTTTCCCGGCCAGGTCTCGGTGCGGTGAACGACGTCCGGTCCTAGTGGGACGGATGGGTCGTCCGAACGCACTAGACCGCCCGCCGTCGATGATCGTCCAGTGTGGACAGGTCGACCACGCACCGGACGAAACGGCCATCCGTCGCCCTTTCGGCTCTAACCCGTTCGAGGGGTTTTCGGTCCCGGTATTCGTCGATAAGTGGCGTTCAGTGATGCTCGCTGGAGTTTATTACTCATCCTTGTGGTGCTCGATTGTGTGGCTTCCGTCAAATCGAGTGAATCCGTTGCCCCCGCTCGATCACGCCTCGGGCCGGGCTCGCGCGGCCGGTCACCGACCGTCGCCGCCTCTCCGCTTCGTGACACCGACAAGCCGCTGATCATGGGTTTCCCGCCCGGTGGGGCGACGCGGCCCGGGGCGGTTCATCGCTGCGTGACCGAATTGGGTTATCCCCACTCGAATGGGTAGGACCCCTGCCAACTTCCGTTTCTTTGCCTAAAGTGATCTCAGTTTGTCGCGGCGAGGCCAAAGGATTCTGGTATGGGCGCGGTGTATCGGACCGGGGTCCTGCGAAACACCCGAGCAGGTGTTCTGGCGGTGACGGCCGCCTTGGTGGCGACGCTGCTGCCGGTCGTCGCGGCGTCCCCCGCAGCGGCGTCGGTGCGCGCCTCCTTCGACCCCGTGTACTCCGCTGAGGACAACGGCGCGATCACGCTGATCGGCGCCAGCAACATGGACTGCCCCACCGCGTCCTCCGGTTGCACCTCGGCGCGCGCGGGCACCGCCACCGGAACGTCCAACAACAACAACGTGTTCAACATGGCCTTCGTCGACGTGGACCTCGACCTGACCACGTCCAACTCCTCCGTCGCGACGCTGGCGATGCCCTCCGGGTCCACGGTCCTCAACGCGCGCCTGGTCTGGGGTGGCCGCACGGTCGCGGGCACGAACGGCGTCGTCCCCACGAAAGCCGTCAACACCATCAAGTTCCGCGCCCCGACCGCGCTCACCTACACCACCTACACCGCGAGCAACCTGATCCAGCCCGCCGCGCTGGTCACCAGTGACGGTGGCCCGTTCCAGGCCTCGGTCGACGTCACCAACGTCGTCAAGGCCGGGGGCAACGGCATCTACGCCGCCGCGGACATCGGTGCCGCGACCGGTCAGGACCGCTACGCGGGGTGGTCGCTGATCGTCGCCTACCGCAACCCGACGCTGCCGCTGCGGAACCTGCGCGTGTTCGAAGGCTTCGCCGACATCACCTCCGCCACCGGCAACAACAGCGTCGACATCCCGGTCTCCGGCTTCCTCACCCCGACCACGGGCAACGTCAACGCCTCGGTCGGCGTCGTCGCGTGGGAAGGCGACTACGGCACCACCGGCGACGCGCTGCGCCTGGGCAGCACCACGCTGAGCGACGCGACCCGGCCTGCCAACAACTTCTTCGATTCGCGCATCAGCGACGCGGGTGTCGACCAGACCGGCCGCAACCCCGCCAACCTCAACAACTTCGGCGTCGACATCGGCCGCATCGCCACCACCAACGTGCTCAGCAACGGCAGCACCTCGGCCACCATCAACCTGACCTCCAGCGGCGACTCGTACTACCCGGGCATCGTCACCAGCCAGATCGACCTGTTCACCCCGAGCTTCAACGCGGTGAGCAAGACGGTGACCAACCTCAACGGCCGCGACCCCGCGCAGCCGGGCGACGTGCTGGAGTACCGGCTCACCTTCGCCAACTCCGGCGGCGACTTCGCCGACGCCTCGGTGATGCGCGACGTCCTGCCCGCCAACCTCACCTACGTGCCGGGCAGCCTGGTCGTGCAAACCGACCCCGGTGGCGCCACCGGGACGAAGACGGACGCGACGGGCGACGACACGGCCGACTACACGACAGCGGACAGAACTGTCCGTTTCCGGGTGGGCACCGGCGCCAACGCGTCCACGGGCGGCACCATCGCCCCCGGTGGTTCCGTCGCGGCGCGGTTCCGCGCGTCGGTCGACCGCGCGGCCTCGGGCACCACCATCGTCAACACGCCGATCCTGGATTACCGCGCCCGCACGCTCAACCGCACGTACTCGTTCGCGGGCAACGACGCCACCACGACGGTCGCCGCGCTGGCCGACCTCGCGGCGGCCAAGACCGTCGCCGCGCCCTCGCAGAACGCGGGCCAGACCGTCACCTACACGATCTCGGCCACCAACAACGGGCCGAACGCGGCGACCGGCGCCACCCTCGTCGACACGCTGCCCACCGGCACCACCTTCATCTCCGCCGCCCCGCCCGCGGGCGTCACCTGCAGCCCGTCGGGGCAGACCGTGACGTGTTCGCTCGGCACGGTCGCCAACGGCGCGACCATCTCCATCCCGGTCGTCGCGCGGGTCAACGCCGACACCGCCGGGGGAGTGGTGATCAACTCGGTGCGGGTCGCGGCCACCACCGCCGACGACATCACGGTCAACAACACCGCCACCGTCCCCGTCACCGTCACCCAGTCCGCCGACCTGCAGGTCACCAGCTCGCTCAACGGACCGATCGTCCCCGGCACCGAGCAGACCACCCTCACCTCCACCGTCACCAACGCCGGGCCGTCCACCGCCCAAGGCGTCGTGCTGAACATCCCGTTGCCCGACGGCGCCACCGTCGTGTGGGCCACCGACGGCTGCACCGTCTCCGCGGGCACGCTCACCTGCGTCGTGGGCACCCTCGCGCCGGGGCAGTCCTTCACCGCCGACGTGGTGCTGGGGATCGACCCGAGCTACGCGGCGCCCACCTTCTCGATCACCACCACGGCGTCGGCGACCACACCGGACCCCGCCACCGGCAACAACTCCGCCACCGCCACGCAGCCGGTCGCCCCGCTGGCCGACCTGCGCGTCACCAAGACCGCGTCCACCGCGACCCCGGTCGCCGGGACGCGCATGACCTACACGATCACCACCTACAACGACGGCCCGTCGGACGCGCGCAACGTCGTGGTGAACGACCCGATCCCGAGCGGCGTCTCCGTGGTGAGCGCGACCGCCCAATCCGGCACCTGCACCACCGGGGCCACCGTCAGCTGCCAGATCGGGGTCGTCCCCGCGGGCGGTTCGGTGACCGTCAGCCTGCGCGTCGACATCGCCCCCGACCGCGCCGCGGGCCCGCTGACCAACTCCGCGAACGCCACCACCAGCACCCCGCAGGAGTTCACCGCCAACGACGCGGCCGTCGTGGCCACCACGGTCAGCCGGGTCAGCGACCTCGGCATCACCAAGACCGCGATCCCGCAGCCGGTCATCGCGGGCGCGCCGCTGGCCTACACGCTCACCGTCACCAACCGCGGTCCGTCCTCCGCCGACAGCGTGACGGTCACCGACACGCTGCCCACCGGGCTCACCTTCGCGGGCCAGCAGTCCACCCAGGGCACCTGCACCGTGGTCACCCGCACGATCACCTGCGCCCTGGGCACGCTCGCCGTCGGCGGCACGGCCACCGTGACCATCACCGCCGACACCCCGGGCACCGTTCCCGGCGCCGGGTTCAGCAACACCGCGACGGTCACCTCGACCAGCACCGACCCGAACCCGCTGGACAACACCGCCACGCACACCTCCACCGTGACCGCGCAGGCCGACCTCGCCGTCACCCAGGTCGTGTCCGCGCCCCAGGTCACCGCGGGCACCGGCACCCGCTACACCCTCACCGTCGTCAACGAGGGCCCCTCGCTCGCCCAGGCCGTCACCTCGACCCAGACCATCCCGGCCGGCTTCACCATCGGCGCGGTCACGCCGACCACCGGTACCTGCCAGGTGCAGAACGGCCAGGTGCTCTGCGCCTTCGGCAACCTGGCCGCCGCGACGGCGGCCACCGTCACCGTCGACGTGACCGTCCCCTCGGGACAGGCGACGGGGCCGGTCAGCGCCACCGGTGTGGTCGCCTCGACCACAGCGGACCCGACCCAGTCGAACAACACCGTGAGCACGCCGGTCTCGGTGCGCGCCTCCGCCGACGTGCGCATCGCCAACGTCCAGGCGCCCGGCACGTTCGTGGCCGGTGAGGCGTTCACCCGCACGTTCAGCGTCGCCAACGCAGGCCCCTCCGACGCCCGCGACGTCACCGTCGTGGCCGACCTGCCCGCCGGTGTGCTCGACCTGGTGGTCACCCTCGACGGCGTCCCCTGCACCGCCACCGGCGGCCGGGTCACCTGCACGGTCGGCACGCTCATCGCCGGGCGCACGCTCAACGGCACCGTCTCCGGCCGGATCGCCGCGTCCAGCCCGCCCGGGCCGCGCTCCTTCTCCGCCACCATCAGCACCTCCACCCCGGACCCGGTGCTGCTGAACAACTCCGTGGCCGCCGTCACCGCCGTCACCACGTACGCCCGGCTCGGCATCGACCAGGTGGTCACCCCGAACCCGCTGGTCGCGGGCTCGCGCGCCACCTACACCATCACCTCGGTCAACAACGGACCCTCCGACGCCACCGCTGTCACGATCAACTACACCGTCCCCCAGGCGCTGTCGATCGTCTCCGCGGTCAGCAACCTGGGCTCCTGCACGGTCAACGGCCGCGACGTGCTCTGCACCCTCGACCGGCTCCCCGCGGGCAGCACGGCCGACGTGACCGTCGTGGTCGACGTGTCGCCGACCGCCAGCGGCTCGGTGCAGACCAACGCGCAGGTCGTCACCACCACCCCCAGCCCGGGCGGCGAGGACCAGCTCGACATCATGTCGACCCCGGTCGTGCAGAGCGCCGACCTGGTGCTCACCGGCTCCATGTCGCAGAACCCGGTCCGCGCCGGAACCGCGCAGAACTACACGCTGACGGTGTCCAACGCGGGCCCGTCCGCCGCCGCTGCGGTCGTGCTCTCCGACACCCTGCCCACCGGCATGGTCCTGCTGCCCGGCGGCGTGTCCGCCCAGGGCGGCACCTGCACCGCGACACCGGACAACCGCGGCGTCAACTGCTCGTTCGGCACGCTGGCCCCCGGTGCCTCGGCGGTCGTCGTGCTCAGCGCGCTGGTCCCGGCGGACACCCCGGCGGGCACCGTGCTCACCAACACCGCCGCGGTCGGTTCGCCCACCAC
This sequence comes from Actinokineospora baliensis, assembly GCF_016907695.1. Lineage (NCBI taxonomy): Bacteria > Bacillati > Actinomycetota > Actinomycetes > Pseudonocardiales > Pseudonocardiaceae > Actinokineospora > Actinokineospora baliensis. Next base: position 6,545,810 of record NZ_JAFBCK010000001.1, on the reverse strand, counting down.
GGACCCGACACCGGCCAACCGCGCCATCTCGCTGTCCGCCACGGTCATCGCCGAGGCCGACCTGAGCGTCACCACCACCGCGAACGCCAGCAACGCCGAGGCGGGCAGCGACAACGGCTACACCGTCACCGTCGCCAACAACGGCCCCGCGCTGTCGCGCTCCGTGGTGATCACCAGCCCGCTGCCCGCCGGGGTCACCCTGGTCTCGGCCGACCCGAGCTGCACCCAGGTCGGCTCCGACGTCCGCTGCACCATCGGCGACCTCGCCCAGGGCGCGATCAAGACCGTCGCGATCACCACGCACCTCGCGCCGGACTACGCCACGCAGACCCTGGTCACGACCGCCTCCGCCGCCGCGGCCACCACCGACCCGAACACCGCGAACAACAGCAGCTCGGCCACCCAGTCGGTGAGCGCGACCGCGGACCTGCGGGCCGCCATCTCCATCACCTCCGGGCCGCTGGTCGCCGGTACTCCGGCCACCTACCGGGTCAGCGCCACCAACGTCGGGCCGTCCGTGGCGCCGCAGGTGGTGCTGGCCGACCCGCTGCCCGCCGGGACCAGCTACGTGAGCGCCATCGCGGGCAACGGCGGCAGTTGCACCTTCACCTCCGGCACCGTGCGCTGCACCTACCCGTCGCTGCCGGTCGGCTCGTCGGTCTTCGCGGACATCACGGTGAACGTCGCCAGCGCCACCCCGGCGGGCTCCACCCTGTCCAACACCGTCACCGCGACCTCAGCGGTGCCCGACCCGCGCCCTGCCGACAGCTCCGCCACCGCCAGCGGCACCGTCGGTGCCGTCGCCGACGTCTCGGTCGTGCAGGTCCTCACCTCCGGCGCGCCGGTCGCGGGCGGCAAGCTCACCTGGCAGGCGGTCGTCCGCAACGACGGACCGTCCTCGGCCTACGGCGTGGCCACCACCGACCCGGCACCGGCCGGGGTGACCTACAGCGCGGTGTCGTCCACCCTGGGCACCTGCTCGATCAACGCGGGCGGCACCGCGAGCTGCGCGATCGGCACGTTGGCCTCCGGCGCCACGGCGACGGTCACCCTCACCGGCTCGCTCGCGCCGGACTTCACCGGGACCAGCGTGACGAACACGGTCACCGTGGGCAGCACCTCGAGCGACCCGGACCCCAGCGACAACGCCTCGTCGGCGGTCTCGGACACCACCAGCAGCGCCGACCTGGGCCTGGCGGTCACCGCCCAGCCCGAGCCGGTCGTGCCCGGTCAGCAGGTCAGCTGGACGTTCACCGTCACCAACCGCGGTCCGTCCACCGCCCGCGGCGTCGTCGTCAGCGACGAACTGCCCGCCGCGGTCAGCCCGCGGCCGTCGGCCGGGTGCACGATCACCGGCCAGCGGTTCAGCTGCCCGATCGGCGACGTCGCCGTCGGCGCCACCGCGACGGTCACCGTCGCGGGCCTGCTCGCCGCGAACTTCAGCGAGGCGAGCCTGCGCAACACCGGCACCGCCACCAGCGGTACCGCCGAGGTCGACGCGAGCGACAACACCGCGACCGCGACCAGCACGCCCAACCCGCAGGCCGACGTCGCCGTCGCGGTCACCCAGCCGGTCAACGCCGTCGCGGGCCAGAGCGCGACCTGGACCATCCGGGTCAGCGACGCGGGCCCGTCCGACGCGGTCGGCACCTCGCTGACCGTGGCCGTCCCGGCCTACCTCTACAACGCCCAGGTCAGCTGGCCGTCCGGGGTCTGCACCGTCTCGGGCGCGGTGGCCACCTGCCCGATCGGCGTCATCGCCGCGGGCGGGGCCACCGACGTCACCCTCACCGGCACCATCGACGCGGCCTACTCCGGACCGCTGACCGTCGGCGCCGAGGCGACCGCCCAGACCGCGGACCCGAGCCTGTCCAACAACTCCGCCAACACGGTGTCGTCCTCCAGCCGGTCCGCCGACCTGGTCTCCACGCTGACCGGGCCGACCTCCGCCGTTCCCGGCACCCGGCTGAGCTGGCTGCTGGTCGCGCGCAACCTCGGCCCGTCCGCCGCGGACGCGGTCGTGGCGACCGCGACGCTGCCCGCGGGCGTCACCGGCATCACCGCGACCTCGCCGTCGGGCACCTGCACCGTCACCGGCCGCGACATCACCTGCCCGGTGGGCGAGCTGTCCCCGGGCATGACCGCGCTGGTGAACATCACCGGTGACCTCGCCGCAGGCGTCACCGCGCCGAGCATCACCGCGACCGCGCTGGTCGCCTCGCCGACCCCGGACCCGACGCCGACGGCCAACGCCTCGAGCAGCACCTCGCCGGTCACCCCGACCGCGAACCTGCACGTCGCCAAGGCGGTCACCAGCGGCGTCCCGGTCGAGGGCGCGCCGATCACCTTCGTCATCGAGGTCAGCAACGGCGGGCCGTCGGACGCGCAGTCGGTCGTCATGACCGACACCGTGCCCGCCACGATCAGCCAGCTCACCGTCCAGACCCCGAGCGGCAGCTGCACCATCAGCGGCCAAGACCTCAACTGCGCGCTGGGCACCGTCCCCGCGGGCGCGGCTCCGGTCGCGATCACCCTGCGCGGCGTGCTCGCCGACGGCGCCGGTGACTCGGTGACCAACACCGCCACCGTCTCCAGCCCGACCCCGGAGGTCGACGGCTCGGACAACTCGGGCACCGTCACCGCCTCGTCGACCGAGTCCGCGGGTCTGGCCGTCCGGGTGGACGCCCCGGCCACCGTTGTCGCGGGCACGCCGCTGACCTACACCGTCACCGTCACCAACAGCGGCCCGTCCACCGCGGGCTCGGCCACCCTCGACGGTGTCCTGCCCGCAGCCCTCCTCGGGCTGACCAGCGACCGCCCGTCCTGCCCGAACCTGAGTTCGTGCGCGTTGGGCGACATCGCCCCCGGCGGCTCGGTCGTGGTCCGGTTCACCGGCACCGTCGACCCCGCCTACAGCGGCTCGGCGCTGGAGTCGCGGATCAACGCCGCCTCGCCGGTGCCCGACCCCGACGGCCGCGACAACTCGGCCGCCACCCGGGTCGACGTCACCACCGCGGCCGACCTGGGCGCCACGCTCACCGCCGACCCGAACCCGGCCGTGCCGGGCGGCACGCTGCTCTACACCGCCACCATCAGCAGCCAGGGCCCGTCCAACACCCAGGGCGTGGTGACCTTCTCGCCGCTGCCCGACGGCACCGAGATCGGCGGGCCGATCGTGGCCAGCCAGGGCTCCTGCACGATGATCGGCCGCAGCGTCGTCTGCGACCTCGGCCCGATCACGCCGACCACCGTGGTCACCCTGCGCATCCCGGTGCGCATCTCCCCGTCGTTCGCCGCGGGCAACCTCGTCAAGTCGATCTCGGTGCAGAACGCCACCGTCGACCCGAACCCGGACAACAACACCGCCAGCGCCGAGGCCGCCGTGGTCCCGGAGGCCGACCTGGCCGTTGACCTGGTCGGCCCGGCCGAGATCGTGCCCGGTGACCCGGCCCGCTGGGACCTGACGGTGACCAACTCCGGCCCGTCGGACGCCCCGGTCACCGTGGTGCACACCCTGCCGGAGGGCGTCGGTGAGATCACCGCCGTCGCCTCCGGCGGCAGCTGCACCGTCGTCGACCGGACCGTCCGCTGCGAGCTGGGCACCGTGGGGGCGGGCAACACCGCGACCATCACCGTGATGGGCGTGCTCGCCGCCGACACCACCGCCACCCAGCTGACCAGCGACGCCGTCCTCGAGTCGACGGTGGCCGAGCCGACCAACAGCCAGCCGGACGGGCGCTCCGACAGCGCCACCAGCACGGTGACCCCGCGCGCGGACATCTTCGTCGAGGTCGAGTCGACCACGCCGACGATCACCCCCGGCCAGCAGGCGAGCTGGAAGATCACCGCGATCAACGCGGGCCCGTCGACCGCCCGCGACATCGTCGTCACCGCGGTCGCCCCGGCGGGCACCACCGGCGCCCGGCTGACCGGCCCGGCGGGCGTGGCCTGCGACAGCGCGGCCCTGCGCTGCGTGATCCCGGCGCTCACCCCCGGCAAGGAGGGCAGCGCCGAGTTCACCCTCACCGCCGACGTGCCCGCCGACCTGGCCGGGCCGGTGGTGGACGCCGAGGCGACCGTCGCCAGCCCGGTGCAGGACCCGTACCCGGGCGACAACACCGCCACCACCAGCACCCCGGTCAGCCCGAGCGCGGACCTGCGGGTCGCCGTGGCCGTCACCCCGCAGCCGATCGTGGCGGGCGGACCGGTGACGATCACCGCCACGGTGACCAACGCGGGCCCGTCGGTCGCCCCCGGCACCACCTTCACCCTGCCGGTGCCCGCGGGCGTGGAGAACGTCACCGTCGAGGCCCCGCCCGGGGTCACCTGCGACACCGCGGTGACCTGCGCGGTCGGCACCCTGCCGGTCGGTGAGATCCAGATCGTCATCAAGGGCCGGGTGTCCTCGGCCTTCACCGACGACTCGCTGAGCGTGTCCGCGTCGGTGTCCTCCGACGCCGGTGACGCCAACCCCGGTGACAACACCGTCAGCACCACGACCCAGTCCGAGGTGTCCGCCGACCTCGGCGTGACCGCCACCATCGCGCCGTCCGCCCCCGTGGCGGGTTCGCCGGTGACGATCACGGCGACCGTGCGGGCCAGTGGTCCGTCCACCGCCACCGGTGTCATCTTCTCGCTGCCGGTGCCCGCCGCACTGCGCGACGTGCAGGTGACCGCGCCCGCCGGGATCAGCTGCGACCCGACGGTGACCTGCGACCTGGGCACCATGCTGCCCGACACCGAGGTCACCATCGAGGTGCGGGCCGTGCTCGCCGCCGACTTCACCGGTGGGCTGTCGGTCACCGCGTCGGTCGACTCGACCAGCCCGGACGCCAACCCGGTCAACGACACCACCACGGCCACCGCGTCCACCTCGGCCGACGCCGACCTGTCGGTGACCACCGCGGTCGCCCCCGACCCGCTCACCGCGGGCTCGCCGGTGACGCTGACCTCCACCATCCGCAACGCGGGTCCCTCCACCGCCACCGGTGTCGTGTTCACCCTGCCGGTGCCCGCAGGCCTGGAGAACGTCACCGTCGACGCGCCCGCCGGGGTCACCTGCGACACCGCCGTCCGGTGCACCGCGGACTCGGTCGCCCCCGGTCAGGACCTGGTGATCGTCGTGCGCGGCCAGGTCCGCTCCGACGTCACCGACCCGAACATCACGCTGACCTCCACGGTCACCTCCCCGGTGACCGACCCGACGCCCGCCAACAACAGCACCACCGTGTCCACCGGCCTCGGCGTCGCCGGTGACGTGCGGGTGGCGCTGGCCGTCGACCCGCAGCCGTTCGTGGCGGGTTCGCCGGTGACGGCCACCGCGACCGTGCGCAACGAGGGACCGTCGACCGCCACCGGCATCGTGTTCACGCTGCCCGTGCCCAACGGCCTGGTCGGCATCGAGGTCACCGCCCCGGCGGGCGTGACCTGCGATGAGAGCGTGTCCTGCACCGTCGGCACGCTGGCGCCGGGCACCGAGCGGGTGATCACCGTCCGCGGCCGGGTCGCCCCCGGCTTCACCGGCCAGGACATCACCCTGACCGGCTCGGCGGCCACCAGCAGCGCCGACCCGACGCCCGGCAACAACACCGCCACCACGACCACCGCGGTCGGTGCCAGCGCCGGGCTGTCCACGGTGCTCACCGTCGACCCGGCCACGGTCACGCCGGGTACCCCGGTCACCGCGACCGCGCGGGTCAGCAACGGGGGTCCGTCGACGGCGGCGGGAGTGTCCGTCAGCATCCCGGTGCCCGCGGGCCTGACCAACGTCTCGGTCACCGCACCGCCCGGCGTCACCTGCGACACCGCGATCACCTGCACCGTCGGGCTGATCGAACCGGGCGCGGACGTCGTGATCACCGTGACCGGGCTGCTCGACCCGGCCTTCTCCGGCCCGTCGCTGACGGTCACCGCCGCCACGACCTCGACCACCCCGGACCCCGACCCGGCCGACGGGTCTGCCTCGGTGACCCGCCCGGTCGCCGCCTCGGCCGACCTGGACACCCTGGTCGACATCACCCAGGACAACCCGGTCGCGGGCAGCCCGATCGAGATCGTCGCCGACGTGGTCAACCGCGGTCCGTCCACGGCCGTCGGCGCCACCCTGGCCATCCCGGTGCCCGCCGGTGTGGTCGGCGTGTCCGTGGTCGCCCCGGCCGGGGTCACCTGCGACAGCGGCGTGTTCTGCACCATCGGCACGCTGGCTCCCGGCGCTTCCGTGCGCGTCGTGCTTACCGGCACCGTGGCGCCGGACGTGACCGCCCCGGTCACCGCGACCGCCACGGCCACCTCGCAGACCACCGACGCCAACCCGGCGAACAACTCCGCGACCGACACCGGCGCCACCGCGTCCTCGGCCGACCTCGCCTTCACCGCCGTCGTCTCGCCGAACCCGCTCACCGCGGGCACGGCGGTCGCGGTCACGACGACGCTGACCAACAACGGCCCGTCCACCGCGACCGGCGTGAGCTTCTCGGTGCCGGTGCCCGCGGGTGTCACGAACGTGACCGTGGAGGTGCCCGCGGGCGTCACCTGCGACACCTCCGTCACCTGCACGGTCGGCTCCGTCGCGCCGGGCGCCTCGGTCAGCGTGGTCGTGCGCGGTGTGGTCGCCCCGCAGGTCACCAACCCGATCACCTTCACCGGGTCGGCGACGTCCCCGGTGGCCGACCCGAACACCGCCGACAACGCGTTCTCGGTGACCGGCACCGTGGGCACCGCCGCCGACCTCGGCGTCACGCTCGCCTACGAGCCCGGAGCCGTCGTCGCCGGATCCCCGGTCTCGGCGAAGGTGACCGTCCGCAACGGCGGTCCGTCCACCGCGGCGGGCGCCACGCTGTCGCTGCCGATCCCGGCGGGCCTCACCGGTGTCGAGGTGCTCACCCCGGCCGGGGTCACCTGTGACACCACCGCCGCCTGCACCCTGGGCGACCTGGCCCCCGGCGCCTCGGTGGAGATCACCCTGCGGGCCACGGTGGCGCCGGACTTCAGCGCGCCGGACCTGACCATCACCGCCACCGCGGCGACCACCGCGACCGACCCGTCGACCGCGGACAACACCGCGACCGCCACCACCGCGGTGGCCACCTCGGCGGGCCTGTCGGTCGCCTCGACGCTCGACCCGACCGCCCTCGTCGCCGGTTCGCCGTTCAGCTTCGTCACCACGATCAGCAACGGCGGCCCGTCGACCGCCGCGGGTACGACCTTCGCGCTGCCGATCCCGGCCGGGATCACCGGTGTCGAGGTCATCGCCCCCGCGGGCGTCACCTGCGACACCACGGTCGCCTGCACCGTCGGTGCGGTCGCCCCAGGCGCGAACGTCCGGGTCGAGGTGCGCGGCACCGTCGACCCGGCCTACACCGGGCCGCCGATCGCTTTCACCGCCTCCGCGTCGTCGGCCACCACCGACTCGAACCCCGCGGACAACTCCACCACGGTGACCGCCGCCGTCTCCGCGAACGCCGACCTGCGGGTCACGGTCACCCCGAACCCGTTGAGCCTCACCTCCGGCTCGCCGTTCACCGTGACCGCCAGCGTCCGCAACGACGGCCCGTCGGTCGCCACCGGCGTCACGCTGGCCGTGCCGATCCCGGCCGGGGTCGGTGAGGTCGAGGTCGTCGCCCCCGCAGGCGTCACCTGCGACACCTCCGCGGCCTGCACCCTCGGGTCGATCGCGCCCAACACCCAGGTCGACATCCTGGTCCGGGCGCGGGTCGCCCAGGACTTCGCCGGGACCGAGCTGGTCTTCACCGGCACCGCGTCCTCGCCGACCCCCGACCAGGACACCGCGGACAACAGCACCACCGTCCCGGTCCAGGTCAACGCCTCGGCCGACCTGAGCGCGAGCACCACCGTCGACCCGGCCTCCGGGCTGACCGCGGGCTCGCCGGTCACCATCACCACGACCATCCGCAACACGGGACCGTCGGCGGCGGTCGGGACCACCTACTCCTTCCCGGTCCCGGCGGGCCTGATCGACGTCACCGTCGACGCCCCCGCGGGCGTCACCTGCGACACCTCCGTCACCTGCTCGGTCGGCTCGGTCGACGCGGGGGAGCAGCTGGTGATCACCGTGCGCGGCCGGGTGGCGCCGGAGTTCACCGGCGGGTCGATGACCTTCGCCACCTCCGTGTCCTCGCCGACGCCGGACCCGGACACCTCGGGCAACAGCAGCAGCACGACGCTGCCGGTCGCGGTCAACGCCGACCTGGCCGCCCAGCTCTCGCTCGACCCGGGCACGCTGACCGCGGGGTCGGCGTTCACCGCGACCGCCACCCTGCGCAACACCGGCCCGTCGACCGCGACCTCGGTGACCTTCTCGGTCCCGCTGCCCGCCGCGGTCGGGGGGGTCACCGTCGACGCGCCCGCCGGGGTCAGCTGCACCACCGCTGTGCTCTGCACCGTGGCGGCGGTCGCCCCGGGCACCGATCTGGTCGTGACCATCCGCGGCACCATCGCCCCGGACTTCACCGGGTCCACGCTGCCGTTCAGCGCGACCGCGTCCTCGCCGACACCGGACTTCTCGGCGGGCAACAACACCGCGAACTACGACGCCGCCACCGGCAGCGCCGCCGGGCTGTCGGTCCAGACCGTCGTCGACCCGACCGGGCTGACCGCGGGCTCGCCGTTCAGCGCCACCACGACGATCCGCAACGCCGGACCGTCGGTGGCCGCCGGTGTCACCTTCACCCTGCCGATCCCGGCCGGCGTGCAGGGCGTCACGGTCACCGCCCCCGCCGGGGTCACCTGCGACAGCTCCGTGACCTGCACCGTCGGTGCGCTCGCGGCCACCGGTGAGGTCGTGGTGGTCGTGCGCGGCACGGTCGACGCCGGCTTCACCGGGCCGAACCTGACCTTCACCTCGACCGCGTCGACGACCACACCGGACCCGTCGACCTCGGACAACACGGCCACCGTCGTCGCCCCCGTCGCGGTCACCGCCGACCTCGGGGTCGTCGTCACCGCAGACCAGACCACGCTCACCGCGGGGTCGCCGGTCGCGGTCACCGCCGCGGTCAGCAACACCGGCCCGTCGACCGCCACCGGGGTCGCCGTCACCATCTCGGTGCCCGCGGGCCTGACCAACGTCGTGGTCGACGCCCCGGCCGGGGTCACCTGCGACACCGCGGTCTCCTGCACGATCACCTCGATCGCCGCCGGGGCCACCGTGGCGATCACCGTGCGCGGCACCGTGTCGCCGTCGTTCACCGGCGCCGACCTGCCCTTCACCGGGGCCGTGTCCTCCGGCGCGGGCGACCCGGCGCCGAGCGGCAACACCAGCACGATCACCATCCCGGTGGCCGTCGCCGCGGACCTGGCCGTCGTCTCGCTCACCGGCCCGACGACCGCCGCGGCGGGCACCCCGGTCGCGGTCACCGCGACGCTGCGCAACGCCGGACCGTCCACCGCCCAGGGCGCCACGTTCAGCCTGCCGATCCCGGCCGCGCTGACCGGCGTCCAGGTCACCGGCCCGGCGGGCGTCACCTGCGACGCCACCGCGTTGTGCACCCTCGGCGACCTCGCCCCGGGCGCGGAGATCACCATCGCGGTGACGGGGACCGTCGCCCCGACCTACACCGGTCCGGCGCTGACCTTCACCGGCACGCTCGACTCGCCGAGCCCGGACCCGACCCCCGGCAACGACTCGGCCACCGCGTCCACCGCGGTGACCGTCGCCGCCGACCTGGCGGTCACCAGTGCGCTGGACGCGACCGCGGTGACCGCGGGCACGACCGTCCGGCACACCGTGACGGTCCGCAACAACGGCCCGTCCACCTCCGGCCCGGTCACCGTCGACCTGCCGGACGTCCCCGGGGTCACCGTCACCGACGTGCAGTACACCGCCCCGGGCGGGGTCAGCTGCGTGGCGCGGGCGGTCAGCTGCACCATCGACCCGCTGGCGCCGGGCGCGTCCGCGCAGATCGTGGTGGTCGCGGCCGTGGCCCCCGACTTCACCGGGTCCACGCTGACCTTCAGCGCGGCCGCGTCGTCCCCGGCGCCGGACCCGTCGACCGCGGACAACAGCGCTTCGGCGACCGCCACCGCGTCGGCCTCGGCCAACGTGGGCCTCACCGCCGCGCTCGACCCGTCCGCCCTGGTCGCCGGGTCGCCGGTCCGGGTCACCGCCACCCTCAGCAACACCGGCCCGTCCACGGCGACCGGCGTCACCTTCACCCTGCCGATCCCGGCGGGCGTGCAGGGCGTCACGGTCACCGCACCGCCGGGCATCACCTGCGACAACACGGTCAGCTGCACCGCGGCGAGCCTGGCCCCTGGTGCCTCGCTCACCCTGGTGGTCAACGGGACCGTCGCGCCGAACGCGACGCCGAGCACGATGACCTTCACCGCCACCGCGGACGCCGCGACGGCGGACCCGGACAGCGGCAACGACGTGGTCGTGCTCAACGCGGGCGTCACCAGCTCGGCCGACCTGGGCCTGACCACCACGTTCAGCCCGGGCACGCTGACCGCCGGTGAGCCGTTCACCGCCACCACGGTCATCACCAACGGTGGGCCGTCCACCGCGACCGGGGTGAGCTTCACGCTGCCGATCCCGCCGGGTGTCGACGGCGTGACGGTCACCGCGCCGCCGGGGGTCACCTGCGACACCTCGGTCAGCTGCACCATCGGCGACGTGCCGCCGGGCACCGACCTGACCATCGTGGTCAACGGCCGCGTCACCCCGACCACCACCGCGGCGCCGACCTTCACCGCCACCGTGGCCTCGCCGACGCCGGGACCGGACCCGGCCGACCGCACGGTCACCGTCACCCCGCCGCTGGTGGTCACCGCCGACCTGGCGACCACCGTGGTGCTCGACCCGGCCACGCCGACCGCGGGCTCCCCGCTGGCGGCCACCGTGTCGGTGCGCAACAGCGGCCCGTCCACCGCCTCGGGCGTCGTCGTCGTGGTGACCGTGCCCGCCGGGCTCACCGGCGCCACGTTCCAGACCCCGGCAGGCGTCACCTGCGACGCGAGCGGCACCTGCGTGATCGACACCGTCGCCCCCGGCAGCACCGTCGCCATCGTGGTGCGCGGCACGGTCGACCCGGCGCAGACCGCGGACTTCGCGCTGTCGGCCGCGGCGACCTCGCCGACCACCGACCCGACGCCGACCGACAACTCCGCGACCGCCAGCAGCCCGGTCACCGCCCGCGCCGACCTGGTCGCCACCGCGGTCGTCAGCTCGGGCGCCCCGACGGCGGGCTCGCCGGTGACGATCACCGCGACCGTCGGCAACGACGGCCCGTCCACCGCAGCCGGTGTCACCTTCACCATCCCGCTGCCGCCCGGCCTGCAGCAGGTCGTTGTGACCGCACCGCCGGGGGTGACCTGCGACAACACCGTCGCCTGCACCATCGGCGACCTGGCCCCGGGCGCGGACCGCACGATCGTGGTCCAGGGTGTCCTCGCCTCGGACGCGACCGGGCCGATCGAGATCACCGCGACCGCGGGCTCCAGCACCACCGACGCCGACACCACCGACAACACGATCACCGTGTCGAGCACCGTGAGCACCGTCGCCGACCTGTCGGTCACCGCCGACATCGGCCCGGACCGGGTGGTCGCGGGTTCGGCGGCGACCATCACCGCGACCGCGAGCAACGCCGGACCGTCCACGGCGACCGGGGTCACCATCACGATCCCGGTGCCCGCGGGCCTGCTCGACGTCGTGGTCACCGCCCCGCCCGGCGTCACCTGCGACACCGCGGTCACCTGCGTGGTCGACACCCTGGCCCCCGGCGCCTCGGTGCAGGTCCTGGTCACCGGCACCGTCGCCGTCGACCAGACCGCGCCGCTGACCAGCACCGTCGAGGTCGGCTCGGCCGCGGGCGACCCGAACGGCTCCGGCAACACGGTCGCGCTCTCGGAGCCGGTCGCCGCCGACGCCGACCTGTCGATGGTGTTGGACTTCCAGGCCGACACGCTCACCGCGGGCGCCCCGGCGGTCGTCATCGCCAAGGCCCGCAACGCCGGTCCGTCCACCGCGAGCGCGGTGCGGCTGGCACTGGGTGTGCCGGGCGAGTTCGAGAACATCACGATCATCGCGCCGAACGGGGTCACCTGTGACCTGACCATCGCCTGCGAACTCGGTGCCCTCGCGCCGGGCGCGGAGGTCGTGATCGAGGTCAGGGGCGTGTTCAGCTCCGACGTCGCGGGCGACGCCACCGTGGTCGGCGTGGTCGAGTCGCCGACCAACGACCCGGTGCCGGGCAACGAGTCGGTCATCGTCACCCAGGCGGTGTCCACCGAGACCGACGTCTCGCTGGTCAAGACCGCGCCGACCCAGGTGATCGCGGGCCAGGAGATCACCTGGAACCTCGCGGTGCACGTGGACGGACCGTCCGACGCCCGCAACGTGGTCGTGGTCGACACCCTGCCCAAGGGGGTCACCCCGGTCACCGCCGACCCGGCCTGCGTGCTCACCGACCGCACGCTGCGCTGCCCGCTGGGCACGCTGGCCCAGGGCAGCGACCGGACGCTGAGCATCACCGCCCAGGTCGACCCGGAGTTCAGCGACCCGCAGCTGGACAACGCGGCGTCGGTCACCACCTCGGTGTCGGACACCGACGTCGCCAACAACACCAGCCTGGCGGTCACCCAGATCAACCAGGTGGCCGACCTGTCGATCGACAAGTCGCTGAGCCCGGACCCGATCGTGCCCGGCCAGCAGGCGACGTTCACCATCGACGTGGTCAACTTCGGCTACTCGACCGCGACCAACGTGGTGATCACCGACCCGATCATCGCCGGGCTCACCCCGGTGACGGCCACCGCGACCGCGGGCGGCTGCGTGATCAGCGGCCAGGTGGTGACCTGCACCCCCGGCTCGATCGGGCCGGACGGTGACGTGACGGTGACGATCGTGGTCGACGTCGACCCCGGCTTCGTGCCGAACACGGTCAGCAACACCGCGAGCGTGGTCTCCGACGTCGCCGAGTCCGACCCGTCGGACAACACCGTGTCCATCGCGGGTTCGGCGGCGGCGCTGACCGACCTCGGCCTGTCGATGAGCGCCGACCAGCCCGCCTACGCGCCGGGTGACGCCATCAGCTGGCTGCTGACGGTGACCAACAACGGCGTCTCCACCGCCAGGGACGTCGTGCTCACCGACCAGCTCCCCGCCAGCGTGGGCAACATCGTGGTGCCCGCGGGCTGCACGCTGCAGACCAACCGGTTGGTGTGCACCCTCGGTGACATCGCCCCCGGCGACAGCGCCACGGTCTTCATCTCGGGCCAGGTGTCGGCGACCGCCACCTCGGGCACGATCGTGAACACCGCCTCGGTGGTGTCCTCGACCGCCGAGCAGGCGCCGACGGACAACTTCGCGTCCACCACCAGCACCCTCGACGCCCAGGCCGACCTGCGGATCAGCAAGGACGTCGACGGCCAGATCGTGGCGGGCGACGACGTGACCTGGGTGATCGCGGTGAGCAACGACGGCACCGGGGCGGCGGCCGACGTGGTCGTCACCGACGCGCTGCCCACCGGCACCACCTACGTCGCGGCGACCGGGGCGACCTGCTCGGCCACCGACGGCGTGGTCAGCTGCGGCGTCGGCACGCTGGCCGCGGGCGCGACCGCCACCATCCGGCTCACCGCGACCGTCGACCCCGAGATCGCGGGCGACACCCTGGTCAACTCGGTGCTGGCGACCTCGTCCTCGCCGGACGCGAACACCGCAGACGACACCGCGGTGGCCAGTGAGCCGATCCGCAGGCAGACGGCGCTGTCGGTGGTCAAGACCGCCGACAAGACCTCGGCCACGGTCGGCGACCAGATCACCTGGGTGGTCGTGCTCTCGAACGCGGGCCCGTCGACCGCGCCCGCGGTGACGGTCACCGACGAACTGCCTGCCGGGGTCTCGCTGATCTCCGCGGTGACCAGCGCGGGCACCTACGACCCGGAGTCGGGCGTGTGGCGGTTGGACGCCATCGCCCCCGGCGTCCAGCAGACGCTGCGGGTCGTCGCGCGGGTCGACAAGACCGGGTCGATCGTCAACGTCGCCACGCTGACCGCCGGTGACGTGATCGACTCGGCCGACTCCGACGACACGGCGACGGCCACCACCGAGGTCACCGCCGAGGACAACGATGACGACTCCGGGGCAGAGGACCCGGGTACCGGGACGGACACCACCGACGACGGGAACCAGAAGCCCGCCCCCGAGGACCAGGACCTCAGCCAGACCGGGTTCGCGGTGCTGCGGTGGCTCACCATCGGCTTCCTGCTCACCGCCGCCGGTGTCGGGATGGTCTACCAGTCGCTGCGGCGGGGTAAGCGGTCATGACCCCACCCGCGGCGGACGCCGGAGTCCGGCGGGCCACGTGCCCACCGGGCCGGGCGGAAGGAGGGGAACGCGGTGAAACGGATCGTTGTCGCCGAGGACGACCCGGACTTGCGGGATCTGCTGGTGTTCAAGCTCGGCCAGGCCGGGTACGAGGTCACCGCGGTGGCCACCGGCCGGGAGGCGCTCGACCAGGCGGAGACGGCGGCGGAGCTGTTCCTGCTGGACGTGACGCTGCCGGACATGACCGGGCTGCAGGTGTGCTCGGCGTTGCGGGCGGCCGAGGCCACCCGCGACACCCCGGTGGTCCTGCTGACCGGGCGCACCCAGCAGTCCGACATCGACGCGGGGCGCTCGAGCGGGGCCAGCGACTACATCTTCAAGCCGTTCAGCCCGCGCGACCTGGTCGGCCGGATCGAGACGCTGCTCGCGGGGGCCGGCGAGTCCCCGGGACGGTGACCCCGGGTCGATGACCATGGACTCCTCGGGGCCGCCCGAGACCGACGACCTGCTGGCGGTGCCCGGCCCGATCCCGCCGCCGGGTCCTGGTCCGGCGCCCGAGCCGCGCCGCCGCGGGGTGCCGGTGTGGCGGTGGACGGTCGGGCGGTTGTTGACCGCCGGGTACGTGCTGGCCATTGGCGGGCTGTTCGCGGTCGGCATCAGCTCCTATGCCCGGATAGGCACGCTGCTGGACGCGCGGGCGCCTATAGAGCACAGCTACGCCGTGCTCACCCAGATCGACCAGGTGTGGCTGCAGATCCAGGCCGCCGAGCGCGGGCAGCGCGGTTTCATGATCGCCGGGGACCCGCAGTACCTGGCGCCCTACTCAGAGGCCGTCGCCGACATCGGGGACAGCCAGGAGCGGCTGCGCGACCTGGTCGCCGACGACGCGTACATGCGCCAGCTCTACGAGGCGGTCGGGCCGGTCATCACCGACAAGTTGGCCGAGTTGGCCGAGACCATCGACCTGCGCACCAGCCAGGGCCCCGAGGCCGCGCTGGAGCTGGTCGCCACCGGGCGCGGGGTGCGCGACATGGAGGCCATCGACGGCATCCTCGGCGACATGCGCGGCCACGAGCAGGAGCTGCTCGGCCTGCGCTACCAGGTGGTCACCGACAGCGGCGCGTCCACCCAGGAGGTCATCGCCTGGATCACCCTCGGCGTCGGCGGGCTCGCGGCGATCGGCGCGGTGTGGGTGACCCGCAAGGTCACCAGGCCGATCCGGCGGGTCACCGAGGCCGCCCAGCAGGTCTCCTCGGGCAACACCGAGCACCGGGCGGTGGTGGGTGGGCCGGTCGAGCTGGAGCAGATGGGGGTCGCGGTCAACGCCTCGATGCAGGCGATGGTCACCGCGCGAGACCAGGCGGTCGCGGCGGGCAAGGCGAAGGCGGCGTTCCTGGCCACCATGAGCCACGAGATCCGCACGCCGATGAACGCGGTGATCGGCATGACCGGGCTGCTGCTGGACACCGACCTCAACAGCGAGCAGATGGAGCTGGTGCGGATCGTGCGCGACAGCGGCGACGCGCTGCTCGCGGTGATCAACGAGATCCTCGACTACTCCAAGATCGAGGCGGGTGAGCTGGAACTGGAGGACGCCTCCTTCCACATCACCGACGTCGTCGACAGCGCGCTGGCGCTGGTCGCGGTGCCCGCGGGGGACAAGGAACTGGAGCTCATCGGCTACGTCGACGCCTCCTGCCCGCCGGTGCTGCGCGGCGACGCGACCCGGCTGCGGCAGATCTTCCTCAACCTGCTGGGCAACGCGGTGAAGTTCACCCCGCGCGGCGAGGTCGCGATCAACGTGCGGGCCGAGCCGCTGCAGGGAGACCGGGTGCTGCTGCGCGCCGAGGTCAGCGACACCGGCATCGGCATCCCACCCGAGCACATCGGCCGGTTGTTCCAGTCCTTCAGCCAGGTGGACGCCTCCACCACGCGCCGCTTCGGCGGCACCGGCCTCGGCCTGGCGATCAGCAAGCGGTTGGCCAGGGCGATGGGCGGCGACATCACCGTGGTCAGCACCCCGGGCATCGGGTCCCGGTTCACCGTGGCCACGCAGTTGCGGGTGTCGCCGCAGACCGATGACGAGGACCGCGAGCCCGGCTGGTCGGCGCTGGCGGACCGGGTGGCGCTGGTGGTCGACGACAACGACACCAACCGCGAGGTGTTGCGCGCGCAGTTGGCCGAGATGGGCATGCGCTCCACCCAGGTCGCCTCGGGCGCCGAGGCGCTCGAGTTGATCCGGGTGGGGGAGCGGTTCGACGTGGCGCTGCTGGACATGCACATGCCGGAGATGGACGGCGCCGAACTGGCCGCCGAGCTGCGGCGGCTGCCCGGGAGCGAGACGCTGCCGTTGATGCTGCTCAGCAGCGTGACCATGCCGCTGAGCGAGGAGCAGCGCGACATGTTCGAGGCGGTGCTCACCAAGCCGGTCCGGGTCACGGTCCTGCGCACGACGCTCACCAGGATCCTCGGCGGGGTGAAACCGGTCGACGACCACTCCCGGCTGCCCAGCCCCACGGCCGACGGCGCCGCGCTGCGGATCCTGGTCGCCGAGGACAACCTGGTGAACCAGAAGGTCGCGCAGCTCATGCTCACCAAGCTCGGCTACCGCGCCGACATGGTGTCCAACGGCCGCGAAGCCGTCCAGGCGGTGCGCCAGCGGCCCTACGACGTGGTGCTGATGGACGTCCGGATGCCGATCATGGACGGCCTGGAGGCCACCCAGATCATCCGCGGCGACCTGCCGGAAGACCGCCAACCGCACATCGTCGCGATGACCGCGAGCGTGCTGGTGGAGGACGCCAACGCCTGCATGGCGGCCGGCATGGACGACTACCTGGCCAAGCCGGTGCGCCCAACGGACCTGGCGGGCGTGCTGGGCAAGCTGACCGCGCACATCCCGCACGCCCGCACCGAGCCGGAGCCAGCGCCGCGGCCGGAGGGGGCCGAGATCGACGACCGCACCGCCGCCCTGCACGCCCGCCTCGACGAGCTCACCGGGCCGGACCCCAGCACCCAGGAACGCGAGTTCATGGCCCGCCTGCTGACCTCGTTCGCCGAGAAGACCGGCTCCGCGGTCGACGACCTCGAGCAGTCGATGCGCGCGGGCCGGGTCGAGGACGTGGTCACCCAGGCCCACACCCTGAAGGGCTCCGCGGCCAACGTCGGCGCGTCCGTCTTGTCCGACCTGGTCATGGCGGTCGAACACCAGGCGCGCGAGGGCGAGATCCCGGACCCGGAGGCCACCCTGGCCCCGATCCGCCGCGAGCTGGGCCTAGTAGTCCCCGCCATCGAGGGCGTCGTGTCCGCCTTGTTGACCAAGGCCTAGGTCGTCCGCGTGTGGCCAAGGGCTAGGCGCCCGGGGTGGCCTCGTAGTCGATGAGGCCGGTGCGCAGGGCGGTGACCAGGGCTTGGGCGCGGCTGGAGGCGCCGAGCTTGTCGTAGAGGCGGGAGACGTAGGTCTTCGCGGTGGACTTGCTGATGTGGATGGTGCCCGCGATCTCCGGGATGGACAGGCCGTCGCGCAGCAGGGTGAGGACCTGGCGCTCGCGCGGCGACAGCGCGAAGCGGGTCTCCTGCTCGCGGCGCCGGGTGAGGGCGTCGAGCAGGCCGGTGGCGGTGAACGAGGTGGCGGCCACCGCGGCGTGCCGGATCGCGCCGAGCACCTCGATGACCGGTGCGGTCTTGACCACGAACGCCGACGCGCCGTGGTCGAGGGCGCGGAACAGCACGTCGTCGGTGTCCAGTGAGGTCATCACGACGATGCCGAGCTGGGCGTAGCGGTCGCGCAGGGTGCGCACCAGGTGCAGGCCGTTCCCGTCGGCCAGCTCCACGTCGATCACCACGACGTCCGGCTGCCTGCGCGCCACCAGCTCGCCCGCCTCGGCCGCCGACCCCGTCTCCCCGACCACCTCCACGTCGGGATGGGCGCCCGCCAGCATGGACAGCCCGTACCGCGTCAGCGTGTCGCTGTCGATCACCACGGTGCGAATCACCAAGGCCCACCCTTCCGTCACCCATACGGGCGATAACATAGGTGACTGTCGGTTTACCCCCGACCAGGGTTACAGGAACCTGAAAATTGTGTCGCAACCCGACCGGCCACCCGGGGGCATAACAGAAACCGCAGGTAAGGACGTTATGTCGGACGGCGGACCGACGCGGGTCGACCGGTCGCCCGCTGCCGCGCACCGCGGCAGCTAGGCAACGCTCTGTGACAACACGAGCGGAGGTTCACCGGTGGACGCACAGATAGTGACCGTGGTCGCGGCCCGAGCGGGCGCGGGCGCCTCGACGGTCGCCGCCAACCTGGCGGTCACCCTGGCCCGCGCTGGCCGGGGCCCGGTCTGCCTGGTCGACCTGGACTTCTCCGCCGGGGACATCGCCACCATGTTCGACGCCGAGGCCGACGAGGACGGCATCCCCGAGGCCCACGTCGCCATCCGCCTCAGCCGCGGCCTCTACGCCGTCCTGGCCCCCACGGTCCTCGGCGACCCCGGCCGGGTCCCCGAGCGCGTGGTCAGCGAGCTCATCGCCTCCCTGTCCACCATGTACACCCACGTCGTCATCGACGCCCCCGCCGCCGTGAACAAGCACGTGGTGACCGCCCTCGAGTACTCCCACCGCCAGATCCTGGTCACCACCCCCGAGCGCCCCGCCCTGCGCGCCCTCGGCCGCTACCACGACATGCTCGACATCCTCGGCCACGACCGGCGCCTGCGTTCGGTGGTCGTCAACCGCTCGTACGGGGACGACGGGATTCCGGTTGCGGAGGTCGAGCAGGCGGCACGGCTGCCGATCGCGGCGTGGCTACCCGCCACGGCGGAGATCCCGGTGAGCATCAACACGGGACAGCCGTTGGCGGCGGTTGATCCGGAGCACGCGTTCTGTGTGGCGCTTCGGGGGGTGCTGGGGGAGTCCTCGGTGGGGGGCGCAGAGGTGGCGTGAGGCTTCTGTCCTTTGCGGAGGAATCTGTCCACAACGGTCTTGCTTGTCCACAGGGGTTTTCGCTGCGCCCTGGTCTGTCGGTGGCCGTCGATAGGCTGTATATCGGGGGCTCTTGTGGCAGATGATCTTCGTTGGACGCCTCGCCTGCGGCATCGGGGTCGGTCCGTGGTGGTGCGGTGGGCTCGATGGGGCGAACTCGGTTTGCGCGGGGCCCCTGCGCCAGCCGTGGTAGGACCGCAAAGCTGGGGCCGAAAAGCGTGGCCCTATCCGCGCTGAAACGCTACGACTGCCGCCACCCCACGCAAACCGAGTCCGCCCCATCGAGCATCTGGCACCGGAGGTTCCGAGTGTCCAGTGGTCGGGCTGGCGGGGTCGACTCGGTGGGCTGGGTTGGGTGGGCTGGCTCGGGTAGTTGTTCTGGCACCCCAGTTTCCGAGTGTCCAGTGGCTGGCATTGCTGTCGGAGTCGGGTGTTGTGAAGAAAGAGGTGCCCGCCGGACCCCCAGTGACCGGCGGGCACCGGGTCAGAGTTGGAACTTCGCGACGGTGGCGTGCATTTCGGTGCTCATCCGCGAGAGTTCGGTGGCGGCGCGCTGCCACTGGTGGACGCCTTCGGTGGTGGTGCTGGTGGCGTTGGCGACACCGGTGATGTTGGTGGTGATGGCTCGGCTGGTGGTGGCGGCCTCGGCCAGGTTGCGGTTCATCTCGTTGGTGGTGGCCGTCTGCTCCTCGACGGCGGCGGCGATGACGATCTGGAAGTCGCTGATGCGGCCGACGGTGGTGACGATCTCGCCGATGGCGGAGATGGCGTTGGCGGTGTCGGACTGGATGGCCTCGACGCGGCTGATGATGTCTTCGGTGGCCTTGGCGGTCTCCTGGGCGAGGTCCTTGACCTCCCCGGCGACGACGGCGAAGCCCTTGCCCGCGTCGCCCGCCCGCGCGGCCTCGATGGTGGCGTTCAACGCCAGCAGGTTGGTCTGCTCGGCGATCGAGGTGATCACCTTGACCACGTTGCCGATCTCGGAGGAGGACACGCCCAGCTTGGCGACGGTCTGGTTGGTCTGCTCGGCGACGGTGACGGCCTTGCTGGCGACCTCGGCCGCCTCGCTGGCGTTGTTGGCGATCTGGCGGATCGACTCGCCCATCTCGGTGCCGCCGGTGGCGACGGTGTCGACGTTCTGCAGGACCTGCTCGGCGGCGGCGGAGACCGCGCCCGCCTGGCTGCTGGCGTCGTTGGCCGAGCCCGCGATGTCGGTGGAGACCCTGGTGAGCTCCTGGGCCGCGGTGGACAGCGACTCGGCGTGCGCCGACAGGCTGGTCACGGTGGTGCGCAGCGAGTCGATGGTGCTGTCGACCGCGCCGCCGACCTGGCCGATCTCGTCGGTGGTGCGCAGGTCGGCGCGGGCGGTCAGGTCGCCGTGCTCGAGCTTGCCCAGGGCGCGCACGACCGCGGCCAGCGGGCGCACGACCGAGCGGGTGGCCCACACGCTGAGCACGACGGCCAGCAGCAGCGCCACGGCCAGGGTGATGGCGATCGCCCAGGTGCTGCTGCTCTGCGCGCTGTCGGCCTCGGCCCGCAGGTCGACCATCCTGGCGTCGATCGACTTGGTCAGCTCGGCGGTGACGTCGAGGACCTTGCCGTAGGCCTCGGAGGCCTCGCCGCCGTTGATGCTGTCCATGGACCGGGCGATGCTGGCCTGGGTGCCGTCCTGCAGCCACGCCATGATCTTGGTGTCCCAGTCGAAGAACTCGTCCCAGGCCGGGCGCAGCTGCGCGAACAGGGCCTTCTCGGTGTCGGTCATGGCCACGACGTGGGCGGCGTCGATGTGGGCGTAGACGGCGTCCTTGGCCTTGAGCTCCGCGGCGTGGTTGTACGCGTCGGGGGCGGTGGCGACGGCGACGCCGTAGGCGCCGGTGTCGGCGATGACCAGGGCCTGCCAGCCGGTCACGTCGGCGGCGTCGTACTTGATGAGGTCGATGTCGTCCTGGACCTGGCGCAGTGTGTCGAGGCGGCCGCTGATGTCGTCCTGCTTGGCCAGGCCCCACCACCCCGCGCACGCGGCGAAGACGATGAACAAGACCAGGACCGCGAAGGATCCGCCGAGCCGGGTGCCGACCTTGGCCCTGCCGAGGAACATCGTTGCCGCCTTCCAGTGCCCTTGCGGGACGCCGAGTTGTGCTTCGGTGGCGTGATCGACCGCGGGTACACCGATCTGAGGATCTCGGCGGGGTGACTGTGAACACCCTCACTTCCGCTATTGGCCAACCGTTGTGCACCCGAAGTAGCAACCACCTCACAACGGAACCACCTAATCGTGGGTCGTTGTCGACCGACAGTGGGGCAGAGACAGGAGGGTGAGTGACGATGCAGGTCAAGAAGAACAGGTCCGGGCTCAAGGCCGCGGCGGTGGTGGCGACCGGCTTGGTCGCCAGCGCTCTGGTCATCTGGTTCAGCAGCTACGCGGCGTTCTCCGCCAGTACCACCAACAGCGGCAACTCGTTCAACTCGGGTTCGGTGTCCATCTCCGACGACGACTCCAACGGTGTGCTGTTCAACGTGTCCGGCCTCAAGCCGGGTGACACGGGTTCGCGGTGCATCGAGGTGACCTTCACCGGCAACGTGGCGTCGTCGGTCAAGCTCTACACGACCGCCGCCTCGTACACCGGCACCCTCGGCCCGTACCTGGACTTCGTGGTCCGCCAGGGCACCGGTGGCACCTACGCCGACTGCACCGGCTTCGTCGCCGACGGCGGTGGCCCCCTGCACAACGGCACCCTGGCGACCTTCGCCTCGGGCTACACGAACTTCGGCAACGGCATCGGCAGTTGGACGCCGTCGACCAACGGCACCAAGAAGACGTTCCAGTTCACCTACACGCTGCAGGACAACAACAGCGCGCAGAACAAGAGCGCCGGTATCGGCTTCACCTGGGAAGCCCAGAGCTCGTAAGACCGCTTGGAAGACTAAGAGGGCTCACCTTGTGTGAGCGCTGGAGGACACCGTGAACGCCAAGAACGCCGCTCGACTGTTGGGCTATGTGCCCACAGTGGCGGCGTTCTTGGCGCAAGCGGTGTTGTCGACGTTGGTGTGGCTGCTTGCTTGGTGCGTGCTGCCTTACGTCGTGTCCTGGCACTCTTACGTGGTGTTGTCGGGCTCGATGGCACCCTCTATCCAGGCCGGAGATGTCGTTGTCGTCGGGTCGCTGCTCACTGACCACCCGGCTGCCGGTGCCGTCATCGCCTTCGACGACCCCGCGCACGACAACCGGGTCTTGATGCACCGCATCATCAAGCTCAACGACGATGCCACCTTCACGACCAAGGGTGACGCCAACCCGAACGCCGACAGCACCCCCGTGACCGAGGACGACGTCCTCGGTCAAGGCAGACTGCGTGTGCCGTGGGTCGGGTTGCCCGCCTACTGGGCGCAGACCAAGAACTGGGTCGCGCTCGGCGCGAGCCTTGTCGCCCTGGGTGGGCTCGTCGTACTTGCTTGGGAACGCCGTAGTCGTGGGCAACCGCCCCCGGCAGATACACCGCCCACCACGGGCAGGCATCGCAAGCAACCGTCCGACGTCACCCGACGCCGGGCGGATAGGCGCGTTTCGGCTACTGTGGCGCTTGGCGTCGTATTGGCCATCGTGCTGGAAAGCGGTGGCTTCGCCAAGTTCATCTCAACGACTACGACGTCCGGCAACGCCATTGGCAGCGCGGCGACGTTCCCGACGTACTCGGCCTCGGTCACCGGTGACAGCCCGCTGTTCTACCACCGGCAGGACGAGGCGCAGTCGTCGTCGGCCACCAGCACCGCGGCGGACTCCTCGGGCAACAACCGCCCCGGTCAGTACAACGCGGCCACCAACGGTCCTTACACCTACTGGCGTTTCGACGACGCCAGCGGTATAGCGGCGTCGGACAGTTCCGGCGGCGCCAACCAGGGCACCCTGGTCAACGGCCCTACGTGGTCGACCGGGCTCACCGGGTCCGCGGTGACCTTCGACGGCGTCAACGACCGCGTCATCGGCGCGGGCCCCTCCACCTACACGGACACCAGCTTCACCGTGTCGTTGTGGGCCAGGACCAGCTCCGCCTCGTCGACCGCTGTAGCGCTGTCACAGGGCGGCAACACCCACAACGCCTGGTACATCTACACCCAGAGCGGGAAGTGGCGTTTCGGCCTCCCCCGAAGCGATGTCGCCAACCCGACCGAGGACTACGTGGTGTCGTCGACCTCGGTCGCTGCGAACACTTGGACGCACATCGTCGGCGTGTACGACGACCCCAACAACGTTTTCCGCATCTATGTCAACGGTTCGTTGGAAGCCAGCGGCCCTCGCTCGGACTCTTACGAGTGGCGAGGCAACGGCGCGTTGGCGGCGGGCGCCACACTCATCAACGGCTCTTGGCTTTACCACTGGGCGGGGTCTATAGACGACGTGCGCGTGTACTCGCGCGTGTTGGGGGCTAGCGAGATCTCCGGCATCATGGGCGCTGCCACGGCGCCCAACGCGCAGTACGCCTTCGAGCAGAGCGGATCGGTGCTGACCGATTCCGGCCCCAACGGCTACAACGGCACGATCAGCGGTGCCGCGTGGAACACCAATGGCCACACCGGCCGGTCGTTGACCTTCGACGGCGTGGACGACTACGTCTCCACGTCGTACTTCTCGCTGCGCACCGACACCAGCTTCACGGCGTCGGCCTGGATGTACATCAGCAGTTCGGGTGGTGTCGACAGGACCATTCTGTCCAAGGACAGCGTCAACAACAGCAGCTTCTCGTTGACGTACATAGCGTCGACGGGCAAGTTCGCGTTCATCATGCCCGCGTCGGACACATCCAGTTCGGCCACTGTCTCCGCGACGACGTCCAACCCGGCGGTGGCCAACGCGTGGATGAACGTTCTCGGTGTGTGGGACGCGGCAGCGGGGCAGATGCGCATCTACCTCAACGGCACGTTGGAGTCCACAGTCAGCCGGTCCGGTGGGTGGAACGGCGTTGGGTCCATCTCAATCGGCCGTGGCCAGCGCAACGGCTCTTACGTCGACTACTGGCCTGGCCGCATCGACGACGTTGCCGTCTATAACCGTGTGTTCAGCTCGGCGGACGTCGAGGAGGCGTACACGCGCCCTACGCTCGACTGGCAGTTCAACGACAACATCGCGACGACGGCGTCCGACTCCTCGGGCAACGGGAACAGCGGCACGCTCAACGCTGTGCAGTGGACCGATTCCGGCTACGAGGGCACAGCGGGCCTCTATAACGGGTCGAGCAGTTGGACCGTCAGCCAGTCACCCGCGATCCGCACCGACGCCACCTTCACCGTGTCCGCGTGGGTCTACATGACGACGCCATCGCAAGACCGTGCGGTGGTGTCCCAGCAGGGCACTATAGGCAGCGCCTTCATGCTCGGGGCTGACATCGCTTCGGTGAAGTGGGTCTTCCGCATGCCCCGCACCGACGGCAACTCGCCGACCTACGACACGGTCTATAGCTCCGCGGACGCTACCCAGAACCGCTGGTACCACCTAGTCGGCGTGTTCTTCGCGGGCTCACAGCTCATGCGGTTCTATGTCGATGGCGTCCTACAAGGCAGTGTCTCGCACCCCGGAGCCTGGAACGCGACCAACGCGCTGCAGGTCGGTCGCGCGCTGCGCAGCGGCTCGCAGATGGACTACTTCGACGGCGTCATCGACAAGGTCCGCACCATCCAGGCAGGCCTCTCGACCGCTCAGGTCCAGAACCTCTACAGCGCGGGCGCTCCCGCTCCCGCCGCGCTGCCCGTCGCGGGTGCCCTGTCGCCCATGAACTCGGCTCAACCCGGCGCACTGCAAGGCGCGCAACAGGGGCAGAGTTCCAGCACGGCGACCGGGTTCAACGGAACGACCAACGCCACCAACCTGACCAGCTTCGCGAACCCGACGAACTTCACCATCGAGGCGTGGTTCAAGGTGAGCGGCAACTGGGGCGGGCTGATCGGTGGCTTCTTCGACACTGTGAGCGTCAGCAGCACCGCCCGCGACAGGGTCGTGTACTTAGACAACGCCGGGCGGGTGACGTTCGCGGTCAACCCGGCTGGTGGGATCAAATCGGTTAACTCGGTGGCGTCGTACAACGACGGCACATGGCACCATGTGGCGGCCAGTCTCGGCTCTGCCGGGATGAAGCTCTATGTCGACGGGGTTCTCGTCGCACAGGACGCGGCGACCACAACGGCGCAGAACTACACCGGGTACTGGCGGTGGGGCGGCGGCATCCTCACCAACTACCCGAACCGACCGATCAGCGACTACATCGTGGGGACCCTCGACGAGTACGCGGTCTACGGGTCGCAGCTCAGCGACGCCCAGATCCGGCGCCACTACCACGCGAACCACTGACGCCACGTCCAGACTGTGTCAACCGGACCGCTTGGCGTGTCAACCGGACAGTTGGGCGCTCAACCGGACAGTCCGCGCGGTTCGGCGGAAAATGTCAGACCCCGGGGGCACAATGGTGCCGCGCGGGTCGAGTGTCACCGATCCGGCGGTCCAGTTCGGGGTCTGGGTGATATCGGGGGTCTGGGTGATGCAGCAGCAATCGCGGCGGCGCGTGCCGCTGGCGGTCGCCGCACTGGCGGTGGTGGCCGCCGTGCTCGTCGCGGTGTTCGCCGGGCCGGGCGAGGTCGCGGGTCGGCCGACCGAGGTGGCCGCCGCCGATCTCGGGGCGACGGCGCTCAGTCGGCTCGCCGAGCTCGGCGACCTGCGGCTGCGCGGCACCCTGGAGACCGACGGCGGCATCGGGCTCGGCATCGACGTCGTCGCGTTGCGCGGCGGCGAGACCACCGCGACGGTCACCGACGGCGCGGGCGGGGCCGCGACTTTCGTCGCCGTGGCCGATCAGGTCGTGGTCAACGCCAACGCCGCGTGGTGGCTCAACACCGTGCCCGTCTACGCCCACCAGATCGCGGGCAAGTGGGTCAAGGCGTCCGAGGACATGGGCTTCCCGATCGGGATGCTGACGGCGCTGTCGGGCAAGCGGTTGCACGACATGTTCACCGGCGACGACTGGACCGCCGAGCCGACGGTGTACGTCGACGGCACCTCGGCGATGGCGCTGTCGCCGCGGGGGTCGCCGTGGACGGTGTACCTGGCCACCGAGGGCGGCACGCGGCTGCTGGGTGTCAGCGGACCGCTGGCGGCCACCGGCGACAAGCTCCGCGGCGCCGCGCAGGCGTCGAACTTCCCGTACGCGTTGGTCAGCACCAGCGGCGTCGACGACCCGTGCCGGGAGAGCACGGGCCGCGCGCTCGCCGATGCCAAGCAACAGGCCGTGACCGCTCCGGCGCCGCCGCCGATGCCCCAGCCCAACCACGGGCCGGACATCTCCGTGACCGTCCTGCCCACCGGCACGTGCATGACGCCGATGTGCCCCACGCCGGTCGAGGTCCGCAACTCCGGCGACGAGACCGCCACCGGCATGCTCTCGGTGATGTCCACCAGCGGCGGCGGGGGAGTGCTGCCGATCTCCGTTGGCCCCCAGCAGAGCACCCAGCAGGTGTTCCAGGTGCTCAACCCGGCCTCGAGTTGCACCCAGACCTGCACCAGGCCGTACACGATCACCGCGTTCGCGCAGGTCACCGCCATCGCGGGCCCGGACTTGGACACCGGAAAGCGGCTGCACGACCGCGGTGTCGACCCGAACCGGCCGGTGCCCGCCAAGCCGGAGGTCGCCGGGCCGGACGTCAACTCCGTGATCGACAGGCTCTCCACGCCGGGGCCCGCGGTCGCCGGGTACGCCAAGCAGGACGATCCGCTGCTCGACGACGTCATCGGCATCGTGCAGAAGTCCGGCGACGCGCGGCTGCTGAGCCTGCTCACCGTGCTGGCCAAGCACCCGGCGATCGCTGTGGACGCCGGTGCGCCCAGCCCGGCGGTCGCGCTCGCGAGGACGGCGGTGAAGGGCAAGGGGCCGGAGCGGTTGGCCGCCAGGCAGGCGTTGTCACTGCTGTCGCAGTTGGCCCAGGAGGCGGGGCGGACGCCGAACTCGCTGCGGGTGGACAAGGGGCTGCTGGTCGACGCGCAGGCCAAGCGGGTGTACTCGATCGCCTCGGTCACCAACCCGGAGAACCGGGACCAGCGGGTGTACGACGCGGTCGACAAGGGCGTCAAGGCGTTCGCGGGCATCGATACCGCCAGCTACGCCAAGGTTCTCGTCCTCGACTTCGGCGACTCCTTCCCCGCCTACGGCCAGGTCCAGCGCAACACGCTGGTCGACCAGCTCAGCCTGCACACCGCGGGCGGCAAGCGACTCGTCGACCTGCTCCGGGACGCCACCGGGGAACCGGCGATAACCGAGCTGCTGGTCGCCAACCGGCTCACCCGCGAGCACGTCCCCGGCGGCAGGTACGTCTTCGGCGCCGACGACGTGCGCGCCCTCGTGCACCAACGGCCCGCCACGGCGCCGACGAGAAAACCCACCAGCAGGGACCTCGTCTACACCACGCCCAACTTCGAGCACATGCTCCACGGCGATCCGTACGACCCGGCCAACCCCGGCAAGCAGGACCGCGGCGGGCACGTCTCCGGCGCGGGTGGGCCGGGCAAGACCGAGTTCCCCAAAGCATGGACGCCCGACGACATCAAGGAAGCCATCGCGCAGGTCGTCGACCAGGGCAACACCGTGGACAAGCAACTCCAGCCCACGAACGACCCGCGCAGCGACCGCAACCACATGAACGCCCAGGTGTGGTCGTGGCGCTACCTGGGGCAGGCGACGGTCAAGGGGATCACGGTCGAACTGGACCTCTACGTCTACCACGACGGTGTGTTCCGCAACGGCTACCCGTCGGACCGCGGCGCCGGGCCCAACAAGATCGTCGATCGCGAGCAGGTCCACGTCAGCAAGACCGAGACCCTCGACGATCGAACCATCCTCAGGAACCCGCCGAGCCCCGCGAACCCCCAGCTCAACGGTGCGCGGACGTTCCCGCCGCGCTACAACCGGACCGCCGACTCCTGGGAGTACCCGGCGGTGGGGCGCGACGGTGGGCCCGCGCTGGACCAGTCGGGCAACCCGGTCGTCTACTCCACCGACTCCGCCGGGGTCCCGTTGTCCGGCTCGCCCGTCCCGGTGGCAGGGTGTTGGCCGTGACCGCCTGGGTGACCGTGCTCCGCCGACTCGCGGGGCGCCTGCCGGACGACGACCTGGCCGTGCTGCGCTCCACCCTGGGGGCGGGGGAGTTGGCGGACCTCGAGCGGACCCTGCTGTTCGCCCTGGCCGACAACGGCGTCGGCCTGCACGACGAGGAGCGGGAGCTGCTCGCGGGCGAGGGCGTGCGGGTGGACAGCCCGATCATCGCGGACCTGCCGCCCCCCACCCCGGCCGACACCCGGTTCGAGCCGGAGCCGGTCGCCTCCACAGTGGATGATCAACTCCGGGTGACCACCGCCGCCTACCCGGGAGTACGCCGGGTGCTGCGGGCCAGGCGGGTGGTCGACCACGAGCTCGTCTACGTGGTGGAACTCGCCCGGGGCAGCGTCGCAGGCGCCCAGTCCGCGCTGCACTGGGGCATGGACGGCGCACTGCTGGAGGTCGTGCTCGCGGGGGAGCGGCTGCCGCCGTACCAGGCCGCCGCCCTGGCCGCCGGGGTCGAGGTGGCAACTGTGATCTGAGTCGGATTCTGTTCCACGCCGCGCCACCATCCCTAGAATCCCGACAAAATGTCCTGACAGCGGAGAAGAGGACCCCTGGTGGCTTTGCAACTGGGCGACACGGCGCCGGACTTCCAGGCCGACACCACGGCCGGACCCATCCAGTTCCGGGAGTGGAAGAAGGGCTCCTGGGCGGTGCTGTTCAGCCACCCCGCCGACTTCACCCCGGTCTGCACGACCGAGCTGGGCCGGGTGGCCCAACTGCGCGACGAGTGGGCCGCCCGCGGCACCAAGACCATCGCGCTGTCGGTCGACTCCGTCGCCGACCACGAGAAGTGGGTCCCCGACATCAACGAGGTCAGCGACACCACCGTCGAGTACCCGATCATCGCCGACCCGGACAAGTCGGTCGCCCAGCTCTACGGGATGATCCACCCCAACGAGGGCGACACCTCGTCGGTCCGCGTGGTCTACATCATCGACCCCGCCGACAAGGTCCGCCTGACCCTCACCTACCCCAAGAGCGTCGGCCGCAACTTCGACGAGATCCTGCGCGCCCTCGACGCCCTCCAGCTCACCGACCGCGTCGCGGTGTCGACGCCGGTCGACTGGCGCGCTGGTGACCGGGTCATCGTGCCGCCGACCGTGTCCACTGAGGACGCTCGGGGCAAGTTCGGTGAGGTGGACGAGGTTCGGCCGTACCTGCGGTTCGTGCAGGTTCCGCAGGGCTGATCTGAGCGGTTGAGGGGCGGCGACGGGGATTCCCTGTCGCCGCCCCTGTTTGTTGGGGCCCCTGTTTTGTCGGTGTGGCTCGGTAGGCTGTGTATTCGGGGGCTCTTGCGGCGGATGATCTTCGCCTCGGCTGCGCCATCGGCGTGGATCCGCGATTTGAGTGCGGGCTCGATGTGGTGGACCTGTTTTGTGCGGGGCCCCTGCGCCGCCCGTGGCAGGACCGCAAAGCTGGGGCCGAAAAGCATGGCCCTGCAGCGCACAACGCTACGGACGCCGCACCCCCACACAAAACAGGTCCACCCCATCGAGCATCTGGCACCAGCGACTCCGAGTGTCCAGTGGTTGCTTCTTGGCCTCGGGGTCGGGTGGTTGGGCTGGCGGGGCTGACTCGGTGGGTTGGGCTGGCACCAGCGGCTTCCGAGTGTCCAGTGGTTGGGCAGGCGGGGTGGGTTAGTGAGAGGTGAAGGTTCGTTCTAGGAACAGCTCTCGTTGGGTCGTCCTCCGGTGGAGGATTGAAGGGTGCTCCTGTTCGAAGTAGGGGACAGGGTCGGACTCGAGGGCTGTTCGTAGGGCGGCGGTGGCGCGGTCGGGGATGGCGAGGGCTTCCTGCCAGAGTTCTTGGGCTTCTGGTTGTCCGGCTTGGTGGGCGAAGTAGGCCCAGTTGACCAGGAGGTATCGGCGGATCGCTGGGGCGGTTTCGATTTCTTTCGCCGTTGTCAGCAGTTCCAGGGCTGTGTCGTGGTCGTCGAGGTCCATCGCGTATTCGGCGCCTTCTACCAGGCCCAGTACGGCGTGGGTGGGTGCGCCCGACTCGAGCAGTAGGTCCACGCTCTGGCGGTTGGCTGTGTAGGCGGCTTGGTGGTCGGCCAGGTTTCGGGATACTTCGGCGGCTCGGGCGGCTAGTTCGGCGCGGGCCACGCGTTGGCGTTGGTGCAGGTGGCTGGTCGCCGGGTCTATGGGTGGGAAGCGGGTGTCGATCAGGTCGAGGATCTCCTCCGCTAGGGCGAGCAACCGGGGTGCGTCCTCATGGGACAGTCGGACGTGGGGTGGCCATGGGGGTTGTACGTCTACGCCTGTAGTCAGGCGGGCGGCTCGGGAGCAGCGGAGGGCCAGGGTGGTGGTGGCGCGGACCAGGGAGTAGTCCCAGGGGCGGGGGCGCAACCAGCGGCGGCGTTGGAAGGTGTCGGTGGTCCAGATGTGAAGGAGGTTCTCGCGGACCGCGGCGGGGCTTTGCAGCAGGGTGAGCACGTCGGCGGCTTGGCGGGTGCGGACCATGCGGAAGTGCGCCGTGAACAGCCACAGCAGGCCGATGCCCAGGCCCGCGGTGGCCGCGACCAGGGGGGCGTGGGTGGGGTGGAAGACGCCCACCACGAGGAAGGGGGTTACCGAGGTGATCGACACCAGGGGGAGCACGCCGAAGGTGGCTTGCAGGAACCGGGTTTGCGCGCGCAGCAGGCGGGTTCCGTGGAACGCGGGCCCGATGAGGAGTTCGACGCCCGCCGCGTAGAAGATGTAGCGGGAGACTTCCCAGGCGTCGAAGGACGGGGTTTCGGCCCACCACCGGGCGACCCACTCGCCGAACGGGCCCGCGGCGACGACGGCGAGGGCCAGGACCAGGCCCACCCCGCTCATCCGGGACGCCTTGCGGTGCGCCATCAGCAGCGGACGCCTGCCCCGGTCGGCCGCCAGCAGGACGGCGCCGACCACCGCCGCCCCCAGCAGGCGCAGCCACGGGTCCGGCCCGGGGATCAGCAGCACACCCACCAGCGGCAGCACGCACACGGCCCGCCCGGCGAGCCCCCACAGGATGTCGGCGGTGCCGGGGAAGACCGGGCCCTCGAGCCGCTCGTACCGCGGCAGGTCCGGCGGCAACCTCAGGGCGCGCAGCGCCACCCCGACCAGCAGCGGCGTCACGAACCACGTCGCCAGCGGGTTCCCGCCGAAAGCGAACAGGACCGCGCCGACGAACCCCGTGGTCGCCATGCCCGCGAGGCCCAACACCAGCCCGACGGGAGCCACGACCGCCACCGGAACCGCCCCCAACAGCCCCGAACACAACGGCAACGCCAGCCCCAACACGACATCGGCCACATACCAGGCGGGTGACCAGGTGTCCGGTCGCCGGAACTCCCGCAACCGCAACTCCGCGAACAACAGGGCGACGCCGACCAGCAGCACATCCGCCAGGGTCGAAGGCTGCGCGAGCTGGGCCACGTGAGATCTCGTCGATCAGAGCGCCTACCGCGTTACGGGTTGTCGCCGGGCACGTATGAGTTGGGGAGTGGCGTGTGAGGCGGAGGGGCGGCGGCGGTGTGGGTGATGGGGAGCGGTGCGAGGGGAGCACCGTCGGGATTGGGGGTGTGCGCGTTACGGGTTGTCGCTGGGGTGGGTTGGGGGTGGGGGTGGGTGAGCTGGGCGCTGCCATGATGATCGGGTGTGGCGGGCCGGGCAGGTGGTGATCGGGGTCGTCGTTGCTCTGGGTGGGGTGTTCGACGACCTGCCTGGGGGTGGGTCGGCGGGGTGGGTGCTGTTCGTGTTGTACGCCCTCGTCGCGGGTGGGGCGGTTCCCTGGGGCGCGGTGGCGTTCGTGGTGGCTTCGGCGATCAGCCGGGAGCCCTCGACGCTGTTGTTCATGTATGCGGCGATGGTGGGGTTCGCGCTGGCCTGGGTGTGGCGGCAGGACTGGACCCGGCACCGCTGGGAGCTGTTCTGGTACGAGCGGCGCCTCCGCCGCGGCGACCACAGCCGGCCCGGCACCGCACCTGAGCCGTCTGTGCTGCTGGTGTCCCGCGGCTACTGGCTGGTAGTGGCGTTGCCGTTGGCGAGCGCCGTGTACGCGGTCCTGTTCGCCGACCGGTCGCCGTCGCTGCTTGTCGGTGGGGCCGCCGGGTCGGCGGTGGCGTGGGGGACGATGTGGCGGGCGCGGCCGTTCAGCCGGTACTCGCGGCGGTCGGTGCTGGTCACCGAGTCGCAGGTGCACCTGTTGTGGGTGCTGATGATGGTGGCGGGCGGTGCCGTCCTCGTGCGGTCAGCCGTGCCGTGGGCGGTGATCCTGCCTGTC
Organism: Actinokineospora baliensis; assembly: GCF_016907695.1. NCBI lineage: Bacteria > Bacillati > Actinomycetota > Actinomycetes > Pseudonocardiales > Pseudonocardiaceae > Actinokineospora > Actinokineospora baliensis. The sequence continues at coordinate 6,513,149 of NZ_JAFBCK010000001.1, read as the reverse complement.
GTCATCGTCGCGCAGGCCTTCTTGACCTGGTCGCTGCACCGCCGCGGCAGCGGGGTCACGTTCGCGGTCACGCAGTCCCTCGGTGCCGTTCTCTCCGGGCAAGCGCTGTTCTACGCCGCACTAGCGCACCCATCCCCGGACGAACCCGTGCTGATCTCGATCAGCGCTCTCTACGCCCTGGTCGGGCTGGCCGCGTTGGCCGTGCAGGCGCGAAACCCCTGGTGGGCGTGGCGCGCGGACGCGGCTGTCTTCCTGCGCAACGACCGCCGTGCCCGCGCGGCCTGGCTGCACGAACCGGACCCGGCCGTGCCGCACGCAATGGCGGCGCGGGCCAGGACCGCGTTGACCGAAGCGGGCTGGTCACCGAGCCGTCAAGCCGTCCGTGCCGCCCTGACCTGGCTGGACGCCGCCGACCGGTTCACCGACCCCTTTCCGGCTGCCCGCGGCGACTGCTTGTTCACCCGCGGCCAAGTCAGCGAAGCCCAGACCCACCACAACGCCGCGCTGACCCACTACCGGGCCGCCGCGGCCGCGTTCACCGAAGCCGACCTGCCCGCCTTGGCCGCGCTCGCCCGGCTGGCCGAAGCCAGGCTCTTGCCCGACCCGGTCCGAACCCGCGGCTCGATCGCCGCCGACGAAACCTTGCCCGCCGCCGTGCGCAGGTTGGCGGGCGCGGATCTACCCGACCGCTTGGGCCCGTTGCCGCCGGTGCACCCGCTGCCCGACCCACCCTGGAACCCGCTACCCACCAATGCTCCCCGCGACGCGCCGAACCGGATCGCCGTGCCGCGCACCGAGGAGGACAGCCAAGCGCACCGGCTGATCACCCGTGGCGAGCGGCGTTGGCGGCGTGGCGACCACGTCAGGGCCACCGCGGACTTGAGGGCCGCCGCAGACCTGCTCGCGGACAACGCACAGCTGACACCGGCGGTCGCTGTGCTGCTCGAACTCGGCCGCGCGCAAGCCGAACGCGATCCGCGCGCCGCGCACGACACCTTCCAGACAGCGCTGGCGATGCGGTCCCAGTTCGCCGACAACCTGGTCGACGAGCCGCTGCGGGTCCAGGTCAACGGGTGGTTCGAGGACCCGCACAGCCGCCTCATCGCGTTGATGACCCAGCACCAGGACGCGAGCTGGTCGGACACGGCCGCGTTCGACCTCGCTGAACGGGCCCGATCCCGGCTGCTGCTCGAACTGCTCGGTGACGCCGCCGAGCCCGCGGTGCGCGGTGTGCCGAACGCGCTCGCCAAGCGGGAACGCGACCAGCGTGCGCGCCTCAGAGCCGCCGCCGCGCGGAAACCGGGGGATCGGACCAAGCACCTGGCTCTGCTGCGCGCCGCCCGCGCCGAGCTGGCCCAGACGTGGCAGGCCATGGCCGAGCACGGCGGCCAAGCGGCGGAGTACGCGGCGCTGCGCCGGGGTGAGCCCGCGGGGTTCGCCGAGATCACGAAGGGGCTGCACGACGCGACCCTCGCGGAGTACCACGTCACCGCCGACGAGGTGGTGCTGTTCGTGGCCGGGTCCGGGGACCGGGCGCCGCACGTGGAGCGGATCCCGATGACGCGCGACGAACTGGTCGAGGTGGTCGCGGAGTTCGGCGAGACGGCGGACGAGATCGGCGCGGGCGATCCGGACCGGTGGCGGATCCCATTGCGCCCCTTGGTCGAGCCGCTGGTCCGGCGGTGCGCGGCCGGGTCGGTGATCTGGATCGTGCCGCACGACCTGCTGCACGGCTTGCCGTTGCACGCCGTCGAGGTCGACGGTCAGCCGCTGGGCGCGCGCAACCCGGTCTGCTACACCGCCAGCGCCACCGTGATGCGCTACAGCCAAGCGCGCCGCCGCCCCGACGCGAAGGGGACCGTGGTGCTGGCAGACTCCCGCGCTGACCGACCGCTGCCGCGCTCTCGCACGCACGCCCGGCAACTCAGCGCCCGTACGAGCTTGGTCGGCCAGGAGGCGACCGTGCCCGCCCTGGTCGATGCCGTGGGCACAGGTGTGTCCGTCCTGCACATCGCCTGCCACGGCGAGTTCGACCACGAGCACCCAGCGCGGTCGCGGGTACTGCTCGCCGCGGTGGGCCCGGACGACGGGCTGCTCACCGCCGAGCGGATCCTGGGCATGTCGTTGCCCGCCGACCTGGTCGTGCTGAGCGCCTGCCAGAGCGGGATGGCCGATCGCAGGCCGGGGGACGAGCTGTTCGGGCTGACCAGGGCGCTGGTGCACGCGGGCGCGGCGAGCGTGCTGGTCAGCCTGTGGTCGGTCGACGAGTTGCCGACGACGATGCTGATGGCCGCGTTCTACCGGGCCAGGGACGAGGGCGCGGGCAAGGCGGAGGCGTTGCGGATCGCGCAGACGTCGGTCCGGGAGGCGACCGCGGCCGAAGTGGTCGACCACTGCGAGCGCACCGGGATGCCCGCGCGCGACATCGCCGACACCCGGTTCCGCGCCGGTGACTTCACCCGCGCGCTGCGCGAGTACACCTCGTTGCTGGCCACCGACGACAGCGCTGACCTGCGGATCGCGCACGCGGCCTGCGAACTCGCGGCGGGAGTGGGCGCGATACCGGACTATTCCAGGAGAATCTACGCGCGACCGGCGTACTGGGCCGCGTTCGTGCTGATCGGAGACTGGCGATGAGACCTGACGACCCGTTCTCCTCGGTCGCCGACACCGCGGTGACCGTGGTGCGCGCCGAGGGCGAGAGCACCGGCGGGATCGCGGTGCTGCTCGGACCCGGCGGCGTGGTGCTCGGGACCGTGACCGACTCCGGTGTGCGGCCGTCGGTGCTGGTCGAGTCCGACATGACGATCGACGCGTTCGTCCGGTCGCGGGCGACCACGCTGTTGCTGCTGGACATGCCGTACCTGGTCGTCCTGCGTGACGGCGCGGTGTTCGGGGTCGTGGCGAAGACGGTGGTCGCCGAGTACCTGGCCTCCGGCGCGCACCGGCCGACGGGCAACCCGATGGGCATCGGCGGCGGTGCTTCGGACGCGGTGCTGCCCGGCCCGGTGCGCCTGCCGCTGGCGCACGTCGCGTGCAAGCACCCGGACTGCGGTCACGTGAACGCCATCGAGTACTGGCACCGCGACAGGCCGCAACAGTGCGCCAACCCGGACCGGGCGCCGCACAACCTGGTCCTGGAGGTCTGACCGTGCTCGCCGACGTGGCTCGTGAGACCGGCGGACTCTTCGACCGCCGCTTCCTGGTCAACGCGCTCCTGCCGACCCTGGCCACCCTGGGTGGTCTCGGCGCGGTGGTGGTGGGGTCGTTGTCCAACCCGGGGCAGGTGCTCCTCACGTGGAACAAGCTGGACGGGACGGTCCGGGTGTTGGTGGGCACCGGGATCGTCGTGGTGGCCGTGCTGCTGGCGGCGGTCGTGGCCGGGCGCGCCCACTCGCTGATCCGCGCCTACGAGGGCATCTGGTCGGGGCGCCTCGGCAGGGCGACCGCGAGGTGGACCGCTCGCTGGCGCCGCCGGGAAACCCCCACCCGACTCGGCGACATCCTCCGGGACGCCGAGGTCCACCCCGCTGAACGCTACGGTCTGGACGCGGTGGTGACCTGGCCACGGCTGTACCCGCTGCTGCCGGACAAACTGATCGCCTCGTTGGTCGCCGCCCGCGCGGAGTTGGAGTTCCAGCTGACCATCTCCGCCCTGGCCTGCACCTTTGCCGTGGCCTCCGGTGCTTATCTCACTGCGGTCCACAGTGGACCAGCTGCGGTTCTGGCGTGCTACTGGGGCGGGTTGTTGTTGGCGTGGGGCAGTTACCGCAGCTCACTCGCGCCAGCCCGGCTCTACGCGGGCCAGGTCAAGGTCGCCTTCGACCTCTACCGGCAGGCGCTGCTCACCCACCTCGCGCTCCCCGTTGACGACGAACGCGCCCAATGGCAACGGCTGGGCCAGTTCTGGCACCGCAACATCCCGATGACGGTGGAGTTGGTGTCGCGGGAGGAGGAGCCGGTGGCGGTCGGCGGGTTCCGCTTTCCGTTCGGCTGGTTCGCCTTCGCTGTGGTGGTCGTCAGCGGACTGATCGCCGCGTTGGTCTAGCTTTCCATTGCTGCCAGGGCGCGGACGAAGGACTCCTCGGTCACCACCGGAACCCCCAGCACCCTGGCGTCTTTGGCCTTGACCGACATCGTGTCCGGGTCGGCTGCGGCGACCACTCGGGTCCGTCTGCTCACGGTTGTCATGACGCGCAGTCCCGCAGCCACGGCTCGGGCGGTGAGGGCGTCGCGGTCGGCGGTCATCATTCCGGTGAGCACGACCTTGTCGCCTGGGTGCAGTACCAGGCCGCCGACTGTGGGGGATGGGGCCACCCGGACGGGGGCGCTCGGGGTCAGCACGTCGGCGACCGTCGCGCTGTCTAGGCCCAGCAGTTCGGCCACCAAGCCGATGTCCGCCAGTTCCCGTTCCCCCACACCCGCCGCGGCCTGGGCCAGGGCGCGCAGGTACGTGTGGTGGATGGCGACGACCTCCTCCCGCCGCAAGCCCAGGCGCAGGGCGACGCCGACCAGGGCGTCCGCGTCGGTCACCGAGATCCGGCGGTCGAGCAGTGCGTCGTCGAGCACCGCGAAGTAGGCGTCGACCAGCGGCTCCTCGTCGCGGGGCAACCAGGGCACGACGCGGGCGAGGAAGTGCGGTTCGACGTGGTCGGCGGGCAGGCGCTGGGCGGTGGGGACCTGGTCGCGGGCCAACACGGGCCAGTCCCAGGCCGCGGCGCGCAGGTGCTCGTCGGTCGGTTGTAAGACCTCCGGGGCTTGGGCGAGCATGTGGCCGAACAGCGCGCTCGCGGCCATCGCGTCGTCGCGGGCGGTGTGCCAGCGCATCGCGGGTAAGCCCGCCGTGGTGCAGCAGGCGACCAGGGAGCGCCGCGAGTTGGGCATCACGACACTCGCCGCGCGCATCGTGCAGAGCCCGGCGAGGTCGTCGAACGGGGAGTCGACGCCGATCCGGGTGAACTCGGCGCGCAGGTGCATCGCGTCGAACGGCCAGTTGTGCGCGACCACCACCCGCCCGCGCAGCCGCTGCACCAGGTCACCGGCGACATCGGCGAACCGGGGTGCCCGCCGCGCCTCGGCCGCGGTGATCCGGTGGATGGCCTGCGGACCCAGGTCGCGCTCCGGGTTGAGCAGCGTCGACCACTCCCCGGTCACCGCGCCCCCCGCGTCCAGGTGCACCACCGCCACCTCGGCGATCCGGTGCCGGTGCGTCGGGTCGATACCCGTCGTCTCGGTGTCCACCACCGCGAAGCCGTCCACGCGTCCTCCTCGTCGTCGCCCCCCATTGCACCACCCGGCACCGACACCCGGGCTGGGCCAGTGGGGTCACCCCGCTTGACCTGAACCGGAGTTCAGGTTCCAGCATCGGGTGCGGGGCGTGACGAGCGAGGAGGGGCCATGTTATCCAGGGGACTGCGGGTCGAGGGCGCCGTGGAGTTCACCACCGAGGCGGCGGGGGACCGGCGCGGGCTGACCGTGTCCACCTACCGGGAAGACGTGTTCACCGCCGCCGTCGGCCACCCGCTGTTCCCGGTCGCGCAGGCGGCCACCACCCGCTCGCGCAAGGGCGTCGTGCGGGGCATCCACTACCAGGCGCCCACCGCGAAGTACGTCTACTGCGTGCGCGGCAAATCGCTCGACATCGTCGTCGACACCCGGGTCGGCTCGCCCACCTTCGGCCGCTGGGACTCGGTGATGCTCGACGACCGGCACTTCCGGGCGCTCTACGTGCCCGCCGGGGCGGGGCACCTTTCGATCGCCTTAGCCGGGGAGACCACGCTGACCCAGCTGACCTCCACCCCCTACGACGACGACACCGCCGCGGCGCTGTCCCCGCTCGACGCCGGTCTCGACCTGCCCATCCCGCGCGGGCTCACCCTGGTGCTGACCGAACGCGACCAAACCGCGCCGACGCTGGCCCAAGCGCTGGCCGCTGGCGCGCTGCCGGACTACGCCAACTGCCGGTCCGACGACTTGACCTCAAGTTAGGGTGAGGTCTTAGCGTCGGTGGCACAGTCGCGACCCCGGCCGGGTTCGCGTGCACCGGAGAGGAATCCCCGTCATGTCCACACCAGTCAGCCGGGTCGCTGTCATCATCGGTAGTGTCCGAAAAGGACGGTTCGGTCCGACCGCGGCGAAGTGGTTCGCCGAGCGCGCCGCGGCGCACGACGACGTCGAGCTCGACATCATCGACCTGGTCGACTTCGACCTGCCCACCGTGCTGACCGACACCCCGGCGCAGGACGTCAAGGCCAAGCTCGGCGAACTCGACACCCGGCTCACCGCCGCCGACGCGTTCGTGGTGATCACCCCCGAGTACAACCACAGCTACCCGGCCTCGCTCAAGGCGTTCATCGACTGGCACTTCACCCACTGGCGGGCCAAGCCGATCGGCCTGATCTCCTACGGCGGCCAGGCGGGCGGCCTGCGCGCGGTCGAACACCTGCGGCAGGTCTTCGCCGAACTGCACGCGGTCACCATCCGCGACTCGATCAGCTTCTACAACTACCCCGACCAGTTCAACGCCGACGGCACCCTGAAGGACCCCGCGGCCGCCGAGGCGGCGGCCAAGACCCTGCTGGACCAGCTCACGTGGTGGTCCCTGGCGCTGGGCGAGGCCAGGGCCAAGCGCCCGTACACCGCGTGAGCACCGAGGGGGCGCCTTGTCCGGGGCGTCCCCTCACCCGGTCTCGCCCCTGGGCAGCAGCACCCGAGGCCCGTTCCCGACGCCACCGAGGCGGTCGTCGGGGTTGGCTAAGGAGCAGTGGCTGATCGACAGGCAGCCGCAGCCGATGCAGTCGGCGAAGCTGTCGCGCAGGTGCGTGAGCAACCGGATCCGCTCGGTGAGCTCGTCCTGCCACACCTGCGACATCCGCATCCAGTCCCGCCGCCCGGGAACCCGCCCGTCCGGCAGCGTCTCCAGCGCCGCGCGGATGTCCACCAGCGGGATCCCCACCCGCTGCGCGATCCGGATCAGCGCCACCCGCCGCAACGTGTCCCGGTGGTACCGCCGCTGATTCCCCGCCGTCCGCCGACTGCTGATCAACCGCTGCCGCTCGTAGAACCGCAACGCCGACACCGAAGTCCCACTCCGCCGCGCCAACTGCCCCACGGTCAACTCGAGTTCCCCAACCCCCTCAGCCATGCCCATGATCATCCCACCGCCGCCCGCACCCCGCACTCGCCCCGACCCCCACCCTGCCAGGTCGCGGCCCCTCCACCCGCCGGGTACCGCGATCTCCCCGAGCCATCCCACCCACCGAACCTGCCCAGCTCAGCCCCGCCGACCCGGCCACCGCTCCCGGGAGTCGCTGGTGCCAGCTCGGCCATCCGAGCCAGCCCGCCCACCCAGCCCACCGAGTCAGCCCCGCCAGCTCAACCACCGCTCCCAGAAGCAGCGGTGCCACCCCAACACCCCGACTCCGACCACCGAACCCAGCCACTGGACACTCGGAAGCTCCGGCGCCACCCCAACCCACCGAGCCAGCCCGCCCAAACCCACCCCACCGAGCCAGCCCTGCCAGCCCGACCACTGGACACTCGGAGCTTTGGTGCCATCCCAGCCGCCCGACTCCGACGGCATTGCCGACCACTGGACACTCGGAGTCGCTGGTGCCATCCCAGCCGCCCTACCCCGACGCCAGAAGCAACCACTGGACACTCGGAAGCCGCTGGTGCCACCCCAACCCGCCGAGCCAGCCCACCCAAACCCAACCCACCCGAGCCAGCCCTGCCAGCCCGACCACTGGACACTCGGAAGTCGCTGGTGCCAGCCCAACCCACCGAGCCAGCCCGCCCACCCAGCCCACCGAGTCAGCCCCCGCCAGCTCAACCACCGCTCCCAGAAGCGGCGGTGCCACCCCAACACCCCGACTCCGACGGCATTGCCGGCCACTGGACACTCGGAGTCGCTGGTGCCATCTGCTCGATGGGGTGGACCTGTTTTGTGTGGGGGTGCGGCAGTCGTAGCGTCGCCTCGCTGCAGGGCCATGCTTTTCGGCCCCTGCTTTGCGGTCCTGCCACGGCTGTCGTAGGGGCCCCACGCAAAACAGGTCCACCACATCGAGCCTGCACTCAAATCGCGGATCCAGCGCGATGCCGCAGGCGAGCCGATGATCCGATGCAATGCCGAAGGCGAGCCGAAGATCATCTACCCCAGCAGCCCCCGATTTCCATCCTAGCGACGCACACCGACAGAAACGGGCGCAGCGAAAGCGCTTGTGCACAACCAACCCCGTTGTGGACAACCGCACCGCCCGCACTGTGAGACCGCCGCAGAGACCACCTCACCCCCCAGCACCCTCCCCCTACCCTCGACCCATGACCGCCCTCCCCCTCATCGACATCTCCCGCTTCCGAACGCCCGCCCGCGAAGACCTCCTCCGCGACCTCCGCCACGCAGCCCACGAAGTCGGCTTCTTCTACGTCACCGGCCACGGCGTCCCCGAAGAACTCACCACGGGGATCTTCGCCGTCGCGCGGAGGTTCTTCGAGCTTCCCGAGGCTGAGCGCTTAGCCATCGAGAACGTCAACTCGCCGCATTTCCGGGGGTACACGCGCACGGGCAACGAGTACACCGGTGGTCGCCGGGACTGGCGGGAGCAGATCGACATTGGGCCGGAGCGGGAAGCCCTCGAAGTCGGGCCGCAGGAGCCCGCTTGGTTGCGGCTCGTGGGGCCCAACCAGTGGCCCGCGGCGCTGCCGGAGTTGCGGGAGGTCGCGTTGGCCTGGCAGGCCGAGGCGCAGCGGGTGTGCGCGGAGGTGTTGCGGGCGCTGTCGGCGGCGTTGGGGCAGGAGGAGGGGTACTTCGACCGGTGGTTCGACGCTGAGGCGGCGACGCACGCGAAGATCGTGCGGTACCCGGGGCGGGCCGAGGACGGCAGTGACCAGGGGGTCGGGGCGCACAAGGACTACGGGTTCCTGGCCCTCCTGCAGCAGGACGGGGTCGGCGGTCTGCAGGTGCAGATCCCGGACGGCGACTGGGTGGACGCAACACCGGTGCCGGGGAGCTTTGTGCTCAACATCGGCGAGATGCTGGAGATCGCCACGCAGGGGTACCTGGTGGCGACCAAGCACCGGGTGATCTCGCCGCCGGTGGGAGTGGACCGGTACTCGGTGCCGTTCTTCCTGGGGCCGCGGTTGGACGCGGTCGTGGAGCCGCTCGTGCTGCCCGCCGAGTTGGCCGCGGGCGCGCGCGGGGTCAGCCAGGACGCGGACAACCCGTTGTTGTCGGCTTACGGGGAGAACGCGTTGCTGGGGTGGTTGCGGTCGCACCCGAAGGTCGCCGAGCGCTGGTACTGAAAGGGCGGGCCCCGGCGCCCGTGGGGGACGTCGGGGCCTGCGGTCGGGAAGGGTGCTCAGCCGATGCGGTAGGCGCGGATCACGGTCTGGTCGACCGTGTTGCCCGCCGAATCGGTGGCCTTGGCCCGCAGGGACGCGAAGCCGGTGGCCGGGTGGGTCACCGTGGCCTTCCACGCCGCGCCGTCGCGGACGAGGCGGGTGGGGGTCCAGGTGGCGCCGTCGTCGTAGGAGACGTCGACGGTGAGGGCGGTGACCGAGGGGGCGGCGTCCTGGCGGGCCACGGTGACCGGGAAGGTGACCTCGCGGCCGCCCGGGGTGGTGTTCGCGAGGGTCACCGGCGGGCGGAAGCCCACGGTCAGCAGCGGCAGCGCGGCCCGGAACTCGCGCGGGAGCTGGAAGGTCCAGTCCGCGCTCACCTTCGTCGAGTTCGGCCACCACGGCTGGTCGCGGGTGATGTCGGTGGTCAACCGGTAGTTGCCGGAGTCACCGGCGAGGAACACGCCGCGGCCGGGCTGGTTGTGGGTGCCGACGAGCTTGCCGTCGCGGTAGAGCGAGGTGCTGCCGCCGTCGGAGTTGGTCCACAGGTCCGGGCCCCTGGCGTGCCCGCCCGGGTCGGTGAAGAACGGCACCGTGACGTCGATCAGCTCCGCCTTGCGCCACGCCCACGGGTGGTCCTCGCCCAGGTCGTTGCTGATGGTGCCGGGGAAGGCGGGTGCCAGGACCGAGGCGCCCCACTCGATGCGGTAGGACTTGCCGCGCTCCAAGGCGATCTTCTCCTCGCCTTCGCCCGCGATGCCCCACCAGCTGCCGACGGTCAGCCGCCACTTGCCCGGTGTGTAGTACTCGGTGCGCTCGGCCTTGGGGACCGCGCGCAGGCCCCACTGGGTACCGATCTCACCGCCGAGGCCCTCCACCCAGGCGCCCGCGATCGGCGGCTCCGCCTCGGTGCCCTCGTAGTAGGCCATCCGCACCGCGGCGAGGCTCGCCGTGGTCTCGCGGTGGGCCAGGTTCGCGGGGACCTTGCCCGTGGCCGGGTAGGACAGCTCGTAGCGGTGCTTGCTGGACGTGCGGGTGACGAACCGTGCGGTCAGCCCACCGGCCTTGGCGGCGTCGGCGAACCTCTTACCGGGCTCGTCATAGAGGATGACGGATGGAAGGGGAGAGTCCTCGCCGTCGCTGAGGGCGTTCAGGCCAGCGGTCTCCACGGGCAGGGCACCGACGTACTTTCCGCCCGCGTCCTTCACCGCCTGGATGCGCCTATAGGCCTCGTCGAGGGTCAGCGTGCCCGGTAGCTCCAAGACCACGAACTTGCCCCTGGCGTCCACCTTCGCTAGGTCCTCCGCGGTACCCGAACCGCCGTGCACGACGGGCAGCCGCTCATCGAGGACAGGGGACGCCGATCCGCGCAGCCAATACGCGATCGTCTCGAACGACTGGCTTCCCTCGCCGAAGAGTTCCAGGTCCGGCTGCTCGAGCCGGTAGTTGTCGGCATGGCCGAAGCCAGGGCTGGTCACCCCACGCGCGGAGAACGCGTAGACCTCGTTGAACCGCGGGTCGAAGCCCCACAGCTCCGAGAACGGGTAGGGGATGTCCTTCACCGTGAACTGGAACCGGGATGTCCAGACACCACCGCGCGCCTCGGGCTGGTCAGTGCTCGCCGACGCCCGCTTGCCCTCGCGCGCGTCGAAGCTCACCGCCTTGTTCGCCTTGCCGACCTTGAGGCTCGGGTTGGCGAACAACGTGTACGAAGGCACCTGGCCCGCCCGCGGCGTCTCGATGGAGCCGCTGAGCGCGTAGGTGCCGGGCTGGACCCGCAGCTTGTCGCCGGGATTGGCGAAGAGCCACTCACCGGTGTTGACGTTGATGACCGACACGTGGCCCGCGGTGGTGGCGGCGCCGTTGCGGTCCTTGAACGACACGTCGAGGTCGTAGTGCTCCGGCTCGTCGTACACGGCGACCGGGGTCCGGACCTGCGCCGACCCCGCGGTCGCCAGCAGCACGCCGTTGTAGAGGCCCGGGGTGCCCGAACGCGGGGTCAGCGTCAGCGTGACGTCGACCGACCCCTTGGCGGGGACGGTGACCGTCTTGGCCGACAGCTTGGCCAGCTTCGCCGGTGCCACGACGCCCTGCTTGTCGCGCAACGTGAGGTCGAGCGACAGCGTCACCGCGGTGGCGGAGTCGTTCGAGTAGGTCACCTTCCGCTGCTCGACCTGGGTCGAAGGCCACCGCAGGTACCCGTTGACCGTCGCCTGCTCGGACCGCACGGCCTGCGTGGTCGCCCGCTTGAGGTCGACGAGGCCGCCGCCGACGGTGTTCACGCCGTTGGTGCCGACCGGGGCCGCCGTGCCGACAAGAGCGGCCTTCAGCTTCGCGGCGTTCCAGTCCGGGTGCTGCTGCGCGACGATCGCCGCCGCGCCCGCCGTGTGCGGGGTGGCCATGGAGGTGCCGGACAGCCGGGCGTAGTTCTCCTCGACCGTCTCGCCGAGGTTGGTGTCCTTCGCCCGCGCGGCGACGATGTCCGAACCCGGCGCGGCGATCTCCGGCTTGACCGCGCCGTCGATCACCCGCGGCCCCTGGCTGGAGAACTCCGACAGCTCGCCGCTCTTGGTGACGCTGCCGACCGCGAGCGCCGAGTCCGCGGCCGCGGGGCTGCTCACGGTCTCCTCGGAGCCGGAGTTGCCCGCCGCGATGACGAAGAGCGTGCCGTTGCGGGCGGTCAGCGCGTTCACCACCTGGGAGGCGGGGTCCGTTCCGTCGGTGGGGTAGCTGCCGAGGCTGAGGTTCACCACCTTCGCCTTGGCGTCCGTGGACGCCCACTCCATGCCCGCCATGACGTCGTCGAGCGAACCCGAGCCGCCGTCGTCGAGGACCTTGCCCACCGCGAGGGACGCGTCCGGCGCGACACCCTTGTACTTGCCGCCGGACGCGGCACCGGAGCCCGCCACGATCGACGCCACGTGCGTCCCGTGGCCGTGGCCGTCCTGGACGTTGCCCTTGCCGCTGAAGTCCTTGCTCTGCGACACCCGGCCCGCCAGATCGGGGTGCCCGGTGTCGTACCCGGTGTCGAGCACCGCGACCGTCACACCCTTGCCGGTGTGCCCGGCCTGCCACGCCGTCGGCGCGCCGATCTGCGGGACGCTCTGGTCGAGGTTGGCGGTGAACCGCGCGTTCAACCAGATCTTCTTGGGCCCACCGGCCAGCGCGGCGGAACCGTTGCCGCTGACGGAGGACCAGAACAGGCCCGCGTTGGCCTTGTCCTCGGCCACAGCGGTGTAGCCGAGTCCGGGGAGCGTCCGCTCCACCACGGCACCGCGCGGCGCGGCGGCGATGGCCGCCTGCCCGTACTCGACGAGCAGCGGCACAGTCTTGCTGTTCTTGTCGTCGAAGCGCTGGCGGATCAACCCGGTGACGTTGAACAGTTCCTGGTCCACCACCCCGGCTTGCACCAACCTGGCCGCCTTCGTGGGCACCAGGTAGACATCCGTGGTCTTCCCGCGCTTCTTGGCGAAAGTGTGGTACTGCGAGACGGGCCCGGTGCGGGCCAGCCCGACACTCCACCGCCCCTGCTTGTCCTTGACGGCTTCCACGCGGTCACCGGTGACCAGTGTGACCTGGTACCGGCTCCCCCCAGCACCCCCCGCGGTCGACGACGGCTGAGCCGAAGCCGCGCCCCCCAACGGCAAAACCCCCACCGCGGCCAGCAGAACAGCCAGGCCGGCGAGGAGTCCTCGCCTCTTGTCGCGCATGCGCACTCCTACCTGAGGACAACCCTGTCGCACCATCAAACGCCGATCTGGCGGTCGGGGGTTGCACCATTCACAGAATCTGCCGCTCATCGCCCGGAGAGCCCAGTCCTTGTGTCGGGTAAGGAAATCCGCCGCGCCGCGACCTCCGTCAGCACCTAGTGCGATAATGGCCGGTACCACCTCTGAGCAGTCCCAGGAGTCCGATGTCCGAGTACCTCGACCACCTCTTCGGTCTCACCGGCCGCCGCGCTGTCGTCACCGGGGGTAACTCCGGGATCGGGCGGGGGATGGCGGTAGCGCTGAGCAAAGCGGGCGCCGAGGTCGTCGTGGTGGGGCGGCGGGTGGACACCCTGGAGCGGACGGCGGCCGAGTTGAGCGCGAACGCCCCGGCCGACTGGATCAGCGCCGACCTGGCCGACCGGGCCGAGGTGCACCGGGTCGCCGACGAGGTGATCGCGCGCCACGGGGCGCCCGACATCCTGGTCAACGCGGCGGCGGTCAACCTGCGGCCGCCGATGGGCGAGCTGACCGAGGCCGAGTGGGACCACACCCTGCGGGCCAACCTCGATGCCCCGTTCCTGCTCGGCCAGCGGTTCGGACCGCTGATGGCCGCCGCGGGCTGGGGCCGGATCATCAACGTCACCTCGCAGCAGGCGGTCCGCGCCTTCGGCAACAGCGGCGGCTACGGAGCGGCCAAGTCCGGCCTGGCGGGCCTGACCCGCTCCCAAGCCGAGGCCTGGTCCCCCCACGGCGTCCGCGTCAACGCCATCGCCCCCGGCTTCGTCCGAACCCCCCTGACCGAACCCCTCTACACCGACCCGGCCCGCGTGGCCGCCCTCGCCGCCCGCACCATGGTCGGCCGCAACGGCGAGGCCCCGGACTTCGCGGGCGCCACGCTGCTGCTCGCCTCGGCGGCCTCGGTGTACATGACCGGGCAGATGATCTTCGTGGACGGCGGCTTCTCCGCCACCTGAGTGGGATTGGATCATTCAGCTCCGGATGTAGACCCAAAACCTCGCGCGGGCAACGAATTCGGGCACCACCTGAATCCGTTGCCCGCGCTTGTTATTCCCAGTTGCGCGGGTCCGGGTCGCTGACCGGAGGGCGCTCGCCTCGCGTGCCGGACCGGGGTCGCCAGTTGGTCACCGGGATGGTGGTCGCTGGGTTGGTCGATAGCGCGGCGCCATCACCGCGGCGTGATTGGTCGGTCGTGGTTCGCCGGTTCGAGACTGGGGTGAGGCGGATCCGCCGCGCACGACCCGAGAGGAGTGCCTGTGTCGCAGAGAACACGCCGCGTGGTGGCGCTGTCGGCCATCGCCGTGTTGTTGGTCGGCGGGCAGACCGCCGCCTCAGGGGAGGTGGCCGGGGGGCACCGGCCCGGTGACTGGCCGAGTTGGACGGGGGACAAGGGCGGGTCTCGGTTCGCCGCCGACGAGCGGCGGATCACGCCGCGCACGGTGGGCAAGTTGAGCCTGAAGTGGGCTTTCGCCTACCCCAAGAACGGGTTCCCGGCCAAGAGCCAGCCCGCGGTGGTCGGTGACGGCATCTACTTCGGCAGTCCCGACGGCAAGTTCCACGCCCTCGACGCGCGCACCGGTGCCGCACGCTGGTCCTTCGACCTGAGCACCGTGGCTCCCCGCGCGGTCGTCATCGACGGTCCTGCCGTCGCGAAGGGCAAGGTGTACTTCGGCGACACCAACGGTTACGTCTACGCGTTGGACCAGCGCACGGGCAAACTGGTGTGGGCCAAGGACACCGAGCCGCACGTGGCGGGACAGCACACGAGTTCGCCCATCTACCACGACGGCCGCATCTACATCGGCGCCTCCAGCGGCGAGAACGTCAGCCCGGACCGCACCTACCCGTGCTGCACCTTCCGCGGTCACATCGACGCGCTCGACGCCAACACCGGTGACCTCGCCTGGCGCTACTTCACCGTCCCCGAACCGAAGGCCGTCGGCACCTGGCCCAGCGGCGCGACCAGGTACGAACCGTCCGGCGCGGGTGTGTGGAGCAGTCCGATCATCGACGAGAACACCGGCACCCTCTACGTCGGCACCGGTAACCTCTACACGGGCACCACCGGCGACTTCGACACGCTCCTCGCGCTCAACGCCCGTTCTGGCGCGGTGAAGTGGAAGCAGCAGGTCACCAAAGCCGACACCTGGCGGCTGTTGTGCGGGTTCCCCGACAGCGAAGGCTATTGCCCCGGCCAGAAGGACGGCACCGCGCTCGACTACGACATCGGCGCGACCCCGAACCTCTTCACGGTCCGCGGCCGCACCTACGTCGGCGTCGGCCAGAAGAGCGGGGTCTTCCACGCCTTCGACGCGCGCACCGGCAACCCGACCTGGCGGCGCCAGTTGTCCGTGCCGATGCCCGGCGGTGGGCTCTCCGGGATCCAGTGGGGCACCAGCTTCGACGGCCGCAACATCTACGCCGCGACCAACTGGGGCAACCCCGGCACGTTGTTCGCGCTCAACCCCGCCAACGGTGACGTCGTCTGGCAGACCGAGAGCCCGGCGGACGGGTGCACGACCGGTGGCGCCGCCCAGCACCCCACGGTCTGCAAGCGCGCCCACACCCCGGCGGTCACCTCGAGCCCCGGGCTCGTCTACGAGGGCAGCGTCGACGGCAAGATGCGGGTCTACGACGCGAAGGACGGCAAGGTCCTCTGGGCGTTCGACACGATCCGCGACTTCCAGGGCGTGAACGGCCTCACCGGCAGCGGCAGCGCCATCTCCGGCAACGGGGGTGCTGTCGTCGCCAACGGGATGCTCTACATCCAGTCCGGCTACTGGCCGAACTACCCGTCCGACCACGGCAACGTCCTGCTCGCATTCGGCCTCTGACCAGTCGCTGCGCCCGCCGGGGTCGTGCGGCCCCGGCGGGCGGAGCGCGCCATGGAGCGACATGACCCCCGCGACCTCCCGCCGGTTCGGCGGCGCGGCGATGGCGTTCGCCCTCGTCGTGCTGCCGACCTCGGCGGCCCGTGCCAGCGAAACCGAGCCAACACCCGTCCCGGAGACGGTCGACGTGACCGTCAGCGAGGGGACCAACCTCGCCGTGGCGACCTCGCCGCGCGACGGTTCGATCCTGTTCGACCTGCAGGGCCAGTTGTTCACCCTCCCGCGCGAAGGCGGTACCGCCAAAGCGATCGGCGGCACCACGCTCGACCCGTACTGGCCGTCGTTCTCCCCGGACGGCAAGCAGATCGCCGTCCAGTCCTTCGCCGACGGCATGTTCCACATCCGCCTCCTCAGCCACGACGGCCGCTCGTCTCGCGTCCTGACCCGCGGCGACAACGACGACACCTGCCCCGCGTGGTCCCCGGACGGCACCCGCGTCACCTTCACCTCCGACCGCGCGGGCGGCGAGGACATCTGGACCGTGGACACCCGCGGCGGCGAACCCCGGCGCGTCACGACCGCGCCCACCGCCGAAACCCAGCCGACCTGGGCCCCGGACGGCCGCAGCATCGCCTACGTGCAGGGCAACACCATCGAGAGCGTCGACCTCGCGACCGGCGCCGTCACGACGCTCGTCCCCGCGGGGCAGGGCCAGGTCGCCGCGCCTTCCTGGTCCCCGGACGGCAAGTCGCTGTCCTTCCTGCGCACCGGCCAGGGCGGCCGGACGCTGCAGGTGTGGCAGGCGGGTGTCGTGCGGCAGGTCGGCGCCCACACCGACGTGTTCCCGTTCCCCGCCCGGTGGTCTTCCCCGGCCGAGTTGGTCTACGGCGCGAACGGCGCCATCGTCGCCACCCAAGCTGCGACCGGTGACAGCAAGACCATCCCGTTCCGCGCGACCTTCCACCTCCGCCGCGACCACTACAAGCCGAAGGCCCGGGATTTCGACGACACCAGACCGCGTTCCGTCCAGGGCATCGTCGGCCCGGCCCTGTCACCGGACGGCCGAACGGTGGCGTTCAAGGCGCTCAACGACCTGTGGCTGGCGCCGCTGGGCGGCATCCCGAAGAAGCTCACCGACGACGACGCCTACGAGATCGACCCGGCCTGGTCCCGCGATGGCACCCAACTCGCCTACGCCTCAGACAAAGCGGGCACCGAGGACCTCTACGTCCGCGACGTGGCAACCGGTCGGGAGCGGCGGGTCACCTCCATCGACGGGGCCGAGTTCGCCCCGGCCTGGTCACCCGACGGCACGACACTCGCGTTCCAGGACCACGCCAACCAGACCCTGACCGTTGACGTGGCCACCGGGGCGGTGACCAGGGTGCTGCCCGGGTCGTTCAGCGTGCCGGGTAAACCGAGTTGGTCCGCGGACGGCAAGGTCCTCGCGTTGGCGGTGACCGCGGCCGAGCGCAACCAGATCCAACTGGTCACCCCAGCGACCGGCGCGAGCAAGATCGTCGACCCCGGCCAGGGCGGCTCGGTCTCCACGCGCGGCGACGACGGGCCCGTGTTCTCGCCGGACGGGCGGTGGCTGGCCTACTCCATGGACAGCGTGTTGTGGGTCCTGCCGGTCGCCCCGGACGGCACCCCCACCGGCCACCCCAGGCGCGTCACCACCGAGGCCAGCGACGCACCCAGCTGGTCGGGTGACTCCAAGACCCTGCTGCACCTGCACAACGGGACACTTCGGACGGCCACAGTGGACGGTGTGGTCAAGGACGTCCCGCTGCGGCTGACCTACACCCAGCAGCGTCCAGACACCCGGGTCGTCATCCACGCGGGCAGGCTGTGGGACGGCCGCGACGCGCGGCCGAAGACCGACGTCGACATCGTGGTGGTCGGCAACCGCATCCGGCGAATCGAGCCGCACCGCCCCGACCGCCCGCGCGAGGGCACCCGGTTCATCGACGCGAGCAAGCTGACCGTGACCCCCGGGCTCGTGGACGTGCACAACCACCAGCAGATGCGCTCCAAGACCTTCGGCGACCGCCAAGGGCGGCTGCTGCTGTCCTACGGGATCACCTCGACGCGCTCGACCGGCGACGCCGTGTACCGGGCCGTGGAGGACCGCGAATCGCTGGCGGCGGGCGCCCGGATCGGACCCCGGTACTTCATGACGGGGGAGATGCTGGAGGGCACCAGGGTCAACTGGGAGTTCTCCCGGCCGGTGCGCGACGAGCGGCAACTGGCCCTGGAACTGAGCCGGGTCAAGGAGTTGGACTACGACCTGGTCAAGACCTACGAGCGCTTCCGCGTCGACTGGCAGGCGAAGACCACCGCGTACGCCCACCGGCTGGGCATCGGGACGACCTCGCACTACCTGTACCCGGCCATCGCCACCGGGGTCGACTCGAAGGAGCACCTGTTCGGCCCGTCGAAGTGGGGCTTCGGCTTCGCCCGCGAATCCTCCTTCGGCGGGCCGTACGAGGACGTCCTGCGGCTGGCGGGTCAGGGCGGGATGCCGTTCAGCTCCACGCTGTTCAGCTCGGGCACCCTGCTCGCCGACGACCCGGCGATGGTCACCGATCCCCGCGTGCGGGCGCTGTTCACCACCCAGGACAAGCAGGCGCTGAACGCGAAGCTGTTGTGCGCGCAGGGGTTGGGCCCGTGCGGGTTCCTCGACGGCACTCCCGCCCAAGCCCGCCGCGACGTCGAGCTGATCAAGCGGTTGCTGGCCGCGGGCGCCGTTGTCGTGGCCGGGACCGACGCCCCGCTCGACACCACCGCGCTCAGCCTGCACCTGAACCTGCGGTCGATGGCGAAGTACGGCGTGGAGCCGTTGCAGGTGCTCCAGTCCGCGACGCTGCACCCCGCCAGGCAGCTCGGCGTGGAGAAGGACCTCGGGACCGTCGAACCGGGCAAGCTCGCCGACCTGCTCATCGTCGGCGGCGACCCGACCACCGACATCGCCGCGCTCGCCGACGTGCGGTGGGTGCTCAAGAACGGTGTGCCGCACACGGTGGCCGAGCTGATCACCCGGTGATCACGGCTGGGGCGGGGGCCTGCGCTCCCGCCCCAGCGCGCCGCGGTCGAGGGTGATGCCGCCGCTGAGGTCCCACGGCCGGTCGCCCTGGGCGTCCTCCTCGCGCATCATCGACATGCTGTCGCGGTGGTCGAGCTCCATCCGCTTGGTGCCGTAGAAGATCGCGGTGAACTCGTTGACGTACGTCGCGGTCACCGGCGCCCCGTCACCGCCCCGGTTCTTGCGGCGGCGCAGCTCGTAGACCCCGAACGCGACCATGCCGACCGTCGCCGCCGGGATGCTGAGCGACAGGACCAGCTCGACGGTGTTCACGCCACCTCCAACGCCCGGCCGGGCGCCGCGGTTCCGCTTGCCGGTATCGGACAGAACCGTGACAGTGCCGTTCGCGACCTTCCAGCACCCTCGCGCGCGTTGCTACGCTGGCGGCCACTCCAAGCCTAACTCCGGGGCGTTCACCATGACGCTGTACTCCGAGTTGTCCGACGCCATCGAGCGCGACGCGGGCGAGCAGGTGCTCAGCTGGGCGCGCGCCGCGCTCAACCGAGTGGTCACCGAGCCCGCCGGTGTCACCGCCGTGCTGCACCCGCTGGGTTTCCTCTGCCTGCCGGTGCACCGCGACGGCGACGAGGGCGTGTGCGTGCACCTGTGGGAGCCCGGCCGCGGTGTCGCGCCGCCCACGACATCGCCGACGCACTGCCACAGCTGGGACCTGGTGAGCTGGGTGCTGGTCGGCAAGCTCCGCAACCAGACCATCCGGGTCGCCGCCGCGGCCACGCCCACCCACCGCGTGTTCGAGGTCCTCAGCGACACCGACGGCGACACCATCGAGGCCACCGACCGCCTGGTCCGCGCGCACGTCACCGCGACCAGCACGCACCGGGCGGGGGAGAGCTACCGGCTCCCGGCGGGCGTCTTCCACGAAACCGTCATCCCCGGCGGCCAGGACCTCGTCGCCACCGTCGCCCTGGGCACGTCCATCCCGAACACGGCCGACCTGTCCCTGGGCGGTCTGCGCACCACCAGCCACCGGGTCCGCCGCCGCCCCGGAACCCGGCAGGAGACGGTGGACGCGGCCGTGGTCGTGCTCGCCGCCATAGCCGACGGCCGGGTCCCCGGCTGATCGGCGCTCTAGCCGACCAGCAGCAGTGCCGCGACGGTCGCCGCGAGTGCGGTGACCGCCAATCCCGCGCTGGTCCACACGAACCGGCGCATCGGGACGCGGACGCCCGCGGAGACGCAGCGCTCGTACCAGAGCAGCGTCGCCAGCGACGCCCACGGCGTGACGATGGGGCCGACGTTCGTGCCGACCAGCAGGGCCAGCAACTGGTTGTGGTTGCCAAGGGGGACAACGGATTCGCCCGCCACGTAGGCGGGCAGGTTGTTCACCAGGTTCGACAGCAGCGCGCCGGTGCCCGCCGCCCTGGCCGCGCCAGCCGCGTCGTCCGCGTCGCCCATCAGCGCGTGCACCAGATCCGCCAGCCCGTGCCGGTTCACCGTCTCCACCACGAGGAACAAGCCGATCACGAACACCAGCAGCCGCCACGGGAGCAGCGCGGGCCGCAACGCCGAACGCATCCGCACGGCGAACGCCACCACCAGGATCCCCGCCGCCACCGAGGACGCGATGCCGATCGGCACCCCGGCCAGGATGCCGACGACGAACAGCACGCACGCCACCGCCGCGACCCGGAACAGCACCGGGTCCCGAGGTTCGTGCCTGCCCGGGATGGCGTAGCCGGTCTTCGCGTCCCCCGCCCGGCGCCAGTAGAACACCCACAGGAACACCCCTGTCACCACGATCGCCGCCAGTTGCGGCGCCCACATCCGGGCGGCGAACTCCGCGGGCGCCAACGCGACCCGGTCGGCGGCGAGCAGGTTCGTCAGGTTCGACACCGGCAGCAGCAGGCTCGCCGTGTTGGCCAGCCAGACCGTGGTCATCGCCAGCGGCAACGCCTCCACCCGCAGCTTGGCCGCGAGGGCCAGCAGGACCGGGGTCAGCAGCACCGCGGTGGTGTCGAGGTTGAGCCCCATCGTGGTGACCGCGGCCAGCGCCAGGCACAGCAGGAACAGCAGCGCGTAGTGGCCGCGGCCCAGGATCGACAGCCGGGTCGCCACCACGTCGAACACCTCGGCGGTGGCGGTCAGCTCGGCCAGGATGATCACCGAGCCGAGGAACAGCAGCAGCGGCACCAGCCGCGAGATCGTGGCGCCCGCGTCGGCCGCGGGCAGCAGCCCCACCAGCACGCACGCCCCGCCCGCGAGCAGCAGACCGATCGCGACCCAGTCCAGCGCGTGCAGTTTCGGCAACCGGCGGGTGGTGGCGCCATCCAGCGGCTTGTCCGGCATGCGCGCCATGCTGCCACACGGGCGCGCTCATCCCCGGAATGGGCTAGCCATTCCCTCGAACGCAGCAAACGAGGGAATACCGGCGAATTCGACTTTTCCGGAACCGCTGTCGCGCACCCCGACCGCACCACTACCCTGTGCCGCGCGCGCACCACCACAACACCCGGGCGATTCCCACCCCGAGGAGTTCCGCCATGGAGACAGTCGACATCGTGGCGGTTCTGCCACGGCACCTCGACGACACCGCACTGGCCCTCAGCGACCGGCTCACCGACCGGATGCGGGTGGGCGGCAGCCCGTCCTGGTTCCGCCTCGGCGACCCGTTCGACCAGGCAGGACCCTGTGCCCCGCACGTGTCGCTGTTCATGCTCGCGGTCGAGACCACCGAGGTCGACGCGGTCGTGGCCGCCACCCGCGCGCTGGCCGCCGGGCTGCCCGCGCTGGTCGCCGAAGGCCAGTACTACCGGCACAACCCGGTCGGCGCCCCCGAGCTGTACTTCCGCAAGACCGCCGAGTGGATCTCGCTGCAGCGCGCGGTCGTCGCGGCCGTCGAACCGTTGCGGCGCGGCCGGTTGCGCGACACCGACCCCGCTGGCGAGAGCGTCGCCGGGCTCATCGGCGACCCGGCCCAGGACCCGGCCAGGCGCGCCCAGCTGACCCGCTTCGGCTACGACGAGATCACCGAGCAGTGGGACGGCGGCGCGACCGACCGGTTCAACCCGCACGTCACCCTCGCCTGGCCGGTCGACCCCGAGTTCCGCATCGACCTCACCGACCTGCCGCCCGCCGCCGAGTTCAGCGGTGTCCTGCCCGGTCTGGCCGTGTACGGCATGAGCCGCTACGGCACCTGCACCACCCATTTCGGCGACGCACCGTTTTCGGGGACCCCGATCGGGGGATTCGACAGCGGAAATGCGACCGGTAGGCTCAACAGCCATTCCTCGCGCCAGGCACGCGGAGAATAGCCAGGCAGGGGGCGACCCTTCCGCGCCCGCTGTTCGGCTGACGGGAGGCACGGATGAGCCCAGCGGAGTCGGATGTGGCCCAACGCCTCACCGAGGCGCGCAGGCGGCAGGGCTGGTCGGTGGTCCGGCTCGCCGTGGAGTGCGCCAGGGTGGGGGCGGGCGGGCTCGACACCACCGCCATCACCGCCATCGAGTCGGGCGCCAGGGGCGCCACGCCCGGTGAGATCTCGGTGCTGGCTCTGGCCCTCGGCGTGGCCGTCACCGAACTGGTCGAACCGGCCCCGCCCGCCGCACCCCAGCCCGCCCAGCCAACCTTGCCCAGCCAGCGGGCCTCGGTCCGCGGCCCCAGGCCACCGCGGTCGGGGCCGGTGGACTTCTTCATCAGCTACTCGCTGGTCGACGACGCCTGGGCCACCTGGATCGCGCACGAACTGGAGGCGGCCGGGTACTCGGTGATGATCCAGGCGTGGGACTTCGTGCCGGGCACGCACTTCCTGGACTTCATCGACCGGGGCATCCGCGAGTCCAGCGCGGTGATCGCCGTGCTCTCGCGCGACTACCTGCGCTCGCAGTACGG
Source organism: Actinokineospora baliensis (assembly GCF_016907695.1). Lineage (NCBI taxonomy): Bacteria > Bacillati > Actinomycetota > Actinomycetes > Pseudonocardiales > Pseudonocardiaceae > Actinokineospora > Actinokineospora baliensis. Next base: position 6,490,320 of record NZ_JAFBCK010000001.1, on the reverse strand, counting down.
AAGGCTCGAGTGGATGGCCGCGCTGCAGGCCGCGCACGACCGCCCCGACACCAAGTTGCTGCTGCCGGTGCGGGTGGCCGACGTCTTCCCCGAGGGGCTGCTCGCCCCGATCACCTTCGTCGACCTGGTCGGCATCGACGACCCGGAGTTGGCCAAGGCGCGGCTGCTCGACCGGCTCGAACACGCCATCACCGGCCGCGCCAAGCCCGGCGGCAACCCGCGCTACCCCGGCGCGGCCGCTCAGCGACCGCCGTCGCCGGAGACCATTCCCGCGCCACGCCGCGACACCGCCAAGGCGACCTTCCCGCCCGCCGCCCCCGCCTCCGGGCCGCGCCACGAACTCGGCGTCCTGTTCGTCCCCGGCCCAAGGTTCGGTGCGGGCGGCCAGAACCCGGTCGACCGACTGGCCACTGTGGACGCGAGCCTGGCCCACCTCGGCGAAGCCGGGCTGCCCACACCGGAACTGGTCATCGTCAGCGGCAGCCTCACCGACTCCGGCACCCGCGAGCAGTTCGAGCAGGCCCGCGGTTTCCTCACCGGCCTGCGGTCCCTGCTGGGCATCGATGCGGGTCGGCTGGTGGTCGTGCCGGGTGGCGGCGACATCACCGGCCCCGCGTGCGAGGCGTACTTCGCGCAGTGCCGCGCGGAGAGCATCGACCCGGAGCCGCCGTACTTCAGCAAGTGGCTGCACTACGAGCGCCTGCACCGCGAGATCCACCCCAGCGGCACGGTGTTCGACGCGAACCAGCCCTGGTCGCTCATCGAGGTCCCCGACCTGCGGGTGGCCGTCGCCGCCCTCAACTCGACCGTCACCCGCACCCACCTGACCCATGACGAACCCGGCCACTTGGGTGCCGAGCAGCTCGCCTGGTTCGCCACCGCGCTCGCCTCCTACGAACAGGCCGGTTACCTGCGGATCGGCGTCGTCGGCCACACCCCGTCGGCGAGTGGCCCCGCCGCGCTCGACGACGCCGAGGCCCTCGACGCCACCCTCGGGGACCGCCTCAACCTGCTGCTCACCGGCGACGGCTCGGGCGGTGCCGAAATCGAGTCACGGCCGGACGGCGGTCCCGTGGTGGTGCCGCCGCGCGGTGGCCCCCGGCTGCTGCACCTCACCGCCGACGGCGTGCGGAGCTGGTCGCTCGACGGCACCCCGCGCCGGGTCGGCCACACCGAACGCCGCTGGCGCTCCGCGGGCCAGGCGTTCACCGCCCCGTCGGGCACCGGGCCCCAGCTGACCGAGGCGCCCGCTCGCTCGACCGAGGACGAGTACCCGGTCGACCAGTTGTTGCGCCGGATCACCGAGGTCCTCGAGGTCCGGCATCCCGGGGCCGCGGTGCGCAGGCTGCCCGGCCGCCCGCCGGTGCTGCGGGTCAGCTACCCGGACGGCGACGTGGTGCCGCAGTTCCTGATCGCCGCGCACATCGGCGAACCCACCGCCGCCGAGGTCGCCGCGCTGGCCAGGGTCCGCAGGCGCAACGCGGAGGACATGGTCTCCGAGCTGGTCTACCAGGGCCCCACCCCCGGGCTGACGCTGCGCTCCGACGCGCTGCGCGACGGGGTCCGGGTGCGCAGCTTCACCGAGTTCCAGGGCCTGCTCGACCTGCGCGGGTACGTCACGGCGCAGACCGAGCGGCTCGCCAAGGACCGGGTGTACCCGCCGGAGCTGTACGTGCGGCAACGCTTCCGCGAGATCGCGGGCACCGCCGCCTCCGCCGCGGCGGTGCGCGAGGACGTCGTCGGGGAACTCGTCGAGCTGCTCTCCGCCGACGAGGGCCGGTTCGTGCTGCTGATGGGCGACTTCGGCCGGGGCAAGACCTTCGCCATGCGCACCCTCGCGATGACCCTGCCTGCCCGGCTGCCGGGGGTGGCGCCGATCCTGATCGAGCTGCACGCGCTGGACAAGGCGCACAGCGTCGACGGGTTGGTCGCCGCGCACCTGGCCAACCACGGCGAGTCCCGCATCGACCTGCGCGCCTTCCGCTACCTGCTGCGCGAGGGCCGGGTCGTGCTGCTGTTCGACGGGTTCGACGAGCTGGCCAGCCGGGTCAGCTACGACCGCGCCGCCGACCACCTCACCACCCTGCTCGCCGCGGCGGAGGGCAGGGCCAAGGTCGTGGTCACCAGCCGCACCCAGCACTTCCAGAGCGACGACCAGGTCCGCACCGCGCTCGGCGAGCGGCTCGGCGCGCTGACCCAGCGGCGCGTGCTGCTGCTGGAGGACTTCAGCCAGAGCCAGATCGACGACTACCTGGTCAACCGGTACGGCGGGGACGAGCCGACCGCACGCGAACGGGTCGAGTTGATCGGCCGGGTCGACGACCTCGGCGGGCTCTCGCGCAACCCGAGGATGCTCAGCTTCGTCGCGGGTCTGGACCCCGAGCGGCTGGCCGCCGTCGCCGCCCGCGACACGATCAGCGCGGCGGGCCTCTACGAGGAGATCCTCGCCTCCTGGCTCGCCCACGAGCACCGCCGCGCGCACCCGCCCGGCTCGCCTGCGGGGTTCACCGTCGACGAACTGCGGTTCGCCGTCACCACCCTGGCGCTGCGGGTGTGGGAGTCCGACCAGGTCCTGCTGCGCCTCGACGACGTCGCCGAGGTCGCCGAGGCGCTCGCCGGGCTGGCCGACACCCCGCTGTCGCCGCCGCAGGCCACGCACGCCGTCGGCGCGGGCAGCCTGCTGGTGCGCACCGACGACGGCCTGTTCGGGTTCATCCACGCGTCGGTGATGGAGTGGTTGGTCGCCAAGGAGATCGCCCGCCAGCTCGGCCTCGGCGACGGCAGGCCCGCGCTGCTGGGCCGCCGCAAGCTCTCCCAGCTGACCGTGGACTTCCTGTGCGACCTGGGGGATCCCGGTCGGCTGCGCGAGTGGGCCGCGCACCCCGGCGGCGACCCGGTCACCGACGCCAACGCCCTCAAGATCAGCAAGCGGTTGCGCACCCCGGCCAAGACCGACATGCGGGAAGCGGTGCTGCGCGGCGAGGACCTCTCGCACCGCGACCTGTCCGGTGTGGACCTCACCGGCGCCGACCTGACCGACGCGCTGCTCATCGGCACCAAGCTCGCCAGGGCCACGCTGCGCGGCGCGACCCTGCGCCGCGCCCGCCTCGACCGGGCCGTGCTGCGCGACGCCGACCTGTCCGGGGCCGACCTCAGCGGCGCCCGGCTCGCCGAGGCCGACCTGCGCGGCGTGGTGGTCACCGGCAGCACGTGGACCAGGGCCGCCCTGATCAACGTGGTGGCGGACCCGTCGCTGCGCGCGGCCAGGGAACTGCGGTCGGCCGCGATCACCCCCGGACAGCCCGTGCTGACCGGTCTGCGTCCCGCTGGCGTCGGTGTCCAGTTCGGCTTCGAGGACGGCCGCCTGCCCCGCCCGCTGGCCTACAGCCCCGACGGCTCGCTGCTCGCCGTCGGCAGCGGCGACGGCGGTGTGCTGCTGTGCGACACGGAGAAGGGCCTGCCGCTGCGCACCCTCAACGGCCACCTGGACCGGGTGTACGCGGTCGACTTCGGCCCGCCGGACAGCGCGTTGGTCACCGTCGCCGCAGACGGGACCGTGCGGTTCTGGGACCCGGCGACCGGCGAGCCGGGCGTGGTGGTCGCCGATGGCGTCGGGCACACCGCGCCGGTGTGGCCGCTGCGGATCTCCCCGGACGGCACGGTGGTGGCCTACGGCGACAGCGCTGGCGAGGTCGTCGTGCGCTCGGTCCCCGGCGGCGAACAGGTGCACCGGCTCGGCGGGCACGTGGAACGGGTGTGGGCGATCGCGTTCCACCCGGGCGGGTCGCTGCTGGCCAGCGCCGACGAGTCGGGCGCGGTGCGGATCTGGGACCTGGCCACCGGCACCGAGCGGCACCGGTTCGCCAGCCCCGGCGCGGCCGTCTACACCCTGGACTTCAGCCACGACGGCCGGTTGCTCGTGGTCGGCGGCCAGCACGCGCACCTGCGGCTGTTCGACGTCGAGTCCGGCACCGAGGCGCACCGGCTCGAGGGGCACACCGGGCACGTCTACGCGGCCACCTTCCACCCGCACCGCGACGTCGTGGCCACCGGCGACATCTCCGGTTCGGTGCGGTTGTGGACGATCCCGCCGACCGGCAGGCCCACCTCCGAGGCGTTGCAGCACCGGCACGCCACCAACGTGTACCACCTCGCGTTCAGCCCCGACGGCCGCACGCTCGCCAGCGGCGACAGCGACGGCACCCTGCGCGTGTGGGACACCACCACCGGCCAGGAGACCCAGGAACTCGCCGCGCACCGCGGCGCGGTGTGGCCGCTGGCTTTCCGCGCGGACTCCGCGCAGTTGGCCACCACCGGCCGCGACGGCGCGGTCCGGCTGTGGGACCCGGCCAGCGGCAGGCAGCGGTTCGAGGTGCACGGCCACGGCCGCCGGGTCACCCAGGTGGACTTCAACCCCGCGGGCGACCTGCTCGCCGCGGCGGGCAACGACGGTGTCGTGCGGGTCTGGGACCCGGCAACCGGCCGCAGGCTCCAGGTCCTCACCGGGCGCGGCGACCAGCTCACCGGCGCGGTGTTCAACCCGGTGAGACCGCTGCTGGCCACGGCGAGCAACGACGGCGGCATGCACCTGTGGCAGTTGAGCACCTGGCACTCGGGCCAAGAGGTCGACGTCGAGACCGAGTACGTCTGGGCCAGCGCGTTCTCCCCGGACGGCGAGGTGCTGGCCACCGCCAACGACGACGACACCGTCCGGCTGTGGTGGCAGGCGACCGGCCGCGAGGTGCTGGTGCTGCTCGAACACCGCGGCCGGGTGCGCTCGATCGTCTTCAGCCCGGACGGCTCGCTGGTCGCCACCGGCTGCGACGACACGAAGGTCCGGCTGTTCGACCGCGAGACCGGCGCCTGCCTGGCCACCCTGGAGGGGCACACCGACCGGGTCTACGACGTGCGGTTCAGCCCGGACGGGCAACTGCTGGCCAGCGTCAGCAACGACGGCACCGCGGTGCTGTGGCGGGTCGCCGACCACGAGCTGGTCCGGGTGTTCACCGCGCAGCGCGGCAGGTTGTGGGCTGGCGCGTTCAGCCCGGACGGCCGCGTGCTGGCCGTGGCCGGTGACGACGCGGTGATCTACCTGTGGGAGGCCGGGACCGGGACCGTGCTGGCCCGCATGGCCGGGCACACCAGGCGGGTGCTGTCACTGGCGTTCAGCCCGGACGGGCGGACGCTGGCCAGCGGCGCCGCCGACGGCACCACCCGGCTGTGGGACGTGGCCGAGCGCGGGCTGCGGCTGACGATGATCGGCCTGCCCGAGGCATCGGCCGCGGTGACCCCGGACGGCCGGTACAAGGTCGAGGGCACCCAGGCGGGGGAGTTCTGGCACGCGGTCGGGCTGTGCCGCTTCGAGGTCGGCGAGCTCGACGGGGTGCTGCGCGAGGTGCACGCGGTGCCGCCGGAGGAGCCGTTCTGAGCCGGTCAGGGCCGCCGGAGCCCGGCGACGACGAGAGATCCGCCGAGGGTGGGCCAGCGGCGGGCGGCCCAGCGCGACCGGAACTCGCGGCGGCGGGTGCGCCAGACGACGTGGTTGGACCGCGGCGGCGACGGCACGAACCCCGCCGCGCGCAGGCCGGTGGCCAGCAGCGGGTAGGTGAACGGGCGGATGTGCAGGTGCAGGTACTCGTGGAACGGGTCGACCTGCCGGGGCGCCCGGCCGAACAGGAACCGCACCCTGTCCTGGGCGGGCGCCAGGTTGGGCGTGGTCAGCACCAGCACCCCGCCCGGCCGCAGCACCCGGTGGCACTCGGCCAGCAGCAGCGCCGGGTCGTAGACGTGCTCGATGATCTCCCCGGCCAGGACGCCGTCGAGCGAACGCGACCGGAACGGCAAGAGGTCGCCGACGTCCAGGCGCACAGCCGGGAACCCGGCGTCGAGCGCCACCCGGCACGCGTCGGTGACCACGTCGCAGGCGATCGGGCGCAGGCCGCGCTGGGTGAGCAGGGCCGCGACCTCGCCGCCGCCCGCGCCGAGATCGGCCACGACGGCGCCGCGCGGCAGGTGTTCGGAGAGCAGGTCCAGCGCGTGCCGCAGCCGCAGCCGGTGGTAGGGGTCGCCCAGGTAACCCGCGACCTCGTCACCCGAGTAGCCGCGCACGTTGGCCGCCGTGGCCCGGGACTGCGCTCGCCGCACCCGACCATGATCGCAGACCGTGGCTGAGGCGAGGAGGCCGCGCGTGCGGATCGACCACATAGTGTGGGACTGGAACGGAACCCTCTTCGACGACGGCGACGCGTTGGTGCGCGCCACGATAGAGGCGTTCTCCCGCAGCGGTCTGCCAGAGGTGACCGTGACCGGGTACCAGGAGAACTTCACCCGCCCCATCACGGACTTCTACGAACGCCTTGCGGGACAAGCCCTTACCGCACAACAACAGCTCGACATCAACGCGCACTTCCAACGCTCTTACGCCGACCTGCTTGAGCAAGCCCGGCTCCACGCCCACACCGTGGCGGCGCTGGCAGCGTGGAAAGACGCCGGGAGAACCCAGTCGCTGCTGTCGATGTACCCGCACGAACACCTGGTCGCCTTACCGCAGTTCCACGCGATCGCCCACTTCTTCGACCGGGTGGACGGCATGCGATCCGATGAGCCGCAACGCAAAGAACCCCACCTGCGCAGACACCTCGACGCCGTGGGGGTCGAGGGCGTGCTCATCGTGGGGGACAGCGACGACGACATCCGCGCCGCACGGGCCTGCGGTGTTCCGTGCCTGCTCTACCACCCGACTCGCGGCGCCCTGGTGAGCCAAACCCGCGCGGAAGGCCTTGGCGTGCCAGTCGTGCGCGAGTTGGGAGACGCGGTCCGTTGGGCGTTGGGGGAGCGGCCGTGAAACCGCTCCCCCTGGAATCAGGGCCGCAGCAGGTAGTCGATCTCCCGCTGCCGGGTCGTGGTGTCGTTGAAGTACGCGGTGTGCCCCACGCCGGTCCAGGTCAGCAGGCGTGAACCCGAGATCTGGCAAGCCAGCCCGATCCCCCAGGAGTGCGGGGTCGCCGGGTCGTGCTCGCCGCTGACCACCAGGATCGGCGGCGCGCCGCGCACCGGCGTCGGCCCCCACGGGTTCTTCGCCGGGATCGGCCAGCCCAAGCAGCCCGCCTGCACGTCCCACCCCTCGACGTGGCCGCGGGTGTTCGGCGCCACCGCGCGGATCTCGGCGAGGCGCGCGGTCATGTCGGCGAACGAGCGGATGTCACTCGGGAAGTCGTGGCACGCGATCACCCGGTACGCCGGAGCGCTGCCGCCCTCCTCGAACCCCGTGCGGTCCCGGATCGCGGTCGCCAGGTCGGGCCAGTAGTCGGTGAGGCTGAGCAGACCGTAGGCGGAGTAGCCGATCTGCTCGGCGGTCAGCCCGTCCGCGCCGCTGTCGAGCAGCGCCCGGTACTCGGCCGCCACATCCCGACCGTGCAGCGCGCACGAGGTGTCGGTGGCGCACCACCGCGCGAACGCGCCGAACACGTCCTCGGTCGCCCGCGCCTCGTCGACGGCCATCCGGCGGCTGCCGATCGTGTGGTCCACCGCGCCGTCGAGCACCGCGGCGCGCACCCGGTTCGGGTACATCCCCGCGTAGGTCGCCCCCAACATGGAGCCGTACGACAGCCCGAGCCAGCTGATCTTCTGCTCGCCCAGCGCCGCCCGCACGACGTCGATGTCACGGGCGGCGCTGACCGTGTCGACGTGATCGATCAGCGGTCCGGTCGCCGTCCGGCAACTCGCGGCGACCGAGCGGTTGTAGGCGATCAGGCGGTCGTACTCCGCGCGGGTCGTCGGGAACTGCGTCACCCCGGGCCCGTTCGGCGGCACCGGGCAGGCGATGGCCGGTCTGCTCTCCCCGACGCCGCGCGGGTCGAGGCCGATGATGTCGAAGCGCGCCCGCAGGTCCGCCGGGAACAACTCCGTGCCGTGGTCGCGCAGCAGGGCCCGTCCAGGGCCGCCCGGCCCACCGGGGTTGATCACCAACACCCCGATCCGCCTGGCCGGGTCGGTCGCGGGCAACCGGCTCACCGCCACCGTGATCTTCGCCCCGCCCGGCCGCGACCAGTCCAGCGGTACCCGCACCTCGCCGCAGTCCGCGGCGCCACACCGTTGCCACGCGATCCCCTCGGCCACGGCGGGCACGGCGGTGAGCACCGAGCCGACGAGCACGAGCGGGACCGCGAGGGTCCATTTCCTCCACATAGGACGAGCCTGGCCGGGCCCGGTGTTGCCCGGCGTCCACCCGTGGGTTGATCGGCACACCGCCCGCCCGGCCGATGTGGACGCACGGTGAGCATCCGCGCACGCGATCCGAGCCGCGGGTCCGGATATCGCCGTGGCGGTGGGATTCGGGTCGGATCCGGGTGCGTTCCGGTTGCCCCGGCCACTCGATCCGGTGGCGCTCATTACGTTCATGTCGGGGTGCGCCCCGGTCGATGACAGGTGAGCAGGAATCCCACTGAGGACCGTGACCGGGAGGGCAGGCGGTGAGCGAGATCGCGCGGTTGGCGGCGTTGCACGAGTACGGAGTGCTCGACGCGCCCGCCGACGACGAGCTGTCGGCGGTGGTGCGGGTGGCCGCGCACGTCGCCGGAGTGCCCACCGCGAGCCTGAACCTGCTCGACGAGCACCGCCAGTGCCAGCTGACCACGGTCGGCTTCGACGGCGCCAACTCCCCGCGCGTGGACTCGATGTGCGAGACCGTCGTCAGCACCGGTGTCGCGGTGCACGTGCCCGACGCCAGCCTCGACGACCGCTTCGCCGACAACCCCTGGGTCACCGGCGCGATCGGCAAGGTCCGCGGCTACCTGTCGGTGCCGCTGATCACCCCCGACGGCCACGTGCTCGGCACGCTGTGCGCGTTCGACACCGAGACCAGGGAGTTCACCGACGACCAGGTCGCGGCGCTGGGGGACCTGGCGCGGGTCGTGCTGGGGCTGTTCGAGCGGCGCAAGCACGCCAGGATCACCAGTGCGCTGGCCGCCGAGGCCGAGTCGGCGCGCGCACTCGCCGAGAACTACGCCCGCGACCTCGAAGCGCGCCAAGAGCTGACCGACGCCGTCCACGAGACCATCGACGTCGCCATCGTCGCCTGCGACGAGCACGGCAGGCTCACCCTGTTCAACCGCGCCTCCCGCGACTGGCACGGCCTCGACCCCGACCCCGAGCTGGACCCGGCCGACTGGTCGCACCGCTACAGCCTCTACGCCGCCGACGGCGTCACCCCGCTCGCGCAGGACGACGTCCCGCTGCGCCGCGCGCTGACCACCGGCTCGGTGGCCGACGTGGAGATGGTCATCGCCCCGCACGGCCGCGAGCCGGTCCGCGTGGTGTGCACCGGCCGCGCCCTCAAGCGCGCCGACGGCACCCCGCTCGGCGCGGTCGTGTCGATGAGCGACGTGACGGTCGAACGCGCGCAGCGCCAGGAACTGGCCGACCGCGAGCGGCTGCTGGCCACCATCCTCGACACCGCGCCGGACGCGTTCATCGTCGCCGACGCCCGCGGCGCGGTCACCGCGTGGAACCCCGCCGCCGAGGCGATGTTCGGCTGGACCGCCGAGCAGGCCACCGGTCGCCGCCTCGACGAGCTGATCATCCCGGCCAGCCTCGCCAAGGCGCACAACGACAGCCTCGTCGCCCGCGCCGAGACCGGCGTGCCCCGCCTGCACGACGGCCTCGTCCAGGTCCCGGCCCGCCGCCGCGACGGCAGCGGGTTGCTGGTCGAGCTGAGCCTGGCGTCGTTCACCTGGCGCGGCGAGCGGCGGTTCCACGCGTTCCTGCGCGACGTCACCGAGCGCGAGGCCGCCCGCGAGCGGGTCGCGCTGGCCAACAGCGAACTGGCCGCCGCCAACGACGAGCTCGACCGGTTCACCGCGATGGTCGCCCACGACCTCAAGTCGCCGCTGACCGCCATCACCGCCTACACCGAAGTGGTCGCCGACCTCATCGCCGACCGCGGCGCGGCCGAGCGCACGGCACTGGCGGCGATCTCCCGCGCCGCGGGCCGGATGACGGTCATGATCGACGACCTGCTCGCGCACGCCCGCTCGTCGCACGAGTCCCTCGGCCTGCGCGAGGTCGACCTCGACGGCATCGTCGACGACCTCGCCGCCGAGCTCAGCGCGGGCAGCGCCAGGGTGGAGATCACCCGCGACCGCCTCCCCGAGGTGCCCGGCCACCCCACCCTGCTGCGCCAGGTCATGGCCAACCTCCTGGGCAACGCCGTGAAGTACGTCGCCCCCGGGGTGACCCCCCGCGTCCACGTCGCCGCCGAATGGGTCGACGGCGCCGTCACCATCACCACCAGCGACAACGGCATCGGCATCGCCCCCGACG